>DXMV01000001.1 GCA_019414055.1 Collinsella sp.
GGCACGCCCGGTCCCGTTCCGAACCCGGAAGCTAAGCCCCATCGCGCCGAGAGTACTGCGGGGCCAGCCCGTGGGAGGCCAGGGCGCCGCTGACCGGTGGACGGCACCGAGCCGTCGGATGACTTGAAGAAGGGGGAGGCCGCGAGGCCTCCCCCTTTTTTTACGTTAACGGGCAACATTCCTTATGCAATTAAATCAATTCAATCATCCACCGCTGAATATAGACGTTCACCGTTCTGTGGCTGGTTCTCTGTTCTCAATGGACTAATATTTGCTTTAGCGCACTGCTGCGCTTGTCCTGTTTTACACGGGTCGTTTTATTGATTGTGACGGAAGGACTCACATGGCAGATGTTCATGAGCTGCTTGATACTTGGATTGCCAATGTCAAGGACGAGGAGCTCCTCGCTGAGCTCAACACGATGAAGGAGCAGGGTGATGAGGACGCCATCACCGACGCTTTCTTCCAGGATCTCGCCTTCGGTACTGCCGGTCTTCGCGGCACTATCGGTGCGGGCACCAACCGTATGAATATCTATACGGTCGGTCGCGCGACGCAGGGTTTTGCTGACTATCTCAATGCGACCTTCGAGCATCCGACGGTTGCCATCGCTCGCGATAGCCGCAATAAGGGTGAACTGTTCGTTAAGACGACGGCTGCCATTCTTGCAGCAAACGGCGTGACTGCTCTCGTGTACCCTAAGATTTCTCCCGTGCCGACGCTTTCCTGGGCCGTCCGCGACCTTAAGTGCTCCGGTGGCATTTGCATGACCGCTAGTCATAACCCGGCGCCGTATAACGGCTATAAGGCCTATGGCCCCGACGGCTGCCAGATCACCAGCGAGGCCGCCGATGCAATTTCTAAGGCTATCGCCGAGACGGATACGTTCACCGGCGTGAAGTCCATGGACTTCGATGAGGCTCTTGAGCAGGGTCTGGTCAAATGGATCGATGACTCGTGCCTCGAGCGTTATTACGACGCCGTTCTCGCACGCGGCGTTACGAATCTTTCTGCCGAGGAGATTGCCGGCGCACCGCTCAAGCTTGTCTATACGCCGCTGAATGGTACCGGCCTCATTCCCGTCACCACGGTGCTCGAGCGCGCTGGCATCACTGATGTCACGGTTGTTCCCGAGCAGAAAGAACCTAACGGCGATTTCCCGACCTGCCCGTATCCTAACCCCGAGATCCGACAGGCCATGCAGAAGGGCATCGATCTCTGCGAGCAGGTTCACCCCGATCTGCTGCTTGCGACCGATCCCGACGCCGACCGTGTTGGCGTTGCCGTTAAGAATGGCGATGACTATCTGCTGCTGACCGGTAACGAGATGGGCGTCCTGCTGCTCGACTATATTTGCAAGACCCGTGCCGCCCGCGGCGAGGACCTCACTAAGAAGGTTGCCGTTACTACTATCGTTTCTTCCGCAATGGTTGACGCTCTGGCCGACGAGTACGGTTTTGAGCTCCGCCGCTGCCTGACGGGCTTCAAGTACATCGGTGACATCATTACCTCGCTTTCCGATGCTGGCGAAGTCGATCGCTTTATCTTCGGTTTTGAGGAGAGCTACGGCTATCTGGCCGGCGACCATGTGCGCGACAAGGACGCCGTGAGCACTTCGTTGCTGATTTGCCAGATGGCTCAGTATTACAAGCTGCAGGGTAAGAACCTCGCCGACGCGATGCACGAGCTGTACGAAAAGTATGGCTACTATCACAATAAGACGATTTCTCTGAGCTATCCGGGTGCTGAGGGTGCGGCAAAGATGGCCGGCATCATGGCCGGTCTGCGCGAGAACCCGCCTGCGGAGCTCGCCGGTTCCAAGATTGAGGCCGTCGTGGACTACAACACCTGCGTGAACGGCCTGCCGAAGGCTAATGTCATTGAGTTCGATCTCGAGGATGGCAACAAGGGTATCGTCCGTCCTTCCGGCACCGAGCCCAAGATCAAGCTGTATATCTTCGCCAAGGGCGCGGATGCCGCCGAGGCTGATGCAGCACTTGACGCGATTGAAGAGTCCGGTCGCAAGCTGCTGGCATAAGGTATTTAAGAGTCTATTACTGTAGATAGGCGAAAGAGGGGATCTCGGAAACGAGGTCCCCTCTTATATTTACCCAGCCAGCCGAGAGTCCTTATATGTGTAGGAAATGTGTACGCCCAGATTCCCGCCCCCGGGGGCCCTCCGGTCTGGCAATATATCTCCTTGCCGCGCGGCCCGGTGAGACCGGATCAGCCGCAAAGCGTGCACCTTGAGAACCGGATACTGCGAGGATGGACACACCAGTTGTGTCGCATCCGGGCAGACATCGAACCATTTGA
>DXMV01000010.1 GCA_019414055.1 Collinsella sp.
GAAGCTAAGCCCCATCGCGCCGAGAGTACTGCGGGGCCAGCCCGTGGGAGGCCAGGGCGCCGCTGACCGGTGGACGGCACCGAGCCGTCGGATGACTTGAAGAAGGGGGAGGCCTCGCGGCCTCCCCCTTTTTTGCGTTAATACATCACAATGTAGTTGCATTTCACCTGTAACCCGGTTGGGCTTATGGGTAATGAGCTTTTATTTAAAGACAATAAATCGAATCACAAGGGCAACTGCTACGACCACAATGATCAAAAGCAAGAATTGGAGTCGATGCTGCCTACGTCGTTTACTTGATGAAACGAAGATCGTTTTCCCTTGTTTTGGCGTCTCGAGATAACGAGCCGAATGCGTTAAGGTTTGCTTAGGTCGAGGACCTCTTTGATGCCGAGTTACGGGCTTTTTCGTCGGATCGTCATTGATTGCGCTGTTTTTTGATAATGGCGCATCTTTCAGATATACGGGATCGCCCGATGCGACGCCCATATGCTTACGCCCCGTTTGGGCATCCTCCAGCGATTGATATCGATTTCTCGTCACATACTCGGGCTCAGGATCATTAATGGGCTCTTGCGAGATGTGGGGGCGATGGAACCGTGGCGGCTGCGTAGAGGCATCTTCCCCCTGCGTCGGCATAAACATATTGTTCTGGTTTTGGTCGTCCATGATGCCCTTTAGCTCGTTACCAACAACGCGTATGCGCTCATTGTAAGCCCCTTGTTATTTGTAGCTGTGGACATACTCGTAATTTAAGCTCTGGTTCAAAGAACCTTAACCTTCCTAAAACCTTAGTCGGATGCACTTAGATATACTTATAGTACTGGACTTAAAAAACTTTATAGTCGGTGTATATATGAGCACCGGGTGGGCATATATATGAGCGTCAAAAGAAGTCCCAGTCACCTAGAAGATGACTCGGCAGTCCTATAAAGGAGTGGTAAACATGGCAAGCATGGTTCCTTATCGTTCGGTTTTTGGCGTTCGTCCCTCTGCAAGCTCGTTGTTCGATCTGTTTGATGATATGAGTGATCTGGCGAACAGCTCTATTGCCTCTAAGGCGTTCCCCGTTGATGTTGAGGATAAGGGCGATGGCTATGAGGTCAAGGCTTATCTGACCGGCGTCGCCAAGGACGATATCGATGTCGAGCTTAACGAGGGCCGTCTGTCCATTAGCGTGAATGTCGAGGAAGACGAGGAGAACGAGGGCAAGAACTTCCTGCAGAAGGAGTTCAGCTCGTACAGCGCAACTCGTGGCGTGTATCTAAAGGACGCTTCGAGCGAGGGCCTCTCGGCTAAGTACGCTGACGGCATCCTGACCGTTACGGTTCCCAAGATCGTCGAGAACAAGAACGTTACGAAGATCTCCATTGACTAACTTCGTTGGCGTTCTGTGCTATTAAGAGATAACAAAAGGGGCTGGGAAGCGATTCCCGGCCCCTTTTGCTGTCTAGGACAGTCTATTGAATGGTTGCCGGCTGATACTGACTCGCAGGGCGTATCGAGAGTTTTCGCGATCCTTGGAGAAGGGTTGCGGAGCTGCCGACCTCGTCATCCAGGGTTGCGGCCAGAGCTTTGGCATAGCTTTTGACGGTAAGGCTCGGACGATTGTTATCTTGGCTGATATGCATGGCAATGAGCTGTTCGGTGCGATCGGTAACAAGTTCGCGCGCGGCTTCGGCGGCTTGACCATTGGAGAGGTGTCCCCTTGCAGACAGGATGCGCTCCTGAAGAAAGCGGGGATATTCTCCCTCGCGCAGCATGGCCACATCGTGGTTGCTTTCGAGCGCGAGGACTCGACAATCTTTGAGGGTGTTCATGGCTTGGCTCGATAGCTCTCCGGTGTCGGTGGCAAACCCAATGGAATCATCGAGAGCATTGAATCGATAGCCGACCGGATTGATAACATCGTGTGATGTTGAGTAGGTTTGCACGTGGATGCCGGCAATGGATAGGGCGTCACCGGGATCGAATTCCTCGACAAGCAAATGCGAAAGATTTTCTTTGCTCGAAAGAGTGCCCCTGCTGGCAAAGAGGGGGCCGTGCCAGTGCTTGCTCCAGACATCGAGACCTTTGATGTGGTCGCTGTGCTCATGAGTGATGAGAAGAGCCGAGACGTTGTCTGCCGAGAGCCCCAGTTCTGCCATGCGCTTTAATGTCTCGCGGCGAGAAAGACCGTCGTCAATCATGATGAGCCCCCGGGGGCCTTCGATGAGCGCGCAGTTGCCTTTTGAGCCGCTGCCAAGGATATGAAGGTGCAGACGGGACATAAGATTCCAAAGGATACAATGGGTGCGAACGAATAGAGGAGGAAGCAAATGCCAACGGTATCTCAGCATTATGGACACCATGCTGCATCGTGGGCCGATGATAAAGCCCTGGCGACGCGGCAGACGGCTGCCCCCGTGGTGCTCATGGTATCAGGTGGTGCGGACTCGACGGCTTTGCTTCTTATGGCATGCACATCAAAGTTGGATATTCTGGATGGGCGTGGTGTGGCCCCCATCGCGCGCGAGCGACTGCACGTGCTGCATGTGAACCATCATCTGCGCGGCGAGGCATCCGATGGCGACGAGGCCTTTGTGCGCGGCCTATGCGCACAATATGGCTTGCCGCTGTGTGTTGAGCATGCCTATTTTGATGATGAATCGGGCAATATCGAGGCGGCTGCCCGCGAGGTGCGCTATGCCGCGGCGCGGAGGTATGTTCGCGAGCTCTGCGCCCAGACGGGGGCACCGCGAACGGCGGCTCGTATCTGCACCGCACACACGTCTTCGGATCGCGCGGAAACGTTTTTGATGAACGCGATTAAGGGTTCGGGGCCCGCTGGTCTATCGAGCATTCCTCGCCGGAGGAATATCGTGGTGCGTCCCTTGCTCGACCTGACCCATGGTGAGCTCGTGGGCTATCTGCAGGTGCATGGTCAGCCGTGGCGAGAGGACGAGAGCAACGAGGACGTGTCGTACTTGCGTAACTACGTGCGCCATCGAGTGATGCCGGTGGTGGCGCAGCGCAACGCGAGCGTCTGTAAGACGATTGGCGCCGCCTGCGAAATCTTAGGCGATGAGGACGCCTTTCTTTCCCAGCTTTCCGCACAGGCGTTTCGAAGCTGTCTGCGTAAGGAGGCGGCGGGTGCACTGGTCCTTGACGCTCGCCGACTGGCCGCGGCCGAGGTGGTGATCGCTCGGCGCATGGTGCGACTGGCAATTAAGCGTATCGACCCCGACGCTCGCCCGGAGATGCGGCATGTGGAGCGCGTGCTCGCCTGTGTCGCCGAAGGATCGGGTTCGGTCACGCTGCCGGCGGGAATCGATGCGCGCGTGGAGTTTGGCATGCTGTCATTCAAGGCTCCGGCGGCGCGCGAGGGGTTAGTTGCCGATTGGGTCACCATTCCCGGTCGATTGCCGCTGGGGGCGGGCCGCATCCTGGTGGCAGAGCCGATGGCCGTCGAGCCGGGGTGTGATATCGTGCGCCGTGCCCGCGAACTCGCGGGTGCCGGAGGGGCGGCCGCTATGGTGGATGCCGCGACGCTGGGCTTTGCCGATCGCGATAGCGAACGGATGCTCGCCGGCTCGCGCGGGGAGATTCCCGCCGAGGCGCGTTTGGCGCGTCTGTGGGTAGACGGTCCCGCGCCGGGGGATGTGATGTGTCCGTTGGGCATGAGTGGGCGAAGTAAGAAGGTATCCGACCTGCTCAACGAGGCTCGTATTCCCGTTTCTGAGCGCGCAGGCGTTCCTGTGGTGAGAACGGCTCCGGGAGGTGCCGTGGTATGGGTCGCAGGCGTTCGCACGGACGAGCGTTTTAAATGCACGGCCGCAACGCGCGTGGCATATCTGCTTCGTGTGGTCGATGCGGAATAGTGCCTTGCGCCTACTATTCTGTGCGACGTTGACGGTATTCCCGCGCTGATGGCGCACGGGCTGGTAAATATACCCCGTGCGCTGCTAGAATGTGTAGTTCGCGTCCATACGGCGGTGTGTGGGCGATAAGCACAAGAAAGGGTTGTCATGGCTTCTCAACATCCGGATATCGAGAAGGTTCTGTTTACGCAGGAGGATATCGACGGTATCGTCTCTCGCCTAGGCGAGCAGATTACGCGCGACTACGCGGGTAAGGATCTGGTGCTGATTGCGGTCCTGCGCGGCGCCGTGGTCTTTATGGGCGACCTGATGCGCAAGATCGAGCTGCCGACCAACATCGATTTCATGGCTGTTTCGAGCTATGGCGACGGTGTGAAGTCCTCGGGTATCGTGCGTATCATTAAGGACCTGGATATCGACATCCGCGGTCGCGACGTGCTGATCGTCGAGGATATTCTGGACTCGGGCCTGACGCTCAAGTATCTGATGAAGAACCTCGAGAGCCGCAAGCCTGCTTCTCTGGAGGTCGCCGCCTTCCTGTGGAAGGACGTTGAGGACCGTACCTCGGCCGTCACGCCCAAGTATGTTGGAACCCATTGCCCCGATGCCTTTGTGGTGGGCTACGGCCTCGACTATGCCGAGCGCTATCGTAACCTTCCGTATCTGGGCATTTTGAAACCGGAGGTTTATTCGTAAGATGCCCGACGACCGTAACGATAACAATTCCCAGACTCCCCGGGAGCCCAAGATCCCGGGGATGCCCGGAGGCAAGAAGCCCACGCGTACGGGCTGGCTGTATTTTATTTTGGCTTGCGCGCTTCTGGGCTATGCCTTCTTTAACATGGGCTCCGGCTTTGCCAATTCCAGCAATACCGTAAAGCTCGCGACGAGCGAGATGGTCAACGCCATTAAGCAGGACCGTGTCGAAGATTTGACCTATACGGTTCAAGACGGAAGCGTGGCGGGTCATTACTGGAAGACAAAAAAGGACAAGGGCGATACGAGCGAGCTCAAGAGCTTCTCCTCGACCTATGTCGGCTCCGATTCGCTTGCCGAGCTTATGGCGGAGCACCCCGATACCAAGTACATCGTCAACACCAACGATCCCGATTTTTGGGGCGACCTGGCGATGAGCGTGCTACCGACGATTGCCCTGATTGCCATCATGTTCTACTTCATGCGCCAGATGATGGGCGCCAACAACAGGAACATGCAGTTTGGCAAGACTAATGCCAAGACCAACGAGGCCACGCGCCCCAAGGTCAAGTTTGAAGACGTTGCCGGTGTGGACGAGGCGGTCGAGGAGCTCGAAGAGATTCGTGACTTCTTGAGCGACCCGGATCGTTATCGCAAGCTGGGTGCCAAGATCCCGCGTGGCGTGTTGCTGGTGGGCCCTCCGGGCACCGGTAAAACGCTGCTGGCCAAGGCCGTTGCCGGCGAGGCGGGCGTGCCGTTCTTTAGCATCTCGGGTTCCGACTTTGTCGAGATGTTCGTGGGCGTCGGCGCCAGCCGCGTGCGCGACCTCTTTAAGGAGGCCAAGTCCCAGGCCCCGTCGATCATCTTCATCGATGAGATCGATGCCGTGGGGCGTCAGCGCGGAGCTGGCTTGGGCGGCGGTCACGACGAGCGCGAGCAGACGCTCAACCGGCTGCTGGTCGAGATGGACGGTTTTGAGGAGAGCGAGTCGGTCATCCTGATTGCCGCGACCAACCGCCCCGATATTCTGGATCCGGCATTGCTGCGCCCCGGTCGTTTTGACCGTCAGGTTACGGTCGACCGTCCGGATGTGAAGGGCCGCGAGCAGATCTTGCGCGTGCATGCCGAGAACAAGCCGATGGACGAGGACGTGAAGTTTGAGAAGCTCGCCCAGATGACCGTTGGCTTCACCGGCGCCGATTTGGCAAATCTGCTCAACGAGTCTGCGCTGCTGGCTGCCCGCCGCCATCGTTCCGTGATCTCGATGGACGAGGTCGAGGAATCGATGGAGCGCGTGATTGCCGGTCCGCAGCGCAAGGGTCGTGTGATGACCGAAGCCGAGCGCACCACGATTGCCTACCACGAGAGCGGTCACGCCCTGGTGGGCCATATCCTGGAGCATTCCGATCCGGTCCACAAGATCTCGATTGTCAGCCGCGGTCAGGCCCTGGGCTACACGCTGCAGCTTCCGCAGGAGGACCACTTCCTCAAGACCAAGAACGAGATGCTCGACGAGCTTGCCGTGTTCTTGGGCGGTCGCGTTGCCGAGGAGCTCATGTGCGACGACATCACGTCGGGCGCGAGCAACGATCTGGAGCGCGCGACCAAGATGGCGCGCGAGATGGTCACGCGCCTGGGCATGAGCGAGGAGCTGGGAACGCAGGTGTTTGGTGAGGCGCAGCATCAGGTATTCCTTGGCCGCGATTACGCCGATCACCAGGATTATTCCGAGGAGACGGCGCGCCGCATCGACATCGAGGTCCAGCGCATTATGCGTGAGGCCCATCGTCGTGCGGTCGAGATTTTGGATGCCCGCCGCGATCAACTCGATCTGATGGCCAAAGTGCTGCTTGAGCGCGAGACCGTCGAAGGCGACGCCGTGAACGCCCTGCTCGACAACGAGTGGGATGCCTATCTTGAGCGCGAGGGCGATATCCTGGCGGCCAAGGAGGAGCGCAATGCCAAGGCGGCCGGCATGCCGACCAAGAAGCATGCGCCTCGCATGAGCGAGGAGGAGCTTGCGGCAGACGCCGCGGCATTTGCACAGGCGGCTATGCAGGAGGATGCCGAAGCCGCATCCGATGATGCCGACGATGACTGTGCCGTCAATGCCGGTGCCGACACCGACGACGACAAATAGTCTTTGTGGCGAAAGCCTCCGCGGGGAAACCTGCGGAGGCTTTTTCCTTTGTTGATTGGGGACAGACTTAAATGAGCGTTTTCACGCATTTAGGTCTGTCCCCAATCAACATTGCTGCGGCGCTTTGCTCGACTAAAGCGTACAATAGCGCCTATGCGAAAGGGGAACAGATGATCAACGAAACTATGTATGCTCGCGGTGCGGAAAGCTCCATCATCCGCGAGATTTTTAGCTATGGCCTTGAGCGCAAGGCGCAAATCGGCGCGGAAAACGTGTTCGATTTCTCGCTGGGCAACCCGAGCGTTCCTACTCCCGCTGCCGTCGCGGAGTCCATCAAAAAGGCGCTTGAACTGCCGAGTGACCAGCTGCACGGTTATACGCCCGCTCCGGGCCTGCCGCAATGTCGAGCCGCCGTGGCTGAGTCGCTTAACCGTCGATTCGGTACGAGCTATGAGGGCAAAGATGTCTTTATGACCGTGGGCGCGGCGGCTTCGCTCACCTGCACGCTCAATGCCGTTACGAACCCGGGTGACGAGGTCATTGTTATCGCCCCGTACTTCCCGGAGTATCGCGTGTGGATTGAGAAGGCCGGCTGTACGTGTGTCGAGGCGCTCGCCGATGAAGATACGTTCCAGCTGAGCGTGGATAACGTGCTCAAGGCGATTACCGACAAGACAGCTGCCGTCATTATCGACTCACCGAATAACCCGACGGGCGCCGTGTATACGCGCGATACCCTGACGCGACTGGCCAATGTTTTACGCGAGGTCAACGCCAAGCGCGATCCCGAGAATCCGATCATGCTTATCTCGGATGAGCCGTATCGCGAGATTGTCTATGGCGCCGAGGTGCCTTGGGTGCCTTCGATCTACGAGCACACCATCGTGTGTTACTCGTATTCCAAGTCGCTTTCGCTACCGGGCGAGCGCGTCGGGTGGATCCTGGTTCCCAATACGAATCCTCAGGCAGCTCGTCTAATGCCCGCCGTTGCCGGTGCCGCCCGTACGCTGGGCTTCGTGTGCGCTCCGGCGCTCTTCCAGCGCGTGATTATTGATTGCATCGATGAGCCGAGTGACGTTGAGGCCTATGCACGCAACCGCACGGCGCTTACCGATGCGCTGGCGGAGTACGGCTACACCTATGTTGAGCCGGATGGTGCATTCTACCTGTGGGTGAAGGCGTTGGAGCCCGATGCGAACGCTTTCTGCGAGCGCGCGAAGAAGTACGAACTGCTCGCAGTGCCCTCGGACAGTTTTGGCATGCCGGGCTGGTTCCGCTTGGGCTACTGCGTGAGCTACGAGACTATCGTCAACTCACTGCCTGCCTGGAAGCAGTTGGCGGACGAGTATCGTTCAAAGTAAAGCGCTCTGCTTACAATGTTTTACGTGAAACGGGGTTTGGTGCTAAGCCAGACCCCGTTGTCTATGCCGTTGTGTGATTGGGATGAAGCAGTTTTACGACTGCCGAAAGCTATGCGTACAATGAATATACGCGACGGCCATACTGGACAAGGAGACCCGATGCCCTACCTTCTTTCTTGTGATATTCATACTCATACGATGTTCTCTGCGCATGCGTACTCAACCATCGAGGAGAACATCTATTGGGCGGCAGAGCGCGGCCTTCAGGTGCTCGGTTCCGCCGATCATTTAAGCTCGATGGTTACGCCTTGTCCCAATGACCTGCGCAGTTTCCAATTCTTTATTAACCAGGATATCTGGCCGCGCATTTGGAGCGGCGTGTTGGTGCTTCGCGGTGCCGAGGCCGATATCGTTTCGCTGGATGGAGGCCTGTTTGGCGAGGACATTCCCGTTTCGCTCGATATTGCCGGCGATTCGTATAGTCGTGAGCATTCGCTGTTCGATTTGGTGACGCGTAATTTGGATTATTTGGTGGCAAGCGTGCATAACCCGCAGTTTGCCGATGGTGCGACGCTCGCCCAGACAACCGAGATGTACATCAATGCCCTGGATCACCCCAAGGTGTTCATGCTGGGGCATACGGGGCGCTCGGGCGTGCCGTTCGATATCGATGAGGTGCTGCTGGCGGCCAAGGCCAAGCACAAGATTGTCGAGATCAACAACCACAGCCTTGAGCATGGCAACGATGCTGAGCATTGGGACGTGTGCCGCAAGATCGCCGAGCGCTGCGCCGAGCTGGGCGTGGGGATTGGCGTCTCGACTGATGCGCATATTGGCATGGCGATTGGCAAGCTCGACCAGGCGCGCAAGATGCTCGACGAGATTCACTTCCCGCTGGATTTGATCGTGACGCGCGACCGCGAGACGCTGTTGCGCGAGATGGCGGCAGCCGGCGTGTGCGACCTGCGCAAGGGGATGTAACGAGACTCATATGCCCAACGAAAGGGGGCGGTCCAGACGGGCCGCCCCCTTTCTTGTGCCGGTGGATTAGCGGCGCTCGAGGACCGCGACGGTCTCGGTGTGGTCGGTGTGGGGGAACATATCGACCGGCGTGATCTTGAGCAGGCGATAACCTCCGTCGAGGAGCTGGTGTAGGTCGCGCTCTTGGGTGACGGGATTGCAACTGATGTAGGTGATGCGGCGCGGCTTGAGTGCGCAAGCGGCTTCGAGGAACTCTGGTGTGGAGCCGGCGCGTGGCGGGTCGACGGAGAGAACGTCAACGCGCTCGTTGTTATCGGCGGCGTCCAGGATGTAATCGGTGGCGTCGTCGGCCATAAACCAAGCGCTGCGGGTGAGGCCGTTGAGCTCGGCATTGCGACGTGCGTCGGCAATGCCCGCCGGGTTGCGCTCCACGCCGAGCAGCATAATGCCGACACCCCTGTCCTGGGCATCCTTCGCGGCGCACAGACCGATGGTGCCGCTGCCGCAGTACGCGTCCATAAGAATGTCACCATGCTGCAGGTCCATGCCGTCAATCGCAAGCTGATAGAGCAGCTCGGTCTGCTGTGGATTGGTCTGATAGAACGCGGTAGGGGAGATATCGAATTCGCAACCGAGCAGCTGGTCGCGCATGCACTCGGCGCCATAGACGATACGAGTCTCCTCACCCAAGATAGCGTTACCGGGACGGCCGTTGATATTTTGGGCGACGGTGACGATATGCGGATCGAGCGCCGCGACGGCCTCAAAGAACTCCTGCGCATGCGGTAAGTCACGCTGGGCGGTCACGAGCGTAACCATGACTTGGTCGGTGCGCCAACCGCAGCGGACGACGGCATAGCGAAGCAAACCAAGATGCTTGTCCTCATTAAAGGCGGGAATATGCAGCCGCTCAGCTTCGCGCGCGATGCCGTTGAGAACCTGACGGGCACCCGGCGCCTCGACAGGACACTCGGGTACGGCAACGATCTTGTGCGTGCCACGCTCAAAGAAACCGCAACGGACGGCGCCCTCCTTGCCGGGAGCAAAGGGAGTGGCAGCCTTATGACGAAAACCACGCGGCGCAGGATATTTACCCGGGTCGCCAAGGGTGACGCCCATACCGCGAATAGGATCAACGGCGATGCCCTCGCGCTCGCAAAGAGCAGCAAAAAGCTCCTCCATAGCAGCCTGCTTGGCCGCCAATTGCTTCTTATAAGGACGATTGAGCGCCGTGCACCCACCACAAGCCCGCATGATGGAACAAGGCGACTTGGGATCCACGACCTTTCGCGCAGGCTGAGCCGAATCCGTGCGCGAGTCCTTGGAACGAAAGTGAGACGCCTTATCCCCGCCGTGACGAGAGCCAGAACGCTTGGTCTTAACCTTGCCTTTGGCCGACTTACCCTTCGCATCCTGAGATGACTTGGATTTCTTAGAAGATTTTTTCTCCTCCGACCCCTCAGCCGCCTCGATCAAAGCACGACGAGCCTTACGCTCCGCACGAGATTCTGCCATCAATAACTCCACTAATTCATGAATTTAAGCTGCAAGTATTGTACCGTTCCAAGCCAGCAGACGATATGCAAGCGGTTTATTCGTGTTAGTGATAAGCCCAACGACGTTTGCCCGCCGGGTGCCGGGGCAGGGGTTAAGTTTGTCGCGAGTTCCGCACGAACAGGAGAGCACTTAATGTGCTCTCCGTCGTGAGCAGGACTGTAGAGCAGCAAACTTAACCCCTGCCCCGGCACCCGGCGGGCAAGCCCTCCCTTGTACTCCATCTCACTAAAGTGTATGATTCTGAACGTTACATGACTCACTTTACCTAACTAAAGTGCCATCAAGGGGGAATACCATGAATGCCGATATGTCTCGTCGTCAATTTGTTGGTCTAGCCGGTTCGCTTGCCACGGTGCTTGGCCTCGGCCTGGTAGGCTGCGGCGGTGGTGCCGGCAAGGGCTCCGCTGCTGGCTCTGCCGCGGCCAAGGATGTGAAGGGCGCTGCGGAGTCCAAGAAGCTCGTGGTGGGCTTTGACAAGTCCTACCCTCCGTACGGCTTTGTGGGCGACGATGGCGAGTACACCGGTTTTGACCTCGATCTGGCTAAGGCCGTTGCCGATAAGCAGGGCTGGGATGTCGATTACGAGGCCATCGATTGGGATGCCAAGGACACGCTGCTCAACTCCGGCGCCATCAACTGCATCTGGAATGGCTTTACCATGGAGGGTCGCGAGGACGACTACACGTTCTCCGAGCCTTACATGCTCAACGAACAGGTACTTGTGGTCAAGAAGGACGCGGGTATCAAGAGCTGGGACGATCTTGCTGGCAAGACCGTGATTACCCAGACTGATTCCGCCGCACAGGATGTGCTCGAGGGCGACCAGAAGGATCTGGCCGCGACGTTTGCCACGCTCGATACCATCGGTGAGTACAACACGGCGTTTATGCAGCTCGAGAGTGGCGCAGTCGATGCCGTTGCCTGTGACCTCTCGATCGCTCAGTATCAGCTTGCCGCCAAGCCCGATGCCTATATGCAGCTCGACAAGCCGCTGTCCAGCGAGCACTACGCCGTTGGCTTTAAGAAGGGCGACACCAAGTCCGCCGATGCCGTGACCGAGTCGCTCAAGGCACTCTACGAGGATGGCACGGTCAAGGACCTCTGTGATAAATATGCAGATTACGGTCTGTCTTTCGATAATTGGGTGCTCAAGTAATGTCTATTCAGGTCATGATGCAAATGCTTGGCCAGGGATTCTTAGTCAGCTTGCAGCTGTTTGTGCTAACGCTGCTCGGGTCGATTCCGCTGGGAATCCCCGTGGCGTTTATGCGCATGAGCAAAATTGCGCCGCTCCGCTGGATTGCGCGCATCTACATTTCGGTCATGCGCGGTACGCCGCTCATGCTGCAGATGTTTGCCATCTACTTTGCCCCGTACTACGTGTTTGGCATTTCGCTCACGCCCGATTCCAAGTGGACGGCGTGCGTCGTGGCGTTCATCATCAACTACGCCGGCTACTTTGCCGAGATCTATCGCTCGGGCCTGCAGTCCATTCCGCGCGGTCAATACGAGGCAGCCGAGGTGCTGGGCTATTCGCGCATGCAGACGTTTCTGTATATCGTGATGCCGCAGGTCGCCAAGCGTATTCTGCCGGCGATGGGCAACGAGATCATCACGCTGGTCAAGGACACGTCGCTGGCGTTTGCCATCGGCGTGGGCGAGATGTTCTCGACCGCCAAGGCGCTGGTTGCCTCGCAGGTGAGCATGGTGCCGTTTGCGATTGCGGCGCTGATCTACTGGGTTTTCAACTTCGTGGTCGAGATGCTGCTGGGCGCTGCGGAGAAAAAATTGGATTACTACCATGATTAATTCGGTAATGAATATAGCGAACGCACGCAAGGCGTTTGGCGGCAATGAGGTGCTCAAGGATATCTCGCTCGAGGTAAAGCGTGGCGAGGTCGTGGCGATTATCGGGCCTTCGGGCGGCGGTAAGTCCACGCTGCTGCGGTGTGCCACGCTGCTCGAGACGCTCGATGGTGGCTCGCTCTCGTTTGGCGACCTTGCCGTCGCGACGGATGCGGGTTCGGGCGCGGTGTACGCAAAGGGCGATGTGCCTAAACAGGCGCGCTCGCGGTTTGGTCTGGTGTTTCAGAACTACAATCTGTTCCCGCACTATACCGTGATGAAAAACATCACCGATGCTCCGATCCGCGTGCTTAAGCGCCCACGCGAGCAGGCGGAAGCCCGCGCACACGAGCTTATTGCACAGATGGGACTTACGGGTAACGAGAACAAGGTGCCCTGCGAGCTTTCGGGCGGTCAGCAGCAGCGCGTGAGTATTGCCCGCGCCCTGGCGCTCGATCCGGAAATCTTGTTCTTTGATGAGCCGACCTCGGCGCTCGATCCAGAGCTGACGGCTGAGGTGCTGCGCGTCATCAAGGATTTGGCCGCGCAGAATATGACGATGGTGATCGTGACGCACGCGATGCAGTTTGCCCGCGACGTTGCCGACCGCGTGGTCTTTATGGATGGCGGTCGTATTGTCGAGGAGGGTCCTGCCGAGCAGGTTATCGATCATCCGCGCGAGCAGCGTACCCGTGAGTTCTTGAGCCGTATCGAGGGGTAGGCTCAGCTATTTACTCAACTATTAATTGAGGTGATGCCGCCGCAGGTCTTATGATCTGTGGCGGTTTTTTGCATCCGCGGGGTTCAATAATCGCCTCGCAAGCTCGCTCTCTCCTCTCGCCGCCCGTATCCATACGCGTGCCGAAAGGTCTGCATGGACAGGCGACTGCAAGGGTAGGGTGGTGGCATAGGACATTTGGAGGGTGAGCCGGCTCGGCTGCCGACCATGCTGCTCCCGGGACGGCATCGACCGCGAACTCTCCCCGTTGGCGTCGCGCATCGCGCGCGACCCTGCAAGGAGGTCATCATGGGTGCTCCCAAGACCGGCAACGTAAGGAACGTGGTGCTCGTAGGCCAAGGCGGGGTGGGCAAGACTTCACTCGCCGAGGCCATGCTCCACCTTTCCGGTAAGACCGCCCGCCTGGGCGGCCACGACGGCACCAAGCCCACGCTCGACTATGACCCCGAAGAGGTTAAGCGTGCGTTTTCCATCTCGACGACCATCGCGCCGATTGACTGGAAGGGCGCCCGCATCAACGTGCTCGATGCCCCGTGCTACCCCGATTTTATCGGCGACGCCTTTGCCGCGATGAGCGTCTGCGAGACGGCGCTGTTTGTGGTCGACGCCGAGGCCGGCCCGCAGCCTACGACGGTTAAGCTCTGGTATGCCGCCGAGGACCTGCGTCTGGCGCGTGCGGTATTCGTAAACCGCCTGTCGCGCTCCGAGGCCAGCTTTGCGACCACCATGGAACTGCTGCAGGAGCGCTTTGGTACGCGACTGGGCGCCGTGACTCTTCCCTGGGGCGAGGGCGAGGATTTTGACGGCATCATCGACCTGGTGCGCATGAAGGCGCGCCACTGCAACGGCACCGAAGCCGTTGAGTCGGAGATTCCCGAGGAGTATCGTGCCCAGGCCGAGGAGGCCCACGACCATCTTTGCGAGTTGGTGGCCGAGGCCGACGATGAGCTGATGATGAAGTACCTGGAAGGCGAGGAGACGCTGACGCAGGAGGAGCTTGAGGGCTTGTTGTCCAAAGCGATCGCTGAGCGCATCTTTGTGCCGGTTTTTGCGGGCGATTGCATTAAGGAGCAGGGCGTCAACTCGCTGATGGACGACATTGCCACGTACTTCCCGGCGCCGACTGACTACGGCGAGATGCCGCTCATCGACGGTGATTCGCTCAAGATCTCGAGTGACGATGACCGTCCGGTGGCGTTTGTGTTTAAGACACTAGCCGATCCGCAGCAGGGCCGCATTAGCTTTATCAAGGTGCTGACGGGCACGCTTGAGCCGGGTCTTGAGCTGATCAACGCGCGCACCCGCAAGAGCGATCGTCTGGCTCACCTGTATGTGATGTGCGGCCGCGACATGACCGAGGTCGGTCACGCCTATGCCGGCGACATTATCGTGGCGCCCAAGTTGGCGGCAGAGACGGGCGATACGCTCTCCATTACCGGTAAGGTCGAGGCGGCGGCGTTTAAGTTCCCCAACTCGCAGTACCGCATCGCCATTGAGGCCGAGAATCGCGGGGACGAAGAGAAGCTCTACACGTTTATTGAGAAGGCCTGCAAGGCAGACCCGACCATGAGCATCGACCGCGACGAGGAGACTGGCCAGACCATTATCTCCGCCGTTGGTGAGGCACAGGTTTCGGTGCTGCTCAACCGTTTGGAGGATCGTACCAAGGTCGTGGCCAAGAGCGTGCCGATCCGCATTCCGTATCGCGAGACCATCCGCCGCACGGCGAGTGCCCAGGGCCGCCACAAGAAGCAGACTGGCGGTGCCGGTCAGTATGGCGACTGCTGGCTGCGCGTTGAGCCGCTCATCGGGCCCGACGGCACGAGCGATGGCTATGAGTTTGTGGACGAGGTCGTGGGCGGCCGCATTCCGCGCTCGCTCATCCCCGCCGTGGACAAGGGCGTCCAGGAGACCATGAAGGACGGTATCATTGCCGGCTATCCGCTCACGGGTATTCGCGTCGCGGTGTACGACGGCTCGTATCACAGCGTCGACTCCAACGAGATGGCGTTCCGCGCGGCGGCTCGTATCGGCCTGCGCAAGGCATGCGCCGATGCCGATCCGGTGGTACTGGAGCCCATCGAGGAAATCACGGTGACTATCCCCGAGAGCTACGCCGGCGCCGTGATGGGCGACATCTCGGCCTCGCGCGGTCGCGTGACGGGCATGGAGACCGATGAGCGCGGCGATACCGTGGTCATTGCCCAGGCGCCGCTGGCCGAGCTGACGGATTATTCGACGCGCCTGCGCTCTATCACGCGCGGCACGGGCGACTTTACTATGAAGCCCGCAGGCTATGAGCAGGTGCCCTATGACGTGCAGGCCAAGCTGGTCGAGCGCTATGAGGAGGGCCGCGCCAAGTAACGTGTGGTTTTGCCTGCAATGTAGGTGCTGACGAAAAGGCCGCCCTGGGTAACCGGGCGGCCTTATTTGATCCCTGGGGCTGCAAATCGATTCATGTCGCGGTTGGGGGCTAGTCCCCCGAGGCCTGGTTGCGGCCGGTGGCGTAGTCGATCTGCACGTGCGGCTGCAGGTTGTAGCAGTACACGTGGAAGCACAGGGTCTTGCCGTGGTCCTCGATCGATTGTGCTTCCAGACGAACGCCACGACAGACGAGTTCCTCTTCGTTGTACATGGGCGTGACGCGGTAGAGCACATGGTTGCCTGTGTCGTGGATATAGTCGAGGATCTGCTCTTCAAACGGCAGCATGCCCGTTTCGTTGAGATAGCGCGTGCCGGTGAGGAGATTCTTGCGATTGGCGTTTTCGCCGCAGAGCGACCAGGCGATGAGGTGGCAACGGTTGTAGAGGCTTTGACCCGGAATAAAGTCGTAGCGCTGCTGGTGCCATCCGGCGGGGTGGATACGCGAGATATCCCCGCGCTTGCCTTGACCGAGCGATTCGGGGCCCACGCAGGCAAGCGCTTTGCGGGTGCGGCCCAGACTGTCGAGCTTGGAGAATTTCTTAAAGCAGCCCTCTTCGGTGGCACGATCGTATTCATCGAGTGTGAATGACGGCGTGCCGAGCGGGTGCGTGCTGTCGGCGCGAAGGGCAACGTAGGGGTTGCCGGCGTAGTCGGGAATGCTGCTGAGATAAACACCGCGGGCGCGGTTGAGGTCGGGGTTTTCGACCTCGTCGATGGGGGTGGCGACGCTGTCCGCGGAAGCAACGCTGCCGTTGGTGTTGGTCGCGGTGGATTCGGAGCCATCGCCAGAGTCTTGGCTATTTTGAGAGTCCTCGGAGCTCGCTGTTCCCGATTCGAGCCGGGCGACCAAGTCTGTCTCGTCGTCGGTACGGCTGGGGCTCTCGCTTTGCTTCTCGGCCAGAGCCGCTGCCTGCTCATCGCTTTGCGGCGAGAGCAGCTTGGGCGCTCCGTCGAGCGACCCCGTGAACAGCGCAAACCCCAGCACCACGGCGGTGCCGATGGAAAGTACTTGCTTGTAGACGGACTTGCGCGACATTGAGGCTCCTGGATGGACGGTTGGGAATCTACTAGTCTAGCAGGAGCCGGCAGAGGCCGTTCTGTCGAACAAATACTTAAGATTTGGGACAAACGCCGCTGGTCCATTTGCCCCCATGTTGGGCTTATGGCTAGATTGAGGTGGAGCCGAGCCAATTGAGTTTGCATTCGAGAATGCGCTGCTCACCGGGCATGCTGCTGCCATCGAGTAGTGCGAGGAGCATCTCGGCCGCCTCCCTGCCTTCCTGGTCGACGGGCTCGATGATCGTGGAGACGGTCGGCGTGGTGAGGTTGGTCCAGTCTTCGCAGTTGAGTCCCAAAAGACCGATCTGCTGCGGAAGTAGATGGGCCATGGGCTGGAGGGCCTTGTAGACACGGGGAAGTGCCCACTGATTTTGCACGAAGATAAGGGTTCGCTTGGCGGGGTTGAGCTTGTATTTAAAGTACTCGGTAAGCTCACTGACCGACGGCTTGTTGTGGTCGATGGGAATCGCTTTGTAGAGTTGTCCGTTCGCTGCCAGCGCCTCGGCATACCCCTGAAAACGCTCCATACGGGTGCGCATTTCGGTCATGTTGGCGGCAATGGAGAAAAAGTCCTCGTAGCCGGCATCGAGAAGCGCCTGCGTGGCATTGTACACGCCGTCGTAGAGGTTGGTTTTGATCCAGCTGGTGCCTGGGCTGTAGATGGCCGCGTCAAAAAAGACGACGGGCTTGCCGGCGCGCTTGATGCGGTCGTGGACGGCCTTGAAATTTGCCGTGGGCTGGATGATAAAACCATCGACGCCCAGCGAGAGCATTTTGTCGACATACATGAGCTCGGTCTCGGGGTTAAAGTTGCTCGTGCAAACGACCGTCTGGTAGCCCGCGGGGAGCATGACTTGTTCCATGCCGTTGAGGACGAGGCCCGCCCACTTGTTGGTGTTATCCAAAATGATGATGGCGATGACGTGGGTCTGCTTGCCGGTGAGCGTTTGCGCTTGGGCGTTGGGAACGTATCCGAGTTCCTTGATGACGCGCGCAATCTTTGCCTGCGTCTTCTCGCTAAGCTTTTCTCGTTTGTCGTTGAGGTAATACGAGACGCTGGCTGTTGAGGTTCCCGCCTCGCGGGCGACGTCTGCGATCGTAACGCGCTGTTTTGCCACAGCGACTCCTTCCGACAGATGAGCATTTTCCAACATGATGACTTTGGGTCTTGGTGAGGGATGCGCTTCGGTGAGCGACCCTTTCCTTTCATTATGAGTATGCAACAAATGCGGTATATGGGTGGGGCCGAAATTTGTGACCGGCATGCGCGTCTGCCGTCTACCGAGAAATTCAAATACTTCTTGACTTTTGAAATTGAGGGTAAAATCGCAGGATTCATTTTTGGTTAAACGCATAACTAAATCGCATAACCAACGCTCTGACCTGCGCGTTTACCGAAATAAGCTGGCATTAAGAAAAACGAGCACCTATATTGGTCTTGTCGAAAAGACAGCAAGTCCAAACGGCAGGGGATGCTCCGGAGGCCTCCGCAAACGGTGTCTTGCGCACGCAACTCTATGAAAAGAGGGAAGCAATGAAGATCGTAGGCGTTGCCGCCTGTACCGTGGGTATCGCCCATACGTATATGGCCCAGAAGGCGATTCAGGATGAATGCGCCGCTCGTGGCATCGAGTGCAAAGTCGAGGCTCAGGGTGGCCTGGGTATCGAGAATGAGCTGACGCAGGAAGACGTGGATTCCGCCGACCTGGTCCTGGAGTCCGTCGACGTGGGTGTCGAGAACGAGGACCGTTTTGAGCAGAAGATGGCCGAGGGCAAGTTCCTCAAGGTCGGTACTTCCGATGTGATCGCCGATCCGGTCAAGATCATCGACCAGGCTGTTGAGATCATTAAGGCGACGGGCGGTGCCGTTGACGCGCCCAAGGCCGAGGCCAAGGCAGAGAAGAAGGCCGTCTCCGCTGCCCCGCAGGCCCCGACACCGGCGTCCAAGCAGTCCATCTTTGCCGATCCTGGCAAGACGCTGCTCAATGCATTCAATACCGGCGTTTCCTATTTTATCCCCATCGTCGTTATCGGTGGCGTGTTCCTCGCCTTCTCGTTGGCATCCGGTACTGCCGGTGCTAGTGGTATGGAGGTCACCAACCCGTTGATGGTGAGCCTTAATACCATCGGTATGGCCGGCATCTCTATGATGATTCCGGTGCTTGCGGCATACATCGCCTACTCGATGGCCGGCAAGCCCGCACTTGCCCCTGGCTTCGTCCTGGGCTACCTGGTTAACAACGCCGTCGTCACCTCGAGTGGCAACAGCGTTTCGACCGGCTTCTTGGGCGCCATGATCATGGCTGTCATCTGCGGTTACTTTGTCCGCTGGATGAAGACCTGGAAGGTCAACAACACCATCCAGACCATCATGCCCATTCTGATCATCCCAATTCTGACCTCGCTCGTCCTGGGCATGGCTTACATCTACATCCTGGCCACGCCGCTTGGCTTTGTGATGGATTGGCTCACCAGCGTGCTCGGCAGCCTGCAGGGCGGCTCCGCCGTCGTCCTGGGCCTGGTCATTGGCGTTATGACCGCTTTCGATATGGGTGGCCCCATCAACAAGACCGCTTCGACCTTTACCATGGCCATCATGGCCTCCGGCATCTACGGCCCCAACGGTATGTTCCGCGTCGCCGTCGCCATTCCCCCGATTGCTTGCGGCCTCGCTGCGCTCATCGCCAAGAACAAGTTCGATGACGCTGACCGTCAGATGGGCATCTCTGCGCTGTTCATGGGCTGCATCGGTATTACCGAGGGCGCTATTCCCTTCGCGGTCAAGGATCTTGGCCACACCCTGCCCGGCATTTGCATCGGCTCTGCCGTGGGCGCGGCGCTTGCCGCCTTCCAGGGCATCGACTGCTATGTTCCGCATGGTGGCTTTATTGTCGCCCTGGCCACCAACAACGTCGCGCTGTTCTGCCTGGACATCGTGATTGGCTCCTTGGTCGCCGCTGCAATCCTGATTGCCATGAAGCCCACGCTCGATAAGCAGGCCAAGTAAACCTTTAAGGACTCCGGTTGTGCGGAGGGATGGATTTGACTCCGCACAACCGCCCCTACACAACAAAATCCATCCGCACTGATAGGGCCCACATCTGGGTCCCAGGGAACTTTTGTCAAAAATCCTCTGGAGAAGGAGAACAAAATGTCCAACCTCACCATCCGCCAGGCCGTTCAGGGCATGCTCAAGCTGCAGGACAGCGGCGATCACGCAACCATGGTCGGCATTGGCCCCATGAGCCCCAACCTGATTCAGGCCGTGTTCGAGCTTGCCAAGGACGAGGATTTCCCGCCCATGTTTATCGCTAGCCGCAACCAGGTCGATATGGACGAGATGGGCGCCGGCTACGTCAACGGTTGGGACCAGACGCGCTTTGCCGCCGACATTAAGAAGGTTGCCGACGAGGTGGGCTATACCGGTCCGTACTACCTGTGCCGCGATCACGGCGGTCCGTGGCAGCGCGACGAGGAGCGTAACGCCCACCTGCCTGAGGACGAGGCCATGGAGCTCGCCCGCAAGTCCTTTGTCGCCGACATGGAGGCAGGCTTTGACCTGCTGATGGTCGACCCCACCAAGGACCCCTATCAGATCGGCAAGGTTATTCCGCTCGACGTGGTGCTTCGCCGCACGATCGATCTTATCGACTATCTTGAGCAGTACCGTCGCGAGCATAACCTGCCCGAGGTTGCCTATGAGGTCGGTACCGAGGAGACCAATGGCGGCCTGACCTCCACCGACAAGTACGAGGAGTTCATTTCTCAGCTGCAGCCCGAGCTCGAGAAGCGCGGCTGCCCCATGCCCACCTTTATCGTCGGCCAGACCGGTACGCTCACCCGTTGGACCGAGCAGGTCGGTCATTACAACTTTAAGAATGCCCGCGAGCTCGCCGACATGGCCAAGCGCTACGGCGTGGGCCTGAAGGAGCACAACGCCGACTACCTGGACGACGCGACGCTGCTCGAGCACATCCCGGCACACGTGACCGCTTCCAATGTCGCCCCTCAGTACGGCACCGAGGAGACCCGCGCTTACCTCAAGCTCTGCGCAACCGAGCAGATTCTGGTCGACAACGGCCTGTGCGACGATCCCTCCGATCTGTATCACACGCTGCTGGTCAAGGCCATCAAGACCGAGCGCTGGCGCAAGTGGATGACCGGCGACGATGTCAACCTGCAGGTTGACGACATTCTGGCCGACGACGAGCTCAGCCTGAAGATTCTGGATGTCTCCGGCCACTACGCGTTCAACGATCCCGAGGTCAAGGAGCAGATCGAGAAGCTCTATCGCAACCTCGCTGCCCAGGACATTGACGGCAAGCGCTTTGTGATCGAGCACATCAAGCGCCCGATCAAGCAGTACGTCGTCGGTCTTAACCTCAAGGGCGTCACGAGCCGCATCGAGAAGGCTCTCTAAGTAGCTTTTCCTACACGACGCCGGGCCTGGGGCATGTCCCAGCTGCAGGCCCGGCACATAGGACAAAGGGACATCCCCTTTGTCCTATTTTTTGAGTTTTGGATTCCTTAGAAGGAGTTTGCACCATGAAGTTCTTTATCGATACCGCCAACCTTGACGAGATCGCCGAGGCCAAGAGCTGGGGCTGCCTTGCCGGCGTCACCACCAACCCGTCCCTGTACGCCAAGACCGGCGGCAAGCTCGCCGACTTTGAGCCCCATATGCTCAAGATTGCCGAGCTCTGCGAGGGCCTGCCCGTGTCTGCTGAGTCCACCGCGACCACTGCCGAGGGCATGATCGAGGAGGGCAAGCGCCTTGCCGCCCTGGCTCCCAACATCGTGGTCAAGCTTCCCGTGTGCGAGGCCGGCCTCGCCGCCTGCCGCGCCCTGGCCGATGCGGGCGTGCGCGTCAACATGACGCTTGTTTTCTCGCCGACGCAGGCCCTCATGGCCGCCAACGCCGGTGCCCGCTACATCAGCCCGTTTGTCGGCCGCTTTGACGATATCGCCGAGGACGGCATCTCGCAGCTCGACAATGTCGTGACCTGCATCAAGAACTATGACTGGACCGGCAAGAACGTCGACGACACCGTCGAGATCATCACCGCTTCGGTCCGCACGCCCAACCACGTGACCCAGGCGGCTCTTCTTGGTGCCGACATCGCGACCGTGCCCATGGCCGCTCTCAAGAAGTGCCTGCATCACCCGCTGACCGACCAGGGCCTCGCCTCTTTTGAGGCTGACTGGCAGAAGGTCGTCGCTCAGGCTTAACGACCGGGTTGCCCTCGGCATCGCGCCATCCGGTGCCGGGGTTGTTCTCAAGAGAGGAATTCGTATGACCAACCAGGAGCTGGCGAAGGTCGCCAATGAGGTCAGGAAGGGTGTCGTGACTGCGGTTCACGCGGCCAAGTCGGGACATCCGGGTGGATCGCTCGGTGCAGCCGACATCATGACGTATCTGTACTTTGAGGAAATGAGTATCGATCCTGCCGACCCTCACAAGGCCGATCGCGACCGCTTTGTGCTCTCTAAGGGTCACGCGGCGCCGGGCCTGTATTCGGTGTTGGCAAATCGCGGCTATTTTTCCGTCGAAGAGCTCGAGACGCTCCGCCATATTGGCAGCCGACTGCAGGGCCATCCCAACATGAACGATACCCCAGGCATCGATATGTCCACCGGCTCGCTCGGTCAGGGCATCTCTGCTGCAGTTGGAATGGCGCTTGCCGCTAAGCACTGGGGCGACAGCTACCGTGTCTACACGTTGCTGGGCGACGGTGAGTGCGAGGAAGGCCAGGTGTGGGAGGCGGCTATGTTTGCCGGCAACCATGCGCTCGACAATCTTGTTGCCGTCGTCGACCACAACGGCTTGCAGATTGACGGCACGATCGATGAAGTCAACTCGGCCATGCCGCTTGCCGACAAGTTCCGCGCCTTTAAGTGGCATGTGATAGAGCTAGCCGATGGCAACGACATGGCGCAGATTGAGGCGGCTTTCGCCGAAGCTCGCGAGGTGACCGGCGCGCCCGTCGCTATCATCGCCGAGACGGTGAAGGGCAAAGGCGTCTCCTTTATGGAGAACCAGGTTGGCTGGCATGGCAAGGCGCCCAATGACGAGCAGTTTGAGCAGGCCATGGCCGAGCTCGCGGCAGCAGGAGAGGAGCTCTAATGGCAGAGGTCAAAAAAGTCGCCACGCGCGTAAGCTACGGCGAGGCGCTCGTCGAGCTGGGCAATGAGCACGATGACTTTGTAGTGCTCGATGCCGACCTGGCTGCCGCTACGCAGACGGGTAAGTTTAAGGCTGCCCATCCTGAGCGCTTTTACGATGCCGGCATCGCCGAGAGTAACCTGATGGGTCTTGCCGCCGGCATCGCGACCACGGGCCGCGTTGCTTTTGCGAGCACCTTTGCGATGTTTGCCGCCGGTCGCGCCTACGAGCAGGTCCGCAATTCCATTGGCTACCCGCACCTCAACGTCAAGATTGGCGCCACCCATGCCGGCATTTCGGTGGGTGAGGACGGCGCCACGCACCAGTGCTGCGAGGATATCGCACTCATGCGCACGATTCCGGGTATGACGGTGGTCGTTCCCGCCGATGACATCGAGGCTCGTGCTTGCGTGCGCGCCGCCTATGAGTTTGAGGGGCCGGTCTACATGCGCTTCGGTCGCCTGGCGACACCGATCATCAACGACCGCGAGGACTATGAGTTCAAGATCGGTCGCGGCGTGGTTGTGCGCGAAGGCTCCGATGTCACGATCGTCGCTTGCGGTCTTATGGTCGGCGAGGCGCTCGAGGCTGCTGAGGCGCTCACTGCCGATGGCATCGACGCCGAGGTCATAAATATGCACACGATCAAGCCCCTTGATGAGCGCCTGGTGGTCGCCAGCGCAAAGAAGACCGGTTGCGTGGTCACCGCCGAGGAGCATTCGATTATCGGCGGTCTTGGTGAGGCTGTGGCCACGGTGCTCGCGGAGCAGCACTCGGTGCCCATTCGCCGCGTCGGCGTGCGCGATGTGTACGGCGAGTCCGGCCCTGCGGTCGACTTGCTGCATAAGTACGGTCTGGACGCCGAGGGTATCGAGGCTGCGGTCAGGTCCGTGTTGTAAGGAGTGTTTTCCATGGGATTTGTATCTGCCAACCAGGTAACGATTGGGCATGCCGCCGCAACGCGCGAGGATGCATTGCACTATTTGTCTGAGCAGGCTGTTGAGCTTGGCTTTGCTGACGATGCCTCTGCCGTCGAGGCCGCCTTTATCGCTCGCGAGAACGAGGCCGAGACGGGCCTTGTCGCCGGTTTTGCCGTTCCGCATGCCAAGAGCGACGCGATCCATACGCCGGGCGTTGCCGTGCTCAAGCTGGCCGAGCCTGTCGAGTGGCCGAGTTTTGATGGCGTGCCCGTCGATGTCGCGCTTGCACTGTACGTGCCCGCCGGCGAAGCCGGAACCACGCACCTGCGTCTGCTTTCCAAGGCTGCCGTGATGCTGATGGATGCCGGCTTCCGCGACAAGGTGCGTGCGAGCACCGATCCCGTTGAGATCGCGGAGCTTATTAACGCCGGGCTCGAGGGCTAGGTGTAACCTGCCCGCTCAATCAATTGATCCTTCTCCAAGGAAAAGGGCCTCAACGCCATGCGACGTTGCGGCCCTGTTTGCGTTTCCCCAGATAAAACCTGCCATAATAAACCTGTCCCTTTTTGGCAGGTTAAAACGGCGTAACCTATTGGTTCATGTTGCCGTGGATGTAGGGGGTGACCTCGGGGGAGATATGGCCGCAGCCTAGGTTTCGCAGCGCGGACTCGATGGCGGCGGGCAGCGGAGTCTTGCCCTCGGCGTCGACGGCGGTGCCGCCGAGGGCGGCAATCTTGGTGACATCTGACGGCGCGGCCTCGATATGCATGCAGCCGCCGACGAGGCGTGCGCGGACCTGGTCCAGGCCAAGGTCGTGCAGGTAGTCCTCACAGGTGCGGATTACATCGACCTTCTCGCGCGTGAGCTCCTCGCCCGTGGGGACTCGCGTGGCCAGGCAGGCTCCTGCCGGCAGGTTCCAGACGGGATAGTCCCAGGCGCGTAGCAGCTCGCGCTCCTCGTCCTTGGTAAAGCCGACCTCCATAAGCGGTGAGCGCACGCCGAGCTCCTGGGCGGCGCGCATGCCGGGGCGGTAGTCGCCGCGATCGCTTGCGTTGCTGCCGTCGATGACGGTGGGAAAGCCCAGCGATTTGGCGTGGTTGACGATGGCGGTGAAGCCGGCGCGCTTGCAGTGATAGCAGCGGTCCGCATCGTTGCAGGCTACCTGGGGGAGCTGCAGCTGGTCGACCGAAAGATTGAGCACCGGGAGCTTAAAATGTGGCCCCTCATTGGCCTGTCCGTCAACGGCCTGCTCAAACGAAGCCTGCTCGGGCGTGCCGATGAGCGGCGTGGTGAGGTGAACGAGTAGCGTGTTGGCGGGCATGATGCGGGAGCAGACGGCGGCCAAAAAACTGCTGTCGACGCCACCGGAAAAGCCGATGGCGACGCGACCGTATGCCAAAAGCAGTTGCTCAAGCGCTGCGAGTTTGTCCTGAAGCTCCTTTGCGGACGCGGTGCTATCTGAAAACATGAAACGTTCCTTACCGTTGAGTACTCGATCGAAAACTATAATCCCACCGAGTAGCTTGTCATAAGACTTCTATCTATGTAACGAAAGTGCAATATGCTATATACGTTATATACAAGTTTGTAAAGTGCGGTAGAGTGGCGGTAACGCAAGCCGATGAAGGGGACCGATATGATCAAGGCTGTCATTTTTGATATGGACGGAACGCTGGTCGATACCGAGCGTTTGGGCATCAAGGCGTGGAAAGCGGGCGCGGTCGAGCTGGGTGTCGCGATTGATGACACGCTGATTCATCAATTTATCGGTCGCACACTGCCCGATGTCATGGGCATCCTAGAGGCGCATTACGGCAGCAGAGAAACCGCCGAGGCGCTCTATCATCGCCACAAGGAGATTCGCGACGAGATGGTCAAGACCGATCTGGAGCTTAAGGCCGGCGCTGCCGAGTGCATAGACGAGCTGCTGGCTGCGGGCTATCACGTGGGCCTTGCAACGTCGTCGCGCCTCGTTACGGCCGAGCGCAACCTTAAGATGGTCGGCCTCTTTGACAAGTTTGAAACGGTGACCTGCGGCGAGGACGTCGTGCACGGCAAGCCCGATCCCGAGATGTACCTGCTCGCCTGCGAGCGCGCGGGTTTTGCTCCCGAGGAATGCGCCGTGGTCGAGGATTCGCGCAACGGATGTGTTTCGGGCATCACGGCCGGCTGTCATGTCTTTGCCGTTCCCGATATCGTACCGCTGCCGCAGGACGTGGTGGACGGCTGCGAGGCCGTGCTCGATACGCTGTTCGATCTGCCGGCCGCGGTCAAGGCCGTGTGTTAGCGTTCGCACGCGAGTCGCCATGTCCCGCGCCCGATCCCGCGGGACGGTGACGGTAACTTTTAGTTTGTGGTTGTCGAGGGCGAGAACGTTGGCGGCCCGATCCTTACCTTCGGCGACACCAACATGCGCATGAAGTTCTCGATCGGCGCGCGCGAGTTTATGAACCGCTGGAACGAGACTGGCCCGACCCGCCACATGGCCGCCTGCCTGGGTAGCCAGACCGACGCGATCCTCAAGGTCGCCAAGATTTTGAACGTGCCCATCGAGATCGTCTGCCGCTAACGGTGGCGACGGCGACGCCTGCGCGGAAGCCATTCCGTCGGGTGTGAAAATATGGAATTGAATCCATTTTTGCTAAGAAGCTCGTAAAAATCTGGATTTCATTCCATAAATTCCTACAACCGCGGCCCTGGCCAAATGGGTACGTGGGCCAACAAAAACGCCGCAGCGGAGCTGTTTCCGTTGCGGCGTTTTTTGTTACAGGTAGGCGCCCAGGTTGATGTCGGTTATTGGGGCAATGGCCTGGCCCGTCGGGTGCTGCTCGGCCTTTTGGGTGCTCGCACGCTCGAGCAAGAAGGGGCGCACGAGCTCCTGACGGTTAATGTCCTCGGTGGCCGTGACCGCGGTGACGGGCCGCGCGGCGGAGCCGATGCGGACGTGTCTGGTCTTGGCAGCGGGCTTGTTCTCGATTTGCTCCATGAGCAGCTGCACGCCCTTGCGGCCAATTTCGTAGCCCGGCGGTGCCACGGTGGTAAGGGAGACCGACCCGCTCCAGGCGAGCGGATTGCCGTCGCAGCCGGCCACGCGGACCTGCTCGGGGACGGAGATGCCTTTATCGACCAGCGCCGAGATGACGCCCGAGGCCAGTACGTCGGTGAGGCCGATGACAAAATCGGGGCGCTCGTCGCCGGAGCGCTCGGCAATCTGGGCACCGATGCCGTAGCCGTCGGCAGCGGTATTCCATTCGCCGGCGTCGATGACTTCGATCTTGATATCGGGGTGCAGGGCAAGGGCCTTGTGAATGCCAAGCACGCGCAGGGTGAGCTGCATAAATGCCGCTCTGCCCACAACGGTGATATGGTGCGCGCCGCGGGCGATGGCGAGCTCGGCGATAATGCGCCCCTGTGCCTCGTTGTCGGCGGCCACGTAATAACCGGGCTCGGAACAGTGGATGTCCAGATGGACGATCGGCACGGGCATCCTTGCCATGGCGGGGTGCCAGTCGGGGGACGCCATGGGCTGAACCATGACGCCGGACATCTGCGTGCCCATAAAATAGCGCAGGTAATGATCCTCGAGAATGTCGTCGTTATCGGCATTGGCGATGAGCAAGTCATAGCCGTGCTTGCGTGCCTCGTTGTGGGCACCGCTGGCAATCTGGAGCGAAAAGCCGTGATCGAGACGGGGGAGGACCAGGCCAAAGGACTTGGTAGTGCCGCCGGCCAGCTGGCGAGCGCTTTGGTTGGGTAGGTAGCCCAAGCGATTGATGGTCTCGCTGATGAGCTTGAGGGTCTCGGGGCGCAGCTTTTCGGGATGGTTGAGCGCGTTAGAAACCGTGCCTAGCGAGACCCCGGCCTCGCGCGCGACGTCGCTGATTTTTACCTTTGCCATAGCGGTCCCTTTGATGCGTTTCAAGTACAAGCCAGATTGTAGCATCGCCCGCCCCCAGGGTGTAAAAACCTGCCAATTAGGGACAGGTTTATTTTGACAGGTTTTATCTGGGGAAACGCCGCTACCAGCGCAACCACCACGAAGGTGCCTGTCCCCTTTGTGGTGGTGGGGGTGTGTATATCGGGTGGTATCGCGATTAAGATACCAGTTCTGGTATATCAGCTTGCGCCTGCGTGAGTACAATACTCGAACGTTATACGTCTCAGCGCCCCCTGTGCGTGGACGTCTTGCAGTCACGCGAGCGAAGGGATTTATCCTATGTGCGGAATTGTCGGCTACACCGGCTCTGATATTGCAAAGAACATCCTGGTCACAGGTCTTAAGCGCATGGAGTATCGCGGCTATGACTCCTCGGGCGTCGCGCTCGAGGTGGGCGAGGGCGACGCGGCGCACCTCGACGTCATCCGCCGCGTGGGCAAGGTCGCGGGTCTGGAGAGCGAGCTTTCCAATATCGATAGCGACGCAACCTGCGGTATCGGCCACACCCGTTGGGCCACCCACGGCAAGCCCTCCGTCGTTAACGCTCATCCCCATACCAGCTGCGACGGTCGTATCGCCATCGTCCACAACGGTATCATCGAGAACTTCGCCGAGCTGCGCGAAGAGCTGGAGGGTCGCGGCCACCACTTTAAGAGCGAGACCGATACCGAGGTTTTCGCGCATCTGATCGAAGAGGCTTATGCCGAGACGCACGACCTGATGGGCTCTGTGCGCGAGGCCTGCACCCATGTGGTCGGTGCCTATGGTCTGGCCGCCGTTTCCGCCGACGAGCCTGGCGTGATCGCCGTGGCCCGCAAGGATTCCCCGATCGTGGTCGGCATGGGCGAGACCGGCTCCTACGTTGCCTCCGACGTGATCGCGCTTATCGACGCCACCCGCGATGTCGTGGTGCTCGAGGACGGTCAGTTTGCCAAGCTCACGCCTGCGGGCGTTGAGTATACCGACGAGGCCGGCAATGTCATCGAGCCCAAGGTCACCCACATCGATTGGGATCTGGACATGGCCGAAAAGGGCGGTTATCCCGACTTTATGCTCAAGGAAATCCACGAGCAGCCGCGCGTCGTGCGCGACACGTTGGTCGGTCGTATGACGCCGGCCGGCGAGCTCGACATCGACGAGCTGGGCCTGTCCCTCGAGGAGCTCAACGACATCGATCGCGTCTACGTGATCGCCTGCGGCACCAGCTATCACGCCGGACTCATCGCCAAGAACCTTATTGAAGGCTGGGCTCGCATTCCCACCGAGGTTGAGGCTGCCAGCGAGTTCCGCTATCGCAACCCCATCATCACGCCGACGACGCTCGTCGTTGCCGTGTCCCAGTCGGGCGAGACGGCCGATACCCTCGCCGCCATTCGCGACGCGCGCATCAAGGGCGCCAAGGTCTTTGGCATTACCAACGTGGTGGGCAGCCCGGTGGCGCGCGAGAGCGACGGCGTCATCTACACCAAGGCCAACAAGGAGATCGCGGTCGCCTCGACCAAGAGCTTCATCGGTCAGGTTGTGAGCCTCACGCTTTTGGCCCTGCTGCTGGCGCAGGTCAAGTACCGCTTGACCACCAAGCAGACGCGCATGCTGTTCCGCGAGCTTTCCGATACGGCCGAGCAGATCCAGTGGATTCTGGATACGCAGACCGAGGCCGTGCACGAGGCCGCACTTGTGTGCAAGGACGCGCAGTCCGCGCTGTTCGTGGGTCGTGGCATGGGCGCCGCCATTTCCTACGAGGGCGCGCTCAAGCTCAAGGAGGTCAGCTACCTGCATGCCGAGGCATATGCTGCCGGCGAGATGAAGCACGGCCCCATCGCGCTGATCGATCCGGGCTTTCCCGTCATCGCGGTGGCGACCAAGAGCGCCACGTACGATAAGACGGTGTCGAACCTCATGGAGTGCAAGGCGCGTGGCGCCAAGGTCATCGTCGTTGCCACCGAGGGCGACGAGGAGATCAACAAGATCGCCGACTGCATCATTCGCGTGCCTGCCGTCCGCGACGTGTTCAGCCCCATCACGGCGAGCGTCCCGCTGCAGTTGCTTGCCCGCGAGGTAGCCATCCTGCGCGGCTGCGACGTCGACCAGCCCCGTAACCTGGCAAAGAGTGTCACAGTCGAGTAATTATTGTTCCGGCGTTTTACCAAACGCCGGAACAGCTCGACGCTGCGCGAGCCGCATTCACGCCAATCTGACGTTCAATTTCGAGGGCGCGACCAGAAGGTCAGCGCCCTCTCATTTCACGTCACCTTGGCGCAAATGCGGCTCGCTCGCTGTTGGTGACTGACATCAGGTGCTCCGTTGTCGAAACGCGCTAACAAGAAGGGCCCGGCTCCGTTGTGGCGGAGTCGGGCCTTGTTGCATTTGCCCAGATAAAACCTGCCAAAATAAACCTGTCCCTTTTTGGCAGGTTAGCGGAGCTTGCTGGTCTCGAAGTACTTGGGATATTGGTCCAGGACCTCGGTCTGGTTGCGGAACATCATGTGCAGGTGCTTGCTGACCAAAAAGCTCGCCTCGATGGGGTCGCGACCGGCGATGGCGCGGCGGATTTTCTTGTGCTCGTTAACAATCTCCTGATTGTCGAGCCTCTGCGTGGCGGCGCGCAGCCAGCGGAAGCGCTCCAGGTCGGCATTGGTCGCCTCGAGCCACGACCACACGGTGCTGCGGCACGCGATGCTAAAGATCATGCGGTGCATGAGGTTGTCGCTTAAAAAGAAGCCGATGCGATCCTCCTCGGCCATGGTCTTTTCCTGCAGCGCGATGGCTCGGTCGAGCTGCTCGATGCCTGCCGAGGTGGCACGGGCGCAGCACTCCACAATCACCTGCTTTTCCAGGTGCTCGCGAATGTAGCAGGCGCTCTCGGCAAGAGTAAGGTTGATGGGCGAGACATAGGTGCCGCTTTGGGGCACGGTACGCACCAGGCCCTCTTGCGCCAGACGCACCAGCGCCTCGCGCACAGGGGTGCGCCCCATATCCAGGTCGTCGCAAAGCTGCTTGACGCCCAGCTTTTCGCCCGGCTTGTAGTCCAGGTAGACGATTTTGCGTCGAATGGTGTGGTAGGACTGGTCCTGTAGGCTCGTTTCCTGCTCGCCGATGTGCATCGATTCTTCCATAGTGCCTCGCAACCGTTCTATCACACTGATATGTCAGCTGTTAATTATGCCGCGAATCGGCTCTCCGCGGTGGGTAATTCGGCTGTTGTCCAAGAACTATTGCGGCATCTTAGTCTGTATTTGCGCAAGGCTGTGCTCAATGTTGCCGTATCATAAGCCGTCGCAAACGTGAAATAGAAAGAAGGAATCCCATATGCAACTGGCGAATATCGTACGCGAGCGCTGGAAGGGTGTCTTGTTCTGCCTGATCGTCGCCATCCCCGCGACGTTGCTCGGCAAACAGATTGAGGTGGTCGGCGGGCCGGTGTTTGCCATCCTCCTTGGCATGGTCCTGGCGCTCGTCTTTCCCAAGAACCGTCGCGAACAGCTCGCCGCCGGTGTCACCTATACGTCTAAAAAAGTCTTGCAGTACGCGGTAATCCTGCTTGGCTTTGGGATGAACCTCTCGCAGATTCTGTCCAAAGGCGCCCAGTCGCTACCGATTATCGTGGCGACGATCTCGACCTCGCTTGTCATCGCCTTTGTGCTCTGCCGCGTTATGAACGTGCCGGGCAAGATCGCGACGCTTGTGGGCGTGGGTTCGTCGATTTGCGGCGGTTCTGCCATCGCCGCGACCGCGCCCGTCATCGATGCCGACGATCGCGAGATTGCCCAGGCTATTTCGGTCATCTTCCTGTTTAACGTTATCGCGGCGCTCGTGTTCCCGACGCTCGGCGGCATGCTCGGCCTGACCAACGAGGGCTTTGGCCTGTTTGCCGGCACCGCCATCAACGACACCTCGTCCGTAACGGCTGCGGCGAGCGCTTGGGACAGTATGCATCCCGGCGCCAATGTGCTCGAAAGCGCCACAGTGGTCAAGCTCACCAGGACGCTGGCCATTATTCCCATTACGTTGGTCCTCGCATGCTGGCAGATGCATCTGGCACGCAAGGCCGGCGGCGACGCCAAAAGCACGTTCTCGCTTAAACGCGCGTTTCCCATGTTCGTGCTGTTCTTTGTGCTGGCGAGCGTAATCACCACGGTGTTTCAGCTTCCTGCATCCATTACGGCGCCCATCAAGGAGCTGTCGAAGTTCTTTATCGTGATGGCTATGGCGGCTATTGGCTTTAATACCGATATCGTCGAGCTGGTCAAAAAGGGCGGCAAGCCCATCGCATTGGGCTTTTGCTGCTGGATTGGCATTGCGTGCATGAGTTTGGGAATGCAGCACGTGCTGGGAATCTGGTAGAGAAGTAGCTTATCTTGCGTGCTGCGTGCTGGCGAGCGCATCCTCGCGGTGGAGCGATAGGAGCTCTTGCGGGTATGGCTTGTCCGCAGGTTTATAGGTCCCGAAGAGCTCTTATCGCCCCGCCAGGATGGCGATGCGGGGCAACTCATATACTCGCAGGACGGCGGCTTCTGCCCTATAGTGTTTGGTGAGCAATATCGTTCAATTTTGAAACACTCGCCCGCGCGGCCGTTGGTGGCGGCGTGGCGCCGAGGACGGGGCGCAATATGAACAGTGACGCCAAGCTGCAAATCTTGATCGAGGCCCTGGCTGCTGCCGGGGCCTCGGCGTTGGCAATCGATGGGCATGGACACGTGGCGATTTCGACCATGGATGATGTCGCGCTCGAGCAAGATGTCGCGGCATTTGTCGCCGAGCGCCTGGGGCGCGTGGGCAACGGCACGCGCCTGGTGATGGGGCATGCGGGAGGGCGCTTGAGCCTCACGGTGCGTCCGGTCGCCAAGGAATACGGCGCGCTTTGGGTGGTCGTGGTCCGCGAGGTGCACGGTGTGGCGGCACACGCGGGTATTGAGTGGCTTAACGCAGATGAGGTCGAGGCACGCTACGAGGCAAGCGCGTATGGCATTGTCGAGGGTGCCGCTGCGGTCGCTGGCCCCGTCTGCGAAAGCTATGCCCGCGGCGTGCCCCTCATGTTGGAGGGCGAGCTGGGTGCTGGCCAGGCAGAGATTGCAGAACGCCTCTATCTGGATGGGCCTTATGCTGACGAACCCTTTGTGTCCGTGGCGCTTGACGAGCTCACAGATCGCGGCTGGCGCCATCTGCTCAAAAGCTCGGAATCGCCGCTGTTCCAGGCAAGGCTGACCCTTTGTATTGGCGGCTGGCATGCACTTTCGCCGCAGCGTCTGCGCGAGCTTGTCTCTACGATGACCGACACGGCGCTGGCCGCGCGTTGCCATGTGGTTCTGACGGCAAACGATATGCCGGGCGGTGGCGAAAGCGATCAGGCCGCTTTTGTAACCGAGCGTTTGGCCTGCGCAGTAAGTGTGGCGCCCGCGATTGCCGAGCAGGGTGGCGCATCGAAAAAGGTTGCGCAGTATTTGTCGTATCTGTCAGATGTCTTTGGAACTGCCGCTCCGAGTATGTCCGAGGAGGCCGCCTCGACGCTTAACGGCTATCGCTGGCCACGCAACTATCTGCAGCTTCGCGAGGTCTCGGAACGACTCTATATATTAGTAGGGTCGGGTGTGGCGGAGCGCGCGGTGGCGGAGGAGGTGCTCGCCCAGGAGGATGTCATCAAAACCGCAACCTTTGGCGCTCCGACGCTCGACAGCGACCTGTATATCCTGCGTCCACTGGTCGATACCGAACGCGACATCGCGCGGCTGGTCGTAGGCTACCTTCAGGGCAACCGGACCCGCGCTGCCGAGGTGCTGGGAATAAGCCGCACGACCCTGTGGCGCTTGCTGAAGGACGATGACCGCTGAGCGAGGCGCCCGTGACCGCATGCGGCGCGTGTGCTACAGTCCAAAGCAGTAATGTTTCGATTGTGTTACGGCGTGCGGGGGCGTATGGCGGAGACTTCAAAACCAAACCGGAATAGACGGAGCACGGCTCCAGTTAACCGCCGCACGACGTCCCGGACGTGGGGCAAGCACGCCTCGGGGTTCGACGGTTCGTTCAAGCGCACCAAATATGGCTATCCTTCGGCAAGCGCCCGCTTGGCCATGCAGGCCGAGTCATCGCTGAGGGGGCGCAAGCGCGTGGTGGGCTCTAAGCTCAAGCACGACGGAACGCTGGGCTATATCAGCCGCGGTGCGGCTCGCCGCAGTGGGCTCAATCCTGCTGGTTGGCATCGCTACGTGCCGATTGCAGTTGTTGTTGCGGTGGTTGTGATCGCACTTGCCGCACTCGGCTACGCTGGCGGCGGCGCCAACTTGGACGCAGTGTTCGCAGTGTTTAAAACGCCCGAGCTCGCGCATGCAGGCACGGAGCTGGTCGAGGGCGCTCAGGCGCAGACGGGCGTGGCACCTCAGCGCGGTATTGTTGCCGCTGCCGCAACGATCGCCGATGCCCAAAAGGGCGAGGATACGGACAGTGAGGTTAGCGAAACCAGTGCAAACGGCGTGGATTCGCAGGTCGTGCCTGTAACACAAGGCCAATAAGTCACAGAACCATCACACTTAGTCGCTGTTTGGGGCCAATGAGTGAGCAAAAAAGCAGCAATGTAGTTTCATATAGAACTCATTAGTCACAATTTGTAAAAAAGGGCTATACTACTAGGCACTTAAAGGTCCACAAGCTGCAAGTTGAGGAGTACCTAACATGAAGAAGAGATTCATGGCAGCACTGAGCGTTCTCGCTCTTGCCCTGGCTCTGCCCGTGGCTGCTTTCGCCGCCCCGAGCCCTGCCAACACCACCGCCACCGGCGCCAACAACGTGACCGCCAGCGTTAACAACGCTAACGTCAAGGTTGTTTCCACCACCAAGAACGCCGCCCCTGCCGGCGCCAACGTGGTCGCTTCCTTCGAGATCACCGAGTCCCAGGCCGGCACCGTTTCCGAGTCCAACCCGCTGACCGTCACCTTCACCCTTGGCAAGGCTTACGCCAACGCTAAGGTTACCGTCTATGTCCAGCACAACGACGGCACTACGGAGCAGCTGAACCTGACCGCCGACAACAACGGTAACGTTGTCTTTAAGGTCACCAAGCTCTCCATCTACACCATCGTGGCTGAGAAGACCGCTGCTGGCGCTGCTACCACTGACAACGGTGCTAAGTCCCCGGCTACCGGCGTGAACACCACCGCTGTTGCCGCTGTGGCCGCTGTTGCCGCTGCTGGCGCTGCCTGCGCTTTTGTTGCTCTTCGCAAGAACAACTAGCACACACACGGTTTCAACCGTAAGATTTGAGGACCCGTACTTGTGCGGGTCCTTTTTTTGGCCGATTTACAGGGTAAGGGAACACCATGGCACAGCAGCCGCAGGGCAAGCATATGGAAGTTAAGCATATGGACGACTCGGACAAAAAGCGTCGCGCCACGATACTCAAGGGCGTTTTCGTAGTGTTGTTGCTGGTCGCAGTCGGCTGCGGCGGCTACGTGCTCTATATGAATCATCTAGAGCAGCAGCGCGCCGAGGAGATGAGTGCAACAGGCAAGCCCGCCACGAAGGTCGAATCAAAGGGCAAGGAGCTGCCGGACAACCCCATCGACTTTGCTCCGCTCATTCAAGAGAATGCCGATATCTATGCATGGCTCTACATTCCGGGTGCGGATATCAACACGCCCTTGCTGCAGAGCACGACGGACGACCTGTTTTATCTGGACCACGACAAGGACGGCAAGTACGACCCCTACGGCACAGCGTTTAGTCAGATGGCAAACGCGCGCGACTTTAGCGATCCCGTCACGGTGATTTACGGCCATGTGAACGGCGGTGTGTTCCACAACTTGCATAACTTTGAGGACGCGAATTTCTTTAACGAGAACGGCGAGTTCTATATCTACACGCCGGGCCATATTTTGACGTACAAGATTGTCTCGGCCTATCAATATGACGACCGCCACATTCTCAACTCGTTTAACTTTACCGACCCTGCCGTCCGCCAGGACTACTTTAATTCGGTCTGTAATCCGGACGCATTGCTCAAAAATGTACGTGACGGCGTGACACTTGATGCAGATAGTAAGATTGTGCAGTTGAGCACCTGCATGCTCGATAGCTCGCAGGGCAACTCGCGCTATATTGTTAGCGGTGTGTTAACAAACGACCAGGAGACAAAATAGTCATGAACCCCCGTGGCAAGCACTTTATCGATGCGGTGGATCCCGACGAAAATCAAGTAAACAATCCCGAGCAGCAGGTTCAGGATGTGGCGGAGCCTGTCGAGCCTCAATGGGAGACCAAAGGCACTCCGACGCCTCAACCTGACGAAAAATCCCAGAGCAAGGCCGAGGCTCCGTCCGACGCATCGGCAAAGACCGATGAAACTGCGGCGCAGCCTGTTGATGAGGCAGAGTGGCCTTCGCTTGATGAGGCGGCACCTCAGCGTCGTCGACGCTCCAAAGAGTCGATTAAGCGCATCAAGCGCCGCCGCCGTATCCGTACGCTGCTGATCGTGCTGCTCGTGATTGGTGCGGTTGCTGCTGCCGGCTGGGGCTTTGTGAATCACAGCGTGAACCAAGGCAAAAAGAAGATTGAGGAAAAGACCGAAAAGGTCATTAAGGCCAAGGGCGACACCATTACCTATAACGGCAAGAAGTATGCGCTCAACAAGCATATGGCCACGGTGGCGTTTATCGGTTTTGATGGCCGCAATAACGATGACGGCACCCAGAAGGGCCAGTCCGATACCGTGATGGTCGTAGCACTAAATACCGACACGGGTGAGGCCCGCGGCATTGTCATCCCGCGTGACAGCATGGTTGCCGTAGATACGTATTCCAATGGTTCGTTTGCCGGCCAGGTGACCGAGCAGCTGTGCTTGCAGTTTGCCTATGGCACCGATGGCGACAACTCATCGGCGCTGACGGCCGCCGCCGCCTCGCGCGTGCTCGATAACATTCCGGTCGACTATTACTACACGCTCAATATCGAGGGCGTGGCTCCCATTAATGACTCCATCGGCGGCGTGACGCTGGTGCCTACGCAGACTGTGCCGGGCACGTCGGTTGTCGAGGGCCAGGAGACCACGCTATTTGGTACAACGGCGGAAAAGTACGTGCAGTGGCGCGACACGACGAGTCTGACGTCTTCGCTGGATCGTACGGCGCGCCAGGTGAGCTACGTGCAGGCATTTGCATCGAAGGTGCTCAGCAGTGCCAAGAGCAACCCCGCCATGCTCATCAGCCTGTATCAGGCCATGGGCGACTATACGTGGACCAATTTGGGTCTCGATGAGTTCAGCTATCTGGCGACCACGATGCTCGAGCACGGCCTGACTTCGTTTGATGTCGTGACGCTGCAGGGCACCATGCAGCAGGGCGACACCTTCGCCGAGTTCTATCTGGACCAGGACAACGTAAAGCAAACGGTCGTCGACACTTTCTATCACCCCGTTAATTAGCTGCCCAGGTGCCGGATGTCAACAGTGGCTCACTCGATGTCAGGCACCAACAGCGAGCGGGCCGCATTTGCGCCAAGGTGACGTGAAATGAGAGGGCGCTGACCTTTTGGTCGCGCCCTCGAAATTGAACGTCAGATTGGCGTGAATGCGGCCCGCGCAGCGTCAACGGGTCCGCCGTTTGTTAGAACGGCGGAACATACACGACGTTGTCGCGGCGCGGCTTTGCCTCGGGAAGCGTGCCCTCGGCGTAGCCCAGAATGCAGTTGCCCACACCGCGCAGGCTTCCGTCGGCGGGCAGACCCCACTTGGCCAGCAGTTCCAGTCCCTCGGGCGAGTCAAAGACCTCGTGCGCGCGGTGGATCCAACACGAATCGACGCCCAGCGCATAGGCTGCGTTGAGCAGGTTGCCCATGGCGAGTGAGCCGTCTTCCAGGTGCGTGGGCACGCTGCGGTCGACGAGCACCACCACAACGGTCTTGGCGCCGTAGAAGGGATCTCCCTCGCTGCCCATAACTTGGGCGTTGAGCTGCGAGAGGCGCTCGACGGCTGCGGGGTCGGTGACGGCGACGAATGTGACCGGCTGGCGTCCCATGCCGCTCGGCGCGTACTGGCCAGCTTCGATAATGCGTGCGAGCTTTTCTGCCTCGACGGGGCGATCGCCGTAGTTGCGGCAGCTGCGGCGGTGGATGAGCGCCTCGATGGTCTCCATGTGTCCTCCTGACGTTGGTTTCGATGCCTCGTTCTTACCCGCCGAACCAAAATCGTAATCGCGCAGCCGGCCCCAAACAACGCAAGCTACCAAGTGGAAAAGTTGGTTTGCATAAAACTTCAGCAAGAATGTGACAAACCGGTGGGATGATTAAACGTTTTATCCCGTCTACCCTGCGGTTTTTTACCACTTGCCTAAATGATGCGCGCATAAGCTCTGATAAAGGTTTTACTAAAGGAGTGCCAACGTTTATCAACGCGCCATGGTGGCGCCGGGCCAGGAGGTAACATCATGTTCCAGGCTGGAGATGTCGTCGAGACCGACTTCGAAGGATTTCTGAAGCTGCTGCGTTCCAAGACGCGCGCTTTCGTTTCGATCAACGATCACGAGTACTACATCACGCACACCGATGGCTATTGGCGTGTTCAGGATTGCGAGGCCCTCAACGATAAGGGCCACTTTACTGACTGCTCCGAGCTGGTCAACACGGTCTGCGAGGTCGTCGAACTGCCGTGGATCTGCGGCAAGAGCCTGCACGACAGCTTCTCGGGCGCCACGGTCTACGAGGCCGTCGCTGCTTAGCAGCCAACAATCGATATTCTCTCGCAACCGCCGGCGCCGCCCCCGCGCCGGCGGTCTTTTTTGTCGATATGTTGCATAGGTCGCACGTCTTGTACGGCCGCCCTTGACGATAGTCAAAACTCGGACTAACCTGAAACTACAATTAGTCAAAACTCGGACTATCGAATGGTGGGAGAGATGGATTGCGCAGTTACGTTGGTCGATTTTGACCGGATGCTCAACGGGCTTGACCGTATCTATTCGGAGTTCGCGCGCACCTGCGGTCTTTCGGACTGCGCCTACTGGATGCTCGTCGACACGAGTGCAGCGGGCGGAAGCGTTGCCGTGAGTAGGCTGACGAGTGAATGGTTCTACAGCAAACAGACCATCAATTCGGCGATTAAGACGCTTAGGGCGCGAGGGCTTGCGACGTTGGAGTTTGCCGAGGGCAGTCGTAAGAACAAGGTTGTGCGACTGACCGCAGAAGGTATGCAGTTTGCCAAGCGCTACGCGTTGCCGGCGCAAAAAGCCGAGCAGCAGGCATTCGAGGCGCTCGAGCCGTGGGAACAGCGCGAGATCATGCGCTTGGTCGGTAAGTTCTCCCATGTTCTTAATGAAGAGTGCGAGGCATTTAAACGGCAAGTGGTCGCCGAGAACGAGGCTGACGATAAGGGCGAAGGGGAGACATGCGACTCTTAATGAGGTTTATGAGGCCGTATCGCGGGCTGATTGCGGTGACGATGTTTGTGCTGCTGATAGATAACGTCGGCACGCTGTTGGTGCCTACAATGTTGGCGAATATGGTCAATACCGGAATCACGACGGGTGATGTCGACTACATCCTGCGCAACGGCCTGTACATGCTTATCGCGACCGGCATGGCCAGCGGCGGCGCGGTGCTGGGCTGCTATCTTTCGGCCCGTCTAGCGGCCAATGTGGCCTGCGACATCCGCAACGCCGTCTACGATAAGTCGCTCGAGCTGTCCGCCAGCGACTTTGAGCGCTTTGGCACGGGTTCGATGATCACACGCTCGCTCAACGACATCAACGTGATTCAGCAGGCTATCCTTCAGACGATTCAGCTAGTGCTGCCGGTGCCGTTCTTGGCCGTCGCGGGCATCATCTTTGCCTGGTTTATCGATCCTGCCATGGGCACGCTGCTGGGCGTGGTCGTTGCGGTTGTGCTGGTGGCGGCGGTCTTTACCGTTGCCAACGCCGCGCCGATCTTTATGCGCCTGCAGAGCTTTATCGACCGCATGAACGTGGTGCTGCGCGAGAACATCGTGGGCGTGCGCGTCATCCGCGCATTTAACAAGGAGCGCCACGAGGAGCAGCGCCTGGACGAGGTGTTTAGCGATTACGCGGCCAATGCCATCAAGGTCAACCACCTGTTTGTGGGTCTCGACAGCTCCAGCTTCTTTTTGATGAACATCGCCGAGGTGGCGGTGTTGTGGGTGGGCGGCAACCGCGTGGGCGTCCATGCCATGCAAATCGGCAGCATCTCGGCCGTGCTGGAGTACGCGCTTCTGATCCTGTTCTTTGTGATGATGGCGCAGATGGTAGTACTGACGCTTCCGCGCGCCGCGGCGTGCCTCAACCGTGCGCAGCAGGTGCTCGAAATCGAGCCGAGCATTGTGGACGGCAAGGCTACGCTGGGCGACGGGGCGCCTGAGTCCGCAGACGGCGCCGACGCGGTGGCCGTGTTCGACCACATGTCGTTCCGTTTTGACGATGCCGACGAGGACACCCTGTGCAACCTGAGTTTTGCCTGCCGCCGTGGACAGACGACCGCGATCGTGGGCTCAACGGGCTCGGGCAAGTCAACGGTGGCCAAACTCTTGCTTCGCTTCCACGATGCCACGAAGGGCACCATTCGCCTGAACGGCGTCGATCTGCGCGACCTTTCGCAAGACGACATCCGCGGGCGTATCGCCTATGTGCCGCAGAAGGCATGGCTGTTCTCGGGTACCGTGGCAAGCAATCTGCGCTTTGGCAACGAAGGCGCGACCGAGGCTGACATGCTCCATGCGCTCCAGGTTGCCCAGAGCACCTTTGTGCTCGACCAGCCCCAGGGGCTCGATACGCCGGTGGCCCAGGGCGGTACGAACTTTTCGGGCGGCCAGCGCCAGCGTTTGGCAATCGCCCGCGCACTCATGAAGCGCGCCGACCTGTATATCTTCGACGACAGTTTTTCGGCCCTGGACTTTAAGACCGATGCGGCACTGCGCCATGCGCTGCAGGACGAGACGTGCGATGCCGCGGTGCTCATCATCGCCCAGCGCATCTCGACTATTTTGCATGCCGATCAGATCGTGGTGCTCAAAGACGGCGAGGTCGTGGGCCTGGGCACGCACGACGAGCTCATGGAAACCTGCGAGGTGTACCGCGCTATCGCGGAATCGCAGATGAAGGGAGGTGAGTAGCATGACCGAGGAGCTCAAGAAGCAGGGCATCGCCGATGACGCCGCGGTTGCAGAGACAGTCGAGGAGACGGGCGCCATGCCCGTCCTGGCCGAAGCCGCCAAGACGGCGGAGCGCGAGGCTCGCCGCCAGGCACTCTACGAGGAAAACGAGCGCGCCGAGGACGAGCGCGCCCGCGCTGAGGCAGAGCGCATGCGCGACGTTGACGACGAGGACGAGGACGAGACGCCCCGCGACACCTGGGCGACGGTGCGCCGCCTGTGGAGCGAGGCCGCCGGCGACCATTGGCGCTTCTATATCGTGTTCGCGAGCATCGTGTTCTATGTCATCTTTAACACCGCGGCGCCAGCTTACAGCGCCCGCGTGATCGATGAGCTGTGGGGGCACATGAAGTTGGCGTTTGCCAACAACACTACCTTCAGCATTACCTGGGAGAACTGCGGCAGGACCATCTTCATCTACTTTATGATCTGGACCGCCGCCGCCTCGTTCTACGCACTCCAGAGCTTTTTGATGTCGAGCGTTGCCGAGCGCCTCAACCTGCGCCTACGCAACCGCATCGCACAAAAGCTCAACCGTCTGCCGCTTGCCTACTTTGACGCGCATCGTCCCGGCGAGGTCGTCAGCCGTGCGACCAACGACTTGGACAAGATGTCCGAGAGCATGCAGCGCGGCTTGCTGCAGCTTCTGGTGTCGATCGGTACCGTGGTGGGCGCCGTGAGCGTGATGTTCGTGTTTAGCGTGCCGCTCACGCTCGTCTTTTTGTTCTTTACGGCGCTTTCGCTGCTGGTGACGAAGGTCGTGTCTCGTCGCACGCACGATGTGACGGGTGAGCGCCAGGAGTGGGTGTCCAAGATTACGAGCGCGGTCGAGGAAGGCTACTCGGGCCGTCTGGTGATCCGTGCGTTTAACCGCGAGCGTCAGAGCTCTGCCGAGGTACACGAGGCTTCGAAGGAGCTGGCGCGCGTGAGCACCAAGGCCGACTTTATGATTAACGCTGTCGGTCCCGCGGTGCGCTTTATCGGCCGCTTGGCGCAGATCGTGATTGCGCTTGTGGGCTGCAGCATGTTGGTTGCCGGGCATATGACCGTCGGCGTGTTCCAAGCGTTCTTCCAGTTTATCTACGAGGCGTCCGAGCCCATGACGCAGCTGTCGTTTACCTTTAACTCGCTGCAGAGCGCGCTGGCGAGCGCGGAGCGCGTGTTCGACCTGCTCGACGAGTCCGAGATGGAAGCCGATCCGTTGCCGGCGGACGCCGCCAAGCTGCCGGGCAAGGTGAAGGGCCGTGTTGCCTTTGAACACGTGCGTTTTGGCTATGCGCCCGACAAGCCGCTCATGCGCGACGTGTCGTTTGCCGCCGAGCCGGGTCAGAAGATCGCCGTGGTGGGAACCACGGGTGCGGGTAAGACCACACTCATCAATCTGCTCATGCGCTTCTACGAGATCGACGGTGGCCGCATTACCCTCGACGGTGTGGACACGAGCCGCATGGACCGCGGTGAGCTGCGCCAGCAGTTTGGCATGGTGCTGCAGGACGCCTGGCTGTTCGATGGCACCATTGCCGAGAACATCGCCTACGGCTGTCCCGAGGCGACGCGCGAGGAGATTGTCGCGGCCGCACGCGCCGCTCAGGTCGACTTCTTTGTGCGCACTATGCCGCAGGGCTACGACACGCGTGTGGCTAACGATGCCGAGAGCATCAGCCAGGGCCAACGCCAGCTGCTGACCATCGCGCGCGTGCTGCTCAACAACCCGGCGATCCTCATCCTGGACGAGGCGACGTCGAGCGTGGACACGCGCACCGAGCTCGCCATCGGCCGTGCCATGGACGCGCTCATGCGCGGGCGCACGAGCTTTGTGATCGCGCACCGTCTGTCGACGATCGTCGATGCCGACCTCATCCTGGTCATGGATCACGGCAATATCATCGAGCAGGGTACGCACAAGGAGCTGCTGGCTGCCGAGGGCGCTTACGCCGACCTCTACCTAAGCCAGTTCGCATAAGGTGACAAAGGGGCAGTCCCGCATGTCGCATCGAAAAGAAGGTGCGCCGGGGGCGGATTCCCTGGCGCACCTTTTGTGTTGGCGTTCATGCTGTGGCGGCTGCCCACGGCCCTAGCGCTCGTCCACGAGCTTGGCGACGAGGGCTTTGAGCTCGGCCACCTCTCGCTCGAGTTCCTTGACGCGACGGGCGTTTTCGTTGATGCCCTGGCGGTTGAGGGCGCTCTGCTCGGCGGCATCGTCGGGCATGTATTCGCGATGCTGCTTGGCGTCGAAGCTCTCCTCGAACACGCGGCAGCCGTTGCGCTTGATGATGCGCCCGGGCACGCCCACGACGGTGCAGTTGTCGGGCACGTCTTTGACGACGACCGAGTTGCCGCCGATTTTGACGTTGTTGCCAATGCGAATGTTGCCGAGCACTTTGGCACCGGTGCCCACGGTGACGTTGTTGCCCAGGGTGGGGTGGCGCTTGCCGGTCTCGTTGCCGGTGCCGCCGAGCGTGACGCCCTGATAGAGCACGCAGTTGTCGCCCACAATGGTGGTCTCGCCGATGACAACGCCCATGGCGTGGTCGATAAAGAAATGTTTGCCGATCTGCGCGGCGGGATGAATCTCGACGCCGGTGATGTGGCGGGTGATTTGCGAGAGCACGCGGGCGAGCGAGCGATGGTCATGTTCCCAGAGCCAGTGCTCGGGCACGTGGTTCCACTTGGCGTGCAGGCCAGGATAGGAAAGGAAGATGACCAGACCGTTTTGCGCAGCGGGGTCTTGCGCCTGGACGGTCTTGATGTCCTCGCGAATGGTATTGATAAAGCTCACCGGCCGCCCTCCCTCAGCGCCGTGACAATGCGGTTCAATAAAGTATAGCGATTCGCTAGGGATTAGGAAGGGCAATCTTGCTTTGCTTTGGGCGACAGGTGTCAGTTATGCAAACTTGCTGGTAATGGAGTCATGCTTTTGTGGGGTTGCGCACGAGGGGGCGCCGCAACCGTATACTGGTCAACTTGGACGTGTCCGCGCCCACAACTGAGAGGTTTTACTTCATGGGTTTCATCAATTTTATCGCCGAGTTGCTTAAGGACCCACGCACCGCGATCGCCAGCTGGATCGCCGCCGGCCCGCTTATGGCCTACGGCTGCGTGTTCCTGATCATCTTTATCGAGACGGGCGTGGTGTTCTTCCCGTTCCTTCCCGGCGACTCGCTGCTGTTTGCCTCGGGCTTCTTTGCCCACAACGGCGGCTTTAACATCGTGGCGCTTCTGGCCACCGCATGGGCCGCAGCCATCCTGGGCGATCAGTGCAACTTTATGATCGGCCACTTCTTTGGCCGCAAGATCATCGCCTCGGGCAAGGTAAAGGCCATGACGCCCGAGCGCATCAAAAAGTCCGAGGATTTCCTGGATAAGTGGGGCCATCTGGCCATCTTCCTCGGTCGCTTCTTCCCGTTCATCCGCACCTTTGTGCCTTTTATCGCCGGCATGGGCGGTATGCACTGGCGCAACTTTGTCATCTTTAACGTGCTGGGTGGCATTACCTGGTCGACGGTCTTTACGCTGCTGGGCTACTTCTTTGGTGGCATTCCGTTTGTGCAGGAGCACTTTGAGCTGCTGATCGTAGGCATCGTCGCCGTGTCGATCATCCCGACCGTGGTCGGTTTGGTTAAGGCAAAGCTCGGTAAAAAGAACGCCTAGTCCGAGCTTGTTTTCGGATGTTAATTCCAAGGCCCGTCATCGGATTCGATGGCGGGCCTTTTGTGTTGAAGGCAAATGAAAATACTTTACTTAGTTAAAGAAAAGCGTTTTATCCAAGGCGTGCGGGGAGTACAATCACCTGCATGCGAATCGACGCGCCATCGGCTTTGATGCTGCCCGCGTGTCCTGCCCGGCTCTACGCTCCGGGTATGCGACGTTGCGACGCGGCCTGCTTCGGTCCTTGCGTGCGGGTTCGCGAGTATGCAACCGCGTATGTAAGGAGCGACATATGACTGTCGAGAAGAAAGATATCGATTGGGGTAGCCTCGGCTTTGGCTACATGAAGACCGATTACAGCTACGAGGCTCATTGGAAGGATGGCGAGTGGGACGAGGGCGGCCTGACCACCGACCACACCCTGCACGTCTCCGAGTGCGGCGGTATCTTCCACTACTGCCAGGAGGTCTTTGAGGGCCTGAAGGCCTACACCGCCGAGGACGGCAGCATCGTCTGCTTCCGTCCCGACATGAACGCCGAGCGTATGTACAACTCCGCCCAGCGTCTGGAGATGCCCCCGTTCCCCAAGGATAAGTTTGTCGAGGCCGTCAAGCAGGTCGTCTCTGCCAACGCCGCATGGGTTCCGCCCTTCGGTTCCGGCGCAACCCTGTACGTGCGTCCATTTATGATCGGCTCCGGTGACGTGATCGGCGTGGCTCCCGCTCCTGAGTACACGTTCCGTATTCTCGTGACCCCGGTCGGTCCGTACTTTAAGGGCGGCCTCAAGCCTGTCAAGCTGCGCGTTTCCGAGTACGACCGCGCCGCACCGCACGGCACCGGCAACATTAAGGCCGGCCTCAACTACGCCATGTCCCTGAAGCCCACGATGGAGGCTCACCGCGAGGGCTATGCCGAGAACCTGTATCTCGACTCCGAGTCCCGCACCTATGTCGAGGAGACCGGTGGCGCCAACATCCTGTTCGTGAAGGAAGACGGCACGCTCGTCGTTCCGCAGTCGCACACCGACTCCATTCTCCCCTCCATCACCCGCCGTTCGCTCGTTCAGGTTGCTCAGGACCTGGGCATGACCGTCGACCAACGCCCTGTCGAGTGGGCCGAGGTTAAGGCTGGCACTTTTGTCGAGTGCGGCCTGTGCGGCACTGCTGCCGTCATCTCCCCGGTTGGCGAGATCGACAACAAGGTTTACGGCGCCGACGAGACCGTGACCTTCCCGGCTGGCTACACCGAGATCGGTCCTGTGATGAAGAAGCTCCGCGAGACCCTGACTGGTATCCAGTCCGGTGCTGTCGAGGATAAGCACAACTGGGTTTACACCGTCGCGTAATTTGTCTTAGCTGTCCGGCCCGAGGGCGACCTTCCTTTCCGGCGCGTCCTCGGGCCTGCGTTACCTCGGCGCTGCCGTTACGGACAAAATAGATCTGAAAAAAGATGGCGCGCGGCCTTTTAGGCCGCGCTTTTGTTTTGCTTCGTGCCATGTGGGGGCGGTGGCGACGTGCATTTTTGCGAGTATTCTGCAATCGAAGGCCCCTGCATACCGACGTTCGGGCAAAAATCCGTGCTCGTCGATGCTTTTCGCGAATAATAGGCGGGGTTATGGGCCGACAGCACTTGATTTGCAGGGATATTCGCGGTCTTTGGCCTTCGTCATGGCGCCCGATGCTCTTGGTTATGTTGAATACTCCCAAAAATGCACGGCGCTTAGAGGGGGACCTACGCGAAAAAGGAAACCGCTCCGTCGAAGTATGCATTCGACGGAGCGGTTTATGCATATAGCCGATTCAGGATGCGTTGCCAACTTGTTAGAACTTGACGGTCGGTGCCTGGCGGGCGGCCTCGGCTGCCTCAAAGCCCTGGCGCTCCTTAAACTGGAAGATGCCGGCAAAGATAACGGCAGGGAACGTCTGGATGGCGTTGTTGTAGCTAAGCACGCAGTCGTTGTAGCTCTGGCGCGCGTAGCTCACCTTGTTCTCGGTGTCTTCGAGCGTGGCTTGGAGCTGCGTAAAGTTGGTGTTCGCCTTAAGATCGGGGTAAGCCTCGGCCACGGCGAAGAGCTGGCGCAGGGCGCCGGTCAGCACGTTGTCGGCTTCCATCTTGGCTTCGGGCGTGGTGGCGCTCACGGCGGCGTTGCGCGCATTGACCACGGCGGCAAGCGTGTCCTGCTCGTGTTTGGCATAGCCCTTGACGGTCTCGACTAGGTTAGGGATCAGGTCGTTGCGGCGCTGCAGCTGCGTGTCGATGTTCTGCCAGGCGTTATCAATGCGATTGCGCTTGGTGACCATGTTGTTGTAGATGCCGGCGATGGCGCAGACAATCACAACGACAACAACGATACCGATGATGACGGGAATCATGGTGTCTCCGTTTCGAATGGCCGCGGCGTCTTCCGCCGGCTGCCGTTGGTGTAACGCTACTAGTATACCCGCAACCTTTGGCGATACCGAACTTTCCGGTAAGCGTTATGTTTCCACCAAGGTGAGGCCATTCGCCAAGGGTGGGCGATACAGGTGTAAGATATGCGACAGATTAGTGAGCGCTGTCTTTTCCTTGAGGAGGGCGATACGTATGGACCTTCGCATCAAGAAAACCTATCGGGCCCTGTTCGAGGCCTTTACTGAGCTGCTCGAAGAGCATCGGTTTGAGGACGTGACGGTTGCCATGCTGTGCGACCGTGCTATGATTCGTCGGACGACGTTCTACAAGCACTTCCGCGACAAAAACGATTACTTTGCCTTCTATATCGATGAACTCATGTCGGGCCTACCGCAAAAGCGAGCCGATGCGGATGGCGCGGAGGGCGCCGAGGACGTGCGAGCGCTTCGCCACGAAGTGTTCGCCGATGCCATGGATCTGATTCTGGCGCATGAGCAGCTCATGGATAACATTTTGGCGAGCAGTATGTCGGGTATGCTGACCAGCATGATTTGCGACCGCATCGCGCGCTCCATACGCGGACGCGTGATGAGCGCGCTTGACGAGGACGCGCTCGCGCCCGTATCGCTCGAGACAACGTCTGAGTTTGTCGCCGGCGGCATTATTCGGCTCTTTACCATGTGGTGGGAATCGGGCCACGTACTAGAGCGCCGATCCGAAATCGCCGACGTGGTCGATGCGCTGTTCGAGCGGACCATGACGCCGGTGAGTCACTAAGAGTGGCGGAGAGAGGGGGATTCGAACCCCCGGAACGCTCTCGCGCTCAACGGTTTTCAAGACCGCCGCATTCAACCGCTCTGCCATCTCTCCGTGAGTCGTAATGATAGCATCGTTTTGGATTTGCAACAGGGGAGGCGAACGATGACGAGCACCGGAATCGATGAGAAGTTCATGCGCGAGGCGCTGGCGGAGGCGCGTGCCGCCGCTGCGGTGGGCGAGGTGCCGATCGGTGCCGTAGTGGTGCGTGCGGGTGAGATCATCGCGAGGGCGCATAATCGCCGCGAGCTCGACCAGGACCCTTCGGCGCATGCCGAGTTTGCGGTCCTATGCGCCGCCGCGCAGTCGCTCGGTCGTTGGCGCCTTTCCGATTGTACGGTCTACGTGACGCTCGAGCCCTGTTGCATGTGCGCGGGGCTTATGGTTAACGCGCGCGTGGGGCGCTGCGTGTACGGCGCGAGCGACGCCAAGGCGGGCGCGTTGGGATCCCTATACGATTTGAATGCCGACTCGCGCCTGAATCATCGGTTTAATGTGACCGCCGGCGTGCTGGCAGACGAGTGTCGTGAGGTGTTGAGCAGCTATTTTAGTGGGCTGCGTGGCACCGATGGTGCTGGCTGCGGTTGTGGGGCCGATCTTGAGGCGCATGCCGCTCATGCTGAGGCGCTCGCGTGTGCCGAAGATATTGCCGTTGAGGCGGTCGATTTTGGTGCCGCGTGCCGCCGGCCCCGCCGTGTGCTGTTGGCGATCGATTCCTTTAAGGGCAGCGTGTCGAGTGCACAGGCGGAGGAGGCCGCTGCCGAAGGCGTGCGCCGCGTTTGGCCCGATGCCGAGCTGAGCGCTCTGCCGCTGGCAGATGGTGGCGAGGGAACGCTCGATGCCGTTGCCGCGTGCGGCGGTGAGATTGTGACCTGCGAGGTGGCAGGTCCCTTGGGCAAGCGTGTGCCTGCCCGGATGCTGGTTGATGTCGAGCGCGAGTCCGCGGTCATCGAGATGGCCGAGGCGGCCGGCATTGGGTATTCGCCTTGCACGGAGTTGTCGGCGTTGGCGGCCACAACCTATGGCGTGGGTGAGCTGATGCTTCGTGCGGTTCGCGCGCGGCCGAGGACTCTATATATAGGACTGGGCGGCAGTGCCACCAACGACGGTGGCGCCGGTATGCTGCAGGCGCTGGGCGCGCGTCTTATCGATGACCGTGGCTGCGATATCGCGCCGGGGCTCGCGGGCCTTGAACACGTGGCGAGTATCGATTTGACACCGGCGCTTCGGGCGTTGAACGGCGCACGTGCCGTCGTGCTATCCGATGTTGAGAATCCACTCGTGGGGCGTCGCGGGGCACTTGCGGTGTTTGGCGGGCAAAAGGGCCTGCCGACAGACGATGTCGAAGCACTGGGCGGGTACGACGGCTGGATGGTCGGTTACGGTCGCCTGCTCGATACGGCGATTGCCGAGGCACGGGCTCAGGGGTTACTGCGCGTGCCCGAGGGTGCGCGGACGTTTGGCTCGGTGCTCGGCGTGCCCGGCGCCGGTGCCGCTGGCGGTCTGGGTGCCGCGCTGCTAGCGCTCGGCGCGGAGCTGCGTTCGGGCGTGGAGACGGTGCTCGATCTCGTGGGATTTGACGCGCGCGTGCGCGATGTCGACCTGGTCATAACGGGCGAGGGCAATATGGACGAGCAATCCGCCGCCGGCAAAGCGCCGGTGGGTGTGGCCCGCCGCGCCAAGCGATATGGCAAGCCGGTGGCCGCTGTCGTGGGCGGTCGCGCCGACTATCTGGACGCGGTGTATGGGCAGGGCATCGACTTGGTGCTTCCGATCTGCCGCAAGCCCATGGACCTGGAGCGGGCAATCGATCCGCAAGAAGCCATAACTAACCTCATCTGCGCCGGCGAGTCTGCCGCTCGATCCTACGACCTCGCCCGCCTCTAAAACCTATCTCTCTATAAGTTGCGGTGAAATACGGAGCGTTTTTGCCTTTAAGGTGCCAATTCAGTCCGTATTCCACCGCAACTTCGTGAATGGCCATGCGAGGCTGGCCGCCTTGGGCCTTGGGTCGGACCGTCCGCCACGAAATGCGGCCATCTACTACGTTTAACCGGCCACCCTCGACCATCTCGGAATTTGCAAAAATAAAACCGCAGGTAGAGAGCTTGCCGGTTTTCGAAAAAGCCGGCTATGGTTGACCCCTGCGGCCTAAACGTAGTAGATAGGCCACTTTCGTGGCACAGCGTCAGACCAGTCTTTTTGGAACGGGGCTATTTTGACTACTTGCCGATCCGATTGCCCGAGTAGTCAAAAAAGCCTCGTCCCAAATTAGCTACCTTGCCCCATCGGGCGGGAGCGGGTAAGATATATCGAGCGCCTAGCGCGTTCGATGGGTTCGGATGACGACATGTTCCGAATCTGGTCAGGTCCGGAAGGAAGCAGCCATAAGGAGCCTCTGTCGGGCATCCGAATCCATCGAGCGCGCTTTTTTGCGCGGTTTTACCAAACCGCGCAATGTTCGAGCTGCGCGCCGCCCAGGGCGACAATTTGTCATTCAAAAGGCAAGGCATGACCAGAAGGTCTATGCCTTGCCTTTTTCATGCCAACTTGTTCGCCCTGGGTGGCGCTCGCTGGCTTTGCCAAAACAGTGACGTTTTTACCACCGCTCAAGACTCTTCTGTAACGAGTTGCTTACGCATCTTCAGGGTTCGCCGTACTATCATGAATCAGATTGAAGAGAGATGATGATAGGGAGCGCCTATACATGATTGAGCTGCTCAGGCGTTTTGGTGGCAAGTTTCGCCGGTATATGGTGATTGGCCCAGCGTGCAAGCTGATCGAAGTGATCTTTGACCTGCTTACGCCGCTGGTGATTGCTCAGATGATCGATAAAGGCATTGGCTCGCACGACGTGAATGCCGTTATCCACTACGGTATGGTACTTGCCGCCATGGCTGTGATCGGCATCTCGTTTACGCTTGTCTGCCAAAAGATGGCGGCGCTCACCTCGCAGGGCATGGGCACCGACATTCGCGGCGCTCTCTACAAGCACATCAACAAGCTGAGCTATGCTGAGCTCGATCGCTTTGGCACGCCGTCGCTCATCATGCGCATTACCAACGACGTCAACCAGGTGCAGCTCGCCGTGGCGCTGGGCGTGCGTATGCTCATCCGCTGGCCTTTCCTGGCGGTGGGCTCCATGGTCGCGGCCCTTGCCATCGACCTTAAGCTCGGCATAATCTTTTTGTTCTGCACGCCCGCCATCGGCCTGGTGTTTTGGCTTGTCATGGCGCGCTGCATTCCGTACTACAAGCAGCTGCAGGCAAAGCTCGATCGCATCGCGCTTATTTGCCGCGAGGGACTTTCGGGCGCCCGCGTGGTCCGGGCGTTTGTGCGCGAGGGATACGAGCGTGAGCGTTTTGCCCAGGCGGCCGATGACCAGGCGCGTGTCGCAATCGCGGTGGGCAAGCTCTCGTCGATTCTCAACCCCGTCACGTTTTTGGTGATGAACCTGGGCGTGTGCGCCATCCTGTGGGTGGGCGGCGTCCAGGTCAACGTGGGCGAGCTCACACAGGGCCAGGTCATGGCGTTCGTCAACTACATGACGCAGACCCTGACCTCCATCGTGTATGTCGCCAACCTGGTCGTGGTCTTTACCAAGGCGAGCGCCAGTGCGTCGCGTCTCAACGAGGTGTTCAATTGCGAGCCGAGCATCACCGACGAGGGCAATCAGCCGGTTGCGCTGCCCGAGCCGAGCGCGATGGGCAACGCCGTTCCGGTCCCCGCGCTGAGCTTGAGCCATGTGAGCTTCTCCTTTGGCGCGGGCGCCGCCAACGCCGTCAATGACGTGACCCTGGAGCTGCCGGTGGGCAAAACGCTCGGCATTATCGGCGGTACGGGCAGCGGTAAGTCGACGCTCGTCTCGCTTATCCCGCGCCTGTACGACGCGGGCGCCGGCAGCGTGAGTGTAATGGGTGCCGACGTGCGCGCCTGGCCGCTCGATCAGCTGCGCCATGTGGTCGCGACCGTACCGCAGCGCGCGTCGCTCGTGAGCGGCACGATCCGTAGCAACCTAACCTGGCGCGACGAGTCGGCGACCGACGAGGAGCTTTGGGCGGCGCTCGATATGGCGCAGGCCAGCGAGTTCGTGCGCAACAAGCCGCAGAGGCTCGACGCCCCGGTCGAGGCGGGCGGTAAGAACTTTAGCGGTGGCCAGCGCCAGCGCCTGACCATCGCACGTGCCCTGGTGGGCTCTCCGCAGGTCCTGATCATGGACGACTCCGCCTCGGCGCTCGACTTTAAGACCGACGCAGCGCTTCGCCACGCCATCCGCGAGCGCAGCGTACGCGGTGCCGCCGAGGGCGGGCTCCCGCTGACCACGGTGATCGTGAGCCAGCGCGTCTCGACCGTGCGCGATGCCGACATGATCTGCGTGCTCGACCACGGCTCGGTCGCGGGCCTGGGTACGCACGACGAGCTGTACGCAAGCTGCCAGCTCTATCGCGAGATTTGCCAGTCGCAGCTTCGCCGCGAGGAGCTCGAGGGTCAGCAGGGGAGCGCGGCGTCCGCGCTCGCCCCAAGCCCCGTGCCCGCCTCAGGCGCCGCGTGCGCTCCGGCATTCACTTGCGCAAAGGAGGGCTGCTAAATGAACCCGTATACTTCTTCCGGTTCGGTCGCCACGATGACGGCCAACGTGTCCGGCAACGATAACCTCAACGACTTGGGTGACGGTCCGCGCCAGCCCGGCGATCCCGAGCGCTATCCCGCCGGTGCGGTAACTCGCCGCCTGCTGGGCTACGTTCGTCCGCATCGCATTTCGTTTACGGCGTCGTTTGTGAGCGCCGCCATCTCGGTGATCTTGCAACTCTATACGCCCATCCTCATCGGCGAGGGCATCGACCTCATCGTTGCCGCCGGGCAGGTGGACTTTGACGCACTGTTGCCGCTCGTTACCAAGCTCGCGATTGTCGTGGTGGGCGCGGCGGCCTTCCAGTGGCTGCAGGGCTACTGCGTCAACCGTCTGTCCTACGAGACGGTGCGCGACATGCGCGTGGAGGCGAGCGACAAACTCAGCCGCATGCCGCTCAGCTTTATCGACAGCCATGCCCACGGCGACCTCATGAGCCGCGTAGTCAACGACGTCGACCAAGTGGGCGACGGCCTGCTGCAGGGCTTTACGCAGCTCTTTACCGGCGTCATCACCATCGTGGGCACGCTCGCGTTTATGCTCTCCATTAACCTGGCCATGACGCTCGTGGTGGTGCTCGTCACGCCGCTTTCCATCTTTGCAGCCGGCGCCATCGCCAAGCTTTCCAACAAGAGCTTTACGGCACAGCAGCGCATCCAAGGCCAGCTTGGCGGTCATATTGAGGAGTACGTGGGCGAGCAAAAGCTCGTGGACGCCTTCGCCTACGGCCCGCACGCTCAACAGCGCTTCGATGTCCTCAACGCCGAGCTCTATACGGCGGGCGAGCGCGCGCAGTTTATGGGTTCGCTTTCTAACCCCGGCACGCGCTTTATCAATAACATCATCTACGCCGTGGTCGCCGTGATCGGCTGCGCGGGCGTGATCACGGGCGTGCCTGCGGCGCTCACGGTGGGCGGCGTGCAGATCTTCCTGTCCTACGCTAACCAGTACACTAAGCCGTTCAACGAGGTCACGAACGTCATCACGCAAATCCAGACCGCGTACGCCTCGGCGCGCCGCATGTTCGCGTTGCTCGATGCGCGCGAGCAGGAGCCCGACGCGGCGGATGCCGTGGAGCTTGCCGCCCCGCAGGGCGAGGTGACCTTTGAACACGTGGACTTTAGCTATGTGCCCGACCGCAAACTGCTGCAGGATATCTGCATCGATGCCAAGCCCGGTACGCGCTTTGCCCTCGTCGGCCCCACGGGCTGTGGCAAGACGACGCTCATCAACCTGCTGCTGCGCTTTTACGATATCGATGCTGGGCGCATCGCGGTCGATGGTCGCTCCTCGCGTGACTACACGCGTGCGAGCCTGCGCCGCGCCTTTGGCATGGTGCTGCAGGACACCTGGCTGTTCGAGGGCACGGTGGCCGAAAACATTGCCTACGGTTGCCCCGATGCCACGCGCGAGCAGATTGTCAAGGCCGCCAAGCGCGCTCATGCGCACAAGTTTATCGTGCAGCTGCCAGGCGGCTACGATACGGTGATCGGCGAGGACGGCGGCACGTTTAGCCAGGGCCAAAAGCAGCTGCTGTGCATCGCGCGCGTTATGCTCACCGACCCGGCGATTCTGCTGCTGGACGAGGCGACCTCGAGCATCGATACCCGCACCGAGCTGCAGGTTCAGGAGGCATTCGACGAGCTTATGGCCGGTCGCACGAGCTTTGTCGTGGCGCACCGCCTGTCGACGATTCGCAACGCCGACTGCATTCTGGTCATGCGCGACGGCCAGATTATCGAGCGCGGCACGCACGACGAGCTGCTAGCGGCAGGCGGCTTCTACGCCGAGCTCTACCGCAGCCAATTCGCCCAGTGAGGAAGCCCGTGGGGCAAATTAATCAATCGACAGACGGTGGTTTACATCTGTCACGTTAGTACTAAGATATTCATCTAATAAATTGCATTAGTGGCTTTAAATTTGGGGGAAACGAGGCAACGTGACTATGACGTGCTCTTTGGTGGTTAACAGCAAGAGCGGTAATACCAGGATGGTTTCGGGCGCGATCAAGCGCGCTCTGCAGGCTGCGGGCGTTGAGTTTGTCCATGCCGCGGCGTTGAGCGACGATGCGGATGCAGATCAGGTTGCGCTCGAGGCGCAGGGCGCCTGCGCGGCCGACACGGTGCTCGTCGGTTTTTGGTGCGACAAGGGCGCGTGCACGCCTTCGGTCGCGGCGTTGCTCTCTGCCTTGCACGGCAAGCGCGTGTTCCTGTTTGGCACCTGCGGCTTTGGGGCCGACCAGAGCTATTACCAGCAGATTGTCGACCGCGTAACTTCCAATCTGGCCGAGGATGCCGAGCTTGCGGGCTGGGCGATGTGCCAGGGCAAGATGGGTCCCGCGGTTAAGCAGCGCTATGAGGCAATGCTCGAACAAGATCCCGACAACGCCCGATTTAAGATGCTGCTCGACAACTGGGTTGCCGCGAAGGACCATCCCACCAAGGAAGATATGGATAACATGGCGGCGGCGGCCAAGAAGGCCGTGCTGGGAGAGTAGCTTGCTGCTCGTGGTGTCGAGCGCTCCATAGTACAAGTGTGAAAGCCTCGAAATTCTCGAGGCTTTTTCTTGGCACAAGGTTGCGTCGTGGCAAAATGAACATTGTTCATATTGGAGGTGAGGGCATGAATAACACAGCGACGTCTAAGGAGGAAATCCTGAAGACGAGCCGTAAGCTCATCCAGGAAAACGGTTGGACCGGCGTCAACATTCGCTCGGTTGCCGCGGCATGTGGCGTGTCGGTCGGATGCATCTACAACTACTTTGATTCTAAGACAGCGCTCGTGGGCGCGACCGTGGCAAGCGTGTGGGGCGACATTTTCCATCACCCCGATGACGAGGCCGTCTTGGACGATGCACTCGAGTGCATTCGCTGGATGTATCGCCAGATGGAGTACGGCTGCCAAACGTATCCGGGCTTCTTTACGCATCACTCGCTGAGTTTTATGCAGCAAGACACTGCGGATGGCAAGCGCCGCATGCATCATGCCTGGCAGCATATCCTCGATCAGCTTTGTATGGTGCTCAGGCGCGACCCTCGGGTGCGCCCGGATGCCTTTACCGATCAGTTTTCTGTCGAGCAATTTGCCGAGGTCCTGTTCTCGCTCATGCTCTCTGCCGTGATCCGGCAAGACTTTGATCCGAGCTCCGTGCTCGAGATTACACGTCGAACCCTCTATTAAAAGGTCCCCGCGCAAGGCGGGGATTTTTACGGTAAGAAAGTGAACAGCGTTCATGTTAAGGAGATAATGCTCGGCGTTCGGTGTGCTTGTGACGCCTGCCCGACGGCGGAATATAAGGTTCCCTGCTCTACAGTCCTGCGCAAGACGAAGGCCACATTAAGTGGCCTTCTTTGCGTGCGGAACTCGCGATGAACTTCGTGCCCGCCGCCCGGGAGGGCGCCCCTTTATTGATGGAAGGCCTAATAAGCGGATATTCCATACCCGGATGTATTCAGAGCGGGATGGGCTTTCCGAATACAAAGAAGGCCACTTAATGTGGCCTTCAACTTACATATATTGCGGATGCTCTCATGACAAGCCGCGCCTCAACACCGAGCAGACGAACCAGGTCGATAGACCCGTTATTTGATCTTTGTCGTGCCCGGCGCCAGGTTGGGGTCGGTCTCGTTGGCCTCGGTCTGGAAGTGCTCGGTATACACGTTCTTGCCGTCGCGGAACATCTCGTAGTACTGCATCTTGGCGTAATCCTCGCGCGCCTTGGTGGCGGCTGCGGCAGCGGCGTCGTCACCGGTGACGTTGGAGGAGAGCGCCCAGCGCAGGCTGGCGTCCTCGTAGCCGACGGAGTTGATGGCGGGCAGCGACTCGCGCAGCGTCATGTGCGCTTTCTGGTAGTCGGTCAGCGGGGCGCCGATCAGCTGCATGAGCTGCGTGGACAGGTAGTTGGTGGACAGGTCATCGACCTCGCTCGTCTGGTCGCAACCGGCAACGTCGTAGTTAGCCCAAATGATGTAGTCGGTCTGCCACAAGCGCTCCTGGTGGGTAGCGTCGTCCTCGCCGGTAAACCACTTGTCATTGAACTTGGACGGGAAGAACGGCTGGTGGTCGCCCCAGAACACCACGACAACCTTGCGGTCGAGCTTGCTCAGGGCGTTGAGGAAGTAACGCAGCGCTTGGTCGGACTGCTCGATGCACGAGACATACTCGTCGACATCGGAGAGCGTGCCGTCCTCGACGGTCTTGGCGTCCAGGTCGGTCGTGTCGATGTTCAGGTGCATCTGCTTGTCGACCGGCAGCAGACCCGTATCGTAGCCCGAGTGGTTCTGCATGGTCACGTCGAAGATAAACTGAGGATCGGCGTTCTGGTCGAGCAGCTCAAGAATCTTGTCGTAGGTCGCCTGGTCGGTCACCATGCCGCGCAGGGTATCGGCGCCCTGGAAATCGTTGATGGACAGGAACTGGTCAAAGCCAAAGTCCTTATAGACGTTCTCGCGGTTCCAGTTGGTCGCGTGGTTGGGGTGCATGGCCGTGGTGGAATAGCCGAGCGATTTGAACTGCTCTGCCAGGTTCCCGGTCGTTTCCATGTTGTAGATGGTGTAGGGGTACACGCCCGAGCCCAGGTTGGCCATGGAGTTGCCGGTCATAAACTCAAACTCGGTATTGGCCGTGCCGCCGCCGTAGGCGCTCACGTAGAGCTTTCCGCGGCTGAGGCAGTTGGACAGGTTCTTAAAGTACTGCGGACCTTCGTAGCCGGCGCGCATGTTCTGGTAGATCGACAGATCCGAGAACGTCTCGTTCATGATGGCGATGACCGTGGGCTTCTCGCTGTCGAACTGCTCCTTTGCGGCGGCGCGCTCGTCGCTCTTGGCCGCGTCGGACTTGTCGTAGGCCTTGGCGTACTTTTTGAGCGTGGCCTTGGCATCGTCGACGGAGTAGTCGGCGGGTTTGGGCGGCTTGATGGACTGTGCCGCGCTAATAAAGGCAGGCAGGTAGCCCTCGCGCCAGTAGCTCTCGAGCGGGCGCCAGGTGTAGACAGTGATGCCGAGGGTGTTGTAGTAGTCGATGAGCGTGACATGCGCGGTCACGCCGCCCAGGCACAGCACCGCCACGAGCAGGTTGGTGAGCAGCATGCGCTTGGCGTTAGCGGCGCCCTTCTGACGGTGCGGTGCCACCAGGCCGGCGTACTCGCACAGCAGCATGGCGATGGCGGTAAAGCCCATGGACAGCACGCAGAACAGCGAGATCGAGAAGGTGTAGCCGTTGCCGGCGACCGCGGCGGCGGTGGAGATGGCCGAAAGGTCGCCCGGCTGGATGGGCATGGATTTAAACGTGATGACGAAGAACTCGGCAATGCCCAGGACAAAGAGGGCAAAGGCCAGGACCGCGGGAGCTGCGCCGTGGCGCTGGAATAGGAAGAACAAGCCGACCATGAGCACGGTTATGATGGCCCATTCGAGCAGAATGCACAGGGGGTAGACCCAGGTAAAGTCGTGGTTGGACGAGACCTCCATGCCCAGCAGCGCAAAGACGCCGGCGAGCAGCAGGCACAAGACGGCGGCGACGAGCGGTTTGCCCACAAAGGCTCCGCGCAGGCGGGCGAGCTTGCCGGTGGGGACGGGGGCATCGGACCCGGCGAACGCAAAGACGCGCGGGGCGATGCGGTCGCGGGCAATGCTGGCCCAGGCGCATCCGGTAAGGATGGCGTTGGTCAGGATGAGCATCACAAAGGCGAGCGGCTCGTTTTGGGCGACGAGGCCAATGGCGCCCCAAATGGTCAAAAAGAGCTGGAACAGGCCGAAGGCGACACTCCAGGCGATGGCGCCTTTGGCGACGGTGCCCGACTGTGCGCGAATGGCCTTGGCCTCGCGCAAGACAAGGTAGACGGTCGCCGCAAGACCGACGAGCGAGATGGCGGCAGCGAACATGCTGAGACTCCTCACAAACTTAAAACCTACGAAAGCGGGGGTTTACCCGATTGTTACCAAGATATGCGCTGCAATTGGTGGCTGCGCACAACAACCAGCCATATTAACGCGCACGTGTGGCGGTGTGGCGCAATGTAGTGGCGACCTGCGCGATAATGGACGGGAATTACACGGAAACGTAAAGGCTTCTTAAAGAAATGGCGAGGATGAGGCGATGAACGAGCGGGTTTGTATGACGAGTGCGGGCGACGTGGGTGCCGGCATGGACGCGGGCGGCTATCCGGTCGAGACTACGGGCAACGCGGTGCTGGACATTTTGGAGCACCGTTCGTCTACGCGCGCCTTCGCGCGCGATGACAGTGACCGTCCCGTAGCGGTGACCGACGAGCAGCGGGCGGCGATTTTGCATGCGGCGAGTCGCGCGCCATCGGCAGGCGCCATGATGATGTATTCCATCGTGAGCATTCGCGGGCAGGCTACGCTGGACCGTCTGGCCGACCTGTGCGATCACCAGCCCATGATCGCCAAGGCGCCCTGGGCACTTATATTTGTGGTCGATTATGCCAAGTGGATCGATCTGTTTGAGCACGTGGGCTGCTTTGAGCCCGAGTTTGTCGAGCGCACGGGCAAGGCGCCCCGCCGCGCGCCGGGTTTGGGCGACTTTGCCATCGCGGCCCAGGACGCCGTGATCGCTGCACAAAACTCCGTGGTTGCCGCCGAGGCCCTGGGGCTGGGGAGCTGCTACATCGGTGATATCGTCGAGAATGCCGAGGAAGTTGCCGAGCTGCTCGATCTGCCGCCCTATACCATGCCGCTGTCGATGCTCATCATCGGCACGCCCCGTAAGGAGCGCCCGGCAATCGCGCACCCCGTGGTGAACCTGGTGCACGAGGAGCGCTACTGCCGCGCGGATGCCGCGACCATGGACGCGCAGGTGGCCGAGATGGACGCGATGTTTCGCCCGCATGCCCGCGAGGTGGGGGAGCGCGTGGTGGATATCTACACCCGCAAACACACCAGTCCCTTTATGGCCGAGATGAGTCGCTCCATGGAGTGGTGGTTCAAAAAATGGCTCGGAAAATGACGAATGTGGCAAAGGGACAGTCCCTTTGCCACATTCCATATCGCGCGATGGCATAAAGGCCGTATAAATGTTTATCTAGCTGGGAAAACAGTGCATTAAAACATGGGCCGATTGCCTATAATCCCTTCGAACATTAAAGTTGGGAGGAAACCGGCTTATGGAACAAAAGGCCAAGGAGGCAGCCTCGCACGCTGCGATTCCTGTGAGCATCTCGGCGATGCTCGTCACGCTGGGCGTGGTGTACGGCGACATCGGCACCAGCCCTATGTATGTAACCAAGGCGCTCGTTGCCGGCAACGGCGGCATCGGAAGCGTGACGGAGGAGTTCGTGCTCGGCGCGCTCTCTCTTGTCGTGTGGACGGTCACGCTGCTGACGACCGTCAAGTACGTGCTGATCTCGCTGCGCGCCGACAACCACGGCGAGGGCGGTATCTTTGCCCTGTACAGCCTGGTCAAGCGTTGCGGCAAGTGGCTTATCATCCCCGCCATGCTGGGTGGCGCCGCGCTGCTCGCCGACGGCATCCTGACGCCGGCTGTTACCGTTACCACGGCCATCGAGGGCCTGCGCACCATCCCTGCGGTTCACGCCGTGCTCGGGGATGACCAGGGCCGCGTTGTCGCCATCACGCTCGCCATCATCATTGCGCTCTTCTTGGTGCAGCGCATCGGCACGGCCAAGATCGGTCACGCCTTTGGCCCCATCATGACGCTGTGGTTCCTGTTCCTGGGCGGCACGGGTCTGTTCTTTGTCTTCCAGCACCCCGCCGTGCTGCTGTGCCTCAACCCGGTGCGCGGCATCGCCTTTTTGCTAAGCCCCAACAACCACGCGGGCATCATGATTCTGGGCAGCTGCTTCCTCGCCACCACCGGTGCCGAGGCGCTCTACTCCGACATGGGCCATGTGGGTCGCGGCAACATTTACGCCACCTGGCCGTTCGTTAAGTGCTGCTTGCTGCTGTCCTATATGGGCCAGGGCGCTTGGCTTATGAACAACGCTGCCAACCCCGAGCTCATGGGCATTGCCGACCTTAACCCGTTCTACCAGATGCTCGCCCCGGGCCTGCGTCCGTTTGCCGTCGGCCTTTCAACCATCGCGGCCATCATTGCCTCGCAGGCGCTCATTACCGGCGCGTTCTCGCTGGTGTCCGAGGCCAGTCGCCTGGACCTCATGCCGCACATGCAGGTCTTCTATCCGGCCGAGACCAAAGGCCAGCTCTACATCCCCATGGTCAACAACGTCATGCTTGTCGGCTGCGTCATCGTGGTGCTGCTGTTCCAGAACTCGGCTCATATGGAAGCCGCCTACGGCCTTGCCATTACGCTGACTATGATGTGCACCACGCTGCTGCTCTTCTTCTACCTGCACGAGGAGCGCAAGCTCAAGGTTGCTCCGTGGATCTTCGCGGCCTTCTTCCTTTTGCTCGAAGGCTTCTTCTTCGTGAGCTCACTCACCAAGTTCTTCCACGGCGGCTACTTCACCATCCTCATGGCTGCACTCATCATGGGCATTATGGTGTGCTGGTACAACGGCACGGCGGTCGAACAGCGCCAGTTTACGCTGCTGCCGCTGCGCAGCTATCTGCCGCAGCTCAAGCGCCTGCGCGACGACGACCGTTACGAGCGCATGAGCGACAACATCGTGTACCTGACCAAGGACACCCATACCGACTACATCGACCGTGATATCGTCTACTCGATCTTGGACAAGCATCCCAAGCGCGCTCGCGCCTGGTGGTTCGTGAACGTCGAGACCATGGACGAGCCGCATACCTTTGCCTATTCGGTCGAGACGTTCGGCACCGACTATGTTTTCCGCGTGCATCTGTACCTGGGCTACAAGATTAACCAACGCGTCAACGCCTACCTGCGCCAAGTTGTTCAGGACCTGGCTGCCACCGGCGAGCTGCCGTCGCAGACGCACGACTACTCGGTCTATAAGGATCCGGGCAACATTGGCACGTTCAAGTTCGTCATGATCCGCAAGCTGCTGGCGCCCGAAAGCGACGTGGAGCCGAGCGAGCGCACGGCCATCACGCTCAAGTACATCATCCGCCGCGCCGCCGGCACGCCCGCGCGCTGGTACGGCCTGGAGAACTCCAACGTGAGCTTTGAGTACGTGCCGCTGTTCACCAAGTTTAAGGCCGTGAGCAAGATGCAGCGCCTTGCCCCCAACGAGCGCCCGTAGCCGACGGAGACTACACGGAGTTGGTTATCGATGAGCAAAACTAAAGCCGGGGAGGTAAACATGGATGCAAGGACACTTGACGTCCGTGAGGCGCGCGTCGACGCCGCCGAAGATCGGTTCTTTACGAATCGGGCCAACATGGACATGGTCGATCGCGTGATTTCGATCGTGGCATTGGTATTTGGAGCGGTGTGCGTGTGCGCCCTGCTCGCGCACGTGCTGTTTGTCTAACGACCGCAGGCTGTAAAGGCTATACACTTGGAACCACCACAAGGGGAAACCACCACAAAGGTGCCTGTCCCCTTTGTGGTGGTTTTTGTTTTTGAGAGAGGGGCGGGGCGCTGATGGACGTCCATGCGGACGGCGATATTGCCGAGAACTTTTGGTGGCGGCGCACGACGCTGACGCGTCGCAGCCCTCTGTATGACGCCTGCGTATCGGCGGGGCTGCTGGTCGCGGCGACGATTGCGGGCGCGCTGCTCGACCATCCGGGTCTCGCGCCGAGCATCATGATCGTCTATGTGTTCGCCGTGCAGCTGTGCGCGTTCTTTACCTGGAGCCGCCTGTATTGCTTGCTGAGCTCGGCTGCCGCCGTGGCGCTCTACAACTTCTTGTTTGTTGACCCGCGCTACTCGCTGTCGTTTATCGACCGTGTTTATCCCGGCATGTTCTTCATCATGTTTGCGGTCTCGCTTGTGTCGAGTTCGATCGCGTTGGCCCTGCGCCGCGCCTTGGCGCAGGCCGCCGCCAGCGACCGCCGCACGCAGATGGTGCTCGAGACCAACCGCATGCTGCAGCGCTGTGCCGATCAGCAGCAGATTGTGCACGCCATGGCAACGCAGCTGGCGCGTCTTTCGGGCTGCCCGGTCGTGTGGTACAGCGATGATGCCGATGATGATGACCTGCTGCCGCGCGCGACGTATACGGCCGTGGGCGATGCCGTGCCGGTGCACGAGCTGGCGTCGCAAATGCCGCCGCGGCTCTCGGCGTCCGCCTATGTGGGAACACCACTCGATGCCACCTATGGCGGCTCGGCGTTCTTTGGCATCTACTTGACCGTACGCTCGGGCGACACCATGGTGCGCGCGGGCGACCCCGCCTCGGTTGTGGGCGTGCTGGCTATCGTTGCCGAGTCCGACGTGCTGACGCACGAGGAGCGGACACTTGCCGATGCCATCGTGAGCGAAGGCGAGCTGGCACTCGATCGCGCCCGCGCCATGGAGGCCCGCGAAGAGGCGGCGGTGCTTGCCAAAAACGAGCAGTTGCGCGCCAACCTGCTGCGCTCCATTTCGCACGATCTGCGTACGCCGCTTACCAGCATTTCGGGCAATGCCGACGTACTGCTCGACCAGGGCTCGACCGGCACCGCCGAGCTCGACGACCAGACGCGCCGCGGCATGCTCCTGTCCATTCGCTCGGACGCGCAATGGCTCAACGCCACCGTCGAGAACCTGCTTGCCATCACCAAGCTCGAGGGCGGCGGTATGCATCTGGCGACTACGCTCGAGCTCATGGACGATATCGTCGAGGAGGCGCTGCGCCACGTAAGTCCGGCCGTGCGCGAGCACGACCTTAAGGTGGTGGCGTGCGATGAGCCGGCGCTCGTTAACGTCGACGCGCGTCTGATGGTACAGCTCGTGGTGAATCTGGTGAACAACGCCATCACGTATACGCCCGCGGGTTCGCATATCGTGATTTCGATTGGCGTCGACGATGGGCACGTGACGTGCTCGGTGGCCGATGACGGGCCGGGCATTGCGCCCGAGGACCGCGAGCGAATCTTTGAATCGTTCTACACCGCCAACCACGGTCTTGCCGACAGCCATCGCAGCGTGGGCCTGGGTCTTTCGCTCTGCCGCTCCATTGCGTTGGCGCATGGCGGTAGCATAGAGGTTGCCGCGGCGGACCCGCACGGCTCGGTCTTTACGATTGAGCTTCCCGTCGCCGATGTTTCGTTTGATAAGGAGTAGCGCCGTGCCGAACTCTGCCGTAAAACCGCTCATCTTGGTCGTTGAGGACGATCCCGCCGTTCGCAACCTTATCGTTGCCGCGCTCGAGGCGCACGGCCTGCGTCATATGGCTGTGGAGACCGCCCATGCCGCCATCGCCGCCGCCTCGTCGCAGGCACCGAGCATTGTGCTGCTCGATCTGGGCCTACCCGATATGGATGGCGTCAAGGTGGTGGAGTCGGTGCGCGCATGGTCGGGCATGCCGATCATTGTGGTCTCGGCGCGCAGCGAAGACGCGGACAAGATCCGCGCACTCGATGCCGGTGCCGACGACTACCTGACCAAGCCGTTTTCGGTCGAAGAGCTGCTCGCGCGCATTCGCACGACGCTCAGGCGCCTTTCGTATGCGCAAACGGGCGGTGTTGCCTCCGAGGGCTCGTTCGATACCGGTGAGCTGCATATCGATTTTGACGCCGGCATCGCCACGATGGATGGCGAGGAGCTGCACCTGACGCCGATCGAGTACAAGTTGCTCTGCTTGCTGGCACACAACGCCGACAAGGTGCTGACGCACCAGTTTATATTGCACGAGATTTGGGGTACGGCGACCAAGAGCGATCTGGCGAGCCTGCGCGTCTTTATGGGCACGTTGCGTAAGAAGATCGAGTCCGACCCCGCGCATCCGCGCTATATCCAAACGCACGTAGGCATTGGCTACCGCCTAGTCATCCAAGGCTAGATCGCCAACCACCATCCCAATATGAGTTGCGGTGAAATACGGTCTAAATTTGCCTAATTCCAGGCAAAACAGTCCGTAATCCACCGCAACTTTGTTATTTGCCCTTGGGCTTGCTGGCGTAGAACTTCTTCTTTTTGGGCTTGCCGGCGGGGGAGGGCTTGCCGGAAAAGTTGGACTTGCCGTTGCCGGCCTGCGCGTGCGCGGGTACTGCCGCACGGGGCTTGCGGGCCTCGGGGTTGCGCAGTTCCTCGGTTCGCTCGGCAATCTCCTCGGCGCTAAAGCCGACCTCGGCCATGGCGTCCTCGATGGGCAGGCGGCGCACGATGTAGCAGTGGTGCACCTTCTGGTTGCGCGCGAAGTCCTCGGGGATGGTCTGCGCCGTAATGTCCTCCAGCACCACGCCCGCGCGGGCGAGCTTGCGCGTTTCGGGGCGGAAGCCGCGCAGGTTGCAGCTAAAGATGGCATGGCCGCCCTGCGCGAGCAGGCGCGATACGCCAGCCAAAAGCTCAACATGGTCGCGCTGGACATCCCAGGTGCGGCGGCCCATCTTGGACGAGTTCGAGAACGTGGGCGGGTCGACAAAGATCAGGTCCCAGCGGTTGCGCGTCTGGCGCTGGTCGCGAATCCAGGCGAGCACGTCGTCGCGCACAAAGTGATGCTGCGGCCCCACAAAGCCGTTCTGGCGCATGTTGCGCTCGGCCCAGTCCAGATAGGTATTGGAGAGGTCGACCGTCACGGTCTCCTCGACACCGCCATCGGCCGCGTAGCAGGTGGCGGTGCCGGTGTAGGCAAACAGGTTGAGGAAGCGGCGCGCCTGCTTGGCGTGCTCACGCACTAGGTTGCGGGTGACGCGGTGATCCAAGAAGATGCCCACATCCAGATAGTCGTCAAAGTTGACGGCAAAGGTGAGCCCGCCCTCCTCGATGAGCGGCAGGCGACGGCGCGCGATATTGGCACGCTCGCCCGAGCCGCCCTTACCGGCGCCTTGCTTGCCGTACTGCGAGCCGCCGCGCGAACGCATGCGGGCCTTGGCGTGCACATGCTCGGCTGGGACATCCAGGATGCGCGGCGCGATGGCCAGAATGTCGAGCATGCGGGCCTGGGCCAGTGCGGGGTCGATGGTCTTGGGCGCGGCGTATTCGGCGATGACGAGCCAGCGGCCCGGAGTCTGCGGGCAACCCTCGTACAGGTCGATAGCGGCGGAGTAGTCGGGCAGGTCGGCATCGTAGACGCGGTAGCAGCTCACGCCCTCGCGCTTGGCCCACTTGCGGCGCAGACGGGCATTCTTGCGCAGGCGGTTGGCGAACTGCCCGGACTCGGGGATGAGCACGGGCAGCGGCTTGCCGTCGCCCAGGTCGAGCATGGCGGCGGGCTCGGGCATGGGGGAAGCGGCGGCTTCGTCTTGGGCATCCGCGGTCTGCTCCTCGGCATCTGCGCTGGTCGCAGCTTCGAATGTCGCGGCGGCGTGGTCGAGCGAGGGCCAAACCTCAATAGTCGCCTCTTCGTTGTTGGGCATGACGGCAATGGAGCGCGCGGGCTCGGCATGGAGCGCGCGGGCCAGTAATCCGTCGCGGGTGAGCGCGGCGACCGGCGCCGAGGCAAGCTCGGGCGCGCGGCGCAGCTCGCCGACCAGCGTCATGGCGTCGTGCATGAGCGAAAGCGGAGTTTCGGTGGTGTCTGCGACCACGGCGGCGCCGGCGACAGCGCCTGCATGGTCCAACACGGTGGCTGGCTTGGCAGCGCAAAATTCGACAAAGCGCTTGTAGCCGGCACACTTGACCATGCGCTCAGCGGTCTTGCGGGCGGCGGGGTCGATGTCCACGGCCACGATGCGCACCTGGCGCTCGCGCGCTGCCGCCTCGCGCTCGCGCGCCTCGGCACGCAGCTGCTCCCACAGGGCGGCGTCGTGCAGCTGCCAGCCCTCAAAGCCCCAGTGCTCGCGTGCGGTACCCGGGGCGCGGTCGGTCAGAATGTTCACGGCCTCCAACAGCAGACCGCCGCCGGCGCATGAGGCGTCGATCAGCGTGGGTAGGGCTTCGTTTTCGTAATCGTCGGCCGTCAGATCGCGCTCGCACAGTGCGGTCCAGCCGACCTGCGCCAGCACCAGGGCGGCGTAGTCGGGGCGCAGTACGTGCGCGCCCTCGCCGGCGCGGGTCGCTGCGGGCGGCAGGCGTTTGAACAGCGGGTCGCCCGAAAGGTCCAGGCTGATGCTCGCGCGGCGCTGACGCAGCGAAAGCAGCAGGTGAACGTCGGGATCGGCGGCGTCGACATCGGCGCGACGGCCCGTGGTCTCGGCCAGGCGGTCGCACAGTGCGTCTTTGGCGCGCAGGGCCGAGAAGCGCGTGTTGCGCAGCTGCTCGGTCACGCCGCGGGCGGTGATGGCGATGGTGGCGCCGGGGCGGATGATGGTCTCCCAGGCGATGTCGTAAACGCTGTCGTACAGCTCGTCGGCATCCTGCGCCTCAAAGCGCCCGAGTACCACGAACACGCGGCTCGCCAGGCGCGACCACAGACAGGCGCGGTAGCCTTCTTCGAGCTCGCCCTCAAACGTAGCGCGGCCTTTCAGGCGGCGGACATGCGAAAGCCCGAGGCGTTTAAGCTCATCGGCGAGTGCGGACTCAAAGCCCTCGGGGCAGCTTGCGTAAAATTCCATGGGTGACCTCTCTGGTTGCGTCGCTCCATTATATGATGGATGCTTCGTTTGCCATCGCCCTCGAAAGGAACCCATATGATTGATGCGTGCCCCGATTCCGCCGTGCTCTTTTTTGACGTGGACGGCACGCTGACGTCGTTCGATCCCGACGATATGACTGATAAGGACTTTTCGGCGGTTCGCCCTTCGCAGACGGTGATCGAGGCGTTTCATCGTCTGCGCGACGCAGGGCACAAGGCGTTTATCTGCACGGGTCGTCCCCTGTGGCTCATCGCGGACAGCTTGCGTGCGCTCGACCCCGCGGGCATCGTTGCCATGGCGGGAGCCACGCTCGAGGTCGAGGGACGCGTGGTACACGAGGACTGCTTTGGCGAAGACATTGTTGCGGAGCTCGCTCGCCGTATGGCCGCGGCAGGGATTGAGGCCTTTTTCGAGACCAACGTGGCTACTTTTGCCCTGGAACCCGCGGGTGTTGAGCAGTCGTCTCTGATCGGCACTTCTGTGGCGCACAGCACCGAGGAGATGCGCGTCGACGGCAGTCTGCGCGTGGGCAAGGTAGGCCTCACTGCGCCCAGTCTGGCTCGCGTTGCCAACGACGACGGCTTTATCGATCGCGAGTTTGAGCTGTGCAATACCGGCGGCCAGAACCGCGAGCTGAGCCCCAAGGGTATCGACAAGGGCGTGGGCGTGGCGCGAGCGCTGGAGTACCTGGGCCGCGAGGGAAATGCGCGCACCTTTGGCTTTGGCGATTCGGGCAACGATCTGGGCATGCTCGCTGCGGTCGAGACGGCTGTCGCCATGGGCAACGCCATGCCCGAAGTCAAGGCGCTCGCCGACTACGTGACCGACGATGTCGCACACGACGGCACCGTCACAGCGATGCAGCATTTCGGCCTCATCTAATGAATCTCGCCTTCTGACGTTTGCTCAAACTGCGACTCTTTGCTTTTGCATGCTCAATCGATTTATCAATCCAAACGCTGAGGTGTTTATACCGTTCGCCGAGAAGATAAAAACCCGCAGCTCACGCCTTGATAAACATAGGTAAAGTGTTTAGCAGTTTATCGGCCGTATGCTAACGAAAGGAATCAGGCAGATGGCAATCAAGGTGTTCGCTGACGGTGCAAACCTCGAGGGCATGCTCGACATGTACGAGAACGGCAACGTTCAGGGTTTCACGACCAACCCGTCCCTTATGAAGAAGGGTGGCGTGACGGACTATCGCGCGTTTGCCAAGGAGGTCCTGGCCCACATCACCGATGTGTCCGTCTCGTTTGAGGTCTTTGCCGATGACGTCGAGACCATGGAGGTCGAGGCGCGCGAGATTGCTACCTGGGCCGAGAACGTCTACGTCAAGATTCCATGCGTGACCACCAAGGGCGAGTCCACCGCCGAGCTGGTCCGCAAGCTTTCGGCCGACGGCATCAAGGTCAACGTCACCACCATCTTTACGCCTACGCAGGTCGATGAGATGGTCGAGGCCGTTGACGCCGAGACGCCGTCCGTCATCTCGCTCTTTGCCGGCCGTATCGCCGATACCGGCGTCGACCCCATTCCGTTTATGACGGAGTCGGTCAAGAAGGCCGCCGCCAAGCCCAACTGCGAGGTCCTGTGGGCGTCCACGCGCGAGCTCATCAACATTTACCAGGCGGAAGGATGCGGTTGCCAGATCATCACAGTGCCCAACAGCATCTTGGCCAAGCGCAAGAACATCGGCCGCGACCCGTACGAGGTCTCGCTCGACACCGTGCGCGGTTTTGCCAAGGATATCGCCGCTTTGGGCTTCCATATCCTGCCGTAACGCGAACACTGGCTGCGCCGCGGGTTGTTCGCCCCGGCCTTTCCTTTCCCTATCGCTCACGCGCTTCGCGAGGGTCGCGCTAGGCAAAGGAGAGGCCGGGGCTGCCGACACGAACTTGCCAGTAGGTTGGTGATTGACTTCCATATTCTGCCGTGGACAAAGGTACCCCCGCCTGCGCCGTGCAAAAATGAGAATATTCAGCAAGGTAAAGGCTATTACCAGCTAGCTGAAGCACGGAACAGCCCCCGTTTTGGCTCTGACGACGCTAAAACGGGGGCTATTATTGCTTTTTCGCCTCTGAGGGGCATCTGGAACGGCGGAATTTGCAGAATACTCGCGATTTTGCACGTCGCGAGAGGGGGTACCTCTGCTTTGGCGGTTTACTTTCCCTGCACCATGGTGAGGGAGATCTTTTTGCGATCGCGATCAACCTTTTCTACCCACACCTTGACTGTGTCGCCGACGCGCACCACGTCGCTCGGGTGCTTGACAAAGCGGTTGGCCAGCTTGGAGATGTGCACGAGGCCGTCCTGGTGCACGCCCACGTCGACGAAGGCACCAAAGTCGACGACGTTGCGCACCGTGCCCTTGAGTTCCATGCCGGGCTCCAGGTCGTCGATGGAAAGCGCTGAGCGGCTAAAGACCACCTCGGGTGCGTCGTCGCGCGGGTCGCGGCCGGGCTTTTTGAGCTCGTTGACGATGTCGATAAGCGTCAGGGTGCCGCAGTTCAGGTCGCTTGCTAGCGTCGAGATGCTGCCCAGACGGCGCTCGATGTCGGGCACGCCGCCGCGGCTGAGCTCGCTGGTGGCAACGCCGGCGCGCTCCAAGACGGCCGTTGCCACCTCGTAGCTCTCGGGGTGGACGCTTGTCGCGTCGAGCGGGTTCCTGCCGCCGCTGATGCGCAGGAAGCCCGCGGCGTTGAGATATGCCTTGGGGCCCAGCTTGGGGACCTTCTTGAGCTGGCGGCGATCGGTGAAGGCGCCGTTTTCCTCGCGGAAAGCCACGATGTTCTTGGCCACGCTCGGCGTGATGCCCGAAACGTATCCCAGCAGGCTTGCGCTCGCGGTGTTTACGTCGACGCCCACGCGGTTGACGACGTCCTCCACCACGTGGCCCAGGGTGCGCGAAAGTTCGGCCTGGTCAAGATCGTGCTGGTACTGGCCCACGCCGATGGACTGGGGCGGAATCTTGACGAGCTCTGCCAGCGGGTCCTGCAGGCGGCGGCCCAGGCTCATGGCGCCGCGCACGGTGACGTCCAGGTCGGGATATTCCTGGCTGGCGAGCTCGGAGGCGGAGTACACCGACGCGCCGGCCTCGTTAACGATGGTGTATTGCAGCCCAGGCGCCTGCTCGGCAATGAACTCCGAGACGACTTCCTCGGTCTCGCGGCTGGCGGTGCCGTTGCCGATGACGATGGTGTTGACGCCGTCCTTCTTGACGAGGCGGGCGAGCTCGCGCTTGGTGCCGGCGACATCGTGGCGCGGCTTGGTGGGGTAGACCACACCGTGGTCGAGTAGCTTGCCGGTCTCGTCCATGACGGCGACCTTGCAGCCGGTGCGGTAGCCCGGATCGAGCGCGAGCACGCGGGCGCCGCGGACGGGGCGGGCCGAGAGCAGGCCCTCAAGATTCTTGGCAAAGACGTTGATGGCCTCGGTCTGCGCGCGAACGGTGAGCTTGGCGCGGGCCTCGCGCTCCAGCGAGGGGGCCATGAGGCGCTTGTAACCGTCGGCGATGGCAGCATCGAAGATGGGGGCAAACACGCCCTGGCGTCGGGGCCAACGGCTGCCGAGGCGTGCCGTGGCGGCAGCGCCGTCGACGTTCACGCGCACGCGGAGCTTGCCCTCGCGCTCACCGCGGTCGATAGCCAGCACGCGGTGGTTAGGAATGCGGCGCAGCGGCTCGTCAAAGTTGTAGTAAGGCTCGTAGGGAGTCTTCTCCGCGGGGTCGGTCGCCTCGACGACGATATCGGCGGTGTTTTGCGTAAAGGCGCGCAGGTCGGCGACGTTCTCAGGGTCCTCGGCCACCGTCTCGGCAACGATGTCGGCGGCGCCGGCGAGCGCCTTCTCGGGCGTGTCGAAGCCGGCCTCCTCGTTGACGTATGCCGCGGCGGCGTCGAGTGCGCTGCCCTTGGCCGAGGCCTGCATGATGATCATGTTGGCGAGCGGCTCCAGGCCGGCCTCGCGGGCCTTCTGCGCGCGAGTCATGCGCTTTTTGCGGTAGGGCTTGTAGAGGTCCTCGACACGCTGGAGCTGCGTGGCCTCGCGGATCTGCTGCTCGAGCTCGGGCGTGAGCTTGCCCTGGGCGTCGATGAGCAGAATGACGTCCTCTTTGCGCTGCTCAAGATTGCGCAGGTAGGACAGGCGCTCGTCGAGCGCACGCAGGGCGACGTCGTCCATGCCGCCCGTGGCTTCCTTGCGGTAGCGCGAGATAAAGGGGATAGTGTTGCCCTCGTCGATGAGCTTGACGGCTGCCTCGATGTTGTCAGCCTTAAGGTTGAGCTCGCGGGCGAGCTGGGCGATAAGATCCATGGGACTCCTTGCGTTTGAGGTGCGTTTGCAGCGCGGAGCTACCAAGGATACCACCTGCCACTTCGCTCAAAAAAGACCGTTTTGGCGCGGAACCACGAAAGCGGCCTATCTACTACGTTTGAACCGTGTGGGTCGACCATCCCCTGGTTTTCCGAAAATGCGCAACCCGTCTACCTGCGGTTTTTATTTCGCGAAATTCGGTATGGATGAGGGTGATTGGTTAAACGTAGTAGATAGGCACATTTCGTGGCGAACGAATCAAGCTGAGGTGCAAAAAGTCCCCCGTCCCAGAAAAATCATTGGCAACGTAGCAAAATGCCCCGCGGGCAGGAGGCTGCTCGCGGGGCAAAGAAGAGGGGCTTATTTGTGGCGGACCGAGGGACTCGGCATGGGGTTTCTGCCGCGGCCGCTCTCAAGGCATTACAGCTCGACGAGCTGGCCGGTCTCGGCGGCCTCCTTGATGGCGTTGAGAAGCGTGAGCGTCTTGACGTTGTCGGCGGGGGTCACGACGGGCTTGACCTCGCGGCGGACGACCTTCACAAAGTGCTTGAGCTGCATCTTGTGCGGCAGCGCCGGGTCGACGGCCGGAATCTCCATCTGCAGCGGCTTGTGCCAGTTGGAGGCGCCGTCGTAGGAGAACTGGTGCAGGCGGGGCAGCGAAAGGGCGCCCAAGGTTCCGCCGATAAAGTAGGCGTCAGCGTCGAAGGGGCGATACTGCGGATCCTCGCGAGCGGTTGCCTCCCAGTTCCAGGGGCTGGCGGTGGCGTCGGAGATGGTCATGCTTGCGAGCGCGCCATCGGCAAAACGGACGTTGACCACGGCGGAGTCCTCGGTCTCAAAACCGCGGGCGGCGCTGGACTGCATGCCCTGGACGGCAACGGGCTCGCCCAGCAGGTAGCGGAGCAGGTCGACGTCGTGCACCAGGTTGACCAGGATCGGGCCGGCACCCTTCTTGCGGCGCCACTCGACATCGAAGTACTCGTCATTCTTATAGATCATATAGTGGAAGCTCGACACGGTGAGCTTGCCCAGCTCGCCGGACTCGATGATCTCCTTGGCCTTGTTGACGAAGGGGTTGTGGCGACGGTGCTGACCCACGAGCACGGGCACGCCGGCGGTCTCGGCCTCGGCGGCGAAGGCCTGGGCATCCTCGAGGTCGTTGGAGATCGGCTTTTCGACCAGCGGCACGATGTTGCGCTTCACGGCCTCGCGGGCAACGCCCAGATGCAGGTCGTTGGGCGTGGCGATAATGACGGCCTCGGGCTTGACCTCGTCCATCATCTGGGCGGGATCGGTGTAAAACGGCACGCCGGCGGCCTCGGCCGTGGCGCGGGCGCCCTCAAAGGCGTCGGCGATGGCGACGAGCTCGGCCTCGGGCTCCTCGGTGACAAAGCGGATGTGGTTGCGGCCCATGGCGCCGGCGCCGATGACGGCAATGCGGACGGGGTTGAGCTCAGACATTTCGACTCCTTAATACTGGTGGCTGGTGGAATGCGACAAAGGGACGGTCCCTTTGTCGCATCGGTAAAACTAGGCGGACTTCTTCTTGCTGTCGGAGACCATCATGTAGACGGTGAGCACGACGGCAATGGCGGCGATCACGATGGCGCCGTAGAAGGACTGCTGGTAGGCGGCGCTGCCGGCCTCGGCGTGATACAGCACGGCGGTGATGGGCTGGCTGATCCAGGTAGAAGCGGCGTAGCCCAGGAACATGATGCCGTAGTTGACGCCGATGTTGCTGGTGCCAAAGGCGCCACCGGTGAGCGGCGGGTAGATGACGAGCAGGGCGCCAAAGCTAAAGCCGAGCAGGGCGAGCGCCACAAAGAACATGCTCTGTGTAAAGCTCATCGACATGATGACGAGCGCGACGATGGTGACGACAAGGCTGATGAGCAGCGACTTGTAGGCGCCGAGCTTGTCGATGATCTGGCCAAAGGACAGACGGCCGACCAGGTTGGCGCAGGTGTTGACGGAGACCACCACGCCGCCGAGGGCGACAGCCGCGGCGCTCGTGGGGTCGGCGAAGAGCTGGACGGCGGCGATGGAGGCAACCTTGCCCACGAGCAGGGTGCCCGCGGTGGCGGCAAAGGCGAAGGTGACGATGAGGACCCAGAAGCGCGGGGTCTTGACCATCTCGCCCGGGGTGAGGTCACCGAAGGTGCCGGCGTGCGCGCCGCCCTTGGGGGCCTCGAAGCCCTCGGGCAGCCAGCCGGCCTCGGGGGCCTTCAGGAGCAGGGCGGAGGCAGCGATCATCACAAAGAAGATGACGCCGAGTGCCTTGAGGGCGCCAAAGATGCCGAGGCTCGGGATGAGCAGCGAGGCGAGCACCGGGGACAGCACGGCGGGGCCGGCGGTCGAAGCGGCCAGGGTGATGCCGGAGGCGAGGCCCTTCTTGTCGATGAACCACTTTTGGCCGGTGGTGAGCGCCGGGTTGTAGCCCAGGCCATTGCCGATGGCGGCGACGAGCGAGAACCACAGGTAGAACTGCCACGGCTCGGTAACGGTGCCGGACATGAACCAGCCCAGGCCGTAGCACACGGCGGCGGCGATCACGACGTTGCGCGGGCCGATCTTATCGGAGATGCGGCCGGCGAAGATGCCCGTTACGGCCATGATGGTCTGAAAGACCGGGAAAGCCCAGGTCAGGGCACTGGACCACTCGGGGTAGACGGCAAGCAGGTTCTTGCTCACGACGGAATACAGCGCGATGGAGCTGATGAAGAACATGGTGACGCACGCGGCGGAAAGCACGACGGCGCGACCCTTGTTGGAGTTGGTGGAAGTCATGGGACTCTTTCTAATCGATGCGGGGGAGGGGCGGGCATCACCGCGAGCCTCCCTGTCGGGCTGGTTTACTGGTCAGTCGGCTTTGCGACGCCGGACTCGTCGGACCAAAGCTCGACGCCCTTGTTCTTAAGATAGTTGTCGGCATAGGTGCGACGGCCGCCGGGCTTGGCGGTGAGGTCGCCCATCATGTTGGAGAAGCCGCCATCGACCTTGATGGCGTCGCCGGTGGTAAAGTCCGAGCGCTTGGACGCTAGGAACATGACGGCGTTGGCGATATCGCTGACCTCGCCGATGCGGCGCGTAGCGATAAGACGGCTGCGGCTCTTCTCGACCTCGGGATCGGCGTAAAAGCTCGCCGACATGGGGGTCTTGACAAAGCAGGGCTCGACGCAGTTGGAGCGCACGCCGTAGGGGCCCCACTCGGCAGCCAGCATCTTGGACATCATGTTGACGCCCGCCTTGGTGGAGCTGTACACGCCCGAGAACGTCTCGGGGGAGTGGCTGGCAACGGTCGAGATGTGAACCAGGCGACCCTGGCCGGCCTTAATCATCTCGCGACCAAAGCGCTGCGAGGTGATGAAGTAGCCGGTAAGGTTGACGTTGAGGACCTCGTTCCAGTCGGAGAGCGGCAGGTCCTCCATGGCGGCGAAGCGCAGGATGCCGGCGGTGTTGACGAGAACGTCGACGCGACCGAAGTCGGCGATCGTGGCGTCGACGGCGGCCTGGACCTCGTCCTCGTTGCAGGCGTTCATCTTGTAGCCCTCGGCGTGGATACCAAACTCGGCGGCGAGGTCGGCGGCCGCGGCCTTGACCTTCTCCTCGTCCAGGTCGAGCAGGACGACATTGGCGCCGTTGCGGGCGAACTCGCGGCAAATCTCGACGCCCATACCGCCGAGTGCGCCGGTCACGGCGCAGACATCGCCCTCGAGCTTAAGCCAATTGCTCATAGGAACTTCCCTTCTTGTGCCTCCTGTGGGCCGCTCCCATTAATTGACCCACGTGGTTTTCGCTGGTTATCGTATGCTTTGGATTTGCGCAGGTGAATTGCATATTTGTTAGAATGGCGTTAACCGTAGGTTTACACTGTGCATTGAGGTTTGTTCTCAATTGAGCGCGTGACCTGCCAAAACGACCCCCTGCGGCCGCGCATGGCCGCAGGCGCGAAAACGGGAGATTGACATGTACGATCGACGACTCGAGGCCATAACGGCCGCCGCGGAGCTGGGAAGTTTCTCGCGTGCGGCGGCAAAACTGCGCGTGTCGACCCCGGCGCTTGTCAAACAGGTGTCGGGCTTTGAGGCCGAGTTTGGCATCACGCTGTTCGAGCGCTCACATTCGGGCGTCAAGGTGACGCCGGCGGGCGCGCTTCTGGTGGACGATGCGCGTTCGATCATGCGCCAGTCCGATGATGCGCTGCGTCGCGCCCGACGCGCGGCGGGCGATGGTGGCGCCGTGCGTCTGGGCGTGTCGATGATGTGCCCGGGGCGCCAGACACTGTCGATGTGGACGGGCATCCACGAGCTGGAGCCATCGCTGCGTTTTGAGATTGTGCCGGTGCCTGACCTCTATGACGAGCGCGAGACCGTCATGCGCAGTCTGGGGCGCGAGGTGGATGTAGTGCAGTCGAGTTTTTCGACCCCGCGCTGGGGCGACGCCTGCCAAAAGCTCCTCATCGTCAACGTGCCGTTTTATATCGACGTGCCGCGCACGAGCCCGCTGGCGCGCAAGACACGCATTACGGTCGCCGACTTGGAGGGCATGCGCCTGCGCGTGCTCCGCCACGGCAACGACGCCATGGACAGCTTGCGTATCGACCTTTTGGCCGATGGCGGCATGGACGTGATCGACGTGGACAGTTTTGACTTTGCGCTCTTTAACGAGGCCGAGGAAAAGGGCGACGCGGTTCTCACCTGCGGAGCATGGTCGGGCGTGCATCCGGCCTTTGTGGGCGTACCGTTCCTATGCGGCCGCGAGGTGCCGGTCTACTTGCACTACCCGCTCGAGCCCACCCTCCAAGTCCAAAAATTCGTCAACGCCATGGCCCAACTCCTCAGTAGCTAATTTAGGACGGGGCTTTTTTAGCTACTTTCGCCGCACTACCAGCACAATGCAAAAAATGATGCGAAAAATGACTGCAAATCGGTCACGCATGATTTTGCTTTTGCCCTGGGCTGGTTGTAGAATCAAAAAGCTTAAACGAACTACTTGTGCAGCTTGCGCGAAAGCTCGGGCTGCGGCTGGGGGGGGGATGCGCCCGTGCAGGGTCCTTTCGGTCATATTGCGTCGATGCGCCGCACCTTTATGATGTTGGCAGCGGCCTTATGCGTGTTCGTTATGGCCGGGGGGGGGTTGCCCTCGCGCGCGTACGGTGACGATGGCAACCTTATAACAAACCCAAACTTTCTTAACCAAGCTACTGGCTGGTCGACGACCTCTCCGAATGAGAGAATCGGCGAGACGATGAAGCTCGAGCTTTCCACGCAGCTCCTCAAGCCCCAAACGAACACCAAACAAGCTAACGGCAATCACTTTGCGCTTGCGTGGAATTTTAGGCCACAGGGCACCAATCTTTATTTTGAACCTGGATCAACCTACACCACCTTTTCCACCCAGAGCGGCGCCACGTACGAGTGGGGCCTCAACCATCGCGCCGCAACCGACCACGACGTGCTGATGCTCACGATGGGTCCTCAGCAGGAGAATCTGTCGATTAACAGCGCGGGCCAAGACCAGCTCATGCAGCTGCGGGCTTGGCTTAAGGCGCAGGTCAAGATGCCCCAGGGAAATACCGTTGAGCAGTACACCGTTTACAGCGATCCCTTTGCCGCAAATGGCGGCTTTGCTGGTAACAGCGCTGACGGATCTCACTTTTCGTTTGAACAGAGCGACGGCCGCATCGCGCTTTCGGTGTGGCTCGTAAGCTCTAACGGACAGGGTTGGTTCTCCTTTGGCACCAACAGCACGCATTATTATCGAGATCTTCCCGAACAAGACGATGAGTTTGCCTATCAGGCGGACTATACCGCAGCGTCCGACAAAACGATGCTTGCGCTGACTTGCTACGATTCAAATCTTACGGGGGCGAACGAACAATACCGGGAGTGGTTTGGTAATCTGGTCAACGACGTTCACGTGGAAAAGCAGGGCACACGTGACATCTATAGTGATTTTGCCAAGGTGTATAAAGAAAATTCGTCCGAGACCATGACAACGCTCACAAACTATGCGTTCTCGACCTCGAATCTTAAGAACGAGAATACGAACATTGCTAACGGCAGCTTTGAAGAGGATATACATCTAGGGAACCAGAGGCCCAGCAAGTTTACGTTGTGCTCGCCCCATTGGCGTACGACCGAGACGGACCATCGTATCGAGATCGTTGCCAAGAACGACTACTATATCGACCCAGTTGGGCATTCTGTTACGTTTACGCCCTCCGAGGGTGACTATGCAGCCGAGCTCAACGCACACGAGGCGAGTTCGCTCTACCAATATGTGACGACCGAGCCGGGAAAACAGTACGAGTGGGGGCTCGACCACCGCGGCCGCTCGGGTCGAGACGCCATGGCCCTTATCATCGGTCCGCGACAAGAAAACGAGCCGTACAAGGACAATCAAAAGGCACTCGATCAGTACCAGCAAATTGTTCAATGGATTCAAATGAGCGTCGATAACTATGTCGGCTTGGATGTGGTCAATTTTTCCCAATCGGGCTGCAGCAAAAAGATCATCCTGTATTCAACCAAGTTTGACAAAGTGGGCGGATTTGCCAATGCGTCCAGCGGAAGCGCGTTCTCATGGACGGCCGATGCGGAGCATACCGAAAAATGGTGCGTATGGATCATGGCGTCCGAAAACGACGCGTGGGCTTCCTACGGTTCCAACGCGCTCGAGCAGAGCAAAAAGGTTGACTACGACTATACCTACACCATTCCGGATGGCCAAAACCAGAGCGTCTTTGCTTTTGTGGCCTACAACACGGCCAACGGGAGCAATTCGACCGGCAACTTCCTCGACAATATCTCGTTTAGGGAGTTCTATCGCATCGAGACATACACGACGCCCAACGGAAGCGGAACGTATTTTTATAACGCCAATACCAAGACGGCGGACTTTACCTATGCCAAAAACTACGTAGGTAAACAGGAGAAGAACTCCTACTTTATGGTCGATGCCAAACGCGATGACGGGGCAGTCTTTATCGGTGCTTTTGTCAACGGCGAGTTCTATTCCGCAGACGACGACGCACATTGGACCAGATTGGAAGATGGTACCTATCGCTTTGAGGTCGACAAGGTCACAAAGCACTACAAAGTGCACCTCGTGTTTTCCAAGGCAGGCGTTCAATACGATGTGAACGGCGGCAAAGCGTATCACTACGATCCGTACAATGAGTCCACGGGCGATTTCGTGCAGCTTTCTGGCGCTGGAGCGAGCTATACCTCCCATGCTGCCGTTGGACAAAACGACGACTGGAAGTTTATGGGCTGGGAGTACGCGGGCTCGGGAAAAGCCGTTCGCTTCGATGCCAAACACACGGTGACCCATACAGCTCCCGAGGGCACCACGGATTCCGGCACTCTTACCATTAAGGGCAAGAAGGTCAATCCGGATACCGGTGCTGTGGGCGATGCGGTAACCGTCGAAAACATTCCCGAGAGCCAGGGCGCGACGTTCGTGGCGCAATGGAAGTATCGTCAGGCCTTTGTTGCCCAGCTTAAAAATGCCGATGGCACGTGGAGCAACGTAACGACGGGCGGCACGGTCAGCTCCAAGCTTAAGGGGGCAAAGGGCTCCATCGATGCCGGGGATGGCTCGGGCAAGGACGAGGACGCGTACAAAAAATCGGGCGTTGCCTACTTTGTGGATGACGGCACGTTTGTGGAGGCGGTGGCCGCTCCCAAGGAGGGCTATCACTTTGAGGGTTGGTACGACCTATCGAATCCGGACGCCCCGGAGCTGCTGTCGTCTTCACCCACCTATACGTACAACGTAAAAGATCGCCATACGGGATGCGTATACGCACGATTCACCCCGCGCACCTACACACTCAAGGTTTCCAAGATCGTTACGGGCAATATGGGCGACAAGCGTGCCTACTTTAAGATGACGGCGACCTTTACGGGCCTCAAGGCTGGTCAGACCTACGCCATCGAGTATTCGGATGCGTCTGCCCAAGGCAGCCATGCGCTCGTGGCGCGACCGAATGATCGGGCCGAGACCGTGGAAAACAAGACGGCCTTTACGGCCGATGGCCAGGGCAAGGCGACCGTGCCGTTTGCCGTTAAGGACGGCCTGACCGTTTCGATTAAGGCGCTGGATTACAACGCGGTCTATACCGTGAGCGAAGACGATTATTCGTCGTTGGGGTACCACGCCGAGCTTACGGGTGCGAGCGGCACGCTCAACGGTCCGCGTGTGACCGTTGCCGTTGAAGCTAAGGCCACCAATTCCCGACAGGTCGCGGTGCCTACGGGTATTACGCGCAACCCCATCTATGCCCTGGCGATTTTGGCCGCCGGCGTGCTGTTGGCTACGGGCATGGTTGCGCTGCGTTTACGCCGCGGCTCCAAGAGGGGCGGGCGCCTATGAGAAGACATGGCGCCAGCAATGCTGGTGATGGGCCAGCCGCACGAGCGGCCCCGCAGGGAAGACCCCGGGGCTCGCGGTATTCGGCCGCGTCGAACGTGAGGTTGGGCGCCCATGCGGCGCCAGATCTGGGAGAAGCGGACGACCGGCGCGATATCGTGGGTTTTCTGGCGCGCTTGGCATTTTTTGTCGTGACGCTCTGGCTGCTCTTTGGCGTGGTCTTGGGCGTGGGTGCAGTCACGACTGGCGAGATGGCCCCGCGTATCTGTTCGGGTGACGTCATGCTCTACTGGAGGTTCAGCCAGAGCTTCAACGAGGGTGACGTGGTGGTATACACCGCGGATGGCGCAGAGCGCCTAGGCCGCGTGGTTGCCCGTCCCGGTGATGAGGTCACGATTACCGAGGAAGGCGAGCTCATGGTTAACGGGGCTGTTGTTGTGGAAAGCGACATCACCACGCCGACGCCGCGCTATGAGTCTGCTGTGGACTATCCCGTGCGCCTGGGAACGGATGAGTTCTTTGTACTGGCAGATTTGCGTGAGGGCGGCCACGACAGCCGCCTGTACGGGCCGATTGCCCGCTCGCAGATCAAGGGCAACGTGATCAGCGTGCTGCGCAGGTCGAACCTGTAGGCACGGAGATTGGTTTTATTAAGGGCATATGCCCGAGAGGAAGGATACAACATGAAAACTGGAAAGAGACGACTGACAGCATTTGCAGTTGTGGCTGCCACGATGCTGCTGGCTTTGGTGGGAGTTGTCGCGCCCGCGTGGGCGGAGGACAGTGCCGCTCAACCGCATCTGCCGGTAAAAGACAACAAGGTCACGATCACCTCGACGCTTACCATGAATGAGAATGCCGTGGTGCCTAATGCGACGTTTAACTATTCGATTGCGCCGGCGGATGAGGAGAGTGAGCTTACGAGCACGAGCGGTATGCCCGTTTATGCTGGAGTGACAGACGCCGTCACGCTTTCGCCGACTTCCGTTAATTTTTCCAACAAAGGCCTTACAAGCACAGAGAATACCGAAGAGAAAACTAAGACAATAACCGCCAAACTGAGTGCCGAAATTAAAACCTCTCTGTTCAAGGCTCCGGGTATCTATCGATATAAAATTACGCAGACGCCGTCAGAGCTGGACGGTCTCAACGTTACATACAAGGAGCTCTTCCTGGATGTTTACGTAGAAAACGAAGAGAATGGCGGTTCGGGCTATGTTGTTAAGGGCTGTATTCTTAGAACAGAAGCAGGCTCGGGCGAGAAGACCGCAGGTTTTTTGAACAAATATGTCACCCATAAGCTGACCATCACAAAGGTCGTCAAGGGCAACCAAGGTGACAAGAATAAGGACTTTAAGTTTACCTTCACGATTAAAGGCGCTGACGGGGAGAGCTATGAGTACGCCACTGTGAAAAACGGTGCCACCACCATGAGCCAAACTCCAGCTACGTCGGGAACTGCGGTTACCGTAAGCCTTAAGCATGGGGAATCCGTCATCGTTTACGGTCTCTCATCGGAGGATAAATTCGCCGTAACTGAGGCGGATTATCATGGCGACGGTTATAAGACGTCGTACAAGATTGGTGATGGCACCAATTCGACAGAAGGTAGCTCTATTGCCGAGGAAGCTATCGGTGCTTACGACACCACGGTGATCTTTACCAACACCAAGGATGTTACCGTTCCGACCGATGTTATTCGGACGGTCGTTCCCTATGCGGCAATCGTCGCGTTTGCTGCCGTGATGGGCGTGGTCTTCTTCCGTCCTCGTCGTAATCGTCGTTAAAACAGCGAGGATTACAGCCGATGGAGCTTAAACGCATAGCTCGGCTGGCGAGAGCCGGCGACCGCGTGCTTACGTGGTTTGCCGGCTTTCTCGTGCTGCTCATGCTGCTGTACGGGGGCTATTCGCTGTGGGATACAAACAACGTTATGAACGGCGGGTTCATCAGCGATGAGCTGCTGCACTACAAACCCACCGGGACCAACGATTGCGCACGCCTGCAGGATCTGATGGCCAAAAATCCCGACGTTGTCGGATGGGTCACCATCGATGGCACCAACATCGATTATCCCTTCGTTCAGGGAAAAGATAACCAGGAATACCTCAACAAAAACGTGTTGGGGGAGTCCGCGGTTTCGGGAGCGGTGTTTTTGGATACGCGCAACAGCCGCGCGATGACCGATCCCTACAATCTGCTCTATGCGCACCACATGGATAACGGTGCGATGTTTGGCGATGTCGATCGGTTTCTAGACAGGGGCTTCTTTGACCTGCACCGCACGGGCACGCTCTACACAAAGGATGGGGCGTTCCGGCTGCGCATCGTTGCCGTGTGTTCGTTTGCTGCGAGTGATGACATTATCTTTGGGCCGGGAAACCTGGACCAGGCCTCGATGCAGACGCTGCTCACGCATATCTCGCAGACGGCGGTGCATGCGGACATGGATGACGTTGGCCCTGATTCGCGCATCATCGCTCTTTCTACCTGCAGTGATAAAACAAACGGGCGCCGAGCACTTATAGCAGAGGTCTTGTAGCTCATTGAATATTCCGATTAAGCTGCGCCCCATAGGCTGCATCAAGTTTGAGGCTCTCGGTCCATCATGGTAGAGTTGTCCGCGCGTGAATTTCGGCACACTGCGCGCTATCTGCGCTTTTACCGTTTGGAGGAGTGAGCTTGTGAATGCTTCTGTCGCCAAGAAGGCCAGCCAGGCGGTGCGCCTTCTGATGATGGCGCTCACGGCAGTTCTTATCTTTTTCTTCATCAATGTCATGTTGCTCGTCTCCGACATCCAGGGCACGGCGCGCGTGGTCAACTACGCCGGTCTGGTGCGCGGCACCACGCAGCGAATCGTTAAGCTCGAGGATGCAGGCCAGCCACAAGACGACCTGCTCAAGGCCGTTGATTCATACATTAGTGGTTTGCGCTACGGAAGCGACGACCTCAATCTCGTCCGTCTCGATGACGATGAGTATCAGGCAAAGATGACCGAGCTCGCGAGCTATTTTGACAAGCTTCGCACCGAGATTGCCCGTGTGCGCGAAGTCGGCTACGAGAACACCGACATCATCGCCATGAGCGAGGAGTTCTTTGGCATTTGTGACGATGCCACGAGGCTTGCGGAGGACTACTCCCAGGAGAAGGCCACGGCGCTCAATCGCCTTGAGGGTTTGGTGATTATCGACATCGTGGGCCTGGTGGCGACCTTTGCGGTCGAACTTGCTCGCGCGGTGCGCACTGCCGCGCTCAATCGCGAGCTGCAGAACAAAGTCTATCTCGATGAAGCCACGGGACTGTCCAACAAGAACAAGTGCGAGGAAATCTTGGGGCAGGGGCATCCCGTTTCCGCCGAAGCGCCCGTCGCGCTGTGCGTCTTCGATCTTAACAATCTGCATACGGTCAATAACCGCTTTGGCCACGAGAAGGGTGACGAATACATCCGTTCTTTTGCCCATCAGCTGGGGCGCGTGGCGTCCGAGACCTGCTTTGTGGGCCGCGACGGCGGCGATGAGTTTATCGCGGTGCTGTGGGATGCCGATCGAGCCGCCGTGGAGTCCTGTCTCGCTCGGATTCGCGTGAATGTGAACGAGTATTCTGAGGCTCACCCTGACATGCCTATCAGCTATGCGGTGGGCTATGCGCTTTCCAGTGATTTTGATGAACCGCCTACGATGCGCGAGCTCTTTTCCCAGGCCGATAAAAACATGTACATCGACAAGAACCGCATAAAGACGGCCGAGCCAGCCGGGCCGCAACGCGAAGACCGGTAGGCCCGTAACAGAGGACGGCTAATTTGAAGGCAGCTAAAAAAGCCCCGTCCCAAAAAGACTGCCATGAAAAGAGGTCCTGGCCATTTGGCCAGGACCTCACTAACTTTTATTCCGTTCAAATGAGGAGTTGACTGTGCGCAGGGCTCCGTCTCGGGAGGTCGGCATTTTACCTCCGCGCGCAGTTTCGCAGCGAAGCGAGAATGTTTGAGCACGGAGGTAATATGCCGCCCTCCCGAGACGGAGCCCGTGGGTTTACCTACTCGAGCTCAAACGCACCCGTATACAGCTGGTAGTAATACCCGTGCTTGGCAATCAGCTCGTCATGGCTGCCGCGCTCGATAATCTGCCCGTGATCCAGCACGCAGATCAGGTCAGAGTTGCGCACGGTGGAGAGACGGTGCGCGATCACAAACGTGGTCCTGCCCTCCATGAGCGCATCCATGCCACGCTGCACCAATGCCTCGGTGCGGGTGTCGATGCTTGACGTGGCCTCGTCCAGAATCATCGCGGGTGGGTCGGCCACCGCGGCGCGCGCGATCGAAATCAGCTGGCGCTGCCCCTGCGAAAGCCCGCTGCCGTCGCCCTCGAGCACGGTATCGTAGCCCGCCGGCAGCATGCGGATAAACCCGTCGGCGTTTGCAAGCCGCGCTGCCTCGATGCACTGCTCGTCCGTGGCGCCGGGGCAGCCATAGCGGATGTTATCCATAACGGTGCCGCAGAACAGGTTTACGTCCTGTAGCACGACGCCCAGGCTCCGGCGCAGGTCGGCCTTGCGGATCTTGTTGACGTTGATGCCGTCGTAGCGGATCTTGCCGTCGTCAATGTCGTAGAAGCGGTTGATAAGATTGGCGATCGTGGTCTTGCCGGCGCCCGTCGCACCAACGAGCGCGATCTTCTGCCCGGGCTCGGCTTCGAGCTCGATATCGTGCAGCACGAGCTTTTGGGGCACATAGCCAAAGCTCACATGGTCGAGCATAATATGCCCCTTGAGCGGCACGAGCCCGCAGCCGCCATCGTGATGTGGGTTCTTCCAGGCCCAGCGCTCGGTTCGCTCGCTCGTTTCGACAAGCGCGCCGTCCGCGTCCTCGCGCACGTTGACCAGCGTCACGTAACCGTCGTCGGACTCGGGCTTCTCATCCATGAGCGTAAAGATGCGCCCGGCGCCCGCAAGCGCGATGATGATCGAGTTGAGCTGGTTGGACACTTGCGCTACGGGGTTCATAAAGTTGCGCGTGAGCGTCAAAAACGATGCGATGGCGCCGAGCGTGAACGTGTCGAAACCGGTAAGTCCCAGGTTGGGTGTCCCTGCGATGGCCATGTAGCCGCCGAGCACGGCCACCACCACATAGATCAGGTAGCCAAGCGCGTTCATCATGGGCATGATCGAATTGCCCACGCCCTGCGCGTTCGTCGCAGCCTTTGCCCAGGCACGGTTGAGCTTGCCCATTCCGGTGCGCGCGGCGTCCTCGTGACAAAAGGCCTTGATGACCTTCTGCCCGCCGACCATCTCCTCGATGTAGCCGTTGAGCGCGCCGAGCGTATCTTGCTGCTCGATAGAAAACGCCCCGATGACCCCCGTGATGCGGCTCACGAACACGAGCACCGCCGCCATGAGCACGCAGACTACCACGGTGAGCCCCACGCTCATCCAAAGCATGCACACAAAGACCGCGACCAGCGTGAATACCGAGCTTACGAGCTGCGAGAGCGACTGCGCGATCATCTGGCGCAGGGTGTCGGTGTCGTTGGTGTAGAGGCTCATGATGTCGCCGTGCGCGTGCGTGTCGAAGTAGCGCAAGGGGAGCGTCTGCATGTGCGAGAACATATCGTCGCGGATGTGTTTGAGCGTGCCTTGCGCCACAGTAACCATCGCGCGGTTGTAGACGAGTGTGGCCACGACGCCCACCACATAGACCGCGCCGATGGTGATGAGCGCGTGCGCAAGGCCCGTCCATACGGGAGCGTCAGTCGCCAAAAGCGGGGCGATGTAGTCGTCGATGAGTGCCTGCAAAAACATCGACGACGCGGCGCTTGCGATAGCAGAGATCAGGATGCACGCGACGACGAGTGCAAGTTGTCCTCGGTAGCAGGACATATACGAGAGCAGTCGCTTGACGGTTGCCATGTCGAGCTGCATCGCGGGCATGTCGGCGCCCGGTGCCGCTCCGTTTGCGGGGCGTTTATTCTGCTTACTCATCCTCTGCCGTTCCCTTCTGCTGCGACTCAAAGACCTCGCGATAGATATCGCTCGTGCGCAAGAGCTCCTCGTGCGTGCCTACCGCGCTGATGCGTCCGTCGTCCATGACCACGATCTTGTCGGCGTGCATGACCGAGCTCACGCGCTGCGCGATCACGATCTTGGTCGTGGCGGGCAGGTACTCGGCAAGGCCGCGTTGGATCTTGGCGTCGGTCTTGGTGTCGACGGCGCTCGTGGAGTCATCGAGTACGAGCACGCGCGGCTTGGCCACGAGTGCGCGGGCGATGCACAGGCGCTGCTTCTGCCCGCCCGAGACGTTGGTGCCGCCCTGCTCGATCATGGTCTGGTAACCGTCCGGCAGCTGGTCGATAAACTCGTCCGCGCAGGCGAGCTCGCAGGCGCGCACCAGCTCTGCATCGTTGGCCTCGGCGTCACCCCAGCGCAGGTTCTCGGCGATGGTGCCGCTAAAGAGCTCGTTTTTCTGCAGTACCATGGCCACCTGGCCGCGCAGCGCATCGAGGTCGTAGTCGCGCACATCGATGCCGCCCACGCGCACGGTGCCCGCGGTGACGTCATAGAGACGGGCGATCAGGTTCACAAGGCTCGACTTGGACGAACCCGTGCCGCCGATGATGCCCACGACCTCGCCGCTCTTGATGGTGAGGTTTACGTCCTCGAGTACGTTTTTCTCGGCCTTGCTCGCGTAGGCAAAGCTCACGTGGTCAAACTCCACGGAACCGTCCGCAACCTGCGTGACGGCGCGACCGGGCTCGGGGCTCGCGATGTCGCTCTGTTCGTTGAGTAGCTCGGCGATGCGCTTGGCCGAGCTCTGGGCAATCACGATAAGCGTAAAGACCATGGAGAGCATCATGAGCGCCATAAGGATTTGCGTGGCGTAGGTAAAGAGTGCGGTGAGCTGTCCTGTGGTGAGGCCGAGCGCGGCGCTGTTGCCCGAGGCCACGATGGCCTTAGCGCCGAGCCACGAGATGAGTATCATGCATGCGTACATGCAGGCCTGCATGAGCGGCGTATTGAGTGCGATGAGGCGCTCGCCGCGGGCGAAGTCCTCGTAGATGCGTTGGCTGATACGGCCGAACTTGCCAATCTCGTGCTCCTCGCGGTTGAACGACTTGACCACGCGGATGCCTGCGACATTTTCCTGCACCACGTTGTTGAGCGTGTCGTAGGTAGCGAAAACGCGGTTGAAGATGCTGCTTACGCGCCACATGATGAGTCCGAGCGCGATGGCAAGGATGGGGATCACGGCCAGGAACACAAACGAAATCTGCCGGTTGATGGTAAACGACACGATCCAGCAGAACGCGAGCATCACGGGTCCGCGCACGCCCATGCGGATGATCATCATGTAGGCGTTTTGCACGTTGGTGACATCGGTGGTGAGGCGTGTGACGATCGAGCCGGTAGAGAACTTGTCGATGTTGCCGAAAGAGAAAGTCTGCACGTTGTCGTACATATCGTCGCGCAGGTTGGCGGCGAAACCCACTGAGGCGCGTGCGCCCATCCAAGCGCCGCCGGCGCCCACTCCAAATTCGAGAACGGCTAGGACGAGCAGCGCGATGCCAAGCCGCCAGACCTCGCCCATGTTGCCGGCTTGGATGCCGCGGTCGATGAGGTCGCTCATGACGAGCGGGATCGCGATCTCGAGTATCACCTCCAGGATCGAAAGCAGGATGGCGGTGACGGAGCTCTTGCGGTATTGCCGCAGGCTCCGTGCAAGCGTTCGTATCATGCATGTTCCTTTCTGTACGAATCGGGCTGAAATTACGTAGCAAGCTACGGAATAGGGTGTAAAGAAGCCCGCCGCAGGCGGATCGAATCCAGTGGGCGACGGGTGCTGGTGAGGCTATTGTTTGCAGACGTTGGCGTAGACCCGCCTGAGCATGCGGATGAGCTCTGCCTGCTCGCGCTCATCAAGGCCGGCGAGCAGTTCTCGATCGCGTTCGCGCATTGTGGCACGCATACGGTCGCCGGCATCGTGTGCCTTGTCCGTGAGCTCAACGACCTTATTGCGTCGGTCATCCTCGGCTACCCAGGTGCGCACAAAGCCGTTTTTCTCGAGCCGGCTCACGAGACCCGAGACCGTTGGGTGGGAAACCTTGAGGTTAGCTTCGATCTCTTTTTGGAGCGCTCGGCCCGCATGCTCAATGAGGTAGACGATCACCTGGCTTTGCGCAAAGGTGAGCCCTTGCTCCTTGAGGTCCGCATCGGCAGACGCCTGCATGCGCTCGTTGATCACCTTAAACAGGGGTCCAACAGCATCTTCGGGAACCATTCCAGCCACCATCCTTTCTGTAGCATGTTACGTTTATACCACAACCCGAAGCATGCGACAAATTTACACAAAAAGAGCCCCTGGCCAACCGGCCAGGGGCTCACAAACTTTTATTTCCTTCTAAATGACGGGCTGATTGCGCGCAGGAGGGTTCCCCGGGGCGGCGGGGTATTTCCTCCGCGCGCAGTTTCGCAGCGCAGCGAGAATGTTTGAGCACGGAGGAATTACCCCGCCGCCCCGGGGAACCCTCCGTCAGTAACCGGTCCTACTCGAGCTCAAACGCGCCGGTATAGAGCTGGTAGTAATACCCGCGCTTAGCAATCAGCTCATCATGGTTGCCGCGCTCGATGATGCGGCCGTGGTCCAGGCAGATGATCGCGTCGGAGTTGCGCACGGTGGAGAGACGGTGCGCGATGACAAACGTCGTGCGGCCCTCCATGAGCTTATCCATGCCCGCCTGCACGATGGCCTCGGTGCGGGTGTCGATGGAGCTCGTGGCCTCGTCCAGAATCATTGCCGGCGGATCGGCGACGGCGGCGCGCGCGATCGAAATCAGCTGGCGCTGGCCTTGCGACAGCTGGGCACCGTTGCCGGTAAGCATGGTGTCGTAGCCGTCGGGCAGGCGGGTGATAAAGTCGTCCGCGCCCGCGAGCTTGGCCGCCGCGATGCACTCCTCGTCGGTCGCATCCAGGTTGCCGTAGCGGATGTTATCCATCACGGTGCCGGTGAACAGGTTCACGTCCTGCAGCACGACGCCCAGCGAGCGGCGCAGATCGGCCTTGCGGATTTTGTTGACGTTGATGCCGTCGTAGCGAATCTTGCCGTCGGCGATGTCATAGAAACGGTTGATGAGGTTGGTGATGGTCGTCTTGCCGGCACCGGTGGCGCCGACAAATGCGACCTTCTGGCCCGGCTTGGCGTATACGGACACGCCGTGCAGCACCTCGTGGTCGGGCGTGTAGCCAAAGTCGACGTTGTCCATGACCAGGTCGCCGCGCAGCGGCACGTACTCGATCTCGCCGGTTGCGCGGTGCGGATGTTTCCACGCCCACATGCCGGTGTGGTGGTCAGCCTCCTCGAGCTGCCAGGTGTCGGGGTTGACCTGCGCGTTGACGAGTGTCACGTAGCCTTCGTCGGCCTCGGGCTTCTCGTCGATAAGCTCAAAGATGCGGTCGGCGCCGGCGAGGCCCATGACCACGGCGTTGATCTGCTGCGAGATCTGGCCGATCTGTCCGCAGAACTGCTTGGTCATATTGAGGAACGGCACCACGACGGCGATGGACAGCGCCATGCCCGAGATGCTCAGGTTGGGCACGCCCAGCGCCAGGAAAATGCCGCCCGCCAGTGCGACCAGCACGTAGAGCAGGTTGCCCAGGTTCATAAGGATGGGCATGAGGATGTTGGCGTACATGTTGGCCTTCTGGGAGACTTCAAAGAGCTTTTCGTTGCGCTCGTCAAAATCAGCCTCGGCGGCAGACTCGTGGCAGAACGCCTTGACGTCTTTCTGGCCGTTCATGACTTCCTCGATATGGCCCTCGACCACGCCGAGTTCGGTCTGCTGCGCAATGAAGAAACGCGCGGAGTTGGAGCCGAGCAGCTTGGTCATAAAGGTCATAAAGGCGACGCCGGCGATGATGACCAGGCACATCCACACGCTGTAGTACAGCATGATAAAGAACACCGTGACGATGATGATGATCGTCATGAGCAGGTTGGGCAGCGACTGGCTGATCATCTGGCGTAGCGTATCGATGTCGTTGGTGTAGTGGCTCATGATATCGCCGCGCTGGTGCGTGTCGAAGTAGCGGATCGGCAGGTCCTGCATGCGGTTGAACATCATCTCGCGCAGCTTCTCGAGCGAGCCCTGCGTGACGATAGCCATGGCGCGGTTCCAGAAGAGCGAGGACAGGACACCGACGCCGTAGATGCAGGCGAGGGTGGTCACGAGCTGCAGAATCTTGGGCTGTGCGGCTTCCCAATCGCCCGACTGCCACGATTCGCTAATAATCTGCAGGGCGCTCTGCAGGAAGGTCGCGCCGATGGAGTTGATGATGGCGCAGAGCACCACGCCGGCGACGACAAGGGGCAAAAGCACGGGATAGAAGCCAAAGAGCGTCTTGATGAGGCGCGACATGGTGCCGCCCTTACGGTTGAGCGCGCGCTCGGCGGTCGTTGCCTTACTCATGTGCCTCGCCTCCTTCCTGGGTCTGAGCTTGCGTTGCGGATGCCTCGGTGTCGGCCTCGACGGCCCCTTCGCCCTCGGCAGACATCTTGTTTTGCGAGGTAAAGGTCTCTCGGTAGATCTCGCTCGTCTTGAGCAGCTCTTCGTGGTTGCCGATCTGTGCGATGCGGCCGCCCTCCATGACGATGATGCGGTCTGCGTCCTGCACGGAGCTGATGCGCTGGGCGATGATGATCTTGGTCGTGTTGGGCAGATAGCTTGCCAGCCCCGCGCGGATCTTGGCGTCGGTCTTGGTGTCGACGGCGCTGGTGGAGTCGTCCAGGATCAAGATCTTGGGGCGACGCAACAGGGCGCGTGCAATGCACAGGCGCTGCTTCTGACCGCCCGAAACATTAGAGCCGCCCTGTTCGATCCAGGTGTCGTAGCCCTTGGGGAAACCGTCGACAAACTCGTCGGCGCAGGCCAGATGCGCTGCCTCGCGGACTTCCTCGTCGGTGGCGTTCGGGTCGCCCCAACGCAGGTTCTCGGCGATGGTGCCGCTAAACAGCACGTTTTTCTGCAGCACCATGGCGACCTGGTGACGCAGCGCGTCCAGGTCGTAGTCGCGCACGTCCACGCCGCCCACGCGCACAGCGCCTTCGGTGGTGTCGTACAGGCGGGCGATGAGGTTAACGAGCGTGGACTTGGCCGAGCCGGTGCCGCCGATGATGCCGATGGTCTCGCCGCTCGTAATGTGCAGGTCGATATCGTCGAGCGCCTGGCGCTTCGCATGCTTGGAATACTTAAAGCTCACGTGGTCAAAGTCGATGGAACCGTCGGCAACCTCGAGCACGGGCTCGGCAGGATCGGCGATCGTGGGCTCGGCGGCCAGCACCTCGGCAATGCGGTGTGCCGATTCGTCGGCCATGGTCACCATGACAAAGATCATCGACAGCTGCATCAGGCTCATGAGAATCTGGAAACCATAGGTAAAGGTCGAGGAGAGCTGGCCCACGTCGAACAGCGTGCCCTGGCTCGTGATGATGAGCTTGGAGCCCAGGTAGATGATGACGACAAACGCGCCGTTGACGCAGATGTTCATCATGGGGTTGTTAAAGGCGAGCAGCTTCTCGGCGCGGGTGAAGTCCATCTGGACGTCGCGCGCGGCGGTCGCGAACTTCTCCTTCTCAAAGTCTTCGCGCACATAGCTCTTGACCACGCGCATGCCGGTGACGTTTTCCTCGACGGACTCGTTAAGGGCGTCGTACTTGTGGAACACGCGCGAGAAGATGGGACGCACCTTAAAGATGATAAAGAACAGTCCAAAGCCCAGCAGCGGAATGATGACCAGGTAGACCATGGCGACGCTGCCGCCCATGATAAATGCCATGGTAAAGGCGAAGATCAAGACCAGCGGCGCGCGCACGGCGATACGGATGATCATCATAAAGGCCTGCTGAACGTTGTTGATGTCGGTGGTCAGACGCGTGACGAGTGAGGAACTCGAGAACTCATCGATGTTGGCAAAGCTGAACGTCTGGATCTTGTAGAACAGGTCGTGACGCAGGTTCTTGGCGAACCCGCAGCTCGCATGGCTGCAGGTGACGCCGGCCGCGGCGCCAAAAGCAAGCGACGTCAGCGCGATGAGCACCAAAAAGCCTGCGGTGGGAAGCATCTCGGCTACGGTGGCGCCGTCTTTGATGGCGTCGATCAGGTTGGCGGTGATAAATGGAATCAGCATCTCGCAGAGCACCTCGCCAAGCACGAGCAACGGCGTGGCAACGGTGACTTTCATATAGTCGCGGATGCTGCCCATGAGGGTTTTAATCATCCAGTTCCTCCCAGGTTACGCGGATTTTATCGAGCATTTCGGCGAGGTCCTCGCGCTCGTCATGGGTGAGCGCGCTAAAGGCCTGCTCTCTAAAGCGAATGCGGGCCGCCTGCTCTACGTGGGCCTTTTCCCATCCCGCTTCGGTCAGGCGAATGGTGAGCTGCCGCCGGTCTTTGGGATTGCGGCTGCGCTCGATAAGGCCGGCGCATTCGATCTTGGAGAGAATCTCGGAAAGCGAACCGGGCTTAAGATCAAAGTGCAGGCCTAGTTCCTGCTGTGACATCTCGCCGTTTGGCTGCTTGGCGAGCAAGCAGACGATGGGGGCCTTTCCCGAGGCGCCGCCGCCGTGAAAGTGCAGAAAGTGGCCGCAGAAGCCCAGCCCGTTTAGGATGTGCTTGGCGAGCGCGTCTGATTGGGACTGTGCCGCGGGCGCATCTGCGGGTTCATGGGGGTCGCCGCCCGGCGTGTGGGGGCAGAGGCCGATGTGGTCATCGCACATGGTATCGCTCCTTTCCTTAGTTAGGTAGTGCAATTGTTTTGTGCCTAACTAATTTAGGAGTGCAAGAAATAAATGTCAAGGTACCAAACTTATTAAGTTGCGGCGTTTTACCAAACGCCGTAACCGCTCGATGCTGCAAACGCTCCTAAGCGGCAATCTGATCCCTTGGGGACGAAGGAAAAGGTATCGTTTTGGGCTGCGATGATGCCTTTCGAAGCGGCCTTGCCAAAAACTATGCCTAATTACTACGATGAATCCAGCATCGCTGACCACAACAGCTGTTTCTGAAAAAACGCAAGCTATCTACCGGCGGTTTTGTTGGAGAGAAATTCGTTGTGGTTGGAGGCGGGCGGTTAAACGTAGTAAATAGGCATAGTTTTGAAATGGCGCTATATGAGTAGCATCAACTAGGCCGCTATGGAGCAAACAGCCCCCATTTCCGAAACCTTTCCGCAACAATTTGCCCTTCGTACCGCTCGCCTCCGCCCACAACGCCTCCTGCGCTACACTTAGTCGCACTGTGGCGCTGCTGCGCTGTGCCCGAAACAAGGGAGACCCTCATGAAGAACACTCAGCTGCTGCTGATCAACGATATGTGCGGTTACGGCAAGGTCGCGCTTTCCGCCATGCTGCCGGTGCTGTCGCACATGGGTTACCGTATCCACAATCTGCCGACGGCGCTTGTGTCCGATACGCTCAACTATCCCAAGTTCTACATCCACGACACCACGGAGTACGTGCGTCAGAGTCTTGCCATCTGGGAGGAGCTCGGCTTTGAGTTCGACGCCATCTCGACCGGCTTTATCGTGACCGAGGAAGAGACGCGTATCATCTCGGACTTTTGCCACCGCCGCGCGCAAAAGGGCACCAAGGTGTTCGTCGACCCCATCATGGGCGACAACGGCAAGCTCTATGCGGGCGTGCCCGAGTCCACGATTGGCCTTATGCGGCACCTGCTGGAGTGCGCAGACTACGCGGTGCCCAACTACACCGAGGCCTGTCTGCTCACTGATACGCCTATTGCAGAGCAGATCACGCCCGATGAGGCCCGCGCCCTTGTGGACGCCGTGCGCGAGCTGGGTGCCAAATCGGTGGTCATTACGAGCGCCGTGGTCAATGGCACGAACGCGGTTATCGGTTACGACTATGTGGCGGGGGAGTACTTCACGATTCCCTTTGACCTGATTCCGGTCTATTTCCCGGGCACGGGCGACACGTTCTCGGCGGTGCTCGTCGGCCGCGTTATGGCAGGCTGGAGTCTGCAGCGCGCGACGTCCGATGCCATGCGTGTGGTGGCTGAGCTTATCGAGCGCAATGCCGACCAAGAGGACAAGTCGGCTGGCCTTCCCATCGAGGCCTGCCTGGATGTGATTGACCATGAGTAATGCTGGCGAGGACGGCGTCAAGCCTGCGGGCGAGAACAGGCCGCTCGGCGCGCCGCGTGGCAAGCGTCCGCGTATCCGCGTGAGCTGCGTGGACCAGCTGGGCACATGCCGCTGCCATCACGGGCACAAGCCGGGTGACGTCTTCGACTTCGACCGCGACCGCGGCAAGATGTGTTCCATGGCATGTCACGTGGGCTTTCCCTATATCGATATCCTGCGCTACGGCGGAACCGTGCCTGGCAACGAGCCCGGTACGGTAAAGTTCTGCTGTCCCGAGGTCGACACGTTGAACGTCTGGCTTGCCGAGATCGTCGACGAATAGCCGGATGTGACAAAGGGGCGGGCCCTTTGTCGCATCCGCCGATGGTGCCCCTTCTTTTTTGCCTATAATCCTAAATCTCTGCATTTCATCCGATTTTAGGTTCTAAAAACTCTGCATTTCATCGATAATCAAGCATATAAACCTTGCATTTCATTTGATGACACTGAGGGGAGAGCCTATGCTGCGTAGGAAAATAGCGGCAGAGCTGGAGCGTTGGCTGAAGTCTGCCGAGCAAAAGGCCTTATTCATTACGGGTTCTCGCCAGATCGGCAAAAGTTATTCGATTCGCGCATTTGGCAAAGCCAGCCATGCAACCTACATCGAGCTCAACCTCATGGAAAATCGCCAGGCAAAAGATGCTCTTCTCGAGGCACGGGATGCCGACGATTTCATCAGCAGGGTGACGCTTCTCTCGGGAAAGCCGATAGCACCGGGCAAAACGCTCGTGTTTATCGATGAGGTCCAAGAGGCCCCCGACATCATGACGATGGCAAAGTTCCTTGTTGAGGACGGGAGGTGTCGCTGGGCGTTTTCGGGGTCAATGCTCGGGACCCAGTTCAAGGGCGTTAGGTCCTATCCCGTGGGATATGTTCACGAGCTTAGGATGTTCCCGCTCGATTTTGAGGAGTTTTGCTGGGCGATCGGGGTGAGCGAGGGGGCTCGCCAAACGATACACGACGCGTGTATCAGCGAGAAGCCCATTCCTGATTACATTCATGACGCGATGATGGCAAACTTCAGGACCTATACCGTTGTCGGCGGAATGCCAGAGGTCGTGCAGCGTTTCCTTGACACGCGGGGCGACCTTGCCTCTGTTCGTCAGCTACAGTCAGAGCTCAACGAACAGTACCGGCGGGATATCTCCAAGTATGCAAGCGGGCGAGCCCTTCAGGTGCAGAGCATTTACGATCAGCTCCCTCTTATGCTCGAGGGCGAAAACAAACGCTTCGTGCTCAATTCCATTGACCCCAAAGCGCATTACGACAAGTACCAGCGAGATTTTGTCTGGCTTGTCGATGCCGGCGTTGCTCTCAAGGCGGATATCGTAACCGAGCCAAAGTCGCCCCTGCTCAAGACGGCACGGCCATCGCGGTTCAAGCTATACCAATCGGATACGGGCATGTTGATGGCGCGCTACCCCGTTGGCGTCGCCCAGGCGGCGTATCTTGATAGCAAGGAACCCAATCTGGGCGGTATTTACGAAAACATGGTGGCCCAGCAGCTGACTGCCCAAAATCGCCAGCTTTACTACTATCAGACAAAGAAGCGCGGCGAAGTGGACTTTGTGGTCGACGGACCGGATGGAACGGCTGTTCCGATCGAGGTTAAATCGGGTTCCTATTACCACGCGCACGCCGCGCTCGGTCATGTGCTTGATACGGCCGAATATGGCGTAAGGCTCGGGATTGTTTTCTCGAGAGGCAACGTTGAACGCGGCGGAGCTGTTCTTTATTTGCCGCTATATGCGACCTGGGCCCTTTCGGATGTTTTGGGTGACTCCTGTGCCGAGGGGATAAAGTTGGAGGTCAAGCCGGTCTAGGGACAGTCCCCGATGCGACAAAGGGATAGTGCCTTTGTCGCATCCGCTATCCGAGATAATGAGCGTGGATTTTCTCCCGTCTAGAGCGCACTTGAATGCTCAAAGTGGGAGAAAATCCACGCTCGATCTGTATGCCGATGATGCGGCTCGCGAGGTTCGTGCGTCCGCGAACCTACAGCTGCTCGAGCATAGCGGTGCAGCCGGCGAGCACGTCGCGGTAGGTGGCATCGAAGTTGCCGGTGTACCAGGGATCGGCCACGTCGCCGGGGCGATCAGTCCAATCGAGCAAGCGCGTAATCTTGCCGTCGGGGTCCTTACCAAAGATGCGGTGCAGGCCGCGGGCGTTCTCGGCATCCATATAGACAATGTGATCCCAGTCGCCATACTCCGCGCGACGCACCTGACGTGCGCGATGTGCGACGATGGGAATTCCGACCTCGCGTAGCTTGGCAACGGTACCGTGGTGCGGCGGGTTGCCGATCTCCTCGGTTGAGGTCGCGGCGGAATCGATGACAAACTCCGCCTCGCGCCCGGCGCGGCGCACGAGCTCGGTAAACACCGACTCAGCCATCGTCGAGCGGCAGATGTTGCCGTGACAGATAAACAGTACACGTTGCATGCGCGGTCCCTTTCATATAGAGGGCTGCTAAGGAGTCGAAGCCGGGCGCATGCCAAGTTTTATTTCTTGGCCAGTTTGAAGTAGCGCTCAAATATCAATTCGAAAACGTAATAGAACATCAATCGACTGTCGAGGTCCATACTGCCCAAGCGGATTTCTTTTTGCACGGTGTAGATAGGGTAGTCGGCTAGTTTCGAGAGAGAATTTCGAGAAAAGCCGGTGAGCGTGACGACCTTGCATCCGCGCGTTTTGGCTATCGATGTGGCGTCAATAGACACCTGCGTCTCGCCGCTTACGGAAACGCTAAAGACCAGGTCGTTTTTGCCGAGGAGTTCTGCGTAATGCCTCATGACATGACGTTCACTGAGCGTATCGGTGTTCTTGCCCATTATTTTGAGCTTTTCAGCCATCTCGAGGCACGGGTATTTCGAAAAGCCCGAGCAGAAGAACACGATATGCGAGGCATCCTGGATAAGACTCACAACCGAATCGATGACCCGGTCGTTAAGCAGATCTTTGGTCTGTACGAGCTGGGTATCAAGAGGAAGTGCCTCGATAGTGAATCGATTGCGGTCGAGCGAGGCGGAATACGATTGTTTGAGCTCCGTAAACCCCGAGAAGCCAAGCTTATGGGCAAGCCTGACGATTGTATTGGGAGCGACGAAGAACCGTTCAGCAACGCTCTTAAGCGTGACATCGTCAATATCATCACGCAGCTCGATGATGTAGCGCATGATCTCGCTTTCGAGATCGTTGAGCTTGCTCTCGCCAGCTCGCACATGATCATAAAAAGATTCTTGATCTTTCATAAGATGTTTCAGCCCCTCGCATCTCGCCGTACATATGGTACCGCTTTGTGTAGCCAGGTGAGAAATCGGTAGTCGGTCAAGATTGCCTATTGCCCATGAACTGGGCAAACGCGCGTGTCTGCCTACACATATCTGTGTCGTGAGCGAAATCATGTGTCCCCGTTTCGCATTGGCCCACACGGGGATTCGCAAATGACCTTATGTCGCAAAATATCAATCGAAACGAAGCAAGCCGAGGACAACCGCGGAGCCCAAGGTCTTCGAGAACACCGATCAGCCAACCCTGGAGGGACGGAACATGAAGGATAAGCTCAATATTGTGATCGTTGGCGGCGGCTCCACGTGGTGCCCTGGCATTCTTAAAGCCCTGACCAAGCACATGGACATTCTGCCGCTGAACCGCGTGATGCTCTATGACATCGATGCCGAGCGTCAGCGTCCGATCGGCGAGTTTGGCAAGATCCTCTTCGCCGAGGAGGAGCCCGGTGTGGAGTTCGGTTACACCACCGATAAGGACGAGGCTTACACCGACGTCGACTTTGTGCTCTGCCAGATTCGTACCGGCGGCTACGAGATGCGTAGCAAGGACGAGAAGATTCCGCTGCATATGGGAATCATCGGCCAGGAAACGGTGGGCCCTGGCGGCATGGCTTACGGTATGCGCTCCATGCATGACATGGTTGAGATCGTCAACGACGTTCGCGCTCATAGCCCGGAGGCGTGGATTATCAACTACACCAACCCGGCTGCTATTGTGGCATATGGTCTCGAGCGCGTCCTGCCCGACGAGCATCGCGTCCTCAACATCTGCGATCAGCCCGTCAACCTCATGCGCTCTTACGGTCGCCTGCTCGGTCGCGATATGAGCAAGACGGAGCCCGTGTACTTTGGCCTCAATCACTTCGGTTGGTTCAAGCACATCTACGATGAAGAGGGCCATGACCTCGTCCCGCAGATTAAGGAGTACACGGAGAAGAACGGCTTCCTTCCTGCCGATGCCGAGCAGCGTGACCAGTCCTGGCTTGATACCTACGCCATGGTCAAGGACATGCTCGAGGACTTCCCCGACTATCTGCCCAACACTTATCTGCAGTACTATCTGTATCCCGAGTACAAGGTCGCTCACCTCGACCCCGACTACACTCGCTCCGACGAGGTTATCAACGGTCGTGAGAAGCGCGTGTTCGCCGAGTGCGAGCGTGTTGCCAAAGTCGGCACCGCAAAGAACTCCTCGGTTGTGCAGAACGATGCTCATGGCGATATGATCGTGGAAATCACCTCGGCCATTTATCGCAACACCAACAAGACCTTCATTGTCATCGTGCCCAACAACGGCATTATCGAGGGTATGCCCGATGACGCCATGGTCGAGGTCGCGGCAAGCGTGGGCGCCAATGGCCCGCAGCCCTATGCTGTTGGCAAGATCGGTACCTTCTATCGCGGCCTTATGGAGAATCAGTACGCCTATGAGCGCCTGACTGTTGAGGCTTGGATGGAGGGTTCCTACGAGAAGGCTCTGCAGGCACTCACGCTTAATCGTCTGGTCGGTGACGCCAAGAAGGCTCGCAAAGTGCTCGACAAGCTCATCGAGGCCAATAAGGATTACTGGCCGGAGCTTAAGTAGCTAGTTCCATAGCGCTTGATAACTGTTATGGGGCGTGTGGGCTGTAGAGCTGCACGCCCCGTTTCTTTAAGAGGGGTATCCCATGAACAAAGATGAGCTGCTGGCAAAGTTCCAGCGCCTGGGCAAAGTCCTCATGACGCCTGTCTTGATTCTGCCAATCGCCGGCATCCTTCAGGGCTTTGGCAATGCCTTTACCAGCCCCACCCTTACGGCAGCTGTTCCCTGGCTTGCTGCTCCGGGCTTTGCGATTTTCTTTTCGATTCTCAAGGCCGCAGCCGGCATCGTCATGAACAACATTCCGGTTATCTTCTCGATTTGTCTCGCCTATGGCTTCGCCAAGTCCGAGAAGGCTACCGCGGCGCTTTGTGGCTTTTTGGGCTACATGTGCATGAATTCCGTGATGGGCACGTTCCTTACGGCGACTGGCGTTATCGATCCCGCGAATCTTACGACGGGCCAGAGTACGATCCTCGGTATCACCACGCTCGACACTGGCGTTATCGGCGGTCTTCTGGTGGGCGCAATCGTCGCATGGTTGCATAACCGTTACTACAAGATTGAGCTGCCTGCCGTGTTCTCCATCTTCAACGGCACGCGCTTTATCCCGGCGGTGACGCTGCTCTCATGCAGCATCCTCGCATTGGTCATGTCCTTTGTTTTCCCGTTTATTCAGAACGCTCTCGGTGCGCTGTCCGAGTTCATCAAGACTACGGGTGCCTTTGGTGCATTTGTCTACGGCGCCGGCGAGCGCATGCTCCTGCCTTTTGGCCTGCATCACTTTGTCTATTTGCCGTTCTTCTTCACGTCGCTCGGTGGCGTCGAGACCATCGACGGCCAGACTGTTCAGGGCGCTATCAATATCTACAACGCGATCCTGGGCTCTCCCAGCACGCCGTTTAACATCGAGGTCAGCCGTTTTGTCATGAACGGCAAGGTTATCTTCGCCATGTTCGGCCTGCCTGGCGCTGCACTCGCCTTCTACAAGACGGCGCTTCCCAAGAATAAGAAGAAGACCGCAGCGCTCATGATTGCCATCGTGGTGCCTTGCATCCTCTCCGGCATTACCGAGCCGCTCGAGTACTCCTTCCTGTTTATCGCGCCCATCCTCTACGTGTTCCACGCTCTCATGGCTGGTCTTGCCTATGCGCTGACCTATATCCTGCAGTTCAACGTGGCCGGTTCCGCGTCCTTCGGCGGCCCGCTCCTGTCGTTAATCTTTAACGGCATTATGGGTGCAGCCAAGGGCTCCAACTGGCAGGTTATCCTGTTCCTCGGCCCCATCTACTTCGTGGTGTACTACTTCGTCTTCAAGTTCATCATTCTTAAGAAGGACCTTAAGACTCCCGGCCGCGAGGAAGAGTCCGACGATGAGGCCGCAAAGGCTCCCAAGACTGTGATCAGCGACCTCATTCCCGCCATCGTTGAGGCAGTGGGCGGCGACAACAATATTAAGTCTGTCGAGGCCTGCTTCACCCGTCTGCGCATCCAGCTCAATGACTGTGACAAGGTGGTTGACGACGCCGAGTTTACCGAAAAGCTCGAAGCGCGTGGCATCGTGCATGTCAACGGCGGTGTGCAGATTGTCTACGGCAACATGGCATCTAACTACGCGACTCAGATGCGCGAGCTGCTGGGTATGGAGTAAACGACTCACATATCTATAAAATCCGGGATAAAAGGCGGCGGCAGACAATGCGTCTGCCGCCGCCTTTGAGTTGCTCCACGCGCATTTCGTGTATTTGAAATACACGAAATCGTAGAAAAGCGTGTATCTGAAATACACGAAATTGCACTGCAGGAGCTTGCAGGCGGATAAACACTACTAGTATGGGACGGTTTTCACTGGTTGCTCGCCACCTTGGGCTGTGTTCGTCCCTATGCCTGCATCCGGGGCTGTGCTGATTGACGACGGCGCTCCCAGCGAGCCAACTTAATCGTCACCAGCGTAAGCGCCCAGGCCACAAGCGAGAACGCGGCGCCCACGGCGCCCACGTACGCAATTCCAACTCTGCTTACCACGGCTCCGCCTACCGCGGTGCCAAACGAGATGCCTACGTTAAACGCCATGGGCTCAACCGAACTTGCGAGTACCATCGACTTGGGATGGCGGCTGCGTGCCACGTCCATAAAGTGCGTGATGCACGACACCGAGAACAGGTACATGAGCAACGCCAAGCTAAAGACAAAGACCAGCGCGAGCGGCATGGTGCCGCCCACGGCAAACAACCCGAGTAACGCCGCAGCCTGCAGTACAAACGTCACAAGCAGTGCTTTCATGCCAAAACGCGCGTCGATCCATCCGCCCAAGATGTTCGAGATCAGGCAGAACACGCCGTAGGTCATAAGCGTGGTACTGGCTTCGACCGTGCCCATGCCCAGCACCTGCTCCAGATAGGGCGTCACGTAGCCGTAGAATACGTAGACCGACCCCACGCCAAACAAAAAGATGAGCATGCCGGTGATGATGCTCGGCTCGCGCAGCAGACCTGCCTGCTCGCGAAAGGTGGCAGGCTCGTCGGTTTGCCCAGCGCGCGGCATAAACGCCACGAGCGCTCCGCAGATCAGAACGGCAAAGGTCAGCGTGCCGTACATGGCCACGTGCCAGTCGAGCGTGTCGGCCACGAACTTGCCAATCGAAGTGACAAAGACCATTGCCACGGAAAACGCACCATATACCACCGAGATGGCAAGCGAAGTTTGCTGCGGGGACAGCAGCTCGGGGATGTACGTCACGCCCACGGCGAGCAGTGCGCCCGAGACGGAACCCAGGATGATGCGCGAGATAAAGAGCACCTGGAAGTTGGGCGCTAGTGCCATGACCAGGTTGCCGAGCACAAAGACGATGCTATAGCACACGAGCAGCTGATAGCGTCGAAAGCGCCCCGTGCTGAGCGCGAGCACCGGCGTCGCGATAGCGTAGACCAGTGCAAACACGCTGATGAGCTGGCCCGCTGTGGCAAGCGATACGCCGAGTTCCGTCGCCAAGTCACTTTCGATACCGATGACCACGAACTCGGAGCAGCCGAGTGAGAATCCCAACAGCACGAGCAGCGCCAGGCAGAGCTTGGTGCGCGCGGGGGAGAGCGCGGTGGCGGTTGATTTACTTTTAGACGTGGTTGCGGCGGTCAAGGTTGTCACTCCAATGTCGCATGAATAAGCGGGATTCAATCCCTGCAACTCTAACAGAATGTGTCAGGTGCCTGCCCCCCTTTGTCGCAGGCTGCGCTTGCCTGTATAGTCGCAATACAGGTGAAAATGGTCTCAGGTACATCGCGGGCGACAGGAGATCCCATGGGTATGCACACGACAAAGGTTGCAGTGGGCGAGGGCAAGTTTGCGCTCGAGGCCCAGCTGACGGTGACGCCGCGAGGCATGGCAGTGTACGCCTGCTCGCCGGAGTTTGCGCACCTGGGTGCCACGGCGCAGGCCATTCCGCGTCCCGAGCCCGGCCGCACGGCGACGGTGAGCATCCTGGCCGTTCCGTGCCATCGAGACGAGATTCCAGCGCACGATATCGCGGCGGCGTTGGCCACGCGCTTTGGCGTGCCGGTGGTTGCAAGCACAGGTTTTCATGTTGAACAGGCGAGCGGGGACGACCTGCAGCGCGTACTCGACACCACCAAGGAGCTCACCGCCGCGCTCGAGAAAGCCGCCACGCGCATCCTGCGCGCCGGCTGGGATGAGGGCGGCGCGGGCGCCGAGGTCGTGGCGGTCGATGCCGCGACCGGCGAGACGCTCGGCCACGTCGACCGCATCGAGGCCCATACCGGCGAGGGCATCCTGCATCAGGCATTTCTAACGCTTCTGGTCGAGGGCCGGGGCGAAGACGCGCGTCTGCTGCTCTGTCGCCGCAGTCCGCTCAAGCGCCTGTGGGGCGGGGTGCTGGCCGATAGCTGCGCCGGCCATCCGCTCCCCGGGGAAGACGTCGCGGCCGCCACGGCGCGCCGCATCAACGAAGAGCTTGGCATTACGCGCGATCCCGATCAGCTCAAGCACCTCGGACACGTGGTGTACCGTGAGGACCACGGCGACGGCCGCTGCGAGTGCGAATGGTGCGAGGTGTTCGCAGCCCATGTTGAGCCGGGCGAGCTATGCATCAACCAAGAGGAGATCTCGGAGGTGCGCCGCGTGGCCCCGTCCGAGCTCGACGGCTACCTGCAGGGTCGCCCCGAGCAGCTGGCCCCCTGGCTCCGCGAGGCACTCAGCGACCCATCCATCCGTACGGCCCTCGCTATGTAACAAAGGTACAGTCCCTTTGCCATATCCAAACCGTCACAACATTCGATGAAAATCTCGAAATCGAGGAAAAGCGTCGAATGTTGTGACGGTTTTTGCCCAGAGGATCGCTTCTCATCCAAAAATCCCGCTTGACTGTATTGCAACAACACAGCGCAACGTAAGGGGTGTCCGATAACGGGCGCCCCTTTTTAAGTGGCAACGTGGCTGCGAATCCGGAGCGCCCCCAACAAGAAAGGTGGGGAGATGGAAGCGGAAAAGAAGGCGTTTAAGATCACCAAGCGCGAAATTGGCTTTGTGCTGGGTATCATTGTCTTTTTGCTGGTGAAGTTTCTTCCTTTGGCGGAGCTGAGCTCGACGGTCGAGCTTACGGTCGGCGGTCAGACCTGTCTGGCGTTGACGCTCGCCACGGTGGTGTTCTGGGCGTGTGGCGTGGCACAGCCGGGCTTTGTGGGCCTGCTCTACTGCGCGCTGCTCGTTCTGTTCAAGGTGTGCGTGGACGACACGGGCGCCGCGAGCATCTCGGCGACGGTCGCCTCCACGTTTAGCTCGTGGACCAAAGCTACCATGTGGCTCGTCATCGGCGCCTACCTCATCGCCAGCGCGGTCAAGGAGTCGGGGCTGGGCGAGCGCATCGCCTATGCGTTTATGCTCAAGTTCGTGCGCGACGCCAAGTCGCTCATCATCTCGATCTTCGCGCTCACCTTTGTGCTGTCGCTGCTGATCCCGCACCCGTTTCCCCGCGCCTTCCTCATCCTCGCCGTCGTCTCGGTCATCGCCGAGTCCGCCGGCTACGGGGACGACGACAAGGGTAAGCTCGGCTTCCTCGTGTTTGCCGCTGCCGCCCCGGGTTCCATGTTCTTCCTGACGGGCGACTCCACGCTCAACCCGCTCGTTGCGCAGTACAGCGTCGAGGCCGGCGGCATGAGCCCGTCCTTTATCGACTGGTTCCTGTACATGAGCGTGCCCATGCTGGTCGCGCTGCTGTGCACCCTGTTCTTGGGCCTCTTCCTCTTTAAGCCCAGCAAGGAGCTCGTCTACGATCGCGAGCAGATCGTGGCCAAGCAGGCCGCACTCGGCAAGCTCTCCGTCAAGGAGATCCGCACCATCGTGTGGCTTGTCATCGCCATCGCGCTGTGGCTCACCGTCTCGGGCGATTACATCGGCTGGGTGACGCTTGCCATCGGCGTCGCGCTCGCCATGCCCATCATCGGCGAGGTCCTTACCCCCGCCAGCTGGAACGCTGTCGACATCAAGTCCCTCATGTTCCTGACGGCCGCCATGGCCGTGGGTTCCGTGGGCGGTGCCACCGGCATGAACGCCTGGATCGCCGATGTCGTGCTTCCCAGCTCCGTGCCCGAGAACATCTTCCTGTTCGCCCTGCTTGTCGCCGCACTCTCCATGATCATCCACATGTTCATGGGTTCGGTCATGGCCGTGCTCGGCGTGTGCGTGCCGGCGTTCATCAGCTTCGCGGCCGGCTCCAGCGTGAGCCCGCTCGCCGTGGCGCTCATCGTCTTCACGTCCATCAACATCCACTACATCCTGCCGTTCCATAACCTGCCGATCCTTATCGGCGAAGGCAAGGACGCCGGCGGCTACACCTCCAAAGAGGCCATGCGCATGGGCATTCCCCTCACCGCGGTCGTCTTTATCGTCGTGTTGGTCGAGGCCGCCTGGTTCCACCTCTTTGGCCTGATGTAAACGGTCGAACGCTTGGGCTGTAAGCAGCCGAGTGCTCGAACCGCAAGTGCCCGAGCGCCCCATCCATGAGCGCCGTGGCCCCACTACGTTCCCCAGCCCGGCGGCACTCCCGCCGCCGGGCACTCTCCCGAAAGGAGCACGCTATGTCCACTACCGATGCTTCCCAGATCCACGACCTGCGCTCCGCACTCGACTTTTTGCGCGAGATGTCGGGCCAGCTGCTCGAGACCGACACCCAGGTCGATCCCGATGCCGAGGTCTCGGGCGTCTATCGCCACGTGGGTGCCGGCGGCACCGTTATGCGTCCGACTAAAGAGGGTCCGGCGATGGTCTTCAACAACGTCAAGGGCTTTGACGATGCCAAGGTCTGCATCGGCATGCTTGCCAGCCGCAAGCGCGTTGCCGCCCTGCTCGACCTCGACGAGGAGTACCTGGGCCTCGAGATTGGTAAACGCTTCGAGAACCTGATCGCGCCTAAGCAGATCGCCGAGGGCGCGCACGTCGACTGCCAGGAGGTCGTGCACAAGGCGACCGACGAGGGCTTTGACCTGCGCAAGATCGTCCCCGCTCCCACCAACACGCCCGTCGACGGCGGCCCCTACATCACCATGGGCCTCGCCTACGGCACGAGCCCCGACGGCTCCCAGTCCGACGTGACCATCCACCGCTTCTCCTGCGTCGACAAGGACAAGCTCGCCATGTGGATCACCCCCGGCAGCCGTCACCTGGGCGCATTCTTTGACGAGTACTGTCAGCGCGGCGAGGACATGCCCATCTCCATCTCCATTGGCCTGGACCCCGCCGTGTACATGTGCTGCGGCTTCGAGGCTCCCACCACGCCGCTCGGTTTCAACGAGTTACAGATCGCCGGCGCCCTGCGCGGCCACGCCGTCGAGCTTGCCGACTGCGTCACCGTTCCGCAGAAGTGCATCGCCAATGCCGAGTACGTGCTCGAGGGCTACCTCATGCACGACGAGACCATCAATGAGGACGTCAACGGCCACGGCTACGCCATGCCCGAGTTCCCCGGCTACACCGGCGGCGCCAAGGTCTGCCCGGTGATCAAGATCACCGCCGTCACCACGCGTGTCAATCCCATCATGGAGAGCTGCATCGGCCCCTCGCACGAGCACGTTTCCATGGCCGGCATCCCCACCGAGGCATCCATCTACAAGATGGTCGAGACCGCCATCCCGGGCCGTCTGCTCAACGTCCACGCTGCCCCCTGCGGCGGCGGCAAGTTCGTTGCCATCATGCAGTTTAAGAAGTCGAGCAAAAATGACGAGGGCCGTCAGCGCAACGCCGCCATGCTCGCCTTCTCGGCATTCTCCGAGCTCAAGCATGTGATTCTGGTCGACGAGGACGTTGACATCTTCGACATGAGCGACGTGATGTGGGCCATGACCACGCGCTTCCAGGCCGACGTGGACCTCATCACCATTCCCGGCTGCCACTGCCACGTGCTCGACCCGTCCAACGATCCCGCGTTCGATCCCACGATCCGCGAGCACGGTATCGCCTGCAAGGCCATCTTCGACTGCACGGTCCCGTTCGACCTCAAGAAGAACTTCATCCGCTCGCAGTTCATGGAGATCGACCGTGACAAGTGGGCCGCGGAGCTCGCTTTCTAGTAAGTAACCCTGCCGAGTAACTAAGTAAGGAGTTGTCATGCCTGAGTCTTCTGTCCGTCCCCGTCGCATTGTCGTTGGCGTTTCGGGCGCCAGCGGTGCAGCGCTGGGCCTTGAGTGCCTCAAATGCCTGCGTCAGGCCGGTGCTGAGTCGGCGCTTGTCGTCACGCGCGGGGGAGAGATCACCATCGAGCAGGAGCTCGGCATGACGCTCGACGAGTTTGCGTGCTATGCCGATGTGGTCTACGACAACAAGAACATCGGCGCCGCCATCGCGAGCGGCACCTATCCGGTCGATGGCATGATCGTGGCTCCCTGCTCCATGAAGACCCTTGCCGGCATCGCGAGCGGCTACAGCGAAAATCTTTTGCTGCGTGCGGCCGACGTGCAGATGAAAGAGCAGCGCCGCCTGGTGCTCATGGTGCGCGAGACGCCCTTCAGCGCCATTCACGTCGATAACATGGCACGCCTGGCGCGCGTGCCCGGCATCATGCTCATGCCGCCTATGCTCACGTTTTACAACGGCCCCGCCACGCTCGATGACGCGGTGCATCACATCGCCGCCAAGGCGCTCGAGGCCGTCGGCGTGTCATGTGCAAACTATAAGCGCTGGTCGTAGGCGTCTTTAGGGTAGGATACGAGTAGTGTTTGAGCCCGCTGCCCCTGTGGGCGGCGGGCTTTGGTGTGTCGGGAGGACCTATGCAGACGGGCATGTATGCGATTAGCGAGATGGCGAGCTTGTTTAACGTTTCGCGCCAAACGCTCATCTACTACGACAAGATCGGCCTGTTTAAGCCCGCCGTGGTTAACGAAAAAGGCTACCGTTTCTATTCGCCCACGCAGATCCCGCTCATGCGTCTGATCTGCATGCTGCGCGACCTAGGGCTCGAACTCGACGAGATTGACCGCCTGACCTCGACGTTCGACATTGGCGAGATGACCGATCACCTGCGCTCGCGGGTTCAGGCGCTCGACAAGCAGATTGCCGGGCTCAAGGCTGAGCGCGCGAGTGTGCAGGAGCGCCTGAGCTTTTACGACGAGGCAGTCTACTGGCGCGAGCGCGAGGGCAAACCGGAACTCAAGCAATTCGAGCGCCGCTACGTGGTCTTTGAGGAGTTTCCGGGCGATATTGAGCGTGGCCGCTCAATGCTTCACCCCACGCTCATGCGGGCCATCCTGCGCATGCGTACGTTGACGGGCACGCGCCCCATGCGCGGCTGGGGTGCCATGCTGCGTCGCGAGGCGCTGCATTCCGACGACCCTATTGCCGGCGCCGGCTCCTTTGCCGTGCTGCCGCGCGGTGCCGAGGAGCTGCTGCCGAGCGACGCTGCCGAGCTGGCAGAGATCGGCATCGAAGTGCTGCCCGAGGGCACATACCTGTGCATGAGCCGCTGGGGCATGCCGTACGAGCCCGAAGGCATCCGCGCCATTGTGGCCTGCATGGACGAGCACGCGCTCCAGCCCGTTGGCAACGCCTTCGACTTTTGCTACCTCGATACCACGAGCTATGACGAGTCCCACCAAGAGGACTTCTGCTGCATCCAAATCCCCGTCGCCCTCCAGATGTGACAAAGGGACAGTCCCTTTGTCACATCCGAATAGCATCGCAAGCTTGTTTTGAAGCGGAGGAGGGTCGCTCATTTCTTATAAACTTGCAAAATCTGCAAGTTTATAAGTTTTCACGTCTGGCCGTGTGACAAAGGGATAGTCCCTTTGTCACATTCCATGCGAGCCGCCGTGCCATCTGGGGGTATAAGGCTGGCAAGTGTTAATTTGCGAGGCTTAAGGGGCGCCCCGTATGGATATCGATAACTTTGAATGGTGGTATAGCGAGGGCGAGGCTCCGGACGAGGAGTGGGACGAGCCCGCGCCGCGTGACGTGTCGAGCGACGAGGACGAGACCGGCAACGATACCGCTGTCGAGCCTGAAGCCGCCTCCGATGCCGCCGAGCCCCTGACCTTTGAGCAGGCTTGGGCCCAAGCCGAGGCCGATGAGGCTAAGGCCGATGCCACGGCCACACTCGGTGAGCCGGCGGACATGTCCATCTCGCCGGCCAAGACCCCGCAGCCGCGCCATAACATCGACCCCGGCAGCACGGCATCCTTCAGCATACTCGACGTGCCCGCGCAGGGTGCCCAGGCGCCCGCCCCCACGCATCGCCCCAACCTGGCTCGCGAGGAAGACGCGGCCCGCCGCTCACCACTCGGCCCCATCCTCATCGCCTTCATGGCCGGCGTCATCGCTTGCTCGGCAATTGGAAACGTCTGGAGCCATGTTGAACAACAGCGCAAAGACGCCGCCAAGGTCGAGATGTCCGTCGAGCAATCGCTCAGCCGCACGCGCTCGGTGCATGTGTCGGTCGAGGTTAAGGACGGCGCGACGTGGGATACCGCGCGCGGCGATAGCCAAATGCTCGTCCATATCGTGGGCCGCACACTCAGGGGACAGGCGATTGACGAGTATCAATATGTCAACTCCGCTGGTGACGGCATCGAACTCAAGCCCGGCGACTACGAGCTCACGGTCGACGAGCCGCCCGTCGCCACCGACGGCACGCGTTACCGCGCCTCAAAGCGCATGGTTCCGGTGAGTTTTAATTCACAGGCGCCCGATACGGTCGATAGCACGCCGCAGGGCGGGTTTGACCTTTACGCTATTGCTCAATAACTGCGCCTGACGCTCAACCCCGCCGCCAAGAGTGGGACAATAGCCATCGATACTGTTGTTTATTTTTGGAGGAAGTAGCATGTCCACCGTCACTACCATCAAGCGCGGCGGCCTCACCGCGGCCATCGATTCCATGGGCGCCCAGCTCACGAGCCTTGCCCTCAACGGCAACGAGTATCTGTGGCAGGGCGACTCGGCCTTTTGGGGCAAGCACGCGCCCATCCTGTTCCCCATTGTGGGCTCGCTGCGCAACAACACGGCGACGTCTGCGGCTGGCACCTGCGAGATGCCGCGCCACGGCCTCGCGCGCATCGTCGAGCACAAGCTGGTCGAGGTCTCCGAGGACGGCTCGTCCGTCACCTACGAGATCACTGACACGCCTGAGTCGCTCAAGGCCTTTCCGTTCCACTTTAAGCTCAACATGACCTATGCCCTGACCGGCGACGCCACGCTTACCCAGACCTTTGCCGTTACGAACACCGGCGACGTGGACCTGCCGTTCTCGGTGGGCGGCCACCCTGCATTTAACGTGCCCGCCCCCGGTGCCGAGGACGAGGCATTCGAGGATTACGAGCTGGCGTTTACCGAGGCTTGGACCAACGAGGCTCCCATCATCACGCCCGATGGCCTCATGACGTTTGAGGGTAGCTACAAGGCGCCCGATAACTCTGACGTGCTGCCCATCACGCACCGCAGCTTCGATAACGATGCCATCATGTTCACCGATACCCCGGGTTCCACGCTCACGCTGCGCGGCCGCAAGTCGGGCCACGGCGTCAAGATCGACTTTGAGGGCTTTAAGTACATTGGCGTGTGGTCTGCCGCCAACGATGCTCCGTTTGTGGCGCTCGAGCCTTGGACCGGTCACACCACCATGGACACCGAGGACGACGTCTTTGAGCACAAGGTCAACACTATTACGCTGGCGCCGGGCGAGACGGACGTCCGCAGCTTTAGCGTCACCCTGCTCTAGAGGTTCCGCCGTTCTAACGAACGGCGGACCGGTCGACGCTGCGCGCCGCCCAGAGCGACAATTTGTCATTCAAAAGGCAAGGCATGACCAGAAGGTCTATGCCTTGCCTTTTTTATGCCAAGCGGTGCATGGGGGGGGACAGGCTGCTTTGCGCCAATCGTCCTCGTGTGTCTATTAATTTTTCGCGCACATGCCGCGCTGCTGGTTGCGGGCGTATATCCTGTCTTATTGTCAGTAAGGCAAAATAGGGAAGGCATCAGATGCAACCTCGACTACAGCGCGACGCGCAGGCCCAGCCGGTGTGCAGTCGTCGCATCTTCTTGGGTAGCGCCCTCGCTGCGAGCGCTTCCGTCGTTGCCGGCGCACTTGCCGGCTGCCAGCGCCCGTCCACGCTCAAGGTGGTCCAGTCCACCACGGGCGGCGGCCGCGACGACCTGTCCGATTCCGTGATCGGCAAGGACAAGATCCGCATTGGCATGGAGGCGGCCTACGCCCCGTACAACTGGCAGGTATCCGAGGCCAGTGAGTACACCATCCCCATCGATAACGTGCAGGGCGCTTATGCCGATGGCTACGACGTGCAGATCGCCAAGATCGTCTGCAAGGCCCTCGGTGGCGAGCCCGTTGCCGTCAAGCAGAGCTTCTCGGGCCTCATCGATTCACTTAACAATGGCCAGATCGACCTCATCATCGCCGGCATGAGCGCTACGCCCGAGCGTGAGGAGTCGGTCGGCTTCTCCGACCCGTACTTCATTGGCTACTTTGGCCTGTTCGTAAAAGAGGGCTCGCCCTACCAAAACGCGACCAAGCTCAGCGACTTCAGTGGTGCCACGGTGCTCGGCCAAAAGGACACGATGCTTGACACCGTCATCGACGAGATCCCGGGCGTCGTCCACAAAAATCCGGTCGATTCGGTGCCCACGGTGTTCTCGAACCTGCTGCAGGGCACTTGTGACGCCGTGACCTACAACACCGAGAACGAGAAGGGCTATATGGCCCAAAACCCGGGTATCGTGCCGATTCAATTTGCCGAGGGCGAGGGTTTCAAGCAGGAGGTCACGGCAAACGTCGGCTGCCGCAAGGGCTCGGACAAGCTGCTTAAACTCATCGACAAGACACTCAAGGGCATTAGCCAAGAGGAGCGCGACCAAATGTGGGACGCGTGCCTCGACCGTCAGCCGGCATAGGGAGGCAGCATGAAAACCATCAATCGCCTGGCCTCCTTTATCAAGGCAGACCACCGTTATGTATACCTGGGCACGAGCGTTATCGCGGCGCTCGGCCTGGCGTTTAGCCAGCGCAACCCCACGCCGCTGAGCTTCTTGGCGCCTACGGGCGTGTTCCAAGACTGCCTCTGGGCAATCCTTTGGGCCTGGCTCGTCGTGTCGGCGGCGGCGCTCGTCACCAAACTCATGCACTGGAATGACTATCGCGAAACGTCGCCGTTTGCTTCCGAGCGCTTTCGTCGCAGCGCGCGCCAGGGCAGCTATGTCGTGGTCGCCATTGCGGCGATCTTCTTTATCGACCGTTGCGTCATGTCGTTTATCGACCTGGTGCGGGTGAGCATTGTCTCGGACTCCAACCCCAGCGACTTTTTGTCGAGTCTGGTCTACATGACCTACAAGAGCGGGGACTTCTTTATCCGCGGTATCGAGATCACCATCGCGCTTGCGACCTTCGGCACCGTCATCGCCTTTTTCCTGGCGCTGCTCTTTGTGTTCCTGCGCATTCAGACCTTCGACCGTGTGGACAACGATCTCACGCGCTTCTTCAAGAGCATCGGCCGCGGCTTTGCGACCATCTACTCCACCATCGTGCGCGGCACGCCCATGATGGTCCAGGGCCTGCTCATCTATTACGCGGGCTTCACCGTTTTGCGCGGCATGGGCTTCGAAACCGCCCAGGCCAACCAGATCTGGAGTACCTTCACCGCCGGCCTTGTCACCATCTCGCTCAACTCCACCGCCTACATGATGGAAGTTTTGCGTGGCGGCATCGAGTCCATCGACCCCGGTCAAGCCGAGGCGGCGCGCTCGCTGGGTCTGTCGCAGTGGCAGGCCATGCGCAAGGTCGTGTTCCCCCAGGGTATTAAAAACGCGATCCCCGCACTCACCAACGAGCTCATCATCAACATCAAGGACTCGTCGGTGCTCTCGGTCATTGGCGTGTTTGACCTCATGTACGCCACCACCACTGTCGCCGGCGTGTACTACCGCCAGATGGAGGTCTACTGCGTGGCGCTCGTGGTTTACCTGATCCTGACGCTCGTGGCGAGCCGCCTGCTCGAGGCCTTTGGCAAAAAGCTCGGCGCCGAGGCCCCGGCAACGCTGCCCAGCTCCAACTAGGCGCAAGACGAGGAGAATCATCATGGCAGATACCACTACCACCGGCGCTGTGGCCGCCGCACAAACTAAAGAGCCGCTCATCCGCGTCGAGGGCCTGCGCAAGAGCTTCGGTTCGCTCGAGGTGCTCAGGGGCATCGACCTCGCTGTCAATCCCGGTGAGGTCGTTACCATCATCGGCGCCTCGGGCTCGGGCAAGTCGACCTTCCTGCGCTGCCTCAACCTGCTCGAGACCCCGGACGCGGGCCACATCTGGTTCCACGGCCAGGACCTTACGGCCGAGCGCTGCAATATCAATAAACTCCGTGAGGACATCGGCATGGTGTTCCAGGGCTTTAACCTGTTCAACAACATGGATGTGCTCGACAACTGCACGCTCGCGCCCGTCACGCTCAAAAAGATGAGCAAGGCCGAGGCCGAGAAGGTCGCAATGGAGCATCTGACGAGCGTGGGGCTCGAAAAGTTCGCGCACGCCGCCGTGGGTCGCCTGTCCGGTGGCCAAAAGCAGCGCGTGGCCATCGCCCGCGCCCTGTGCATGAGTCCGCAGATCATGCTGTTCGACGAGCCGACTTCGGCACTCGACCCCGAGATCGTGGGCGAGGTGCTCGAGGTCATGCGCAAGCTCGCGGCCGACGGTATGACCATGGTTGTCGTCACGCACGAGATGGCCTTTGCCCGCACGGTGTCCGACCGCGTGGTCTTTATGGACAAGGGCGTGGTGCTCGAGGACGCCGCGCCGGCCGAGCTCTTCGGCAACCCCAAACACCAGCGCACTCGCGAGTTCCTCTCTCGCTATCTCGAAGACAAATAACCGGCGCAAACGCTTACGTTGCAGGGCCGCTCCCGTGGGGCGGCCTTTGTCGTCACAATCGAAAGGATGTCATGGCCGAGGTTTGGCGCTTCTTTGCGCATGAGGACGATTTTGCCGATATAGACGAGGTCGGCGCGTACGAGCGTTTGGGCCGCGTGCTGTCGTTTCCGACCGTCTCGAGCATGGATGCCGAGGCGGTGGACTGGCAGCCCTTCGATAACCTGCGCGCCTATATGCAGCAGGCCTGGCCGCGCGTGTTTGCGGCGGGCGAGGTCGAGCTTATCGATCATTCGCTGCTGGTGACGCTTGGCGGTTCCGACCCCGCCCTCAAACCCGTCATGCTCATGGGCCACATGGACGTGGTCCCCGTGGTGCCGGATACCGAGGCCGACTGGACACATGCCCCCTTTAGCGGGCACGTGGACGACACCTACATCTGGGGCCGCGGCGCGATCGACATGAAGGATCAGGTCGCAGGCATTCTCGAGGCTGTCGAGTATGCGCTGGCGCACGGTTGGCAGCACGAGCGCACGCTGCTCCTGGCCTTTGGTCAGGACGAGGAGACTACGCAGTACGGAGCAGGCGCCATCGGTCGTGCGCTCGAGGAGCGCGGCATTGAGCTTGAGTACCTGATCGACGAGGGCGACTACCGCATCGTTCCGACTGCCGAGTACAGCGCGGGCGAGGGTTGGCTCATGCACGCCGACCTGGCTGAGAAAGGTTATGCCGACATTGTGCTCAAGACAAAGAGCGCGGGCGGACATTCTTCCAACCCCTACGGCGGCACGTCGCTTGAGGTGCTCAGCCGTGCCATCACCGCAATCTGCAATATCGAGTGGCCGACGCGCGTGACCGACTTGCTTGCCGCCCAGCTCGTCGAGTTGGGGCTCTACACGGCCGATGAAATTGCCGCCAACGGGGACGCCATTGTCCGTGATTGCCTCGCCAGCAAAAAGCTCTATCCGCTGGTGACGACTACCTGCGCGCCCACGCAGATCGAGGGTGGCAGCACTGGCGCCAACGTAATGCCGCAGGATATGTGGGCCAACATCAACTTCCGCATGCTCGAGGGCACGAGCGTGGCCGATGTCGCTGCTCGCTGCCGCGAGGCCGTTGCCGCGGCGGGCCTTGCCGGTCGTGTCGAAGTGGAGCTGGGTCTCGGCAGCTCCGAGCCTTCGCCGTCTCCGCGTGTCGGCGGGCCGGGGCTCGAGGCCGTCCGCACCATCGCCGCCCACTATTTCCGCGATCCTTTGGGGATGGAGGAAAACGGATCATCGGCGGCGGGCGGGGTTCCTGTCAGCATCGTCCCCTCAACCGTGATTGGCGCCACCGATGCTGCCAACTACCAGCGCATTTGCCCCGAGTGCATTCGCTTCTCGGCCTTTGTGGTCGACGATGACGAGTGCGACCGCGGCGTCCACGGCACTAACGAGCGCATCACCCGCCGAGCCTACCTCCAGGGCATCCGTTTTCTCATCTCCCTGCTCCAAACGCTCTAGAATTCGACAAAGCGACAGTCCCTTTGTTAGCCGTTGGGGACGTTCTCAAACGACTAGTCGTTAAGGAACGTCCCCAATGGCTGCGTCCAATCATTCCGTGCGGGTTATATGCAGGTTTGCCTGCGCACGCTATCATGTATGGGTTAGACCGCAACTATGTACCCCATACGCGAAGGGATGCGCATGTATCTGAAGATCGACATGTTCTAGCCGGGCTTACCCCCGTAGTGGCGCCGCGCGCCCCATCAACTCTGCCGATTTTCACCTTCACGCATATAAAGGAGTCCCGCCATGCGCGACAAGCTCGAAAAGATTATCAAGGCCTACGAGGAGCTCGAGAAGAAGCTCTCCGACCCGGCCGTCGCCTCTGATATCAAGGAGTTCACGCGTCTCAACAAGGAGTACGCGCACCAGTCCGACCTCATCGCCGCTTCGCGTGAGTACATCGGCGCGCTCGATGACATCGAGGCCGCCAAGGAGATGCTCCACGATACCACCGATGCCGATGAGAAGGAGATGCTCCAGATGGACATCTCCGAAAACGAGGCCAAGCTTCCCCAGCTCGAGGAAGACATCAAGTACATGCTCATCCCGAGCGACCCCAACGACGACAAGAACACCATCGTCGAGATCCGCTCCGCCGCCGGTGGCGACGAGGCGGCCATCTTTGCCGGCGACCTGTACAAGATGTATCAGCGCTTCTGCGAGTCGCGCGGCTGGAAGACCACCGTGCTCGACTCCAGCCCCAGCGAGGCCGGTGGCTTTAAGTCCATCGAGTTCAAGGTCGAGGGCGACCGCGTCTACTCCGTCATGAAGTTCGAGTCCGGCGTGCACCGTGTCCAGCGCGTCCCCAAGACCGAGTCCCAGGGTCGCATCCAGACCTCCACGGCAACCGTCGCCGTGCTTCCCGAGGCCGAGGAGATCGACGTTCAGATCAACCAGTCCGACCTGCGCATCGATACCTACTGCGCCTCCGGCCCTGGCGGTCAGTGCGTTAACACCACCTACTCCGCCGTGCGCATCACCCACCTGCCCACCAACACCGTGGTGCAGTCGCAGGAGCAGCGTTCCCAGATCCAGAACCGCGAGGTCTGCATGCAGATGCTGCGCGCTCGTCTGTACGAGATGGAGCTCGAGAAGCAGCAGGCAGAGCTCGGTGCCGAGCGCCAGAGCCAGATCGGCCACGGCAACCGTTCCGAGAAGATCCGTACCTACAACCAGCCCCAGGACCGCGTGACCGATCACCGTATCGGCTTCAACTCCACCTACAACGGCGTCCTTCTGGGCGACCAACTCGGCGCCGTGATCGAGGCACTCGCCGCCGCCGAGCGCGCCGAGAAGCTGGCACAGGCGGTGTAGGTTACGCGGTTCTACGAACCGCGTAACCGGTCGACGCTGCAAACGCCCCTAAGCGGCAATCTGACGTTCAATCGTCGGTCGCGTACCAAAGTACGCTTCCCTCCTCTTTCACGTCACCTTGCTCGCTTAGGGGCGTTTTCGCTGACTTATGCTCAACCTGCGGCGGAGCACTCATTGGGGACAGACTTAAATGAGTAGTCGTTGGGGACGTTCTTGAATGACTAGTCGTTTAAGAACGTCCCCAATGACTAGGTTGGGTACATTGCTTTGGGATGTTATTCAATCGGCTTTGATAGTTATTGAGCCGTTCACCTGTGCAAAGCAATGATCGGCATGCGTCTATCGCCGAAAATAATGCTTAAATTATCGTTCGAGAAGTCGTGGAGCGAATTTTGGCGTGTCGCGCGTCAAGCGATGTGGCAAGCGTTTGGTTAGATATTGGTCAGTTTTGGGGCAACCTTGCCAAAAGCTTGACGAATGCAAATCTAGACGTCGACGAATGAACACTTTGAGCGAGCCCGGTGCAAAATTCTGGGCTGATTCTCGATAATCGCCTGCAATCGTCCCTTGTCGTGCGCCGTCCTCGCGTACAATCTGCTCCGACATTCGCGCGCCGCCCGGCGCTTAAGAGGGGAGGGCCCCATGGCAAACGAGATCTGGACCATCAAGCGTTGTCTCGAGTGGACCAAGGAGTACCTGGCCGAGCGCGGCGAGGAGCACCCCCGTCTTTCTGCCGAGTGGTTGCTGTGCGCGGCCACGGGCCTGGCGCGCATTGACCTATATATGCGCGTGGACGAGACGCTTAACGCGGCCCAGCTCGAGACTATGCACGCGGCCGTCGTTCGTCGCGCCAAAGGCGAGCCGCTGCAGTACATCACCGGCAGCACGCAGTTCCGCATGATTGACGTCGCGTGCGCCCCCGGTGTGCTCATTCCGCGCCCCGAGACCGAGATGCTCGTCGAAGAAGTCCTGAACTATCTGGATACCGAGGTGCTGAGCCCCGAGGCCGCCGCCCGCCAGCGCGTGGAGCTGCCTTGGAACGATGAGGTCGAGCAGGCCCGCAAAGCCGAGGCGGCGCTGGCCGACGAACGCGCGACCGCCGAGCGCCGTGCCGCCAACCTGACGGCCGCCGATGAGGCTGCGCTGGGTAGCGACGTGCTCGGCAGCCGCGCCTATGCCGAGGAGCTTGCCGATCGCGAGGCCGAGGAAGCCGCCGCGCAGGCGGCAGAAGCAGAGGCCATGGAAACCCCCGAGCCCGAGCTCGACGAATACGGCATCGCCATTGAGGGCAACGACCAACAGACGACTCCCGCGCAAGATGCCGCCGAGGCCAACGTACCCGCCCCAGCCGAGCCCCGCACTGCCCGCGTTCTCGAGGTCGGCTGCGGCACGGGCTGCATCTCGCTCTCGCTTGCCTGGGAGCGTCGCGGCCACGTTACCTGCACCGCCACCGATATCGAGCCGCGCGCCATCGATCTGGCCACCAAAAACCGCGACGCCCTCGGCCTCACGGCAGATGAGGTTGCCTTTAGCCTCACCAACCTGGTGAGTTCCATTCCCCACGACGAGTGGGGCACCTTTGATGTGCTCGTCTCCAACCCGCCTTACATCCCCACCGATGTCATGCGCTCGCTGCCGCACGAGGTCAAGGACTTCGAGCCCGATCTGGCGCTCGAGGGCGGTGCCGACGGCCTCGATATCTTCCGCCGCCTGCTCAACGCGGCGCCCTACATGTTGCGCGCCGGCGGCCTCTTTGCCTGCGAGCTCTACGAGGGTGCACTCGACGCTGCGGCCGAGCTCTGTCGTCAAGCGGGTCTGTCGGACGTGCGCATCGTCCACGACCTTACCGATCGCCCCCGCATCGTCCGAGCCATCGTCACCGAGCCCAAACAGCGTATTTAAGCTGAACAAATAGACATTTGCGCAAGTTTGTCCTTGCAATATACCGTAAAACTTCTACTATAGAAGGAGGAAGGTATGTCGAATCAGCTGCATCGGTACCGTATCGTGCTTGATTACATTGAACCTTGGCTTGATGAGCAGGATGAAGCTACGCTGAAGCAGATTTATGCAGACCTTTTGGTGCTCGAGAAGGAAGGTCCCAGCCTTGGTCGTCCACTGGTTGACCGTGTCAAGGGCTCGAAGCTTCATCATTTAAAGGAGCTTAGAGTGACTTCATGTGGTGGGCAGGTGATCCGCATCCTCTTCGCCTTTGACCCCAAGCGCCAGGCGGTATTGCTATTGGCGGGTGATAAGTCGCGAGCGGGATCGTCAAAGGCAAAATGGAACGGCTGGTATGCGATCAACATTCCAAAGGCCGAGCAACTATACCGTCGTCACGTAAGGAGGCTCGATCGAGATGGAACTGCATGAGTATATGGAATCTCGCGGGATAACACGCGACTCCATTACCGCCGAGCAGGAGAGGACTCGCGATCGTATCGAAGCCTATAAGCTTGCTCAGATTCGCAGGCTAAAAGATCTAACACAGGCGTCGGTCGCCCAATCGATGGGCGTTTCTCAAAAACGCGTATCCGAGCTCGAGCGCGGGGAATTGGGTTCGATGAGGCTTGACACGCTGAGCAGGTACGCAGAGAGCCTCGGCGGAAAACTGGTTGCAAGCATCGAGTTTCCCGATCGTACCGTTACGCTTGCGCGCTAATAATCTTCAATTAACCCCCTCACTTTCACCGACTACTAGAGCCGCTCACCAAACCAACATGCGCTCTGGGCAAATAGATTGAACGTTTCGTGCGAGAATGCCCCACAGTAAACAAACTTGCACCAGAGCGTAAGGGGCTGGCATACACATGCAGACGGTCTATCGGGTATACGAGGGAACGCGCGAGCCGCATCGGCTTGCCGTTGAGCGTACGGCCGAGGTGCTCGGCTGTGGCGGTCTGGCCCTGATCCCGACCGAGACCGTCTATGGTGTCGCTGTGGCAGTTAACGCCTTTTCGGACGCCGTGCCTCAAGACACAAGCGAATTCCCATCGTGGCCGCGCGATCCGCAGGCCACCGTCAACGGCGCCGCGGTCCCCGCATTCGGTACCGGCTATCGTCGTATCTTTACCCTCAAGCAGCGCGAGCTCACCCAAACGGTTGCCTGGCTGGTCGATGATGCCGAGGCACTCGACCGCTATGGCGTGGATATCCCTAACGAGGCCCGCGTGCTCGCCCGACGATGCTGGCCGGGCGCCCTGACTATCGTGGTCAAGGCGGCCCCCTGCGTGCCGACCTTTATGCGCGCCGCCGACGACACGGTGGCACTTCGCGCTTCGGCCTCGCCCGTGGTGCAGGCGCTCATCCGCGCCTGCGGCAGCCCCCTTGCCTGCACCAGCGCCAACACGCATGGCGCGCCCGCGCCAGCAAACTTTGTCACGGTGGAGAAGCGCATCCTGGAGGGGGTCGATGTGGCCGTCGACGCCGGTGAGACCCCGTGTCGCGACGCTTCGACCATCGTGTCGTTTCAGCACGGCGAACTCCAGATCCTGCGCCAAGGCGCGCTTCCCGCATCAGAGATCGAACGGGTCCTGTCTGGCCCGATGCAATAGAAAGGTGTAAGCGATGTCGTTGAATCTGGGCAGCCTGGGCATGGAAGATGCCTCGTTTAATTTTGGCGGTTCCTACATCATGGCACTCGACTGCGGCACCACCTCGGTACTTGCGACCATCGTCGACGAGTACGGATGCATCGTCGCGCAGGCACGTCGCAGCGTCAAAACCAGCTTCCCGCGCCCTGGCTGGGTGGAGCAAGACCCCATGGCGGTGCTTGCCAGCCAGATCGCGGTCATGATGGAGGTCCAGTTTAAGAGCGGCATCCATTCTGACCGCATTGCCGCCATCGGTATCTCCAACCAGCGCGAGACCACGGTGGTGTGGGACCGCATAAGCGGCCAACCCATTTATAACGCCATCGTGTGGCAATGCCGTCGCACCGCACCTCTGATCGACGAGCTGGTCGAGCAGGGCGCAGAAGAGCTGGTGCGCTCCCGCACGGGGCTTACGCTCGACCCGTATTTCTCGGCCTCCAAGGTGCAGTGGATTCTCGATAACGTCGACGGCGCGCGCGAGAGCGCCGCGGCGGGCGACCTTATGTTCGGCACCATCGACACGTGGCTCATCTACAATCTCACCGGCGGTCAGGTCTTTGCTACCGACTACACCAATGCCAGCCGCACCGCGCTCTTTAATATCCATGCGCTCGATTGGGACGACGATCTGCTGGCGCTTTTCGACGTCCCGCGTTCCATGATGCCCGAGGTTCGTTGGAGTTCGGGCGACTACGGTCGCGTCGCGAGCGATATTATGACCAACATGCCACCCATCATGGGCGTGGCGGGCGACCAGCAGGCGTCGCTGTTCGGCCACTGCTGCTTCCATCCCGGCCAGACCAAAAACACCTATGGCACGGGTTGCTTTATGCTCATGAACACCGGCGACGAGATCGTCGAATCCAAGAACGGTCTGGTCTCCACGATCGGTATCGCCGCGGACGGCAAGATCAGCTATGCGCTCGAGGGTTCTATCTTTGCCGCAGGCTCCACCATGAACTGGCTGCGCAACAACATGGGCATCATCTCGAGCGTGAGCGAGTCCGCGCAACTCGCCGCTTCGATCAACGACAACGAGGGCTGCTACTTCGTCCCCGCCTTCGCAGGCCTGGGCGCTCCCTGGTGGGACCCGCATGCTCGCGGTATCGTGTGCGGCCTGACCGGTGCCTCGAGTCGCGCGACCATTGTGCGTGCGGCCTGCGAGTCCATGGCCTATCAGAGTTATGACGTGCTGCGCGCCATGGAGCAGGACGTGGGACTTTCGATTGAGCGCCTGTCCGTCGATGGCGGTGCCTCGCGCAACGAGTTCATCATGCAATTCCAGGCCGATCTGCTGGATATGCCCGTGCTGCAGTGCGAGACGGTGGAGACCACGGCGATCGGCGCCGCGTACTTGGCGGGCCTTGCCGTCGGCTACTGGGAGGATTTGGAGGAGCTGGAGCAAAACGCTCAGATCGTCAAAATCTTCCATCCTCATATGTCCGCCGAGCGCCGTGAGAGCAACCTCGCTGGTTGGCGTGATGCCGTCAAGCGTTCGCTCAGCACCGTTCAGTAGGGTTGCGACGGGGCACTCGATACAACAAACCGTTAAACTTATGCACGGCGCGCGGCAACAACATCGCCATGCGCCTTGTCAGCAAGGCCATCTTCCGGCCGCAACGAAAGGGGCTTCAACCCATGACCGTCACCTACGATACGTCCCGTGTGACCCTTGTCGATCACCCGCTCGTCCAGCACAAGCTGTCGATCTTGCGCGACAAGAGCACCGGCACCAACCAGTTCCGCCAGCTCGTGCGCGAGCTCGCGCTTTTTGACGGCTACGAGGCCATGCGCGACCTGCCCATGGAAGACGTCGAGGTCGAGACCCCCATCACCACCGCAACGTTTAAGCAGCTCGCCGGCAAGAAGCTCGCCGTCGTTCCCATCCTGCGTGCAGGCCTTGGCATGGTCGATGGCATCCTCGACTTGGTACCCTCCGCTCGCGTGGGCCATATCGGCATGGAGCGCGACGAGGTTACCCACGAGCCGCATGAGTATTACTGCAAGATGCCCAAGGATATTGACCAGCGCATCTGCCTGGTTGTCGACCCCATGCTCGCCACGGGCGGTTCGGCCGAGATGGCTATCAGCTACCTGCGCGAGCGCGGTGTCAAGGACATCCGCATGCTGTGCATCGTCGCCGCGCCCGAGGGCCTCAAGTCGCTGACCGAGAAGGATTCTGACGTACATATTTATACGTGCGCCATCGATGACCATCTCAACGAGGCCGCCTACATCGTTCCCGGCCTGGGCGACGCCGGCGACCGCATCTACGGCACGCTCTAGTCGTCGGGCCTTGTCGGCTACGGTCACAAATACGAAGAAATGGTGCGCGCGGGCGAGCAAAAGACGTCCACGCGCATTCCTGTTAACGGACGTTTAGCCCAGAGGGGTTCGAGAAAAACGTATTACCTACCTGCGGCATAAAGAAGGTCTTAAGAAAACGAACAGGTGCGTATTAACCGATGCTTTTTCGGTTGTACTTTAGCGATTGGCTCGTACAATAGTCACCAATGTTTGGCGGGAACTGTTCTGGGAAGCGTTAAAGAAGGAAAGTGAGGACGCCAGTGTTTCAGATAGCCGATCTGCTCGCTATCGTTGCAGGCGCCATCGCGGGCGCGATTGCCTTTCTTCCCTTTGTCTTTACGCTCAAGCCGGTTCTTGACGATAAGCAGAATGCGGACATGCTCAAGGGCATGGTGAGTCTGGCGGTCTCGGCAATCGCCCTGCTCGTCTTTACCTTGGTTGTGTTTGTGTTGTTCGGAGAGGCGTTTCGCATGTTCCTCCTGGGCGAGGCGATCGGCTTCGTGGCCTTTATGGCCGCCTGCACGGTTCGTGTCGCCAAGGCGCTGCGAGATCCTCATGAGGTCGAAAGGTAAGTCGTGGAAATTTTTGAAAAGCTGCCTGATGAGATTAATCATCTGGTCAGCGAGTTCAGCTCCACCCCTGTCGTGGGCGATCTGAGCTGCGGCATCACGCAGTACTCGTTTTGGCTGATCGTCTCCACGATCGTGCTCCTGATCGTCCTGGCCGTGTTCAAGAAGAAGCAGACCCTGGTTCCCAAGGGCTTCTTCGTCAACGGTTTCGAGTACATCATCGAGTACGTCGAGAACGATATCGGCAAGGGCGTCGTGGGTGAGAACTGGAAGAAGCACTTCCCGTTCCTGTGCTCGCTTTTCCTGTTCATCCTGATCAATAACATGATCGGCCTGATCCCGGGAATGAAGCCCGGCACCGGCGCAATCGGCTCCACCGCCGCGCTCGCCATCTTCGCCTTCGTGTACTTCATCTACTACGGATGCAAGGCTCACGGCGTGATCGGCTACATCAAGAGCCTCGCCCCGCAGGGCGTGAGCTTCCCGACGAACGTGCTCGTGTGGGTCGTCGAGCTCTTCTCGACCTTCCTGCGCCTCATCACGCTCGCCGTCCGTCTGTTCTGCAACATGTTCGCAGGACACGTGGTCATGGGTTCGTTCGCCATCATGGCGAGCATGTTCATGCAGCCGCTGCTTCAGCAGGTTTCCGCGGCCCACGCCGTCGGCGCCCTGCCTTCGCTGGCCTGGCTTGCCATCCTCATCCTGATCTATGCGATCGAGCTTGTGGTCGGCGCCATTCAGGCTTACGTCTTCACGGTCCTTACCGCCGTGTATGTCTCCGAGGCAGAGGAGGTCGCGGAGGAGGAGTAGTCTTCCGCTCGCGCCTTAAAGGTAAGCAATTCGTTAAACCGCCGGTGCCCGTACCCATGGAGCCCGGCAGTTATAAAAAGGTTATCCTGCGTGAAATAAGACACGCACGACAAAGGAGGAATCGTGGGAGTTATCGGTTACGGTCTCGGTGTTATCGGCGCTGGTCTTGCTATCGGCCTGTCTGCTCTGGGTGCTACGGGTGCTATGGCCCGTCAGCCTGAGGTCCAGGGCCGCGTGTTCACCGTCTTCATCATGGGCTCCGCCTTCGGCGAGGCTCTGGCTCTGATCGGCTTCGTTGTCGCGCTGATCGTTAAATAGCACGGAGCGTCAAGTATGAATCTTTCATCCCAGAAGAGCGCGATCGCACTCTCCGCGTCCGCGGCCGCGCTGCTCATGCCGGTTTCCGCGTTCGCCGAGGACGGCGCTGCCGGTGCGGACATCCTCATCCCTAAGATGGCGGAGTTCATCCCGGCGCTTATCGCCTTCCTGATTATCTGGATCGTGCTGGCCAAGGTCGCCCTGCCGGGCATCATGAAAACCATGGAGGAGCGCGGCAAGAAGATCGAGGAGAGCCTCGACGAGGCCGAGAAGACCAAGCAGGAGGCTATCGCCAAGCGCGCTGAGTCCGACTCGATCGTCACCGACGCCCGTCGTCTGGCTGCCGACATCGTCCTCGAGGCCCGTAAGGACGCCGAGTCTGAGCGCGCCCGTATCATTGAGGCTGCTCACAAGGAGGCCGAGGAGATCATCGCCAAGGCCCATACGACCGTCGAGGACGAGCGCAAGTCCATTTACGCCGGTGCCGCGAGCTCCATCGCCGACCTGTCCGTTGCCGTCGCCACCAAGATCGTGGGCGAGGCACTCGAGGACGAGTCCGAGCAGAAGAAGCTCATCGAGCGCTACATCCAGGAAGCAGGTAGCCTGAATGCCGACTAGCCGCTATCAGGACAAGGTGCTCGAGACCTACGCGCGCTCCCTTTTGGAAGCTGCCAAGGCTGAGAACCATGTGTTCGAGGACCTCGAGATGATCGAGCGCCTGGCTAGCGCCAGCCCCGAGATCATCGCCGTGCTCGACACCATGTCCAAGCGCGACCAGCTCGACCTTCTTCCCAAGGTGGCAGCTGCCTTTAAGTATGTTGCCGAGGAAGACGAGGATGTAGTGGGCGTGACCGTCACCACGGCGATCCCGCTCGACGACGAGCTGCGTCAAACCATCACTAAGAAATGCGAGCAGGACTTCGGCCGCAAGGTATTCCTTATCGAGCAGGTCGACCCGTCTATCGTGGGCGGCCTGGTGCTCGAGGCCCGCGGCGAGCGTCGTGACATTTCCGTCAAGACGCAGCTGCGCATCGCGCAGGAGACCCTCGCAAACTCTGCTAATTCGTACGGAGGTGAAGCCTAATGTCCGAAACCCTCAATGCCCAGGATATCGCCAAGAAACTGCAGGAGCAGCTCACGAGCCTCTCCGCGACGGTCGATACACATGAGGTTTCAACGATCGACGAGGTAGGCGACGGCATCGCGCGCGTCTCCGGCCTCAAGAGCGCCATGGCAGGCGAGCTTCTGGAGTTCAAGAGCTCCGATACCGGTGAGACCGTCTTCGGCCTTGCCCAGAACCTTGATCGTGACGAGGTCGGCGCCGTTCTGTTTGGTGCCGTCGACTCCATCAAGGAAGGCGACGAGTGCCGCACCACTGGCCGCATTATGGATATCCCCGTGAGCCGTGCCATGCTCGGCCGCGTCGTCAATCCGCTCGGCCAGCCCATCGACGGCCTGGGTGACATTGTCGCCACGCACCGTCGCCCCATCGAGTTCAAGGCTCCCGGTGTCATCGACCGTACCCCGGTGTGCGAGCCGGTTCAGACCGGCCTGTTGGCTATCGACTCCATGGTGCCTATCGGCCGCGGTCAGCGTGAGCTCATCATCGGTGACCGTAAGACCGGTAAGACCGCCATTGCCATCGACGCTATCCTCAACCAGCGCGGCAAGGGCATGGTCTGCATCTATGTCGCCATCGGCCAGAAGGCCTCCACGGTTGCCAACATCCGCGAGACCCTCGCTCAGCACGGTGCGCTCGACTACACCATCATCGTTTCGGCCACCGCTGCCGATTCCGCCCCTATGCAGTACATCGCGCCTATGGCCGGTGCCGCTATCGGCGAGTTCTTCATGTACAACGGCGAGGACGGCAAGCCCGCCAGCGAGACCAACCCCGGCGGCCACGTGCTCGTCATCTACGACGACCTGTCCAAGCAGGCTGTGGCCTACCGTCAGATGTCGCTGACGCTGCATCGTCCGCCCGGACGCGAGGCCTATCCTGGCGACATCTTCTACCTGCACTCTCGTCTGCTCGAGCGTGCCGTCAAGATGTCCAAGAAGAACGGCTACGGCTCCATGACGGCACTGCCGATCATCGAGACCCAGGACGGCGACGTCTCGGCCTACATTCCGACCAACGTCATTTCCATTACCGATGGTCAGATCTACCTGCAGTCCGAGCTCTTCTTCCAGGGTCAGCGCCCGGCAGTCGACGTGGGCATCTCCGTGTCCCGCGTCGGTGGCGATGCGCAGACCAAGGCCATGAAGCAGGTCGCCGGCAACCTCCGTCTGGACCTCGCTTCCTATCAGGAGCTCGCTGGCTTTACGCAGTTCGGCTCCGACCTCGACGAGGCTACTCAGAAGCAGCTTACCCACGGCGCTCGCATGACCGAGCTCCTGAAGCAGCCGCGCTACAAGCCGTTCGAGGTTTCCGAGCAGATCGTTACGCTGTTTGCCGGCAACGAGGGCTTCCTGGATGACCTTGAGATCGCCGACGTGCTGCCGTTCCGTGCCGAGCTCGTCGAGTACATGGACAATGGCTTTGGCTCGCTGCTCGACAAGGTTCGCGCCAAGAAGATCGACGATGACACCAAGGCTGAGCTCCTGCGCGTCATCGGTGACTTCAAGCAGCAGTTCATGGCCAAGCACCATGCCGATACGACTGGATCAGAGGAGAACTAAGCCCTATGGCCAACCTTCGCGACATTAAGAAGCGAATCTCCTCGGTTACCACGACCAAGCAGATCACGCGCACGATGGAGATGGTCTCTACGGCCAAGATCCGTCGTGCCCTCGATCGCTCCAAGCAGGCCGAGCCCTATAAGGAGGCGCTGACCGACGTCATGTTGACGGTCGCCGGCGACGCCTCCTGTTCGGGCACCGATCCCATGCTGCAGAAGCATGAGAGCGTCAAGCATGGCCTGATTGTCGTTATTGCCTCGGACCGCGGCCTTGCCGGCGGTTTCAATACGACGGTGGAGCGCACGGCCGAAAAGCTCGCCGCTTCTTGGGCGAACGATGGCATCGAGTGCGCGATCATTGCGTGCGGACGTAAGCCGGCCACGTATTTCCGCGACCGCGCAAACGTCGTCATGCACTTTGAGGGCAACTCCTCTGAGCCCGATTTCAATCAGGCCCGCATGATCTCCTCTCATATCTGCGATGCGTATCGTGCCGGTGAGCTTGACCGTGTCGAGCTTGTCTACCACCACGCCAAGAACCGCGTGGATCAGGAGCTTCGCGTCGAGCATCTGTTGCCGCTCGACCCCGAGATGATCGCTATGGCCCACGGTCCGCGTAAGAACGAGACCGACGCCCCTAAGCGCATCTCGTCCACGTTCGAGTTCGTGCCCTCTCCCGAGCATGTTCTCGGCAAGCTTGTGCCGTCTTATATCCTGACGGTCATCTACCAGGCCCTGATCGATTCGGCGGCTGCCGAGCAGGGTGCACGCCGCAAGGCCATGCACTCCGCGACGGAAAACGCCACCGCGATCATCTCGACCCTTACCCGCACGTATAGTCGCGTGCGCCAGGCTTCGATCACGACCGAGATTAACGAGATCGTCGGCGGAGCCTCAGCATTGGAGGAACAGTAATGGCTAATAACACCGTAAAGCTTGCGGTCGAGGAAGCCACCAAGAAGACGACTGCCGGTGATGGTCGCATCGTGCGAATCATCGGCCCTGTCGTCGACGTCAAGTTTGACGGCGCGGTGCCCCCGATCTACAACGCGCTCACGGTCGAGGCCGAGACCCCGATCGGTCATCTGAGCACGATCCTCGAGGTCGAGAGCCAGCTTCCGGGCGGCGTCGTCCGCACGGTCGCCATGTCCTCGACCGACGGCCTGCAGCGCGGCCTCATCGCCACCGATACCGGTGAGCCCATGAAGATGCCCGTTGGCCCCAAGACGCTCGGCCGCATTTGGAACGTCATGGGCAAGCCCGTCGACGGTAAGCCCATGCCCGAGGTGGAGGAGTTCTATCCCATCCACCACGCGGCACCCCGCTTCGACGAGCTCACCACCAAGACCGAGATCTTCGAAACCGGCATCAAGGCCGTTGACCTGCTCGAGCCCTACATCCGTGGCGGCAAAACGGGTCTGTTCGGCGGCGCCGGCGTCGGCAAGACCGTTCTGATTCAGGAGCTCATCAACAACCTCGCCCAGGAGCACGGCGGCACCTCGGTGTTCACCGGTGTCGGTGAGCGTACTCGTGAGGGCACCGACCTGTTCCTCGAGATGAGCGAGTCTGGCGTTATCGACAAGACCTGCTTGGTCTATGGTCAGATGAACGAGCCGCCTGGAGCGCGTCTGCGCATCGGTCTGGCCGGCCTTACCACCGCTGAGTACTTCCGCGATCGCGGCCAGGACGTTCTGCTGTTCATCGACAACATCTTCCGCTTCTCCCAGGCCGGTTCCGAGGTTTCCGCACTGCTGGGTCGTATGCCGTCCGCCGTCGGTTACCAGCCTACGCTGGCTACCGAGATGGGCGACCTCCAGGAGCGCATTACCTCGACCAAGACGGGTTCCATTACCTCCGTCCAGGCTGTCTACGTCCCTGCAGACGACCTGACCGACCCGGCGCCCGCCACGACGTTTACGCACCTGGACGCCACTACGGTTCTTTCGCGTAGCATTTCGTCGCTTGGTCTGTTCCCGGCTATCGACCCGCTCGCGTCTTCCTCCGACGCTCTCGATCCCTCGATCGTCGGCGAGGAGCACTACCGTGTCGCCGTCAAGGTCCAGGAGCTCCTGCAGGAGTACTCCGACCTTCAGGACATCATCGCCATTCTGGGTATGGACGAGCTGTCCGAGGAGCAGCGCCTTACGGTCAACCGTGCCCGTAAGATCCAGCAGTTCCTTTCCCAGTCCTTCCACGTCGCCGAGAAGTTCACCGGCAACCCCGGTGTCTACGTCCGCGTCGAGGATACCGTCCGCTCCTTCGCCGAGATTGTTGACGGCAAGGCCGATGACCTGCCCGAGCAGGCATTCCGCTATGCTTCCACGATTGAGGACGTGCGCGAGCGCGCCCGCAAGATGGGGGAGAAGTAGGTTATGCGTATCCGCATCGTGTGCCCCGTGAGCTGCGCCTATGAGGGCGACGCTGCGTTTGTGTCGATTCCGTCCACGGATGGTGAGTTTGGCGTTCTGCCTGCTCACTCCAGCGAAATCTGCACGATCGATCGCGGTTACGTTCGCGTTTCCGATAAGGCCATGGGCACTGTCGACCACACGTTTGCCGTGGCCGGCGGCTATGCCCAGGTTGCGGACGATGTCGTGACCGTCCTCGCCGAGCGCGCTTGCGATTTGGCGACCGTCGACGCCGACAAGGTTAAAGCTGATATTCAAGGTTTTGAAGAGAAGCTGGGTAATTTGTCGGAGGATGATGCACGCCGCGCCTACCTCTATAATGAAATCGCATGGTGTAAGCTCAAGCTTGCCCAATAGTCAAACGCTTTAGCGTTCGACCATTTGCGAACACATCATGCCCGGGATGGCCCAGCCACCCCGGGCATGCTTTTTGAAAGGGTAGACCTTGGATATTATCCGCGTTGAGGGTGGCCACGCCATCGGAGGTTCCGTGCCTGTTTCGGGCGCCAAGAACTCCGCGCTCAAACTCATGGCGGCAACGCTTCTGGCGCCGGGCAAGACGACGCTGCAGAACGTGCCTGATATTTCCGATGTCCACGTGATGGGCAAGGTGCTCAAGGGTATGGGCGCCACGATCGATGTCCTCGACGAGCACACGCTCGAGATCGATACCTCCCAGGTCGATTCTTGGGAGGCGCCCTACGAGCTCGTTGCCAAGATGCGCGCTTCCACTGCCGTGATGGGACCACTGCTGGGCCGTTTCCATCGCGCCAAGATCGCCATGCCCGGCGGCTGCAACCTGGGCGCTCGCAAGATCGATATGCATATCTTGGGTCTTGAGGCCTTGGGCGTCGAGTTCGATACCGCCCACGGCTATATCAACGCCAATGCGCCTCAGGGCCTGCGCGGCACCACCGTCACGCTCGAGTTCGCCAGCGTCGGTGCGACCGAGAACCTCATCATGGCCTCCGTGCGCGCGCAGGGTACCACGGTTATCGATAATGCCGCCCGTGAGCCCGAGATCGTCGATCTCGCTAACATGCTCAACGAGATGGGTGCCAAGATTGTCGGCGCGGGTACGCCTGTTGTGACCATCGAGGGCGTGGAAGAGCTGCATCCCGTTACCCATCGTGTGGTGGGCGACCGCATCGAGGCCGGTACCTTTATCGTTGCCGGCGCGTTGATGGCAGACGACCGCGGTGTTGACGTTACAGGCTTTTGCCCCATCCACTTGGGAATGGTGCTCAAGAAGATGGAGCTCATGGGCATCGATTGCGAACGCATCGAGGATGGCGTCCACGTGAATCGCGTCGAGCGCATCAAGCCGGTCGATATCCAGACGCTCCCGTTCCCCGGTTTCCCCACGGACATGCAGGCGCAGATTATGGTGCTCTCTGCCCTGGCCGACGGCAGTTCCGTTATCACCGAGAATATCTTCGAGAATCGCTTTATGTTTGCATCCGAGCTGGTGCGCATGGGTGCCGATATTCGCATCGAGAGCCATCACGCTATGATTCACGGCGTCAAGGGTTTCTCGGGTGCGCAGGTTACCTCGCCCGATTTGCGCGGCGGCGCAGCTCTCGTTGTCGCCGGTCTGATCGCCGATGGCACGACTGAGGTATCGGCGATCCATCACATCAAGCGCGGCTATGAGCAGTTTGTCGAAAAGCTGCAGGCGCTTGGCGCTCACGTCGAGCACGCCACTGTCCCCGATCCCGTCATCTACTAATGCAGGTTGCCTATGTTTAAGAAAAAGCCCCTTGCGGAATCCCGAAGACCTTCGACCGGCGCACAGGCCAAGATCTATAGCCGTGATAACGTCGCCCGCTATTCCGAGCGCGCCCGTCAGCGTCGTCGCGGCCATACGGTTCGCCGCGTCGCGCTTATTGCCGTGCTCGGTGTGCTGCTGAGCGCAACGACTGCCGCGGGCCTGTGGTTTGCCACCATTATGGGCAAGCTCGGCGATTCCAATGTCATTACCGACAACCTGCGCCAGATCCTGGTTGATACCGACGAGGCAAAGGACCCGTTCTACGTGCTGCTCCTTGGCACTGACGGTCGTCCGGGCGAGGATACGTATCGAGCCGACTCGATTATCCTGGCGCGTATCGACCCCACGCAAAAGCAGGCGACGCTCATCTCCATTCCGCGCGATACCAAGGTCGTCTACAACGGCTCGACCATGAAGATCAACGCCTGCCATACCTACGGCGGCGCCGAAGCCATGGTTCAGGCGGTCAACGAGCTGTGCGGAGTTCAAATTTCTCACTATGCCGAGGTCAGCTTCGACGGCATGCAGTCGCTCATCGATTCGGTCGGCGGCATCGACATTAACGCAACCGACGATGTCGACGACCCCGAGCATCTCGACATTAAGATTACTGCCGGTCAGCAGCACATGGATGGCGCGACCGCCCTTACCTACGCCCGCTGCCGCTACATCTATGCCGATGGCGACTACACGCGCATGCGCCATCAGCGTCAGGTACTCGGCGCCCTCGCCAACCAGATCCTCAACAACTTCGATGCCACCAAGGTCTTCGACCTCGTCAATTCGCTGTCCGACATGCTCGTGACCGATATGAGCGTTCAGGACATCGTCTCTACGGTCAATGCCATGCGTGGCATGGATGTTGACGGCATCTATTCGGCCAACTTACCTTCGTATGCCGATGACAGCACCATGATTGATGGCGTGAGCTACGTCTTTGTCTACGAGGACGAGCTCAAGGAAATGATGGAGCGCGTTGACGCCGGCAAGGATCCCAAGGGCCCCAATACCATGGGCCTGTCCGATGGTACTAGCTCCACGATTGGTGACCTCAACAGCAACACGTCCGACGACTACGCCAACGGTACCGCCACTTCGTCAGGCAGCTCGGACGATTCGGACGACTCCAGCGACTCGGGCGACAGCTCCGATTACTACGAAGAGCCCACCGGCGACGGCAACGGCTACGATGCCAACTACTAGGGTTACGCGGGCTTACCAGCCCGCGTAACCAGTTGACGCTGCAAACCCGCCAGAGCGGCAATCTGCCTTTCAACTTCGGCGGCATGATCAAAAGATCAATGCCGCCTTGTTTCAAGGCACCTTGCTCGCTCTGGCGGGTTTTCGCTGTCGTTGCCAAAACATCGGCGTTGCCTTGGTCCGGAGTAGTCATTGGGGACGTTCTTAAACGACTAGTTAAAGGGGACACTCTTGCTGCACTTGACACTTGGGGACGTTCCTTATGTGCCGGCAGTTTGGGACACTCCTTGTATCAAAAAACGCCCCGTTCTCTGTAGAGGACGGGGCGGTTTTGCTTACCTAGGTTGTTCGAGTTCCTTATGCGAAGCGGGCGACGAGTTCCTGGAGGACGTCGGTCATCTTGACGAGCGAGCTGACCGGGACAAACTCGTTAACTCCGTGGTAGCAGTAGCCGCCCGTGGAAAGGTTGGGGCAGGGCAGACCGCGGAACGACAGCTGCGCACCGTCGGTACCACCGCGAATCGGCAGCACCTGAGGCTCAACGTCGCAAGCAAGGTAGGCTTCCTTGGCGGCGTCGATCAGCTCGGGGTAATCGCACACGATCTCGGCCATGTTGCGGTACTGCTGCTTAATCTCCACGGTCACGCGCTCCTCGCCCAAACGCTGGTTGAGCATGGCGGCGGCGGAATCAATCAGATCGAGCTTCTGCTGGAACTTCGCCGCGTCGTGGTCGCGGACGATATAGCGCGCCGTAGCGTGGTCGACGGTAGCAGACACGCCCTCAAGGTGATAGAAGCCCTCGTAGCCCTCGGTGTATTCCGGGCGCTGCACATAGGGGAGCAGGGAGTTAAAGTCGCAGAACAGATTGCCTGCGTTGACCATGCGGCCCTTGGCGTCACCGGGATGGATGGATTGGCCCTCAAAGCGAACGGTTGCCTCGGCGGCGTTGAAGCACTCCCACTCAAGCTCGCCGATGGGGCCGCCGTCGACCGTGTAGGCGTACTTGCAGCCAAACGCGTCGATGTCCAACAGCTCGGCGCCGTGGCCGATTTCCTCGTCCGGGCAAAAGCAAATGCCGAGTGCGGGGTGAGGCAGGGACGGGTCTTGAGCGATACGCGCGACAAGCGCCATGATCTCGGCGACGCCGGCCTTGTCGTCGGCGCCCAGCAGTGTGGTGCCGTCGCTGCAGACCAAGTCCTCACCCACAAGGTCGTTCAGGGCGGGAAGCTTGGCGGTGCTCATTGCCACGGGCTTGCCGTCAACGGTACCGCAGACCAGGTCGCCGCCTTCGTAGTGCACAATGTGCGGCTTCACGCCGGCGCCCGGCGCGACCTCGGTGGTGTCGAGGTGTGCGATCAGACCCAGGGCGGGCTTGCCCTCCGCGCCCGCGCTCGCAGGAATATGTGCGCAGACGTAGGCATGCTCGGTTACATGGGCATCGGCCGCGCCAAGCTCGCGCAGCTCCTCGGCCAGGATGTTGGCAAGGTCAAACTGAACGGTGCTCGAAGGCACCTGGTCGCAGTTTGCATCCTCGGATTGCGTGTTGATTTGGACGTAGCGAAAAAAGCGCTCAAGGACGTCGGGGTTCGTGGTGTTGTTTTCCATAAGGACCGCTCCAATCTTGGTCGTCGTGTGCAACAAGAACTCTAGCACGGTATGCCACGGCATACCGCGACGCTTGGATGGGGTAGAATCAGCCTTTGAACGCAGAAGGGACGGAAGGTCATGGATACGACAAATAGCTCGCGCGAGCTGCACCTAACGGTGGCGAACGAAGACTACTTGGAGTGCATGGTTCGCATCGAAAGCGAAGAAGGGGAGACCAGTGGCGTGCGGTCGGTCGACATCGCGCAGCGTCTTGGTGTCTCCAAGGCATCGGTCAATAAGGCAGTTTCGGCGCTTAAGGCGTCCGAGCTTGTCGAGCAATCGCATTACGGCAAGGTCATCCTGACCGACCGTGGTCGCGAGGTCGGCACGGCTATCTGGTACCGTCATCGCCTTGTCCGCACGTTTTTAGTCCAGGAGCTCGGCGTCGATTTTGAGCGGGCCGATTCCGAGGCGTGCATGATGGAACATGCGCTTTCCGAGGACACGATGAGCCGCTGGCTCGCCTATCTCGAAAAACAGGGAATCAGCGTCGAGGAATAGCGAAACACATATATGGATACGAGTTATTACAACCGCCCCGGCGGCGAGGAACTTATGCGCCGCATGTCGAGCGAGACCCTGTTGACGCAGGGCCCCATGGGCAGCGTGCTGATGAGTGAATACGACGCTGCCGACATCCCACCGGCGTTTTGGAACCTTGCCGAGCCGCAGACTGTTTCTCGTATCCATCGCCTGTATGTCGCCGCCGGTGCGCAGGTGCTCATTACCAATACCTTTCAGGCATCAAGCTGTGCCCTCAAGCAAGATCAGATTACGCCGTCCGTGGCTGAGGTCAATCGCGGTGCCGTCGACGATGCGCGCCAGGCGCACCCTCAGCTGCTGCTGGGCTCGATGGGCCCAATCGGCATTGAGTGGTTTGCCGAAGACTCTGCCGAATATCGAGAAATCCGAAGCATTTCGCGGGAGCAGGCATACGACTTGCTCAATGCTGGTGTTGACGGTCTGCTGATCGAAACGGTGACGTCTATCCGTAATTTGCAGCCCATGCTTGCCGGCGCCCAGGATGCCGCCGACGGTATGCCTGTTTTGGTGAGTTTTGTCGTTGACGATAAAGGCGACCTGTTAGGCGATGGCCTCAACATCGAGGCTGCCGTTTTGTACGCCGAAAAGCACGGCGCAAACTCGGTTGGCGTTAACTGCTGTTCGCTTGCGGCCGCGAACGTGGCGGTGCCCAGGATGGTTGCATCGGCGACTACACCCGTCACGGTACGCCCCAACGTGGGCGATCCGGTCCAAACTCAGGATGGCCCTGTGTGGCGCGAGAACCCCGAAGCCTTCGCGCGCGCTTGCATCGAATGGCGGCATGCCGGTGCCGCAATGGTGGGCAGTTGTTGTGGAACCACGGCGATCACCACGGCGGCGATGGCCGAGGCGCTCGATATATAAAGGTCAAAACCGCCCCATACGGGGGCGGTTTTTTATTGCTTGCACATCGCTGGTAGCATTTGCCCAAATGGTGAATGCCGGTTTTGGCAGGTTGCTGGGCGAGCGTTGCGGGTATACCCCATGCGTATCATGATCCAAACACTGTGAGGTGTCTGCGCGTGTGCGCGATAATTCATTTTGGAACTGACGGTTGGCGCGCCCGCGTCGACGACGACTTTACCGCCGACAACGTTGCCCGCATTGCCGATGCCGTCGGCGAGTTGTGGCAAAAGATCAATCCCGGCAAAACAGTATATATAGGGTTCGACACCCGGCCGCAGGCGCGCGAGTTCGCCGAGCTTGCGGCAGGCGTGCTTGCGGCTCACGGATTGGACGCAGTGCTCGCATCTCGGCCTGTCCCGACCCCCGCCCTTACGTGGGCGGCGGCGTATGACGGCGAGGCCTGCGGTGCGCTCATGGTGACGGGGTCCCATCATCCGCAGGGGTATCTGTGCCTTAAACTACGCATGGGAGATGGCTCGACGGCCAATCAGGATGTCATCGAAGAACTCGAAGAGACCATGGCCCCCGAGCCGATGGGGATCGAGGAACGCTATCGCACCGCAGATATTATTCCTGACTATATGCAGGCGGTGGCATCGTTTGTCGATGCCGAGGCCATTCGAGCCGCTCACCTGCGTGTGGTAGTTGACCCCATGGGCGGCGCGGCCCAGGGATATCTTGCCGACCTGCTGCGGGAGCTAGGCGTCGAGGTGCACGAGATTCATGCCGGACAGTCGTCCGATCAAGAGGACATTTGCCCCGACCCTGTTGAGCCGTGGGTGGACGCTTGCGAGCGTGCGGTTGTCGAGGACGGGGCGTGCGCGGGCCTGGTGACCGACGGCGATGCCGACCGTATCGGCGCGGTCGACGAACGCGGTAGATATATCCATCCGCATCAAATCATGGCGCTTGTTTTGGGCGACCTCGTTCAATTCCGCAATTTGGAGGGGCGTGTCGTCGTCAATCTCTCGTGCTCGACGCTCGTGCGCCGCATTGCTGAGGCACTTGGCTGCCGTGTGACCGTTAAACCGGTCGGTTTCAAATATATAGCTGCAGAGATGAAGAAGGGCGGCGTCCTCATGGGAGGCGAGGAGGCCGGCGGTATCGGCATCGCCGCGCATATGCCCGAGCGTGATGGAATCCTTGCTTGTCTGATTCTGTGTGAGCTTATGGCAAAGACGGGCGCGCCCTTGGGCGTTTTGGTCGATCAGCTCGAGGCCAGTTTTGGTAAGACGAGCTATGGGCGTCGCGATTTGCGCCTTGAGGCCGAAGACGCCGAATCGCTGCGAACGTTGCTTCCTGGCATGAATCCTAAATCGATTTGCGGCAAGGCGCCGCAGGCTGTAAGCCATATGGATGGTTTACGCTTGGCATTCGAGGATGACACCTGGCTGCTGATCCGCCCCAGCGGGACCGAACCGGTGGTTCGCGTATACGCCGAGGGGTTCTCGGTGGAGGAACGCGATGAGTTGCTCGATGCCGGCTGCGCTTTGGCAAAGGGAGCCTATCAGCTTTAGCCATATGACGCTTCACTATAAAGAGGCCCTCGGTGAGCGGTAGAGAACGGCTGGCAAACGTAAGCAGGGTTTTAATATGTGTAGGAAATGTGTACGCCAAGATTCCCGCCCCCGGGGGCCCTCCGGTCTGGCAATATATCTCCTTGCCGCGCGGCCCGGTCGGACCGGATCAGCCGCGGGGCGTGCACCTTGAGAACCGGATACTGCGAGGATGGACACACCAGATGTGTCGCATCCGGGC
>DXMV01000011.1 GCA_019414055.1 Collinsella sp.
GCTTCGAGGACTTCAAGCGCGACCTGGAGGGGTACATAGTCCATTGGAACACGCGGCGCAGGCAGGTAAGATTGAAGGGCCTGACGCCGGAGGAGTTCCGGGACCGGGCCCTTGCGGCGTAGTCGCTATTTATTCAGTCCAGGTTTCGGGGCGCAGTTCACTGTCCCCTTTGTGGTGGTGCGAAGGGAGGGCGTGTGGCCGATCTGTATTTGGTGCGGCATGGGCAGACCGAGCTCAATGTGAAGAACATTTTGCAGGGCTGGCACGATTCGCCACTTACGGCGCGCGGGCGCGAGCAAGCGCTGGCGACGCGTGCGGCGTTCGAGGACCGCGGCGTGACCTTTGACCATGTGTATTCGTCTCCGTTGGGGCGGGCGCGGTGTACGGCAGAGTTTATCGTTGGCGAGGGTCGTTCCATAGAGCTGGTCGATGAACTGCGCGAGTGGCATTTGGGTTCGTTGGAGGGCACATCAAATCGCGAGATGCCGGCGCAACCCTGGGGCGATTATCCGGTGGCCTTTGGTGGCGAGTCGGAAAGTGAGCTTCGCGCACGTATGGTCGCGGCGCTGTCCCGCATTATGGCCCGGCCCCGGCACGACTGCGTGCTGGCCGTCTCCCACGGCTCGGCCTGCCAGGAGTTTCTTGAGTATGTGACTGGCGGGGGAGAGCTGCCCGACAACGGTGCCGTGCTTCATTTTGGCTATTGTGACGGGGCGTTTTCGCTCTTGGGTTGGTAACGAACGAAAGGACCCCTATGAATAAAGATCTGTATCTGGTCCGTCATGGACAGACGATATTCAACCTTAAGCGTATCATTCAGGGGTGGAGTGATTCGCCGCTTACGCAGTTGGGTTGCGACCAGGCGGCGCGCGCCGGCATGTTTTTACGTGCGCGCGGCATTGAGCCCGATCATGCCTACACCTCCACGCTTCATCGCACCGAGCAGACTATCGCCAACTTGTGGCCGGGCTTGGCGTACGAGCGCCTGGACGGCCTGCGTGAGTGGTTCTTTGGCGACTTTGAGGCCGAGCGCGTGATGCTCATGCCCGAGCGCCCGTGGCGCGACTTCTATTGCCAGTTTGGCGGCGAGGGCCAGATGCAGGTGCGCGAGCGCATGGTGGCGACGTTGACCGAGCTTATGCAGCGTCCGGACCATGCGTGCGTGCTCGCGGTAAGCCACGGGTCGGCTATCAAGGAGTTTATGGATTACGTGAAGGGCGCGGCGGCAGACGAGCGTGACCGTGTGCCGGGCAACTGCTCGGTGCTGCATTTTGCGTTTGACGACGAGGCCGGTACGTTTGAGCTGATTGAGATTTTTACGCAGGAGGATTACGCGCGCGAGCTGGGGCTTGAGCCGTTGGTGGCGGCAGGGAGCCCGCAGCGCGGGTAGTGTTAGAACCGCGCGATTTGGTGAGTGAGCAGGCCCGTTGGAACCTGCGGCGCGCCGCCGCTGACCTGCGCGGTGGGGAACAGCGCGGCAACGGTAAAGTTGAACGGCTCTTTGCCCGTGTAGGTGCCGACTGTGCGGGCGTCGTCTGCTAGGAGCTGCGCCGCCCCTGCCAGCGCGGCAGCGTAGGTGGGGTCGTCTGCCGGCGTCGGCTCCGGTGCCTGGTCGAGCATGGCTCGGATGGCGGCAACAGCGTCCTCGCGCTTGACTTCCCATATGCGATGCGTAATGCCGGTGGGGTCGGTGACGGCGTAGAGCGACGCACCCTCTTTGGCGGCGCCCAGGATGATATCCATGACGGGCGAGGCCTCGTAAGCGAGCGACACGGGACGAGGCTGAACTTTGAGTTCGGCGATCGCGTGCGCAGCGGCGGCCACGTCAGCGCTGGCATCGCCCTTGCCGCCCGCAAATACACTCGTCGGGCAAATCGCCACGACGCCCGTCACACGACCCGGCTCACCCGAGCATTCGTACACGTAATACGCCGCGCCTGGATCCTTGAGCATCAGGCCATCGGCAATGGCTCCGCGCAGAGCATCGTTGCCGTTCAGGATGCTGCCCATTGCAGGCAGCGCTTCGAGCACGCGGTCCTGAGCCGGGCGGATGCAGGGAAACGGAAGAGCTTTCATGGGCGGTCCTAACGCGCGAATCGGTTTGTTCGCGGCTTATTATGCCCCAACTTGGCCGCATGCGTCCCAGAGCGTGTTGTCGGCGAGCGCGATGAGCACGTTTTGGCAGCGAACGATATCGGCATGGGGCACATATTCGTTGGGCTTGTGCGCGAGCGCGAGCGAGCCTGGGCCATAGCTCATGCAGTTGCGGTTACCCGTCTTGCCGGCAATGACGGCAGTGTCGGTGTAGCCGGTAAAGAAGCCGACGGCCGTGTCCATGCCCGTAACGCTGTCGGCGGCATGCTTGAGTGCAGCCAGAAGGGGAGAGTTCGGGTCGCGCTCGATGGCGGGGCGGTCGCCTGTCACGGTATAGCTGCCATGGCAGCCGGGGACCGCGGCCTCGGCGACGGCGATGGCCTGCTCTACCATGCGCGTCACGGTGGCCGTATCGGTCGGCGGGGTCAGGCGCATATCGACCCAGACCTTGGCGTGATCGGGCACGACATAGGGACGGTAGCCACCCTCGATCTGTCCAAACGTGATGGTCGATGGCCCCAGCTCATCGTGTACGGGCAGCGCCATGAACGCGCGGCGTAACGCGCAGACGACCTCGGCCATGGCGGCGACGGCATCCGCGCCCTTCCAGGGCTGGCTCGCATGCGCCGTCACGCCAGCCATTTCAATCTCGAACCACGTGCGCCCCTTGTGCGCTACCTGAATCTGTCTGTCGGTGGGCTCGGTATCCAGCACCCATTCGCGCGAGCATACCCATCCGGCATCGATGGCGGCCTCGGAGCCGCGCATAAAGTCCTCTTCGTCGACCGAGCAGATGAGCGAAAAGCCGCGGCGGGGCAGCGCGCCATCCGCCGCCACGCGCTCGAGCGTATGGACCAGTGCGGCAATGGCGCAGGCCAGGCCGCCCTTCATGTCGCAGGCGCCCCGGCCATAGAGCTTGTCGTTGCGCACAACTGCCCCAAGCGGTGCGATGTCCGCGTCCCAGCCGTCGCCCAAGGTGACGGTATCCATGTGGCAGATGTAGACGAGCCGTGGCTCGTCGCTCAAACCGGGCACGGTGATCATAAGGTTGCGGCGTCCGGGGAGCACCTCAAGCTCCTCAACCCGTATGGCATCGAGTGTCGGGTGGTTCAACCGTGCCAGCCGTTCCTCAACCAGCGCTTTGATATACCGCTCAATTTCATCCTCATACGCGCCCGGGTCTGAGCTGTCAATCCGCACAAGCTCCTGCGCAAGCCGCCAGGCAAAGTCCTCATCAACCATATGCAACCTCACAATCAGTCTGCTTTCCAAACCGATTGTAAGCCTCCCGAGAGATTCGTGACGTGCGCGCAGCAGTATTTACCGTTCGCAGGCCGAGCCAGCGCGTTTGCCGTCCGAGCGGGTTCACAAACGGCGCGGTGGGTACGTAGCCTTTATGGACGACATGCTGTGCGACATATCTGCCTTCCGGTATCACCGGATACCTCCACAGGTCTTGGCGATAATGCCGGACCTGCCCGATTCTGCGGACGATCCGCGCAGGGAGCGCCTTTGCGAGCATCCGCTCGTCGCGCAATTCCTGGGCACCCCGTTACACGTTTTGGCGCAGGGCAGCTGCGGACGTAAGGGCGATCGCATTGTCAGGCATGTTTGGAACGGGGAGAGGCCGTTTGGCTCCGTGCGGCAGACAGGGTTTGGCCTCGATGTCGCGTCCCCGCTCTTTACCCTGCTGTCCCTGGCTTCCTCGGTCTCAAACGAGCGTCTGATTATGTGCATGTATGAGATGTGCGGCACCTTTGCCGTGTGCAAGATTGCGCCTCAGGTAAAGTCGGCACTTGTGCAGGCATATGGGGGCCGGTGGGGTGACGCACGGTTGGGCTGGGAAAACGTAAAGGATGTCTCGGGGAGTCCAGCGGACTTGTGGAAACGACCGCCCTTGATCGAGCTCTCTGAGCTTGCAGAGTACGTCGATAAGATCCGGGGGCTCCGCGGCGCTAAATCGTTCATACGAGCCGCGAAATGCATTACGGGGGTGGTGGCATCGCCGCTCGAGGTCCAGGCATCGATGCTGTTTGGCCTTACGAGGTTGCGCGGCGGCGAAGGGCTGCGCCTTACCAATAACGTTGAGATTCGTATGACGCGCAGTGCCCGCCTGATTTCGGGGCTTGATAGGCGCTATGCCGATATTTTGCTGGCAAATAAGGACGGTAGTCGAGAGTGTCTGGTTGAATGCCAAGGTAAAGCCATTCATGGATCCATAGAATCCAAGATTTCGGACTCCGACCGAACGACGGCGCTGCAAGCGATGGAATATCCCGTCGTTTTGATGACCTATGGTCAGCTGGCCGACTCCGATGCCTTCCGCGTGGTGATGGAGCTCATCATGTCCTATCTCGATGTGCCGCTGAAAGACAAGACACCGCGGCAGCAGGAGCTCGAACGGCGGCTTCGTGAGGAGATTTTTATCGATTGGGCGGAAATGTAGTCGCGCGGGTGGAAAACGGTCGCGTGAACTAGAGTTTTGGGCGCGAAAAAGGCTTCAGTTTCGCCTTGGAAGGGCTTTAAAAATACTATCCAAAACAAGTTGTTTCGGAAAATCGACAGTCAACTTGAATGTGATATATAGAGATCGATTTTTACCTACTAAAGCCCCTGATAAAGCTGTTTATCAAAGCAGGTGTGCTCAGTGATTTGGGTGGGACTGTCGATTATCCGAAAAAACTTATTATGGATAGCATTTTCAAAACCAGCCGGAGCAACGAAATCGGCCCCCGTTTCGTTAAAACGGGGGCCGAATGGGCTTCATGGACTGCCTCGCAGGCTTGGCGCCGGCGCTATTTGATCACGCGCACGCGATACATCGACGGAATCTGCTTGAGCGCCTCGATGGTGCTGCTGTCCAGGTGCTCGTCGGTGTCGAACATGGTGTAGGCGTTTTCGCCAGCGGACTCGTTGGTCATACGCTGCACGTTGGCATTGTCCTTGGCCAGGATTGCCGTGATCTGGCCGATCATGTTAGGAACGTTGGCGTGCAGGCAGGCGATGCGGCTTGCGGCGCGCGCCTTGCCCATGCTGCAAGCGGGGTAGTTGACGCTGTGCGCGATGTTGCCGTTCTCCAGGTAATCCTTGAGCTCGCTGATGGCCATATCAGCACAGTTGGCCTCGGCCTCGCCAGTGCCGGCGCCCGAGTGCGTGGTGATAAACGTGTTGGGCATCTTGACGGTCTTGGGCGTGGCAAAGTCGCAGCTAAACCAGCTCAGCTTGCCCTCGCGCAGGGCAGCGTCGACGGCGTCCTCGTCAATGATGGTTTCGCGCGCGTAGTTGATGAGCACGGCGCCCGGGGCCAGCAGGTTAATCTGCTCGGTGCTGATCATGCCGATGGTGTCGGCCTTGCTGGGCACGTGCACGGTGAGGTAGTCGCAGCCGCGGCACAGATCCTCGAGCGTGCCCACGCGCTGCACCTCGCGGCTCAGCACCCACGCGTGCTCGACGGAAATGAACGGATCATAGCCGTAGACGTCCATGCCCAGGTCGACGCAGGCGTTGGCGACCTTGGAGCCCACGTTGCCCAGGCCGATGACGCCGATGCGCTTGCCCTTGAGCTCGCGGCCCACAAAGGCCTTCTTGGCTTTTTCGGCATCGACCTGAATCTCGGGGTCGTCGGCGTTGTCACGCACCCAGTTCATCGATTGCACCACGCCGCGGCTCGAGAGCACCAGCATGCCCAGGACGAGCTCCTTGACGGCGTTGCTGTTGGCGCCAGGGGAGTTAAAGACGACGACGCCCTTCTTGGCGTACTCCTCGACGGGGATGTTGTTGACGCCGGCGCCGCAGCGGGCGATGGCGCGGATGCCCTCGGGCAGCTCGTAGCCGTGCAGGTCGGTGGAGCGCATCAGGATGGCATCGGCCTCCTCGGCGGTGCCCACAAACTCGTAGCCCTCGCCAAACTCGACCTTGCCGTCCTTGGTGATGTCGTCGATGGTTTTGATCTTGCGCATGAAAAACTCCTTAGCGGATTTGTTTATAACAAGTGGTCTGAGGTGGCTGGTCAGCCCGCGCGTTGCGGGCTAGTTAGATCGCGGACTCAAACTATGCTGCGCTTCGAAGTCCTTCATGTACGAGGCCAGTGCCTGCGCGTCTTCCATGGTTACGGCGTTGTAGACGCTGGCGCGCATGCCACCCACCAGGCGATGACCCTTGACGTTTTGAATCTGGTGCTCGGCCGCGCCTGCGACAAAGGCGGAGTCGAGCTCGGCATCGCCGGTACGGAACGTGACGTTGGCGATGGAGCGACTGTCTGTCTGCGCGGTGCCGTGGAATAGTTTGCTGTTCTCGAGCAGGTCGTAGAGCAGGTTGGCCTTGGCCCAGTTGCGCTCGGCCATAGCGACAAGTCCGCCGGTCTGCTCAACCCAACGGAACACCTTACCGCACACGTAGATGCCAAAGGTGTTGGGCGTGTTGAGCATGGAGCCCTTGGCGGCCTGGGTCTTAAGGTCCATGTACTGCGGCGTCTGCGCAAAGGCGGGGGCATCGGCGATCAGGTCATCGCGCACGATAACCACGGTGACGCCCGCGGCACCGGCGTTTTTCTGCGCGCCGGCGTAGATGAGTCCGTAGCGCTCAACGTCGAGCGGCTGCGACAAAAAGCAGCTCGAGACATCGGCGACCAGCGGCACGTCGCCGCAGTTGGGCAGCTCGTGGTACATGGTGCCAAAGATGGTGTTGTTCTGGCAGATGTAGACGTAGTCGAGCCCGTCTCCCGCGGCCTCGGCGGCAATGCGCGCGTTTATGTCGGCCATGTCGGGGATGCGGTCGAAGTTGGTGTCCTCGGAGCTCGCGAGCAGCACGGCCTCGCCGTACTTGGCGGCCTCCTTGTATGCCTTGTTGGCAAAGTTGCCGGTGACGACGTAGCCGGCGCGGCCGCGGCGCATGAGGTTCATCGGGATGCCCGCAAACTGCAGCGTGGCGCCGCCCTGCAAAAACAGGACACGGTAGTTGTCGGGGATGCTCAGCAGGCGGCGCAGGGCGGCCTCGGCGTCGTCGATGATCTGCTGGTACATGCTAGATCGATGACTCATTTCGAGCACGGACATGCCGCAACCGCGGTAGTCCATCATCTCGTCGGCGATTTCGGCGAGCACGCTTGTGGGCAGCGCGGCCGGGCCAGCTGAGAAGTTGTGCACACGTGTCATCTTCTAGTTCCCCCTCGTAGTCGTTTGAACGTTCGGGATACTTTAGCACAGTGGAGCGCCGGACGCGACCGCATCACGGTAAAACTCGAGTGAGCTGCTATGATTTACAGGATGGTTACATGGGGGAGGGTTGTCTTGAGGCTCGCATCTGATCCGCATCTGCCTTCATTCTATGTTGAGTGTAGCGGAGGGTGGGGACAGATTCACAAATGCGGTTGTCTAGCAAGTGTGATTTGGGTCGACCTCGTCAAAGCTTCTGAGCTGCGAAAATAACCGTTGACCGGATTTAATTTTGTTGCTCAACATTTGACACTCTGGGCGTGGTAACTTTTTTACCAACAGGTATGATTATTGTCATGTGCGCCGCGCCTGCCTGCCGGGTTGCGGCGCACTTGTGACAGCCTTTGACACCCTTGGAGCGTGCACTGTGGATGTAACCACAAAAAGCGTTCGGGGGGGGGGTGCTCACCCGCGAGCAATTCCTCCCGCATGAGATGCGCATCGTCGCTGCCCTACGTACGCAGGGCGCAAGCGACGAGCAGGTCATTGTACGCGTAAAGAGCGATAACCTCTTTCAATATCCCACGGAGCGCATGGTCGCCAACCGCGCAACCGTGTGCCTTCGCCGCCTCGACGCCATGGTGCCCACGGACGCCGCGTGCGCCGCGCGCGGCATCGACCCCAATACTGCCGCCGAGGCCGCGTTATCCCTAACCGGCCTTATGGCATCTGGTACTCCCACGCAGGCGGACCAGGCCATCTTTTACAGCATGATCTGCCGCTACGACATCGTGCGCGAGCTCGTGCTTGTCGAGGTGGGGGAGCGTCTGCAAAACTTCGACTATGCCTTCACGGCGGCTGACCTCAACGCCTTTATGACGCGCTTTACCACGGAGTATCCGGATGCCGCCCGCTGGACCGAGTCCACGGTCACGCGCATCAAGGGCTCGCTTCGTCAGACGCTTCGCCATGCCGGCCTTATCGGCGAGAGCAAGGGTCCGGAGTCCGAACGCCTTTCCCTGCTCTTCCTTGATCCCGATGTTGAGCAGGCCCTGGTGCAGCTGGGCGAGCAGCCGCTTATCGCGGCCCTTACCGGCAGGGCGGTGATGTAGCGTGGTTCCCGCCAACAGCGCCGTCGATCCCGCAATCACCCCGGCGACGGACATCACCACCAATATCGGCATCCATTCCCGCCAGAGCGTCGTGGCGGCGCATGCCCGCTCTGAGCGCGCCCGCCAGGAGTTTGAACGCCGCGCGCAGCTTCTGCGTGAGTGCCTGTGCAGCGAGGATTTCTTGGCAAACAAGGGCATAGGCAATGAGATCGGCTTCCACACCTTTTGCTATGACCCCGCGCTTGAGTTTGAGGCGCGCGCGTTGTTTGACACCCTTGTGCTCGATGCCGAGGTCGGCAAGCTCCCGTGCACGCTCAAGGTCGTAAACCTCTACGACGCCGTGCTGGCGATCCTCGAAAAGCGCCGTGTCCTCAAGGCCATTCCGCGTCAAGAGGAGCGCCGCGGCACCCAGCGTGTGCTTGAGGACGTGGCCAAGTTTTGTTCGCCCGAGAAGATCGCCGCGTTCATCCTCGAGCAAACCGAGCCTCATGCACCTGGCGACGTCATTCTTCTGACCGGTGCCGGCGAGGTCTATCCCTTTTTTCGTATTCACACCCTTCTCGACTGCATGCAAGTCGATTTTTCCGACCTGCCGGTGATCGCCGCCTATCCAGGCAGCTTCAACGGCTCTTCTTTCCAGCTCTTTAACCGTCTGCCGGCCGATAACTACTACCGCGCCATCGATATCTCGTAAGCACGGCTCCCCGCAGACAAGGCTCTGCCGCCGGTAACAACCCTTTGCCATAACGTTCCCAAACCCAAAGGAGCACCCATGGACAACACGATCATTCGCGATCTCTTTGCAAAAGACATCAACCGCTCCATCAACGGCGTGGTCAAGGTCCAGGATTCAAAAGACGAGTCCATCCGTCAGGAGCTTGACGAGTACGTGGTGACGCGCGAGCTGCAGGGGCACTTTGCCACGTTCTTCAAGGCCTACGGCGATGCCATCGATGCGCGCACCGACAAGATCGGCGTGTGGATCAGTGGTTTCTTCGGTTCCGGTAAATCGCACTTCCTCAAGATGCTGAGCTACCTGCTCGAGAATCGCCAGATCGGCGGCAAGAGCGCCATCCGCTACTTTGACGGCAAGATCGTCGACCCCATGGTCGCGGCTGCCATGGAGCGCGCCTGCTCGGTGCCCACGCAGGCCTTCCTCTTTAACATCGATAGCAAGGCGGGTCAGTGGAAGCAGGGCGATACGGCTCCCACGGCGCTGCTTCGCGGCTTTGAGCGCATGTTCTACGAGGCGCGCGGCTTCTACGGCGAGGACCTCAAGCTTGCAAAGCTCGAGGACTACATCGATTCCCTGGGCAAGACCCAGGAGTTCCGCGAGGCCTTTGAGCGCGTCAACGGCGAGTCCTGGCTCCAGAGCCGCGACACCTACAGTTACTTTGAGGACGACGTCGTCGAGGTGCTGCAGAGCGTGCTCGGCATGAGCGAAAAGGCCGCATGGAACTGGCTCGAGGGTTCTGAGGACGAGGTTTTGGCCCCCGATGTCTTTGCCAAAAAGGTCAAGGATTACGTGGACGCTCAGGCAGCGGCTCACGGTGGCAACTTCCGTTTGCTCTTTATGGTCGATGAGGTGGGTCAGTTTATTACAAACGACCAGGACCCAAGCCTTATGCTGAGCCTTCAGACCATCGTCGAGGAGCTGGGTGCCGCCTGCGGTGGCCGCGTGTGGGTGATGGTCACGAGCCAGGAGGCCATCGACAACCTGAGTCTGCCCGTGGGCAACGACTTTTCAAAGATTCAAGGCCGCTTCAATACCCGCCTTTCGCTTTCCAGCTCCAGCGTGGACGAGGTCATCCAGCGCCGTGTGCTCGAGAAGACCGCGCCGGCGGCCGATATGCTTGCACGGGTCTACGAGCAAGACACCGCCGTGCTCAAAAACAACTTTACCTTTGAGGGTGGCTCGCGCTCCGACCTTGCCGGCTACGCCAACTCCAAGGATTTTGTGGCCAGCTACCCGTTTGTGGGCTATCAGTTTAAGCTCCTGCCCGACGTGATGACCGAGGTGCGCAAGCACGGTGTCAAGGCCAAGCACATGTCCACGGGCGAGCGCTCCATGCTGAGCGCATTTCAGGAGAGCGCTCAGGTCATCCAGCATGACCAGACCGGTGCGCTCGTGCCGTTCTGGCGCTTCTTCGACACTATCTCCAAAGACCTTGAGCACGGCATCAGCCAGGTGGTCGACCGCGCGGTCCGTGCGGCCGAGAACGCGGAGGGCCTTGAACCCTACGACGTTCAGGTGCTCAAGCTCCTGTACCTGATTCGTTACATCGGCTACGTCAAGGCCACGGTCGAGAACATCTCCATCCTCATGATCGATAGCCTGGACGTGGACAAGCGCGCCCTCAAGGACCGCGTCAAGGAATCTCTCGCCCGTTTGGAGCGCGAGAACTACGTGTCACGCCAGGGCGATACCTATAGCTTCCTCACCGACGAGGAGCAGGAGATAGCGCAGGAGATCGCACGCACCCCGATCGACAACGCGCAGGTGATCGAGTCTATCAAAAAGCGCCTGTTCGACAGCATCTACACCGCGCGCAAGCTCAACCGCGGGGCCAACGACTTCCCGTTTGACCGCTATGTGGACGGCTCAATCCACGGTACCAGCATGGGCGGCATGGAGCTTTACGTGGCGACTATGGCGAGCAACCTGGGCCGTGCGGACGATACCGAGCTGGCCTTGGCTTCTTCGGGCAAAGCCATCGCGGCCTTGAGTGACGAGGCGGATTATTGGGAGACGCTCGTCAGCGCCGCCAAGATCCGCAAGTACGCCAAGACGCGAAATCTCCAGGAGCTTCAGCCGAGTACGCGCCAGATCGTCGAGTCCAAGATGCGCGAGGCGGCCTATAACGAGAAAGAGGCCGATACCCTTTTGGGCGAGGCCGTGCTCCATGCACGTTGCGCAGTCAACGGCCGCATGGTTGAGGTCCGCGCGGCCAAACCCGCCCAGGTCTTTGAGCAGGTGCTGGCGCAGCTGTGTGATGTGGTCTTTGAAAAGGCCGACTATATCGGCGCGCCGGTCACGAGCGATTCCGATATCCGCTCCACGCTGGCGGGCAACGTTCAAGCGGGGCTCGCTGGCATGGACGCGGGTAACACGCGTGCGCTCAAGGAGATCGAGGACTACCTCAAAGTGCAGCACCAGCGCCATCTGGATACCGCTATGGGCGATATCCAGCGCCAGTACCAGCAAAGGCCCTTTGGCTGGCGCGAGGTCGATATCGCAAATGTGGTGGCGCAGCTTGTGGTGGAGCAGCGCGCGCAGGTGCTGTTTGGCGGTCAGACGGTTCAAGCTAACGACAGCCGCATGGTGGCACTCCTGCGCAAGGATGCCGATAAGGCCCAGGTGCGCTTGCGCGTGCGCATGAACGACCGTTTGCTGAGCGGTGCGGGTGAGCTCATGCGCGACCTGTTTGATCTCAAGACCGTGCCCTCCAACGAGGATAAGCTCGTGGCCGAGCTCAAGGAGCGCCTTGAGGACTTGCGTGAGGTGTGCGTCGCCCTGGCACGCGACTACTACACGGGCATCAAGCCGGCCTACCCGTATCCCGGTGAGGGCGAGTGCGAGAAGATGCGCTCGGAGGTGGCCGACGTCCTTAAGGACCAGAACGAGGCCGAGGCGTTCTTGACCACGTTCACCAAGCATGAGGACCGCCTGCTCGATGCCAAGGAAGACTTTGACAAGGTGGTTGAGTTCTTCGGGTCCAACCAACGAACAGCGTTTGACCACGCCAAGGATTTCTTGAGCCGCACCGAGGGTATCGAGTATGCCTCCGATGACATTCCCGGCGCGGTGAAGAGCGTGGCAAAGGTGCGCGAGATCCTCAAAGATCCCAAGCCCTACGGCCATATTAAAGACCTGCAGCCGCTTATGGATCCCGTCGAGGACGACATGAAAAAGCTGCTGGGCATCCGCCGCAATGAGTTTTTGTGCCGAATCGAGAGCGATCTGCAAGACCTGCAAGCACAGGCTGAGAGTCAAAAGGGCTTTGTCAATCAAGCCAAGGATGCCATAGCGGACGCCGGCACCAAATATGAGTCGTTCAAAAACCGTGCCCACAGCGCTCAAAGTCTCAACGAACTGAGCGTTGTTGCAACTAACTGGGGCAACTGGCTCAGTGCGGCGGCCAACGAGATGTACGACGCTGTGGATGAGGCCCGCGTGCGTATGGACAACGAGCGCCGCACCACTGAGGTCACGAGTACGGGTGAGGTGGTTAAGAAGATCTCCGGCAAGGGCGTTGCGTCGTCAGCGCCTACGCCTGCGCCCGTGCCCCTGCGCAAGATCAAAACCGTGCGCCGCGCCGATCTGGCCAAGCCGAGTCGTCTCTTGTCCGTAGAGGACGTGGAGCGCTACGTGGACGACCTGCGCTCTCGCCTTATGCAGGAGCTCGCTGCAAACGACGAGATCCGTATCAACTAACCCGCGGAGCCACCGGTGCCAAAGCGCGCACCGGTGGCTTATGGCGTCTAGAAAGGCTCATCAACCATGAACGATTCTGCTCTTAAGAGCTTCTGCACCTGGGCCCGTACGGAGCTCATCAAAGGCGTGGAGGCGCAGATGGTGCGCTACGGCATCACCGAACCTGCACCCGCGCCCGTTGGGTCCGAGACCGTTAATGGCCTGCCCCTAAGTCCGGCTGAGATTGAGCAACGCGACGAACTTCTGCGCATGCAGGCAGAGGTGGGTCACGAGGCGCTGCGCGACCGTGCGGCCTACACCTGGTTCAACCGCATTGTAGCCATTCGCTTTATGGATGCACGCGGATGGCTCCCCAGCCGTATGCGCATGCTGAGTCGTGCGGACGGCAGCCATGGCAGCGAGGCCGTGGAGAACGCACTGGACGTGGAGATAGCGACGGCCGATGCCGATCGCATAGCCGAGCTCAAGATGGCGGGCTTGGATGAACCGCTGTGGCGCTACCTGTTTGTTGCTCAGTGCGAGGAGCTTGCCGATTGTCTGCCGGGCGTCTTTGAGCGCGTGGGTGGAGCCATGGAGCTGCTGTTGCCCCAGGGCCTCATGATGGCTGACAGTGTGGTGGGCAAACTCAACGCCGTCCTCACTGACGAGGACTGGCGCGAGGGCGTGACCGTTCTGGGCTGGATGTATCAGTACTACAACGCTGACGTTAAAGACGAGTTCTTCAAGTCCAAGCGCAAGGCAGCGGCGGCGGACATCGCGCCCGCCACGCAGCTCTTCACCCCCGAGTGGATCGTGCGCTATATGGTCGAGAACTCGCTCGGCCGTCTGTGGATGCTCAACAATCCGGGGAGTTCGCTACGCGAGCGCATGGAGTATTACATCGCGCCCGATGCTGAGCACGAGGACTTCATCCACATCTCGAGCCCCGAGGATATAACCCTCTGCGACCCCGCATGTGGCTCGGGCCATATCTTGGTCTACGCGTTTGAGCTGCTCTTTCATATGTACGAGGAGCGCGGCTATCGTGAGCGCGAGATTCCCGAGCTCATTCTCACTAAAAACCTTGCGGGCATGGAAATTGATTCGCGTGCGGCGCAGATCGCGGAGCTGGCGCTTGCCATGTGCGCCCGCGAGCACGACCGTCGCTTCTTTAGGCGCGGCGTCCGTGCCGACGTTACTGTGCTCTCGAGCATTCCGCTGGGGGAGGACGAGCTGCCGGGTAACAAGAAGCTCGCCGAGGAACTGAGCCATTTGGGCGAGATCGGCTCGCTATTCATTCCTTCAGAGGACGAGATCGACGAGCTCAAGGCTGCCGCCGCGAGCTGTTCTGACAACCTTTTTGCCGCTGCGACCAAAACTAAGCTCGGAAGCGCCGCCGCCATCTGCGAGAGGCTGTCCCGTCGTTTTACCTGCACCGTGGCGAATCCTCCGTATATGGGCAGCAGCAGCTTTAACTCCTTCATGTCAAAGTGGGTCAAGAAGAACTACCCTGACGTGAAGAGCGACCTGTGCACGTGCTTCATCGAGCGCAACCTTTCGCTCGCCAAGGTGGGCGGTTTTGCGTCCCTAGTCACGTCCGACACATGCATGTATCTTTCCTCGTTCGTTGCGATGAGGACTTCGCTTATCGATAACAACACGATTCTCACCTTTGTTGACACGCGAGGAACTAATGCGCACCCTGATGTCTTTGATGCAAACGCTATCTGGGTGCTCCGCCACGGACGGCTCGATGGGTATGAGGGCAGCTATTTCAAACTGAATCATCGTATCCCGGAGAAGGCCGGCGCCCTTCTCGAGGCGATCCAGAACCCCGACTGCGGCTGGTTCTACCGCCGCAACGCCGACACCTTCAAGCAGATCCCCGGCACCCCCATAGCCTACTGGATGCCTACTTCTTTAGTTGGGGCATTTAATGAGGGGCGTTCAATTGGCGGAGATTCCGACTATACGGGCAGTCCAAATATTACAGGGGATAATGATAAATACCTAAGGTTTCACTGGGAGATCGCGCAAAGCCGCAAAGAGAGTAAATGGAGAACTTATTCTAAGGGCGGCGAGTTTAGGCGCTGGTACGGCAACTTAATTCATGTAGTTGATTGGAGCTATCCTGCACGCCAGTTTTATTGCGATAATAAGACCTCTACGCTTTTGCCTGAAAAATATTGGTATCAAGGCGGCATAACTTACACCATGCTAACCTCTGGTAAAGCATGCTTCCGTTATATTCAAAATGGTTGTATTTGGGATAAGTCCGGTCCCGTGATCTGCCGTCTAGGGAATCATTTAAAAACTTGGCTTGCGTTCCTTAATTCTTATGTTGCTCAACAATGCCTTGACGCCCTCAATCCAACTATGAATTTGCAGGTCAAGGATGTTAAATCCCTTCCTCTCTTGTACGAGTGCGATGAGGTTGAGGACTCTGCGCTTGTTGATGAGTGTGTTGATATATCTAAGTCTGACTGGGACTCGTTTGAAACCTCCTGGGATTTCAAGCGTAATCCTTTGGTGTAGAGGTACGAAAATGGCGAAACATATTGATCATATTGAATGGTTGGACAACGTTGATACTTTGGATACGGACTTAGGAAAAACGGTGTTCCGCGAGTTTCTTTTATGTAGTCCTGCTCTCGAAGTATCTGCTCGATCCGAGGGATGGATTAGTCGATTCGGGATAAACGATTCAGATGATGCCGAGATACTATTCAATGAATTAACCAGGGACGTGCGAGTTGTTAAGAGTGCTGGCTATCGTTATGCAACCAGCGCTGGTGAAGTCGAACGGCTTTTGTGCGCTGAAGGCCTAATGAGTGGTGAATTTTGGAATGCCGCTTCGTTTATTGTTTACACGGTGCCGAACGATGCCAAGACTCAGGTCAATAAAGCTGTTGCGGCCGCCACCGATGGCAACACGCTGCTCAAAGATAAGAAAAAGGCATTGGTTAAGGATAAATACCTTCAGGTTGATGCGTTGTTTCGCCATTTGAGAAACGCGATCGCACATGGCGCATTTCAAATTAAAGAAATTCGCCGTGACAGACGGATCTGCGTCTTCCAAGATGCCTCGAATTCCGGAGATTTATCTGCGAGGCTCGTCATTAAGGAAAATACGCTACGCGAATGGATCGCTGCATTCCGCAGATATGAACAAGAGGGTGTTTGATCGTGCTGTTTCATAAGCTCAATTTAATTGTCTTGCGGATTGTTTTTAATCGAGATGAAGATGTGCGTCGCTGAAAACAACGGCAAATAACATGCCGCATCGCATGATGAACCAGCTGCGCATAGCGCTACCGGGATCATCGGACACTGGTAACGCTCGATGGGGGCAGCCTCTCCGTCTCTGGGAATTTCAGCCAATAGTCAATCACCAGGCGCTTAGTTCGCCGATTTGCTTGTGAATCAAGGAGATAGCACATGTCAACACTACTCGCCGATAAATACGAAGCCCGCAAGGCTGAGGTCAATGCTCGCTTTGAGCAGCTCCGCGCTAACGAGGAAGAGCTCAATCGAATCTTTGCCAAGATCTACAACATGGAGGGGGAGGTGCCCATCGAGGTCGAGGACAAGTACGTTTCGGTGGCGCGCATCTTTGACACCGCCGACGAGATCCCCGAGAGCTATAAGGGCAACAAGTATGTGCGCACCAAGCGCGACGAGATCACCTCGCTCATGAGCTATGCCGTGGGCTGCATGTTCGGCCGCTATTCGCTGGACGTGGACGGTCTGGTTCTGGCCGACCAGGGTGCCACGGTCTCTGACTATCTGGCCAAGATGCCCGATCCCGAGAATGTGACCTTTATGCCAGATAGCGACAACGTGCTGCCTATCACCGATGACGAATACTTTGACGACGACATCGTGCGTTACTTTATCGACTTTGTGCGCACCGTGTATGGCGAGGAGACGCTCGAGCAGAACCTGGCCTTTATTGCCGAGGCGCTCGGCGGCAAAGGCACCTCGCGCGAGGTCATCCGCGCCTACTTTTTGAAGGACTTCTTTAAGGACCACTGCCAGACCTATAAGAAGCGCCCCATCTACTGGCTGTTCGACAGTGGCAAAAAGAACGGCTTCAAGTGCCTTGTTTACATGCATCGTTACCAGCCCGACTTGTTGGCTCGCATCCGCACCGACTATGTGCATGAGCAGCAGGAGCGCTACCGTGCCCAGATCGGCTATGCCAACGATGCCCTTGCCAGCGCCGAGCGCGGCGAGCGCGTGCGTTTGGACAAGCGCGTCAAAAAGCTCAATGACCAGCTTAAAGAGACCATTTCCTACGAAGAGAAACTGCACCACTTGGCAGACCAGATGATCAAGATCGACCTGGATGACGGCGTCAAGGTCAACTACGCCAAGTTTCAGGATGTGCTGGCAAAGATTAAGTAACTGCAGATACGGTAAGGATATTCATGCCCAAGATTGATGTAGAAGAACAGCTTAAGCTGCGGTTTTTGCAACCGTTGCCTGCATGCATGCCCCGCCGTGTGGTGGTTTGGCACGATGCGGACGGCGAGTTCGCTCCTGAGTTTGAGCGATTGGCCGCCGAGGGTTTTGGCGGCGCGGGGGCCGATGATGGCGTTATGCCCGCCCACGGTGACTTTGAGCGCCCGGTACGGTTTGTTGAGGCCTGTGAGGGCCGCATGTTTGCCGTTAAGAAGCTTATCAACCGCAATGACCTTGCGAGCGATATCTTGCTATATCGCCGTTGCCCGCGCGGCAGGCTTGAGGGCGATTGGCTTGCCGATGTTGAGCTGTATGCCGATCAGTTCCAGGCTGACTATCTTTCGCTTTTGGCCGATCAGCTGGGTATCGAGAATATTGACGCCGTGCGCGAGAGTCTGCGCGAGCACAAGGCGTTATTTGATGCCAAGACCCGCTGCGCTAAGTTTGCCGCGTGTGTTCCGCATGCCTCGGGCGCATCCGATATCGAACTCGGTATCCTTACGGTGATTTTTGGCGGTAAAGAGGTTGGCGACGCGCGGCCCGCGTTTGTGCTGCGCGGCTGTATGACCACGCTGCTGCACGAGGGCCCCGAGGCACTGGCCGAGTTGGCGGACAAGTACTGTGTGCGTGATGTTCTCTCTGCCTTCATTGTGCGTTGCTATGGGTTTGAGGGGCCGCTGTATGAGCGTGATTCGCTGCTTGCACTGGCATCCCACGTGTTCCTTACGGCGGCATCCACCGCGCTTCCCGAGGGGGCGCTCAAGGGACTCGAAAGCTATGTGGTTCCCGCATACGGCCCCTATTGCCTTGAGGCGGTGCGTACGTGGGACCAGACTGCCGATGCTCAGGTGTCGAGCGAGGATTTATTTGAGATCTGCCGTTTGGTGGAGGATGCCCGCGGGCTCTTTGCACGGTTTGAGGCCTTGCCGATCGATGTGCTGGCCTCGCTTGATGTGTTCCCGTGCGTCAACGAGGCTGTGCTCGCGCAGCTGTTCTGTTCGTTTGCTCAGGGCGCGGACCGTGTTGAGGACGCGCGCACCTTTGCGGCGCGTCGCTGCGACCTGAGCTGGTACCGCCGTGTCGAGAGCTACTTTGACCTGCTTGTCGCCGTGGCCGATATGTGCGCGTTTAGGCAGGTGCACGCGGGCGGGTTCCATCTGGCGCAGCCCCAGCAGGTGTGGGATGCCTACACGTCCGATTGGTATGCCATGGATGCCGCCTATCGTCATATGTGCACCGCGTATCTGCGGGCGCGCTCCGTCGAGTGCGATGTACTCGAGGAACCTGCCCGAGCCGTGGTGGACTGGGCGGAGAATCTCTACAGCAACTGGTTTTTGGCCGATGCCAATGCCTGCTGGACATCAGCTGCGCAAGGGGAGTGGGCCGATTGCGGCTACATCGATGGCCCTGCACGGCAGGATGAATTCTACTGGCATGTGCTGCCCACCTTTGTGGGGTCTGCCAAAACGACGGTCGTTATCGTAAGCGACGCGCTGCGCTATGAGGTGGCCCGTGATGTCGCGGCGCTTCTCGAGCGCGAGCGCGGCGGCAACGTCAGGGTTTCTAGCATGCAGGCGGTCTTTCCCTCCATCACCGAGGTGGGCATGCCCGCGCTGCTGCCGCACCAAGCGCTTGAACTTGCAGCGGATGGCTCGCTTGTGTTGGCTGACGGCATGCCCACTGCGACGACTCCGCAGCGCGAGGCCGTACTTACCCACGTTCAGCCCACGGCCCGCGCTTTGCGCTCGAGCGCATACCTCAACATGGCGGGAACCGAGCGCAAGGCGCTGCTCAAGGACTCCAAGCTCGTTTATCTCTACCACAACAAGATCGATGCTACGGGCGAGAAGGCCGCTACGCAGGATGACGTCTTCGATGCCTGTGCGGACACCGTGGAGGAACTTGCTGCGTTGGCGCGTCGCGTGTGCACCGACGCCCCGGGCGCGCGTGTTGTTATAACGGCGGACCACGGCTTTATCTACACGCGTCGGGAGCTCAGCGAGTGCCAGATGCTCGGCAAGCCAGACCTTCCCTTCCTTGACGCTCCTGTCATGCACGGCAAGCGTCATCTGGTGGTACCCAACGAGGCCGTGGCCAAGCTTTCGGAAGAGGCATGCGGGGTGTTTGTTAATGTTGGCATGGGACGTTTGGGTGCCGGTTTTGAGGGATTTGCCCCGCGCGAGAACGTGCACTTCAAGCGTCCCGGCGGCACTAACAACTACGTCCACGGCGGCATGAGCCTGCAGGAGCTCTGCGTGCCCGTTATCGGTTTTTGGCGTGCGCGCTCGGGTTCCAAGGACTTTGTCGACACGCGCGCGGCGACGCTGCGCGTGCTAAGTGAGGGACGCCGAGTGACCAACTCGCTCTTCTCGGTCAACTTGATCCAGGAAGAACCTGCCCAAGGTAAGGTCTTGCCGTGCGAGTACGAGCTGGTGTTTACCGATGCAAGTGGCAACGAGGTGAGCGATACGGTCAAGGCGCATGCCAACAAGACTTCTGTTAACTCGCAGGAGCGCGTGGTGCATGCCAAGTTTGCGTTGCATGCAGCGGATGGATTCTCGGCCAAGGGTCCGTACTATCTGGTCTGCCGCGAGCGCGAGACGGGCAAGATCGTTTGGCGCGAGACGTACACCATCGCTGTTTCGTTTGCCCCTGTTGCTGACTTTGGTTTTTAGGAGTGTGCCCTATGTTTGATAGCCATGACGACGATCTGTGGGAAGTTCCCTCGATTGATGTGGATGTGCCGGCGCAGGCTGCGGTGCCTGTAGGGGAGGCTGTGCCTGCCCCGGAGGCTGAGGCTGCCGCGGAGGCCGTGTCCGCCGCGCCTGTTCCGGAGCCGACGGAGACCGCGGTACCCGTTGAGGTTGCGACGCCCGCCGAGGCTGCGGCGCCCGCCGAGGACGAGTCCTCGACCGATGGCTATGCCCAGGCCGTGGCCGACGCTCCCGAGGATGACGGTTACGACATGGATGGACTGGACGGTAAGCTGCTCGAGCACTTTGGCGGCAAGATCGTGCGCAAGGACCTCACGGCCCTTATGAAGCGCGGCGCCAACGTGCCCACCTTTGTGCTGGAGTACCTGTTGGGCATGTACTGCTCAACCGACGACGAGGACGCCGTGGCGGAGGGCCTGGGGCGCATCCGCAAGATCCTCACCGATAACTACGTGCGTCCCGACGAGTCCGAGCGCATTAAGTCCAAGATCCGCGAGCTGGGTCGCTTTACCATCATCGATAAGGTGACGGCCAAGCTCGACGAGTACAAAGACATCTACGTGGCGTCGTTTGCCAACCTGACCATTGAGCCGTTTGTGATGCCGGCCGAGTACGTGCGCGACTATTCCAAGATTCTCCAGGGTGGTATTTGGTGCATTATGAGCATCGAGTATCGTCGTCCCCTGGAAGAGGAAGACGAGTTTGGCATAGAGGTCTTTGGCGATGATGCGCCGCGCCGCTCCAAGGCCAAGCGCAAAAAGCGCGGGCCCGAGGACTCTCCGTTTAGCGTAGCCTCGCTCACGCCCATCCAGATGCCCAACCTGGACCTGGACGCCATGATCGACGAGCGCCAGTATTTCTCGCGCGACGAGTGGCTCAACATGCTGCTGCGCTCTGCCGGCTATGAGCCCAGCGAGCTTTCGGAGAAGGAGCGCCTGCATTTTATCGAGCGCATGGTGCCGCTGATCGAGCGCAACTATAACCTGTGCGAGCTTGGTCCCCGCGGTACCGGCAAGAGCCATATCTACAAAGAGGTCTCGCCCTACGCCATCTTGCTTTCGGGCGGGCAGACCACCACGGCCAACCTGTTCGGCCGTATGAACTCCATGCGCGCCGATCGCGTGGGCTTGGTGGGTCACTGGGATTGCGTGACGTTCGACGAGGTCGCCGGCATGCGCTTTAAGGACACCAACGCCGTGCAGATCATGAAGGACTATATGGCGAGTGGCAGCTACGCGCGTGGCCGCGACCAGATCAACGCCGATGCCTCCATGGTCTTTGAGGGCAACATCAACGACACCGTGCAAAACGTTCTTAAGACCACGCACCTGTTTGATCCGTTCCCGCCGGAGTTTAACAACGATTCGGCCTTCTTCGACCGTATCCACTATTACCTGCCGGGCTGGGAGATTCCCAAGATGCGCTCGAGCCTGCTGACCGGGCATTACGGCTTAATCACCGACTGCCTGTCGGAGTTTTGCAAGATGATGCGCCGCAAGGACTTTACGCATCATATCGACCGCTACTTCCGCTTTAACAGTGACTTTAACAAGCGTGACGAGATCGCCGTGCGCAAGTCCTTTAGCGGCCTGGCCAAGCTGCTGTTCCCAGACGAGGCTATGGACAAGGACGACGTTCGTTGGCTGCTGGACTATGCCATCGAGGGCCGTCGCCGCGTAAAGGAGCAGCTCAAGATTATGGCGGGCGTCGAGTTTATCGACGTCAACCTGGGCTATATGGATGCCGACAATCCGCAGGACGTGCACGTGGTGCGCGTGCCCGAGCAGTCCGAGGATACGCTGATTCCCGACGGGCCGCTGCTGTCCGGTCACGTGTTTGGCGTGGGCAGGTCGCAGAGCGGCGAGGTTGCCGTGTACAAGCTGGAGAACAAGGCCGTCGCCGGCGAGTGCAAGTTTAAGCACGAGGGCGTTGCCTTTAACAAGCCGGTGCGCGATACGCTGGAGGCCGCGTTCGACAACTTTGTGAACCTGGCGAACCGTGTGGCGCCGGGCATGCACATTGGCTCCAAGGACTATCTGCTGTTCTATAACGACCTGCAGAGCAAGGGCCTGTCCGAAGAGGTCTCTCTTGCCGAGTTTGTGGGCCTGTGCTCCGCGGCGTGCAACCGCCCGGTGATGTCCGCGCTGGCGGTTCCGGGAATCTTGCGCATGTCGGGCTCTATGGACGAGATTCGCGGGCTCGAGGACATTATGCGCGTGGCCAAAAACGCCGGCGCCAAGCGCGTGATTTTGCCGCTGAGCGCCATCGCGGGCCTGCAGAGCGTGCCGTCCGAGATTATCTCGGGCTTGAGTCCGGTGTTCTACATGGATGGCGACCCGGTTGATGCCGCGAAGAAGGCGCTAGATCTATAGGGATGCGAGCGTGTGGGCTTGCGTGCGCGAGGCGTTTGATGCGCACGTGAGCCCGCGGACATGTTGGCGCGCTGCGCGTGAGGAGGCCTTGCCATGGCGGAAGAACGTTCTGTTGGCGAGCTGCTCGATGAGCTCTTTGGCTTTGAGTCGGTAGCCAAGCGTCAGACGGCGCTTGAGCAGTACGATCGCGGGGAGTTATTGCGCAAGGCGCGCTCCCGCGAGTTGTTGGGCGTGATCGAGGGTGTCGAGGCTGCCGAGCGTGCTGCGCGTGAGTCTGCCGTACGGGCCGTTGACGGGTATGTACGCCGCGTTGAGAGCGCTGCGCTTGCACGCGCTCGCAAGCAGGCGGGTGTTGTGGGCCCGCTGCAGATGGAGCGCCGCTATGCTGCCTTTTTGCGCATGGAGGACAAGGCCGAGTTGTTGGCCCGCCTGGAGCAGACGCTTGCGTTTATCGAGGTAAAGCTGCGTGCCAATACGGCGGACAGGGTTCGCGCTGCATACGATGCCGCGGGGACTTTGGTGCTGCAGGGCGTGGCACGCCTGAGCGACGTGCGCGTTGTGGATGCCGTGCCCCTGGATGCCGATCGGCTGTGTACGCAGTTGGAGCAGCTGCGTTGTGCAGCCGACGCAACGGACCTTGCCGACATGATCACGATGACCTTTGAGTCCGAGCTGAGTGCGACCGGGCCGCGGGATGCTGGCGGGTTTGCTGGCGGGTTTGCTGGTGGTGTTGCTGGCGATGTTGCCGGCGACGTGGCGCTGGAGCGTGAGCTTACCAACGTGCGCGGCGCTGCGCAGCGGGCGCGCTTGGCTGCCCAAGCGTATCGGGCGGAGCGCGCCGCCCGCGTTGCGAGGAGCACGGTGGAGCCGGTATCGTTGCCCGAGTCTGCGTGTGTTGCGTGCGAGACGGCGTGCGATGCCGGGGAGCTTTCCGAGTTGCTCGCTCAGGTTAAAAAGTCGTTTGAGACCTATAGGCGCGTTGTTGCCGACGACGGGTTGTTCTGTGCCTTTGGTGCCGGTTCGCCGCATGGGATTTGCCGTGGCAGTAGTTATTTCGACTACGATGCTCGGTTTGATGAAGATGTGTTGGTGGGCGAGTACGACGGTGCTACTAGGCACAATGTTCGGTGTGAGGTTGCTATCCCTGAGCTTGTGGACGAGGCCTCGGCCGATGGCGGCGATTCGCTCGAGGTTGCCGTGGCGCGTATGTATGAGTTTAACGCGCGTCGCTACGATGGTGTGCTGGACGAGTATCCCGCGCGCCATGTGAATGCGTTTTGGTATGGACTCAAAAAGCTCAGCCAGTATTGCGAGGCCGCTGTGCGCGTGGATGAGCGCGCTTGGGATTGCTTTATCGATAAGGTGCAGTTTGCCTATGACGAGCCGGCGGGGCACTTGGCGGTGCAGATGGACGACAAGCAGGTTGCGGCTTTTGTCGCTGCCGTGGATGCGCTCGGCGCTGACGAGTAAGGGCCTGGCCTGATAGGAGGTTTCACCATGAAGATCGACATTGATGTTGACCGGCTGCGCGAGAGTCTGCTTGACCGTGCTGGGAGTGCAACCGGCGTGGGCTTTCCGGCCGCTATGCTCGACGTAGTGGATATCGAGGATGAGTCGCCCCAAGAGCTCCTAGCCCGAGCCGAACGCGAAGGCCTCGACCTCCACGACTTTGCCGTCGATGACGATTAGAAATGTGACAAAGGTACAGTCTCTTTGTCACATTCGGGACTGCGGCTGCGCGTAAAAGCACGATAGACCGTCGCGATGGAGCCTGATGACCTCGCGACTGTTTTATTTTGACTGCCCGCTGACTAAGTGAGTAGACTTAATTGCAAATCCTGAGCACACGACAAATTTGCTTCAACAAACCCGCAGGTCACAGAGTTGTGCTTTGGTGACGTGGTCGGCGATTCGGCAAAAGCTTACTCACTTAGTTTTGCGAGACGCATACTGTCCGCAATGTAGCTAATTTAGGACGTGTCTCCTTTAGCTACTCCCGCCCTCTTAGAGGCTAAACAGGAGTTACGGCAACTTTACGCATAAAAAATGCCGGGGGGATCCCCCGGCCCTTGACTGCCCTTCATAAAGGAACGCAAGCCATTTATACCATGGTTCCGATGCGAATGGCTGGCTCACTCAATCCTCTTTTTCCTTAGCTTCTTGACGAAGTTCTTTTTGAATGGGGTGATCGAGCCAAAGAACTCAGTGTCAGTTTTCGTCGCTGTTCCATTCTGGAACTTAAGGAACGTGAGCTCGATTCCGCAAATATAGTCGGCGACCTGGGAAAGTCGGTATGTTCTGGGCGAAGCATCGCGATATACCGTGGCCTTTTGGGAAATGGCCTTCTCGATGGCGCCATGAAGCGCTCGCGTTACAACGCTTTGGCCTCCGTCATAGTAGATCTTAACGTGGTCAAAGCTCTGTATATACGCCAGGTGGTCACTGAGAAATATCGCAACGTCGCGTTCGATCTTTTCGGAGAGCTTTTGGGGTTCGTAAAGGCCCTGCTTCTTGTCGTAGATGAAGGGCTGGTAGGTGATGGGGAGGTGTTGCACGAGCATCGTGAAGGCGGAAAGTTGCTTTTTTCGTCGTTGAATATCCTGCCATTTATAGTCGTCATGTCCGGTCAAAAGCGGCCCGAAATGAAATGGCATGATGTCGAGACTTTGATCTTTTATGAGCTGCTCATAGCTATTGATATGAGGACCAACAGGTTTGTCCTGTTCATGGAATACGAGCGTGACAATGTAGTACCTAGATACAGGCCCCGCGTCGCCGGATTCGTCGATAAAAATCGAGAGTTCCTTCATGAGGTGACCTCCAATTTACGCATAAAAAATGCCGGGGGACATCCCCCGGCTCTTGGAGGTCCCTCTATTCGAGGGTACCAACCCTTTTATACCACGAGACGAGGAGTCTATTCAAGTAGAAATTATAATAACCAAACATATGTTCGTCAATCTGCCTTCGGTTTTAAGAATGTGGCAAAGGGGCTGTCCCTTTGTCATATTCGGCGACACTGCGCAAAAAATGCCCGGGGGGGGGTAAGACCCCGGCTCTTGGAGGCCCCTCTTTTGGAGGGTACCGACTTCTTTATAGCGTGTGGTCGGACTGCTTTCAAATGCTGCCCCCTGGGTGGGTATGTCTCTTGCTGCTACGACGCGAGCGTGGCGATGACGGCTTCGTCGCCGGCGTATATGAGGGTGTTGCCGTCGGGGATGATGGTTTGGCCGTCGCGTTTGAGCATCACCACGATAAAGGGGTGCTTGCCTTGCGGCACGTCGCGCAGGCGCTGTCCAGCCAGGCGACCGTGGGGCGTCACGGTGACCTCGCGCAGCGTAACCTCGGCACGCTCTTCAAACGTCGGCGCGGCCATCACCAGAAGGTCGCCTTCCTCGATGACGGTATCGCCGTTGGGCAGCACCGGGTGCGCGCCATCGCGCAGCACCAAGACCACGAGCATGTCCGTCGCACTGCCAATATCAGCGAGCGAGCGCCCCGCAAACGGATGGCCCGCGCCCACCTTGAGCTTGACAAACGACATGCCTTTCTCGTCGCGGTAATCGTTAAACGTACGGCGCACGTCGCCTTCCGCGTCGATCATGTCGAGCTTCTTTGCCACCGCCGGTAGCAGCGAGCCCTGCACCACAATGCTCGACACGGCAATCACAAACACCAGGTCAAACAGGTCGTGACCGCCGGGGACACCGGCCACCACGGCAAAGAGGCTAAACACGACCGAAGCCGCGCCGCGCAGGCCCGCCCAGCTTACGAGCGCGACCTGGCGGGGGTTCGTCTTAAAGGGCGCCAGTAGCATGCCAACGGCAATGGGGCGGCTCACAAAGAGCATAAACGCCATGAGTGCCAGGCCCGGCAGCAGCATTTGCGGCAGGCGCGCGGGCGTGACGAGCAGGCCCAGCAAAAAGAAGATGGTCATCTCGGCCATCTCGGTGAGGGTGTCAAAGAAGTGCGCCATCTCGACCTTGCCGGTGATGTCGCTCGCGCCTAGCACGATGCCGGCAAGGTATACGGCCAAAAAGCCATTGCCGCCCAGGTAGCTCGGCAGTGCGTAGGCGACGATCGCCACGGCGAACAAGAAGATGGTCTGCGCACCCTCAGCCGTTGCGTGCGCGCGCTCAATCAGGCGGCTGGATGTCCAGCCGATGACAAGGCCCAGGCCCACACCCAGGATGATTTGCTTGGCCAGCAGTATGGGAATGTTGATGTCGCCGCCAGCTGCGAGGGTGGCGAGTACCGCGGTGAGCATGTAGGCGACGGGATCGTTGGAGCCTGATTCGACCTCGAGCAGCGAGTCGGTGCCGCCCTTTAGCGACAGGTTGTGCTCGCGCAGCACGCTAAAGACGCTGGCCGCGTCGGTGGATGCCACGACTGATCCCAGCAGCAGGCCGCCGATCCAGTCGAAGCCCAGTACAAAATGCGCGAACGCACCGGTAACGCCGGCGGTGATGACGACGCCGAGCGTGCTCAGCAGCACCGCGGGCACGGCGACGGGTTTGGCACGGTCGATGTTGGTGTTAAAGCCGCCGTAGAACATGATGAACAGCAGCGCGGTGCTGCAGACGGTTTCGGTAAGCGCGTAGTCGCTAAAGTCGATGTGCGCCGGACCGTTGACGCCCAGTAGCATGCCCAGCGCGATAAAGATGAGCAGGGTGGGGAAGGGGAGCTTTTTGCCGACGGGTTTGATGGTCAGGCACAGAATAATGACGAGCCCGATAAAGAGAAGTATCTGGTTCATGGATGGTGTCCGCTCCTGGGTGGTTTGCGTGGCACGGTCAGTTGTCTGCGGTTATTTGTACCCAAAGATGGTGGGTATATGGGCTTGGATTGCGGGCGTGCGCATTTTCGACACGAGACCGCGACGTGAGCGTCGCTGGTTGGGGCGCTGCGTCAGACGGCGTGGCGTGAGCGGTGCGGGTTGACGGGCGTGCGCCGGCGACCGTTGACGGTATGCAACCCTTTCCAGCTTTATTGCAACGGAGTACAATGGGTAACGTTTAAGTTCAACTTGAAGTTTTAGTTGCGGCGCCGGGCTTCGGCCGCAATGCAGGGAGAGGCGTACCATGGCGATCTATGTGACATCCGATGCTCACGGGCACGTGCGTGCGCTTGACGAGGCCCTGTCCAAGATTTCGCTGGCGTCCGACGATGCGCTGTACGTGCTGGGCGACATGATCGATCGCGGGCCCGATCCGGTTGGCGTTATTAAACTCGTGCGCTCGCTACCCAACGCCCGCGTGCTCAAGGGTAATCACGAGCAGATCATGCTCGATGCCATCATTGGCCAGGATCCGCTCGATGCCGAGACATGGGATATCAACGGCGGTTGGACTACCCGTCAGCAGCTCAACGATATGGAATTTGAGGCGTACGAGGAACTCGTGCGTTGGATGGCGACGCTGCCGCTCTATGCGGTGGCCGAGACTGACGAGCGCCCGTACCTGCTGGTACATGCCGGCATCCAGACCGAGGCGGCGCGGGCGTTTTTGCTTGAACATGGGGTTGATTGTGCCGATGGCGCGGGGGCGGTGGATGCCGATCGCGAGCTACTGAAGCAGATGCTTGCGGTGCAGTCGTCCGATGACTTGCTGTGGATTCGTCACGGCTATTGGGATGCGCCGACGGGGCTGCTTTCTGCCGAGGGCAAGGGTCCGGTCGTGGTGAGCGGCCACACGCCAACGGTGTCGCTCGGGCGTTATTGCGAGGTAGGCGGCCTGGCGGGGCTCGATGAGGAGTCGGGCCGTGGGCAGATTGTGCGCCTGGGCGGCGAGGATACCGCCGGCGTGCCCGATCGCATCGACATCGACTGCGCCGCCGCCACTGGCTCCGAGTTCGGCCGCGTCGGCATCCTGCGCCTGGATGATGGTGCGGAGTTCTACGCAAATATCAAGCCTGGAGAATAACCTTGTTCCGCCGTTCTACCGAACGGCGGTCACGTTGACGCTGCGCAGCCCCGAAGCACCCCATCTTGTCGCTCAAACCGTCGCTCGCGTACAGAAGTACGCGTAGCTCCTCTTTCACGCCAACCTGGGGCACTTCGAGACTGCTCGCTGTCGGTGCCAAAACATCGACGTTTCTTTTCTTCAAATTGATTCGAATTAGGCTCCGTACGGGTTCCGATCGCGTTCGATGCGCTGGCGGATGTGGGCGTACTCGATAATCAGTAGCACCAGGAGTAGGGCCATGATGGCTAGGTAGCTCACCACAGCGCCCATCAGACCCAGCAGGTTGATCAGAATCACCGGGAGCACCACGCTCACGGCAAAGCAGATCAGGTAGATTTTGGTGACGTCTCCAGCGTGGCGCAGCACCGTGATGATGGCGTAGATAAAGTCGATAGCCGCGGTTACACCGCCGGCGACGACCATCAGCAGCGCCAATGTGCGGTAGCGCTCAAAGTTGAGGCCGTACATAAAGCTCATGAGGGGAATGCCGGGGCCGGCCATAAATGCGGCGCACGCTCCGGTAATGACCACGATCAGTGCCATAACGGCAACAATAATCAGGTCAAAGCGGCGACGCTTGCGCGGATTCGCCCAAATGCTCGACAGACGCAAAAGCTGCGGTTTATAGATAAATCCGATGCTCAGCAAAATAGCCTGCGCCGGAAAGAACAGGGCATTAAAGTACAGCTGGTATTTGTAGGCCAGCGTGCCTTCCATCACAAACTTGGGCATGTTCTCGATGAGGTTGAACAGGAACAGTGCACCAAAGAGCGGGGCGCACTGGACAAACAGGTGGCCGACCTCGCGCAGACTCACGTGGCGCGATTTTTCGGTCTCGAGTAGGGCGAGCGGGGCGGTGACCAGCACGAGCGAGGCGATGGCGGTGACACCCATGGCCATGGCCGCGATGGGCATGCTGCGTGTAAGGAACAGCGCCACGCTAAAGACCGCGATGACGCCGGCGGAGCGCAGCGTTTGGCTCATGCCTGCCAGGTAAAGTTTATCGGCCTGCTGCAGGCGGCCCTCGTACACGTCGGCGACGCCGTCGATCACCTTATAGAGGTAGACGCCCAGGCCGATCGTGGCCATCTGCGCATCGTAGCCGCGGGCGCTGCTGTATACCAGGCCGCATGCCAGCGCGAGCGCTCCGCAAAGCCAGCGGTTGAGCTGGTAGGAGGCAAAGGACGTCGTCTCGTCGATGTCCGAGACCTGGAAATTGCGCACGCCGTAGTTGCACGCGATCATGATGAGCGTGCCGGTGACAAAGGCGATGGAGAACTTACCGGCTTCCTCGGCGCCGACAAGCTGCGTGGACACAATGGTGAGCAGCGGAAACGCCATGCCCCATACGGCGGTGCCCAGGGTATTCCAAAGGTAGTCGCGACGGGTGGCGTGATCTTCGTACTCGGCTTCTTGCGTGGAGAAGCCGCCGCCGTAGACGGCTCCGAGCAGGCGGTTCCACCAGGCATTGACCATGCGGCGGATGGGGCCGGGTTGGCGATCGCGGCGACGGCGTGTGGTCTGGCTGCTGTCGGGACCGCCGGCGTTACGCTGGCTTAGCTCTTGGATTCGTGCGAGCTCCTCGGCGGTGTGCGATGCGGGGAACAGGCCGTTCTCGATGCGTCCGCCTTGCCCGTGCGCCCCGCCCGATACGGTGGGGTCGGTGACGCCGTTGCGGCGGGCGATGATGCGGCGGATGCTATCGAGGGGCGTGATGCTCAAGACGATTCCTTTCTATTGCTGTGCTCTAGTATAGCCGCGGTGGTATCGACTCGTGTTTTTGACCAGGTTGTTCAATAATTTCGGCGGCGCCATTCAGTAGCCGGCACTTTGGGAACGTCCCTAAGTGCCGGCATCTAGGGGCACTCCTTGGTTGATGCCTGTTCAAGAGTGTCCCCAACAGCTAGTCATTCAAGAACGTCCCCAATGACTAGGCCGCTTGCGTGCGATTTTTGACCGTTGGGCGGGCGCTTCGCCCTTGCCGCAAAAACGTTTTTGCATATCGGGTACAACGGGCTTTACGTGAGTAAAGTGCGCGCCGCGTCCACGTGTCGCGTTTTTAAAGGAGGCCCCATGCCTGGTGTTACCCCTGCAGAAGTTCTATCCAACTTTGGCATTACGCTGGTCGAAGATCCCGCCGAGAACCAACCCCGCCTGCTGGTCGACCTGCCGGCAGCCGAGCTCGTCGAGCATGCGATTCGCCGCGAAGAGGGCCGTATGGCCTCCAACGGCGCACTCGTGATCGAGACGGGGGAGCGTACCGGACGTTCGCCCAACGACCGCTTTATCGTTGACACCCCCGATGTCCACGACAAGATCGCCTGGGGCGCCGTCAACCGCCCGCTTTCTGCCGAGAGCTACGAGACCATCAAGGCTGGTATCGTCGACTACCTCAACGAGCGCGATGTGTTCGTTACCCGCGGCATGGCGGGCGCCGACCGCAACCACACGCGCCGACTGCTCGTCGCCTGTGAGCGTGCCAGCCAGGCGCTCTTTATTAAGCAGATGCTCGCCCGCCCGCTTGCCCGTGAAATCGCACGCACCGGCGAGCCGGACTTCTGCGTGCTCGCCGCACCCGGCTATCAGTGCGACCCTGCCATCAAGGGCCTCAACTCCAGCGCCGCCGTGGTCATCAACTTCCAGGAGCGCGTGATTCTGGTCGCCGGCACCGGCTACTCCGGTGAGATCAAAAAGTCGATCTTCAGCGTCATGAACTACCTGCTGCCCGTCGAGGACGACGTTCTGCCCATGCATTGCTCGGCCAGTATGGACCCCGTCACGCATGAGACCGCCGTGTTCTTTGGTCTGTCCGGCACCGGCAAGACCACGCTTTCGGCCAACCCCACGCGCCTGCTGATCGGCGACGACGAACACGGTTGGTCCGACATGGGCATCTTTAACGTCGAGGGCGGCTGCTACGCCAAGTGCGAGGGCCTGGACGCGTTCCACGAGCCCGAGATCTTCAACGCCGTTCGCTTTGGCGCCATCTGTGAAAACGTGGTACTCGATGAGAATCGCAAGCCTAACTACGACGACGTCTCGATCACGCACAATACGCGCGTGGCCTACCCTGTCGAGCATATCCCCAACGCGTGGACCAAGGGCATGGGCACCACCCCGAGCGTCGTGCTGTTTTTGACCTGCGACGCCTTTGGCGTGCTGCCGCCCATCTCGCGCCTGACGGCCGACGCCGCCATGTATCACTTTGTGACGGGCTTTACGGCCAAGATTCCCGGCACCGAGGTCGGCGTCACCGAGCCCACACCCACGTTCTCTTCGCTGTTTGGCGAGCCGTTTATGCCGCTCGACCCCATGGTCTACGCTAAGATGCTCGGCGAGCGCATCGCCGACGGTCGCACCCGCGTCTATCTGGTCAACACCGGCTGGATCGGCGGCGGTTATGGCGTGGGCCATCGCATCGAGCTTGCCTACACGCGCGCCCTGGTGGCCCGTGCCCTCGACGGTACCATCGAGGACAGCGAGTTCGTGCATGACGATATCTTTAACGTCGACATTCCCACCACGTGCCACGGTGTGCCCGACGGCATTCTGGTGCCGCGCCAGTACTGGCAGAGCACCGCTCGCTACGACGAGGCAGCGCACAACCTGGCCGTGATGTTCGAGGAGAACTTCGAGAAGAAGTACTCGCACCTGCCCGAGTCCGTCAAGGCCGCCGGCCCGCACGCCCAGGTGCCCGCTGAGGCCCGTCATCGCGGCCGCGGCCTGCTGGGACTCCGCCACTAGCGTCGCCTCAGGCCCAAAACCACCACAAAGGGGACGGGCGCCTTTGTGGTGGTTTTACTCACGCGAATGACTCGGGTTACAATACGCCTGACATATCGCCCCCTTCTCCGGATGGGGGCAGCGTAAGCGCTCTTGTGGCGGCACCGTAGGACTTTGAAGGTGGCCGCTGTGAGGGCGCTTTTTGTTTAGGCGTCCGGACTCGGGCGTCCGCTATGAAGGGAGAACATATGAAGAGTTTCGTTGCCGAGGATTCGTTTTGGGAGCTGTTTCCGCAGGCGGCTATCGGCGTCGTGGTCGTAAAGGGCATGAAGCCCGCGGCTCAGATTCCCCAGGAGGACGTGGATGCAATCGCCGCGCTGCTTGACCGCGCCAACATCGATGCGGAGCGCCATCTGACCAGCGATACCATCAGCGAGAACGCGCCGGTCAAGGCATGGCGCGAGGCCTATCGCCTGTTCAAGACCAAGAAGGGCGCGCGTTGCTCAGTTGAGAACCTGCTCAAGCGCGTGCTCAAAGGCAAGCCGGTCGGCCACATCACGCCGGCGGTGGATATCTACAACACGATTTCGTTGACTTATGCGCTGCCCGTTGGCGGTGAGGATTTGCATGCTATTGAGGGCAATCTGCGCCTGACGGTGACCGACGGCGGCGACGCGTTCCTGCCACTTGGCGAGGAAGCGGATGATCCGACGCTGCCTGGCGAGCTCGCCTACATCGACGATGCGGGCGCCGTGTGCCGCTGCTGGAACTGGCGCGATGGCGTTCGCACGGCGCTGTCCGACGATTCGGCCGATGCGTTCCTGGCGATTGAGTGCGTAGAGCCCGAGCGCATGGGGGATTGCCAGGCTGCGATCGATCGCCTCGCTGAGCTGCTCGAGCGGTATTTGGGAGCGACGGTTGTCGTTAAGACGCTTGTGACCCGCGACAATCCTTGCGTGGAGTTGTAGCAACGCCTAAAACTTATTGAGGTTCAAACCACCACAAAGGTGCCTGTCCCCTTTGTGGTGGTTTTTATGTTGATGGGTTAACAAATCGGATATTTGGGTACGGGTGTTGCCTTGTGCGGCTAAGATGTTTACCCGTTAGCATCATGTAAGCGAAAGGCGGTCGTCACCATGCAGCAGAACGACGAGACACGTTTTGAGGACTTTGTCGGACTGATCAGCGGCCTCTACAAGGAGATTCAGCGCATCAAGACGTCCGAAGGCGCAAGGCTCGGCCTTAAGGGCTCCGATGTCATGTGCCTGTACTATCTTGAGCGCAGCAAGGACGGCCTGACTGGCGCCGACCTCGCCCGCATGGCCGGCGTTACCCGTGCCGCCGTTTCGCGCACACTGGCTCATCTGGAGGAGGGCGGCTACGTCGAGGTTGACGACTCGGGTGATGCGGCCGTCAAGTACCGTGCTCCGGTGCGCCTGACTGCTCTGGGCGGCGAGAGCATGAGCGAGGCCGATCGCATCATTCGCGATGTGCTCGATACCACCGGCAAGGCCATGGGCGTGGAGCAGCGCGAGCAGATGTATGCGTCGCTGCGCACGATCCTCAGCACCCTGCGCGAGATTTAGAGCCGCGCTGGCACTATCTTTCAGCCAACAACTGCATCGTCCCGTTTGAGCGCGCACGCCGCGCCGGGACATTGTTGTCAAAATTCCCTGCGCGAGACCTGCGCAAGAAAGGATTCGCTATGTCCGTCCGCATTATTACCGATTCCGCGAGCGATATGTCTCCAGCGGAGCACCCCGCTCTGCGTGTTCTGCCGCTGTCCGTCACCTTTGGCACCGATGTGTACATGGATGGCGTCGACATCGATCACCAACGCTTTTACGAGATGCTCGTGGAGCGTGATGAGCTGCCCAAGACCGGTCAGGTCAACCCGTACGCCTTTTCGCAGGCGATTGCCGAGGTTCGTGAGGCCGGCGACGAGGCGGTGATTATTACCGTGGGTGCCAAGCTTTCGGGCACCAACCAGAGTGCTCGCACCGCACTTGCCGAGGCGCCGGGCGGCGACGTGTATGTGGTGGATAGCAACAACGTCACCCTGGGCGAGCGCGTGCTGGTCGAGTATGCGCTGCGCTTGGTGGACGAGGGCCAGGGCGCGGCTCAGGTTGCGGCGGCTGTCGAGGCCGTTCGCGACCGCGTGGTGGTCATCGGTTTGCTTGAGACGCTGGAGTACCTGGTGCGCGGAGGCCGCTTGTCTGCTGCGGCCGGCGCCGTGGGTACGCTACTCAACGTGAAGCCTGTTGTGGCCGCCGAGGATGGCCTGATCATGCAACTGGGTAAGGCGCGCGGTTCCAAGAACGGTCGTAACCTGCTCAACCAGAAGGTCGAAAAGGCGGGCGGCATCGACTTTTCCATGCCGCTGGCGCTCGGCTATACGGGCCTTTCGGATGCGGTGCTCAAGAAGTATATCGAGGACAGTGCGGCGCTGTGGGCTGGCCATGCCGAGAGCGAGCTGCCCATCCACACCATTGGCGCCACTATCGGCACCCACGTGGGCCCCGGCGCCGTAGCCGTAGCCTTCTTCCGCCCCGCCAACTAGCTTTCCGGTCAAAACCACCACAAAGGTGCCTGTCCCCTTTTTGGTGGTTTATGCTGGTTTGGGTTGAAGGGAGCGAGCAATGGCGTCTGAGGGCTTTTTTGAGCGGGTGTACGAGGTGGTCGAGCAGATCCCCGAAGGGATGGTCGCCACGTACGGCCAGGTGGCGCTGCTCGCCGGTCGTCCACGAAGTGCGCGGTACGTGGGGTATGCCCTGCATAGCAATCCGCGCCCTGGTCAGATTCCCTGCCATCGTGTGGTGTTTGCCGATGGCCGCATTTGCGAGGGCTTTGCTTTTGGCGGTCCCGATGCTCAGCGCGAACTTTTGCTGGGGGAGGGCGTGACGTTTAAGGACGACATGCACGTCGACTTGGCCGTCTGTCGCTGGCCAGCAGGGCTCTAGCGGCTCCGCCGTGGCCAAAACCACCACAAAGGTGCCTGTCCCCTTTGTGGTGGTTTTAGTTTACCGGGGTTAACTTATGGAGAAGGTGTGACGGCGTATTTTGCCGTTAGAAAGTAAACCACGGTGAACTATATTGTTTTCAGCAACGGAGCAGGCAATAGGCGATGAAAAAGCCTGCCCTGTTGAGTTTGATTCGCATTCCTCCCCTCTGTGCGATTCAACGGTGTACTTCGGGAACAGGCCCGCTGGCAACTAACTGCCAGCGGGCCTGTTCCTGTTTGTCGGGGGAGTGCGATGGACGGAGCCGAACCGGTCGGGTAACAAAAAAGCGGACGCCGTAGCGCCCGCTCTAAAGCAATCGAAAGCTCAAGCCAGCAGATCGGTTTAGTACACCATGCCCATGGCGTCCTGAACCTCGGCCAGGGTCTGCTCGGCGATCTCGTTGGCGCGGCGATTGCCCTCATGCAGCACGTCCTTCACGTAATCCAGGTCGTTCTCGTAGCGCTGGCGACGCTCGCGGATCGGGGCGAAGTACTCGTTGACGGCCTCGGTCACGTACTTCTTGAGCTGGCCGGAGCCGCCCATGCCGATCTCCTCGGCAATCTCGACCTCGGAACGACCGGTGCAGATGGCGGCCGTCGAAAGCAGGCCGGACACGCCGGGGCGGTTCTCGGGATCAAACGTGATCATGCGCTCGGAGTCGGTCTGGCTCTTCTTGATGCGCTTGGCCGTCTCCTCGGCGGTCATCGAGATGTTGATGGCGTTGCCGTAGCTCTTGCTCATCTTGCGACCGTCAAGGCCGGGCAGCAGCGGGGTCTCGGACAGCAGCGCTTCGACCTCGGGAAATACCTTGCCGTAGCGGTTGTTAAAGCGGCGTGCGATGGTACGGGTGAGCTCGATGTGCGGCAGCTGGTCGCGGCCGACGGGAACCACGTTGCCCTTGCAGAACAGGATGTCGCAGGCCTGGTGCACCGGATAGGTGAGCAGAAGGCCGGTGAGCTCGTGGCCCGAGGCCTCCATCTCGGCCTTAACCGTGGGGTTGCGCGCCAGCTCGGCCTCGGAGACCAGCGACAGGAACGGCAGCATGAGCTGGTTGGCGGCGGGTACGGCGGAGTGCGCGTAGATCATGGTCTTGTCGGGGTCGATACCGCAGGCAAGGTAGTCCATGACCATGTTGTACACGTTGTCCTGGATATGCTCGGTGGTGTCGCGGTCGGTGATGACCTGGTAGTCGGCGATGAGCACGTTGGTCTTGGCGCCCATGTTCTGCAGTTCAACACGGCCCTTGAGGGTGCCGAAGTAGTGACCCAGGTGCAAGCGTCCGGTCGGGCGGTCGCCGGTGAGCATAGTGAACTTCTCGGGCGTCTTTGCCAGACCCTCGCGAATGGCGTTGCTCTTTTGCAGCGCTACTTCGTAGCTGTTCTCGTTTGGCATGATTGCTCCTAACGTATGCGTATTGGTCAAGATGATAACGCGTTTATTGAAGGTGTTGAGGCGTAAGCAGGAGAGGGGCGAGAAAGGGCGGTTTGCGCGATGGGTACGGAGCTGCGCAACGGGTGCGGCGCGGCTGCGCTTGGCCAGCGGCACCTGGGCGCATCCTCGGCAGCTTACCCTAGCGCCTGTGGTGGCGCTCTTCCCTACGTTCCTCGGCTGCCTGCTCCTCCTGCTTAAAGGCGGGGTCGTCGGGGGTTACCAGCTCGTCTTCGTGCGTCCGCTTGTTGTAATGGTGGCGCAGGACGGGCTCAAACAGGTGCAGATGCTTGGCGAAGGCAGCCGAGCCAATGGCGAGCACGACAAAGATGAGCACGCGCGTGGGCACCTCGACCTGATTGATCGCGGCGGCGCCGGCCGAAAGCATGATGCACCAGGCGTAGATGAGCAGCACGGCCTGCTTCTGGTTGTAACCCTCTTGGATCAGGCGGTGGTGGATGTGGCCCTTGTCGGCCTGTCCGATGCTAATGTGGGCGCGCTTGCGGCGCACGATGGCGCTGAACGTGTCGATGATGGGCACGCCGGCTACGATGAGCGGGATGATGAGTGAGGTGAGCGCGGCGGTGCGGCTCACGTTGAGCAGCGAGATGGAGCCCAAAGCGAAACCCAACAGCAGCGACCCCGAGTCGCCCAAGAAGATGCTCGCGGGGTTGAAGTTGTAATGCAGAAAAGCCACGCACGAGCCAAAGAGCGCGATGGAGAGCGCGGCGGCGTCGATACGGCCCGAAAGCATGGCCATCGTGAACATGGTGAACGATGCGATGCCGCAAATGCCCGTGGCCAGGCCGTCGAGGCCGTCGATGAGGTTGATGATGTTGGTGAACGCCACCAGGTAGATCACGGTGATGGGGTAGGCGAGCCAGCCGAGCACGATCTCGCCAGGGGCAAACGGGTTGACGATGACGCCGATTTTAAGGCCGCCCACGCAGGCGATAAGCGCGGCGAGCACCTGACCGGCCAATTTTTGCTTGGGCTTGAGTTGGAAGACATCATCGATCGCGCCGGTCGCAAAGATCACGGTAAAGGAGAGTGCCAGCACGGGGTAGCTGATGTGCAGGCGCGGGTGCGGCACCAAAACGGGCGGCCAGCCCAGGTACCAGGTGCCCAGGATCTGCACGATGCAGGCGACGACGAGGCCCAAAAAGACCGCGGTGCCGCCCATGCGCGGGATGGGCTTAGTGTTGATACGGCGCTTGGAGGGATAGTCGACGGCGTCGAGCTTAATTGCCAGGCGCTTGACCAGGGGCACCGTGAGAAAGGTCGTGATAAAGGCAGCGGCCGCCACGCATAAGTACGGTATGAAGCTCGTGGATGAAGCCATGAATCGAAAACCGCCAAGCGTCGAAGGAAAAGGTCAAAGGGCGCTACGCGCAAAAGGGCATAGCTGACCCATGATACTCGACCGAGGGGGTGCGGGGGTTTGCGCCGTGCGATTATCACGCGCTTACCAGATATTGGGATGTTGGCGGAGGTTCTGCCGAGTGCCGTTGTTGGGTGTCATACGGGATCTGCGATGGCAATTCTTGGCAAAATCGGCAAAAGAAAACCACCCCCCACGTTACGAAAATGAACCCACCTAAAACAGGTGGGTGCCCTCATCGACCGTTCCAGCGTCCTTAACAACGAAGGATACCTGTACTAAGTACGACTGTGTGGGCTCCCTAAATAAACGCGACGGTTCACCCAGTTGCTCCGCGGGGGGCGGAATACCTACATCATAAAGCGGCGCTTTGTTGATTCCAGTCTTGACATTACAAAATTCGTGTCGGACGATTACGGCGCCTTGGGCTTGGAGCCGTCTGTGCGGTCCGGGCCTTTGCGTTTGAGCTGCTGAATCGTTGTTTTGGAGCATGTTTTTATGCCGACGTCGTTGACCGAACTTTTTTCGCCCGCCTGCCATTTGTGTCCACGCCGTTGCGGCGCGGCACGCGACGAGGGCGCGCGTGGCGTGTGCGGCGCAGACGACACGCTTAAGGTTGCCCGCGCGGCGCTCCATATGTGGGAGGAGCCGCCTATCTCGGGCGAGGCCGGCTCGGGCACGATTTTCTTTAGTGGCTGTTCGCTCAAATGCGTCTACTGCCAAAACCACGAGATCTCGACGGGCAATTTTGGGCTTGAGATTTCGCCCGAGCGCCTGGTCGAGATTATGTTGGAGCTGCAGGACCAGGGCGCCAACAACATTAACCTGGTGACTGCGACGCATTATGCTCACCTGCTGCCGGCCGCGATTGCCGCAGCGCGGGAGCGCGGGCTGGACATCCCGATCGTCTATAACACGAGCGGCTATGAGCGGGCGAGTGCCGTGGCTGCCCTGGGTGACCTGGTTGATGTGTGGCTCACCGACTTTAAATATGCCGATGCCGGGCTTGCGCAGTCGCTCTCTCATATTAAGGATTACCCGCGCGTGGCCGTGTCGGGCCTGGCACAGATGGCGCGCGAGATCGAGCGCCGCGGGGGAGAGCTGGTGGACGACGAAGGGCTCGTGAAGCGCGGTATCATCGTGCGTCACCTGGTGCTTCCGGGCCATGCGGACGATTCGTGCCGCGTACTGGACCTGGTGTGGCAGACGGTGGGCGACGTGCCGATTTCGGTCATGAACCAGTACACGCCCAATGCGCTCATGCGCGAGCAGGGCGGCGAGTTGGCACGCGCCGTGACGCGCGAGGAGTACGAGCAGGTGCTCGATCATGCCGACGACTTGGGCTTTACGACCATGTTCTGGCAAGAAGGCGGCGCAGTGGACGAGAGCTTCACCCCGGCGTTTGACACTACCGGTGTTCTTACTAGTGCAAAGTAGTGCGTTTGCCGATGATTTTTCTGGGACGGGGATAAATAATCATCGGGTGGCCCGGGCGTTCGAAAAGTAGTCAAAACAGCCCCGTCCCAAAAAGACTGGGTATTGGGCGTTGACAGTTGGCGAGCCGTAGGTAAAATATCAACTTGTCCTGGGGACGTAGCTCAGTTGGGAGAGCGCTGCCGTCGCATGGCAGAGGCCGAGGGTTCGACTCCCTTCGTCTCCACCCTTGGATTTGATAAGCCGCTGACATTGTGTCGGCGGCTTTTTTTAAAAAGAAAGGGCTGAACTATGGCCGAGCTTGAGTCCCAACCATTGTCTGACGAGGAGCGCGCCGAGTTGGAAGAGCTCCGCGCCGAGAAAGCTCGTCGCGAGGCCCAGGAAGAGGCACGCCGCGAGCGTGAGGAGCTGGCCGCCCTGCGTGCCGAGCGCGAGAAGGCCGAGGAGGCCGCTGCGAAGGTTGCATCCGAGCCTGCGCCCGCGCCCAAGCCCGCCGCCGCGAAGCCCGCGCCCACTTCACCCAAACCTCAGCCCAAAAGAGCCGCTCACCCCAAGCCCGCCGAGCCCAAACCGAGCCGTGACGAGATGACCTTTGCCCAGCGCATGGTCACCTCCAAGGAGCCTGCGGGCGAGAATGAGATCCCCGGCATGGCTCCGGCTCAAAAAATCATCATCGTGCTCGCCCTCATCGCGTTTATCGTCTTTATGGTCTACACGATCACGGGTAGCATGGGCCTGCACTAACCTGTTCACGCCGGGCTCCATGCCCGCACGTCCGCCTCGCCCAACCCTCAACCCCTGCACAACACATCCGAAAGGTCGCCCCATGGCTTTGACCGACATCTCGCATCCCACCGACATCGCAATGCTCACCGATCTGTACGAACTCACTATGGCCCAGGGTCTGTGGGAGAGCGGCAAGGCCAATGAGCAGGGTTGTTTTACGGCGTTTTACCGCGACCATCCCTTTGGCAGCGCGTATGCCGTCATGTGCGGCACCGCCGAGCTTCCAGAGCTTGTCGAGAACCTGCGCTTTACGCCCGAGGACATCGACTATCTAGCTTCGCTCCAGGCTCCGGCCGGTGGCGCGATGTTTAAGCCTGCATTCCTCGACTACCTACGCAACTTCCGCGCGCACGTGAACATTGACGCCGTGCCTGAGGGCGAGCTCGTGTTTCCGCGCGAGCCCATGGTGCGCGTCACCGGCCCGTCGTTGGAGTGCCAGCTGCTCGAGACCGCACTGCTCAACATCGTCGGCTTCCAGACGCTTGTTGCCACCAAGACGGCGCGCGTGGTACTGGCCGCCGATGGTCGCCCCGTTGCCGAGTTCGGCTTGCGTCGCGCCCAGGGTCCCGATGGCGGCCTGGCTGTTGCGCGCGCGAGCTACGTGGCGGGCTGCTCGTCTACGTCCAACGTGCTTGCCGGACGCCGCTACGGCATTCCCGTCTTTGGCACGCATGCGCATAGCTGGGTGATGAGCTTCGATTCCGAGCTCGAGGCATTCCGTGCGTTTGCCAAGTCGAGCCCCAAGAACTGCACGCTGCTTATCGACACGTACGACGTGCGCGAGGGCTGCGAACATGCCATTACGGTTGCCAAGGAGATGGAGGCGGCGGGCGAGCGCCTGTCGGCCATTCGCATCGACTCAGGCGACCTGGCTAAGTTGTCCAAGTATGTTCGCGGCCGTTTTGACGCCGAGGGCCTGCCCTATGTGGGGATTTCGGTCTCCAACGATCTGGACGAGTACACGATTCAGTCGCTGCTCGACCAGGGCGCACCTATCGATAGCTTTGGCGTGGGCACCAAGCTCGCGACCTGCTACGACCAGCCGGCGCTGGGCGGCGTGTACAAGCTTTCGGCCCGCCGCGCGAGCGAGACGGACCCGTGGACGCCGGTGGTGAAGCTTTCCGAGCAGCCCTACAAGCGCACGATCCCCGGCGTGCAGCGCGTGCGCCGTTATTACGACGGCTTTGGCGGCCCGGTCTGCGACATGATCTATGACGAGGACCATCTGGCAGGGGAGGGTGCCGCGCGCGGCAATACCCTTGTGGCCGTGAATGATGCCGCCTTGGTGACCGATGTGTCCGAGCTCGAGTATCGTGAGCTGCTGGTGCCGATCGTGCGCGACGGCAGCGCGGTGGCTCCTCGCGAGAGCATCGAGGACGCGCGCGGCCGCTGCGCCTGGGCGCTCGATCATCTGGACGCTGCCTACAAGCGCTTTCTGTATCCGCAGACCTACGTGGTGGGCATGGAGCAGGGCCTGGCTCGGGTACGCGACGAGCTCGTGCGCAAGAACATGGCCGCGGCTTCGGCCTTCCCCTGGGCAAAATGATCCCTTGGGGACGGAGGAAAGCGGATCAGTTGGCCTTGCGGCTCCTCCGGTGATCCGCATGCGACGGAGGAAAACGGATCATTTTCTCGCTCGCCCGTTCGCCCGTTCGCCCGAACGCTCGACATTCGATTGGTTTGACGTATGACGACTTCTTATAAAACGATTGTGGTAAAGATCGGCTCGTCCACGGTGGTGGGTGCCGACGGCAAGGTCAACCGCGAGTTTATCGGTGGCCTGGCCGATCAGGCCGCGGCCCTGCGCAAGCTCGGCTGGCGCTTGGTCGTGGTGAGCTCCGGCGCCATTGCCTGTGGCTATCCTGTGCTGGGCTTTGACCGCAAACCGGTCGGCGATCTGCCGAGCCTGCAGGCATGCGCTTCGGCCGGCCAGTGCATTATCTCGTCGGCCTACGACGAGGAGTTCCATGCGCGTGACCTACTCACCTCGCTCGTGCTGCTCACGCGCCACGACACGGCGCGTCGCACGTCCTATCTGCACGCACGCGACGCCCTGCTGCGCCTGGTGGAGCTTGGCGTGGTGCCGGTTGTCAACGAGAACGATACCGTTACCGTCGACGAGATCAAGTTCGGCGACAACGACACGCTGGCGGCGCTCGTGAGCTGCCTGGTATCCGCCGACCTGTGCGTGACGCTGTCCGACATCGACGGCCTCTACACCGCCAATCCGCACGAGGACCCGACGGCCGAGTTTGTCCCGGTCGTGCATAAGATCGACGCCAAGATCATTGCCTCGGCGGGCGATTCTTCCACATCGGTGGGTACGGGTGGCATGATCACCAAGATTCGCGCGAGCCGCATTTTGATGACGGCTGGTATTCAAAGCGTGATTTGCTCGGGCGAGGAGCCCGATGCGCTCGTGCGTCTGGCCCGCGGCGAGAGCGTGGGCACTCTGTTCGACCCGCCGGCGGAGCGCCTGGACATTGCGCCCCGCAAGCTGTGGATTGCGCTCGGCGACAAAGCGCATGGTTCGGTGACGGTCGATGACGGCGCCGCGAAGGCGCTGGTCAGCCACGGGTCGTCCCTGCTTGCGGTGGGTATTCGCGAGGTCGATGGCGCGTTTGCCGAGGGCGATGTGCTCGACGTGTGCGACCCGAGCGGCATGGTTGTCGCGCGCGGTATCGCCGAGGCTGATTCGGACGTGTTGGAGCTTGCTGCCGGCCGCCGCCAGGACCAGATCGCCGGCAACCGTCTGCTCGCTAACCTAGCCGAGAAGCCCGCAATCCATCGAGACAACTTGATTGTATTTGCTTAGCGCCTGGACGCCGCGTGCCTTCATGTCTGGGATGGTTGCCACGAAATGGGCTTATCTACTACGTTTAATGGGGCACCGGCGACCACACCAAGAATTGCAAAAAGAAAACCGCAGGTAGAACGCCTGCGGTTTTCTCTATTTATGGCATATGGTTGAGCCATACGGCTGAAACGTAGTAGATGGGCCGGTTTCGTGGCAAAGGGCATTTTCCGGCACTTGGAGACGTTCCTTTTGTGACATTTGGGGACGTTCCTTTTGTGCCGGCAGTTGGGGACACTCCTTTGCTAGAAGATCCGGCGCAGGTCTCCGCGGTTGAGGGCTTCGTTGTAGAGGTGTTTGAATACCATGCTGCCGTGCATGCCATCGTGCTCAAACTCGTTCGTTACCCAGGCATGCGAGTTGCCCACGCGGCTGAGCGTGTCGAGCTGCAGACCCGAATCGACGTACATGTCGTCGAAATACACGGCGGCCTGGAGTGGCACCTCGTTGTATGCTAGGCGCTGCGGGTCGTAGATCTTGTCCCAGCTGGTGTCTTCCATCAGCAGGTCCATGGCGGGCTTGAAGGGCTTGAGCTCGGGCATCTGCTCAAACATCCACGGGAACATGGCCTCGCCGGTAAACATGAGCGGGCGCGCGAGGGTGTCGAACTCGGCACGGTGTGCCTTCTCTTCTGCCGCGGCCCAGCGAATGGGCATGGTGTCGCCGTCGGCGTAGATGAACTCCTGCAGCGTCCAGTACAGCGGGTTTGTGCGCGTGTTAGTGCGCTCGAAGGCGCGCATCAAAAAGCTGTCGGATACCGAGGAACCGCAGCTCAGCGTGCCATCGCCGTCAACAAAAGCATGGTCGATAATCCAGTGCATGCGCTCAAAGCTCGGCTTCATACCAAAGTCACTGCCCATAAGCTGCAGGCGCTCGACTGTCATCGGCGAGCCGTCAGGCAGTGCGGGTTTTTGCTCCTCGATCGCATCGGCCAACGCCGCCACGCGCTCGACGTCGGCGGGGTAGCGGTCGTAATACTGCTGCGTCTTGGCTGCCATGCGCGGGAAGGTGTGCGCGTAGACCTCGCTGGCGCTCGCCGGCACGTGCGGAATGCCGCCGCAGGTAAAGCTTGCCGCCACGCCCTCGGGGAAGAGCGACAGATAGCTCAACGTCAAAAAGCCTCCGTAGCTCTGCCCGAGTGTGACCCAGGGCTTGCCGCCAAAGCCCACCAGGCGCAGGTACTCAAAATCGCGCACGATGGAGCTGGCGAGGTGGCGCTTGAGGAAGTCCGCCTGCGAGCGGGCCGCATCGGAGCCTGCCGCCTCGGCGCGCTCGCCCAGTGCGGCAATCGTGCGCCCGTCTACACAACCGCTGCGCCCGGTACCGCGCTGGTCGGGCAGGACGACGCGGAAGTGCTTGACAGCCTCCTCGATCCAGCCATCGCTTGTCGGTGACAGCGGACGCGGGCTCTCGCCGCCGGGGCCGCCCTGCAAAAAGAGGAGAAGCGGCAGGTCGTCGTTGATGCGGTCGGGGGCGCAAACCACGCGGTAGAAGAGCTTGATGCTCTCGGGCGCGCCGGCGATGGGCGCCGGCATGGCGCCGCGGCGCATGGTGCTGCCGACGGCCAAAAGCATGGGTTCCAGGCCGCGCCAGTCGAGGGGGACATCGATGCTGTGGTCCTCGACATACAGGCCGGGGACGTGGTACGAAGTGATGAGCGCCATGTAATGCTTCCATTCGTTGCGGTGTTTCGGGTTGACCAATTCTACCGCCGTCGGCGAGGATGCGCATAAATCGGCTACCATGGTTGGCAAACATCTAAGAGAAAGGGCCGTCCATGTCGGTCGATATAGCCACGTATGTCCACGATCTTGCCGTCGAGGCCAAGGCCGCTTCTGCCGCGCTTGCCACGGCGAGCGATGCCCAGCGCCAGGAGGCCGTGCGCGTCATGGCCGCGGCGCTGCGCGATGGTGTCGACTCCATCGTCGCCGCCAACGAGCTCGACATGTCCGCCGCGCGCGATGCGGGGACCTCGGCAGGGCTCCTCGACCGCCTGCTGCTGACGCCTGAGCGCGTCGAGGGCATGGCCGCCGGTTTGGAGAAGCTCGCCGAGCTGCCCGATCCTGTCGGCCGCGTGCTCGACCACCGCGCGCTTGCAAGCGGCGTGGACCTCACCCGCGTGAGCGTGCCGCTGGGCCTGGTCGCTATGGTCTACGAGGCGCGCCCTAACGTGACGGCAGATGCCGCGGGTATCTGCATCCGCACCGGCAACGCCTGCATTCTGCGCGGCGGTTCGTTGGCCTATCACTCGTGCGCCATGATTGCCGAGCTGCTGGCCGATGCGCTTGAGGCCCAGGGTTTCCCGCGCGAGGCCGTCTCGATGATCGAGTCTACCGACCGCGAGGCCACCGGCGAGCTCATGAAGCTCCGTGGTATTGTCGATGTGCTCATTCCGCGTGGCGGTGCGGGCCTGATCCAGCGCTGCATGCGCGAGTCGCTCGTGCCGGTGATCGAGACGGGCACGGGCAACTGCCACATCTATGTGCATGAATCCGCCGACTTCGATAAAGCGCTCAATATTATCGTCAACGCTAAGACGCAGCGCGTGGGCGTGTGCAATGCCGCCGAGTCGCTGCTGGTCGACCGTGCCGTGGCCGATGCGTTTTTGCCCGCGGTCGTTGCCGTGCTGCATGACCACGGCGTGCTCATGCACGGCGACGAGGCCACGTGCGCCGCGTGCGCCGACGCCGGCTTTGTGGAGGGCGATGACTACGCCGCCGCGACTGAGGAGGACTGGGGTCGCGAGTATCTGGCGCTCGAGATGAGCGTGAAGGTCGTGGCAAACGAGGACGAGGCCATCGCGCACATCAACCGCTACGGCACGATGCACTCCGAGGCCATCGTTGCCGAGGACACGGATGCTTGCGAGCGCTTCCTGGACGCGGTCGATGCCTCGGCCGTGTACGCCAACGCCAGCACGCGCTTTACCGACGGCGGCGAGTTTGGCCTGGGCGCCGAGATCGGCATCTCGACCCAAAAGCTCCACGCCCGTGGCCCCTTTGCCGCCGAGGCCCTCACCACCTACAAATACAAGCTCCGCGGCACCGGCCAGGTCCGTCCCTAAACCTACCAAAAGGGGACAGGTTTATTTTGGCAGGTTTTATCTGCGGTTTTGTCGGGCGACACGTTCGCCCGGCTTTTTTCTCCGCATGCCTTTTCTGCCTTTCGACTTGGCCCGCGGCGATATACGATAGTGACACCGTGTCCTAGCACCGACTCACCTGGAGGTACTGCCATGTCCCAGACGCTTTCCGCCGGAATCACCCGCGACCGCGCGTTTGAACTGCTCAACGAGCACAACAAGGACCCGTTCCACATCACGCACGGCGAGACCGTCGAGGGCACCATGCGCTACTTTGCGCGCGAGTTCGACCCCGAAAACGAAGAGTTTTGGGGCATTGTCGGTCTGCTGCATGACCTGGATTGGGAGGAGCATGAGGATGACCCCATGAACCACACCATCTATGCTGCCGAGATTCTCGAGGGTGAGGGTGCGACTCCCGAGCTTATCCGCGCCATCCAAACGCACACGTCGGACTTCAACTCTTCGCTGCCCAAGCCCGAGCTGCAGATGGAAAAGATCCTGTTTGCCTGCGATGAGCTCACCGGCCTGATCGGCGCCGCCGTCATCATGCGCCCGAGCAAGAGCGTCATGGACTTTACGACCAAGTCGCTCAAAAAGAAATTCAAGGACAAGCGCTTTGCCGCCGGCTGCTCGCGCGATGTAATTTCGCAGGGCGCCGAGATGCTGGGCTGGGAGCTTCCCGAGCTCTTTGACCGCACCATCGCGGCCATGCAGTCCTTCGCTCCCGATCGCGACACCTTTCAGGCCTAACCTGCCAAAAAGGGACAGGTTTATTTTGGCAGGTTTTATCTGGGAAAACACTTCCGTTGGACTTTATTCAGCGGAAGCGTTTTCTGTTTGACATGGTGACGCTGGCGAATGACGTCGCCTCACGGCAGGCAGCTGCGCTTCGCCGTATCCGTAACTCGGTAAACGCGACGCTAGGACGCGTTTTTGATAATCCATGTTCCCAGTCCTGTCAGCAGCTGAACCTGCTTAACCGTTAGCCCCTGTTTTCGAAGCGCGAGAATCGCCTCATTGCGAAGTGGCTTGGAGACGGATTTGAGTTCCGTCGGAGTACATCCTGCGACACTCTGCACGACTGCCGTGCCAAATTCGCATAGATCTTCCTCGCGAACCTTGGCTGTTGCGCTGGGGCGATAGGGAAGCGACGGCGTGCTTTCCATGAGTTGAAGATATGAGCGAGGTGTTGGGAATAAAACACCGACAACGTTGCCGGTGACATGTGGCCGTGACCTGGCACTCATCAGATACTCGCGATGGCTACTCCAGGGGTATTCGTCGTATGCCGCCAGTCCTGCTTTTTGTGGATTTAGATGAATGTATCGAATTGCCTCGAGTAAATATACTTCCGACTTAATGGGCGAATCCCAAAACCGCTCCTGAAACACGTGGCCGATATGCCCCGTCCGCGCATTGTACCTGCCCGCATACGATACGGCTACCGCGTGCATCGCGTCGCTCTTGCGGTCGTCCGGATCGTCGATGAGCAGATGAATGTGGTTTCCCATAAGGCACCAAGCTATAAGCTCGATATTGTGTTTGGGGAGGATCGCATCGAGGATCTGAAGCATGGCGATTCGGTCCTCGGCATCGTCAAACAGCAATTGCCCTCCGTTTCCACGCAACGTGACGTGGAAATACCCAGTTGGCGACTTTGAACGAGGTTTTCTCGGCATGGCCCCTCCTTTAGCTTGGATGGGCTGAAGATACCTCATTCGCAGGCTTCGATTGCCGAGATTCAGTTCACCGACTATAGCTGCTACCTGCCGAAATGTTATTGCGTTTTCAATTTGATGCTATTTAATGGTAATTGAGCAAGGCGAGCGTGTCCGCCATGGATGTGGGTGTTAGTTGTGCTGCGCTGGATGGTCCTCGCGTGAAGACGTCACAAATTGGCATCAAGCTTTTCTGTGGCGATAGAAAAATGGCTGGGCGCCTAAAAGCAAAACGGTGCACCCAGCCATCTACTAATTGTTCATTGACGTTTGGCCAGATAAAACCCGCCAAAATAAACCTGTCCCTTTTTGGCAGGTTAGTTGAGGGCGGCTTGGGCTAGGCGGGCTTCGGCGTCCTCCTCGGTGACGCCCAGGGCCACGGCGAACTCCTCGATGGAGCGGCGCTTGGCTTCCTTGAGTACGCGCATGTAGTAAGAGCTGGGCTTTTTATCTGCTTCCTCGGCCTGGCGAATGCGGTGCATCATGGTCTTTGCCACGCGGACCGTCTCGGGTGCGCCCAGCTTGAGCTGCTGCTTAAAGTGCGTCTCCTCGAGCGAGCTGTTGCGCTCGGTAAAGGTGTCGCACTCGAGCTCGTCATAATGGCTCAGCAGGTGCTCGGCATCTTGCTGGGAGATGGCGGCATGCAAACGATCGGCCTGCGCCACGGGGTACATGAGGATCGTCTGCGCATGTCCCTGCTTGGTCTCGAGCAACAGCATGGGCTGCGGCGTGTCGTCCCTAAAACCGACGACGGTGCAGACTCCCTGACCCGGATGAATGACGTGTTGACCGATTGAGAACATGCTACCTCCAACTTATACGAATTTGCGTATGTCTAGAATACCACGCTGACGTGCGCAAACCCTGACTTTATGCAGGAAAAGCACACAACTCCGATAGGTAAGAGTATTCGATATGATGCACCGCTCATTCACATGTTTATGCAGTTCAAACGCGTGCATAATCTGCAGGAAAACCGCCAACTTTGTACAGCCGCGCAAGAGCGGTAGTCATTTTTGTGCATATGCAATATCGATTGGCTTTACCCTGCGACAGTGTGCGTCGCTTGTGATAGAGTGCTACAAACTCTGGCTTTTGCCCTACGAGTGACCAAGAGCTCGGGGGCTTTAACACAAGGAGGATCTATGCCCGAGAAGATTGAAGAGCTGGTACGCGCTGCGCTTGCTGCGGCCCAGGAGGCCGGCGACCTTTCCGCATTTGAACTTGACGATTGCGCCATCGAGCGACCGGCTGATACTTCTCATGGCGAGTGGACCTCCACCATGGCCCTGAAGTCCGCCAAGCTGGCTCACTGCGCCCCGCGCAAGATCGCCGAGGCCGTCGTTGCCCATATGCCCGAGGACCCTGCGATTGAGAAGGTTGAGATCGCCGGCCCTGGCTTCATCAACTTCTACCTCTCCGTTGCCGTCAAGAACGCCATCTTTGGCGAGGCCCGCGAGAAGGGTATGGATTTCGCTAAGTCCAACGTCGGCGGCGGCCTGAAGACCCAGGTCGAGTTCGTCTCCGCCAACCCCGTCGGCCCCATGCATATTGGCCATGGTCGTTGGGCCGCTCTGGGCGATTCTCTCTGCCGCGTCATGGACCACGCCGGCTACGAGATTCAGCGTGAGTTCTATATCAACGATCATGGCTCTCAGATGAACACCTTCGGCAACTCCATCAGCACGCGTTATATACAGCTTGCCGACATTATCGCCAAGCAGGGCGTGGATATCGATGAGGCTCACAAGATTCTGATCGCCGACCGCGATGCCTTTGTCGCCGACGAGAACGACGAGCATCCCGAGACCCATCCGTACCAGGACAACTTTGCCGAGACCCTGGGCAAGGACTCCTACGGCGGCGATTACATCATCGACGAGGCCGCCGAGTTCTGGCGCACCGACGGCGACAAGTGGGTCGACGCCGATCCGCAGGAGCGCATGGAGAGCTTCCGTGAGCGCGGCTATGTGAAGATGGTCGACAACATGCGCGACCTCTGCCACGCCGTCAATTGCGACTTCGATCGTTGGTACTCCGAGCGCTCGCTGTACGTGAAGGACACCGAGGGCGAGACCGCCGGCACTTCCGCCGTCGACCGCGCTTTCGAGAAGCTCGACAAGATGGGCTACCTCTACACCAAGGACGGCGCCCTGTGGTTCCGTTCCACCGACCTGGGCGACGACAAGGACCGCGTCCTGATCAAGTCCGACGGCGAGTACACCTACTTCGCCTCCGACGTTGCCTATCACTGGGATAAGTTCCAGCGCGTTGACCACGTCATCGACATCTGGGGTGCCGACCACCACGGCTACATCGAGCGCGTCCGCTGCGTCTGCGACGCTCTCGGTTACCCCGGCAAGTTTGAGGTTCTGCTGGGCCAGCTCGTCAACCTGCTGCGCAACGGCAAGCCCGTCCGTATGTCCAAGCGCAAGGGCACCATGGTGACCCTGCAGGAGCTTGTCGATGAGGTCGGCTCTGACGCCGCCCGCTACACGCTCATCTCCAAGAGCTCCAACCAGATGGTCGACTTCGACATCGAGGCCGTTAAGAAGCGCGACAACTCCAACCCGGTGTACTACGTGCAGTACGCTCACGCCCGCGTGTGCTCCATCCTGCGTCGCGCCGCCGACGTTACCGCCGAGCAGGCTGACGAGATGGGCATGAAGGCCGTCGCCGCCAAGGCCATCGGTGAGAACGTCGATTACTCGCTGCTGACCGACCCGACTGAGCTTGCCCTTTCGCGTAAGCTCAACGAGCTCACCGACCTCATCGCCAGCTGCGCTCGCGACCGCGCTCCGTTCCGCCTGACGCACTTTGCCGAGGAGCTCGCCGGCGACTTCCACAGCTTCTATGCTGCCTGCCAGGTTCTGCCGAGCGAGGGCCGTCCCGTCGACCCCGAGCTTTCGCGCGCCCGTCTGGCCGCTTGCGACGCCGTCCGCGTGACGCTCGCCCTGGTGCTTACCCTCGTTGGCGTTTCCGCACCCGAGCAGATGTAATCTGCGGGTCGTTTGACCGTGTAGGTTCGGCTTTGCTGAGCCCTATAAGCCCGATCTCCATGCGGAGGTCGGGCTTTTTGTGTTTGACGGGACTATTCGGTTTGCTGGAAAATGCTACCAAATCGCAACTATACCGGTTTACGGGGCTGAATCGTCAGTTGGCGACCATAGCGCCGATAGCGAAATTAAAATCGCAGGTAGACGGTTTATTGTTTCTTGAAAATGCAGGGTATGGTTGGCTCTCATCATTCTGGCCCCGTAATCCGGCATAGTTTTGAAAACTACCCCTTGGGGACGGGGGAAACGAATCATTTTTGTCTCGTGGAGGGGTGGCGCAGACCCGTCCGCCACGAATCGGGCTCATCTCCTACGTTTGGACGCATATCCCGAACCATGCCGAAAAGTACGATATTAAAACCGCAGGTAGCAGACTCGTTGTTTTTGAAAAAACAAGGGTATGGTCAGACGCCCGGGGGCAAATGTAGTAGATGGGCGCGATTCGCGGCGCAGCCATTCCGGATGCCACGGCTTCGCTCCTCTGGCGCGACATTTCAAGGCGCTTTTGATCAAGACGCTTTTGAGGAAGAGTGTCCCTTTTGACTAGCCGTTTAAGAACGTCCCCAATGACTAAGTTGCAGGTGGTTGCGGTTGTGTTACACTAACGCTGCGTGTATGACGCAATCATCTCGATACAGATCAATGATGCCCGTCGCTCACTCGACGGAGCTAGACTGTTTAGCCGCCCTGAAGGTATATGCAGGGAGCATGTGATCACAGGGCTTGAAAAGAAAGTTGAGCAAACACTGTGTCTGATCAACAGCAAGAAAACGAAATAACGACGGCGCAAACCGCTCCCGCTGCACCGGTTGCGTCGGACCAGGTCGCGATGCCTGCACCGGCGCAGGCATCGGTTCCTGATGCCCCCAGGGCCGCTTCGACGTCTGCGCCCGCATCGGCTGAGAAGGTCGCGCCTGCTGCTGGCGAGGGAGTTGCCCCTGCGGCCGAAGAGGATGCCGCGCCCGTAAAGCCCAAGCGCACACGCCGTGCGCCTAAGCCCGCCGCTGACGGCGAGGAGGCTGCAAAGCCCAAGCGTCGCACGACGCGTGTCACGCGCGCGAAGCGACCCGTTGCCGCCGATGCCTCGGCCCCCATTTCCGATGAGGTTGCACAGGCCCGCGCGCTGGCACAAATCAGCGAGGCTCAGGTTGTGCGCGCCCGTCGCCGTGCTGCCGAGCTTGAGGCCGCAGCTCTGACCGAGCTGGTGGCTCCGGCCGTATTCGAGGCGAATACGGCCACCGAGACCCCTGTCGCGGGGCAGCCGACCGAGAAGCCGGCTCCGCGCACGCGTCGTCGTGCGGCCAAGTCTCAGCTGGATGCTGAGCAGGCGGCTCAAGAGTCCGGTGAAGCTCCGGCTCGTTCTGCGGTAGAGGAGGGTGCGCAGCCCTCTGAGTCTGCAGCACCTGCCGAGGCCAACGAGGTTCCCGTTGTCGATCCTGCTCTTCGTCCGCACCGTCGCGGCCGCAAGCCCAAGGCCTTCGTCGAGGCCGAGAAGGCTGCCGCTGCCGCTGCAGCAGCCGCAGCGCAGGACGCCGCGATGACCGCCGCGCCCGCGCCCGTCGCCGACGCTCCTGCTCAGGGAGCCGCTGCCACCGAGGCCGACGCACCCGCCGAGGGCGAGCCCGCCGATGTTCGCCCCGGTCGCAGCCGTCGCACGGCCGCTAAGCGCTCGTCCAAGGCCAAGGGTTCGAAAAAGGACGCGTCCGAGGATTCTGGCAACGAGGTCGCCGAGGCGGCCGTCGACTCCGCTCCCGATGCCGAGAACGCCGGTCAGCCGGCAGCCGAGAAGCCCAAGCGTACGCGCAAGAAGTCTGCAAAGGCTAAGGCCGCCGAGCAGCAGGCCGATGCCGAGCCCAATGCCGATGCCGATACCAAGGCTGATAATAAAGTCCCGGCCGACACCGACGCCGCAACTCCGGCGGCCGAGGGCGCCACGACCGCCGAGACCGATGAGAACGCCCGCCCCAACCGCCGTCAGCACAAGCGTAACGACGAGCGCAACGAGCGCAAAGACGAACGCAACAACGACCGCCGTAACCGTCAACGCGATCGCAAGCAGCGCAACAAGGAGCGCAACGCCGCCCCGACCGAGCCTACGCTTTCGCGCGAGGAACTCGCGGCTATGAAGGTCGCCGAGCTGCGCGAAAAGGCCAAGGAGTTCGAGATCGAGACGACCGGCAAGAAGAAGGCCGAGCTCGTCGAGGAAATCTACACCACCGCTGCGAAGGCCGAGGGCTTCCGCGACATCAAGGGCATTCTGCAGATTCGCCCGGACAGCTCCGGCATCATCCATGCCCACGGCTACATGAAGTCCAGCGACGACGCCTTTGTCCCCGCATATCTCATCCGCTCCGCACGCCTGCGTACGGGTGATGTGATCGAGGGCTCGCTGCGCCCCTCACGCGGCGGCGACAAGCGCGCCGGCCTCGCCAAGATCACGACCGTTAACGGCATGGATCCCGAGCAGATCCGCAATCGCCCCAAGTTCGGCGACCTTACCCCGGTCTATCCCAATGAGCCTTTGCGTATGGAGCACGGCAAGGATTCCATCACCGGTCGCGCCATCGACATCGTGTCGCCGATCGGCAAGGGCCAGCGCGGCCTGATCGTGTCGCCGCCAAAAGCCGGCAAGACCACGATCCTCAAGAAGATCTGCCAGTCCATCTCCATCAACAACCCCGAGGTGCACCTCATCTGCCTGCTCGTCGACGAGCGCCCCGAAGAGGTCACTGACATGCAGCGCTCCATCAAGGGCGAGGTCGTGGCCTCGACCTTCGATATGCCCGCCGACAACCATACTCGCGTGGCAGAGCTCGTGATCGAGCGTGCCAAACGCATCGTGGAACTGGGTGGCGATGTCGTGGTGGTGCTCGACTCCATCACGCGCCTTGCCCGCGCCTACAACCTGGCCGCTCCCGCCTCGGGCCGTATCCTGTCGGGCGGCGTCGATTCGGCGGCCCTGTATCCGCCCAAGCGTTTCTTGGGCGCTGCCCGCAACATCGAGAACGGCGGCTCGCTTACCATCTTGGCGTCCGCCCTCATCGATACCGGCTCCAAGATGGACGAGGTCATCTTTGAGGAGTTCAAGGGTACCGGCAACATGGAGCTCAAACTCGACCGAGACCTGGCCGACCGCCGTATCTTCCCGGCCATCGATCCCGTTGCCTCGGGCACGCGCAACGAGGACCTGCTGGTCGACGAGCAGATGCGCCCGTTTGTCTTTGGCCTGCGCCGTATCCTCGCCGGCATGAACAATACCGAGCGCGCGGCCGCATCGTTTATCAAGGGCCTCAAGGGCACCAATACCAACCAGGAGTTCCTGGTGCGTTCGGCAAAGAAGCATAGCGATTACGAGCAGACGTTCTAGGCCGTCCGCCGCACGCGACAACAACCATAGACATGCCACAAGGGCCGGGGTTTAGATCCTGGCCCTTTTCGTATAGCCGCTCGCCAACGATTATTGACCTCACGACCGGCAAGCAGCGATTTTCCCGTTTCAATCCCGCTTCGTCGCTTGCATTCCCCAAGGGGGTTTCGCATAATAGCTGTTAAGCTTCGCGACGGAAAACGCAGATGAAACGAACCTTATACCGTTGCTTTGGGGCATAGCCCCGCTTCATCTTCTCTCGCGCAGCCAACTGAATGATGCGATTTGGGTGCTGGAAGATGGGGAGAGCTCATGGCTTCTTCTGATACAACACAACGAGCAGTCCTTGCTGGACTTTCCTGCGGAATCGGCCTTGCCGCTCCCGTGGTGATGTATGCTGCCACGCTGCCGTTTTCGTCGGTGAATGAGACGGTCGTCGCGGGCGCTGTTCCCTTTGCCGTGGGTGCGGTGGCGGGCGTGGGTATCTATGCCGCCTCGCTCGGGATTTCTGAATATCGCGCGCAGCATGCCGAGCGCCTGTTCCAGCCCGACGCCATGGGTGGCGCTGCGAACGTCAACCAGCATCAAAATGAGTTCCAGACCGCCTCGATGCCCGCCCAGCAGCAGTGGGCTGCCCCTCAGGGCGTTGCTACTGCGGCTCCTGCCGTTCAGGCAAACGCCGCGCAGCCCTCTTCGGTTTTCTCCGGCCTGACCGGTGCCTTCCAGCGTCGCCGTGCCGACGATGGCGTCCCCACCATCGCCCGCGCCGCAGACGCCATGAGCGAGGCCGACGCTTGGTCCATGATCGATAGCATGCTCGACGACGATTCGCCGGTCAGCTGTGATCCCACGCGCTCACGCGACGTCTACCAGGTCGCTATCGACGAACTCACCTACGGCGGTAAGACCGGCTCCTATAACCGCGATGACATCGCTGCCGCTGCGCGCGCCGTCTCGGGCTCTCATGCCGCCCCTGCGGGCAGCACGGCCGCCTTTGTGGCGCTGGTGGCCAATGCCGCCAACAACGCCGCCACGGCTCAATCCGTTACGTATGACACTGCCGTGCCCGTGACTCCGGCTGCCGCCACTGCCGTTGACCCCTACGCCGACGAGCCGCTGGCCGTCGACGAGGAGACTATTGCCGCCCGTCGTGCTGCCGAAAGCTCGCTGTGGGGCGCTCCTGCACAGCAGCAGGCGGCGGAGGCTGTGCCGTACAACGCGAACCTTGCCAACATGCCGATCATCAGCGACGCCTCTGCTGCGGCTATCGATCTCGATGACCTTGACGAGCCGGTCATCTCGAACGACATGCCGTATGTGGTCGCTGCCCCGGTCGATGTCCCGGCCTCTGCGTCCCAGTACGTCGCAGTCGACGAGCCTGTCGATGCGACTTCCGAAGAAGACGTCCCCATGGCCGATTATTCGGGGCACGAGGGCATGTGGGCAGCCGCTGCCGCAATTTTGGACGAGGTCGTCGAGCCTGCTCCCGTTGCCGCTCCGGTGTTTACGCCTGCTCCTCAGCCCGCTGCCCCCGCGTACGTTGGTCGACACAGCGCCGTGTTCCCCGAGGATACCGCCCGCATCTCGCGCGAAGGTATCGAGCGCGCCGAGGCCATCGCTGCCGGCGTTATGGAGAATCGCCGTCACGAGCGCGTCAATCAGATTCTCGAGGAGGAGATCGACCGCCTGCAGTCTGCAGCGGTGAGGCGCACGGGCCGTGCCTATCTGAGCGTTATCGAGGGTGGCACCGCCAGCTTTGAGCCGCTCTGTGCGGAGGCATAACTCCTGCATGCTTAAGCTCGATCGAAAATGGGCGGTCGCGACCTGCCTGATGGTGCTGCTCATCTGGGGTAATTCGATGGTTCCCGGCACGGGGTCCGGTTCATTGAGCCTGTCGATTATGGAGGCCGTTCGCAGCTTTCTGCACGGCATGGGGCTTCCGTATGAGTGGGTGACCAACTTCGTCGTTCGCAAGTGCGCGCATTTTACCGAGTACATGGTGCTCGGCATTCTGGCGACGCACGCGTTTGACGTTGAGGGCCGTCGCACCTTTGACGCGCTGCTTCCCACGGCGGTTTTCCTACTGCTGATTCCCTCGATTGACGAGACGATTCAGCTCTTTGTGCCCGGTCGCGCCGGCATGATCACCGACGTGATGATCGATTGTTGCGGAGCGATGACGGGCGTTGTGCTTCGATATCTTCTACAATCGCTCATATGTGCCAAAAAGGCCGCCTAGGACACGTTGCTTGGTCCTAGGCGGCCTTTCTTTGTTTGGGTGCTTATACGGGGCGTGGCGGCGTCATCCCGTAGGATGGGATTGCTGGACGTTGCGGCGCCCCTTTGGCGCGCCTACTGCTGAAGCGCGGCGGCACCCAGGGCCAGGCAGCCCATGATGCCCTGCTTGCCCTCGAGGCTATTGTTGACAATGTAGGTATCGATGTCGTTGACCTCGGGCGTGACGATATAGCCGTTGAGCATCTCGGCGCACTTCTTGCGCGCAAGCGGCACGATGGGGGTGTGGTCGGCCACGCCGCCGCCGACGATGATCTTCTGTGGGGCATAGCACAGCGTGTAGGTCATGAGCGCCTGCGCCAGATAGCCGGCGAGCAGGTCCATGGCCTCCGGGTCATCGGCCATCTCTCCGGCGGACTTACCGCCCCAGCGCTTTTTGACGCCGGGGCCGGCGATGAGACCCTCGAGGCAGTTGTCGTGGAAGGGACAGCCGCTGTGCTCGCTGATGGTGTCACGCGGGTCTCGGGTGACCAGGATGTGACCGGCCTCGGGATGCATCATGCCGTGGACGAGCTGGCCGCCCGAGAGCACGCCGGCACCCACGCCGGTACCGATCGTCAGGTAGACCACGTCGGTGAGCCCCTGCGCGCAGCCAAAGGTGACCTCGCCCAGGCAGGCGACGTTGACGTCGGTATCGTAGCCGCAGGGAATATTGAGCTCGTTTTGGATGGTGCCCAGCAGGTCAAAGTAGCGCCATGCGGTCTTGGGCGTCTCCAAGATCTTGCCGTACTGGGGCGAGGCGGGGTTGACCGCGGTGGGGCCAAAGGCGCCGATGCCCAGGGCGGCGATGCCTTTGTCTGCAAACCATACGTTGACGGCCTCGACGGTCTCCGGCGGGGTCGTGGTCGCAATCTGCTCGCGTTCCAGGACCGTGCCGTCCGCATAGCCCGTGGCGCACACCATCACTGCCGGGTCGTTCTTACCCGCGCGGCTTGATTTTATCGCGCAGCGACTTGAGGTTCTCCAGCGCCGCGTTGAGCGTCTCGTCGCGCTTGGCAAAATGAAAGCGGATCAGGTGGTTGACGGGCTCGCGGAAGAAGCTCGAGCCGGGCACGGCGCCCACGCCAACCTTGGAGGCGAGATCCTCGCAGAAGTCGAGGTCGCTGTCGTAGCCAAACTCAGAGATGTCCATCATCACGTAGTAGGCGCCCTGCGGCACGTTGTGCGTGAGGCCGATGCTATCGAGGCCCTGGCAGAACAGGTTGCGCTTGGCGGTGTAGAGGTCGAGGACCTCCTGGTAATAGCTATCGTCGAAATTGAGTGCGGTGACGACGGCCTCCTGCAGGGGAGCGGCGGCGCCCACCGTGAGGAAGTCGTGGACCTTCTTGATGCGCTCGGTAATCTCGGCCGGGGAGATGGTGTAGCCCAGGCGCCAACCGGTGATGGAGTAGGTCTTGGACAGCGAGCTGCAGCTGATGGTGCGCTCGAACATGCCGGGCAGCGTGGCCATATAGACATGCTCGTGGGGCGCATAGACGATGTGCTCGTAGACCTCGTCGGTGATGCAGTAGGCGTCGTACTTTTTGCAGAGGTCGGCGATAAAGGTGAGCTCCTCGCGCGTAAAGACCTTGCCGCAGGGGTTGGACGGGTTGCACAGGACGATGGCCTTGGGGTCGTTGTCGCGGAAGGCCGTCTCGAGGACCTCGCGCTCGAAGCTGAACGTGGGCGGGTTGAGCGGCACATAGATGGGCTCAGCGCCCGAGAGGATCGTGTCGGCGCCGTAGTTCTCGTAGAACGGCGAGAAGATTACGACCTTGTCTCCGGGGTTCGTAACCGTCATCATGGCGGCCATCATGGCCTCGGTAGAGCCGCATGTGACTACGATGTTCTCGTTGGGGTTGATCGGCATGCCCATAAAGTGCTCCTGCTTGGCGGCGAGCGCCTCGCGCATGGCCTGGGAGCCCCAAGTGATGGAGTACTGGTGATAGAGCGGCTTGGGGTCGGTAGCGATGGCGCTGAGGCTCTCGAGCAGCTGCGCCGGAGGATCGAAATCGGGGAAGCCCTGCGAGAGGTTGACGGCACCGTACTTATTGGAGATGCGCGTCATGCGGCGGATGACCGAATCGGTAAATGCTGCCGTGCGATTGGAGAGTTCTTTCATGCTTGTCCTTTCGAGCATTTGCAGTGGGGCAAGTTTACTCCTATGAAACCGGTGGGAATTGCTCGAAACGCGCTCGAAAAACTCTTTTCAAAATTCTTGAAAATTGGGGCTTGCATCGCGTGGCGTTCCTTGCAATAATAGTCGAGCGCGAAGCGCACAGGACACGGTGGGTGTAGCTCAGTTGGCTAGAGCGACGGGTTGTGGTCCCGTAGGTCGAGGGTTCGAGTCCCTTTACCCACCCCAGTTCTTGCTTCGTGTTGATATCGGGTCGTTAGCTCAGTTGGTAGAGCAGGGGACTCTTAATCCCAAGGTCCAGGGTTCGACCCCCTGACGGCCCACCAAAGCATGTTAAGACGGTCAACTTCGGTTGGCCGTCTTTTTTATTAACCTCGCATGGGGTCGGACCCGAAAGGGCACAGCCCTTTCACGGATCGAGTCTACCCTGGGAATCGGTAAAACCGTCAGTACCCTCCTTGAGTTTCTTCTCGTCTGCCTTCACGCGACGCTCGAGCTTTTTTGTATCCTCGGCAGGCGGTAGGTTCTCGGGGACAATTCCGCGGTCGATGAGGCTGCCACGTACGCTTGTGTTGTTCTCGACGTGCTCTTGTTTGATCTGGTCCAGACCGTACAGGTCGTGTTCCTCGGCATTGAAGGCCGTCATCGAGTTCGTAAGGTCCTTTGCTTTGATGGGTACATCGGCTAACCTGTCCGCCAATGCCGCGCTCTTGGGTACGCCGAGCTGCTGCTTCATTTCCGCCGTGCTTCTGCCGCCGAATAACGCTTCATCGCCCTTCGACTTGATGATTGCGAATCCTTTGGAGTCCACGCCGCGTTTGAACGCAATACCCGAGAGCTGTTTTTCTGAATCGGATAGCGAGTGGCGCGCCTGCAAGCGCTGAATCTCTGCGAAGCGTTGCTCTATGAGCTCTTGGCGGCGCGTCTGCACGGCAAAGTATGCCTGGGCGAGCGCTATCTCTGGCTTGCTTGAATCTCCGTTTTGGGCGATTAAATAGCATGCATAGCGCGTAAGCTTGTAGTCTTTAACCGCGCGAGCGGCGACACCGGCAGTTACCATTTTCGTGGTGTCACGAAAATGGGAATCAACTGGAGTTTTATTTGTTTCGCACGAGACTTTTGCCCTCTTAACAACTTCGGCGAAGTTCTCTCATCGAGTGTATCCCATGGGTTCCATTAAATCGCGTGCGAGCCAATACTCAACGCCGTCTTCCTCATTGGCGTAGCTATCAAGTATGACACGCCACTTCTCGATATCTCTACTGTCCATATCTCCCCTCGCTGATCTATTGTCTATGCGGGCTTTGCTCGCTCTGTATTCGGAATAAGGATACGCTGCCGTGCGGACACGTATGGGCCCCGTGCCACTTCGAGTTCACGGGGCCCATAGATATCGATTAGTTGTGTTCTGCTTTAGATAGGTGTCCAGTTTAGTCCGCTCGATAATGGGAACCGAGACTTTCGGTTCGCTTGCGCATAGCTTTGACCATTTCCTGTGCTAGTTGAATCTGCGATTGCAGGCGGACGAGGGCTGCGACTTCGCTGTCCTGAGCGTTTCGCATGCTCAGAGTCGTTGCTTCCGCCTTCAGGCTCTCAATCTCCTGCAGCGCTGTGTAGAGGCCCGTCTCGGTGCGGTTGATCATGCAATAGGTACTCATCGTATGCTTAAGGCTGCGTGTCAGGCGTTCGGCATCTGTTGTGGCAATGCCGTACTGGGGGAGGGCGATATCCGCCTTCAGGGCTGCCTCAGGTGCATTCTGTGCTGCCTGGGCTGCCGATGCGCCCGCGATGCGCCCGAATACGATGCCATTGGCACTCGACAAGCCGCCGATGCGGTCGGCCCCGTGCATGCCGCCTGTTGCCTCGCCGCAGGCGTAGAGGCCCTTAACGCCCGTGTACGCGGTCTTGTCGATCTTGATGCCGCCGTTGGCAGCATGGGCATACATCGCCACGCGCATCTCGTCGGTCGGCGCGATGCCGTGCTCGTCCTGTAGCCAGGTGGCAAAGGTCTGCACAAACTCAGGGACGTCCTCGCGGGGGAAGTCGTAGTGGAGCGCCAGGCCTTCGGCGCCTGCTTGATCGATGGCAAGATCGATGGCGCGGGAAGCCAGACGCGAAGTGAAGGGACCATATCCAGAGCGTTGCTCGAGCAGATTGTCCAGCTTGTCGTCGGCGATATCGACCGGCTGGTCGAACTTGACGTATCGCCAGGTTTTCTCGTTAAAGACAAGGTTTCGCTTGGGCTCGTTGAAGCCGGGCATCATCTGCATGAACTCTATATTGGTAAGGGACGCACCGTGCGCCAGCGCGATGGCCTGTGATGAGCTGAGCACGTCGGCGGAAGTGAGGCTGCGCTCGAATAGGCCACCCGTGCCGCCCGCAGCAATGATAGTGGCCTTGGCTGCCATAGGCACGAGATGCTCGCTTGCGCGGTCGTAGAGCACGGCGCCGACAATCTTCCCATTCGTATCTTCAACGAGGTCTATAAGCTCGTGGCGGGGGAGCAGGCGAATGCCGAGCGACTCGACCTGGGCCACACACGCGTCCTCAAGGGGCTTGCGGGTGAGGCCGCGCCAATTGCGCGTCTTATGGTCAAAGCAGGGGATAAATTGCTTTTGCCGGGCGCTCTCAGCGCTTTGCGGGCGCTGAAGCTCAACGCCCAGATCCTGCTCGAGCCATGTAATTGCCTGAGGAATGCCGTTGACAAACGTCTGGACGAGTTCGGGGTCGGTAACGCCGCCGCCGACGGCCTGGATGGTGTCGATGAGATCCTGTTCGTCGTCTTCGTCGACGGGGCCGATAAGGCCGAGGCCCCAGGTGCCCGGGAAGAAGCTTGATCCGCTCATGGTCTTGCCGGCGCTTGCGATGGCAACGGTTGCGCCCGCGCGCGCTGCTTCTATGGCGGCGCAAAGGCCCGCGATGCCCGATCCGATTACCAGTACATCAGTTGATTCCATGGGAGTCCTTTCTCGTTCGCGCATTGTCGCATGATTGATCGGCAAAGGTATCGCAAAGACTGAATAATTCGGTAAAGGGCGAATATGGCACGTGGACGTTAGGGCTGCTTGGCGGCTCCTGCTCATCACGTTTCATATTTCGACTCAATTGATATATCGGCATTAGCTACCCTGCGACAGCGCAAACAAAAAGAGCCGCTACCCGGGTGGGTAGCGGCTCTAAAGCTCAACTATATGAGCATCGCGTGGGCGCGATTAGGCCTTGAGGGCCTCCTCGACGGCGACAGCGCAGGCGACGGTGGCACCGACCATGGGGTTGTTGCCCATGCCGATGAGACCCATCATGTCGACGTGCGCAGGCACGGAGGAAGAACCGGCGAACTGGGCGTCGGAGTGCATACGGCCCATGGTGTCGGTCATGCCGTAAGAGGCAGGGCCGGCGCCCATGTTGTCCGGGTGCAGGGTACGGCCAGTGCCGCCACCAGAAGCGACGGAGAAGTACTTCTTGCCAGCCTCGAGGCGCTCCTTCTTGTAGGTGCCAGCGACGGGGTGCTGGAAGCGCGTGGGGTTGGTGGAGTTACCGGTGATCGAGATGTCGACGTTCTCGTGCCACATGATGGCAACGCCCTCGCGGACGTCGTCGGAGCCGTAGCAGTTAACGGCAGCGCGGGGACCATCGGAGTAGGGGATGGTCTCGACGACCTTGAGCTCGCCCGTGTAGTAGTCGAACTGGGTCTTCACGTAGGTGAAGCCGTTGATGCGGGCGATGATCTGAGCGGCGTCCTTGCCCAGACCGTTGAGGATAACGCGCAGCGGCTTCTTACGAGCCTTGTTGGCGTTCAGAGCCAGGCCGATAGCGCCCTCAGCGGCAGCGAAGGACTCGTGGCCGGCCAGGAAGGCGAAGCACTCGGTGTCGTCGGAGAGCAGCATAGCGCCCAGGTTGCCGTGGCCCAGACCGACCTTGCGGTCCTCGGCGACGGAGCCGGGAACGGTGAAGGCCTGGATGCCCTCGCCGATGATGGCGGCAGCCTCAGAAGCGGTCTTGGCGCCACGCTTGACAGCGAGAGCGCAACCGAGGGTGTAGGCCCACTCGGCGTTCTGGAAGGCGATGGACTGGGTGTTGTTGACGATCTCACGCGGGTTGAAGCCCTTGTCGGTGCAGATCTGCAGAGCTTCCTCGAGGGAGGCGATGCCGTTGTCGGCGAGGCACTTGTTGATCTTGTCAGCGCGGCGCTCGTAACCTTCGAACGTAACAGTCATTGTTATTTCCCTCCCTTTCTACTCGTGAACCGGGAACACGCTGGCGACGGAGTGAGTCTCCTCGTCGGTGCGCGGGTCGATGTACTTGGCAGCGTTCTCCCACTGACCATAGTGGCCCATAGCGCCAGCGATGGCCTCCTCGGGGGTCTTGCCGGCCTTGACGGCGTCGGTGAACTTACCGAGGTTCAGGAACTCGAACGCGATGATCTCGTTCTTGTCGTTGAGAGCCATGCGGGTGACGTAGCCCTGAGCGAGCTCGAGGTAACGAGCGCCCTTGGCCTTGGTGCCGAACATGGTGCCGACCTGAGAGCGAAGGCCCTTGCCGAGGTCGTCGAGGGAGGCGCCCACGGGCAGGCCGCCCTCGGAGAACGCGGTCTGGCTGCGGCCGTAAACGATCTGCAGGAAGATCTCGCGCATAGCAACGTTGATGGCGTCGCAGACGAGGTCGGTGTTGAGGGCCTCGAGGATGGTCTTGCCGGGAAGGATCTCGGAAGCCATGGCGGCGGAGTGGGTCATGCCCGAGCAGCCGATGGTCTCAACGAGGGCCTCCTCGATGATGCCGTCCTTGACGTTCAGCGTGAGCTTGCAGGCGCCCTGCTGAGGTGCGCACCAACCCACACCGTGCGTAAGACCGGAGATGTCGGAAATCTCCTTAGCCTGGACCCACTTGCCCTCCTCGGGGATGGGTGCGGGGCCGTGGTATGCACCCTTGGCAACGGGGCACATGTTCTCCACTTCCTGTGAGTACTGCATGCCTCTCCTCTCTATCGTGTTGGCGTCCCGTCTGGGGGTCGTGGCTGGCGATTGCCGGGCGACCCTTCGAAAGGGACATGACATGCAGCCCCTATAATACCGCGAAATGCACGGAATATTCGGCGAACGGCTCAGTTTTCGTAGCGAGAAGCGCGGAACTTTTAATTGAAACGGTTTAAATGAGATATATTCATCAGAAGCGCGCGTTCCATTTTTGTCGCTTTTGGTCATCTTGCGGAAATGTCGCATTGTCTGACCTGTACTGCAGTGCCGTTCGCCGGTTGTTTGCTGCCATTTGCCGTGCGCGGATGCCATTTTACGTGTTTGTTTTGATAGCACGCTTCAATCGTGGTGTATTGGAAGGCGCAAGTTGATCCCGCTGAAGGAGGTGCCGTGCAGCGCGTTTGGAGAACGGTCACCGGCTTTTACCATGTTTCGGCCCGTGGCGCCGGAAAGCAGATCGTCTTTGAGACCGATGACGACCGGTGGGAGTTTTTGGAGCTGATGCGCGACTGCTGCCGCGATGCCGGCGTGACGGTCGTGGCGTGGTGCCTCATGAATGACCACGTGGATCTCGTGCTTTTGGATTATGAGGACGAAATGAGCGCGGCGATGCAGCGGTTGCTGCTGACGTATGCTCGTCGCTTCAATAAACGTACCGGGCGCACGGGCCATCTGTTTCAGGACCGTTTTGAGCGCCGCTCGCTCGATACCGATTGGCGGGTGATGGAGGCTATTCGCTCTGTACACGCCAATCCGCAGGAGGATGGCATCAGCTTAATCGAGCGCTATCCGTGGAGCAGTTTTGCCGAGTATCTACGGGCCTATGGCAACGATATGACGAGGGGATTTTCCGACCCGTCTTGCGCGCTTGAGCTTTTTGGTTCTGCCAAGGCCTTTATTGCCTATTCGCTTTCGACGCCCGACGGCGGTGAGCCAGCGATGCACGATATAATAGAGACGGAGTGGGAACGCCGCGCCTTTGCCGACAAGATGGCGAGGGATCTCGGGGTTCCGCTTCACGGGCTTAAGGCTGCGCCGCCGGTGCAGCGCGATGTCGTTATTGTTGAATTGCACGATGCTGGTTTTACAGTGCGCCAGATTGAGCGGTATACGGGGATTGGCAAAAGTACCGTTGCGCGCATCGTGCGCGCTCGTGCGCGAGCGGCGGTGAGGACTGGCGGGGATCTGGTATAGAGCCGCTCGTGCGCCGGAATTGCTGTTCTAAAAGACTTGTAGGGCGGGTACGTCCCTGATTTTCATAAAACCTTAGACCTATTGCATAAAAATAGGGCTCAGTCCGGGTTTGTCTGTGCCTACCCCCGTCTGCACCGTGCAAAAAGTGGAATATTCAGCATTGGGGTGCTGCCGGTGCCGCCGCAACCTTGCGGTATGCGGGGCCAAGAAGCTATTTTCGTCTGCCGGTATGCCCCGAAACACACGCTTGCTTCACGTCAGACAGTGATGCTTGTTCCAAAACGCCCTATAAAAGCACCTGGAGACGTTGGTTAACGCTCCCGATTTGTATGCACGCAACTTGGCGTGCTGAATATTCGGAAAAATGCACGCTGCAACCCACGGGACCCTTTCGCGACAGGTGCAAAGCAAGCCGAGCCGCCCGTATTGGGCGGCTCGGCCATCAAAAAGCTTGGATTTGGGATATCCGCTACTGGTTAGCTTTGCCCTCGAGCATGCCGTCGAGGGTGCGCCAGGCGAGCTCGGCGCACTTGACGCGGGCGGGCATGTGCGAGATGTCCTGGAGCTGGGCGGCTTCGTCCAAGTCTTCCAGGTCCTCCTCGGAGAGTTGCTCGCCGCGGATCATGGCGAGGAAGAGCCCGGCCAGGCGGCGTGCCTCTTCGACCGTCTCGCCGGTGATGAGGTCGGCCATGATATCGGCGCTGGCCTGACTGATGGCGCAGCCGTGGCCGATAAACGAGGCCTCCTCGATCACGCCGTTCTCGACGCGCAGCTGCAAGGTGAGCTCGTCGCCGCAGCTGGGGTTGATGCCGTCATGCTCGTGCGTGGGAGCGTCCATCTCGTACTTATAGTCGGGGTGCGAGTTGTGCTCCATGAACGTGGTGGAGGTGTAGAGGTTACCCATTGAACGTGCTCCAAACGTGATGCAGACCGGCGATGAACTTGTCGATATCGGCCTTGTCGTTGTAGAAGGCCACGCTGGCGCGGCAGCAGGCAAGGTTCTCGACGCCCAGCCAGGTGAGCAGCGGCTGCGCGCAGTGGTGGCCGGCGCGGATGCAGACTCCGTCCATGTCCATGATGCTCGCCACGTCGTGCGGGTGGATGCCGCGGACGTTAAAGCTCACGACGCCATGGTGGTTATCCCAATAGATGGAGCCGATGATCTGGACAAAGTCGAGCTGCATGAGCTCGCCCATCAGGTAGTGGACGAGTGCCTGCTCGCGTGCCTGGATGTTTTCGTAGCCCACCGTGTTGACGAGGTAGTCAAGCGCTGCGCCCGTGGCGAAGATGCCGGCGGCGTCCTGCGTGCCGGCCTCGAACTTCTCGGGGACGGGCGCCCAGACGGCGTCCTGCTCGGTGACCGAATCGATCATCTCGCCGCCGGTGAGCATGGGCGGCATGGCGTTGAGCAGGTCCATCTTGCCCCACAGCACGCCGATGCCCATGGGGCCCATGGCCTTGTGCGCGCTAAAGGCAAAGAAGTCGGCGCCCAGATCGGCTACGTTGACCGGCATATGCGGCAGCGACTGCGCGCCGTCGACGACCAGATAGCCGCCATACTTGTGCACGAGCTTGCCGAGGTTCTTGACCGGGTTCTCGACGCCCAGCACGTTAGAGACCTGACCCACGGCCAGAATCTTGGTCTTGGGACCCACCTTGGCAAGCACTTCCTCGGTGGTGAGCTGGCCGGTCTTGGTGGGGTAGAGGTAGACGAGCTTGGCACCGGTCTCGCGGCAGACCTGCTGCCACGGGATCAGGTTGGAGTGGTGCTCCATGATGGTGATGACGACCTCGTCGCCGGGCTCCAGCACCGTGGGCGCAAAGCTCTTGGCGACCAGGTTGAGCGACTCGCTGGTGTTGCGGGTGAAGACGACCTCGTTGGCCTGGGCGGCGCCGATGAGGTCGGCAATCTGCTGGCGGACCTTGGCGATGGCGTCGGTGGCCTCGACAGACAGCGAGTACAGGCCACGCAGGGGGTTGGCGTTCATGCGCTGGTAGAAATCGCGCTCGGCGTCGAGCACGCAAGCGGGGCGCTGTGCGGTGGCGGCGCTATCAAGGAAGGCGATCTCGGGATGCTGCTGGAACAGCGGGAACTGGCACTTGTAGGGGTTAGTCTCGATGTCCACGGTGGGCCAACCGCGCGAAGCCTCGTCGCTGGCGTCGAGCTCCATGGGCTCGGGGGCGGTGCAGGTATCGCATTTTACGTGCTCGGTGTCGATCATGCGAGCTCCTCCTCAAAGTTATCGATCAGGTTGTTGCCCAGGCGGACGACGGCGGCGCGAGTGCGCTCGTCGGTGGCGGAAAGCGCGGCGTCCTCCAGCTTGGCGCGGATGAATAGGTCCTCGGCGGCATTTTGGTCAAGGCCGCGGCAGGCGAGGTAGAACAGCTGCTCGTCGCGGACGTGGCCGATGGTGGCGCCGTGGTTGCCGGCGACGTCGTCCTCGTCGCACAGGATAACAGGGACGGTCTTGTTGTCGACGCCCTTGTTGGCCAAGAGCACCGTCTCGCGCTCGGTGCCGGTTGCGCCCTTGCAGCCGTGCACGAGGTCGATGGTGCCGCGGTAGACCTTCTTGGATGTGCCAGTCAGCACGCCGTTGGCGTCGATCTCGCACTCGGTCTTGCGACCGCGGTGGCGCAGCTCGTAGTTAAAGTCGCGCACCTGCTCGCGGGCGCCCAGGTAATCGGTATCGATCGTCACCTTGGCGGTGTCGCCCAGCAGGTCGCCGGCAAGGCCGGTGGCGCTGGCGCCGGCACCCAGCACGGTGTGCTGCACGTTGACGCGCGCACCCTCGTCCAGGAACAGGCCGGTGTCGTCGAGCGCGATCCAACTGTCGTCGAGCGTCTGCGTGCAGGTCACGTTGACGGTGGCGTACTCGTGGGCGCACACGCGCAGCACGGAACCCACGACGCCCTCGCCGGCAACGGGGGAGTCCAGGGCGATCTGCAGGTCGAGCGTTGCCTGCGGGCGGGCGACGACGTCGATGGCGGCAATCGCAGCCGCTGCGTCGACGCCGCTCACGCGCACGGTAACCGTGACGTGCTGGTACGCGGGCACATCGATGACGATGCGCTTGGTGGCGTGGTCGGACAGGTAGGTGTAGGCAGCCTCGCCCATGCCGGTCTCAAAGGCCTCGGCAGGGGAGAGTTCCTCCTCGAGCTTGATGGCGCCGGCCTGATAGACGGAGGTGGCGGGCACGTCGAGCTCGGTCTCGGGCGTGATGCGGGCGCGATCGGCGGCATCACCGGGGGCAGAGGTGCGGCGCTCGGGGAAGCGCTCGGCCATGGTTTCCATGGCGGCGTCGAAGGCGTCGGCCGAGCCGGCAAACTGCTCGTCCAGGCCCTCGACCTCAACGGCCTCGGCGGGAGCGGTGGCAAGCTCGTCGGAAAGCTCGAGTTTGGTCTGGTTCATTTTGAGCCAACCCCAAGTGGCGGCAGGCATCGCATTAACCTGCTCGAGCGTGGTGGCAGCGGTGTTGGTTTCCTGTTTCATTATCCGATCGCTCCTTCCATCTCGAGCTTGATCAGGTTGTTCATCTCGACGGCGTACTCAAGCGGCAGTTCCTTGGAGACCGGGTTGGCAAAGCCGTTGACGATCATGGTGCGGGCCTCTTCCTCCGAGACACCGCGGCTCATCAGGTAGAACACCTTATCGTCGCCGATGCGGCCGATGGTGGCCTCGTGGCCGATATCGACGTTCTTGGCGCGGATGTCCATGGCGGGGATGGTGTCGGAGCGGCTTTGGTCGTCGAGCATGAGCGACTGGCAGCTCACGGTTGCCTTGGAACCCTCGGCCTTGGGCGTGGCCACGATGGAGCTGCGGAACGTCTGGATGCCGCCGCTCTTGGAGATGCCCTTAGTCTCGACGGTTGCGGAGGTCTCGGGCGCGTTGAGCACGACCTTGCAGCCGGTGTCCAGGTTCTGGCCGGCGCCGGCAAAGGTGATGCCGGTAAAGCTCGAGCGGGCGCGGCGGCCGTTGAGCACGCTCATGGGGTAGAGGTAGCCCACGTGGCTGCCGAAGGAGCCGCTGATCCATTCGATATCGCCGTCCTCGTCCACGCGCGCACGCTTGGTGTTGAGGTTGTACATGTTCTTGGACCAGTTCTCGATGGTCGAGTAGCGCAGGTGCGCACGCTTGCCCACAAAGAGCTCTACAGCGCCGGCGTGGAGGTTGGCCACGTTGTACTTGGGCGCGGAGCAACCCTCAATGAAGTGCAGGTCGGCATCGTCCTCGACGATGATGAGCGTGTGCTCAAACTGGCCGGCGCCCTTGGCGTTGAGGCGGAAGTAGCTCTGCAGCGGAAAGTCGAGCTTAGTGCCCTTGGGCACGTAGACAAACGAGCCGCCCGACCATACGGCGCCGTGCAGGGCCGCAAACTTGTGGTCGGTGGGCGGGACGAGCGTCATGAACTTCTCGTGGATGAGCGGCTCCCACTGCGGATCGTGCAGGGCCTCCTCGATGCCGGAGTAGACGATGCCCATCTTGGACGCCGTGTCCTGCATGTTGTGGTAGACCAGCTCGGAGTCGTACTGCGCGCCGACGCCCGCCAGGTAACTGCGCTCGGCCTCGGGGATGCCCAGGCGCTCAAAGGTGTTCTTGATGTCGTCGGGCACCGACTCCCAGTCGTGCTTTTGGTCGGTGTTGGGCTTGACGTAGGTGACGATGTTGTCCATGTCCAGGCCCTCGATGGAGGGGCCCCACGTCGGGTCCGGGAAGCGGTTGAAAATCTCGAGGGACTTTAAGCGCAGGTCGAGCATCCACTGCGGCTCGTCCTTCATTGCGCTGATCTCGCGCACGATGTCGGGCGTTATGCCGGCGTCGAGGCGCTCGAATCCTTCCTCGCCATAGGTGAAGTCGTAGAGGCTGCGGTCGATGTCCGCGACCTCGGTGCGGTTCTTGGTCATTGCGTCGCCCCTTTACGCCCGCTGTTCGGCAGCGGCGGCTTCGGCTTGGGCGCGCTGCTTGGCGGCTTCGCGCTCGAAGGTCTCAAAGCCGTTCTTATCGATCCAGGGGATCAGCGAGGCGTCGTCCTCGCGCACGATATGGCCCTTGACCATAACGTGGACGCGGTCGACATCCAGGTGCTCCAGGATGCGCGTGTTATGCGTGATGATGAGCATGGAGCCGTCGCAGCTCTTGCGGTAGGCATCCATGCCGTGGCTGACGGTGGAAAGCGCGTCGACGTCCAGGCCCGAGTCGGTTTCATCCAGGATGGCGAGCTTGGGCTGCAGCAGCAGAAGCTGGAGCATCTCGACCTTCTTTTTCTCGCCGCCCGAGAAGCCTACGCCCAGCTCGCGGTTGAGGTAGGCGGTATCCATGTTGAGCTCGGCCGCGAGCTCCTTGACGCGACGGCGGAACTCCTTGCCCTTCATCTCCAGGCCGGGGCGGCCGGCGATGCTGGCGCGCAAAAAGCTCGACAGCGGCACGCCCGGGATCTCGACCGGAGCCTGGAAGCTCAGGAACAGGCCGGCGCGTGAGCGCTTGTCGGTGGTGAGCTCGGTGATGTCCTGGTCGTCAAAGACGATGCGGCCGTCGTTGACGGTGTAGACGGGATCGCCCATGACCAGGTGGCCGAGGGTAGACTTGCCGGCGCCGTTGGGGCCCATCAGCACATGGGTCTCGCCGGCGGCGACGTTGAGGTTGACGTTGTGGAGGATGGTCTTCTCGTCCACGGAGGCGGTCAGACCTTCGATGGAAAGCAGCGGATTTGCACTCATGCTGTCCCTCTCTGTATATGGTGTACTCATAGGTGTACTAAACCCTAGGAATCTTCTCGGAATAAAGTTACTATGGGTTCGGCGTTAGTCAAGGGAAAACCCGACTAATCCACTCGACTTTTCTAGATGTGGGACAAAATAGCCTGTTGTGTTTGTCCCACTTACTTAAGATTTGGGACAAACAAACCTAGTTATGTTGTCCCAGATGCGATGGGAGGGTAGGTATGCTCATTTCTTCCAAGGGCCGCTATGCCCTCCGACTGATGATTTATATCGCGGCGTTGGGCGACGCCGAAGGCAAGATTGCCCTGCGCGAGGTCGCCGATCGCGAGCATATCTCACAAAAGTATCTGGAGCAGCTGGTGCGTCCGCTTATGAAGGCCGGCCTGCTCAAGAGCGTGCGCGGCAAGGGCGGCGGCTACATGATGGCCAAGGACCCGGCCGAGGTGCGTGCCGGCGACATCTTGCGTGCCGTCGAGGGCAGCACTGCCCCGGTAGCGTGCGATGGCATCGACAACAGCTGCACCCGCAGCGATCTGTGCTCAACGGTCAAGTTCTGGCGCGGTCTGGACGACGTGATCGAAAAGTACGTCGACGGCGTGACGTTGGCCGACCTTGCTGCCGTCCCCGAGATTAACTTTGACATTAAGCTGTAGGGCTGAAGATGGTATCTCTCGACAAGGTGTACAAGCAAATTGAGATTTTTGCTCGGGAATGTGACGCCGAGAGGGTTGTGCTGTTTGGTTCTCGTGCCCGCGGTGACAACTTGCCTAAGAGCGATATTGATATTGCTGTAGCAGGTTGCCGGGATTTCGACCGTTTCTCATATCTGATAGAGGAGCGTCTTGATACTCTTTTAGAGATAGACGTCGTCAATCTCGATGAGTCCTTATCGCAGCAATTGCTCGATGAAATTGCCAGGGATGGTGTGATTCTGTATGAAAAAATTTGAGAACTTTGTCAGCGCCTTGGCGAATCTTGAGGATGCACCCAACCAGGATCTTAACAATGATTTTGTTCAGAGTGGATTGATTAATAAGTTCAATCTTCAATTTGAACTGAGTTGGAAGCTCCTTAAGCGTCTGCTTGAGTATGAGGGCGCCACGCTCGCCGCGTCGGGGTCTCCTCGTGCCATCTTAAAGGAAGCCTACCGATTCTACGACTTTATTGATGAGGCGGCCTGGCTAGATATGCTCAGAGATCGCAATACGAACGTTCATATCTATGACAATAAGCTCGCTCAAGATTTGATTCAGCGCATCTTGAACGTCTATATCCCCGCTTTCTCTCAGTTGAGAGACGGGCTGATAGAGCGTTATGGCGAGCTTTTGCTGGCACCCGACGACCAGTTTATTTAATTCCTTAAGATTTCGCGAAGGGTTGTTGCCGTTTACCGATGGGTTGTTGTGCAACAAACGGGGAGCTGTAATACTGAATCCATCTTTGCAAACTGTACTTTAATCACACCAATGCAGGGAGGATGTATGCAACCCAAGCATTCCGCGATTGTTGCGGGCCTGACGCTGGCGCTTTCGTTTGGCGCCGTTGCCGCACCCGCAACCGCTATAGCCGAGGAGCCCACGCCGGGCGTTGCCTCGGATGCCACCGATATCGATAAGGGCCTTTACACTCAGCAGTCCTTCTCGGGTGTGCTGAGGTCGGTTCAGGGCGTTTCGTTTGTCAACGTGACTAACGAGATGAAGTACTTCACCAAATATGAGAGCCACGGCAACTATAACCAGGGTTTTTCGTATGGCGATGGCTATAACGCGCTGGGTTATTACCAGTTCGACCGTCGCTGGTCGCTCATTCCGTTTATGAAGCAGGTCTACAACTACGATTCTGCCAAGTACGGCATGCTTAAGGACGCGATTGACCGCGGTGGCGAGATTTCCAACGGAAGCAACCCCATGTATACGAACGGACAGCTCACCGAGCTGGGCCGCATCGCGCAGGATGCCTTCCTGGGTGCTTACAACACCGATCCGGCTGAGTTCTCGGCACTGCAGGATGCCTATGCGTACAACTCCTACTATGCGGTGACCGAATCGTGGCTTAAGAACGCTCTGGGCATTGATATTTCTGGTCGTGCCGATTGCGTTAAGGGCATGGTGTGGAGCATTACCAATATGTGCGGCACTGGCGGCTGCCGGGACTTTTTCCGTTGGGCGAATCTTTCCAACGATATGACCGATCGCGAGTTTGTGACGGCGCTTTCCAACAGCGTGGTCAATAACGTGGCGACCAAGTATTCGAGCCAGCCCCAGTACCATGAGGGCTGGAAGAACCGCTACCGCAATGAGCTCAAGGACTGCTTGGTCTATATCGCCGAGGACGAGGCCGCTGCGGCAACGCCTACGGAGCCTGAGCCCACACCGGCGCCCGGCCCGAGCATGGCACCCGCCGCTCCCGCCGCACCGACGCCTGGTACCGATGGCGATGCGGGCGATAGCGACGATGCGGATGCGCCCTCGACTGATGCGGGCACTGATGGCGCCGGTAACGGTGGAGCGACGTCTGGCGGCGCTGCGGCCGGCGATGCCTCGGGCGATTCGTCGACTTCTGGCTCTGACGGCGCTACGGGTGGTGCCACGGGTGGTGCGACTTCTGGTTCCACCGGTGCGGGGGCTTCCGGTGGCGCTGGCGATTCTTCTGCCGATGCTGGGTCCTCTAACGGTTCTGGCTCCGATGCTTCCGAGGGCGGTTCTGGCGAGGGCTCAGATACCGGCAATTCCTCGACGGGAAACAAGCCTTCTACTGGAGAGCAGCTTGGCTCCATGCTGGGATCGTCTTTAATGGCGGGCATTAACGGCGGCTCTTCTTCTGATGGGGGAGCGTCTGGCCAGGGATCCGACTCCAAAGCCGGCGGTGCTTCTGATGCTTCCGCCGCTAAGGACGCGAAGCAGTCTGACGCCGACCCTCAGAAGACTGAGGGTAAGGATAAGGTCGTTACTACGACCACCGCGACTACGACCACGACCAATTCCTCGGGCGGCAACATGCCCAAGACGGGCGACCTCATCGTGATGGCGAGCCTTGCCAGTGCAAGCTTGGCCACGCTGGGCGCCACGTCTATTGTGAGTGGCAAGCATAAGCTCGATCAGCAGCGTAAGGCTGCTGGGGAGGACGGCTCGGAGGAGTAACCTCTCGGTTACCAGATAACTAAAGAGTCGGGACGGGGTCCGGTGCGAATGCATCGGGCCCCGTTTTGTTGTGCAACGATTAGTTATGCCCCCTCACACCTCATGTTGATACCGTTGCCCGATATGTTTGCGTGGCGGCATCAGTACGTGCGAGCTGGTCATTACAATTGGCGTCGTGCTGTGATTTAGGGGGAACGTTTTGGTGTCTGAACAGGCAAATGATGGTGGTGCTACCGGGTTTGGTGCGCGTTTGATCGGTGGTGCCGACGATGCGGTTTTACCCATTGGTATACACGACTATGTGGAGGCTCTTGGTCGCTGCACACTGGTCGACAAGACCATGTTTATTGCCGATGTGTTGGATTGCGATGCGTCCGTTATGGTGTGCTGCCGACCCGAGGGTTTTGGCAAGAGCATGAACCTGTCGATGCTTAAGGCTTTTCTGGAGCGTCCCGCGGTCGGGCAGGTCGATCCGGGTCTGTTTGTTGGTTTCCAGATTTGGGATGCGGGCGGCGGGCGCTATCGGGATGAGTTTGCCTGCTACCCTGTGATATCGCTGGACTTTTCTGGCGCCGCGAGGTGCGGTGCCAACGTCGGCGGCGTCATGTGTGACACTCTTTCGGGTGAGTGCGCTCGCCTGTTGGCGCTTTTGGAGGCTCCGGATTTGCCCCGAGACAAGGTGCGCCACATCGAGCGCGTTGCGCGTGGCGTGGCGGGTGAGGCTGAGGTTGACTCGGTGCTTGGCGTGCTCATTGAGCTACTGGAGATGGCCTGCGATGAGCAGGTTGTATTGCTCGTTGATGAGTACGACGCAGCGTGGTCGCGCCGTACGAGCGCGAGGGGCGCTTCCGGCGCCGATCCGGCAAAGCTATTCGACCGTGTACTGTTTGATGCCATTGCCGCTGCGCACGATTCGTTGCGGCTGGCGTGCCTGATGGGGGAGTGTCCCGGTCCTGCCATGGTCGCGCTTTCTTCGCGCGGGTGTTCGTGCTGCATATCGACGCCGCTCTCGACGTGGTGCGACCGGTGGTTCGGCTTTTCGGATGACGAGGTTCAGGCTCTGCTAGGCCATGCTGGACGCGGGGAGTACCTGGATGACGCGCGTGAATGGTTCGAGGGACACCGATTTGGCGGGTTTTATTGCTCGTGTCCGGCGCGCGTGATTGATTTCTTGAACCGCGGTTGCACGCCGCCGGTGCGGGCTGATTTATACGGATACGCTGATAGCCTGAGCAGGACGGTTGGTGATTGGAATCTCGATCAGCTTGCGACTTTGTTCAATTTGCTCGAGGCTCATGGAAGCGTTGAAGTTTCGCTTCGAATGGGTGCCGTCGGGTCGGATGCCTCGACTGACGATGACCTGTGGACCGCGTTATACCTGTCCGGCTTCCTAGCGACGGATATAGTTGAGGAGCCAGGAAACAGCGCTCGCTCCCGTGCTCTGCGTCTGCCCAATGGCGAGCTTCGCCAGGCGTTGCGTCTCGTGATTATTGAATGGTTTGAGTGCGCCGCCGAGGATGCGCGGGACGTCGATGCGTTTCGTGACGGGTTGTGTCGCGGGGACGAGGATACGGTGAGACAGGCGCTGCGTCGAATTCTAGGTGATGCAGGAGTCGGCGCGGTCGAGATGGATTCGCCGTTGCCATACCACCTGCTGTTGCAAGGGCTCTGCTTTGGCATGCCGGGGTATGCCAATCCGTCATCCAATCGAAAGCGCGGGGCGGATCGCTGGGATATCCAAGTGTTCCCTACGGGAAGGATGCTCGATGTGGCCGATACCCTCGGCATGCTCGACGAGCGCCCGCTTGTCACTATGAACATGATGTATGACTCCGACGTGGATGCCCTGGGTCTGGAGCTGTTGTCCGTTCAGGCGCTGCTCGATATCGAACGTGACGGCATCGACGAGATTCGCGTGCCGCGACCAGGTATCGGCCGCGTGCGCTGGGGCTTTGGCTTTGACGGGCAGCACGTGTCCGTAGTGTGCCAGCGGCTTTAAGCAGCGGGGTGTTTCCGGCCTCCGTTACTCGGCTTCCTTCATGGGCGGCATGGGCTTCCAGTCGGGATCCTTGATGATTTTGCGGGCGTCTTTCATGCCGCGGCGCAGCGCCGGAATGCCGGTCTTAAAGCACTTGTCGACCGCAGCAAAGCGGATGAACTCTTTGCAGAAGGTCGCGGCGTTGCCCAAGCGGAACAGCACGGGATGATAGTCGCCGTAGATTTGCATGTAACGGGCCAAAAAGCCGCGGTTGCGCATGATGTAGTAGCGGTTGGTGTCACTCGTGGAGTTGAGTTGGCGTTTGCCGGCGATGTCCCAGTTGGAGACGGCGCGGGCGCGCTTGAGGACCACGTCGGCGACCACGGCGGCGGGGAAGTGCTGGCTGGCAACATAGCCGTAGCAGGCGTCGTCGCCATAGATGAAGAAGCGCGCATCGGGCAGGCCGATCTTGTCGACCACGCGACGCGAGAACAGGCCGCCCTCAAAGCACAGCTGGTTCATGGCGCGGTAGCCTTCGGGGCCCAAGTCCCACTTGGCGATAGGGTTGGGGATACCAAGCGAAAGGATGAGCTGGTACTGCCAAAAGAACGCGCCGCCGTCAAAGTCCAGGCGCGAGCCCTGGATGACGTCGTAGCGGCCCGTCCACTTTGCTAGGCATTTTGCTTCGCTGGACATTTGCGGAACGGTCGAGGAGACTGAGACCCCATTTGCCTATCGCAAGCGCTATGCGCTGCCGGAGCCTGCGCCGCTGGTGGGCATTGTGATCCCCACCAAGGACCACGTCGAGACGCTCGACGCCTGCGTGATGTCGATCGCCCAGAAGGCCACGTATGCCAACTACGAGATCGTCTTGGTGGAGAACAACAGCGAAGCCCCGGAGACGTTTGCGTATTACGAAACCCTGCCGGAGCGCGTGGCGGCTGCATCTGGTGGCAAGGGCACGGCGCGCGTTGAGTGGTGGCCGGGCGAGTTCAATGACTCCCGGATCATCAACTTTGGCGTTGAACATGCAAAGGGCGATTACCTGCTGCTGCTGAACAACGATACCGAGGCTATAAGCCCCGACTTTATCGAAGAGATGATGGGCTATCTGCAGCGTCCCGATGCGGGCGTGGTGGGTGCCAAGCTCTACTTTGCCGATCATCTGGTGCAGCATGCCGGCATTTTGGTTGGCGTGCGTGGTGCACTTGCCCATGCCAACCAAGATTTCTCGGCAAAACGTGAGGGCTACCTTGCCCGTGCTGTGCGTCCCGGCAACTTTAGTGCCGTAACAGGCGCCTGCCAGATGGTTCGTCGCGATGTATTTGAGCAGGTCGGAGGCTACAACGAGGAACTCGCCGTTGGGTTTAACGATGCAGACTTTTGCCTGCGCGTGTGGGAGGCGGGCTACCGTACCATCTTTACGCCCTATGCCGAGCCGCATCACTACGAGTTCACCTCGCGCGGCAGGGAAGAGGCCAACGAGGAAAAGATGCGCCGCTGGAAGCGCGAGCAAGCGCTGTTCATGCAGCGCTGGCCGGAGTTCTTCCTCAACGGTGATCCGTGGCTCGGACCAAATCTCGCTTTAGCGCGAAGTGATGCCAAGGTCCGGCAAAGTATCCTTAAGAGCCGCAAGAGCGGAGGGGTTCAAGTACTCCTCGTTCAAACGGCTCTTGTCATAACGAAAATGCGTGTCTCGTGAGCACTCGACGAGTTCTGCGGTAAAGAACTTCTCCCAGCTAAAGAACTTTGAGCTTTCGATATGTTCAGCGGGATTAAGCAGCATGTCCTTAATGTGTTTGCTGTTGAATAATCCCGACTTTAACACGAGCCACTCAAACGATTCCGGCAGGAATAGCTTGATGCTCTTTCGGCGCAGTAGTGCGGTAGCTTCTGCAATTTCTGGTCCAAAGGCGGCGCCATCGGCAATCACGAGGATGTCGTTTTCCGGTGCGTTCATAATGCAGTTGCAAATATTTGATTTTCCACCCGCGCTGATGCACTTAATGTTGCTCTTTTTGCATAGCAAATTGAAGAATTCGTAGCCCGAATTTGTGTCTTCGACGATGACGAGCTCGGGTCTCTCGCCTCTAAATTCAGTATCACCATAAATGCGATATGTAGAGGTGTAGACACGAGAGTAAACAGGATATTTCGTTGTGGTTCGGTTGGTGTTCTTAAGACCGTAGATTTCATCAACACTGTAGGGTAGTTGATGCAGTGACTCTCGGGCGACGATAACGTAATAGTTCGAGCTATGTTTTGCCTCATGTGCAAAATCTTCCGTTCGAACAAAAGTATTACCTTCATCAATAAAAACAATGCTGCCGGAAATCTCTTGGAGATCTCTGCGCCAATTCTTTCCAACAATTGTCTTACAGGGCACTTTGCAACTTACTGTTACGCCGCTTTGTGCCCCTAATTCTTCGTGGGCGGCCACCATATCGAGCAACGTCGTTTTGCCCGTAGCGCTGTTGCCTTGAATGATGGTCAGGTTTCTATTGATAGTCAGTTTAAACTGAACCCGGTTATTTTGAATAATTACCTTGTATGATCCGCGCATCAGGAGTTCTCCCTTAGGCATTTTCCAGCTATGGGGACAAGGTCAAACATCGTGTGGACCACGTCGCCCGTGTTGGCAACGGTCACCGTAAATTTGCCGTTTCCAAAATCTAATATATGGTAGAGGTTGATTGTTAAGTCCTTTTGCGCAGCGATTCTTAGAATCCAGTAGGCGCAATTGTCACCACAGTTTGAGGCGTTATATACATTTTGCGGCATAAAGTACATAAGCAGCAGAGTTTTGGTGCCGCTTGATAGTTTCTCGGGGGGGATGATGCCTAGGATCTTAGTGTCTATGGCATTGGGCCCGACGACAGTGCCCTTGTCGATAGATTTAATGACACGTTGGGCAAAGGAATCTTCAAACCACTGGGGGGAGTACACGTTATCGAAATAGACCGATGTGTTGTAAATCACGTTATCCATGTCCCCATAATGTATCGTTAACACGTCGACCTCCTGGGTTGAACGCTGCGTTTTCCCGTGGTGCTGATTATATCGTTTTGTTTTTGGGTCGCTGAAACGAGATTGTCTCGTTGCGCGGCAGCAAACGATAAAAACGGGGCGTATCGTTGTTCTCTCGTTGCAAGCATTTTGATGCTTGCTGCGTCGGCTATTTTGCGTTGGCCATTCACTAGCTTTATCTTTATGAGCTCTCGAGCGCTTAAAGATCGAGTGAGCGAGCCGCGCATTGACGCAAGAGGTCCGATGGCCCCCTTATTCTCCTCGACTTTAACATGGTGCATAAGCACGTCATTTTCTGCGGCAATGGATTCGATTGCATTAAGGTGAACGGTTTTACCCACTTCTAGCAATCCATAGAATGTCACGGGTTGGGTTTGATATCCTTCGGATAATGCCTTCAAATTGAGTTCCACTGATAGCTGTATTTCGCCTCGTCCAGCTAGGTATTTGGGCATAGTTCCGACTCTAGGAGTATATTACTTTCGATAGTCGATCATTTACTTCATCTGCTTAGGTATCGAGGCAATATTAAGTTTGAGAATATCGGTAACTCTTATGCGTGCCATCAAATTGTGATACGGCTTAGTTGCCTGTCGCCTGCGAAATCGTTCTAGTTATATTGTTTTCTCCTTGAAAGGAAGTAGGGGCCACGCTCTTAAGAGCGCCTGTTTTCTTATTTTTCACGGCAAACGAAACCCATCACGCCTTTGGCGGAAAGTAGCTAAGACACTTCCCAGGGTGCTTCACGAGAATGTTTCCCAAGAAACTGCAGGCCTACCTTGACTGGCACGTTCACCTTTTCCGGGTTAACAGGGCCCACGAGAGGTTAGACCTGACCACAAAAGTGATGTGCCATGCGCTGAGGTCCGCGAAAGCCTTTCTCAGCTTAGGGTGGATGGGGTACCATCTGCTAACTAAAGCGTTGAAAAATAAAAGAATATAAAAAGTACCGCTGCCATCATGGTTCCAGATAAGTATCGAGCTACAGGGTGGAATCTAAAGTACTTTACCGAGGGTAATAAAATTTCAGCGATAAAAAATCCGATTAGCAGTACTTCAAGTGCGCTAAGCATATTAGTGAATAAATTGATCGAGGTATAATTGACGGATGCGTCGTTTTTAACTAATCCCACAACCGTGTTTAGAATAGATACTAAAATTGCCAGTACACTGATGATAATACTGAATACGTTTGCGGATTCTTTGTTGGATTTACTCTTATGTTCTTCGTCAAATTTTCGAAGAGCCATTCTGCCTTGCAATGTCAGGAAAACGTTTGAGTGCTCATGTCGAATATAGCCAAGGGCCATTAAATCCTTCAGTGATTCAGTATGTTTTATCCTTTTCAATTCGCTATCTGTTAAGGGAGCACCGTTTGATTTGAGGAATGAGTACATAATTTCATCGGCTCCAAAGGGGATTGTGGTGTTTTTATCTTTCAATTTTGATTCGCTCCCTGCATATTCAGCGCTTGCATTGCTACTACTTTACTTTTCTGACCTGATGACTGCATTTCCTCAAATTAATGCGATCTTTTAAATACTTTAATTCTCCGAGCGGTTGTAGGTGCCACCAAGATTCTTTCGATAATTGATTGAGCTAGTCTCGCTCTGTCCGATGCCCTAGCCCTTATTCTTGTTTTCAGTTCGTCCATCTCTTCCGACTTTGTCATTTCCAGATATCTCCTCTTTATCCGCTCGTGCTCAACGGTGCGCACGAGCCTTGCTGTGACGAGCATGAGGCCGAGTTTCCATCGATGAAGGTGCTGACGAACCTCACTCTTTGCCTGACCCTGTAGTTTATCCGGTCGATGCCGTTGTTGGCTCGGGAGGGGAGTCCGTGTAGGCGAGTGTGCCTGAATCGGAACCCGTTCTGCGCGGTGAGCTCGCGCATGCTTGACCGCTTCCTCAAATGGTTCTCGTTGACCGGGCTGACAAGGCACACCGACAGTCATAGGTGCGACGCGTTCGAGGTACAGTTTCGGGCGGAACCCACAAGAGCGTGCGAGATGACCTAGGGGCACCTTGCAACTGTACTGGAGTTACTGGAAGGAACGGCAATGGCGTTGGATTAACTTATTTAACAGAGACTTTTTTAATTGGCGCGCCCATATAAATCTTTTCTGCATGCTCGACTGCTTCTGCAGCCTCTGCGGCGCCCCGTCATTGGTAAAGCTACCTGATAGAGAGGGGAATTCGATGTCATAGCTGGCGTCTTCATCGGAGGATAAGGCTGCTTGATAGCTATATGTTTTCATCTCTAGTCATCTCAGGCTATTATAGATATATTGTTTGCAGCTTTTACGTTTTCCGGCACGTTCCAATCGGAATCATTTTTTTGGTAGTTGATAGACATGACTTCTGCTTCGTATGTGCATTCATTTTTTTGCACTGGATTAAATCAACTGCATCTAATTTAGCTAGATTGGGAAGTGATATTGTATGGTGCTAAGCCTGACACAGAAAGATATTTATCGGGAGACGCTGGCTAATCTCGTTGCCAAGCAAAACGATGACGCTTCTATTGTTTCCGCAGAGAAGGAGCTGGAAGCTCTATCGGCTTCTCTCGCTCCGCGAATGCTTTACCGCTATCGGCCTCCAACTGAATACGCTTTTGCCGACCTAGAAAACGCAACTGTTACATTTTCTCATCCAAGGGTTTTCAGCGATCAGCGCGACTCGGTGCCGATCTATAACTGGAATGGTATAGATGAAATCGAAAGTTATCTCAATGATGATGAACAAGCGTTAGAGAAAATAAATCAAATTGATTTTAGACGACTTGCGTTTGTTTTAGGGGCTCTGGGGGTTCCTTTAAATTTAGCAAGAATTGATGAGTTCGAGATGCTATCCGATGAGGGGAGAGTTAGTCTTTTTCGCTCGGCTGTTAAAAACTTGCGTTTATTTGTTGGAGGATTTGTCGTTCCAGTTCATCAGAATAGCTGTCGAAATTCTTGCCGAATTTTGTGCCTAACAGACAATCCTAGCGATTCGAATATGTGGAATGTATATTCCGAAAGCCAAGCGGGTTTCGTTCTTGCTTACGACAGAGAAGCTATTCGCAATTGCAATATTGCTAACGGAATGCGTACTGAAATATTGCCAATTTTATATGATGACAAACCATTTAATTGCGACCCTCAAATTGCTTGGACTGCTGCTAGGATGCTTGGTCTTAATGTGGGCAGTGATGACATGCTTAGTGATCTGCGGGCAATTTACAGAAAGGGCAGTGCGTTTGAGTGGGAGAACGAATATCGTGCCCGTCTTGTACCAGAGCCAGATGAGCTTGAGATGAATTATGTACAACGCCCATGCAAGCCGTTGCGAGTTATTCTTGGGAGCAGGATGACTCAAGAGGATAGAGAGCGTTGCATTTTCGCGGCGAATAAACTGGATATTCCTGTAGATGAACATTGATAGTTATCCGTTAATAGTGCCGTATAGTCATTTGTTTGTCAGCTGAATCGTGTACTAGTGGACTCCTGAGTTGGCGATTGCTATATCTACTGGGACATTTCGAAAGATAATTTGATGTAATTTACGTTAATGGGAGTTGTTTATCTATGATTTTCTTATCAAATTGGGATTATTACTTGGTTCTTGGTGAGCCCGTGAGCACGTAATACTGAGCAGTTTAATCAAGCGGGTCGCTCCCCGGGGATGGGGGGGCTGCTCTTGGCCAATAGTTTTACCGCGTGGTTACTCTGGCGTGCTCGAGCAGAAAGGATGAAGGAGATGATCCATGCCCCTGGACACAGCGAGTGCTTCTTGTTTTATGGGTTATTGTGTCCTTAACCGCTTATTTGATATCAACTGACACGCAGTCTAATTATGTTGGCTATTATCTTTATTTTGTCGTTATTAGGTGCCTTTGCGTTAAGACTGATGGAGATGATTCATATGGCATATCCTCCGAAACGTCCAAGTAGCCACATAATTGATACAGCGGCATGCTCTTTCGTCACCTCCCTTATGCCTTCTGAAAGCTGGGTTGTTCGAGACTTAACAGAACGTGATTTTGGAATCGATAAAATTTTTGAGCGCTTTGAAAACGGATTCGCTACTGGTGAATTAATGGCAATTCAGGTGAAGGGAACAGATAAACCTCTCGAAGATAAACCTGAAATTCCATTTTCCATTGATACGAAGACGCTTTTATACGCTGAAATGTTTGCAATACCCTTTCTTTTAATCAGGTGCTCTTTGGCGGATGATGGAGCGTGCTATTTTGTTTGGTTGCAAGAGTATATTCGTGTTCGTTTGAATTTTGATAATTCGTCTTGGCGAAAGCAAGGGTCAAATACTATTTTGATTCCAGCTTCTAATAGATTGGGCGATACCTCTGCTGAAAGTCGGTTAATCCATATCTCTCGGTTTCCAAAAATGAAAGAGTCATGGCTTAAATATTATATAGATACATGTGATTTAGCGTATCAACTTCCGAATTTTATTGAGGAGGATGCCATCACATTAGATTTCGCAATACAATATGTTTTGCCTGCTCTTGATAGCCTTGAGAAGGCTAATAACATGCTTGGTTTTATTTCTAACCACCTTGTGGCTACTAAATTGAGCCAAGCTATCGAGCTTGGAAAACGTATTTGCGACAAAGAGTTTGAAAGTGAATTAACTGATTCGTTTTTTAAATTCGTTTGCCTGTGTTCTGATGTGCGCAAATCTATAGATATGCTATCACTTAGATTCGACGTCGATCATATGAGGTTTTTATATGAGTTCGAAGGCGTAGCGGAGTATTAGCGATCTGTCTTTTGCTGTGGGTTGAATGTAATGCGGGATTTCTTGTTGAATACTTTAATCCACTGCTTATCTTCAAGAGATTGATTTCCGAACTCAGCCGAACACATTGAGCGAATAGGCCGTTCCCGCAGCTAGCCGAACGCCCCCGAGGTCCCATTCGGGCTCCCGGGGGCGGCATTTTCCCTGTTGAAGGAACGGTGGAGATGTGTTTCGATAGGTCCGGTGGCCATGCTCCGCCCGCCGCCCGGCATCTCTTCCCAGACTCAGCCGAACGGTCGGTCCGTCTACTCCGTTTTTCCTTCTAGGCTAGGCCAGCGGGGCACCGCCCTTCTCGGCGCGCGCCCTCTCTTTGAGCCCCGGCATCAGGTCGAGGTCGCCGAGCGCCACGTCCTCCACGCCGTAGACGTCCAGCAGCTCCGCTGCATCCCCCCGAGCATCGCCCTGAAGGCGCGCGGGCGTCGAGAAGCCGAGTGCGCCGCGGGGCTCGGAGGGGTGCCCAGTCGCGCGGTATACACAAGAAGAGACTCAAGTGCTACGCCCCCTCGAAGCTCCTCATAGTCGACGAGCTGGGCTACCTCGACATCGACGAGGGCGGCGCCGACCTGCTTTTCCAGCTTGTGAGCATCCGCTACGAGCAGCGGTCCACCGTGATCAGGACCAACGTCGGGATAGCCGGTTGGACGAAGGTCCTCGGGGACGAGGTCGCGGCGAGCGCCATTGCCGACCGGGTCTGCCACCACTGCCACCTGATGGGCAACATGTGTCCGTAGTGTGCCAGCGGCTTTAAGCAGCGGGTGTTTCCGGCCTCGGTTACTCCGCGTCCTCCAGGGGCGGCATGGGCTTCCAGTTGGGATCTTTGATGATTTTGCGGGCGTCTTTCATGCCGCGGCGCAGCGCTGGGATACCGGTCTTAAAGCATTTGTCGACCGCGGCCAAACGGATGAACTCTTTGCAGAAGGTCGCGGCGTTGCCCAAGCGGAACAGCATGGGGTGGTAGTCGCCGTAGATCTGCATATAGCGAGCGAGGAGGCCTCGGTTGCGCATGATGTAATAGCGGTTGGTGTCGCTCGTGGAGTTGAGCTGGCGTTTGCCGGCGATGTCCCAGTTGGAGACGGCGCGGGCGCGCTTGAGCACCACGTCGGCGACCACGGCGGCGGGGAAGTGCTGGCTGGCAACATAGCCATAGCAGGCGTCGTCGCCGTAGATGAAGAAGCGCGCATCGGGCAGGCCGATCTTGTCGACTACGCGACGCGAGAACAGACCGCCCTCAAAGCACAACTGGTTCATAGGACGATGGCCCTCGGGGCCCAAGTCCCACTTGGCGATGGGGTTGGGAATGCCGAGCGAAAGGATGAGCTGGTACTGCCAAAAGAAGGCGCCGCCGTCAAAGTCCAGGCGCGAGCCCTGGATGACGTCGTAGCGGCCCGTCCACTTGGCTAGGCGTTTTGCTTCGCTGGACATTTGCGGAACGGTTGAGGAGACTGAGACCCCATTTGTCTATCGCATGCGCTATGCTCTGCCTAAACCTGCGCCGCTGGTGAGCATTGTGATTCCGACCAAGGATCACGTCGAGACGCTCGATGCCTGCGTGATGTCGATTGCCGAGAATGCAACGTATGCCAACTACGAAATCGTCTTGGTGGAGAACAACAGCGAAGATCCGGAGACGTTTGCGCATTACGAGGCCCTGCCGGAGCGCGTGACTGCCGCGTCTGACGGTAAGGGTAGCGCTCGCGTTGAATACTGCCCAGGCGAGTTTAACTACTCCAAGATTATCAACTATGGCGTTTGGTGCGCTAAGGGTGACTACCTGCTGCTCAACAACGATACCAAGGTTATAGTGCCAGGCTTTATCGAGGAATTGATGGGGTATCTGCAGCGTCCCGATGCGGGCGTGGTGGGTGCCAAGCTCTACTTTGCCGATCATCTGGTGCAGCATGCCGGCATTTTGATTGGTGTGCGCGGCGCACTTGCCCATGCCAACCAGGATTTCTCGGCAAAGCGCGAGGGATATCTTGCCCGTGCTGTGCGCCCAGGCAACTTTAGCGCCATTACGGGCGCCTGCCAGATGGTCCATCGCGACGTATTTGAGCAGGTCGAAGGCTACGACGAGGAGTTTGCCGTTGGCTTTAACGACGCAGATTTTTGTCTGCGCGTATGGGAGGCAGGCTACCGCACCATCTTTACGCCTTATGGCGAGCTGTACCACTACGAGTTCACCTCGCGCGGCAGGGAAGAGGCGAGCGAAGAGAATCTGCGCTGTTAGAAACGCGAACAGACACTGTTTATGCAGCGCTGGCCGGAGTTTTCTTGACGGGTAATCCGTGGTTGGGACCTAACCTATCCGCTGAGAGTGAGCACTTCTCGCTTTAGACAATGGTTTGACTGCTGTCGAGAGCCGCTAAGGCCACTAAGGGCTATGCCTATCTGGTGCAACTGGTCGGTTATTCCATTTGGCAGCGCGCCAACTTGTATCGTGCCAAAAGTGCCATTGTGAGCGAGCGCGACGTTACCGAAGGTATTGCACTGGCAGAGGCTCGTTTTACGATGTTGTTCGCGAGCCAGCTATTTCTGGACTGGGACTCAACGATATCAAATACCTTTTGGCGATGTGCGAGAGCAAACAACAGTCCAAATCATCCGAGATTGCTAGGCTCATGGGTAAAAAGACCAATGAGGTCAGCTCCATTAGGGCAAAATTGCTACAAAAAGAGGTTATTCAGGCGCCACAGAGAGGCTACGTGCAGTTTGCCGTGCCGGACCTAGATATCTATCTGCGAGAGAATGCCGAGAAGATTCTCGAGCGGTTCTAAATCGAGGCATAAATAAATAGGTTTCAATTTGCGGTTCGTTTACTGCGATGGGATTGCGGGGCGTCATTCATGTGTCGCAGACGCTCCTGATGGAAGGCTGTGCTATTAAAACTAGGGTGGAAACATTATTTGTTGTGTTTGACCTATTCACCGTACATACGGTTTGCTAAGGTTGCCTTTGCTAAAAAAAGTTATCTCCAGGGTGGTTGTTTGTGATTATAAGAAGTGATGACCGTCAAGCTCTTTCCCATTCGCTTTCAGAAGTCGCCGGTATGGGAAGGCTTGAATTTAATAAAGCATTATTGACCAACTGCGATTCGCTCCTCTATGGATTGCGGGATAGAATTCTCAATTCGGATTGTCGCGTTTATGTTTTGCTCCATCATATATGTCGGCGCTTGGAATCGGGCGATGGAAACTACTCGAGTTTGAATCTTAGACGGTTACTGACGACTGAGAATGCAATGTCAACGTTTTTGCGAAATCATGAAATTGTCTTTAAGATTATCGATGAGTTTATCGTCCCTTTTGTGAATAGCAAAAGGATTGATTTGACGTACTGCCAGACTCCATTTGAAGCAAACCTCAAGTACAGACTTCTTGGTGTAAATGGCGTTGTGGATACGTGTGTTAATGGATACGCTCTTGGGGATTCAGTCCAAAACAATGATGAGTTTTCTTACTATTCTGAATGCCCGGAGCTTATTCGTATGCTTAACAACGTGTTTCCTTCCATGGGCTTACTTCGTGACTATCAGGAACAATCAAGCGTGTATTTAATTAGCTATCCCGTTGATGTGGTAGATGTGATAGTTGATGATCTTGGACAAGTGCGGTTGAGCGATAAAGTTGAAGAGCTTGTCCGTTGCTATCTCAAACGATTACTGGATGGTTTCGGTAAGGACGAGATGATTAATGCCGACCTTGGGAATGTGATTCTTCGTGTTGGCGACGATGTGGATTTAAGCGGTAAAGGCTGTATAGTTCGAAAGCTTGAAGAAGGGCGGCTTGAATTACTTCAGGATATTTTGTAAGACATGAAATGCTCCCAGCTTTTGTTATCCGTTTTGAACTATACTGAAAAATATCTCCATTTTAGGTTAACCCTTGGCTGGTCTAGCTTAGTTGCAATGAATGTTGTAGTTCACGCTGCCGAGACAAAGTGTTAACTACAACAGAGTGGAGTCCTGCTTTTTACATTTCCTTCCAGCTTATGGTAGGCTCACTTCTCTCATAAAAAGTCGAATCATCAAAGCGATAATTGAACCCCATAGCTTCATAGCTTCTTATTTTTGGGTCAGGATATCGTTCTGTGTCTGAAACGCTAACGGCGTACTGATCAACAAGATGTCCTAAAAGCGTGGGTGAATACAATTGCTCTCCACCGTTGGATACCCCAGAGATATACCAGATTCCAGATTGGGAGAGTGACTGAAGGCACGCGTGATAACGCAAATCGTGTTTGTTGATGTTGTTTGCGCTAAATTCAAGGTCAGGTTTAATTGTTGTTTTTAGCGCAATGCAGATTCTCTTGAATTCATTGCTGGAAATATGTCTCATAAGATACGATGCTGTGGCGTTAGCTTGATAAACAATCGAGTCCTTTTCAAGGGTTTGATCAATTGAAGTAAGTATAAATACCAGGTCGTCTTCTTTCTTTGCTGCTAATTGCTGGCTGAAGTCTTCGGCGTCGCGGGCAGAGAGTTTATCTAATTGTTCGAGATAGCTCTTAAGTTTATTAGCGAATACGCGATTTTTAGCTTCGAAAGCTTTAATAATTACTTCAGTTGTAATGCCTGCAATGGGATTTACCGAAGCAATGATTGATTGGCATAAGTCAAGCAGGGCATTTCCGATTTCATTTAGAGTTTCCTTTTCCATTGCTGGTGGCCCCTTCTCAATCAGTTGAAGAGCGTGCTGCCTTAGCTCAAATAAGATAATTATGGGCGTTGGACAAAATGATAATCTCCATGATTGATGCAATTGCTAAGTTTATTCAGACATTTTTTCTGCGGACATATTTGCTTAACGATTTGTCGGTTTCATACCGTGAATGAGAACGAGGCAACAGTAATTATTTGATGTTCGAATACCGTGCTGATGGTCTTTGCGATTGTTCGGCGTTGACAGGTTAGTGCGAGAGTTGTACAGGGGTGCCGTATTGGACGGGGTGGCATGCGCGCCTGAGCTCAGCATGCCGAGCAAGGTGCTTGCAGCTTTCTTGATCACTTAATCCAACAGTTTGGATAATGGGTGATACCGTGCCTATCTCCAAGCTACGGTAAGTCACGTCGGCCATCAGGACATGACGCACCACTTTTGCGGTCGGCCTCCATCTGTCCTGTGTTTGGTTGACTCTGAAGAGGTTGACGAACAAGTCGAGATAGGCCTGCACGTTCCTGGGAAAGCCGGTTCGAGCCTGTAACCCTCGGCGGCTGTTGATGTTCACTAAGAAGTGGTCCGAGTGATCACTGGGAAATGAGCACCGTGAGCACGAAAAATTGAGCAGTTTAAGCAAGAGGGCCGCGCCCCGGGGACCGGGGGCGCGGCCCTCGCCGTATGGTTTTCCCGGGCG
>DXMV01000012.1 GCA_019414055.1 Collinsella sp.
GGCACGCCCGGTCCCGTTCCGAACCCGGAAGCTAAGCCCCATCGCGCCGAGAGTACTGCGGGGCCAGCCCGTGGGAGGCCAGGGCGCCGCTGACCGGTGGACGGCACCGAGCCGTCGGATGACTTGAAGAAGGGGGAGGCCTCGCGGCCTCCCCCTTTTTTGCGTTTAAAGCCTGATCTAACAAACTCGCTGTGTTTTATGACCCTCGTTTGTCGCATCTTCCGTTAACGGGCTACAATAACTTAGTCTGTGCAATATGGAGGTGAACATGGCTGAAGCTGGTATCGGCGTTGATATCGTCGAGATTTCCCGCATGAAATCAATCCTTGAAAAGACGCCGTCGTTTGCTCGGCGTGTGTTTACCGAAGAAGAGTGCGCATATTGCGACGCTTCATCGCGTCCTGCAGCGCACTATGCGAGCCGTTTTGCTTCTCGTGAAGCGGTTCTCAAGGCTCTTGGTACGGGCTTTAGCCAGGGCGTCGGCCGCAAAGACGTCTCGGTAACGCGTGATAAGCTCGGAAAGCCTAAAGCAGTGCTTTCGGGTCGAGCGCTCGAGATTGCTCAAGAGTTGGGTGTCATTGAAGTTGCGCTTTCCATTACCTTGACGGGTGATTTGGCCGTAGCCAATGCCATTGCGATCACCGAGGATGCTCGACCCAAGCCTAAGGAAGAAAAGGTGAGCACCAAGGAACGCGTTGCACAAACATTTAAAGAGGCTCGCTCGGTTTTAGATGAGCTTGAGCAACTGCAAAATTCAGCTTTGACGGAGCATCAGGGCGATGCTTCGCAAGATACGCTAGGAGCATAGATGAAACCGGTTTTGAGTACCGAGGAAGTCGTTCGCCTCGAGGATATTATCGAACGCGAAGGAACTTCGAAGGCCGAGCTTATGGAACTGGCGGGTGAGTTTGCTGCTAGTGAAATTCTAAAACTCAATCCCGATCGCGTCCTTGTTCTGGTCGGTTTTGGCAACAACGGTGGCGATGGCTGGGTCGCGGCTGATATCTTGAGTCACAAGGGCGTTGACGTGGACATCGTGTCTCCGGTTGAGCCGGATGAGATTCCTGCGGCTCTGGCTCGCCATGTTGCCCGCCGTACCGCCGGTCGTGACGTACATGTGTGCGTCGGTCCCTCACGAGATGAGCTTGAGGTTTTGATCGATAAGGCCGACGTTGTTGTTGACGCTATTTTTGGTACCGGTTTCCACGGTGACTTGCGTGCACCGTTCTCCATCTGGATTCCGACAGTTAACGACTGCGCCGACCATGTGGTGTCCATCGATGTCCCTTCGGGTCTGAATGCCGAGACCGGTGTTGTCGACGACGACTGCATTCGTGCCGAGCGCACGGTCACGATGATTACGCCCAAGATTGGCCTCTACAGCGCTGATGGCCCAGAGTACGCCGGTGATCTGGTGTGCGGTAGCCTCTATGATCGGCTTGATGAGGTCATCGATGATGTCGACCATGCCGCCGAGATAGTCGAGCCCGGTGACCTGGTGGATTTCTTTGCTCCGCTGCCCACGAATATCGATAAATATTCTCGCGGTTCCGTCCTTATTGTTGCCGGTTCGGCGCAGTATCCTGGCGCTGCCATTATGGCCGCCAAGTCTGCTGCCCGCGCGGGTGCCGGCTATGTGGCTGTCGCGACGCCCGATGCGTGTGCCAATCTTATTCGTATGGCGCTTCCCTCGATTCCGGTTTTTGCTATTCCGTCCGATTCCCGCGGCTCTTTTGGTGCCGCTGCGCGTATGACCGTGTGCGAGATTGCAAAGAAGTACAGCTGCGTACTGTGCGGTCCCGGCATGACGACGTCTGCCGGTGCCATGCAGGTGGTTTCGGGCTTGTTGGAGCTTGATGTGCCGCTGATCCTTGATGCCGATGCGCTCAACTGCCTTGCTAAGATTGCTATCGACGGTATCGATAGCAACCCTGAGATGTACCGCCGTGAGCAACCGCTCGTCATGACGCCGCACTATCGCGAGCTTTCGCGTTTGGTTGCCGGTGACGAGGTTAACGATCTGGGGACTGCAATCGCGGCCGCGCAGAAGGTTGTCTGGGCTGCTGGCTCAGACAATCTCGTGGTTATTGCCAAGGGGCCGACGACGGCTATCTGTGGCGTTGAGCGCGTGCTTTTGCCGCTCTCGGGTCCAGCGTCGTTGGCGACTGCCGGTTCGGGCGATGTTCTTGCGGGCATTTTGGCTGGCACACTGGCTACCATGCGTGATGAGATGGATCGCTGGGAGCTGCTGTATTCGTATGCCGTTGCGCTTCACAGTTATGCGGGTTTTGCCGCGGCGACGGAGTATGGTGAGAAGAGTGTTATTGCGACCGATCTGATCGACTTGATCGGTCCTGCCATGGAATTGGCGGCAAAGGATGCACTCGATGATCTGGGAATCATGGACGAAGGGTCGGATGACTAATCATGAATAAAGCCGATTTGACGCGCTGGTCCTGGGTTGAGATTGACCGAGGGGCGCTTCGCCGCAACACGAGGGCTTACAAGAACCTGCTCGATCCACGTCAGCGACTGTGCTGCGTGGTCAAGGCCGATGCCTATGGCCATGGTGCCGTTGAGTGCGCCAAAATCATGTACTCGGCCGGAGCCGACATGTTCGCGGTGGCGACGGTCAGCGAGGGTGTTGAGCTACGTCGGGGCGGAATTACCAAGCCCATCCTGATCTTGAGCGAGCCGCCTATCGAGGCTATCCCCACACTGCTTGAGTTTGACATTATGCCTTCGGTCTATACGTCCGATTTCGCCCTTGCCTATGGCGAGTGCGCTGTCGCGGCAGGCAAGGTGGGCAAGTACCATCTAGCCATTGAGACGGGCATGAACCGCATCGGTGTTCACTACACGCAGGTGCTCGACTTTGTTCGTGGTATTAGCTTCCATCGCGGTATCCAGTGTGATGGCGTCTTTACGCACTTCGCCACGGCCGATGAACCTTCGGGTTGGGACTACAAACTGCAGTGCCAACGCTTTACCGAGGCCGTTCAGGCCATTAAGGACGCGGGTTTTGAGTGCGGTATCGTGCACTGCGCCAACACGCCGTCCTCGATGCTTGACCCCTCGATGCATTTTGATATGATTCGCGCCGGCGTTGGCTTGTATGGCATGCAACCATGCGAGCTGAGTGGTCGCGTGATGCAGCTCGATCCTGTTATGAGCGTTCATGCGCGCGTGACGCGCGTGGCGCACCCTGCGATGGGCGAGGGCGTGGGCTACGGATTTACCTATCGCGTGCCGCGCACACGCGTTCAGATTTGCACGCTGCCGATTGGATATGCCGACGGTCTTTCGCGTACGCTCTCCAATCGTATGGACGTGCTGTATCGCGGTGAACGTGTGCGTCAGGTGGGCAACATCTGCATGGACCAGTTTATGGTTGCCATCCAGTCCAATCCGGCGCATGAGATTCCCGAGGCCGAGTATGGCGACGAGATGATCATTGTCGGCCGCGATGGCGATGCCGAGATCACTATGGACGAGATGGCCCGACTGCGCGGCACGATTAACTACGAGGTCGCCTGCGGCTTTGGCATGCGTCTCGACAAGATCTACGTGTAGGAGCCGCCATGGGCGTCATGCACATCCCCGGACATAGTCACCAGGCGCCGCGCGAGGTTGCGCTCGAGGAGATTGAGGCTGTTTTAGGCGACTGCCATCTCTGCCAGCTCTATCAGTCGCGCCATAACATCGTGTTTGGCGTGGGAAACCCCCACGCCCGCGTCATGTTTATCGGCGAGGCACCGGGGCGTAACGAGGATCTGCAAGGCGAACCGTTTGTGGGGGCGGCGGGCGAAGATCTCAACGGCATCCTGTCGCTGGCTGGCCTCAAGCGCGAAGACGTCTACATTGCCAACGTGCTTAAGTGTCGGCCACCGGGAAATCGCAATCCTCGGCCCGAGGAAGTGCTGGCCTGTTCACCGTTTTTGCGTGAGCAGATTCGGAGCATTTGGCCCGATATCATCGTGACGCTCGGTAATCCCGCGACGCACTTTGTGCTTAAGACTGAGATCGGTATCACCAAGCTGCGCGGCAGGTTCCATCAGATGGGGCATTTTGTGGTGATGCCCACGTTCCATCCGGCGGCGGCGCTGCGTAATCCGGCGTGGCAGGAGCTGCTGGAGGAAGACTTTAAGATGCTGGGCGACTATCTGGAGCGGCATCCCGCGCCAGAGGGTGCCTCGGAATAATAAGGAGCATATATGTCCCTGGAGCGCCTGGGGGTAGGTATTTATAAAACGGCTTGCTCTGCCGATACGGAGCATTTTGGCGAGCTGGTTGCGCCGTGCCTGGAAGATGGCGATGTGCTGATCTTGACCGGCGGCCTCGGGGTGGGCAAAACCCACTTTACCAAGGGCGTTTCGCGTGGTCTGGGCGACGGCCATATGGTCACGAGCCCCACATTCGCACTCATGGCCGTTCATGACCAGGGGCGTATTCCGCTGTTCCACTTTGACCTGTACCGCCTGGAGCATGCTTACGAGCTCGAGGATACGGGCATTTTCGATGTACTGGGCTATGAGGGTGCCTGTCTGTTGGAGTGGGGCGAACAGTTCCAGGACGAACTGACAGACGAGTATCTTTCGGTAACGCTTAAGCGTGATGAGAACGATAGCGACGTGCGAACGATAACGCTCGAGGCGCACGGCGAGCGCGCAGCGGAGCTTTCCGATTTGATTGATAAGGCTGTACAAGATGAGCTTGCATAACGATTACGCGCTGGTGGTGGCGCTCGATACTTCGACCGATATGCTTGCCTGCGCGGCAAGCTGGATTGATGGGCAGACGGGCGAGGCGAAGCTGGTGAGTGGTGACCATATGTGCCGTCGCCATGCCAATGTGGAGCTCGTGAATACTGTCGACAGCGTGCTTGCTCGGGCTGGCATGGACCGTGCTGACGTGGGCAGTTACGTCGTCGGTCGCGGTCCTGGTTCGTTTACCGGTGTGCGTATCGGCATTTCCACCGCCAAGGGCTTGGCGCGCGGTGCCAACGTGCCGCTGTTGGGCGTGTCGACGCTCGATGCCTGCGCATGGACCGCGTGGAAGGCTGGCGTGCGTGGCAAGCTCGGCATTCTGGCCGATGCCATGCGCGGCGAGGTGTATCCGGCTTTGTATGTGCTGAGCGACGAGGGCCCCGAGCGTCAGTTTGAGCGCGAGCACGTGGTCAAGGCTGCCGTGGCGCTTGATGAGTGGCGTCAAGCCGCGGACTGGGACCAGGTTCAGCTGACTGGCGACGGTCTCGTGCGCTATGGCAAGCTGCTGGGCGAGGATGAGGCCGCTCGCTGCGTAGAGCGCGACTTGTGGTGGCCTTCGGGCGAGGGCCTCCTCCTTGCGCGTGCCGCGGGTGACGGCGACCCGGCCCGCGTCCTGCCGATCTATACGCGCCTTTCTGACGCCGAGGAAAACGAGCGCAAACGCCTCGGTCTTGCCGAGAGCGCGCAGAGCGAAATTACGGGCGTCGCCGATGAGCTCGCCGGTCGCCATCTGCAATTCCGCCCCATGGGTGCGGCGGACGCCGAGGGTGCGAGTGCGCTGGAGGCCGCCTGCTTTGAAGGCGCTGGGCACGAGGCGTGGACGCCGGGCATGTTCTTGTCCGAGCTGGGAGAGGATGTTGCGGCGCCGCGCAGCTGGTGGGTGGCGCACGACGACGGTCAGCTGCTGGGGCTTGCCGGTGGCATGGTCGTAGACGGTGACGTGCAGATTTTGGATGTTGCCGTCGACCCGAAGCATCGCCGCGAGGGTATTGCCCGCAAGCTGCTGTCGCATGTGAGCTACGATGCCCAGATGCTCGGCTGTACGACCGCCTCGCTCGAGGTTGAGGATGGCAACGAGGGCGCTATTGCGCTCTATGTCTCCCTGGGCTTTACCGAGGCGGGCTGTCGCCGCGGTTACTACGGTGTTGGCAAGGACGCCATCGTCATGACGGCGCCGCTGCCCTTGGTGCTCCCGGTCGACAACGCTTCGCCCGAGCCGACGGCGGCTGAGCAGCGTGTATGGCCGCTACCTGCACCCGAGCGCACCGTTGAGGAGCGTGCCGAAATTGAGCGCCGTCGCCTGGTGCTTGCCATCGAGAGTTCGTGCGATGAGACGGCTGTGGCGATTATCGATGCGGACGGTAATATGCTGGCCAATCAGGTTTCGACGCAGATCGATTTTCATGCCCGTTTTGGCGGCGTAGTGCCCGAGATCGCTTCGCGCAAGCACGTTGAGGTTATCGTGAGCGTCGTGGACGCGGCGCTCGAGGATGCCGCGGCATCGCTTGGTCTTGAGGGTGGAGCCATCGCGCCGAGCGAACTCGCCGCTGTTGGCGTGACACAGGGTCCGGGCCTGGTGGGTGCTCTGGTGGTGGGCGTCGCCTTCGCCAAGGGCTTTGCCTATGCCGCCGGTAAACCGCTCGTGTGCGTCAACCATCTGGAAGGTCATCTGTTCGCCAACCTGCTGGCGCAGCCCGATCTCAAGCCGCCGTTTATCTTCACGCTCGTCTCGGGCGGTCATACCATGCTTGTTCACGTCAAGGCGTGGGGCGACTACGAGGTGCTCGGCGAGACGCTCGACGACGCCGTGGGGGAGGCCTTCGACAAGGTGGCTAAGGCGCTGGGTCTGGGCTATCCCGGCGGCCCCATCATCTCCAAGCTGGCCGAGACGGGCAATCCCCGCGCGATTGACTTCCCCCGTGCGCTCAATAGTAGGGGAGACTATCGATTCTCGCTTTCGGGCCTTAAGACGGCCGTGACGCTCTACATTGAGCAGGAGACCAAAGCCGGGCGTACGATTCATCTGCCCGACCTGGCGGCTTCGTTCGAGGCTGCGGTCTTTGACGTTCAGTACAAGAAGGCCAAGAACGCGCTGCATGCCACCGGATGCAAGGAATACTGCATCGGCGGCGGCGTTTCGGCTAACCCGCATCTGCGCGAGATGATGATCAAGAAGCTCGGGCGCCAGGGCATCCGCGTGACGGTGCCGCCTCTCTCGGCATGCACCGACAACGCCGCCATGATCGCGGAGGTTGCCCGCCGTAAATTCGACCGAGGGGAAATCTCGCCGTTCGACGTCGACGCCGATCCGAACATGACGCTGTAGCCGTATGGGTGCGGTCCCCGACCGGAGGGGCCGGATATAAGGTTTCCTGCTCTGCAGTCCTGCGCAAGACGAAGGCCACATTAAGTGGCCTTCTTTGCGTGCGGAACTCGCGATAAACCTTATATCCGGCCCCTCCGGTCGGGGACCTTTCTGCATCGATATGGCTTCTGGGCTGGATCGGCGTCGAAAACGTCCAGCAAGGTTGGCCAGCCTGTGTCGAATTTCCGGCGTGCTTTAGCTGAAAGAAACCTACCTGATAATCGACTCAATATCTCGTCTCTTATATAGCAGTCGGCGGACTTCCATAACGTCGTCGATGACGACATAAAAAACCATGTAGTTGCCAACGTAGAAGCGGTAATACGGGTGCAACCGCCTTCTTGTCGAAGGGTATGTTGGTGACATGGTTGGATTCTTGAGATGTTCGAGTATGCCTGCTTCAACATTGTCGACAAGCCTATTTGCTGCAGCGGGGTTATTGAGATCAAAGGCGATATATGACGCTGCTTGGCTGAGGTCCTCCCAAAATAGGGGAAGATAGCGGAGCTTATAGGGCCTGTTCATCGAGACCGCCGTTGAGCATTTTTCTGACAGAGCCAAAGACATCGTCGTGTGTATAGCGAAGTTGCATGCTGGCGGCCTGACGATCAGCGGCATCAAGGGCGCTCTCGATTGTATTGCTCAGCGACTTGTACTGCTCAAAGCTCATGACGACCATAGAGCCCCGCCCGTTTTTAGTTAGAAAAACCGGACCCTCTTGTTCGACTTCGCGTTCAACGTCCGGGTAGTGATTTCTGAGATCTGAGACTGGCCTAATATTCACAGCTACCTCCTGAGCTATCAGGATATTATCGTAATTATGATAACAGAGTTTAGATTTGGGATGGGAGCTCCTCGGGGGCGGGGCGGGTGCCTGCCGCCATATATGAACTTTATCGCGAGTTCCGCACGAACAGGAGGCCACTTAATGTGGCCTCCGTCGTGAGCAGGACCGTCCGAGCAGGAGAGTTCATATATGGCGGCAGGCACCCGCCCCGCCCCCGAGGAGCATCTCTCAAGCAAAAACTGTCGTTCGGTAAAGTCCGAGGTCACTGGCGTTTTATACCGAGAAATTCAAAAAAAGTTGAAAATTCATTACAAATTTGCGTTGACTTTAGGTAACTAAAGTTTCATACTGCGTTTCATCCACTGGGGGATGTGAACACGCACGGATCGTTCGCATCATGATTGAAGAGGATTTCTTAGACATGTTCACGCATCAGCTAAACATTATCAGCGTAGTAATTATCTGATGCGGGTTAGCACATACAGCTAGCCCGTACGATAACGGGCGGCTGATGAAGATGAGGGCCGTCGAGCGCAACCGACGGCCCTCATTTTTTATGTCTGAGTAGTTCTTTTTAGAGGAGGAAATGTAATGAACGGAGTTTTGCTCATGGTTGTGGCTGCGGCGGTGCTCGCCTGCGGCTATCTGGGCTACGGCCGCTGGTTGGCCAACAAGTGGGGCGTTGACAAAGAGGCCCTCACGCCGGCCAAGCGCATGAAGGACGGCAAGAGCTTTTCGCCCGTCTCCGCCTTCACCGCGTTCTCGCACCAGTTCAGCTCGATCTGCGGTGCTGGCCCCGTCACGGGTACGATCGTCGCCATGGCCTTTGGCTGGCTGCCCGTCGTGCTCTGGGTCCTCGTCGGCGGCATCTTCTTTGGCGCCGTCCACGACTTTGGCGCCCTGTATGCTTCGATGAAGAACAACGGCAAGTCACTCGCTCAGCTCATCGAGAAGTACATCGGCAAGACTGGCCGTCGTCTGTTCCTGCTGTTCTGCTGGCTGTTCTGCATCATCGTCATCGCCGCTTTCACCGACATGGTTTGCAAGACGTTCATGTTCACTCCGGTCGTTGACGCTTCTGGCGCTGCTACCGGTGCCGTCGACTTCACCAAGTCCTATGCCGCCGGCTGCGCTGGTACCATCTCCATCCTGTTCACCTTCGTCGCTATCGCCTTTGGTTGGGCCCAGAAGAAGTTCAACCTCACCGGCGCTGCCGAGTTCGTCACCGGCGTGGTCCTCATGGTTCTCATGTTCGCCGTCGGTATGCAGTTCCCGGTCTACCTGGATAAGTTCCAGTGGTTCGCCGTCGTCATGGTCTACCTGGTCTTCGCTGGCGCTATGCCCATCCAGATGCTCAAGACCCCGCGTGACTACCTCACTTCCATCATGATGATCGTCATGATCGTCTGCGCTGTCCTCGGCATCGTTGTCCTGGGTGCTAACGGCCAGGCTACGATGACCGCTCCGGTCTTCACCGGCTTCTCTGGTGCCTCCGGCATGATGTTCCCGGTCCTGTTTGTCTCCGTTGCTTGCGGCGCTCTCTCCGGTTTCCACAGCCTCGTTTCTTCCGGTACCTCCTCTAAGCAGGTCGAGAAGGAGCAGGACGCCGTCAAGGTCGGTTACGGCGCCATGATCGTCGAGTCCTTCGTCGGCATCCTTGCCATCATCGTCGCCGGCATCATGTTCTCCGATATGAACACCGCCGGTACGGGCGCCCTCAACGCCGGTGTCGCTTCCACCCCGTTCCAGATCTTCGCCGCTGGCATCTCCCGCGGTATGCAGGCCTTCGGTGTTGACGGCACACTCGCTACCGTCTTCATGACCATGAACGTCTCCGCTCTGGCCCTGACCTCGCTCGACGCCGTCGCCCGCATCGCCCGCACCTCATTCTCCGAGTTCTTTGCCCAGACCAACGACGCCCTGGCCATCGAGTCCAAGGCCGGCTACATGAAGGTCCTCGGCAACCCCTGGTTCGCCACGGTCGTTACCCTGCTTCCCGGTCTCGCCCTCGCCTTTGGTGGCTATGCCAACATCTGGCCGCTCTTTGGTGCTTCCAACCAGCTGCTCGGCGGTATGACCATGATCACCCTCGCCGTGTTTTGCAAGTGCACCGGCCGCAAGGGTTGGATGCTCTACGTGCCCGTCGTCTTCCTGCTCTGCTGCACCTTCACCTCGCTGGTCCAGAGCGCCATGGGCTGCATGACCGCTGTCCAGCAGTTTGGCTTCTTCGGTACCATCCCGGCTACCGCCACCACGGCTGCCGTCTCCGTCGCCGCTACCAAGGGCCTGCAACTCGTCTTTGCTGTCCTGCTGATGGTCCTGGGCCTCATCGTCGCCGTCAACTGCCTCAAGGAGTTCTTCGGCAAGGAGGCCGGCTCCATGCCCGACGAGGAGCCCGAGTGGTCCGAGATGGGCAAGGCCGAGTACGGTCGCGCCGCTGCTGCCGAGGCTCCTGCCGACGCCGAGGCCGCTAAGGCCTAGTCGGTCGGGCGGGTTGAATCTCCCATCTATTTGACTCGGAAAGACCGGGTCCGCAACGATGCGGACTCGGTCTTTTTTCTTGTGAGACCAGGTGATGCAAGGGTGTTCTCGCAGATGTTTTGCGTGGACAAGGGCGTGCGTTGTACCATATAGACGTATATGTGTACATATGAAAGGGGCCCCGTGGCCAAGACGGTATATTCCGATAACCAAAACAATGTCGATGCCCTGGCTGAGCGTCTGAGCAGCCAGACGTCGCTTTCTGCCGAGCGTGCCAAGCTGGTTGCCTACGACCTGCTCTGCCGCAAAGCACTCAAGATCAAGTCGAGCGCGCTGGCGCAGATTTTCCGCTCCGTCGATAAGGAATGTGACACCAAGGCGATGCGCGATGAGCTCATCGCGGCGAAGATCGTCACCAAGATCGAGGGCAGCGGCATTAACGGCCGCCCTGCCTTTTACACCATTAATGCCGAGATTAACGATGTTCAGGAGCAGCCCGTCGAGGTTGCCGAAGAGTCTGGTGCTGAGGATTCCGTTGAGACGGCTACCGTGGAAGAAGCTGCTTCGCGCGAGCATATCGATACCGATGAGCTGCTCGATGAGAACGTCGTTCGCGCTTTTACCGCCAAGGCGGGTCGCGGCGGCTTTGGCGGGGGCGGCAAGCGCGATGCGCAACGCCGCGCTCAGCAGGAGCGCTTCCGTCGCGCCGTTGCTCAAAAGGATGAACTTGATACCGAGGCTGTTGAGACCGAGGTCGCTGCCGAGTCGCAGAAGCCCGCGAAGGAGCAAAAGCCCGTGGAGGCCCAAGAGACCAAGCGTCGTCGCGGTGCTCACTTTAAGGCTGCGCAGCAGGATGTTGCGCATGAGGTTGAAGAGCCTTTCGAGGTTGCAGACGATGTAGAGGAGTCTGCCAAGAAGGCTCAGGGTTCGTGTCGTCCCGGCCGCGGGTTTGCGGGACGCGCGTATCCCGTAAAGCGTCAGGAGAAGGGCGAGCCAGCTCCGACCGCTCAGGCCGAGAAGATCGAACAAACCGAGAAAACCGTTGAGCCGGCGACTCGCGAGCAGCGACCTTCCGAGTCGCAGCCTGCGGCTGACATCGAGGCCAAAGCTCGACAGTCCGCTGATAAGCAGGAGGGGGAGAGCGCCTCGGGCAAGCCCCGCCGCCGCCGTCACCGCGGCGGTCGTGGCTCAAATGCCGAGGCCGCGGCCGAGAAGGCGGCGACACAAAACAGAGATGAGAAGGCCGAGACTCCGGTGGATCAGGTCAAGCACCAGCCAGCGAAGGAGACTAAGTCTGATCGTCCGCAAAAGCGCTCGTCTGCGCCCAAGCAGGAACGTAATACCCGGGCAGATTCCAAGCGTAAGCCCCATGCACAGGCTGAGCCTGCCGCAGCTGATAATGCTGCCCAGCGGTCTGAGCCGACCGTCCACGGCGAGGTCTCGGCATTTGCCCTGGCCCGCGTTCTGGGCAGGCAGCTGCTCAAGGTTGTCCCCACGCCTACGGCGCTCTCCAAGATCAAGGAGCAGCAGACCCAGATTGTAAGGGTTGAAGGCAAGGACGGTAAAAAGACGCCGCAGCGCGCTCAGCACAACGAAATGTCCAATCGCAAAATCGCCGAGGAGATTGCGATTATCCAGGCATGGATTGAACAGAACCGCGGTGCCGATACGCCGGTTGCCTCGCGTCGCCAGCGCGCCTACCAGATCTTCAATGACGAAAAAGCCTTCGACGGCAAGCATGGTGAGCGCCTGATCAGGCGTATGACCGAAAAGGGCATCAGCATGCAGGCGATCAAGGTCGCCCCCAACCGCCCGGTGCACTTTACGGGTTTCTTTACGCTGGGCGCCGACAAGCCGTTCATTATGGTCGAGAACCTGGATACCTACGACGAAATCGTCAAGCTTCTGCGTGGCCGCAAACATGCCAAGCTTTTTGGCACTAAGGTGGGCGGCGTGATCTTTGGCGGCGGCTGCAAGGCGAGTGTCTCTCATGCGCTGGATGATTATCTGGCCGAGATCGGCTACCGCTTTAACTACGTCTACTACGTGGGTGACATCGATCGAGAGGGTGCGCGCATCGTCGAGCAGGCCCGCAACGCCAACGTCGTTGAGATTCGCCTGCATGCCGGAATGTATCGCGCCATGCTTGCCGAGCATAAGCGTCGCGTGAAGGCGGGCGGCGAGTGCGAGCCCGCGGCTGCCAACCAGGGCGTGCCGCAGAACCTGGCCGCTACGATCAAGGACCTGCCCATGGTCACGCGCGTGCAATTCCGCAACGTGCTGCGTGAGGGTGGACGTATTCCGCAGGAGATTCTGATGACCGCCGACTATCGGGATGGCGACTCGGGAAGCTTCGACCGCATGCTGAATAATTAGGGACGTGTGGCCCCGGCGGGCCGGGCATTAAGTTTGCTGCTCTACAGTCCTGCGCAAGACGAAGGCCACATTAAGTGGCCTTCTTTGCGTGCGGAACTCGCGACAAACTTAATGCCCGGCCCGCCGGGGCCACACGGCACTTGGTTGTCGCAAGCGGCTCGCTTTTCGGAACTGGGCTGATATTTTCTAGATGTAAGGCGCTCTTGGTCCAAATGGGCTTGGGGTGCCTGTCTTTTGAAGGCAGATTTTCTCGTGCTGGACGAGAAGTTGTGTTGCCTTGCGGGTTCGAATTCCTCCGCTTGCCCACGAAAAAGCGCTCCAGGTTCATAAGAGCCTGGAGCGCTATGTTCTTTGGGGCTGGGACGGAGGGATTCGAACCCCCAACAGCCGGCACCAAAAACCGGAGTTCTACCGTTGAACTACGTCCCAATGTGTGGTGTTGCCAAAAGCAACTCGTCTAGTTTACCTAATCTGCGAGGGCATCGCAAACGCCATCGAGCAGGCGTACCGCGAGCGTCTGGGCGTCGCTGGCAGTGAAGGTGCCGTTGTAGCGCGTCATGCCCGTGAGCTCAATGCGGATGCGCGCGGGCTTTTGCTGCGCGGCGACATTGGCGGTGCGGATGCGCTGGGCCAGGTTGTGGCACTCGGCGAGGGCAATTGTGGCGCGTGGAGCGGCGTCGGTGGGTAGCTCATCGCTTGCAATCTCGAGCACCAGATCCACGTCGGTCGGAACCTCGGAATCGCAAAGCATCATGCCGCTGCTGTCGGTCGTCGCCGTGGCGATGTTCCACATGCGCGATGCAACGCTACGCGCGATGGGGTCCTCACCGATGACGGCAATCTGGAAGCGCTCGAGCACGTTGGCGGCGCGGGCAAAGCCGATGCGCGATTCGGCCTCGGTTACCGAAGGTTTACCCTCCCACACGTGGTGCAGGCGGTTGATGTAGGCGTAGGTATCCTGGAAAGCCATACCATCGGCAAACAGGCCGACGTTTTCCTGGAACTGCTGAAGGGCCGCCTCGGTGTGAGGGCCAAAGTAGCCGTCGTCCTCGCCGCAGGCAAAGCCCAAAACGTTGAGTGCCTTCTGCAGGGCTTGCACGTCGGCGCCATGGAAATTGGGCATGCGCAGATAGAGGGTGCGGTCGCCCAGTTTATACGAGGCGTCTACCAGGGCGCTCCAGCAGGGGATGTCAACGGCATGACCGGCGGCAAGACCGCTGTCGAGCCTAAAGGTGCTAACGGCCTGTTCGGTGGTGGTGCCAAAGCGCTTGTCGGCAACCTCGGTGTCATCGATTGTATAGCCGAGCTGCAGAAGGCGGGACTGGACGTCCTCGACGGCTGCTCCCTGCATGCCCGTTGTAATAGGTTCCATGAACGAACCCCTTTCGGCGTACCATTCGTACTATTTGAGCGCGTGTCGGATAGACAACGCAAAGGGATGCATAAACATGCACTCAACAGTGTAGCAAGTTGTACCCAAATACGCTGCTGACAGGTTTTATAACCCCCGCTAGTTAAGGCGCTCCACAAAGAAATCTGCCATGGAGAGGAACAGTTCACGCGCATGCGGGTCGAGCGAAACGTCCTCGATGGCCGCTTTGGCCTTGGCGGTCAGGTCCAGAGCGTAGGCGTGGGCGTAATCGATAGAGCCGGTCTCCTGGAAGATCTCCACGGCGCGTGCGAGTTGCGCGGGGTCCTCGGTGCCCGAGGAAAGGATCGCTTCAATCTCGTCGTGATAGCGCTCATCAGACAGGGCGTGCACGGCAACGAGCGTGCGCTTACCCTCGGTGATGTCGGTGCGGAAGTCCTTGTTGGCGGCCTCCTTGGTGCCGATCAAGTTGAGCAGGTCGTCTTGAATTTGGAAGGCAAGGCCCGTATGCAGGCCAAAGGCGCGCAGCGCCTCAATTTGCTCCTCGCTGCCGCCGCCGATAATGGCCCCGGCGGCAAGCGGTGTGGCTCCGCTGTAAAACGCGGTCTTGTGCGTCGCCATGTCCAGGTAGTCATCAACCGAGATATCAAAGCGCCCGTCACGGACCCAACCCAGGTCGAGCGCTTGACCCTCGATGGTGCGGACGATCATCTCGGTAAGCTCGTGGAGCACGCGCAGCTTCACGTCGGACTCCAGCGTGGGGTCGTCGAGAACCGTCTTGGTGACCATGGTGAGCGCCAGGTCGCCACAATTGATGGCAAGGCCCGTGCCCTCGGTAAGGTGCATGCAGGGCTTGCCTCGACGAAGCTGTCCGTTGTCGGCGATGTCGTCGTGAATCAGCGCGCCCGACTGGAAATGCTCGATAGCTGCCGCGGCGCTGCGGGCGCTCTCAAAGCTACCGCCCACTGCGGTTGCGGCGAGCATGCAGATAAGCGGGCGGTGGCGCTTGCCGGCGTTGGCCGTAAAAGCCGAGAGCGGAGCGTACAGGTAGCGCTCGATATCGGCAGAGGTCGCCTGTCCGTCAAAGAACGTGGCCAGATAGTCGTTAATCTGGTCGAAGTGCTGGGCTAAAAAGCTGGTAAACGGACTGGACACAGGCTCTCGCATTCTTTCTGAAGGTTGCATTGATGCAATATGCAGACAACATATTGCCACATTGGGGTGCTTGGCGCGGCGGGCGAAGGCAATTGGGCTCGCAGGTGTAAAGCGCGGCGGAAGACGACGGCTAGATAAGCCCAAAGTGTTCGAGTGCCGTGACGACGCCATCGTGATCGATAGAATCGGTGACATAGTCCGCCTTCTCCTTAAGGAAGTCTGGTGCGTTGCCCATGGCGATGCCAACATCGACCGTTTCCATAAGGGCGACGTCGTTGCTTGCATCGCCGATGCCGTACACGGTGCCGTGGTTTGGCCCCAGGGCGCCAAGCACGGCCTGGATGCCGGTTCGCTTGGTGCACTCGCGGGGCGAGATTTCGGTTACCTCGAGTTCGAGCTCGTTAAAGCACAGCAGCGGCTCAAGTGCCTTATCTTGAGCGATGCGGTTGGCGAGCGATGTAGACATCAAGATCTTGTAGGCACTGTAATGTTGCAGCTGCGTGACTGCGTCGCCCAGGGTGCGCGCGTATCCGGGGGCATCGGGGGCATCGGCACTCATGCGCACGACGCCGTTGAGGCCCTCAAAACGGATGACCTCGCCCGATTGCTCAAAGTAGGGGGCAAGACGCTGCAGCATACTGGGCGTCATCGACAGATCGCGAATTGCGTGTCCGTTGATCTCGGCGTAACCGCCCGCAAGACAGACGATGCCGGTCCAGGGCAGCTCGAGTAGTTTGGGGTGGATGCAGCTCAGGGTGCGTCCCGTGCAGATAAAGGCCATGTTGCCGTTGGCGACAAACTCGCGGATTGCCTGCGAAACCGCCTCGTTGGGATAGGGGGAGAGGTCCCGCTCGTCTTCGGGAAGGTCTTGGGCGAGCCTGGGGTCTTGCCACGCGAGCGTGCCGTCAATGTCGAAGAAGCAGATATCGCCGTGCTTGTGGGTTGGACTGGCGGCAGGGGAGGCCGAGGGGGTGGGCACAAATCCCGGCTCGAGGCCCATGATCTGGTCAAAATGCTCTTTAACGCGGGGAACGGAGATGCCGATGATCACCTGGGCGGTCTTGCCCGTAATGATGAGGCCCTTGGCGCCCACCGCGACAAACGACGCGTTATCCGCAACGATGGAAGGGTCTGCGACCTCGACGCGCAGGCGCGTGGCGCAGTTAGTTGCGCCCACAATATTGCCAACGCCACCTAAAAGCTGAATTACCCGCTCAGCGAGGACGTGATCTTGATCGGATCGACTATTGACCTCGTCATTGGGAGATTGCTTTTTGGCAAAGCCGCTATCCGTTAAACGATCGATTGCCGCGCGATTGGCGACATGATCCTCGCGCCCCGGCGTCTTAAGGTCATAGATCAAGATGAGTGCTCGAAAACTAACAAAAAAGATGACGCTAAAGGCAAGGCCGATACCGAGCGCCAGAAGATAGGCACCGGCATGCGTGCGCATGAGCGGAATGAAGTTGAAGGCGGCCATTTCCATGAAGCCGCCCGAAAAGATGCCGACGATACCAAAGAAATTCATGGTCATGGCAAGGCAGGAGGACAGGACGGCGTAGAGCAAAAAGAGTCCGGGATAGGTGAACATAAAGAGAAACTCGAGCGGCTCGGTGACGCCGCAGACCACCGAGGCGACGATGGCGGGCAAAAGGATGACCTTAAGGCCGGCGCGGCGTTCGGGTTTGGCGGTGAAATAGAATGCTGCCGCGATGGCGGGAAGGCCAAAGAGCTTGCCCCAGCCGGTGGCGGTAAAACCTGCCCAGGGCGCAAGTTCATTTAAAGGGCGCGTGCTATGGGAGAGAATGGGGAGCAGGTTGGTCCACGTGGCGTAAATACCGTCGTGAATGACCAGATTGTCGTAATAGATGGGCATATAGAGCAGGTGGTGCAGCCCCATGGGCTCGAGTGCTCGCTCCAAAAACACAAAGATGCCCACGCCGAAGGGGCCGACGCCCGCAAGTGCGTGGCGCAGCGTTTCGGTCACAGCGTATGCGAAAGGCACGATGGCGGCCGAGATGGCGGCAAGGGCAAACACGGCAAAAAAGCTGATGAGGTAGACCAGCGAGGAACCCGAGAAGGTGCCGAGCCAATCGGGAACCTTGGCATCGTAGAAGCGGTCATGGATGGCAACGACGGTTGCCGATACCGCCAGCGGGCCGATAATGCCGGTGTCGAGTGTCTTGATGCCGTCGATGACGGTGATACCGCTGGCGGGGGTCAAAGACGCCGGATACTTAAGTCCAAGGTTGTCGCCGCTCAGCTTAATGATCTCGCTCAAGAAGAAGCAATAGGCGAAATAGGCCACGAGTGCCTCGAGGCAGCAGCGCGCCGGTTGCTTTTGGGCAAGGCCAATAGGCAGCGCTACGGCAAAAAGGAGCGGAAGGCGTTTAAAGACCGTCCACGAGCCGCGCTGGATGATAGCCCAGAATACGTACCAGGGGGTTCCGTATGTGGCGAGGTCGCCGACGATGTCCACAGTCGTTGCGAGAGCGGAGATGCCGACCATAAGGCCCGATATGGAAAACAGCATGGCGGGCGCGAACATGGCCCCGCCAAAACGTTGGATTTTCTGCAGCATAATATGCCTTCCGGATGCAACATGCTGTGCGAGCAAGAACGTTTAAACAATGAACTCATTGTAGAGGACTGGCTGCTTGCCGCATTGACGGTTTTGGTTCGGTCCGATTTGGGTTTCGGGGGAACCGTCGACGGTAAATAATCCGTGCTTTACCGATAATCGGTTTAAACAACCCAAAGAAATGCTATCGTGCCTAGCCATACATATTCATTAGAGGTGAAGTCATGCCAAAAGCGATATACGAAGGAATCTACCGAGAAATACGCTCGCGCATCATTAATGGGACCTATGCGTTTCAGGAGATGCTGCCAACCGAAGCCGAGCTGACCGCGGAGTTTGGCTGCACGCGCAATACCGTTCGTCGCGCCTTGAGCATGCTGGCCGACCAGATGTTTGTGCAGCCTATACACGGCAAGGGCGTGCGCGTTATTTGGCTCAAGGGCGAAACCGACATGCTGGGCGCACTCGAAGAGGTTGAGTCGTTTGGCGAGTTCGCAAAACGCAACAATGCCGTCGCATCGACCGAGGTCAAGTCTTTTGAACATTTGATTTGCACTGAGCAACTTTCTCGTCGCCTGGGCTTTAAGGTGGGCGAGGAGCTGATTCGTGTAGTGCGTGTCCGAAGCCTCAACGGCAGCGCGCGCCAAGTGGACCATGGCTATTTTTTGGCGTCGATCGCCAAGGGCCTGACCCCCGAGATCGCGGCGGATTCTATCTACGGCTATCTGGAGCACAAGTGCGGTGTCAAAGTGATGGCGAGCCGTCGTACGGTGAGTGTCGAGCTTGCCAACGATGAGGACTGCAGCTACTTGGACCTTGGCAAATACAACTGTGTCGCCGTCATGGAGAGCCAGTCGTACACCTCGGACGGCATCTTGTTCGAGGTCACGCACGCCCGCACGCATCCCGAGATCTTCCACTACCGCGTCAACTCCAAGCGATAGCCGGCTAGCTCGCAGCCTGACGAGGCTCATGCTCTCAAAGCGAAAACGCCCGGTCAAACCGATGATGCATCGGCTTGACCGGGCGTTTTTTCTGCATCCGATAACAAATAATTGTTTATACAAAACTTGTCAAGTATCAAGTTGAAATTACCGTTCACCGAAGGTTTTCTACCGCTCTAGTAATACTTGTTCAAACAACTAGCCAAATAGCGTATTGTACAAATCAGCAAAAGGGGCCAAGTCCCCAAGCCAATCTCCGAAGGCGGCGGCAAAGGGTGCCGCCACGGTGTGAAAGGGTGGATTGTAATGAAGAACGAAATGAGCAGAAGGCAGTTCCTGGGCTTTGCTGGTTCCGCGGCTGCGGTTCTTGGTCTGGGCCTCGTGGGCTGCGGTGGCTCCGCTGGCTCCGGCTCTGCTGCCTCTGGTGACGCCGCCGAGGTCTACTTCCTCCAGTTCAAGCCCGAGGTCGACAAGGAGTGGAAGGAGATCGCCAAGGCGTACAAGGAGGAGAAGGGCGTCGAGGTCAAGATCGTGACCGCCGCCTCCAACACCTACGAGGAGAAGCTCAAGTCCGAGATGTCCAAGAGCTCCGCTCCGACGCTGTTCCAGGTCAACGGCCCCACCGGCCTTAAGAACTGGAAGGATTACTGCGCCGACCTGTCCGACACCAAGCTCCGCGGTGAGCTCATCGATGACTCCCTGGCGCTGCAGTCCGACGGTAAGGATCTGGGTATCGACTGGGTTCAGGAGAGCTACGGCATCATCTACAACAAGGAGCTCCTCGAGAAGGCCGGCTACAAGGCCGAGGACATCAACTCCTTCGACAAGCTGAAGGCTTGCGCCGATGACATCCAGGCCCGCAAGGACGAGCTCGGCGTTGACGGTGCCTTCACTTCCGCCGGCATGGATGACTCCTCCAGCTGGCGCTACACCACCCACCTCGCCAACCTCCCGCTCTACTACGAGTTCGAGAAGGAGCACAACCAGGAGGCCGACGAGATCAAGGGCGAGTATCTCGACAACTTTAAGCAGATCTTCGACCTGTACATCACCGATTCCACCTGCGATCCTTCGCAGCTCGCCTCCAAGACCGGTGACGACGCCACCAACGAGTTCGCAACCGGCAAGGCCGTCTTCTACCAGAACGGCTCTTGGGCCTACTCCGACCTCACCAAGGCCGGTATGACCGACGATCAGCTCGGCATGCTGCCGATCTACATCGGCGTCGACGGCGAGGAGAACCAGGGCCTGTGCTCCGGCGGCGAGAACTACTGGTGCGTGAGCTCCCAGGCTTCCGAGGATGCCCAGAAGGCCACCGAGGACTTCATGTACTGGTGCGTCACCGCTGACACCCCGACCAGCATCATCGCCGACAAGATGGGTCTGACCGCTCCGTTCAAGAGCGCCAAGGACACCAACAACGTCTTCTCTCAGCAGGCCGTTGCTATGGCCAAAGACGGCAAGAAGACCGTTGCTTGGGACTTCGTCTACATCCCCTCTGAGGAGTGGAAGAAGAACCTCAAGCAGGCTCTGACTGCCTATGCTGCAGATAACAGCAAGTGGGACGACGTCAAGAACGCCTTCGTCGACGGCTGGAAGACCGAGAAGGCTGCTTCCGAGTAAGTAGTTGCTGCCCAAGCTATCTGATTAGCGACAGGGGGCGGGCAGACGTGGGTTTGCCCGCCCCCTGCATATTGAAAGGACCCTTCTATGGGCAAAGCACTCAAGCGCTGGTGGCCGCTCTTTATGCTGCCCACGTGCCTGGCGTTTACGATCGGGTTCGTGATCCCCTTTATCCAGGGCTTCTACCTCTCGTTCTGCCAGTTTATTACCATCAACAACGCGCACTTTGTCGGTATCGAGAATTATGTGCGCGCATTGACGGACCCGCAGTTTTCCACGTCGTTCTTCTTTACCGTGGCGTTTGCCTTCCTGTCGACGGTGCTCATCAACGTGATCGCGCTGGCCATCGCGCAGGCGCTCACCCGCAAGGCGCTCAAGGGCACCAACATCTTCCGCACGATCTTCTTTATGCCTAACCTGATCGGCGGCATCGTGCTGGGCTACATTTGGCAGATTCTGATCAACTGTCTGCTCTCCAACGTGGGCGCCCAGCTCATCGCCCTTAACTCTGCTGCTGGCTTCTGGGGTCTTATCATCCTGACCCTGTGGCAGCAGGTCGGCTACATGATGATCATCTACATCGCTGGTCTGCAGTCCATTCCGTCCGACTACATCGAGGCCGCCAAGGTTGACGGTGCCACGGCATGGCAGACGTTTTGGAAGGTTAAGATCCCTAACCTGATGCCGACGATCACCATCTGCCTGTTCCTGTCCATCACCAACGGATTTAAGCTGTTCGACCAGAACCTCGCTCTTACCGGTGGCGCCCCCGCGCACTCCACCGAGATGCTCGCCCTGAACATCTACAACACGTTCTATTCGCGCGCCGGCATCGCATGGCAGGGCATTGGCCAGGCCAAGGCAGTCATCTTCTGCATCCTGGTTGTCGCTATTTCCATGATCCAGCTTAAGGCCACGAGGTCCAAGGAGGTGCAGCAGTAATGAAACGCGATAAGGCTATCAACCGCGCGCTCTCGATTTTCTTTACGATTCTGTCGCTCGCGTGGATCTACCCCGTGTTCATGATTGCGCTCAATTCCTTTAAGAAGGGGACCGCAATCAGCACCACCACGGCGTTCGATCTGCTCACGCCCGAGACGTTCAACGGCTTTGCAAACTATGTGCACGCCTTAAACGAGCAGGGCTTTGCCTCGGCGTTTATGTATTCGCTCATCATCACGGTCACGTCGGTCGTGCTGATCTTGGTGTGCTGCTCCATGTGCGCATGGTACGTGGTGCGCGTCAATAACAAGATCTCGAACTTCTTCTATTACCTGTTCGTGTTCTCGATGGTCGTGCCGTTCCAGATGCTGATGTTCACGCTGTCCAATTTGGCGGACCGCATCGGCTTTAACACGCCGTTCAACATCTGCTTTATCTATCTGGGCTTTGGCGCGGGCCTGGCGGTCTTTATGTTCGCCGGCTTTGTAAAGAACATCCCGCTCGAGATTGAGGAGGCGGCCATGATCGACGGCTGCAACCCGGTCCAGGTGTTCTTTAAGATTGTCCTTCCCATCATGAAGCCCACCTATCTTTCGGTTGGCATCCTCGAGACCATGTGGGTCTGGAACGACTATCTGCTGCCCTACCTCACCCTCGACTCCACCAAGTACAAGACCATTCCTATCTTGATCCAGTACTTCCGTGGCGGCTATGGCCACGTCGAGCTCGGCCCCATGATGGCCTGCATCATGATGGTCGTTGTCCCCATCGTCATCATGTACATCTTCTGCCAGAAGTACATCATCGACGGCGTGGTGGCAGGTGCCGTCAAGGGCTGATGCCGTAACTGTTTTGCAAGTTTCTGCGGCGCCCTTCGGCGTGGCGCCGCATATCGAAAGGTAAAGACATGGCCGAGATCGTTCTCAAACATGTTCAGAAGGTGTATCCCAACAACGAGTCCAAAAAGAAGGGCTTCTTTGGCAAAAAGAAGAAGACCGAGGAGAAGAAGCACAACCTCAAGGTTACCGAGGACGGCGTGCTCGCTGTAGAGGACTTTAACCTCACCGTTCACGACCAGGAGTTCATCGTCCTCGTTGGCCCCTCTGGCTGCGGTAAGTCCACGACGATGCGCATGGTTGCCGGCCTGGAGGACATTACCTCGGGCGATGTGCTCATCGACGGCAAGCGCGTCAACGACGTCGCTCCCAAGGACCGCGATATCGCCATGGTGTTCCAGAGCTATGCTCTGTACCCCAACATGACGGTGTACGAGAACATGGCGTTTACGCTTGAGCTCAAGAAGGTCCCCAAGGACGAGATCGACCGCAAGGTTCGCTCCGCCGCCGAGATCTTGGGTATCACCGAGTACCTCGACCGTAAGCCCAAGGCGCTTTCGGGCGGCCAGCGTCAGCGCGTCGCCATCGGCCGTGCCATCGTGCGTGATCCTAAGGTCTTCCTGATGGACGAGCCGCTGTCCAACCTGGACGCCAAGCTGCGTAACCAGATGCGTGCCGAGCTCATCAAGCTGCGCCACGAGATCAAGGGCACGTTCATCTACGTCACCCACGACCAGACCGAGGCCATGACCCTCGGTGACCGTATCGTGGTCATGAAGGACGGTGTTGTCCAGCAGATCGCCACGCCGCAGGAGGTCTTCAACCATCCCGCGAACATCTTCGTCGCCGGCTTTATCGGCGTGCCGCAGATGAACTTCTTCGATGCCCAGCTGGTGCGCTCGGGCAACGGCTTCACCGTCAAGACCGAGGATATGAACGTGGCACTCGCCCCCGAGACCTGCGCTCAGCTTGCTCTCAACTGGGACGGTGGCGACGTGAAGGAGATCACGGCAGGCGTGCGCCCCGAGCAGATCCTGCTTGCCGACAAGGACGAGGAGGGTGCGCTCCAGGGTACCGTCGAGGTGACCGAGCTCATGGGCTCGACCGAGCATGTCCACGTGACTGCTCCCGATGGCCAGTTCGTCCTGATCATTCCCGTTGTCGACCTTGAGGCCAAGGGTGCGCTCAAGGCGGGCGACCCCATCTGGTTCAAGTTCGAAAAGAACGCGACCCACCTCTTCGATAAGGTGTCTGGCAAGAACCTCATTTAAGCCCGGTCTAACCAGGCCCTCCTTTTGGGCGACTGCGGTTTTGCCATCCTTTTGCCGCGGTCACATATAAGGCTCCCCTCCCGTCCACTGGGCGAGAGGGGAGCCTTTCTTTGTGCAGGGGCCGTCCATCTGTCGGTTTGTCTTGATCTGTAACAGGAGGAGGGCCAAATTGGGTCTAGATGTTACAGATTGAGACGGCGTCGAGCTGCCTGTCCTTTCATCTCGATCTGTAACACGAAGGACTGTATTTGGCAGCTACCTGTTACAGATTGAGATTGTTTTAGCAGCCTTGCCCGTCTGTCTCATTCTGTAACAGGTAGATCCGATTCCAGCGGTTATCTGTTACAGATTGAGACAGTTCATCGGGACAATTCTGCTTGTCTTGATCTGTAACAGGTAGACTCAGTTTTGCCGTCTAGGTGTTACAGACCGAGATTGTTTGGTCGAGGCGGCTCACAGGGGCATCGCCTGGGCACAAAAAACGGAGCCGTGTTGCCACGACTCCGTTCCTCAAGAGAATGGGTAAGGGGAATGGGTTAGTCCAGGTGCCAGATCTCGTCGTTGTACTGGGAGATCGTGCGATCGGACGAGAAGGTGCCGGCGTTGGCGATGTTGATCAGCGCCTTGCGCATCCAGGCGTCCTGATCCTCGTAGTCGGCCAGCACGCGCTCCTTGGTCTGGATGTACTCCTCAATGTCGAGCAGGGCCATAAACCAGTCCTTGCCCTTGATGTCGTCGTGCAGACGCTGCAGGCGCTCCGCGTTGCCGGTCGCCATAAAGGCGGGGTTGGTGATGAAGTCCACTAGCAGCTTGATGCCGGGCTTGCGGTAGAGCGCGCCGGCGTCATAGGTGCCGTCGGCGTAGAGCTGCTCGACCTGCTTGGACGAGGCACCAAAGGTATAGATGTTCTCGTCGCCCACGAGCTCGGCAATCTCCACGTTGGCACCGTCGAGCGTGCACAGGGTCAAAGCACCGTTGAGTATGAACTTCATATTGGAGGTGCCGCTCGCCTCCTTTGAGGCCAGGCTGATCTGCTCGGAGATGTCAGCGGCGGGGATCACGCGCTCGGCAGCGGTGACGTTGTAGTTCTCGATCATGACAACCTGCAGGTAGGGAGCCACATCGGGGTCGTTTGCAATCCACTGTGACAGCGTCAGGATTAGGTGAATGATGTCTTGGGCGATGGTGTAGGCAGGCGCTGCCTTGCCGCCAAAGATGATGGTGACGGGGTGCTTAGGCTTATTGCCGTTCTTGATGTCGAGGTACTTCCAGATGATGTAGAGCGCGAGCATCTGCTGGCGCTTGTACTCGTGGATACGCTTGACCTGAACATCGATGATCGCGTTGGACGGGATAGTCACGCCCTGCTCGAGCGCCATGAACTGGCGCATAATGGCCTTGGCCTCGGTCTTGGTGGCAGCCAGGCGCTCAAGAACATCCTTGTCGTCGGCGAATTCGGCAAGCTTGCTCAGGTCACCGGTGCTGCGCCAATCGGTGCCGAGTACATCGTCGAGCAGGCTGGCGAGCGCGGGGTTGGCGCCATGGATCCAACGGCGGAAGGTGATGCCGTTGGTCTTGTTGGAGAACTTCTCGGGATAGATCTCGTAGAACGGGTGGAGCTCGGTGTCCTCCAGGATCTTGGTGTGGAGTGCGGCGACGCCATTGATGGAGAAGCCAAAGTGGATGTCCATGTGGGCCATGTGGACGGTCTTATACTCGTCGATGATGGCGACGCGCGGGTCGTCGTGCTCGGCCTTGGCAACCTCGTCGAGCTTGACGATGATGTCGGCGATGGCGGGGGAGACCTTCTGCAGGCTGGTGAGCGGCCACTTCTCGAGGGCCTCGGCAAGAATCGTGTGGTTGGTGTAGGCGACCATGGAGCGCACAATGGTCACGGCCTCGTCAAACTCGATGTCGTGCTCGGTGGTGAGCAGGCGGATGAGCTCGGGAATGACCATGGTGGGGTGCGTGTCGTTAATCTGGACCACGGCGTAGTCGGCCAAGTCGTGCAGGTTGCTGCCACGCTCGACGGCCTCGTCAATCAGGAGCTGGGCGGCGTTGCTCACCATGAAGTATTCCTGGTAGATGCGAAGCAGGCGGCCCTGCTCGTCGGAATCGTCGGGGTAGAGGAACAAGGTGAGGTTCTTGGCGATCTCGGTCTTGTCGAAGTCGATGGAGCTGCCGGGAACCAGGCCGTCGTCGACGCTTGCCAGGTCGAACAGACGCAGGCGATTCTTGGCGGGCTGGCCGTAGCCGGGCACGTCGATGTTGACGAGCTTGGAGGTAACGGCAAAGTCGCCGAACTCAACAGTGTAGGAGTGGTCGTCATCGACTAGGATGTCCTGCTCGCCGAGCCATTCGTCGGGGACGGCCTTCTGCTGGTTGTCGACAAAGCGCTGACGGAACAGGCCGTAATGGTAGTTGAGGCCCACGCCGTCGCCGGTAAGGCCCAGCGTTGCGATGGAATCCAAGAAGCACGCGGCCAGACGGCCCAGGCCGCCGTTGCCGAGCGAAGGCTCGACCTCGAACTCCTCGATCTTGTTGAGGTCGTGGCCGGCGGCGACGAGCTGGTCCTTAACCTCGTCATAGATGCCGAGGTCGATCATATTGTTGATGAGCAGCTTGCCGATCAAAAACTCGGCAGAGATGTAGTAGAGCTTTTTCTTGCCGTTGTTGAGCGGACAGGCGGCAGAGCGCTCCTGCACGAGTTTGACCAGCAGTTTGTAAATGCGGCGGTCATCGAGTTGCTCGAGCGAAGTTCCAAAGGACTGCTCGGCAAGATCCGCAAGATTGATACGGGGCATGTTTCCTCCTGTGGTGAGTTGACGACATGTCAGAAATTCAAAAGAAGCCCGCGCGAGGGATGGGGATGGCCTCGCGCGGGAAAAGCGGTCGCGTCCGCACGGTGGGGTGGGGTCGGGCGCGGTGGCTCCTATTGGGGAAGCTCAATTTCGGCTTCCGACGGGATGCGGAAGTAGGTTTCGGTCCAGTCGGTGAGCTTGTGCTCGAGCTCGCGGGTGATGGCGCCATCGAGCATGCGCCAGGTCCAGTTGCCGCCCAGGGTGGCGGGAGTGTTGATGCGCGCCTCGTTGCCCAGGTTGAGTAGGTCTTGCATGGTGTAGATGCAGGTATCGCTCACGCTGGCGGCGATGGTGCGGTTGAGTGCATCGGCCATGGGCTCGCCGGCCTGCTGGTGGGTGTACAGGGCCGCCTGCTCGCGCTGACGCGGGGTGGCCGTTCCCTCAAACCAACCGCGCGCCGTCTCGTTGTCGTGGGTGCCCACATAGGCGACGGTGTTGGCAATGTAGTTGTGCGGCAGGTAGTACGAGTTGGTGCCCTCAAAGGCAAACTGCAAGATCTTCATGCCGGGGAAGCCCGAGTTGTCGCGCATGTCGATGACGCCGGGGGTGAGGAAGCCCAGGTCTTCGGCGATGATGGGCAGCGTGCCGAGCTTTTCCCCGAGCGTCTTGAAGAACTTGAGGCCGGGGCCCTGCGTCCACGAGCCGTAGGACGAATCGGGTGAGGAGAACGGCACCTCCCAATAGGCCTCGAAGCCGCGGAAGTGATCCAGGCGGATGACATCGTACATGTCGAGGGCGGCGCGGATGCGGCCCTCCCACCAGGAGAAACCGTCCGACTCCATGGCGTCCCAGTCGTAGATGGGATTGCCCCAGTACTGGCCGGTGGCCGAGAACTGGTCAGGCGGCGTGCCGGCGACACTCACAGGATTACCGGCGGCGTCGATCTTAAAGAGCTCGGGCGTGGCCCACATCTCGACGGAGTCGCGTGAGACATAGATGGGCAGGTCGCCGATGATCAGGATGTCGCGCTCGTTGGCATAGGCCTTGAGGCGGCTCCACTGACGATCGAAGAAGTACTGCGTCATCTGGTGGTAGAGCATGCGCGCGGGATGGGCGGCGCAGACCTTGGCAGAAGCCTCACCGCGGGTACGGAGCTCTGCGGGCCACTCCCAAAATGCCTTGAGGCCGCACTCCTCCTTGACGGTCATGAACTCGCAGTAGGGGATGAGCCAGTCTTCGTTGGTTTGGACAAAGTCGTCGAAGTCGGCCGGCTTGTCGGCGGCAAAGCGCACGGCGGCACGGTCGAGAATCTGACGACGGCCACCAAAGATGGCGCCATAGTCGACATTGCTGGGGTCGGAGCCCAGGTACACGCCGTCGATATCGCGCTGCTCCAGATACCCTGCCTCGATAAGCTCGGCAAAGTCGATGAAGTTGGGGTTGCCCGCACGGGCCGAGAACGACTGATACGGAGAATCGCCGTAGCTCGTTGTCGTAAGGGGGAGAATCTGCCAGTAATGTTGTTTGCACGAGGCAAGAAAATCGACGAAGTCGTAGGCATTCCAGCCAAAGCCGCCGATTCCGTATGGTCCGGGCAGAGATGAGACGGGCATGAGGACGCCGCTTGCACGCTCCATGAATGCGCTCCAACCTTCTTGTTGTGGGGTCAGCCTGCCGATGGAAGAGCAGTCCGCCCCCGGTGTTCTGATTCGATACGCCTATTGTAGAACATGTTGTTTAAACATGTACAGGCAAGATAAAAAAGTTGGTCGATTTTCGGCGAATGGCTACATGCCATGAAAAAGCCCCGGTCTCACATCGTGAGATCGGGGCAAGAACGGTATGTAGGTTTTTGCTACTCGGCGTCGGCGAAGCCGTTGGGGTTGTGGCTCTGCCAGTTCCAGCTATCGCGGCACATGTCCGCGATGTCGTACTGGGCCTTCCAGCCCATCATGCGCTCGGCCTTGGAGGCATCGCACCAGTTGGCGGCGATGTCGCCGGCGCGGCGCTCGCGGATCACATAGGGCAGCTCCTTGCCGCAGGCCTTGGAGAAGGCGGCGACGACCTCGAGTACCGAGGTGCCGGTGCCGGTGCCCAGGTTAAAGATCTCGACGCCGGTCTTGCCGTTCATCCAGTTGAGGGCGGCCACGTGACCAGATGCCAGATCGCACACGTGGATGTAGTCGCGCACGCCGGTGCCGTCGGGGGTGGGGTAGTCGTTGCCAAAGACCTGAACGGCCTCGAGCTTACCGACGGCGACCTGGGCGACATAGGGCACCAGGTTGTTGGGGATGCCCTTGGGGTCCTCGCCGATCAGGCCCGACGGATGAGCGCCGATGGGGTTGAAGTAACGGAGCAGCACGACGTCCCACTCGGGGTCGGCGGTATGGACGTCCATGAGGATCTGCTCAATCATCCACTTGGTCCAACCATAGGGGTTGGTCGCGGGCTTCTTGGGGTCCTCTTCGGTGACAGGCGGATTGTCCGGATCGCCGTAGACGGTCGAAGAGCTCGAGAAGATGATGGACTTGCAGCCGTGGTTGCGCATGACATCGATGAGCACCAGGGTGTTCTCGATGTTGTTGTGGTAGTACTCGACAGGCTTGCTCACCGACTCACCGACGGCCTTAAAGCCGGCGAAGTGGATGACGCGGTCGATCTGGTGGGTATCGAAGATCTTGTTCATCGCATCGCGGTCGAGCACGTTGGCCTCGTAGAAGGTGAGGTTCTTGGCGGCCTCGTCGCCCACGATGGTCTTGACGCGGTCGATGGCAACGGCGCTGGAGTTGGAGAGGTCATCGACGACGACAACCTGGTAGCCACCCTCGAGCAGCTGAACGACGGTATGCGAGCCGATAAAGCCGGCGCCGCCGGTAACGAGGACGCAGGTGTCTTTGGGGTCGAGTGCTTTGGACATGTAGTCTCCTATCGAATCAGGAACACTTCTTGAGGGGAGTATAGCGCAGCTGGGGGCGCCAAAAACACGCGGGGCAGGAAAACCAGAGGATTGATGTTAACGTACTCATAGGGTGTCATTTGCATAATCCTTACCTTTGGTGTGGGGCGTATTTGCGAGCCGCTGACCATGCTTTTCCAGCCGTTCGTGGAAATAGTTGGGACAAGCGCGATGTGCGTTAATATGTTTGAGTTGAGCGACATATAAATAAACATGTAACGGAGTACATATGTCACCAAACAACGATTCCATCTTTACGCAGGAGCTTTCGCGCCGCACTGCCCTTAAGGCTCTTTTCGGCGCCGCCTCCGCGGCTGTTCTTTTTGGCCTGCCCGCCCGCGCCCATGCGGCTGAGGCCAGCCAAGAAACCACCGACAAACTGAATGCCGCCCAGGCCCAGCTCGACGAGGTCCAGGCTCAGCTCGACAGCATCGCTAATGAGTACGCGACGCTCGCCAACAAGAATGCCCAGACCCTCAGCGATATCGAGGGCGTTCAGGGTCAGATCGACGACACTCAGGCTCAGATCGACACCAAGAAGTCGGAGCTCAAGAAGAAGCGTAACGACCTTTCCGATCGCGTGGCGGCAAGCTACAAGTCGGGCGGTACCAATATCCTGTCGTTGCTGCTTGCTTCTGGCTCGTTTGAGGAGCTCGTCGCCAACGCGCATTACGTCGAGAAGATCAACAAGAGCGACCGCGACGCCATCGAGGACATTCAGACCATCCAAAAGGAGCTCGACACGCAAAAGTCCGAGCTCGAGTCGCAGAAGGCCGACCTGGAGAAGCTCAAGGACCAGCAGACTGCTCAGATGCAGGACATGCAGGCCAAGCAGCAGGAGGTCCAGACGGTTCTGAACGGCCTCTCCGACGATGTCAAGGAACTCATGGCCCAGCGTGATTCCGAGATTCTCGCTGCCGCCCAGGCAGAGGAGGCTGCCAGGAAGGCTGCCGCTGCCGCGGCTGCCGCAAACAAGAACAATTCCTACTCGGGTGGTTCAAGCTCGGGTGGCGGATCGTATGCGCCCGGAACTCCGCAACAGAATGCCGGTTCGGGCAAGCAGCAGGCTGTCGTCAACGCATGCTACTCCACGCCTTCGCCTGGCCTGAACTGGTGCGCCGCTTGGGTTACCAATGTGTTCCGCAACGCCGGCGTGGGCTACTTTGGCGGCAACGCGTGCGACATGTTTAACGCCTGGTGCTACAGCTCCGATCGTTCGGCGCTGCAGGTGGGCATGATTGTGGCCGACTCGTCGCACAGTGGTACCGGTACGCCGGGTCTGCTGTACGGACACGTGGGCATCTATGTTGGCGGCGGCATCGTTATGAGCAACGAGGGCTCCATTACGTCTAAGTCGCTTGATGCGTTTATTCGGTTCTACGGTACTGGCTCTGGCGTGCGCTGGGGTTGGCTCGGCGGTATTGCGCTGTCGTAAAGCCGACTGGGCCGCGTGCCCGCCCGCAATATATTTGATTGATCGCGAGTTCCGCACGCAAAGAAGGCCACTTAATGTGGCCTTCTTCTTGCGCAGGACTGCCCGAGCAGGCAATCAAATATATTGCGGGCGGGCACGCGGCCCTCTCGGGTCCTGAGCGCGACTCACCGGACTGGTTGTCTGATATAAAAAGAAGGCCCCTTTCGGGGCCTTCTTTTTATAGGAATTCGCCTACTCGGTGGACTTCGGGTTCTAGGTCTACGTCGAACTGCTCTTTGACTTTGGCTTGGATGTCGCGGATGAGTTCGTCGACGTCGGCGGCGGTGGCGTGGTCGGCGTTGACGATGAAGCCGCAGTGCTTTTCGCTCACCTGTGCGCCGCCGATGGCGCGTCCTCGCAGGCCGGCATCCATGATGAGCTTGCCGGCAAAGTAGCCCTCGGGGCGCTTGAAGGTGGAGCCGGCGCTCGGCATGTCGAGTGGCTGCTTGTCCTCGCGGCGTTGGCGGTAGTCGTCCATGTCGGCCTTGATCATCGCGGCGTTGCCCGGGGCGAGATTGAAAGTGGCCGAAAGCACGATAAAACCGTCGTCGGCGATGCGACTCTTGCGATAACCCAGGTTGAGCTCGTCGACATCGAACTCGATGATGTTGCCGCTGCCGCGGGTGCCGTCGTCGAGCTGGCGAGCAGGTTTGTAGACGCGCACGGACCCCAGCACATCGGCCATGCAGGCACCGTAGGCACCGGCGTTCATGTAGCAGGCGCCGCCGACCGATCCGGGAATGCCCGAGATGGGCTCCATGCCGGTAAGGCCGGCCTCGGCTGCCGCCGCGGCGACATCGGAAAGCAAGGCACCGGCTGCCGCCGTGACGTGCGTGCCGTTGACCGTAATGTCGGAGAGACCTTCGCCCAGTGCTACGACGACGCCGCGGATGCCCTTGTCGCCGACGAGCAAGTCGGAGCCGTTGCCCACGATGGTGAGTGGCAGGTCGCAGCGATAGCAGGTATCGAGCGTGGCGACGAGGCCCTGCTCGGTGTCGGGCGTAACAAAGACATCGGCCGGGCCGCCGATCTTAAACGTGGTGTGCTCGCGCATGGGCTCGCTCATCAGCACGTTGTCCTCGCCGGCGACACCGGCGAGCGCGCAGAGCAGGTCCTCGTTAAAAAAGTCGTTCTCGTGCATACGAATATCCGCCTTTTGGTGGTCGTTGTCATCAATCGATTGCAATATACCCCACCCGGACGGATTTGGTGCGCTGGCGGCGATAAAACAGCCGTCCACCGGATTGATAAAGTGTTTATCACCGAGGTAGAGGGGTAGTCGCTATACTTTCAAGAGATTGCGCGTAAACCCGGAAGGAGCGAGATGGCCAACAAAGTCACCCTCAAGCAGATCGCCCAGGAGGTGGGGCTTTCCCCCTCGTCGGTCTCGCTTGTTCTCAATAATCGGCCCTGTCGCATCTCGGAAGAAAACCGCAAACTTATCAAGGAGGTCGCGGCGCGCAACCACTATGTTCCCAACCAGATCGCGCGCAGCCTGGTCATGCGCGAGTCGCGCACGCTGGGCCTTATCGTCCCTAACATCGAGAGCCGCTTTTTTGCCTCGCTCGCCGGTAGCCTGGAAAAGCGCTGCCGCGAGGACGGCTATGCGCTCTTCATTACCAGCTCGGGCGGAAGCGCCGATGACGATCTGGAGCTGCTGCGCCAGCTGGTGACGCGCGGCGTTGATGGCGTCTTTCTGGTGGTGGGTGACGAGTTCTCCGACGACCGTGCCCTGCGCGAAGAAGTCAGCCATCTGCCCATCCCGGCGGTAATGGTCGACCGTGCCATTGAGGGGCTCGAGTGCGACAAGGTGATGTTCGACCACGAGATGGGTGGCTACATGGCCACCCGCTATCTGATTGAGCAAGGCCACCGTCGCATCGCCTGCCTGGTTAATGCCCGCCGTTCCAATACGGGTCGCAAGCGACTTGCCGGCTATGAGCGCGCGCTGCGTGAGGTTGGCCTGCCGATCGACGCGCGTTTGGAGTTTGAGAGCGAGTACTACATTCCGAGCGCATACGAGGCCTCGGAGGCGGTGCTCGCAACTGACGCCACTGCCGTGTTCGCAAGCTCAGATAACATTGCCCTCGGTTTGCTCAAGCGCTTGCACGAGATGGGGAAGAGCATCCCGGGCGATATTTCGGTGGTGAGCTATGACAACTCGGCGGCCGATGTTCTCTTTGAGCCGGCGCTGACCGCGATTGAGCAGGATCCTGGTGTCCTTGCGGAGCATGCTTTTGGCTGCATGTCCAAGCGTCTTGCCGGTAGGGGCGGCAGGCATGCCGAAGAGGTCGTTCTGGAGCCGGAGCTTATCGTTAAGGACAGCGTGCTCGAGCTTACTAAACACAACTAAACACGTTTATCAATTTGCAGAGACCGAATGTGGAGCACCTGTGACAGTCAACGCCGCAGGTGAATGTCGTGTTTTGCTAATCGATGGGATTGATAAGGGTGATAAAACGTTTTTTCACCATGATAAAACGTTTTAGCAAATATACTAGTCCCAACGAGGGGTTGCCGTATCGGAGGGTGACCGCACAGCGAAGGGACATAAACAATGGCTAAAACACTGGGGACGCCGTGGCAAAAACTGGGACATGAGGTTCCGGCTTCCGAGCTCGAGGGCGTCGACCTGTATTGGCGCGCATCGAACTATCTGTCCGTCGGTCAGATCTACCTTCGCTCTAACCCGCTAATGCGCCCCGACTTTGTTGATGAGAAAACCGGTGAGGTGCGCGACTTCGGTCGTCCGGACGTTAAGCACCGCCTAGTTGGCCACTGGGGCACCACGCCCGGCATCAACTTCCTGTTCGGTCACGTCAATCGTTTGATCGCCGACCACAACCAGAATGCTATCTTTTTGATGGGCCCGGGTCACGGTGGCCCCGCAGGTACTGCTCAGTCGCTGCTCGACGGCACCTACCGTGAGATCCGCCCCGACATCACCAATGACGAGGCCGGCCTGCAGAAGTTCTTCCGCCAGTTCTCCTACCCCGGCGGCATCCCGAGCCACTTTGCGCCCGAGACGCCCGGCTCCATCCACGAGGGCGGCGAGCTCGGCTACACGCTCAGCCACGCCTACGGCGCTGTCATGGACAACCCGAGCCTGCTGGCCGTGGCCGTGGTGGGCGACGGCGAGTCCGAGACCGGTCCGCTCGCGACCTCTTGGCAGTCCAACAAGCTCGTGAACCCGGCAACCGACGGCATCGTCCTGCCGATCCTGCACCTCAACGGTTACAAGATCGCCAACCCCACCATCCTCGCTCGCGTGTCCGACGAGGAGCTCGCCAAGTTCTTTGAGGGCATGGGCTACAAGCCGCACTTCTTTGTCGCCGGCTTTGACGACGAGAGCCACGCGAGCATCCACGGGCGTTTTGCCGCCCTGTTTGAGCAGGTCTTTGACGAGATCTGCGACATTAAGGCCACCGCTCAGGCCCAGGCAGCCGCGGGCGAGACTGTGGTCCGCCCGGCCTATCCCATGATCGTGTTCCGTACGCCCAAGGGCTGGACCTGCCCCAAGCACATCGATGGCAAGAAGACCGAGGACTCCTGGCGCGCGCATCAGGTGCCGCTGGCGAGTGCCAAGGACACCCACGAGCACTTCCGCGTGCTACGCGAGTGGCTGCGCTCCTACAAGCCTGAGGAGCTCTTTACGCCCGAGGGTCAGGTGCGTTCCGAGGTGACGGCCTTTATGCCGACCGGCGAGCTGCGCATCGGCGCCAACCCCAACGCGAACGGTGGTAAGGTGCGCCGCGAGCTCGAGCTGCCCGATATTCATGCCCACGAGGTCCCCGTCGCAACTAAGGGTCATGGCTGGGGCTCCACCGAGGCCGCCCGCGTCTTTGGTGAGTACACTGCCGACGTTCTGGCCAAGAACATGGATGACTTCCGCATCTTTGGTCCCGATGAGACCGCGTCCAACCGCCTGCAGGCTGCCTACAAGGTGACCAAGAAGCAGTGGGATGCCGGCTTCTACGAGGACGATGCCAACGACGATCTGCTGGCCGGTTCCGGTAAGGTTGTCGAGCAGCTGTCCGAGCACCAGTGCGAGGGCTTCCTCGAGGCCTACGTGCTCACCGGCCGCTCCGGCGTGTGGAGCTCCTACGAGAGCTTTGTCCATGTGGTCGACTCCATGGTCAACCAGCACTGCAAGTGGCTCGAGGCCACCAAGCGCGAGATTCCGTGGCGTGCTCCCATCAGCGGCCTCAACATTTTGCTGTCGAGCCACGTGTGGCGCCAGGACCACAACGGCTTCTCGCATCAGGACCCCGGCTTTATCGACCTGCTACTCAACAAGGCCAACGACACGCATATCGTGAACGCTTACTATCCGGCCGACGCCAACATGGCTCTCGCCGTGGCCGAGCGCGTCTACCAGTCTACCGACTGCGTCAACGCCATCTTCTGCGGCAAGCAGCCTGCTCCGACCTTCCAGACGGTCGACGAGGCCAAGGCGGAGCTCGCCGAGGGCGTTGCGACCTGGGAGTGGGCATCGACCGCCGATTCGCTCGCCGAGGCCGACATCGTGGTCGCCACCTGCGGCGACGTGCCGACGCTTGAGGCTCTGGCTGCAACCGACATGCTGCGCGAGCTGGGTATCAAGGTATGGTTCGTCAACGTGGTCGACCTGCTCAAGATTCAGAACGTCTGCGAGAACGACCAGGCCATCAGCGACGAGCGCTGGGCTGAGCTGTTCGGCTGCGGCGATAAGCCTGTCCTCTTCGCGTTCCACGCCTATGCCGGCACGATTCGCCGCCTGATCTGGAACCGCCCCGGCCACGACGCCTTCCGCGTCCACGGCTACGAGGAGAAGGGCTCCACGACCACGCCGTTTGACATGCTGCGCCTGAACAACATGGATCGCTGGGCCTTGGCCGCCGACGTGCTGCGCATGGTCGACGCCGACAAGTTTGCCGAGCAGATTGACGAGTGGGAGGCATTCCGCACCGTGGCCTTCGAGTTCGCGTGCGATGAGGGCTACGATCACCCGGCCTTCACCGACTGGGTCTGGCCCGACGCCGCAGCCGCAACTGCTTCCGACGGCGCACTCTCCGCAACGCAGTTAACTGCCGGCGACAACGAGTAGCATCCGGGACGGTCTCGCGCTGGGGCCGCCTCCGGGCGGGGAGGCTTTGTCCGGGGAAGTGGGCTTCGCGAACTTCCCCGGACAAAGCCTCCCCGCCCGGAGGCGGCCCTCTCGACCGTTTCGATATGCGGGGGCTGATAATTTTTAAAGTAATGGGGACTTTGCTGACGCTACCTTGGATACTGTGCATATAACTATGGTCAGCCAGTGATATATCGCCGGGGCCGGGGCGCCTGTCTTGTTTTGAGAAGTTCGCGAAGCCCACTTCTCAAAACAAGACAGGCGCCCCGGCCCTCGTGGAACAGATAAGGGGGAAGCATGAGCTTTACGAGTGTGGCGCTTCAGATGTTGACGGTTTCGTTGCCTATTTTGTTGGGGTGGTGTATCGCCAAGCTGGGGTTTATGAAAGCGGAGTTCGAGCGCGAGCTGTCGCATCTGCTGTTGCAGGTGGCGCTACCGTGCTTGGTGCTTTCGTCAGCGCTGGGCGATGATGTGAAGCTTCCGAGCATTGCCGAGACGTTTTCGCTCATGGGTCTGTCCTTTGTGATGTATGCGGTGGCGACCGTTATCGCGTTTGCTGTCACCGCGGCTCTTCGCGTTCCCAAAGGGACAGAATGCTCGTATCGCTTCGCCGTGCTTTTCGGTAATGCCGGGTTTATTGGTTTTCCGGTTATTTCGGCGGTGTTGGGAAAACAAGCGCTGTTGTATGCATCGATTGCGCTTATCCCCCTAAACATTCTTATGTTTACCGTCGGCGCCATGTTATTCAGCGGAATGGATGGTGGCCTTAAAAAGCAGATGCGCAATATTGCCGCCTGCTGCAAGAGCCCTGGTCTCATTGCAAGTGCCGTTGTGCTTGGGATCGTGCTAACCGGATGGACCGATTGGGGCGTGTTGGGCGACTCGATTTCCATCGTTGGCACCATGACCACTCCGGCGGCATTGTTGCTTATGGGGTCGTCTATCGCCAAGTACCGTCCGCTCGAGATGCTCACCAACTGGCGTGCGTATGTCGCCGTGACATTTCGCCTGGTTGTCGTGCCGATGGCGTGTCTTGCCGTGGCTCGCATGTGGCCGGGCATGACGCCCATGTTTATCACGACGCTCGTGCTCGAGATGGCGATGCCCGTGGGCAGTAACGGCACGCTGTACTGCCTCCAATACGGTAAAGACGCACGCCCCATGATGCAGTGCACGTTTTTGTCGATCATCTGCTCCATTCTGACTATCCCACTCGTAACCACACTGTGCGGGTAGGCATTCGGGACGGTCTCGCGCTGGGGCCGCCCGGAGGCGGCCCTCTCGACCGTTTCGTTTTGCGGGGGCTGATATTTTTTAATGTAATAGGGACTTTGCTGATGCTGCCTTGGATACTGTGCGTGTAACTTTGGTCAGTCAGTGATACATCGCCGGGGCCGGGGTGGGGTGCTTGGTTTTGGAAGTTCGCGAAGCCCACTTCCAAAACCAAACATCCCGTCCCCGCCCTCGTTCGTGAACTTTACCGCTGGGCGAGCGGGGCCGAGGGCGATCCGCTTCATTGTTTCCAAATGAATACGCTGCGAGCCGGGAAGGACGATTTTCCCCGCAAGCACTCTAGTATGCTAAAGTACCCAGAAGACCGGCGGAACTATGCCGGTCTTCTGTTCCATATGAAGTACAGCATGAGGAGGCTCACCAGATGACGGCCACACCGTGGGGATTCCGGGACATATTGCCCGAGGAGGCTCAGGCGCGCGAGGAGATTGCGCTGACGGTGAAGGGCTGCTTTAGGGAGCATCATTACCTGCCGGTCGAGACGCCGCTGCTCGAGGACAAGGGTTCGCTCGAGGAAGGCGGGCGCATTGCAGACACGCCGTTTAAGCTCTTTGACGACGACGGTCGTCTGCTGGTGGTTCGTCCTGATAACACGCTGCCGATTGTGCGTCTGGTTTCGACCCGCATGCGCGCGGCCGACCTGCCCTTGCGCCTGCGCTACGAGGCGCCGGTGGTTCGCGAGTGCCAGCGCAATGCCGGTGGCTCGCGCCAGTTTACACAGCTGGGCTTTGAGCTTATCGGTGCGGGCGATACCGCGGGCGATGTCGAGATTGTCTCGCTGGTCGCCGAGGCCGTGCGCAAGCTGGCGCTGCCCGATGCGCGCATTATCGCAGGTAGCGTGCGCCCGTTTAAGGAGTTACTCGCGGCGTGCGAAGATCGCGAGCTGGCCGCCGAGGCCCTGCGCTGCGTGCACGCCAACGACTTTGTGGGCCTCGATGCCCGCGTGGCGGCAAGCGTCGAGTCCGATGCCGTCAAGGCCGCCATTAGCGAGCTGCCGCGTCTGCACGGCGGTGCCGAGGTACTCGACCGCGTGGACGCGCTGCTGGAGGCTGCCGGTATCGTCGCGCCGCTGACGCGCGAGCTGCGTGCCCTGGCCGAGGGCCTGGCACCCGAGGACGCCCAGGTGCTGTCGTTCGACTTCTCTATCATGAACTCTTTCGATTACTACACGGGCCTGGTCTTTAAGGCCTATGCCGGCGGCCTGCCCGATCCGGTCGGTTCGGGCGGACGCTATGACTCCATCTTTACCGGCACATTTGGCGCCGGTATCGAGGTGCCGGCGGCGGGCTTCGCCTTTTCGCTCGAGCGCCTGGAGGCCGCGCGCACCTCGGCCGAGGATGCCGCTTCCGATGGCGACCATGCTGCGGGCCGTGGCGCCGAGGGCCCGCTGCGTATCGCCGTGCCCAAGGGCTCGCTTAAGGCCGACACGCTCGACGTGCTCGAGGCCGCGGGTCTGGACGTCTCTGAGCTGCGTGACCCCGGCCGTCACCTGATCGTGCGCGGTCGCGACACGCGTGTCGGCGAGGGCGCGGTCGGCGATATCGAGTTTGTCATCGTGCGTCCCAGCGATGCGCCTGCCTTTGTGGGTTGCGGTGGTGCCGACTGCGGCATCTGCGGCTGGGACTCGCTCATCGAGGCCGACCTCAACTTGCTGCAGCTGGTTGACCTGGGCTATGGCCTGTGCACCTTTATCGAGGCGGAGCCCGCGTGGCGCGCCGGTCAGGCCGAGCGCAACTACGCCCGTCGCGGTTCGCTTCGCGTGGCAACCAAGTACCCGCGCATCGCGAGTGCCTGGTATGCCGAGCGCGGCGTGAATGCCGATATCGTCTCGCTGCACGGCAACATTGAGCTGGGACCCATCGTCGGCATGACCGATCGCATCGTGGACATTACCGCCACGGGTGCCACGCTGCGCGACAACGACTTGGTCATCACCGGCCGCATCATGGACTGCACAGCCCGCTTCTTTGTCAATCCGGGTGCCGCGCGCCTGGATCCGCGCGTACGCAATCTGGCAGATCGCCTGGCCGCGGCCGTTAAGGACAAGCATTTTGAGCCCGTCGCGGGCTCGGCACAATAGCGCGAGCGCGCACGGGCGCCCCAACGTACGGGCTGCGGGCCGATTGGCGCCGCCGCCCGGCCTCTCGCTTTTCGAACACAACCTCGACCGATAGGGGATTCCGATATGAAGACCATCAAGCTTGCTCCCGGTGAGCGCCTCGTTACCAACCAGCTCAACCGCAAGGGTGTGCTGCCGCAAAACATCGTCGACGCCGCCCGCGATATCGTGGCCAACGTGCGCGCCAACGGCGATGCCGCGGTGCGCGATTACTGCCAGCGTTTTGATGGCGTTGAGCTGCAGAGCTTCCGCCTGCCTCAGGAGCAGATCGACGCCGCGCTCGAGGGCCTCGACCCGGCTTTTGTCGCCGCGCTCGAGAAGGCCGCGCGTCAGATTCGTGAATTCCACCAGCGCGAGGTCGAGCAGAGCTGGTTTACCACGCGCTCGGACGGCACGATGCTCGGCGTCAAGGTGACCCCGCTCGCGGCGGCCGGCATCTATGTACCGGGCGGCCGCGCGCAGTATCCCTCCACCGTGCTCATGAATGCCATTCCCGCCAAGGTCGCCGGCGTCAAGCGCGTGGTCATGGTGACCCCGCCGCAAAAGGACGGCCTTATCAGCCCCTACACGCTCGCCGCGGCAAAGCTCGGCGGAGTGGACGAAATCTATATGGTGGGCGGCGCTCAGGCCGTGGCCGCGCTGGCGTACGGTACCGAGACCATTCCGCGTGTCGATAAAATCACCGGTCCGGGCAACGCCTTTGTCGCCGCGGCCAAGCAGATTGTCTCGGGCGATGTGGGAATCGACATGGTCGCTGGCCCCTCCGAGGTCTGCGTACTGGCCGATGCCACGGCCAAGCCCATGGTGGTCGCGGCAGACCTGATGGCCCAGGCCGAGCACGATCCGCTGGCAGCCTGCTATCTGGTGACTTGCGACGAGCAGTTTGCGCGCGAGGTCGAGGCTGGTATCGACATTCTGGTGGCGCAGTCGCCGCGTGCCGAGATTACGCGCGCCTCGCTCGACAACGAAGGCACCATCGTGGTGGCCGCCGACATGGCTGCCGCCGTCGAGGCCGTGAACACCGTGGCGCCCGAGCACCTGGAGCTGCACTGCAAGGACGCAATGGACCTGCTTGGCGGCATTCGTAACGCCGGCGCCATCTTTGTGGGCGCTTGGAGCTCCGAGCCGCTTGGCGATTATGTTGCCGGCCCCAACCACACACTGCCGACCGGCGGCACGGCCATGTTCTACAACCCGCTTTCGGTCGAAGAGTTCGTTAAGCGCTCGAGCGTCATTTGCTATACGCCCGAGGGCCTGCTCTCCGACGCTCCCGCTACGCAGCGCCTGGCCGAGGCCGAGGGCCTGTGGGCGCACGCGCTTTCCGCCGCTCTGCGTCGTCGTGTGCTGGAGCAGGGCGAGGATGCCGTGAGTGCCGAGTCGCTGGCTGCGGCCGACCTGACCAAGGTCGCCTGGCCGGGCGACGCCGTGGCGACGGTTGCCGAGGGCGTGGACCTGGCGGCTGCAGGCGCGGATGGCGCCGGTGCGACCGGCGGGGAGGCCTAATATGGCCGAGCTGACGCCCCGCATGAAGGAGCTTGTCCAGCCTTACCTGGCTGGTATTGAGCCCTACGATCCTAACTTTACGCCCACGCGCATCAATCTTTCGGCCAACGAGAACACCTATCCCGTGCCCGCCGGCGTGCGCGAGGCGGTTGATGCGGCCCTGGCTGCCATGCCGCTCAACCGCTATCCCGATCCCATGTCCAACGACCTGCGCGACGAGCTTGCTGCCTGGCATGGCGTGACGCGCGAGAACATCTGCGTGGGAAACGGCGGCGACGAGCTGCTCTATAACTACCTGCTGGCATTTGGCGGCGCGGGGAGGACCCTGCTCAACTGCCCGCCGTGCTTTAGCGAGTATGCCTTCTTTGCGTCTCTGTGCCAGACTGAAGTGCGCGATGTGTGGCGCGACCCGGCGACCTTTGAGCTCGACCAAGCAGCTGTGCTCGCGGCGGCGCCCGAGTGCAACCTGTCGATCGTGACCTCGCCCAATAATCCCACGGGTGATGTGGCTCCGCTCGACTTTGTCGCGGCGCTGTGCGATGCGTGCCCCGGCATGGTAATGGTCGACGAGGCCTACGTTGAGTTTGCCGACGATTCGTTTGGCGCGGCCACCACGGCGCAGGGGCTTATCGCCGAGCATCCCAACCTGGTGATTCTGCATACGCTGTCCAAGGCGTTTGGCGCTGCCGGTACGCGTCTGGGCTACGTGATCGCGGTGCCCGAGGTCATCGAGGTGTTCGCGGCGATTCGCCAGATCTATTCGGTCAACGTGCTGAGCCAGGCCGCGGCGCTTGCCTGTGTGCGTGTCCGCGATGCGTACGCGCCCGTGGTGGCGCAGGTCGCATCCGAGCGCGAGCGCGAGCTGGCCGCTCTGCGCGCGATGGCTGCCGAGGGTCTGCCCGTGGAGGCGTGGCCGAGCGCGGCGAACTTTGTGCTCGTACGCACGCCGCATGCCACGCGCGCGCGAGAGCGCCTGCGCGACGAGTATTCGATTTTGGTGCGCGACTTTAGCTACGCACCGGGGCTCGCGGACTGTCTGCGCATTACCGTGGGCACCCCGCAAGAAAACGATGAGGTGCTGGCTGCGTTTGCCGCGCTGGTGAAGGAGGAGATGTAGATGGGCCGTTATGCCGAGGTGGCCCGCAAGACGGGCGAGACCGACATTGTCGTAAAACTCGACCTGGACGGGAGCGGCGTGTGCGATATTTCGACCGGCGTGCCGTTTTTCGACCACATGCTCAACGCCTTTGGCCGCCATGGTTTGTTCGATCTGACGGTGCACACGGCGGGCGACGTCGAGGTCGATGCACATCACACTGTCGAGGACACGGGTATTGTGCTGGGCGAGGCGTTTTGCCAGGCGCTGGGCGACAAGGCGGGCATTACGCGCTTTGCCGACGCGGCGATCGCTATGGACGAGACGCTCGTGATGGCCGCCGTTGACATCTCGGGCCGCGGGCAGGCCTACTGCAAGCTGCCTGTGCCGACTGAGCGCGTGGGCAGCTTCGATACTGAGCTGGCCGTCGAGTTCTTCTACGCCTTTGCGCGCGATGCCAAGCTCACGCTGCATGTGCGTGAGCTGGCGGGCGGCAACTCGCATCACATTATCGAGGCCGCCTTTAAGGCCGTGGGCCGCACGATGCGTTACGCCTGCGAGCTCGATCCCCGCGTGCAGGGCATCCCCAGCACCAAGGGCTCGCTGTAACCGCTACAAAGGTAAGACCACCACAAAGGGGACAGGCACCTTCGTGGTGGTTTTGGACAAAGAGAAGAGGGAGGGTCGCGTGGGCGAACCGAAGATCGTGGTGGTCGACTACCACAAGGGCAATTTGTCGAGCGTCGTGCGCGGGCTTGCGCGCGCCGGTGCCGCCGCCTGCACGTCGGACGATCCGGAGCAGATCCGTAACGCCGACGGCCTGGTCATCCCGGGCGTGGGCGCGTTCTATGACGCGATCGCCTTTATGCGCCAGAGCGGAGAGGCGGACGCGGTGCTCGGTGCCGTTGTCGCCGGAACTCCGCTGCTCGGCATCTGCCTGGGTCTTCAGCTCTTTTTTGAGCGCGGCAACGAGGGCGTGCCTGCGGACGAGGGCGTGGCCGCGGATGGCGGCACCCCCGAGCAGGCTGGCGGCCCCTGGGTCGATGGCCTGGGCATCATGCGCGGCTCGTGCACGCGCTTGGAGTCGAGCCGCCTGAAGGTGCCGCACGTGGGCTGGGACCAGGTGCACATGACGCCCGCCGGTTCGGCCGATCCGCTGCTTGTCGGATTTGCCGAGGGTGCCAACATGTACTTCACCCACAGCTACGCGGTGGCCGACGACGCCGATGCCGCTGATGTTTTGGCGCGCACGCACTACACGCGGAGCTTCCCGTGCATCGCGCGTCATGGCAACGTGTGGGGTTGCCAGTTTCATCCCGAGAAATCCTCCGCGCTTGGTCAGCGCATCCTTAAGAACTTCGTCAACATCGTCGAGGAGGTTGGCCGATGATCCTGTTTCCTGCAATCGATTTGATCGGCGGCAAGGTTGTGCGCTTGGAGCGCGGCGACCGCAGCCGCTGCAAGGTATATTCCGACGACCCCGGCGCCGTCGCCCGCTCGTTTGCCGAGCAGGGCGCGAACTGGGTGCATGTCGTCGACCTGTCCGCTGCCTTTGGCGAGGACGAGGACGCGTGCGCTGCCAACTCGGCGGCGATTAAGGCTATCTGCGGCGTCGACGGCCTGTCCGTGGACGTGGGCGGCGGCGTTCGCTCGCTCGCGCGCATCGACGAGCTGGCCGGCTATGGCGCGCGTCGCATTGCGCTGGGCACCGTGCTGGTGACTGAGCCGGGTTTTGCCGAGGTGGCGGCCCAAGGCTTTGGCGAGCTGCTGGTGGCAGATATTGCCGCCCGTAACGGTCAGGTCAAGGTGAACGGCTGGCGCGATGGCGCGGGCGTGGCACTCGACGATGCCGTGGCGCAGCTTACCGAGCTGAGCTTTAAGCATCTGGTGTATACCGACATCGCGCGCGATGGCATGCAGACGGGCATCGATGTGGCGGCGTATCGCCATGTGGCCGAGGTCGCGGGATTTTCCGTCGTGGCTTCGGGTGGCATCTCGACGCTCGACGATGTCCGCGCGCTTGCCGCGGTGGGTGAGGATACCATTGAGGGAGCCATTACCGGTCGCGCGCTCTACGAGGGCAACTTTACGCTGGTGCAGGCGTTGGCCGCCGCCCGAGGGGAGGAGTAGCCCATGCTTACCAAGCGCGTGATTCCCTGCTTGGACGTCAAGGACGGCCGCGTGGTCAAAGGCGTCAACTTTGTGAGCCTGCGCGATGCTGGCGACCCGGTGGAGCTGGCGCGCGCCTACGACCGCGAGGGTGCAGACGAGGTCGTCTTCCTGGACATTACCGCCACGAGCGACAACCGCGCGACGACCATCGAGATGGCGGCGCACGCGGCCGAGGAGCTCGCCATCCCCTATACCGTGGGAGGAGGCTTTCGCGACTTGCCGGGCATGCGGACCATGGTTGCCGCCGGCGCCGACAAGGTGTCGCTTAACTCTGCCGCCGTGCGCGATCCGTCGTTGATCAGCCAGGCCGCCGCGGCGTTTGGCAGCCAGGCCGTGGTCGTGGCGATCGATGCCAAGCGCGTCGGCCTGCCTGGGCAGCCGGATGCTGACAAGTGGGAGGTCTTTACCGCGGGAGGCCGCAATGCCACGGGTATCGACGCGGTGGCGTGGGCCGAGGAGGCGGCTCGCCGCGGCGCCGGCGAGGTCTTGCTCACCAGCATGGATCGCGACGGCACCAAGGCTGGCTTTGACCTGGCGCTCACCCGCGCCGTGGCGCGCGCGGTGCCAATCCCCGTCATCGCGAGCGGCGGCGTGGGCACGCTCGAGCATTTTGCCGAGGGCGTGATCGAGGGCGAAGCCGACGCCGTACTGGCGGCCAGCGTCTTTCACTTTGGAACCTTCAGCATTCGCGAAGTCAAAGAATATATGGCCTCTCAAGGCATCCCTGTCAGGTTGGACTTCTAGCGCTGCGGCTTGCCCAGGCGCCCGACCTTCCGGCTCCAACCCTCCTCGCGTACTTTAAGTACGCGTCGTCGGGCTTGTCGCTCGGAATCTCGGGCACCTGGACAACCCTCGCCGACCTGCGAAGTTTGAATTTGGGGAGAGAAATGGAAGAGATAACCGATCCTTCAAAACTTACGTACGACGCCCGCGGGCTGATTCCTTGTGTGGTTCAGCAATATGACACCGGCGAGGTGCTTATGGTTGCTTGGATGAACGAGGAGTCGGTGGGGCTGACGCTCAAGACCGGCACCACGTGGTTTTGGAGCCGCAGCCGCCAGGAGCTCTGGAATAAGGGCGCGACGAGCGGCAACATGCAGGAGGTCAAGGAGCTCTGGGCCGATTGCGATAGCGATACGCTACTGGTCAAGGTCGATTCTCCGGGTCCGGCCTGCCATACCGGCAACCGTACCTGCTTCTTTAAGCGCGTGGAAGGGGGAGTGCGATGAAAGTCGTGACGCCGTTCGAGGTCGCCGACTGCAACACCGAGCTGCTCCGCGCGGGCGTGCCATGCCGCGTGCACCTGACTGATGCCTGCGGGGCGCAGTCGCTTTGGCTCGAGGCCGAGAAGGAAAGGCTCGATGAGGCTCATGCCGTCATCGTTGAGTTCTTTGAGAAAAAGGGCGCAAAGCCTCGGTTCGATGAGACCGGTACTTACTTTACGCTGCAGTAACGAGAGGAAATAACCATGGGAGTCAGAACAGCTAACGTGCAGCCGGGAAATATCGGCGAGACGCTGACGGGACTGGCCGAGGTGATTCACGGTCGTCGCGATGCGTCGCCGGAGGAGAGCTATACCGCCCGTCTGCTGACCGACGTCGAGGACGAGCTGCTCAAGAAGCTTGCCGAGGAGGCGAGCGAGGTCATCATGGCCTGCAAGGATAACGATCACGACCACATCCGCTACGAGGCCGGCGACCTGGTCTACCACCTGCTCGTAACCCTTGAGCGTTATGGCATCACCCTCGACGAACTGGCCGGCGAACTCAACGCCCGCCGCCACTAGTCATTGGGGACGTTCTAAAACGACCAGTTAGGCGAGGGGCGTGGATTCCCATTCGCCGGTGGGGTGGGGGATATCGAAGGCCCGGTAGCCGCAGTCGTAGGCGTGGGCCTGGGCCTCGCGGATGTTCCAACAAATATCGCAGGCGCGGTGCGCGTCTGAGCCAAAGGTAATGGGCACCTCGGCATGGGCAAAACAGCGCAAAAGGCCGGTTGCGGGATAGTAGTCGTCAAGGCCCTTGCGCGGTGCAGCCGTCGAGACCTCAACGCGGCGACCCGTATCGTGTGCGCACTCGGCCATCTGCTGCCAAAATGGCGCGGGGTCAAAGTCGGGCGCAAAGCCTTCCTTCGAAAAGCGCATGACTAGGTCGGGGTGAGCCATCACATCAAAGTTAAGCGAGCTTTCGCAAGCACGGCACCAGTCGTCGACGTAGTGTTCCCATACGCCGCGTACGCCTAAGTTTTCCCAAACATGCAGGTTGGTATCGTCGTCGATCCAGCCACAAAGCGAATCGGGCGTATCGGGACGAGCGACGCTCTCCGTTCCCGCCGTGCCCGCGGCGCCGGCCATGATATCGCCCGGGTCGCCAATCCAATGCACGCTGCCCAAGCGCACCACGGCGCCCTGGGACCAGCGCTCAACCAAGGGTTCGCAGCCCTCGTACCAATCGCATTCAAAGCCATAGATAAGCTCGAGCTCCGGCGCGATTTGCGCGGCAAGCCTGCGGGCGCCCTCAAAGGCCAGACGATGCGTCGGCAGGTCGCCCTCGACGACCTGCACCTCGCAGTTAGCATCCATACTGGCAGGCAGGGCGAGGTGGTCGGTCGAGACCATGACGCGGCAGCCTGCCGCAGCAGCGGCACGGACGTTGTCCTCAAACGAGGCATGGCCGTCCGAAAACGAGGTGTGGGTGTGACAATCGACCAGCGGGCAAGCGGACATGGCGGCTCCTTTGCGTCAAGCGAATCCGCTTCATTGTAATGGCGCAGCTCTCAACATGCCGGGCACGCCGGAGCTCGAAACCGACTGGAAAGGGCAGGCGGCGCGTGCCGGCGCCGGCGACTACTTGCTTTGTGCCGCCGCGCGTTTGGCCTGTACCGTTACCATCGCGTGTCTCACGGCGGTGATGGGGCGATAGCGGATCATACGCGGTCCCGACCAGCGCATGACCTCGCGGATCTTCTCGCGCATGGCAGGCCGGTAACAATGCGAAGGACAGGCCGAGCAAAATGTCTTGGTGCCCATGTGCGGGCAGTGCTCAATGCGCGCGATGGCGTATTTCTGCAGCTCGGCGCATTCGGGGCAGAGCGTAATGGTCCGAAGGCCGAGCTTCACGCGCACGGACTCATCGTCGCCAGCCTGTTCGACCGCATGCCCGCCGCCATGATGCCCACGGCACCATAGCGCAATCATCTGCGACACCATCTGGGCCTCGCGCTCACGTTTGCGTGCCAGCTCCGGTGTGTCGACCGGGCGCGCCATTAGCTCAGCCTCCCGTGCTCGACCGAAAGCGAGAAATCGGCAAACGCGCAGGTGCTGGCACGGTGGCTCACGAGCACAATGGTCTTGCCGCGGCGCTTGAGCTCGTCGATTGCCTGCATCACGGACGCCTCGTTGAGAGCATCGAGCGCGCTGGTGGGTTCGTCGAGCAAGATGAAGGGTGCGTCGTTGAGGAAGATGCGCGCAAGGCCGATGCGCTGGCGCTCGCCGCCCGAAAGCGAGTCGCCCAGCTCGGCAACGGGCGTGTCGAGTCCCTGCGGCAGACGGTCGATGAGCGTGGTGAGTGAGGCGGAGCGGCAAGCGTCGAGCAGCTCGGCATCGGTGGCGCCGGCGCGCGCGACCAGCAGGTTCTCGCGCACGGTGCCGCAGAACAGATGTGTGTCCTGGGTCATATAGGCCTCGTGGCTGCGCAGGCTCGCCGTGTTGATGTGGCGGGCATCGACGCCGCTCACCGTGATGGTGCCGGCTGCGGGATCCCAAAAGCGCATGAGCAGCTTAAGCAGCGTCGACTTGCCCGAGCCCGAGCGTCCCATGATGCAGGTCATGGTACCGGGCGCAAAGATGCAGGTCACGTCGTCGAGGATGAGACTCGCAGCGGTGTCGTTCGCGACCTGCTCTGTGGCGCCCGCACCGCCCGCGTCCACGCCGCCCGCATAGCTAAAGCTCACATGCTCGGCTGCGGCGCCGGCAAACTCAACGTTCTGTCCATCGGCGACCTCGGCGCACTGGGGCTGCTCGTCGAGCAAATCGAGCACGCGTGCGCCCGAGGCGAGCGTCTCCTGCAGTGAGGCGCCCAGGCGGCTCACGGCCATCACCGAGCCAAACGACGACACAAAGGTAAAGACGGCGACAAACGCTGCGGCAAAGTCAATCGTTCCCGCAGCCACCAGCTGCAGCGCACGCCCGAGCATCACCAGATTAGCCGCAAGAATAAGCGCATCGGCTACGGCCTCGCTGACCGCCTGGCGGCGCTTGAGGCGCGCGTCCACGGCGCCGACTTGCTCGGTCAGCTTGCCCAGGGCACGGCTGCGATCGGTGCCACCGGCAAACTGGATGGTCTCGCCCGCGCCGCGCAGACTGTCGAGTACAAAGGCGCCCAGCTTACCGGCGCCCTCGCGGCTCTGGCGGCCGGTGGTGCCGCATGCCTTGGCCGAGGTCAGGGGCAGCAGCACGCCCAGGACCGCGTAGGCCACGAGCGCGATGCCCGCGAGCTCGGGGCTCACAGCCAGCAAAAAGCCCTCATACACAACGGTGCAGACCAGAGCGATGGCAATGGGAGAGATGGTGTGCGCGTAGAAGACCTCGAGCAACTCGATATCCGAGGTGACCAGGCTCACGAGCTCGCCCTTGCCGCGGCCCTCGAGCTTGGCGGGGGCGAGCTGGCGCAGGGCACCAAACACCAGGTCGCGAATGTGCGCGAGCAGACGGAATGCGATGTAATGGTTGCAGAGCTGCTCGCCGTAGTGGAGCGGCCCGCGTGCGATGCCGCAGGCGGCACAGGCCGCGCATGTGACGATAAGACCAAGCCCCAAGGCGTTGCGGCCCAGCGCGGCCATAAGGCCAAAGGCGCCAAAGGCCGGAACAAACGCGGCGGTGAGCATGCCAATGCTGCCCAGCACGACAGCTAGCATAAGCCAGCCGGCAAGCGGTCGGACGAGCCCCATCATGCGCCACATGATGGACGGCGCCGAGCGACGGGCGCGGCCGGAGTCAGGCGCCGCGGCAGCAGAAGACGAGCCGGCACCGTTGAGGCCATCGGCACAGGCGGCGCTGCCGTCAACAGCCTCAACCGCGCCGGCATCCTCGGCATCACCCTCTGCATACGCATATGCCGAGAGCTGCTCCTGGCTGTTCCACATGCGCGCATAGGCGCCCGCGGCGGCCAAGAGCTCGCCGTGAGTCCCGTGCTCGGCAATACGGCCACGCTCCAGCACCAGAATCTGGTCGGCGTCCACGATTGTCGACAGGCGATGTGCCACCACGATTACGGTGTGCTCGCCGGCGAGCGACGCGATGACCTCGCCGATCGCGGCCTCGCTTGCGGCATCGACGTTGCTCGTAGCCTCGTCAAACACATAGATCGGCGAGTCGTGCAGCAGGGCGCGGGCCATGCACACGCGCTGGCGCTGGCCGCCCGAAAGGTTGGTGCCGCCCTCGTTAATCACCATGTCGAGCCCGCCGTTGGCCCGCACAAAGGCCGCCACGCGCGCGCGGTCGAGCGCGCGCAAAAGCTCGGCGTCGGTGGCGTTGGGCTGGGCGAGCAGCAGGTTGTCGCGCAGGGTGCCGGCAAACAGGTAACCGTTGGTGGGCACCAGCGTGACGGCGCGCATGAGCGAGGCGGCCGTGGCATCGCGCAACTCGACACCGCCAATGCGAACGCTGCCACGGTAGGCACCCTTGCGGCCCGCGATAATCCCCGCGAGCGTGGACTTGCCGCCGCCGCTTTCGCCCACGAGTGCCACGAGCGAGCCGCGCGCAATGGTCGCGCTGGCGCTGTCCAGCACCGTGCGGTCGCCGTATGCATAGCTCACGCCCGCGAGCTCGATATCGCCGCGACCGTCAAGCTCAACATCGCCGCGCTCGGGCTCGGGCGTATCCAAGATGCCAAACATGCGGCGCGAGGCGGCCATGCCGTTCATGGCCGTGTGGAACAGCGATCCCAGGCGGCGCATAGGCAAAAAGAACTCCTGCGACAGAAAGACGATGAGGAAGGCAGCCTCAAAGCCGATCTTGCCCGTGGCGAGTTGCAGCGCGGCTACGATAATGCCGAGCGCGGCGCCCATATAGACGACCAGGTCCATAACGCAAATGGAGCGCAGCTGCATCACCAGCAGGCGCATGGTCGCTGTGCGGAAACGCTCGGACTCGGCGTTGATGCGCTCGTGCCAGCTGCGATCGGCCTGGTAGACCTTAAGGGTGGTGAGACCCTGCACGGCCTCCAGGAACATGCCGCCAAGATCGACATAGCTGCCCCAGTACTCGGCACCGATCTTTTTGGCGTTGCGCATGACCATCATGATGGAGACGGGGATGACCGGAACGCAGGCGAGCAGCAGCGCGGCGGGAAGACCCGCCTGGCCCACGAGCAGTACAAACAGCGTGATGGGTGCCAAGCCGGCAAAGAATGCTCATGTACGGTAAGGAAGCAAGCAACCGAAAACAAGAGATAGACCGCCAGCACTACACTATTCCGAACCAAAGACCAAAAGATAAGCATTGTGGGAAAATCTAAACTTTTGGATTTTCCTACAATGCCAACTACGGCGGAATCCCTCCCACTCCTTATATCTTTCTGTATACATTGAATTTGTATTTAGTAAAATGCAGACAACACCACGGATCGGCTTTTGGTTGGACAATTCCAACCAAACACCACAGCAGACAGCAGAAAACATTCTGAACGCTAGGAAGCCGGTATGATTGTTACATATAAGGGGAAGAAAAATTTCTTTTAGGTACTTGCTTTCCTAAAACTGATGTGATACAATGATTTAA
>DXMV01000013.1 GCA_019414055.1 Collinsella sp.
GGCTTATAGGACAAAATGTGTGTCCACTTTAGGGGCATCGGCGCAGGTCGATGCCCCTTTTTCAGCCGTTTAAATTCCGTGCCCGCTTTTAACCACTCGGACAGAATGTGTGTCCGGTTGCCTATCGTTCCCGCCGGTAGATACCCTTTTCCGGAACCGTTAAACACCCTTTCGGAAGAGGTGTCCATGAAGGCCGTTTATTGCCCCTACTGCGGCGGTCGGACCAAGCGCAACGGCAGGACCTCATCGGGGTCCCAGCGGTGGAGGTGCACGGCCTGCGGCGCGTCGACGACGCTGAGGTACGACGACACGGCGGCGAGGCTCGAGGAGTTCCTCGGGTGGCTCCTCTCGAAGGACTCGCAGGCCACGATGCCGGGCGGCGGGCGGTCCTTCAGGCGCAGGACGGCCGAGTTCTGGGAGGTCTGGCCCATGCCCGTCCCCGACGGCGAGCTCCGCCGCGTGCTCTACGTCGACGGGATCTGGGTCGCGCGCGACCTCGTCGTGCTCATATGCTGCAGCGGCGAGAGGGTGGTCTCCTGGTACATGGCCAGGTCCGAGAACTCGAGGGCGTGGTCGGCCCTCATGGCGCCGATCCCGGCGCCCGAGGTGGTCGTCACCGACGGCGGGAGCGGGTTCGCCAAGGCCGTGCGCGAGACCTGGCCGCGCACCAGGGTCCAGAGGTGCACCTTCCACGCCTTCTCGCAGGTCAAGCGCTACACGACGACGCGGCCGAAGCTCCAGGCGGGGCGCGAGCTCTACCTCATCGCGCGCGACCTCATGGGCATCGAGACGCTGCACCAGGCGGAGCTCTGGGTCGAGCGCTACCTCGACTGGTGCGGGTTCTGGGCCGACTTCCTGGAGGACAGGACCGTGGTGGACGGCAGGAGGGTCTACACCCACGAGAGGCTGAGGCGGGCGCGCTCGTCGCTGTCGTCGCTGGTGTCGGCGGGGACGCTGTTCACCTACCTCGACCCCGCCCTCGCCAAGGCCGGCCCGCTGCCGTCGACCAACAACATGATCGAGGGAGGGGTGAACTCGCAGCTGAGGGCCGTACTGCGCAACCACCGGGGGCTGACGTCCGTCAAGCGCGTTAAGGCGGTGTTCTGGTGGTGCCACGCTCATTCGGGGGACGCGAGGACGGCGCGCGAGAAGCTCGCCGCGATGCCGACCGACGCGGACATCGACTTCCTGTTCAGCGTCTACTCCGCCTCGCCGTCGCGCGAGGACGGAGGGCCGGAGTGGGGCGACAGGGCCGTGTGGGAGGATCTCCACCACAGGGACCCGTACCCGTTCTGGCTGGATTAATGGATGGAAACGGATGTTCTATCGGGACACACATTTTGTCCTATAAGCCCC
>DXMV01000014.1 GCA_019414055.1 Collinsella sp.
GCACATTAAGTGCTTTCCTTTGCGTGCGGAACTCGCGACAAACTTAACCCCCGCCCCCAGCCCCGGAGACCCTCCCTGCCGTCACATTATTCAACCAGTTTTGCGGGCGTGCGCCGCTGCACGGCTAGCCCGCGTGCTTCCCGGCGGGGTTGGTCTGATTGTTCTGGTTGGACTTCTGACTTTGGCTCAAAGAAAAACGGGAGATGCGTTGTGCATCCCCCGTTTTTGTTGCGGTTAGTCCAAGTCAATAAACTTAGTGGTCAGTATCTTGCCGTCTTTGACGAGCATTCTGGCCATGGTGGGGCCTCGGCTGCCTCTGGGGTAGCTGGCGCTGCCCGGGTTGAGGACTAGGCAGCGGCCCACCTGGGCTTCTTTGGTTACGTGGGTGTGGCCGTTGATGGCTACGTCTACGGATCCCACCGGAAGGTCTTCGCGGTAGTGGGCTACGGCAAATTTGAGGCCTTCGTAGGTAAAGAGCGCAAGACGGTCTACATCGGGGCCGTAGTCGCGGTAGTAATCGTTGTTGCCCAATACGGCCCGTACAGGGGCGATGGTGCACAGGTGCTCGTAGTCCATCTCTGACGTGAGGTCGCCGGCGTGGATGATCAGGTCTGCGCCCTCAAGCTCATCCAAGAGCGCAGGCGATAAATAGCCGTGGGTGTCCGAGATGATGTCGATACGCTTGGCGCTTGCACTGTTCATGGGATCCCTTCCGCAAAAAACGATTCGGCAGATACATACAAAAAAGGCCCCACGGCTCCGCAGACGATGGGTCTACAGGGCTGCGGGGCCAGTGCGCTAGAGACTCAAGGCCTTCTTGAGCGGCACGACGCGGCGGCGCGAAACCGGCACGCGTTCGTCGACGCCCGTAATGCCCAGCTGGATGGCGCCCGAGGGCACCGTCTCGACGTCCGTAACGCACGCCAAGTTGACGATATAGCGGCGGTGAACACGGAAGAAGCCAAAGTCGCAGAGCTTGGCCTCAAACTGCGCCAGCGAGGTCGTCGACAAAAAGCGATCATCGACGGTATAGATGCAGGAGTAATCGTCCTTGGCCATGATAAAGCGGATGTCGTCCACGGGAATGAGCACCTTGCGGCCGCCCTTTTCCACCGGGATACGCTCGATGGTCACTTTGCTGTCCGTAACCGGCTTGGCGCGTTGCATGACCTTCTCGATCGCGCGATCCAAGCGAGCTTCCTCGACAGGCTTCATCAGATAATCGACGGCATCTACGTCGAACGCCTCGACGGCATGATCGCTATACGCAGTCACAAACACAATCGCCGGCGGATTCTTAAGCTTATGCAGTGCCTCGGCAAGCTGCAGACCAGAAGCACCGGGCATCGAGATATCGAGAAATACGACATCGACGCGGCTTTCCATCAACATCTCAATGGCGGAGCGGACGCTCGACGCCTCAGTGATCGTGCCGATCTTGCCCGTCTGCTCGAGCAAGAAGCGAAGTTCCGAACGGGCCGGGGCCTCATCATCCACAATCATCGCACGCAGCATAGGGATTAAACCTTTCGTCAACAAACTACGCCGGGCATCCGCCGCTTGGCGTTGAGCCCATAGCCTTTTATTTTACTCTTGAATGTCAAAGATGCTCTCTGACAAATCAAGGTGCAGGAGCACTTTGGTGCCCTTGCCCGGCGCCGATTCGACGCGCGTATAAGAGTGCGGTCCATAAAAGCGATGGATGCGCTCAGAAATATTGTGCATGGCCACACCGGCACCGCCGCCTTGCGGGGAACTGGCATCGGGGCGGGCAGAGCGCTCATCAAACAGCCTGGCGGCGGTGCCCTCGTCCATGCCCACACCGTTGTCGGCTACGGCAATCAGGATTGCGTCGTCGCCGTCTTGATGAACGGTCACGTCGATCCGCAGGGCACCGTCATCGCCCATGCCATGCCGCACGGCGTTCTCGACGATGGGCTGGATTACAAAGGCCGGGACCAACGTGTCCTCGACATCCTCGGAGACATCGAAGGTCGCCAGTACGCGGTCCTCGCCAAAGCGCGCCTTCTCAAACGTCAGGTAGCGCTTGGTCTGGGCAACCTCGCGCGAGACCGGGATAAGCGACCCCGAGTTGTCGAGCGTGGCGCGATAAAACGAGGAGAACTCGCGCAGTAGCTCGCGAGCGCGCAGCGGGTCGGTACGCGTAAACGACGCGATGGTGTTGAGCGTGTTAAACAGAAAGTGCGGATTGATCTGTGCTTGCAGGGCACGAACCTCGGCACGAGCCGTAAGCTCCTTTTGCACCTCGAGCTCGTGGATGGCGAGCTGCGTGGATAGGATCTCGGCAAAACCCGAGGCGAGCGCATACTGGGTACGGTCGACGGCACGCGGGGTCTTGTAGTAGAACTTGAGCGTGCCGACGGTGCGGTCGCCCACCTTGATGGGCGCGATGATACCGGCGGGGACATGGTTGTGCGAACCGTCCGAACCCACCACGTCCACCACGCGGTTGAACGACTGGACGATACCGTGCTCAATGACATAGCGTGTGGCAAGCGTGTGAATGGGCGAATCGGGCAGCAGCTTTTCCTCGAACTCGCCCGCGCAGGCCAGCACGTTGCCCTCATCGGTGATGGCAACGGTCATGGCACGTGTCTCGGGCAGGATACGCCGGCACACCAAAAGCGCCGATTCCTGCGTCAGACCGCCCTTAATGTCCTCGAGCATGGCCGAGGCAACCGAGAGCGTCTCCTCGGTGTACTGGGAGCGTACCGAATCGGGATTGAGCGTCAAAAAGATAAAGATGCACAGGAAGATGCACAGCAACGCACAGGCAATCACCGTGGCAATCGGCTCAATGCCAGTCGCCAGGGCAAAGATAAAGTACGCCAACACGCAAACGGCGCAGACAACGGCGATGATGCGAAAGATTGAAATTGAATTATCGCGCTGGGCGCGGCGGTCGATCATTCAGCCCCCTCCAGGATGCTAATCAGTTGTGCGTCGCGCCAAAGTTCGTCCATAATCTTGGGCCAGAAACTCTGAAAACGCAGGTAGCTTGCGGCGTTTTGGCGGGCATAGGTCTTGGCCTCGTCAATACCGTGACGCCAGATGCGCAGATACCCCTCGTGCTCGCGGGTAAACATGCTGCGAACCATGGCGGTCTTGCGCACGCGGTCGTCGAGCTCACGCGAGATCCACGGACCCGGATAGGGCATGAGTGATGCGGCCGTAACCGGAATGAGCTCCTTTTGGTGCGCAGCGAACGTCAGCTTGGCCCGCTCGTAGTACCAACGGTACACGTCCTGCATAAAGCGCGGCGAGCGCCTCTCGGACTCGGGCGGCAGGTGGCGCACGGTCCACTCGTTATCGAACCACACGTCATAGCCGAACATGCGCATGTTAAACAGGTAGTCCAGATCCTCGCCGCGGGTGATAAACGGGTCGAAGGCCACACGCGTAAAGGCGCGGGCGTGCAGGGCCATCAGGCCGCCGCATACGTAATTGGAGCGCGAGATGCGGGTGCCCGAGAGCGCCTTTTTCATCCAGCGATTGAACTCGATACGCTTGGTCCACCAGCGATGGCAAATGCCCACTTTGTCCGTGGGAGCCAGCGGCGACCCGTCGCGATCATAAAAGTATCCGCTCTTGACTAAAATCGGCAGGCCCTGACGCGTCTGCTGGCCCAGCGCATAGGTCGCACGCTTCATAAAGTCGGCATCGATGACGGTCTCGTCGTCATCCAAAAACACAACCGCGTCGTGCCCCAGCACCGCCGCGCAGGCAAGACCCATGTTGCGGATGGCGCCGTAGCCGCGCAGGCTCACGCACTCGCCCGAGCCTTTGGGCGCAATCTGTGCCACGCGGTCGGCAACACGCGAAGCCTGAGTATTGGTAACGACGGTGACCTTAAGTGTGGGATGCGCATTAACGATTTCGTGCACGCGATGGGATACGTCGGCCGTGGCAGAAACCGGACAGACCACCAAGAGAATGATGCGCGGAATGTCGCGCACCTGTTCGAGTGAAGTCAGGCAGCGATCGAGTTCCGGGTTGGCGGCATTGAGCGACGTCGAGTGATCGTAGGTGCCGGGAGCGTTTGCTTGGGTATCATCGCCCGCCCAATATGTTGGGATCACAACCGTGGCGTTCATACCTTTACCCTCCTTGCAACACAAAAACGGGGCGCCGCCAAACACAGGCGACGCCCCGCGACCTAGCTGATTCCATCATACCCACTTGGGCTAAACATTGCTCGGAAGTCAGAATGATTTATGCGGCTACTTCCAAAAGAGCACTGCAGATAGGCACAATTGCTGTACTGAGCCCGGTTGCCTTACGCCGCCGCCTGAGCCATGCGGGACAGACGGACCAGCAGCACAAAGCCAACAACCAGCAGAACGCCAATAGAAAGGACACCCAGCGACGGGTTGCCGGTCAGCGAGGTGACAACCGACACCAGAAAGGTGCCCATGACGCTTGCATAACGACCAAAGATATCGAAGAAGCCGTAGTACTCGTTGGACTTTTCCTTGGGGATGATGCGGCCAAAATAGCTACGGCTGAGCGCCTGCACGCCGCCCTGGAACAGGCCGACCATAATGGCAAGCACCCAGAACTCAAAGGCGGTCTTTAGGAAGAACGCGGCGAACAGCACAATGCCCATGTAGGCGGCGACCGCCACCAGGATCATGTTGAGCGTGCCAACGCGTCCGGCGAGCTTGCCGTAAATGATGGCGGACGGAAAGGCCACAAACTGCGTGACGAGCAGCGCCAGCACCAGCTGGGTCGAATCGATGCCCAAAGCCGAGCCGTAGCTGGTGGCCATGGAAATGACCGTGTGCACACCGTCGATGTAGAAGAAGAACGCGATCATGTAGACCAGCACAGTCTTGTTGTGGGCGATTTCGCGCATGGTGTGTCCGACCTCGGAGAACACGCCGCCCACGATGTGGCCGATGGTGTCCTGGGGACCGCGCTCGCGACCGTACTTTTGCTTATAGGTGCGAATGAGCGGCAGGGTAAAGATAAGCCACCAGGCACCAGTGATGACAAACGACAGACGCGTTGCCAGCATGGTGGGGACACCGAGAGCGGGGCCACCCATGATAAGCGCCAGGCAGATGATGAACGGCACGGTGGAGCCGATGTAGCCCCAGGCATAGCCCGAGCTGGACACGGCGTCCATGCGCTCGTCGGTGGTAATGTCGGGCAGCATGGCATCGTAGAACGTCATAGAAGAGTTAAGGCCGATGGTGCACAGCACGTACACGGTCAAAAATGCCATGGCGGACATGGGGATAGCCTGCGCCAGGCAAAGGACCAGGCCCGTGAGGAAGAAGCCCAGGAAAAACTTGATCTTGTTGCCGGCGTAATCGGCAAGCGCGCCCAGAATGGGCATGAGCATGGCAATGACCAGCGAGGCAATCGTCTGCGCGTTGCCCCAAGCGACCACCAGGTCTGCCGAGGAAGCACCGGTATTGATGGCGTTAAAGTAGATGGGCACCACCGAGGTATTGAGCAGCACGAGGGCCGAGTTGCCCACATCGTACATAACCCAGTTACGCTCGAGCTTGGTGTATTTCATGGACAGGGCCCCTTCGTATTCGCCCGATATGCAGTTAGTTCATCGTACCCCAATTGCACAGAGGCGCCGGTAAGGATTCGGCAAAGGGGTACGCACGAGCCCTACTCCTCGCGGTCGAACTCTTCGTCGGCGCCGAGCACGCGACCGCTGTAATTGACGTGGTTGGTCACGGCTTCCATATCGCCGGTCTCGATAAAGCGGGCGACCGTGCACTCGTAATCGACCAGCGCGCGGTCAAAGACCTCGGGGAAACTCTCGTTCGAGACCTCGTCAGTAAAGGGGTTCTTCCATGCCAAGTGGCCCAGGTTGCCGGTACGCTCGGGCAGCTCGGTCGTCACACGGTGCGCAAGGCCGTCGAGCAGCGAATAATCGTGCACCAAGCCCTCGAGCAGGGCAATCGCGCGCGTCTTGGCCGAACCGGCCGGCTCGATAGTGCGGTAGAGCAGCTGCATGTCGGCTACAGCGCCGGCGTACTCCCCCGCCGGGATGTCGATACCGTACACGCGCCCGGCGACGTAGCTCATCAGCACACCGGCCACGCGATTGATGCGGTCGGTGGTGACGATCTCGCCCGCCGGCGGATAATCCTCGACCGTGGCCCCGTCACGTTTAAGCTGCAGCATCAGCACGTCCAGGTCGCTTTCGAGCACGGCGTGAACTTGACTGCCCGAAGCCTCGAGCCCGGGGTCGGACTCAACAATGCCAAACTGCTGCTCGTAGACAAAGGGGTGGGCATTGCGGTCGAGCACATAGTGCGACAGCAGGCCCAGCGCAAAGGCGCGACCCAGGTTGGCATCGCGCGGCTGCAGGTGCGACACGCCGTCGCGCAGGCACGAGAACTGGCGCGACATGCGCGAGCGGTGCATGACCTGAGCAAGCGACGTGCAGTCGGAAACGCGCGGCGTGAGCATGTGGAAGAAAAACGGGTCGGGACCTTGGTTTCCCAGGATAAAGGCGATGCGCTCCTCGTCGGACGTGATAACGCCCTGCGGAAGACGGTCGATGCTTTCCTCGCCAAACAGATGATGCGTAATGAGCGCGGGCATAATGATCCTTTCGATTTCATTCGATGTCACCCATTATGCCCACCGTGCGGTCATGCCAAACCTGCGGCGATAAACGATGGCATGCAGACCGCCTACGCAAGTCCCAAGTGCGCCTTGACCTCGGCAGCGCGACGGCGGGACACGGGCACCGTCGAGCTCACGCGGTCGAGCCTGAGCTCCATCAGGCCCGTGGAGCCGATCTCGACATTATGCACGTCTTCCAAATTGACCAGATAACTGCGGTGGACACGAATAAAACCCTCGGAGGCCAGACGCCGCTCGAGCGAGGAAATCGACTCATTGATCAGGTATGTTCCCTCGGCACAGACCGCATTGCAAAAATCGGCGCGCGCCTCAAAGTAGCAGACATCCGCCACGGGAATGAACACCCTTTTGCCCCCGCGATCCACCGTCAGGCGCAAAGGCTGGCGCGGAGCATGGACGACACGGCGAGCACCCAGAGCAGTCTCGATCTTGTCGAGTGCCTTTGACAGGCGGGCATCCTCGACCGGTTTGACGACGTAATCGACGGCATCGAGGTTATAGGCATCGGCCGCATACTCGGCAAATGCCGTCACAAACACCACGACCGGCGGCGTCTTTAGGTTCTGCAGCGTCTCGGCAAGCTCAATTCCCGAGCGGCCGGGCATGGTAATGTCTAAAAACAGCACGTCGGGCTTGTTCGACAGAATCGACTCCACGGCTTCGGTGACATTGCCCGCCTCGGCAATCTGACCCACACGCGTATCCTTTTCCAACAGATAGCGTAGCTCAGCCCTAATTGGAGGCTCATCATCAACCACCAAGATGTTCCAGCCTTCGGACATATGCGCTTCCCCTCTTTTTCTCTCAATCCAACCGCGTGCTACACCGTTAGCGGCGCCGGCTCATGCGGCTCGCCGTTCAACTCAACGATGACCTGCGTTCCCACGCCCTCCTGGGACTTCACGCGCATGCCGGAATCTTCTCCGTAAAAGAAATGGATGCGCTGAAGCACGTTGAAGAGCGCCAAGCCGCAACCTCGCTTGACGGAGCCGTCGGCGGTAATGCTCTCGGGCTCCTCTCGGCGATGCTGCTCAAACAGATGCGCGCAGACTTCTTCGCTCATACCGATGCCGTCGTCTTCGACGATGATCTGCAAGCCGTCATCGGTCTCAAAAGCCCTAACACGAATAGAAAGCGGCTCGGTCTCGCGCTGCGCATGCTTGATGCAGTTTTCGAGCAGCGGCTGCAAGATAAACGGCGGTACCAGGCTGTCGCGCACCTCAAAGTCGATGTCGACCGAGACGCGCAGACGGCCGTCGCCATACCGGGCCTGCATAAGATTGATATAACGAGTGCCCTGTTCCACCTCGTGCTCGAGCGTGGTGAGCGTATCGGAGTCAGAAAGCGTCTGACGGTAATAATTGGAAAAATCGATCAGCAACGATCGCGCCTTGTCGGGCTCGGTTCGAACGAGCGACACGATGGTGCTGATAGTGTTGAATAGAAAATGCGGGTCGACCTGCGACTGCAGGGCACGCAGCTCCACGCGGGCCGTGAGCTCGTCCTGGCGCTCGAGCTCAAAGCTGGCGAGCTGCGTGGAAATGAGATCGGCAAAGCCCGAGGCCAACGCCGTCTGGCGCATATCGATGCTGCTCAGGCGGGGGTAATACAGCTCGAGCGTGCCCACGCAATGCCCGCGCACGGTCAGCGGCGCGACAATGCCGGCGCGCAGACGGGGAAAATAGCCGCCCGTCTCATTGGAGGCGTCGCGCGAAAATACACTCTGTTCGCCGGACTCGATCACGTTGAGCGTGGTCTTGAGCACGACCGGGGTGCCGGCAGGGCACTTTGCCGAGTCCTCGCCCCAGCTTGCCAACACCTGTTTGCCATCGGTAAAGCAGATGGCAGAGGCGATGGTCTCGGACAGGATAATTTTAGAGGCGCCCAGGGCCGCTTCGGGCGTAAGGCCGCGCGACGTGTAGGCGAATATTTTTGATGCGATGGCGAGCGTACGGTCGGTTGCGCTCGATGTGAGGTCGTCGGGGACCACAAAGACATACGAGAAAAAGAAGCACAGCATGACCAGGCCGGCAATAACGACAACGCCCGGAACGGGATTGGGATTATCGGTTAAATCCCAGATAAGCAGCAGGATAAGCGCCGGAACGACAATACCGAGCAGGATGGCCTGAACCACATGCTGGGCCGTACGAAAGACCTTGGTAGAGTTGTAGCTCTTGCCCAGAATCAGCCTGTTTAAATCCACCGTCATCCCCTCTTGTCCGTAGCACCCATAGCAATAAAGAGGGCCGCAAGCGACCCTCTCCATTGCATTATGCAATCAAAAACTGTGTTTTACATCAAGCCATCGACAAACGGTATCTTAGGCGCTGTATTTGTTAGCCTCACCAAAAGTGCCAGCCTCGACGATCCAGCCGTCCTTCATGATGACGTCCATGTTGTCGGTGTTGAGCACGTGGATGTCGGCGGCGACGTCACCGTTGACAACCAGCAGGTCGGCGCACTTGCCGGCCTCGATGGAACCGGTCTCGTCCTCGATGTGGCACATCTTGGCACCGTTGAGGGTGGCGCAGGTGATGGTCTCGACCGGAGTGAAGCCGATCTTGTCGACGAACTCGTACATCTCCTCGATGGAGCAGGTGCCGTACGGGGTGACGAAGGAGAAGGAGTCGGAGCCGATCGTCATGACGACGCCGCGCTTCTTGGCCTCGCGCAGGCAGTCGTAGTTGCGCTGCAGCTCCTTCTCGACCAGGGTGCCCTCGTACTTGTCGTGCAGCTCGGGGACGTAGACGGGCGGATAGGTGGCGTACCAGGTGGGCAGGAAGGCGATCGTCGGGGTGAAGAAGGTGCCCTGCTCGGCCATGAGGTCCATGGTGCGCTCATCGATATCGAAGCCGTGAATCAGCTGCTCGCAGCCAAAGCGGACGGAATCGTAGGCGGCGGCGTGGTTGTTGTAGCAGTGACTCCACACGGGGATGCCGACCATCTTTGCCTCTTCGACCACGGCCTGGATCTCCTCGGAGCAATAGTGCTGGTCGCGACCGGAATCCCAACGCCAGATGCCGCCACCGGTTGCCCAGATCTTGATGGCATCGGGGTTCTCGCGCAGGCGACGACGGACGGCCTTGCGCAGATCCCAAGGACCATCGACCTGGTCGCCCCAGGGATGGGATTCCTTGTTGAGCTCCTGGGTGCAGTGGTGGGAGTCGCCGTGACCGGCAACGCGGCAGAAGCCCAGACCGGTGGCCAGAACGCGCGGGCCCTTAAAGACGCCCTTGTCGATGCAGTCACGGATCTGGATACCAAAGCGGCCGATCTCGCAGACGGTAGTGAGGCCGTGGGTGAGGCAGTCGTAGGCCTGCTTGACAGCGACGGCCTGCTTCTCGAGGAGCGGCTGCATGACCCAATCGGTGTCATCGTCGGTCAGGTTGCCCGAGAAGTGCAGGTGGGTGTCGATCAGGCCGGGAAGGACGGTCTTGCCAGCGGCGTCGATAACCTCAACGCCCTCGGGAAGGTCTTGCATAGCACCGGCATACTCGATCTTGCCGTTGTCGTCGACGAGAACGAGGGAGTTCTCGACCGGCTCGGCACCGGTACCGTCGATGAGCTTGCCGCCAACGATTGCGTACTTAGTGGACATGGTTCCTCCTTATGGATCCATATAGTGGGCGAGGCCATGTTGGGTTATGACCTCACAAAGCTACCCAAGTGGTGCCGGGTTCGGTGCGCGGAAGAGAGGGGTCCGCGCACCCGATCCGCCCCGGCTAGGCGTTATTTTTTGCGGGAATTGGTGAAGGCCATGAGGGCCAGGCCAACGGCCAGCCAGCCGATCACGATGCTCCACTCCACCATGTTGAGGGAGGCGGGAGAGAACGGGACCACGAGCAGGCCGATGATGACGGCGCAGGCAGCGACAGCGAGGCTGATGCCAAACTTGCCGCCGGGCACCTCGTAGGGACGAGGCAGGTCGGGCTCGGTGAAGCGCATGCGCAGGCAAGCGAGGGCGACCATGCCGCAGGAGAAGATGAAGGCGAGAGCCGACACGTTGGTCAGAGGGATGAGCATGTTCTTGCCCAGGAACGGGCCGATGACGGTGATGACGCCCAGAACGGCGCAGGCGAGCTTGGGAGCGCCGGACTTGGGATCGACCTCGGCGAACTTCTCGGGCAGCTGGCCCTTGCGGCCCATGGCGAGCATGATGCGGCTCGTGGCGCCGTAGAAGGAGTTCATCGGGCCCATGGGTCCAAGCGTGGCGATGACGAGCATGGCCAGGTACAGGAGCATGTTGATGCCCTTGAGGCAGGCCAGCGCGGGAACCGGGCTCTTAACAAACTCATGCCAGTCGAGGATGGTGCCGAACGAGTAGATGCAGACCATGTAGAAGCCGCCGGCGGCCAGCAGGGCCAGGGAGATGATCTTGCCGAACTTGTTCCAGTTGAGGCCCTCGGCTGCTTCCTCAGCCTGCTGAGGAATAGTATCGAAGCCGGCGTAGAAGAACGGGGTCAAAACCAGGACCGACACGATGCCGGCGAACAGGCTGGTGCCCTCGGTAGCGGGCTTGCCGCCGCCAGCACCGGTGACCTGGGAGAACACGGGCATGGCGTGTTCCGGCGAACCGGTGAACAGCGAGACACCCATGGCGAGCAGCATGCCGCAGAGCAGAGCCTTGGTCAGGAAGGCCTGGAGCTTGGCGGCCGAGCTGGCACCGCGGAAGTTGAGGAAGATGACGTAGACTGCAAAGCCGAGCGCGATTAGCGTCGGGAACAAGTAAACGTCGGCGCCCAAGATGGTGTAGAGCTTGACGGCGCGCAGCCACTCAAGACCGGGCAGGCTGCCGAACATCTCGGACACGAGGGTCGAAATGGCGATGGCCTCCCACGGGCACAGGATGCCGTTGCCCAGGGCCAGGAGCCAACCGGTGATGTAGCTCAGCGTACGGCCAAAGCTACGGTCGACATACTCGACGATGCCGCCCGAGATGGGGATAGCAGCCGTGAGCTCACCGAAAACAGCTCCGACGGGCACGAGGAAGATTGCACCCAAGAGGAATGCGATCATAGCGGGAACGGGACCGCCGCCCACGACCATCCAGTCGCCGACCTGCAGGACCCAGCCAGTTCCGATGATGGCACCGAAACCGATGGTGAAGAAGTTCCAGAGCGAAAGCGTTTTCTTCATGCCGCCGTTACCTTCGACTGCAACTTCTGCGTTCTTGTCCGCCATTGTTCCCCTCCTTTCCTTATTGACGCCTCTTTGGCGTCACCCCTTGCGCGGTCTGTTTTACCGCGCGCTTTTATTTCGTGGCTTTAAGATACGGCCTTGGCACAGCAGCGCCGCTTGCGACTCGACCGAAGGCAGAACTGCAAAACGAGCGGCGCTGTTTTTGGGACGAACGGCGCGGTTTGCCACTCATTGTTGCCGCCCGTCCGACGGGCGTACGCTCATCGGACGCATATAGAGATGTTTTTGAAGCCGTGCGTTTTGCGCCTTTCGTACCGTTTACCGAGCTTTTGACGCGCAGACCCCTTTGTTGCACATCTTTTTTGTAGGATAGACAGGTTATACATGAGACAAGGCGGTACGAATGGCATACGGATACAACGACGGTGATCAACGGCGACAAAGCGTTCGCCTTGCTGGCCGTACCACGCCGACGCCTAGAAGTGCCACGAGCAGCAATCCGCAACGCCCTCAAGAGCAACCCAGGCCTTCGTCTCGGCAGCAGACAAGCAGAACACGGCAGAGTGACCGTCCGAGCACGGGCACAAGCGCGCAGCAAGATAGCCGCCTGGGCGCGCGCACTCGACAGCGCCAGGCCGAGGTTCCGCAACTGCGCCGCAACGGCGCACGTCAGTCCGACATCCATATCAACCGCTTCTTTTCGCATTCCCAAGGCGGACGCGACGGCAAGCCCTACCGCTCGACATCGTACGTGAATGCCCCCGCCCTGCCGGCTCGTCGACTTTGCCTCGCACTGTGCTCTATCCTCATCTGTCTGGTCTTTGTGCTTATGAGCTCCTGTATGTCCCACGGCTCGGCCGGTCTCGAGCCCACCGCCGAGGACAAGCTGCTCAAGGCCCCCGTCGCGCCCGGTTATTCTTTCGCCTTTTCGACCCCGCGCTCGCAATGGCAAGCCGGCACGATGCCCCATATCTATCAGATCGACCCTGCATGGTCGGAGCTGCCTTACGCCGGCGGTACCATCCGCCAAAATGCCTGCGGGCCTACGTGCCTCGCCATGGTCTATATCTTTAAGACGGGACGCACCGATATGACCCCCGTCGATATGTGCGCGCTTTCCGAGGCGGGCAATTACGCCCCCACCGGTGCAACCGAATGGTCGTTTATGACGAGTGGCGCGTGGCAGTTGGGACTTAACGGAACGGAGCTTCATAACGATCGCGACTCGATGACTCAGGCGCTGCGTTCGGGAGCGCCCGTCATCGCCGCTGTTCGGCCGGGCACCTTTACCAACGTGGGCCACTACATTGTGCTTTACGGTATTGACGACGCCGACCAGATTGAAGTCTTCGATCCCAACTCGGCCAGCCGCAGCGCCCGCCGCTGGGGCGTCGTAGAGGTCCTCAACGAAGTCGAAGCCATGTGGGCCTACTACTAGTCACTGGGGACAGACTTAAATGAGTGGTCTCTGGATGCCCGGAACTGCCGGCACGGAAAGCGCATCCTGCTTTGGGGCCCAATAGCGGGGTGCGCTTTCCGTTAGCGGCCCGTTTGGGAAACTAGGGACCGCTTTTCGACAATAATCCGGGATGCATTTTCCGATTGAGGGCCTCAAGGGAAACCGCACCCCATGTTGGACGCTCATTCTGGAATGTGCTTTCCGCAGTTGATCGATGCGGCCTTTAAGGACTGTCCCAAGCTGCCGGCAGGAAAGGAACGTCCCCAAGTGCCGGGTTTCCGCAGCCTGCAATGCTCCTCATGAACAGCCGCCTCAATAACAAAAGCCCCCGCGGCCGAAGCGGACCGCGGGGGCAACAGACCTGCAAGAGTTAACTCAAGTCCTCGCCATTTGATGCAATGACCTTTTGGTACCAGCAGAAGCTGTCCTTTCGGTAGCGATCGAACGTGCCTTTGCCCATATCATCGGCATCAACATAAACAAAGCCATAGCGCTTCTTCATCTGCCCCGTCGAGGCCGACACCAAATCGATACAGCCCCACGGCGTGTATCCCATCAGGTCAACACCGTCCTCGACAATTGCATCGCGCAGCGCAAGAATATGCCTTCGCAGGTAATCAATATGATACGCATCGTGGACTTTGCCGTCTTCCAGCGCATCGAGTCCGCCCACACCGTTCTCGGCGATAAAGAGCGGAAGATGGTAACGATCGTGGTAGCCGGCAAGCGTCACGCGCAAACCCAGCGCATCGATCTGCCACTTCCAGGCAGTCTCTTTATCCTTGAGGTACGGATTGCGCAGCGTCGGGAACACGTTGCCCTCCGCCTTCTCGGCGATCACCTGATCATCGGCGCACACCAAGCGCGAGCAATAGTACGAGAACGAGATGAAGTCGACCGTATGCTCTGCCAGATACTCCGTATCGCCCGGCTCAAAGGGCACGTGAACACCCTCTTTCTCGAGTGCACGCAGCTTCCAAGCAGGATAGGCGCCCGCAGCCATCACGTCTGTGTAGAAGTAGCGGCCGCGGTCCTCCTCATACGCAAGCCATACGTCCTCGGGCGCACAACGGTACGGATAGGTCGCACCGGCAGCGACCATGCAACCCACCTTGTTTGCGGGATCGATCTTGTGCAGAATCTCGACAGCGCGAGCGCTCGCCATAAACATATGGTGCGAGAACGCCGCGGTCACGGCTGCACGGTCACGCTCATCCTCGAGCGTGACACCCGCGTTGAGATAGGACAGCGCCACGCTGTTGATCTCGTTGAACGTAAGCCAATAACGCACGAGGCCCTGGTACGCGCGTCCGACGGTCTCGACGTAGTGCGCATACCGCTCGATCATCTCTCGGCTTTGCCAGCCACCATAGCGCTCGACCAGAGCCAACGGATAGTCGTAGTGCGACAGCGTCACAAGCGGCTCGATTCCATGCTCGCGCAGCGCCTCGAATACCTGACGGTAAAACTCCAAGCCCTCGCCGTTGGGCTCGGTCTCCATCCCTGTGGGAAAAATACGGCTCCAGCAAATTGAAAGACGCAGGCACTTAAAGCCCATCTCGGCAAAGAGCTCGACATCCTCGTGCCAATGATGGAAGAAGTCGTTGCCCCAGCGGCATGGATACAGCCTGTCCGGATCGTCCACGGGCTTTTGCCTGCCAAACATTACATCCCAGCGGTCGGAACCCTGTGGGATCAGGTCGGAGTGCGACATGCCGCGGCCGCCCTCGTTCCAGCCCCCTTCGGCCTGGTTGGCGGCGAGGGCACCACCCCACAAAAAGCCCTCGGGCATACCGGCGGCAGACGTTCTGTCAAAGTAACTCATGCTACTCAGTATCCTCGGCAGAAGCTGCCGCGGCGTTCTCCTGCTCCTGAGCCAGGAGCTGGTTATCGTACACCTTAAAGAACGGGTACCAGACCACAGCCATGACCACGATCAAAACGATCGTAAACACCCAGATGCGCGGGTCGAGGCACTGGACAAAGCCCTGAACGAAGATGGGGAACGTGCCGCTCACCAAGATGTAGAAGTTAGAGACAAGACCCAGTGAGACCGCACCCCAATACAGCAGGGCCGAGATCATGCCGCCTAGCACAAACGGAATCATGAGGATCGGGTTGAAGATGATGGGCGCGCCGAAGATCGCGGGCTCGGAGATACGGAAGAAGCTCGGCACGATCGATGCCCTGCCAAATGCCTTGAGCTGCTGCGACTTTGCCCTAAACGCGCAGAGCGCCACAAAAGAGAACGTATTACCCGTGCCGCCGATGAGGTTGATGGCCAACGACATGAGCACCGGGTGGAACTCAAGCGGCTGCCCGGCAGCATAGAGCGAGGCGTTGGCGGCAAAGGCGGCAAGCGAGACCGGGGCGGTGATGGGCATTACGATCATGTTGCCGTGGACGCCAAAGCACCAAAACAGCAGAGTCATGAAGCAGATAAGCAGTGCGCCGGGCACAGAGTCAACTGCGACGGAAAGCGGGGCAGCGAGCAGCTTCTCGATAACCGAGGGGATGGACAGCGCGGGATCGATCATCTGGATCAGCAGGTTGCCGCCAAAGAAGATGAGGATGTTGGCGAGCATAGGTACGATGGCGCCAAAGGTTTCGGACAAAAACGGCGGCACGCCATCGGGCATCTTGATGGTGATGCCCTTGGTCTGGCAGAAGCGCGTGACCTCGACGGAGACCAAGGCAACGATGATGGCGGTAAACAGGCCCTGCGCACCCAGATAGGTGCAGGGGACCGCCTGGAGCACGGACTCGTCAGCAAGCTGGTAGTAGGACGACGGCGCCGCGGCGATCAGGAACATCACCAGCGAGGTCATGCCGGCGTTAAGCTTGGGCATCTTGTAGGTGCCCGCCAGGTTATAGGCGATTGCGAACGTCACGATCACCGACAGTATGCCCATCGTCATATTGAAGGGGATGAGCAGCGTGAGCTTATTGGCCGTCGCAAAATCGAGCCAAGGGCCAAAGACGGACCAGAACCCGCCCTGCGCCACCAGGTCGGCCGTGACCGGCGGGTTGGCGAGGATCATAAAGACGGCAGATACCAAGATGAAGCTGATCGCGCTCATAAAGCCCTTTTGCATGGAGGCAAAGTGGCGCTCGGTGCCGCAGAAATTGGCGATAGGGGTCAGTTTTTCCTGAAGCAGGGTCATGAACTTCTCCATGGTCGCCTCCTAACCCAACAGCGACTGGGCGAGTGCCAGCACGTTGGCGGCGTTGCCCATGCCGTAGTCCTGTGCGGGGATGACCGCGGTCGGCTTACCGCTCCCCTGCTTGACGGTGTTGAGCTGGTAGGACACCTGCGGCCCCAAGAGCAGCACGTCATAATTGGCGCACGTCTCCTGATACTCGCCGATACCCACCGCATCGATATCGAGCTCGATGCCGTTTTGCTCCGCATATTTCTCGAGTTTCTTCATCAGAATGCTTGTAGACAGACCAGCTGCGCAAACAAGAAGGATCTTCATAAGGGATTCCCTTCGCATTGATTGGTTGGATAGTCACCGCACGCCGCTAGGCGTTCTTGGTTGCAGTGCACTCATACAGGCAGATCAGCTCCTGCACGAGCTCCTGAGCAAGCATGGAGCACATGAGGTGGTCCTGAGCATGGACCAGCAACACATCCACCGACAGATGCTCGCCCGCTGCCTCAGTCGAAAGCAGCTGCGTTTGGATGTGGTGAGCCTTGATTCCCGCATCCTTTGACTGCTTCATGAGTTTGGCGGCGGCGTCAAAATCCCCCGCTTTTGCCTTTTCAAGGGCTTCGAAGGCAAGGCTGCGTGCCTCTCCCGCTGCAGCGACCAGCTGAAACGAAACCATCTCGGTTCCCTGATCGTCCATAACGGTCTCCTCTCCCGTGATGTTTGGTTTGTACTTGAATATTCGAAACGCCTATCTCCCGCCCGCAATCCTCGAGGTTTATTGCAGGTAGACAGACAGGGTTATCGACAAAAGAAGTCTTAAGCCGTATGCGCTTGCACAAGCGCCATCAGCTCATGCCAGGACCGGCGCTCGCGTAGGCGCTCGACCCCCTGGCGGTCCATAAAGATCTCGGCGAGCAGTGAGCTCAAGATCCGCGCCTCATCGCCGCCCGACCGGGCAAACGACACCATAAAGACGATATCGACCTCATGGCCGTATTCGTCCCAAAGAATGGGATGTTCGAGCAGGCCCACGGTAACAAAGGCCTCGGCGCTCAAGGGATGCATCCCATGGGGCATGGCTACCCCATTGCCAAACGAGGTGGCACTCGCGCTCTCGCGCTCGGCGACCTCTTGGGCAAACTGGGCATCGACACGGCCGCTCTCGACGGCGCGCTCGGAGAGATATCGGAGAACGGCCTGCTTCGACGACGCCTCAACGCGGTTGAAGAACAGGGCACGGCTAAAGAAAGAGCTTACGGAGTCCGATTGCGCAGTGTCGTCGCTCAGCACCTTGCGGATAGCGTTGACATCGCTCGTCTCCAAGAAGAAATCGGCCTCGCGGACGGGCACGGGCAACTTGACGTTGAGCGGCACCGTTGTGAACACGTAGTCGATGTGCGAAAAATCGAACGTTCCCACGCGGGCGACATCGCATGTCTCAATCGAATCGATATACATGCCAAACTGCTTGCGGTACTGGTGCTCGAGCATACGGGCGCTTCCCGCTCCCGAGGCGCACACGATCAGGATGCGCTTGCGACGCGGCTGGTCGGCTTGCTGCTCGAGGGCCAGGGCAAATGCCATGGCGATGTAGCCGAGCTCTTCATCAGAGGGCTGGCTGCCAAAATGACGCTCGAGTACCTGCGAGGTGCCAGCTGCCATCGAATAGGCCAACGGAAACCTCGTCTTGATATCGGGCAGCATGGGGTTATCCATATGCATGTGATATTCAAGGCGATAGCCCAGAGGGCCGATATGCCGAGCAAGGTTCATGCGAAGTTCAAGATCGCCGCTAAAGTCAAACCTAAACTCATCGTTGACCGCACGTACCATCTCGGAAGCAATCTCCCACATCTCGTCCGAGATAACGGCAGAGCCCTTCTCGGGCACGCCCGTGCCCCTGCCGAGCAAATGGATTGCGATAAAGGCAACCTCTTCTCGGGGCATGCTCACGCCCAGGGCATCCTTGATGTTTGCGGCAATCTGGAAAGCCGCGGCGTATTCGCGCGTTCCCTCCAGTTTTTGAACGTCCGATTCTGCAGCTGGGACATAGCAGCCCTGCTCGATGCGGCCAAGAGCAATGTAAAGATGCATGATGAGATTGCGGGATGCCAGCGAGCTCACCGTGACGGGCGAGGCCGTCAGGGCATCGTCCACACATGCGGCGATGGCCCGCAGGCGCTCGGCGAGCTTTGCATCGTCGGTGTCGGGCAACACGGGCCTCACCAGCGAGGCCAGGCACAGGCGCCGTTGTGACTCCCCGCCCGCAACGCGGATTCCGTAGCGTGGGCGCTTTTCGAGCGTTAAGTCAAATTGGGCGAGTTTCTGCTCTACCAGACGCATGTCATTGGACAGAGTTCGCGCCGAAACGTAGAGTAAATCCGCATACTCCTCAATCGTCACCCACTGGGACCGCATGAGGAGGTCGTTAAGAAGGAAGGACACACGGCCATCGCGCGTATCAGGAATGCCCGGATGGGCCAGAGCCGCACCGTCTAGCAAGCGAGCAAGCTCATCTGCACGTGCAACATCGATACGATACTGCCCCTTGCTGCCAACGATGCGTGCAACCCCTGCAAGGCTGTCGTTTGCGCGATGGATATAGTTTCTCACGGCGCGCTCGCTTACCTCGAGACGCTTGGCAAGTACCGCGACAGCGACAGGCTGAGCGTCCTCGATCATATTTACAAGCTGCTTGACGCGAGCATCCATGTCCTCCTCCTTTCCCTGCGTCTAGTCTAACGCGGTAAAGAATGACACTCCACGTCGCGCTCGTTCCGCCAACTCGGAACAGGTTGCGGGGAGTCCAGCTGAGCTATGGAGAGCCTGGGGAGAGGGCCCGAAGGCAATGCGTCGGTGTGGGATGCGCCTTCCCAGCCATTGGGCAGTCATTGGGGACAGACTTAAATGAGTAGTCGTTGGGGACGTTCTTGTTTGACTAGTCGTTTAAGAACGTCCCCAATGACTATTAAGGACTGTCCCAAGCTGCCGGCAGGAAAGGACCGTCCCCAAGTGCCGGGTTTGTCCCCAATGACTAGGTGAATAGCAAAAGCCCCGCAGTCGGAGCGGACTGCGGGGCTCATGAAGAGAGGCTAGTTTGTGGGCGTCTTGCCTGGCGCCCACGAGAGAGGCAACAGAGTAGAGGCTACTCGTGGATGCGGGTACCGGAGAGACCGGCCATGGTCTCGGCGGCCTTGTCCAGGGCGCCGATGATGCAGGTGCGGCCCTTGCGGGAGCGGGCGAACTTGATGGCGGCGCGGACCTTGGGCTCCATGGAACCCTTGCCGAACTGGCCCTCGTCGGCCAGGCGCTCGGCCTCGTCGGCGGTGATGTCCTCGAGCTCCTCCTGGTTGGGCTTGCCGAAGTTGATGGCGACGTGCTCGACGGCGGTCAGCAGGAACAGGACGTCGGCGTCGCAGTCCTCGGCCAGCAGCTCGCCGCCCAGGTCCTTGTCGATGACGGCGGGAACGCCCTTGTAGCAGCCCTTGTTCTCGTAGTCGCGGACGACGGGGATGCCGCCGCCACCGCAGGCGATGACGATGAACTCGTTGTCGAGCAGGTTGAGGATGGAGTCGGCCTCGACGATCTTCTTGGGGTCGGGGGAGGCGACGACGCGACGCCAGCCGCGGCCGGAATCCTCGACGAATACCTTGGAGGGATCCTCGGCCATGAACTCCTTGGCCTGCTCCTCGGTGTAGAAGGGGCCGATCGGCTTAGTCGGGTTCTTGAACGCGGGATCGTCCGGGTCGCACTCGATCTGGGTGACGACGGTGGCGGCGTGCCAACGCTTATAGCGCTTGTGCATCTCGCGGCCGATGCCCTGCTGCAGGTGATAGCCAATGTAGCCCTGGGACATGGCGCCGCACTCGGGCAGCGGCATCTCGGGGGTGCCGATGGCGTCGTGGGCGGCGGCGAAGGCGTTCTGGATCATGCCGACCTGCGGGCCGTTGCCGTGGGTGATGATGATCTCGTTACCCTGCTCGATAAGACCAAGGAGAGCGTGGGCGGTGTTGCTCACGGCCTGGATCTGCTCGACGGGGTTGTTGCCGAGGGCGTTGCCGCCAAGGGCGACGACAATACGATCGGGCTTGCCAAGAGGCTTAGACATTGCTGGAATCCTTTCTGTAAAAGGCCTACAACCCATTAATAACCCGCATCCGTGCAATACGCGAGTTTATTAAGGTTTATATTCTCTTTATCGCTCATTTTATTCATTTTGAAAATAGTTGAACGGTGAACGGTCGTTTTTATCCGCTCAGCGTACAGAACCCCAGCTTAGGCATATCTACGCCATTTACGTGCGACTTTATTTTAATAGAGCAGGGATTAGACTAGATTATGCAACCTATATCTCCGCTAAACACAAAACGGGCAGCGTAATATCTTACTCGCACTATACGAGATTCTATGCATTAATAAGACGAGTATGCACCTCTGCAAAAACATGGGGCTTTTCATTCAGCATAAGGAATAAAGATGAGCTCCAAAAAAAGCAACCAGCCCCAAAGCACGGGGATAGAAGGCAGCAACAGCCAAATCCTCCATCCATCCCCAAAGTAACGCGAGGTTTCGCGGCAAAGCCGCGAAACAGCGAAGGGGACGGAATGCCCGACCAGCCACGTCCTTCATCCGCCCACACAATCCGAGGACGTAGTCGTAGCAGGATCTGAGGGCTGACCTTCGCGGATACTCCGCAGGACGAAAGAACCCCCGCCGCACGTAGTGCGCAGCGGGGGTTCTTTCATGTCCGAGGACGTCCGCGAAGGTCAGCCCTCAGATCCTGCGGTGAGAGATCTAGGCCTCGTTGTACACCGTCTTGAGCTTCAGCAGGTGAGCGTAGCGGTCCATAGCGGCCTGCTCGTTCTCCTTGAAGAGCTCCTCGGCGCGCTCGGGGAAGGAACGCGTCAGCGAAGCGTAACGGGCCTCGTTCATCAGGAACTCCTGATAACCGCCCGCGGGCTCCTTGGAATCGAGCGAGAACTTCTTGCCGGCAGCAGCCTCGGGGTTGAAGCGGAAGAGGTTCCAGTAACCGCACTCGACAGCCTTCTTCATCTCGGCCTGGCAGTTCTGCATGCCGCCCTTCTTGATGGAGTGCATCTCGCAGGGGCTGTAGCCGATGATGAGGGACGGGCCGTCGTAGGCCTCGGCCTCGTGGATGGCCTTGAGGGTCTGAGCCGGGTTGGCGCCCATGGCGACCTGCGCCACGTAGACGTAGCCGTAGCTCATGGCAATCTCGGCCAGGGACTTCTTCTTGGTCACCTTACCGGCAGCGGCGAACTGAGCGACCTGGCCCAGGTTCGAGGCCTTGGAGGCCTGACCGCCGGTGTTGGAGTACACCTCGGTGTCGAAGACGAAGACGTTGACATTGTGGCCGGAAGCCAGGACGTGGTCCAGGCCACCGAAGCCGATGTCGTAGGCCCAACCGTCGCCGCCGAAGATCCAGAAGGACTTCTTGGTGAGGTAAGCCTTGTCGGCGAGGATCGCCTTGGAAGCGTCGCAACCGCACTTCTCGAGCTCGGCAACGTAGGCAGCGGCAGCGGTCTTGGAAGCCTCGGCGTCGTTGACGGAGTCGATCCAAGCCTGGCCGGCAGCCTTGAGCTCATCGGACGGACCATCGGCGGCGATGATGTCCTGGGTAGCGGCAATCAGCTTGTGCTGGACGGCCTCGTAGCCCACGGCCATGCCCAGACCGTGCTCGGCATTGTCCTCGAACAGGGAGTTGTTCCACGCCGGGCCGTGACCGTCCTTGTCCTTGCAGTAAGGAGCGGTGGCAGCGGGGTTGCCCCAAATGGAGGAGCAGCCGGTGGCGTTGGAGATGAACATGCGGTCGCCGGCGACCTGGGTCACCAGACGTGCATAGGCGGTCTCGGCGCAACCGGCGCAGGAGCCGGAGAACTCCAGGTAGGGCTGCTTAAACTGGCTGCCCTTGACGTTGGCCGCGATGAGCTCCTTCTTCTCGGAGACGTTCTCGACCATGTAGTCCCAAACGGGCTGCTGGTCCATCTCCTGCTCGGTGGGAACCATCTCGAGAGCACCCTTGGGGCAGACCTTGACGCAGTTGGTGCAGCCCATGCAGTCGAGCGGGGACACAGCCATGGTGAACTTCATGCCCTTGGCCTTGGGGCCCATAGCGTCGAGCGTGCGGGTAGCCTCGGGCGCGGCGGCAGCCTCGTCCTCGGTCATCGCGAACGGACGGATGGTGGCATGCGGGCACACATAGGCGCACTGGTTGCACTGGATGCACTTGGTCTCGTCCCAGTGAGGAACGACCACGGCGACGCCGCGCTTCTCGTATGCGGAGGCGCCCAGCTCAAACTGGCCGTCGGCGCAATCGACAAAGGCGGAAACGGGCAGGCTGTCGCCATCCATGCGATCGATGGGCTCGAGCAGGTTCTTGACCTGCTGGGCGATGGCGGACTTGGTCTCCTCGGAGAGCTCGACGGGAGCAGCATCCTCGGCGGTAGCCCAGTCGGCCGGAACCTCGAACTTACGGAAGGCGGTAGCGCCGGCATCGATGGCCTTGTGGTTGGCGTCGACGATGGCCTGGCCCTTCTTCATGTAAGACTTGGTGGCCGCGTCCTTCATGTACTGCAGAGCGTCCTCGGCGGGCAGGACCTTGGCCAGTGCGAAGAAGGCGGACTGGAGCACCGTGTTGGTGCGCTTGCCCATGCCGACCTTGGCGGCCAGGTCGATAGCGTCGATCAGGTAGACGTTGACGTTGTTGTTCGCGATGTAGCGCTTGGCCACGGCGGGCATGTGCTCGGCGAACTCCTCGTCGCTCCACTGGCAGTTGACCAGGAAGGTACCGCCCGGCTTGACGTCGCGGACCATCTTGAAGCCCTTGACGATATAGCTGGGGTTGTGGCAAGCGACAAAGTCGGCCTTGGTCACGTAGTACGGCGAACGGATCGGGGAATCACCAAAGCGCAGGTGCGAGACGGTGACGCCGCCGGTCTTCTTGGAGTCATACTGGAAGTAGGCCTGAACGTACTTGTCGGTGTGATCGCCGATGATCTTGATCGAGTTCTTGTTGGCGCCGACGGTACCGTCGCCACCCAGACCCCAGAACTTGCACTCGATGGTGCCGGGGGCTGCGGTGTTGGGCGCATCCTCGGCCTCGGGCAGGCTCAGGTTGGTCACGTCATCGACGATGCCGATGGTGAACTCGCGCTTGGGCTCGTCCTTCTTAAGCTCCTCGAAGACAGCGAACGCGGACGCGGGAGGCGTATCCTTGCTGCCCAGGCCGTAACGGCCGCCGACGACCTTGATGCCCGTCTTGCCGGCCTCGTAGAGAGCGGAGACGACGTCCTGGTAGAGCGGCTCGCCGATGGAACCCGGCTCCTTGGTGCGATCCATGACGGCGATCTTCTTGACGGTCTCGGGGAGAACGTCGACAAAGTGCTTGATGGAGAACGGACGGAACAGGCGAACCTTGACCAGGCCGACCTTCTCGCCGTGAGCGTTGAGGTAGTCGATGACTTCCTCGAGCACGTCGCAGAAGGAGCCCATGCAGACGACAACGCGATCGGCATCGGGGGCGCCGTAGTAGTTGAACAGGCCGTAATCGGTGCCGAGCTTCTCGTTGATCTTCTTCATGTAGCCCTCGACGACGGCGGGAAGCTCGTCGTAGACCTTGTTGCAGGCCTCGCGGTTCTGGAAGAAGATGTCGCCGTTCTCGTGGCTGCCGCGGGTATGCGGGTGCTCAGGGTTGAGCGCGTGATCGCGGAAAGCCTGGACGGCGTCCATGTCGCACATCTCGGCCAGATCCTTGTAGTCCCACATGGCGACCTTCTGGATCTCGTGGCTGGTGCGGAAGCCGTCGAAGAAGTTAAGGAACGGGGTCTTGCCCTCGATGGCGGCAAGGTGAGCCACCGGCGAGAGGTCCATGACCTCCTGGACGTTGCCCTCGGCGAGCATGGCGAAGCCAGTCTGGCGGCAGGCCATGACGTCGGAGTGATCGCCAAAGATGTTCAGGGCGTGGGAAGCGACGCAACGCGCGGAGACGTGGAAGACGCCCGGGAGCTGCTCGCCCGCGATCTTGTACATGTTCGGGATCATCAGGAGCAGACCTTGAGAAGCCGTGTAGGTGGTAGTCAGAGCACCGGCGCCCAGCGAACCGTGAACGGTACCGGCTGCACCTGCCTCGGACTCCATCTCGACGACCTTGACCGGGGTGCCGAAGATGTTCTTGCGACCCTGGGCCGCCCACTGGTCGACATGGTCGGCCATCGGGCTGGACGGCGTAATGGGATAAATTCCCGCTACCTCGGTGTACGCATACGAAACATATGCGGCCGCCTCGTTGCCGTCCATAGACTTAAACTTACGCGCCATATACCCCTCTCCTCTCATATAGGTATACAGGCCCCGGCGATCGCCGGGATGTTGGCGTGATGGGATTTTCGCTGTTGCTTCCAATCATCTGGCAGGCGGACTTGGCAGCAGGTGCATGGCGTGGAGAGAAGGCATGCCAAGGCGAGGGGCGCTTGCGCACCGCAGGCCCAGCTACCCGTCTTGCACATGACCGAGCGCCGCAAAGGCCGCATGCCGGATGCTCCCGGGCACGCCCCGGCGATGGGAGGCGCCCGCAACGGAAATCCGCATGCGGGTTTATTGTACCCCGCCGTCAAGTGTAATTTCGGCAAATATAGGCGGGCGGTAAAGGTTTACCTTGGGTGACCGTCAAGGGTCAAAATGAATGCTTCGTCCCCGGGTGGCCGGCTCGAGCACGCTAAGGAGCGTCCCTATCTGCCGGCTAGAGGGCGCCGAGGAGGATGGCGTAGGTGGTGGATTCGCCGAGTTTGAGCTCGTCGCCGGGATTGAGCTGGGCGGAGCGGCCGGGCTCTACTTGAATACACACACTCGTGGCCCCGTTTACCACCACGGTGCCGTTCGTGGACGACAGGTCCTCGACAAACCATGTGCCAGAATCGTCGCACCAGATATGGGCATGACGGGCCGAGACGTCGTCGCCGACGTCGGTGATGTCGCCCTCCCCCGTAGCCAGCGCGCCGATCTCGACGCCCTCCTCACTCGGTTGAATCCAGCGCGGGGCGCTCACCACATAGCCGTTTTGCACGCGCAGCAGTCCCAGCGGATGCGCCGGCGAAGCCTCGTGCTCGCCTGTGACTGAAGATGTGCTCAGCGAGCGCGGCGTCGACGTGGCGCCGCCACAGGTCGCATGAGCGTAGTCGATGGCATAGGTCACCGACGAGCGGACATCTGCCGAGCAACCCACGGCGACAAACAGCACCAGGATGGCCTCGGCGCGCTCGGCGGGCATGAGCTCAGCCGCCTGCGACAGGCGCTCGAGCGCATTGCGATAGAGATTCGTGTCCTGATGGCATTCCTCGAGTGCCCGCACCATGGGCTCGCCAGCGGGGCCGCACACCATATTGGTCACGGCCGCGGCGTCCATGGGATTGCGGCGGCGCAGGGCCAGCTGCGACATAATGCGCGCGGCCGAGGTGCCGTAATCGGCAAAATAACGTTCCTGCAGCGTGCCGACCGGCGCGCGCACGATAAAGCGCGAAACCCAGGAGCGATCGGCGGCACGGCTCTGCGGACTACGGCCGTCGGCGAGCGGGCGGCTCGAGAGCACCAGGCCGCACAGTTCGATATGGCTCAGGTGCGCTGCGCGCTTAAAGATGTCAAACATTGCCCCGCACGGGGTGAGCTCGGCTTGAGAAGCCATGGCTTAGCCCTCCTTGGTCGCAGAGATAGTGTCGGATACTTCGGCCGGCCCGCCAAAGGCGCGGGCAGCCGCGGCTCCGCCGGCAAGCGGCGTCGCCATGGGAGTTTTCGCACGTCGTGCTGACACGACGGGAAGCTCGAAGGCAAACCCCATCGCCAGCAAAAACCACGTGAGCGCATAGGTTGCAATTATGGCGGCCACCAGGCCACCCGCCACGCCATGCTGGGAAAACACGGTACATGCGAGTGCGGCCAGAGCCGGGACCTCGCAGGCGGAAAGGGCCAACACGCCCTGCAGGAATCCCGCACGGCGATCGCGCGCCAAGGCCCCGGCGGCAATGCCCGCCACGCCCGGCAGCGCCAACGCCAGCGCGGCGATAATGGCCGGCAGCTTCCCGGACCACATAAGCGGTCCCACGACGAGCGCCACATGGGCGCCCGACGCCAACAGCGCCGCTGATACCACGACCACAGCCCAAAGCACGCCGCATACCGCCGTCGCACCAACCATCGCCGCGCGCCGGGCCGTGTGCCCCGATACCTCCATCGGGCACGGCATGAGCGGCTCGGCGCGAAGCGAGCGGGCGACATTTTGCGCATAGTGGTCGCAAAATGCCGAGAGCGCCGCCTCCACCGCAGCCGGCTCGGGACGATCTTCCTGATGGCAGGACAGACAGGCCATCACCACATCGAAGAGCTGAGCGTCGACAAACGCCAGCACATCGCGCAGATCCTCGGAATTTGGATCGAGCCCCAGCTGCTGAGCCTGCTCGGCCGCGGCAAGTGCCACATCGGGCTCGCGTCGCAGCAATTGCGTCAAGTCGCAGCCGGGCGCGTGGGCGCCGACGGGATAATCGGGCAGCGTATCCATCTTGAGGCGATAAGGGCTGGCAATATCGCGCGTCTTTTTGCGCGAGCCCGAAGTACCCGACGCACCCGGCGCTACTTCGTACGGCGCGACACCGGCGATGAGCTCGTAGACCGTACTCGCCGCCGCATAGACATCGATTGCCGGCGACATGCGAAGCATGCGCAGGTCGGGGATATCGTCGGTGAGCATCTCGGGCGGGGCGTAGGCCACCGTCGCGCGGCGCAACGTGGCATAGCGCTCGGTAAACGACGCCTTGCCGCCGGTGCCGGCCACCGCAGAGGCGGGCTCGAGCGCCAGCGACGAGCCAAAGTCGATCAAGCACAGGTCGAAAGTGCCTTCGGCAAGCTGTCGGTCGAGCGGCAGGCGCGCCGTGCGCACCATAATATTAGCGGGCGAGATATCGCGATGGACGAACCCCTCGCCTACCAAGCTCATGCGGCAGAGCAGATCGAACAGGTCGCGACCCAGGCGCGCCGCCACGAGCGGCGACAGACGCCCGGCATCGTCCACGGCAAGGCGCGAGCGCAGGCGAGCGAGCGTCTCGCCCTCGACCCACTCCATGACAATCGCGGGCACGCCGTCGACCTCGCCCCACCCGTATAGGCGGGGAAAGCCCTTAAGGCCCGAAAGGGCACGATGGCATTCATATTCCTCGCGAAACGCCGCTTTGAACTTGGTGACCAGCGCCTCGTGGGCGACATCGTCATCAAATTCGTCGCGCGCCGGCAAGATGAGCTGCTTGAGCGCCACGGCCTCGCCCTGCGCGTTGACGGCACGCGTCACGCGGCCGATGCCGCCGCGGCGCATGGTGGCGTCGTCGGCAAACAGCATCGTAAAACGGCGCAGGTAGGCGGGAAGCTCGTCCGTGCCCAGGGCGACGGCCGGCTCAAACCCGTCGACGCGCGCCAGGCGCAGGCCCACCATGGGATCGTGGGCAAGCGATTGGGTTGTGGCGGAAACGAGATTGGTCATCATAGAGCGATCGCCGCCACATTGTTATTGAAGTTGTTGAGCGCGACGTTATCGTCGCCGTAATGTCCGACCCATTGACACAGGTTTGTGTAGCAGCCCCACAGGTTGGCATACTGCCGATACCACTTAGATTTGGTCGAGAACCTTTGTCGACCGAACTCGGCACGGATAACAAACATGTCATTCGCCAGGGTGTCGCACGGTCCGGTATCGCCCGTGGCGTTATAGGTCGACACCGCGCTATTGGCGCGGGCGACATAGCCATCGAGCATGTTGTATTTGGTCACGAGCCAACTGTGGATACCCTCCTCCTCGGCAGCCGAGAGACCACCCGAGCCCGTGTCGCCGCCGGCACCGCCGTCCGTCGAGCCACCACTCGAAGATCCACCGCCAGAGGCGGAGCCCGAACCGGAACCGCCGTCCGAGCCCGCCGAACCGGTGCCAGAACCGGACCCGTCGGAGCCGCCGGGCTTACCCGTCTGCTGCGTATCCTGTTCCTTCTGCTGCTCCGTCTTGTTAACGACAGAAGCCACGCTGTTATTGGAAAGCTTCGTGATGATCTTGGTGTTGGTGAGCACGATGGTCTTGCCGTTTGCCAGCGTAACCTCGTTGTCCGATGTTTCGGGACTGTCCGCATCGTCGCCACCGAACACAACATGCGAGACCACGCTCGCCCACGCATATCCAGTTGTCGTTCCCAAGTCGCTTTTGGCCTTGCGCCCAATATGCAACTCGCGCGCAGCATGCGCCTGCACCATGGACGGCACCGTCATGCCATAAGCCGAAACACCGGCTATGACCAGCACGAGCGAGCAAGACAGCAGCCCATACGCCCGAGGCGCCAGGCCCAGCCGGCGTCGCATGCGCACCGTGGCGCCACGCTTTGTCTGAGTGCCCCCGGGCCGCATGCGTTCTCCTCCAACAAAAACACGCCGCTCAGGAGCGGCGCATTCTTTCATATCCATATTTGAGTGTATCAGCGAACCCAAAAGGTTGCGCAACGAATGGGAAAATACGAGGTGCAAGCAGACCCATCCACGCGATAAGCGGATGAAAAGCAGGTTTGTTGCACAACAAATGCATGAACGCGCGCTCGATTATGAGCGCCCCGTGCGGCAGACCGACGTGACATGCCGCGGAGCTGACACCGCCTAGATCGCGCGGCGGGCCTCGATAGCGCGGCCAAGCGTAAGCTCGTCGGCATACTCCAAGTCGCCGCCCACGGGAAGGCCGCTCGCAAGACGCGATACCTCAACGCCCAATGGCTTGATGGTGCGAGCAAGGTAGCTCGCCGTGGTCTCGCCCTCAATGTTGGGATTGGTGGCGATAATGACCTCGTGGATGTCCTCGCGGCCCAGACGCGCCAGCAGCTCGCGGATATGCAGCTGCTCGGGACCGATCTTGTCCATGGGGCTGATCACGCCGCCCAGCACGTGGTACAGGCCATGGTAGCTGCCCGTACGCTCAATCGCCTGGACGTCGCGCGGCTCGCCCACCACGCAAATGCGAGTGGTATCGCGCATCGGGTCCTGGCAGATGGAGCACTCGTCGGCCGTGGCGTAGTTAAAGCAACGGCTACAAAAGTGAACCTCCTGCTTGACCTCCAGGATGGCCTCGGCCAGGCGGCGGGCCTCCTCGGCATCGGCCTCGAGCAGGTAATAGGTGATGCGCTGGGCCGACTTGGGACCAATGCCCGGCAGACGGCCCAGCTCATCAAGCAGTTTTTGCAGACTGTGATTCGCACTCATATATATGCGTGTCTTAGAACGGCATGCCCGGGATGTTGAGGCCGCCGGTGATGGCGCCCATCTGCTTGTTGGCAAGCTCGTTGACGCCGCGAACGGCCTCGTTGACGGCAGCCATGATCATGTCCTGCAGCATATCGACGTCCTCGGGATCGAGAGCATCGGGATCGATGGTGAGGCTGACGAGCTCCATCTCGCCGTTAACGGTCACCTTGACCATACCGCCGCCGGCAGAGGCGTCGACGGTCTGGGACTTGAGGTTCTCCTGCGCGGCGGCAAGCTGCTCCTGCATCTTGCGAGCCTGCTTCATCATCTGCTGCATGTTCATACCGGCCATAATGGCTCCTTTGCGTGCGGCCGCGCAACGAGCTGCAAGGGCAGCCGGGACGCGGCGGGACTTTCAAACTCAAAAATCGTACCACGGCGCGAGGCCAGCAAGCGGGGCGGACACGCTACCTCAGTCGATATACATGTCCTGGAGTGCAAGCCGCACCCAAAGATTATGCAAAGTTGAATAATTCGCATCTGAATAATATTGAAAGCTAAATCTTGTGGAGCCGGAATCCAACATTTTATGCGTACCACTAAATGGCTAAATGCCGAACCGCTGCTCGAGGTGGCGCTCATGACGGCATGGTAAAATTTGATTGTCAAAGACAGCAATTTGGAGGTGCCCCATGAATGCCCCCGACGCGCTCCAAAACATCCGCTCAAAACACCCCGTTGCATATTTTCTTCTCTATCTCTTTGCCGGTTGGGTATTACTGGTTATCATCACCCACGCTATAGCCTTTGGAGCAGAACTGCTGGTAGCCGGCTCGGACCAGCCCGTTGTTAAATGGGAAGCGACCGACGAGTGCGCCGACGGAACCCGAACCGTTTACTACAACAGCCCGTCCCTCTACCAAGAGTTCAAGGTCAAGATAAAGGACTCAGAGATTGTCAATGCCGAGCTGGGCACCTATTCGACAATCGGAGCAACCGTCAACGCCGAGCAAGTGCAGTTCACGGACAGCCATGCGACGTATCGTATCGACCTCAATATCCAAGGCCACCCGTCACGTACCTGTCTGCTCGAATGCGAGATCCGCGGCGCCACGTTGCACATGTCCGAAACACAAATGCGCCCGGACAAAACCCCTGAAGAGCTAGGAGTCCTAAGCCCGGCGAGCGATTCTCAGCAGTAGAACGATAGCCCGCCGGTTGTTTCTTTCCAACGTTTGCAAATCAGCGCATGGTTAGATGAAACAAACTGCATGATATCGCGTAAATCCCGAGCAGGAATATCGCCCTTGTTATGGGCCAGCTTGCATCCGCCGGAGCGAGTAAGCCATATCTTGGTCGCCTCGGCAGTGGGGCGCTTGACCGCTATATGAACATGGACGGGTTCACCGTTCTCCCCTGTCCAGAAAAAGATGACGTACGGCCCGAGTCGGAAGAGACTAGGCATAGACTCGTCCGCCTTCGTAAGCAAAACGCAAGATAAGCGGGGCGTTATTACGCACAAAATCATCGAGTTCTTTGAGGTCCGCTTCGCTAAAGCCCTCGTGCGACACCCAATTGAATGCCGGCAAGATACATTCCGCCGTGTCAAAGCCCCAATCGCGTGGGCGCTCCACAACGATCTTCACCGTGTTGTCCTCGCGGACTTCGGAATACGAGATTTGCGTATCGTCCTCAAGACGGACATATTCCCACATCATAAGCTCGCTCCGTTCAAAGAGATCTCTTCTTGAGCAGTATACCCGCCCGCGCGGTTACTCCACCGGTTTGAAGATGGTGGACTGGCCGAAGACACTGCGGATGAGGGCTTTGGCCTCGTCCTCGGTCTGCGGGATGCTTGGGGCTGCGCCCTGATGGCCGAAGAGGCTGCCCGCGCCGGGGTTGGACTCCCAGGGAGCCGCAGGAGCGTCCTCCTCTTTGGGGGCAGTTGCAGCGGGCTTGGGCGCGGACGCCGCACCCGGCACGTCGAACGGGGGCAGATCGTCCCCGCCGGCATCGGCAACAAAACCGCCGACCATGGCATCGTCGTAGGGAACCTGCTCGGATTCCCACGGCGCAGACGGCGCGGCGGGCTGAGCCGTGGGAGCGGACGCGCGCTCGGGCGCTCGGGGTGCGGGCTCGGTCGGGAGCTTGCCCGTGGCAGGAACGCCGGCGGGGTTGTCGGAGCGCAGCCAGGGGGCCTTGGCCAGGTCGGATGACTTGGGCGCAGGCGCGGGGATCGGAACAGCCGGTTTGGGCGCAGCGGGTTCAGGCGCCGACGGGGTCGGTGCCGCTACCGGTGCCGCTTTTGGCTGCGTCGCGCTGGCGCTCGAGGATGCAGGGGCCGCCGAGGACACGGGTTGCGGGTCCGCAGATGCCGCAGCCCGTGCAGATGGAGAATGCTCCTCATGTTGAGGAGCCGGCGTGCCACCCCCATCCAGGACATAGTCGACGGTACGACGACCGAAGACCGCGCAGACCGTCGGCAGGACCACCGACTGCGTGTCGGCGCGACCGAGCATCTTGATGGCAAAGGTCGAGCCCGCGGGGAACGAGACCGTGAGCTTGGAGCCGTCATCTGACGTGGCGCGGGCATTGAGCAAAAGCCCTGCGTAGGAGGCCTGACGGGCCTTGACGCGTTCGACGACCTCGGCCCATTTGCGCTGGAGCTCACCGGCATCCTCGACCGCGGGGGTCTCGGCGGCGCCGGCGGCAGCAACCTGAGCGGCAGTGTTGGGCTTGGACACCGGCACGGTCGATGCAGCAGGCGCGGGAGCCGTAACGGGTTGAGGCGCAGGCGTTACAGGTTTGGACGCGGGAGCCGGAGCCGCGGACTTGGGCGCAGGCTGGGCAGCTGGAACAGCAGCGCCGCGGTCCCAAGGCATGCCACCCTGATGCGCGGACGTAGCAGCGGGGGCGGCGGTCGCCGCAGGAGTAACAGCTCGGGCACCCGAGATCAGCGTCGGTTGCTGTGTCGTCGCAGGTGCAGCCACGACAGCCGCAGACGCACTCGCTTGAGCAGCAGCCACGCTCGCCGGAACGGCGGCGTTGGCAACCATGGCCTCCAAGCGCGCCACGCGCTCGGCCAGGGCCTCAATGGTCAGATCGGCCTCGGGACGTGCCAGGCGGGTGCAGGCGATCTCGAGCACCAGGCGCACGTCGCTCGCGCCCCTCATCTCCAAGGCGGCATCGTCGAGCACCGTCAGCACGCGAGCCAAACGATCGGCAGGATGCTCGCCAAAGGCAGCGGCCTCGGCAGCAAGCGCCTCGGCCTGCTCGGCCCCGCCCTCAAACAGCTCGGCGCGGGCGCCGGCAACGCAGGCCACGTACACATCGCGCACATGCGCCACCAGGTCGCGCGTCAGCTCAAGCAGGTCATTGCCTTCCTCGACCTGCGCGCGAATGAGCCCATACAGCTCGGCGACATCACGATCGGCAATGGCACGCGCAAACTCGCCCAGAATCTGGTCCGAAACTTCGCCCAAAAGCGAGCGGGCATCGTCCGCATGCACGGTGCCGTTGCCAAAGACGCTCAGCTGCTCCAGCGTGGAGAGCGCGTCGCGCATGCCGCCCTTGGCATGGCGTGCCACGATGGCAAGCGCCTCGTCGTCGTAGTCGAAGCCCTCCTGCTCGCACACGTATGCCAGGCGGCGCTCGATATCCTCGTTACCGATGCGGTGGAAATCGAAACGCTGGCAGCGCGAGAGGATGGTCTCCAGAATTTTTTGCGGGTCGGTGGTGCACAGCACAAAAATCACGTGTGCCGGCGGCTCCTCGAGCGTCTTGAGCAGCGCGTTGAACGCCGCCGTCGTGAGCATGTGGACCTCGTCGATGATATAGATCTTGTACTTGCCGCGCACCGGGGCAAAGTTGACGGAGTTGATGATCTCCTCGCGCACATTGTCTACGCCGGTACGGCTTGCGGCATCGAGCTCGTAGACGTCTGGGTGGTTGCCCTCGGCGATGAGCTCGCACTCCTCACAGGTGCCGTCGGGCATGCAGCCGCTCGCGCCCTCGGCGCGGGCCGCCTCGGCATTGCGGCACAGCAGCGCCTTGGCAAGGATGCGCGCCATGGTGGTCTTGCCCGTGCCGCGCGGTCCGCAGAACAGGTACGCGTGGGACAGGCGCCCCTCGGTGATGGCGTGCTCGAGCGTCGAGACGATATGCTGCTGGCCCACCACGGAGTCGAAGGTGAGCGGGCGATACTTTCGGTACAACGATTCCATGGGTGCTCCCCCGGGTATACTGAGTCTTGTTGCCGCGACGACCATGCGGTCGCACGGCATACTGCATCCATAATAACCCGTACGGCGAGCCCGCCGCGATAGGAGTCCAAAGAGCATGGCAGACGCAGAGAGCAACCTCGTTCCCTCCGAAGCAGCCGACCAGGTCGAGGTCGCGCTCGAGGCGCAGGCAGCAGCCGATGACGGCATCCTGTACCTCAACGAGTATCAGTACGAAAACGACCTCGTCACCGATTTCGCCCGCTTGGTTGCCTCGCCCAGGCGCCGCGGCTCCCTGTACGTCGCCGCCGCGATTGCCGCGCTCATCGGCATCGGCATGCTGGTGGCCGGCGGCAGCTGGATCAAGTTCGGCGTCGTGCTGATCGTGTTCGGCGCCTTTTTGGCCTGGTGGAGCAAAAACCTGCACCACACCCTCGCCCGCGACTTTATCGACGCCGTCGAGGCAGACGAGTCCATGGGTGGCCGCTATCGCCGCGTCGCCGCCAACGAGGACGGCCTGATGGTCTGGGGCAAGAGTGGAAAGTCGCAGTTCTTCCCGTTTGAGAAGCTCGACCACGTACTCGACGGCGAGCGCATCTTTGTGGCCATGTTCGCCGACCAGGGCGTGACGATTCCCAAGGACACCTTTGTCCGCGGCGATGCCGAGCAGTTTGGTCCCTTCCTTAAGGCGCGTATCAACAAAAAACTCCGCATCGAGACCAAACGCAAGAAGATGAAGGCCGAAAAGGCCGCTGCCAAGGCCAAACAGGGCGACCAGCCCAAAAAGGACGCTCCCAAGCAGCGTAGGCAGAAGAAGAACAAGAAGAAGCGCTAAGGCCAAGTCAGATAGGCCACCTCGCCCCGCTACCCTCACCATGCGCCCGAGCGTGCTAAACTAGCAGCATCTATGCCACCGCGAATGGCTCGGCCCCGCGCCCGCCGCTCGCAAATGAACTTTAAACGCACGAGGGTTGGCCATGCCGCTTTTCTCGCAACATACCGCCCGGTTCTCGCCGGACGTTCCCTTGGAGGGCACCAGCTCTCGCGAGCTGCTCAAGCGGTACCAGCCGCTCGAGACGCTTGCGACCGGCGGTTTTGGCTCCATCGAGATCTGCCGCGACACGCACTTGCGCCGCCGCGTCGCCATTAAGCGCATCCCCCTTATCAACGGTGCCGGCATGCCCGCCAGCGACATCATGGATGTCCTGCGCGAGGCACACACCGCCGCCATGCTTCAACATCCCAATATCGTGCAGGTTATCGACTTTACGCACGATACCGCCTATGCCTACCTAGTCATGGAATATGTCGACGGCATGTCGCTGGCCGAGTTTTTGCATCGCGTGGACGGCCATTCGCTCACCTTTGACGAGGCCGCGGCCATTGCCGACGCGCTGGGGCAGGCGCTCACCTTCGCCCATAGCAATGGCGTGCTCCACCTGGACATCAAGCCCGCCAACGTGCTCATCGACCACTCGGGCAACGTTAAGCTCACCGATTTTGGCATGGCACGTCTGTCGTCTGCCGGCGGCTTTGGCGGCTCGCGCGGCGGCACCATCGGCTACATGCCACCCGAACAGCTCGACATCGAGACCGGCACGGTCGACGAGCGCGCCGATGTCTTTGCCCTCGCCTGTGTGATCTACGAGGGCCTGTGCGGCAGCGCTCCCTTTATGGCCGCCACGCCCGGCGACTCGCTCGGCCGCATCATCGGCGGTGCCACCTACCCCAGTGAGCTCATCCCGCACTTTCCCCCGGGAGCCGAGGCTGCGCTCATGAGCGCCCTCTCCCCCATGCCGCAAGACCGCCCCAACAGCATCGAGGCGTTTTGCGACCAGCTGCTCGCCGGCTTGGGCAGCGTGCGCGAGGGCCGTCGCAGCCTGGAGCAGATGGTGGGCGAGCTTTCGGATGACGAGCACGCGGCAGACGATATCGAATCGTTGCCCTATGAGGACGACACCATCGAGGTCGACCCCGCACTCGGCTGGGCGGGCACGCGTTGGAGCCACGCGCGCGATTACACCATGCGCGCCATCTCGGCGCTAACGTGTGGTGCCTTTAGCTTTTTGCTCATGCAGACGGCTGGCGTCGCGGCGCTTCCCGGACTTATTGCCGCGGCCATCGCAATTGGGGCGGCCGCCGGCCTGGCCCCGCAGATTGGCTCGGCTATCTCGGCCGTGGGTTTTTTGGTACTTATGGCCAACGCCACCATGCAGGCGCAGGGCATCCTGTCGATGCTGCCCGTCGCGGTGCTCTTTGCCGCCACCATGTCCGGTTGGTGGATCGCCTGGGGCCGCACCGAAGCCGCCGCGAGCGCCGCGCTCACCTGCGCGGTGGCACTTGGCTGTCTAACGGGCGACGTCCTCCTTGCCGCCGGGGTCGCCGCCGGCATCGCGGCCTTTTGGCTCGGCCCGGCAAGCGCCGCGGCCGCCACGGGGATGGGCGCGCTTTTTGGCCGCCTGGCTACGGTTGCGCTTTCTGCCGGAGGCGTGCTGGGGCTCGGCAATGTTGCCGCAGCGCTGGGAGACATGCTCTTCTGGGCTGCCGTTGTGCTCGTCGCGACGACAGCTGCATTGACATCTCTGCTGCTCAACGCCCATGCCAAGCGTGCTGAGCAGGGCTCGAACCTGGCTGCAATCGCTGCCATCGCCGGCTGCGGAATAGGCTCCGCAACGTCGCTCTGTCTTGCACACCATATGGAAATTGCCAGCCTTGCGGCCGCGGTCGTCGTCAAGGCGGCGGTTGCGGGAACCCTATCCTCTATAATCGTTGGGATATGCCTATATTTGCTCGGATACCAAAGAACCTATACGGAGAGTGATCTTTCGTGAACTTCCTGAACATCTTCGAGGACCACGTGGCCGGCATCTTCGGTGCCACCCGTGCCCCGTTCTCCTTTAAGAAGCTTGCCAAGCAGGCCGCTCGCGACATGGAGGATCAGACTCTGGTGATCAACGGCGTCAACACCGCGCCGGCACTCTATACCATCCTGATCGCCGCCGACGACGATCCCATGCTCGCCCCGTTCTACCCCGAGCTTTCGCGCGAAGTCCGCGAGTTTGTGAAGGCACAGGCCGAAAAGCGCCGCTATGTGTTTGTCGGCGAGCCCCTCGTTCGCTTTATGATCGACCCGCAGCTGCGTGCCGGTAAGTTCTCGGTCTTTGCCGAGAACGTCGACGCCCCCACGCTCGGTCGTCTGTACGAGGAGGAGCGCGCCTACCAGAATGGCCTGGGCCAGAACAACTCGGCCGCAAGCCGCGCTGCCAGTGCTCCCCGCGCCGGCAAGCAGCAATTCGCCGCTCCGCAGCAACAGCGCTCCGCCGCCATGCCCCAGCAGCCGGCGCCCCGTGCCGCCGCTCCCGACCCGCTCGCCGTGGCCGATCCCTTTGCGCCCAACGTCCCCGACCCCGCCGCAGCGCCCATCCCCGTGCCGCAGACCGTCTCTCGTGACGCCCTCGCCGGTATGGGCGGAGCCGCCGCGACCGGCGCCGCCGTGGGCCTTGGCGCCGCGGCCGGTATTGCCTCCAACATGGCGAGCACCCGCGCCCCGCAGCGCCCGCTCGCCCAGCTCGTCGACGTCGTGAGCGGCGAGAGCCACAGCATCACTTCCGCGCAGGTGACCATCGGTCGCGAGCGCTCGGTTTCGGACATCGCCCTGCGCGACCCCAACGTGTCGCGCCGCCACGCCCAGCTCACCTTTACCGGATCGGACTGGTCGATCGAAGACCTCAACTCCACCAACGGCACGCTCGTCAACAACCGCCGCATCACGCGCTGCCCGCTGCGCAACGGCGACCTGCTGACGTTTGGCCTAAGCACCTTTGAATTTAGGGGATAGTCGCTTATGAACATCGATATCGTCCTTTTTGCAGGCCGCATCGTCCTGGTCGCCCTGCTCTACATCTTCCTGTTCGCCGTCATGAAAACCGGCGTGGGACTCGTACGCGGCCAGCGCCGTGACTCCGCTATCTGGACGATCGATGTGGACAAGGGTCCGCGCGGCATCCGTGGCATCCATGTAGACATGCTCGGCCCCGTCATCGTAGGCCGCTCGCCGTCCTCGGACATCTGCATCAACGAACCGTTTGTCTCGGCCTCGCACGCACGCTTTTCGCTGCAGGGCCCGGCACTCATTATCGAAGACCTCAACTCGCTGAACGGCACGCTCGTTAACGGCCGTCAGCTGGTGGAGCCCGCAACGCTGCGCGAGGGCGACGAGGTCCAGATTGGCGACGTGGTCATGAAGGTGAACCGTCGATGATCGACGAGGAGAACAAGTCCGCAGCCATGCCCGAGACGCCGACTGCCCCCGCAGCCGCGCCGGCTCATGCCGCTCCGGCGCGCCCTGCGACCGTGGAGCCCGAGGACACCGTGTTCTCCCTGCCTCTTTCGCATGTAACTCAAGAATATCCGGCACTCGCCGATGACGAGGACGCCGACACCGAGCGGCTCGATGCCCCCCTCGGCGCGCACGCTGCCGAGCAGCCCGCGGAACCGGAGGCGACGCCCGCACCGGCTCACTTTGCCGAGCCCGTCGCCGAGGCGATTAACGAGAGCGCTGCCGTGTTTGCAGCCCCCGAGCCTGCCGCGCCGGTATTCCCCGTCGCCCCGACAAGCGAGGCGACACCCGCATCCGCAACGCCTGCCGAAGTCGAGCAGCCCGTTGCCGCGCCCGCCGCAGCTCCCGAGCCCTCCGCTCAACCCCAGAGCATGCCCGCGCCGTCGCACTTTTCGACGCCCGAGCCGACGGCTGTCGAGCCGCAGCAGGACGACGATCCCGCCGACCGCGTAACCGAAGATCTCAACCTTCCGGACATCTCCGACGCCGAGTCAGGAGACGATGCCGACACCGTCTCCCCCGGCGACACCGCCGAGATCGATGTCGCCGCCGTAGAGGCAAAGCTCAAAGATCCCGGCTCGACCATGAGCTTTGAGCCGCTGACCGACGAGCGCATCGAGACCGACTCGACCTACGACGCCGGCACCACCACGCAGCTTATGTGGGGCGCCCGCTCCGACGTCGGATGTGTACGCCCGCACAATGAGGACTCCTATCTGGTGCAGTCGCCGCTCTTTTGCGTGTGCGACGGCATGGGAGGACACGCCGCCGGCGAGGTAGCATCCTCCATCGCCGTCGAGACCATCGCCAAGACGGCGCCGCAGTCCGCCGACGCCGCGCGCCTGGCCGCAGCCGTCGAGGCCGCCAACGCCGCCGTGATCGAAGCCGCCCTCAACGGCCTGGGCAAACCCGGCATGGGATGCACGGCCACCTGCGCCTACATCGAAAACGACACGCTCGCCATCGCCCACGTGGGCGACTCGCGCGCCTACCTGCTCCACGAGGGTACGCTCATCCGCGTGACCCGCGACCACTCCTACGTGGAAGAGCTCGTGGATGCCGGCGAGATTACGGCCGACGAGGCCCGCGTCCACCCCAACCGCTCGGTCATCACCCGCGCGCTGGGCTCGGATCCCGCCATGTATGCCGACCACTTTACCCTGCACATCGAGGAAGGCGACCGCCTGATTCTGTGCTCCGACGGTCTTTCGAGCATGATTCCCGATAGCGATATCGAGAATATCGCTACGCAGTCCTCGACCGCACAGATCTGTGTCGACAACCTGGTGGACGCGGCGCTCGCCGCCGGCGGCCACGACAATGTGACCGTGGTGGTCGTCGACCTGGTCGACGACGGCGTCATGCGCGAGGCAAAACGCGTCCGACGCCGCAATGTCACCATCGCCGCCATCTTGGCCCTTGTCTTTGTACTGGTAGCAGGCATCTGGGCATACACGGGCATCACCGGCTCCTATTACTTGGGAACCTACCACGGCAATGTCGCCGTCTGGCGCGGCCTGCCCGGCAAGACGCTCGGGGTCGAACTCCACTGGCTCGAGAGCGAAACCAGCATCAAGCTGTCCGACCTGCCCGAAGACACGCAAAACCGCCTGAAGGCAGGCATTACGCAAACGAGTGTCGACGATGCGCAGGACACCATTTCCAAGTACCGCCATCAGATTGACGAGGAGCAGACCCGTCAGGTGATTGACGCGCAAACGATTCGCGACAACACCGATCAGGAATCCAACTCCGAGTCAGATTCCGAGAAAACCGCCGAACAGTCAGCCGAGGCCGAAGCCTCCGATAAGAATTAGAAAGGGAGTGCCGCTTATGAGTCGCCGCAACACCGAACTGCTCTTGCTCATCGCCTCGGCGTTCCCCGTCATCCTGCTCTATGCGATGTACGTGCTCACCGCGGGTGCCACGATTTCCTTTGAGACGCTCGCCGTGCCGATCGGCCTGTTCGCCGCCTTCGCCGCGGCGCATATCGCCGTGCGCATCCTGGCGCCCGGCGCCGACCCCGCCATCCTGCCCATCGTCTTTGTGCTCTCGGGCATCGGCATCACATTCGTGACGCGCCTGGCCCCCGACCTCGCCATCTCGCAGCTCATCATCTTGTTTGTCTCGGTGGCGCTCATGGTGGGAACGCTCGCACTGGTCAAGAACCTCGACGTGGTCATGCGCTACAAGTACACCTTTGGCATTATCGGCATCATCTTGCTGATGCTGCCGATCTTTATCGGCACCACGATCTCGGGCTCCAAGCTGTGGATTCGCATCGCGGGCTTCACCATCCAGCCCGGCGAGTTCGCCAAGGTCTTCATCGTCCTGTTCCTGGCAGGCTATCTTGCCGAGAACCGCGAGCTGCTCTCCATCTCCAACCGCAAGATCCTGGGCCTCAAGATTCCGCGCTTTCGCCTGCTGCTGCCGCTGTTTGCCGTGTGGGGCGTGTGCCTGCTCATCGTCGTCTTCGAACGCGACCTGGGCTCGGCCGTCCTGTTCTACACCATCTTTTTGCTGATGCTCTATGTTGCCACGGGACGCTTTTCGTACGTCATCATCGGCCTTGCGCTGCTGGCCGTTGGCGCCGTGGGCGCCTACAAGTTCCTGTCGCACGTGCAGGTGCGCTTTCAGGTCTGGGTCGATCCGTTTAAAGACGCCCAGGGCCAGGGCTACCAGATCGTACAGTCACTTTACTCGCTGGCTGACGGCGGCCTGGTTGGCGTCGGCATTGGCAACGGCATGGCAAACAACATCCCCGTCGTCGAGTCTGACTTTATCTTCTCGGCCATCGGCGAGGAAATGGGCCTTTTGGGCGGCGGCGCCGTGCTCATCCTGTTTATGCTTTTTGCCGTGCGCGGCCTCACCACGGCAGCCCGCGCCAAGTCCGACCTTGCCGCCTTTAGCGCGACCGGCCTTACGGCGGCCATCAGCTTCCAGGCATTCTTAATCGTTGGCGGCGTAACCCGCCTAATCCCGCTGACCGGCGTCACCCTGCCCTTTATGAGCCAGGGCGGCTCCTCGCTGTTGGCGAGTTTTATCATCGTCGCGCTGCTGCTGCGCGCCGGCGACGAGGCAACCGGACGCGAAGCCGAGCTCACCGGCACCGGCACCATGGCCGCCATCACCGATGACCAGGTCGCATCCGCCGCCGCCCCGACCGGTACGCGTTTTGCCAACGCACCTTCCTACGGCAACGGCAGCCACTCCGCGGGTTCTCGCATGCGTCGTCGCCTGCTCGACACGCCAGAGTCCGGCGTGCTCGGCCGCGTGGCACTTGCCAACCGTCTGACTCGTGCCGTGTTTGCCTTTACGGCGCTGTTCGCCATCCTTATCGGCAACCTTACCTATGTCCAGGTCATCAAGGCGAAGGACTACCAGGACATGCCGACCAACAACCACACCATCGCCCGCTCAAAGTACATCCAGCGTGGCTCCATCATCACGTCCGACGGCGTGACACTAGCCGAGTCGCTGCAGCAGGAGGACGGCACCTACGCCCGTTCCTACCCCAACGGCAACATGGCCGCGCACGTGGTGGGCTACGTGAGTCAGCAATACGGCACCGCCGGCATCGAGAGCGTCATGAACGATACGCTCACCGGCTCCAAGGATTACTCCAGCTGGAACAACGCCATCGCGTCGCTCGCGGGGCAGACCCAGCCGGGCAATACCGCCAAGCTCACCATCGACTCGCGCATCCAGACGGCTGCCGAGCAGGCGCTCAAGGGCTTTAAGGGCGCTGTGGTGGTCATGGATCCGCGCACCGGTGCGGTCCTTGCGTGCGCGAGCTCGCCCACCTACGACAACACCAACATCGATGCGCTGCTCCAGTCGGGCGGCGGCGAGGACGGCTCCATGTACGACCGTGCCATGGACGCGCTGTACACCCCGGGCTCGACCTTTAAGGTCGTCACACTCTCCGCGGCGCTCGAAACCGGCACCGCCAGCCTTACCAGCACGTACCAGGCGCCTGGCTCCATGGACATCGGCAACGCGCCGGTCACCAACTATGCCAACGAGAGCTACGGCACCATCAGCCTGCAGCAGGCCTTCGCCGTGTCGTCCAACGTCGTCTTTGGCCAGGTGGCCAACGAGATTGGCGCCAGCTCGCTCGTCCAGTTTGCCAACGCCTTTGGCTACGGCCAAAAGCTCGGTCAGGATCTGACCACCGCAGCTTCCATCATGGCCGACCCGTCGCTTATGACCGAGTGGGAGACCGCTTGGGCAGGCGCCGGCCAGCCCGTCGGCATGGACCACACGCCTGGCCCGCAGACCACCGTCATGCAGAATTGCGTGATCGCTGCCGCTATCGCCAACAGCGGCGTGGTCATGGATCCGTTCTTTGTGTCCCAGATACTCGCCCCGGACGGAACCGTGGTCAAGACCACGCAGTCCCGCTCGCTGGGCCAGGCTGTCAGCTCTGCCACGGCCGACCAGGTCAAGCAGGCCATGCTCGCCGTCGTCCAGTCCGGTACCGGCACCGATGCCCAGATTCCGGGCGTCAAGGTTGCCGGCAAGACCGGTTCGGCCGAGACCGGCGGCACCAACGTCAACTCTATGTTTGTTGGCTTTGCACCTTACGATTCACCCACGGTTGCCATCTCGGTAGCCCTGGAGGATTACGACAAACACGACGTCAAGGCGGCCAAGATTGCCGGCATCGTCCTGACCGCGGCGCTCGCCGCACAGGGAGCGTGATGCCCATGATCAAAGCGGATACTTATGGCGCGCCGCGGCCGATGAGCTAGCGGCAACGCGCCACACGGCCCCAGCGGCCACACATCTGGTACTACACACATCGTTGAGCGAATAGTTATGTTAGGAGCAGGAATGGAACAGAGGGTCCTCGGGGGAAGATACCTCCTCAAGGATAAGGTGGGGACGGGCGGTATGGCGACCGTCTTCCGTGCACAGGATCAGGTCCTCGACCGCACGGTTGCCGTCAAGATCATGCTGCCGCAGTATGCCGGCGACGCCACCTTCGCCGCCCGCTTTAAACAGGAGGCTCAGGCAGCTGCCGGCCTGTCCTCCCCCTATATCGTGGGCGTCTACGACTGGGGCAAGGACGGCGACACCTATTACATCGTCATGGAGTACCTGCGCGGTACCGACCTTAAGAGCGGCATCAAGAGCCACGGCGCCCTCGATCCCAAGAAGGTCGCGCAGATCGGCTCGCAGATCAGCTCCGCACTTTCGGTCGCACACAAGCACGAGATCATCCACCGCGACATTAAGCCGCAAAACATCATGGTGCTACCCGACGGCAACATCAAGGTAATGGATTTTGGCATCGCACGCGCCAAGAACAGCCACCTCACGCAGGATAACAACGTTCTGGGCACCGCCCACTATGTAAGCCCCGAGCAGACCCGCGGCCAGGACCTCGGCCCCACCTCGGATATCTACTCGCTGGGTGTCGTCATGTACGAGTGCGCCACCGGCCGCGTGCCCTTTGACGGCGACGACGCCATCTCGGTCGCGCTCAAGCAGGTCAACGAGCTCCCCATCCCGCCGAGCCAGATCAACTCCGGCGTCGATGCCGACCTTGAGCGCATCATCCTCAAGTGCATGGAGAAGGACCCGGCAAACCGCTTCCAGACAGCCGACGAGCTGCGCCAGGTGCTTAACAGCTATCTGTCCGGCCGTGCCGTCAATGTCTCGGAGCCCACGCGCATCATCGGTGCCGCCGGCGACCTGGGTGCCACCAAGACCCGCGAGCTTTCCGACTCAACGCGCGCTATGGTTCGTCCCGTCTCGGGCGTGAGCGGTCAGAACACCGCCCGTAGCGCTGTCTCGGGCTCCACGGGCTCCTACGAGGTCGAGAAACCCAAGTCCAACAAGAACAAGATCATCGCCGCCGTGATTGCCGCCGTCGCCGTGATTGGCGTTGTAGTGGCCTTTGCCACGGGCATGTTCAGCGGCGAACAGGTCACGGTGCCCGACGTGCTGGGCAAGGACCAGGAAACCGCTATTGAGCTGATCAAGGAAGCCGGCCTTGAGGTAGGCACCGTCGACCAGAGCTACAACGACGATGTCGACGAGGGAAAGGTCGCCGAGCAAACCCCCAACGGTAACACCAAGAAGGCCAAGGGCACGAGGGTGAACCTGGTAATCTCCAAGGGCCCTAAGCCCTCCGAAAAGGTTGAGGTTCCGCAGCTCCTCGGCCTGACCAAGGACCAGGCCGAGGCCGCACTGGCAAGCGTAGGGCTCAAGGGCAACGCAACCGAGGAGGCCAACGAGGCCGAAGAAGGTCAGGTCTTTGAGCAGGGCACTGAAGCCGGCAAGGAAGTCGAGAAGGGCACGACCATCTCGTATAAGGTCTCCAGCGGTCCCGACACCACCTCCGTCCCCGATCTGACCGACATGACCGAGGCCCAGGCACGCAACGCCCTCGACGTGGCCGGTTTTGGCGTCAACGTGAGCTACCAGGAGAACGATTCTGTCACCGAGGGCACCGTCATTAGCTGGAACCCCAGCGGCAAGCAGAAGCCCGGCGCCACGATCACTGTCGTCATCGCCAAGAAGTCCGGCAAGGCCAGCGTTCCGGGCAACCTGTACGGCAAGAGCATCTCCGCCGCAGTCACCGCGCTCAACAACGCCGGGTTCTACAACATCGCATTCTGCGATCAGAGCGGCAACCCCGTGAGCGGCAACGAAAACGCCACCGTTACGGGCGTCTCCCCCACCGGCAAGCAGTCTACCGACAGCACGATCACGCTGACGGTTTCGATTTCTGGCTCTGGTACTGATTCAGGCGACGATTCCGGCACGACCAACTAGTCATCAAGACGTTGCCCACAGCGGCTGATGACGCAAAAACATTCGCTCAATGGCGCCCGTTTGCTCCCCCGGCAAACGGGCGCTTCGCTTTAGCTGAATCATCGAAAACTACGGCATGCCTTTAGACCAGAAGAGCCCGGCACCGTGGTGGTACCGGGCTCGATATTCCTCTGGTGCCCCCGGGCGGATTCGAAAACTCCCCCCGCGGGGAAATTGGTGACGCGGGTGTCGACGGTCCGAATCCGACGGCGGCCCCCACAAATGAACTGCACCCCAAAACTTGGACGGCTTAAATAAGAACTACGCCGCAAGAGGCTGGCTCCGGAACTCCTCCGGGGTCAGTCCCTTCAGTTTAACCTGCCTCCGCCTCGTGTTCCAATGGGCGACGCACGCGTCCAGGTCCGCCTTGAAGGACTCGAAGTCGGGCCATGTCCTTCCCCGGAAGAACTCGTCCTTCATGTGGCCGAAGACCTGCTCGGTGGCGCCGTTGTCGATGCAGTTGCCCTTTCTGGACATGCTCTGGACGATCCCGGCGTCCCTCAGCCTCCCGCACCATGCGGCGTGCTGGTACTGCCAGCCCATGTCGCTGTGAAGCACCGGTTTCGCGCCCTCGGGTATCTTCGCCGGCAGCCGGTCGAGCAGCTCGGCCTGCTGCGCCATGCCCGGGCTGGTCGACGTCGACCACGCGGCTATCTCCTTGCTGCCGAAGTCGTACACCGGCGCGAAGTAGGCCTTGCCCCAGGGCTGCTTGAACTCGGTGACGTCGGTGCCCATCTTCTGCCACGGCCCGTCGGCGGCGAAGTCGCGCCCGATGACGTTCTCGAACGTCTCGCCCACGACGCCCCTGTACGAGTTGTACCTATGGTAGTCGGTCTCGCGGCGGATGCCGCAGCGGACCCCCGTCTCCCGCATCATCTTGAGCACGGTCTTGTCGGCTATGCGCGCGCCCAGCTCGGCGCGCGGGCACATGGCGACCTGGCGGTGGCCGCACCCGTTGGCCGTGTGCGAGAAGATCTCCGCCACCGCGCCCCGCAGCTCCGGGCGCGTCGGCCTGGCCGGGTGCGACAGCGCGTAGTAGTAGCTGGACCGGGCCAGGCCGGCGCATTCCAGCAGGCTCCCCAGCTTGCGCCCCTCCGAGCGCAGGGCGCTAACGGCCTCGACCTTCACCCTGGTCAGAGCCCGTCCCTCTCGACCAGGGCACGCAATTTTTTTAGGTAGGCCACCTCGGTCTCGAGCCTTCGGCAGCGCTCCTCGAGCTCCTGCTCGCGGGTGCGCTCGCGCGGCCTGGGGCCGGACCCCTTCGGCCTGCCCCTGGGCTTGGGCCTGAGCGCCTCCATGGCGTCCCGCCCGCTCATGCCGCCGTCGACCACGGCCGAGGCGGCGGCGACCTTCTGCTCGTATATGTACCTGGTCTGCTTGCCGTCCATGGATAGCAGCACCTCGCTTCCGAACGACCGGTATACGTAGAGCCATTGTCTCACGGTGTCGCGCGGGACCGACAGCGCCTTCGCCGCCGACTCGAAGCCGTGCCCTCGCTCGAAGAGCCCGATCGCCGCCTTCCTGGCCTCGATGTCGTGTTTCACTCTCAAGTCGACACGTATAAAAAGCCTCCCATTTCTCGTGTCCAAGAAATGGGAGGCAGTTCACCCCGGAGGGACGCCTTTTTGCTCGGTATGATGCGAGTCGTTAGCGGCGACGCTTGCGGTCGATCACGCGGGCCGCCGCCAGTGCGGTGACACCGGAGCCACCAGCAAGTGCGGCTGCAAGAATCGATGCATCGCCAGTACCCGGCAGGCCCGAACCCTTCGAAGGCCTACCAGGCTTCTTGTTGTGGTCGGAACCACCCTGCTGGCTGCCGCCAGTCGTACCGGGCTTCTCGGGCTGCCCGGGCTTATCGGTGCCCGAGCCGCCAAAGCTGGCCATTGCGGCATTCAAAGACTCGAGTGCGGCGGAGACCTCATCGGCAGAGCCGCGCTCAAGCAGCCCCTTAGCGGCGGCGATGGCATCGGCAAGCTGGGCCTTCTGCTCATCGGTACCGTTGGAGGTATCCATGTTCTCGGCCTTGACGATAGCGTCCTTAAGGGCGCTCACGTTGACCAGTGCCTTCAGAGCATCGGCGATCTTGGCGCGCGCGGCGGCAACATCGTCGACGGAACCGTTCTTGAGAACTTCCTCGGCATCGGCGACAGCAGCGTTGAGCTGAGCCATTGAATCCTTGGTGTAGTCCTCGGCACGAGCGCTCTTGGCAGAAGCGATATCGGCCTTGAGCGCCTTGACGTTGACCAGAGCGGCCTTGGCATCGTTGATTGCCTGGGCCAGGTCAGCGTCGTTGGCGGAATCGTGCGGAGCCTTGGCAGCCTCGATAGCGGCAGCAAAGGGTGCCCAGCTCGCCACGGTGTAGTCGGCCTCGTTGAGCTTCTCGGCCTCGGCAATGACCTTGTTCAGGTCGACAGCCTCACGCAGGGCAAGACCGGCCTTAGCGTCGTTGAGCTTCGCGGCCGCAGCAGCAACCTGCTCGGCAGTACCGTTCTTAAGGGCAGCAGCAGAGTCGTCGAAAGCCGCCTTGTAGGCGTTATAAGACTCATCGGTATACAGCTTGCCGTTGGTCTTCTTAAACTCGGCACGGGCAGCGATAAGCTCGCTGGCATCGACCAGCTTGCCCTCGGCGTCCTCGAGCGCAGCCTGTGCTGCCTTGAGCTGCTTCGGGGTCGCCTTGGTATTGGCGATCAGGTCCTCAAGCGCGCTCATGGCATCGCGATAGGCGGCAGCGCTGTCGGTCGTGTACTTGTCGGCGGCGGCGTCGGCCTCGCCGTACACCAGCTTGGCGTCGGCAAGGGCGACCTCGGCACGCTGCTGAGCGCTCTGGTCAAAGACCAGGGCAGTCTTCTTGGCCTCAAGCGCGGCAAGAAGCGCCTCGCCCTCGGTCTTGGCAAGATCCTCAGGATGCGCGAAAGCCTGCTCGGCCTCGGCATATGCATCGGAATATGCCTGATAGCTCGCGACGGTGTACTGGCCATCGTCGTTGGAGACCTTCTTGGGAAGCTCCTTGCCCGCGTACTTCTCGACACCGGCGGCGTCGGCAGACCTCAGGGCAGCGGTAACAGAATCGACCGTCGTCTGCGTGGCCTTGGTATTGGCAAGAGTGTCCTGCGCATTGGCGAGGGCCTTCTTAAAGGCATCGGCAGTCGACTTGGTCCAACCGCTCACGTCCTTATCCTTGAGCTCATCGACAGCAGCCTGCAGCGCCGTGGTATCGGCGGGGTTGGCATCGTCGATCAGGAAGAACTCGGCGATCTCGGGGACCGTGCCGTCCCACGTGACCTTGATGTCCTTAACGGCAGAGAAGGTCGAACCGGCAGCGCGGGTGAGCGTGCCAAAGCAGAACTCGCTTACGGGCTGGCTCAACGTGCCCAGGTCGATGTCCTCCGTCTTGCTATAGGCGGCATCGGTATAAACCGTAGCAGTCACCTTTGCGTTGGAGGGCGTACCGGCAGAGACGATGCGCACGCCCGAGAACACCTTGCCACCCTCGGCAATGGGCTCGGAGACGTGATACACCAGGGTGCCCTTGTTGTCCTGCGGACGCCAGGCGGTCTTGGTATCACCATCGGCAAGGTTAGCCGGCGTCTTGCCCTCGACCTCGGTGCTCGAGGAATCGAAGTCGGCATCGCCATAGGTGCTTACATACTCGCCGCCGTTGATACGGATCTCACCGATCTCGATCCAGCGCTGTGTGTAGGTCGCGGTAAAGCGAATGCGCATGTAGCGACCGGTCACATTGAGCTTCTCGGTACCGTTGGGATCGTTTTCGTTGGTAGCGGTGACATCGGTCTTGGGGTTGGCCGTGCACATGTTGCCCGGGTTCTTGGTGTCGTGCGTGAGCCAAGCTGCGTTCTTAGCGGTATCGCTGTTAAACGTGTTCTCGATCGTAGCAGCATCGCTGTTGATCTTAAGAACCTCGGTCCACTGACCATCAGCAGCATCCGGGCTGTCGGCGACCTCGATAACACCCTTGCGGATGAAGTCATAGGTCGTCTCGGGCACGTAGTATGCGATGGAGTTGATCTTGCGCTCCTGGCCAAGATCGAACACGATCGTGCTGCCCTCGGTGGCACCCTGCGTGTTCTTGAAGGTCGTGGACAGATCGCCATCGAAGATCTTCGAAGCATCAAAGTTGCCCAGGTCGCCCTTCACATAGGACGGAGCCTTGACCATCTTGTAGCTCGCGGAGAAATTGGTGAACGTCACGTCGCATGCGGCGGATGCCTGAATGCCAACATAACGAGCCTTGACGGGCTTCTTGGCGCCCGCGTAATCGATCCACTCGAGAGCGTTCTGCGAGTACACGACCTTGGCGCCCTTGGGAAGAGTCATGCCGTCGGTGTTGATGGCGACGTCGTTGCGCACTGCGCCCAGATCGACCGCAAGGTAGTTGCCGGCCCCAAACGAGACGGTGCCGTCGGAAAGCTGGACGCTGCCGTCCTTGCCCGTGGCCTTAAGGGCAACGCCCGAGATGTCGGAGCGGATGGTGCCGGTGCTGGCTTCCTTGCCCTTAGAAGTGGCGATCTCGCAGACCTGCCACCACTTGGCGGTGTCCTCGGTCGCACGCACGCGAATGCCGCGAATCTGCACGTTCTCGAAATCAAATTCCTGCTCACGGCTCGATGTGATATCGCCGCACTCGACCCAGTTGGCGCCATCGACGGTGTACTCGAGCGCACCGGCAGAAAGATTGTCGTTGCCCTGGACATAGCGCACATGGCCCACGGTCTTGGGAGCGGAGTAGGTAACGGTAATGGTGTCACCGCTCTTGATGTTGCCGCCGCCAGAGTTGTGCTTAACCCAAGCGTACGTATCCTCGTTACCGTCGACAACACGGGAAAGTGCATAGTTCTGGTACACATCCAGGCCCGTGCTCGTAACCGTAGCGGTGGGCTCGGGCTCGGTGGAAGCACCCTTGGTGGCAGAAAGCTCAAAGACCTTCCACCAAGACTTGGTGGCAGCGGTGTTCTTGACGCGGATTGCCTTGGCCTTGACGGCGCTGGGCAGCGTGATGGTCTGGGTGGCCGTGCCGTCGATATCGCCGGCCTTGATCCACGTGCCCGCCTCGTTTTGGTACTCGAGCACGCCGGCGTTGATACCATCACCAGAAGTGGGCTCGTTGCCGTTGCGTGCCGCCTGCACGAAGGTGAACGTATCGACCACGGACGTCTTGATAAACGTAAGGGTCACTGTGGCGTTAGGTTGCGTGGTATCGCGGATATCGTACTCGGGGTCGTCGGCATTGGCCTTCTTGTACTGAAGGTGCGCATAGGTCGAGACGTTGCCGTCGTTGATGTTGGAGAGCGACTGTGCGGCCAAAACCTGGCCATCGATGGTCACCGCGCCTGCGACGGGCTGACCCTCGGGAGTCTGCTCTTCTTTGTTGACCTGGATCTCGTAGATGGTCGGCCAAGCATCGCGGCTGTTATCCTGCGTGGCGATGAGGCGAACGCCATAGACGCCCTTGACGTCCAGGCCGGTAACGGTGACGGTCGTGCCAGTCAGATCACCCTGGCCCTCAACGTCATTCCAGTTCTTGCCATCATAGGTCTGGAGCTTGGCATGCTGCATATAGTCAGCGCCATTGCCCTGAATAAAGGTCACGTTGGTCAGATCGAACGGCTTGTTCTTGATCATGCCAAAGTACGTACCCGCCGTGAGCTTGTTGGGGGTCTTGTAGATAACGCCCGTGTTGGCCTTACCGTCAAAGACGTTCTCGACCTTGCCCTCGGGAGTGTCGGTACGGCTGGTCACAAACTGCGTGGCATCGGCATTGGGGTCGGCAGCTAGCGTAGCGCGCTGACCCAGGTAGTTGTTGAGGGCATTAAGCATCGGCATGATGCAGGCCTTGCCCACCGATGCATACTCGGTGTGGTCCACATAGTGGAAGCCGTGCTTGTGAGAGGCAGCGAGTGCCTCGGAACCCTCGGAATACTTAGAAAGCATCTGAGAGCTGTCGCCCGAGAGGTCGGCCTTGAGTGCCTGAAGCTCGGCAATAGCGGCACGCGTCACGTCATCCCAAGCATCAATCCAATACACGATCTGGTCGAGCATGGCCTTGTTGCCGGCATTGGAACGATAGGTCTTGGCGGACTTCTGCAGACCACGGAAGAGCTCAATCATCTGGTCGCAATCCTCGGCGGTTGCGGTACCAGAGGTAACCTTGCCCTGGAAAGCCTGGAGCTCGGTCTTGATATTGGCGGACTCACGGCTCTCGAAGACTACGCCACCGCCGGTATAACGCTTCATGTGGCGGCTCAGCTCGCGCAGCGCGTTGGAGCCCTTCGTGGCGATGGGAGAATTGTGGTCGACGTAGGAGAACGAATCCTCCCAAGCCTGGTCGGCGTGCTCCTGGCTCTTCCACAGATTCCAAGAGAAATCGGCGTTCATGAAGATAGCGGCCTTGGAAGGCTCGGACTGCTGCATGGGGTTGAGCACGACGCCCTGAACCTTGCCGGGCTGGACATCGGTGCCCAGGGCGTTCTCATAGCCGCCCATGGACAGGGTGTCCTTGCTGTTGTCGGTGCACGGCCAGTTGATCCACATAAAGGGAGCAACGCCAGAATTGTTGGTGAAGGACGACGTGAAGTTATTGTCGACCTTGCCCCACACGCGGCCACCGGTGTTGATGACCTGGACGCTCTTGGGGAGGTTGGCATACCAAGACTCGCCCCAGCCCATATAGTTCACAGGGCAGAAGATAAGCGTGTCTTTGAGACCAGGGTACTTAAGCGATCCGTCGGCGTTCTTCTCGGTCTGCTTCTCGTGCAGCCAATCGGTCATGTCATTGCAAAGCCTGGTGTACAGAGCGCTGCCCTGGTTGCCGGCGTCATCTGCCAGGATGGAAATCTGCCTAACGCCATGGTCCATAACCTGGGTGAATTTTTCCTTGAGAACAGCCACGGACTCGTCGTAGTTAGAGTTCGTAATGGGGTTGTGCATAAACGGATGAAGCGCGAACACAAAGCGGCACTTGGAGGTGTTGCCGGCCTCTGCAAGCGGTTCGATCTTCTCGGTCAGCTCTTCCTCGGTGTAGAGCTCACGCCACTTGGCATTGTGCTTGGGGTCATCCTTGGGGGCGTAGACATATGCGTTGAGCTTGTAGTAGCCACCCCACTGCATCAGGTTCACGCGATCCTCGGTGCTCCAAGGATTACCATAGTAGCCCTCGATAAAGCCGCGCGTCACCACGTCCGCATAGTCGGACATGGTAAAGGTGCGCAGCTTGGCATCGGAAGTCTGCTGCAGAATCTGATAAAGCGTGGTCAGTCCATAGTAGGCGGCATCGGTGGTCTTGCCCAAAACGATAACGCGGTCGGGCTCGTTGCCGTCAGACGGAAGCGAAGCCAAGACATAGGAATCGTTGTGGTCGAACAGGCCGTCCGTATAGGACAGCTTGCCCTCTTGCACCAGCTGGTCAACATAGGTGTCAACCGCGCCGCCGGAACCCTTGACGCCCACAAGAACCGTCGTCACGGTGCTCTTGGAAGGAATAGCGTCAACGCTCTTTGCTTTGATGCCCTTCAGCGCCAAAGCTTCATCAAGGCGGCTGATGGTATCGGCATCGATGCCGGACTCTGTAAGCACGCTTGCCTTGTTGCGCAGCGTCTGCGCACCGTTGCCGTACACCATGCTGTGCGGCGTGGGGTACAGCTTATATTCGGCCGCCGTATCATCGGCATAGGCCGAAAACGGAGCCAGGCCGCCCAAGCAGGCAAGCATAACCGCTATGACAGCGAGCAGCTTGGCTATCATCCGTTTCTTCATCTCTTAAACCCTTTCTTGAGGCAGGTCTTCATTCGACTTCGTTCTATTGACGACGGTTCTTGACATACAGCACAACACCGGCACCGACAACAAGCAGGCCCACGACACCCGCGACCGCGATGTACATTGCCTGATCATCACCGGTCTTAACCAGGGTGCCAGGCTTCTTATCGCCCTTGTTGCCCGTAGTCGAATCGCCCTTGTTAGACCCAGCGGTACCGGAGCCGCCATTGCCGCCATCAGAGGTGCCCGGCTTGTCGGGATTCGGCTTATCCGGATTGGGCTTATCCGGATTGGGCTTGTCGGGGTCGGGAGTAACGGGATCCGGGGTGCCGGGACGCAGGCCCAGCATCGCGGAGCGGAGTTTACCCTTGGCGCCGTTCACAGCCTCAAACGAGGGGTTCTCGTCTGCAGCAACATCCTTGGCATCCTTAAGGGCGGCCTGGAGCTTCTTCCAAGTCTCCGTAGTGTACGAATCCTTGTTGAGGCCCTCGGCCTGCTCGATGAGAGCGTTCAGGCCATCGAGGTCAACCGTCTCGTCGATGACGCGAACGCGGATTTCGCCAGCGGTTGCAAACTTGTTCCTATTTGCGGCAGAGTCGCCATCGGTCTCGTCAAAGTAGAGCTTGACGTCGGTTGCACCGGCAACAGGCTCGTCGAAGGTAATGTTCTTGGCGCCCGCACTGGACTCGAGCGTACCCTCGGCAACCTTCGTATAGGTGCTACCACCGTCGGTGCTCACCTCGACATGGTACTTGGTCAAACGGCCATTGGAGCTACCGGTACGCGGCACGTACACCATACCGCTCACCTTGGCGGGAGCAGCAAGCTTAACGTTGAACCAGTGAGGCATGTCATTGTCGGCGGGAGCGCTCCACTGGCTGTGCCAGAAGCTGGACTCGTCGCCGTCGACGGCAGCCGCAGCAGGACCGTTGGGAGCGGTCTCGCCGGTCTTCTCCTCGGAGCAGGCTGTAGCGGTCACGTTCTGAGCGAAGTTGTTGTCTGCAGACTTAAGCTCGAGGCCCTCAATTGCCTCGGTGAGCGTCTTCGTGTAGGCATCAACCGTATCCTGCATGCTCACCGGCAGATCGCGCTGGATGCTATCGCGCGCAGACGTGAGTGCCGCAACGGACTCGTCGGTATAGACAGACAGGTCGGAAGGAATTGCGGCGAGCAAAGCGTCGAGCTTGCTGTAATCGGCGGGCTTGTACTTAACGTTGGCAACGCGGTCGTTGATCTGCTGCGTGAGATTGGCGATCTCGGCGGCATCGGGGTTGACCCGGTTGATAAGGTCACGAGCCTGCTCGACGAGCGTCTCGAGCTCGGCATCGTCGGCGCCGGCAGCCAGCACGGAGCGTGCCTTGAGCTCGGCGTTGTCGAGCGCCATGGTGGTCGCAAACGTAGCGCTGCGCGTCAAGCGAACGTCGTCGACGTAGCCCGTAAAGGCGGCAGTCTTGCTACCGATACGCTGGACAGGAAGCATGCACGTAGCCTTGAGCTTGGTGCCGCCGTCCTGACCGATGGTCTCCTTAAGCTTGCCGTTCACATACAGCGAAACCTTGGTCATGCCCTCGTTCTTAAACTCAAGCTCGACCCACTCGTTCATGGGCAGCGTGTAGTTAAACGAGTAATCACGGTTCTCACGGGTAATACCGACCTTGCCGGTCTTTGCCTGAACGGCCTTGATGGAGCCATAGGGGCTCTCGAACAGGATCTGGTCCTTGTCGCTCGTGGCGTCGGTACGCTTGACCTTCACGCGCAGATCGTTACCAAGACCAGCGGTCTTGAGATCGGAATCCAGCGCGACATAGCTCTTGCCGCCCTTGAGCTCGAGCGCCTTCTTAAAGTCGACGTCGACGACCTTAGCGTTCTTGGCAGACTTCAGGTTGAGATTGTTACCGTTGCCCGAAGCATCCTTGGCATCGTCCATGCCAAGCTGCATGACGGTGCCCTCGGCGTTGGCCGTGGTCTTGTAACCAAAGTTGGTGTTGGGGGCGTCGCCGAGCTTCTTGGCCGTAGCCTTGGCGCCGGAAACGTCGGCAGAGCCCTTACCCCAGGTAGCAGCGGCGTACAGACCCGCGGAGTTGGTGATGCGATCGTAGACATCGTACTCGGAGATGCCATTTTCCTTCTTGCCGCACATGTCGTTCCAGACGGCAAAGGCACCACCGATCATCTGCTCGTCGCCAGCAGGAATCGTAACGTTGTTGTAGTTGTTGATCGCAGAGTTATAGATAGTGTTGTCGTTGAGGTAATCGAAGTAATAACCGGCGTTGGGAACGATGTAGTACCTGCTGTCGATGCAGTTGATCAGGTCAAAGCCGAGCTTGTACATCTCGTCCATCTTGGCCCAGTCCTTGCTCCAGAGGTTCATCTGGCGGTGCTGACCGGCAGCGCCCTTACCCTGAACGTCAACGGAACCCTTGATCCAGCTGAGGCTGCCCCACACGCGAGCGGTGCGGCCCGAATCCTCCATGTGCTTAAAGAGGTCGTTGACGAAGTTGCGATACGCGTTGCCGTCGGCCTCGTACTCGTCAGCACCAATGTGAACCATGGTCTGGTTGTCGAAGACGGGATTGGAACCGGTAAGGTACTCATCCCAGATGGAAAGCGCAAAGGCCAGGGACTCATCGTACTTTCCGGCCAGGTTAAGGTGGTCGTTGCCGCGATGCGTCATGGACTTAGGCGTACGCAGGTCGGGACGCACGTTGGTGAGTGCCAGGGAATGTGCCGGCATGTCGAACTCGGGGACGATGTTGACACCGAGGTCACGCGAGTGCTTGATGAACTCACGGAAATCGGCCTTGGAGTACCACACGTCGGTACTCGTCAGATCGGCCTTGTTCTTACCGTTGTTGCCGCCCTTCTTGATGTCGGACTCCAGACGGAATCCGTTGTAAGCGGTGTTAACGGTGTCGTCAGAATACTCCTCGACCCAAATGTAGTTGTCGGAAAGGTGGACCTGGAAGTCGTTAAGCTTGAACCAGGAGAGCTGCTTGCTCATCTGCTTGAGCCAGTCGAGCGAGAAGGTCTTACGACCCACATCGAGAATCAGGCCACGCACCTTATACAGCGGATAATCGCGGGTGACACCCTGCGGGATAGAACCGTTACCGGTCTTAAGGGCCTGCAGGATGGTACGGGTAGACCAGTAGGCACCGGTCTTGGTCTCGGCCTTAACGCTCACGGAGTCACCAATCTCCATGAGATAGCCCTCGTCCTGAAGACCAAGGGACTTGTCAGTGGTCTTGGACAGGAAGATATCGCCTGCGTTGGCGGCGCCGCCCTTTACGACGGCAAGCTCGGAGCCAAACAGGTCCTTGTAATCGGCGGCCAGCTCGTCGGCGGCCGTCTTGAACTCATCGTTGTCGTAAACAACGCGCGTCTGCGCAGTAGGAGCAAAGGAACCGGAGCGGCCCTTCCACTCACGAAGCTGCGGCAGAACCTCGGGAGCGACGTTATCGCCCGCCTCGACCTGAAACTTACCAGGAACGGTAACGGGGATTTCCTTGAACGCATAGGTGTTCTTGTCGCTCTTCTTGGTCACCTTAAAAGAGGCCTTGACCTGCGTATCGACGATCGGTTGATAGATGGGGATGGTTCCATCCTCGGCCTGAGCGCCAATAACCTGCTCGTAGTCGGTACCGTTATAGGTGACGTCGTACTCGTCGGAGGTCGGCAGGGTGACCTTGAGCTGCGTATCGCCCTTCTTGGGAGCCTCGACCTTGATGGCATCGGCCAGGCCGTTCATGTCCATCTTGGGCGTGCCGCCATAGACCTCGAGCTCAAAGATGGAAACGTTGCCCCATGCGACACCGCCATCGGGGTCGGCATAGGTGTTGTGATCGATATACAGACGGACAAAGCGGGCCTGATGCACCTGGTCAAGGGTAATCAGGTCGGTCTTGCTTGCAGGATGACCGTCGTTGGTGTAAACGGTCTGCCAGTCAGAGCTATCGGCAGCCGGAGCGGTCGCGCCATTAGCGATCTGAATCTTATAGCCCTTGGCCTTGCGCAGCTCCCAGAACACGCGGACGCACTTTACGTCGCGCTGCTGGCCCAGATCGACATAGATCCAGTGAGGACCGCCGTCCTGGGAGGCAGTAGCGTCAACCGCACTCGCCCAGCGGGAGCTCGAAGAAGACGTATCGCCATCAACGACCTTGGCGGCGCCAAGGGTGCTTGCCTCCTGGCCGTCAGCGACAGCGTTCTTGCCGCGAGCAACATTCTGCTGCGGATCCTGGGTAGAGGGAGCAGCGGTCTCATCGCCGTAGAGCTCGAACTCGTTAACCGCGATGGTGGGCCACTCGGGAACAGCGCCCTTGGGATCGGAACTCGTAAAGCCCGTAACGTACAGGCGGAAGAAGCGTCCCGTCACGGGGGCGTTAAACGTAATGGCATCGGTAAGCGATGCCGGGCGATTGGTAGACGTGTGGACGTCTTTCCAGTCGGCGCTATTGGCGGCGGGGGCAGCATTGCCCGTCGCATACTGAAGTTTATAGCCAGTTGCCTTGTAGGACTCCCACTTGATCGTCGCCCTCTTTACGGTCTTGGAAGACCCGAGGTCGACATAAATCCAATGGGCGCCACCGGCGTTATCCTCGGCACTACCCCAACGCGTGGAGTCGTTGCCGTCAACGGCCAGGGCCGCACGAACCGAATTCGCCTCCTCGCTATCCGCTACAGCGGTTTTATTGAGGGCAAGATTTGCCTCAGCCGCCACAGCAGGTCGAGCATAGAGCAGCGAAGACGCCAACACGATTGCAAACACGCAGGCAATCGTGGCGGTTACACGCCAAAGCAGTTTGGTCTTATGTACCGTCATACTCACGTTCCCTTCCTGTCTTTATGTCTTACAAAATAGATGAAGTGCCCTGACGCACGATGACGCGCCCCTCCTTATAAGGGGCGCGTCTATCAGGGCGCGCTAGTTCTGACGGCGCTTGCGGGCAACGATGCCCCAAGCGATAGCCGCCACGCCAGCAAAGCCAGCCATCGCAACTGCGATCAGCGTGGAGTCGCCCGTGCCGGGCATGACTCCGTTGCCCTTACCGGGCTTGCCGGAGGCACTGGGCTTGGTAGATGCATCGGGCTTGTTTCCGGTATTACCGGTGTTGCCCTGGTTGCCGTTGCCACCCTGGTTACCGCCACCGGGCTGCTCCGGCTTAGGCTGATCGGGGTTGGGCTTGTCCGGCTTGGTCGGAGCCTTCTTGCTTACGGTAACGACGTAGCTGTTGGACTTGCCACCATAGGTAACGGTCACCTCAAGGTTGCCATTCTCCGTCAGCTCCGTGTCCAGACTCGGATTGAACGTAAAGTCGTTCTTGGTCGACTCGCTGTACTCAACCTGGTCCGTGGTGCCATTGCTGTAGGACAGCGTCAGAACCAGGCCGGTCGGGTCGAGCTTGTCGCCCTCGGTGTAAGCGCGCTTGGCGGCATCGGCGTTCACCGCAATGCCCTCGAGCGTCGGCTTGGTCTCGGTAACGTTTACGACCTTATCGACAGAACCTGTGTAGTCCTCGATGCCGGTCACGGTAACGGTGACCTGACGGCCGTTCTCGCTCACGTCGCCCATCTCAAAGCCAAGCTTGTAGTCCAGGCCATAGGTGAGCTTCTCGCCGTCGACCGTAACCTCGACCATCTTGGCGATTTGAGCCTTAATGTCCTCTTCGTCGTTGATGTTCGCGACCTCAAGAGCATCGGTAGCAGCAACCTGCTCGGTCTTGATCTCGACAGCCGGGCTCGTCTTGCGCAGGCGAATCTCGGCGGCACTCATGTGCTCATTGTCGCCGCTGGCAGCCTGGGTGCCGTTGGCCTTAAAGCGGAAGTACTTAGCCGTGACGGGGTGATCGAACTGAGCAACACGCCAGCCCATCTCAAAGCCCTCGTCCTTGTAGCCCTTCCAGTGACCAGTGGAAATGGTCTTCCACTCGTCGGACTCATTCTCGCGATACTGAATCTCGTAATCGGTAACGATGCCGTTGTAGCCGCCGTCGCCACCGGAGTTACGCGGCAGGTAGCGCAGTGCCTCGACGCTCGTGGCCTCCTTGAGCTCCATAGAGACCCACAGCTGATCGGCGCTGGGCTTAAAGCCGTTCCTCCAATTGGTATGGAAGTACGTGGCGTTGTTCTTATCGAACGCAAACTCGACGGGACCCTCGTTGCCAGAAGCGGGGTTCAACTCGCTGCCAGCAGCCTTGTTCTTGATGTCCTCATTGGGAACGTCGCGCTCATCGTTGTCGTCGGGCAGCACGCTCGAGCTGCTGTCAGCAGCCAGGTTGATGACAAAGGTCTTGCGCGTAGCGTGGTCTTCGGACTCAAGGATGATGTTGATCTTGTTGTCGTGAGCCGGCAGCACGGTAACGGCGGTGTTCTTGGCCGGAACGGCCTCAACCGTCGCAAAGAGGGCGGCAGTGGAATAGCTGCCCTTCTCGAGATTGCTGACGCTCAGCTTCTTGCCGTTGACCGTCAGGCTATCGAGCGCAGCATCGGTATTGGTGTCGAAGCTACCCTTGGCCTCGAGCAGCTGGATCTCGGTGATGCAGACGCAGGGCTTGGCGTTGGGGAGCGTCACGTTCTTATTCGTGAAGGTGAACCTCACGAACGTAGCGAGCGTCGGCTCGAACTCGTAGGTATAGGGCTTAACGCGGTTGTTGGCAGAACCGATGGTCTCGGTCGTGGCAACTTCGCGCCATGCCTTGCCGTCCTCGGAAACCTCGAGCTTGGTGGTGCCGGCATCGGGATAGCTTGCAGACCAAGAATCCTCGACGAAGTGCACCACGGCACGACCCAGACGCTGCTGGGTGTTGTAGTTAAAGGTTACGCTCGACTTGGTGTTGCCCTCCTCCTGTGCATAGGTATAGTTGGACCAGCACGAAGTGTTTGCGCTGCCGTCGCCCTTGCCGGGAGTAAAGGCGGTCACGCCATCGTTGATAGCAGACAGGGAGTCGGACTGCTTGTTCTCGGGCACGCTCTGCGTGACGCTCATGAGAGCGCCGCAGTTAGCGACGTTGTCACCGATGGTCACTTTCTCGTTCTGAACGCGAATCGTAGCGGTAACAGTCAGGTCCTTACCAAAGACATTGGCGGTGCCCTTGACGGTCACCGTGCCGGCCTTGTTGTAGGCATCCTCGGCCGGAGTCTCCCACTTAACGGGGAAGCTCGCATTAAGGACGGTGCCGTCGGCCATAGCGGCAGGACGCGCATCGGGAAGCGATGCGACGGTACCAACCGGAGTGGTGGCCGAATAGTTCAGAAGCGCCGCGACCTCATCAAGCACGGTTACGGTGCAAGAGACCTTGGCACCCTCGACCTCGCCGGAAACCTGGAAGGTGCCAGGCTTGGAGAGAGCGTCCTTGTTGATGTTGTCCCAGGCAACGTTCTTCTTCTCGGACGTGCCGTCAGAGTAGTTGACGTCAACCTGCTTGGGCAGGGAAAGCTCGCTGCCCGTCTTTACATAGTAGAAACGGGAGTAGAGCAGGCTCGAAATCGACTTGGGAGCAGCAGGATCGCTGGAACCCGTAGAGGAGATCGTCACCGTCTTGGAAGCGAGACCGTCAGCAGTCACGGTAACGGTGATGTCGCCACCCTTGCCGTTGGAACGCACAATGCCCACCAGCTGACCAGCCCAGGCGTTGCGGTTGTTGTCGCGGTAGGACTGATGGTCGGGGGAGCTACCGTTGTCGATACCGGCGAGCTCGCCTGCGCCACTGACCTTAAACTTCACGTTGTTCTTGGCGTCGGGAACGATGTTGCCGTTCTGGTCCTTGACGCTCACGGTGACATAAGCCAGGTCGCCCTTGCCAGAAAGATCGGCACGATCGACCGAAGCGTCGAGCTTGGCGGCAGCACCGGTGGTCGTCACGCTCTGACGGCCATCCCAGTTCTCGGTCGAGACAACGTGACCGCTCTCGTCATAGGCCTTGGCGGTAATGGTACCATCGGCATACGGAACATTCCAGCTGAGCCAGAGGTTCTCGGCCGTCTTACCGCTCTTGCCCTCACCCTCATAGATCTGATAGGTGTAGCCAGCAGCGGTGGTCTTCTTGGTAAACGTCTTCTTGCCCAGCGACTGCGGAGTCGTGGAGCCCTTAGGCGTAAAGAAGAGCTCAACGCCGGCGGCGTCGGTGTAGACAACGACCTTGACCTTGCCGCTGTTGTCCTTCGTGACCATGCCGCTCTTCCAAGCAGGAAGGATATGCAGCGTGTGCAGGCTGTCGTTCCACTGGCTCTGATACAGATAGAACGTATCCTTGGGCAGGCCGGCCGTATCGATGATGCCGAAGTAGGAGTTCTTCGGCGCGATGCTCCAGTCGCCACCCTGGACACCGGCAGTAACGCCGTTCCACGGAGTGGGCTCGCCCAGGTAGTCGAAGCCAGTCCAGACATACTCACCGGCAACAAAGTCGCGAGTGATGGTGTCATACCATGCCTGGGAGGCCGTGTGGCCCCAGCTCACGTAAGACGTGTCATAAGAAGTAAGCTGGTGTCCGCCTGCATCGGCCATGCTGCCGAGCGTGTTATAAACGCCACGACTGTTAACGGACGAGACGGTCTCAGAACCGTAGAACTTCCAAGACGGGTTGTTGGCGTGCAGCTGATCGTACCTGCTGCCGTCGGCGTAATTGATACCGATCAGACCACCAGCGTTGGCGAGGTTGTCGGGATGATAATTCCACGAGCCACCCTTGAGCTGGTTGTCGCCAAGCGTCACGGGACGAGAGGTGTCGGCCTCTTTGGTCCACTTGATAAGGTTGAGCTGAGCAGTCTCGTCAAACGGCTTGGTGCCGCCGGTGATCATCTCGTTACCCACGGACCACATGATGACCGAGGGAGAGTTAAAGTCACGGGCGATGGTCGCCTTAAGATCGAACTCGGCCCAGACCTGATCGGACTTGGCACCGATGATCTTGGAGTCGCCGACCTTCTTATTGAAGAAACGAGCGTAGTCGAAGCTGTTGCCGTTCTTCGCATCGGTCCAGCCGTCGAAGATCTCCTCGTCGAGCAGGATACCCTGCTCCTCGCACACCTCAACGAGCACGCGAGACGGCGTGTTGTGAGACGTGCGGATGGAGTTGCAGCCCATCTCCTTCAGGATACGCACCTGGCGCTCGACAGCCGCACGGCTATCGACGGAACCCAGGGCGCCCTGATCGTGGTGCATGCAGACGCCCTTGAGCTTGACATTCTTGCCGTTAAGGGAAAAGCCGTTGGTGACATCGTAGTTAAACCAGCGGTAACCGAACACCGTGTCATACGTGTCGACGACCTTGTCATCAACCTTGACATCGGTGCGAACCGTGTAGAGGTTGGGGGACTCGGTGGACCAAAGGCTCGGGTTGGCAGCACTGATCTGAGACTCGATAGTCTTGGACTCGCCTGCGGCAACAGCCTGAGCGTCGGTAGTCACAGTGCCGATGGCCTGTTCGACCTTGCCACCCTTAGGGAAGATGGTCTGCACGAGCGTCACGTTAGCGTCCTTGTCACCATTATTAACAATGGTGGACGAGAGCTTGGTGGTCACGTTGCCACCGTTCTCGCTCTGGAGCTGAGGAGCGCTCACGTGGACGCCGTCTCTGGTCACAGAAACCTTGTCGGTCACCACGAGGTCGACATTGCGACCGATGCCCGAGCCAGAATACCAACGGCTGGAAGGAACCTGATGGTTGACCTTGACGGCGATGGTATTCTCCTCGCCCGTCTTGAGGTACGGGGTGAGGTCGAACGAGAAGGGCGTGTAGCCATACGGATGGTTGCCCAGCTCGGTACCGTTGACCCAAACGGTGGCATCCATGTAGACACCATCGAAATCGATGCGAATCAGCTTGCCCGCAAGAGTGCTATCGAGAAAGAAGCTCTTGCGATACCAGCCGATACCGCCCGGCTTATAGGCGCTCTCGGCCTCGAGGTTGGACGCATAGTCCTGATCGATGCTGTAGTCATGCGGAAGCGTGACGTACTGCCACGACGAGTCATCGAAAGAGCCGGCCTGAGCGCCGCTGGCGTCGCCCAGGTTGAATTTCCAGTTGTCGTTAAACGAAACCGTACGTTGAGACGGATCGCTCACGTTACTCACATAAGCGATCTCGGGCGCAGAACTCATCTGAGTCTGCGTCTGCGAGCGCAACTCGGGCGAAACATCGCCTGCTGCCCACGCCTGGGCTACGGGAAGGGTGAACGCAGCCGCAGCAAATGCCGCCGCGCACACCGCCCCCCGTGCCCACCTAACTACACGACCGTTACTTACCATGGCAGCAGCGCCCCTTTCTAAAGCTCCGCAAAGAGGACCGTTGTCTATTGCGGCTTGCTCGTCCACGCGTTGCGTAAGCGCACCCTGCGCAGCCTCGACACAGAGTGGACTGATACTAAAAACACGCTTTACTTGTAACTTAAAAACAATCCGCTTCTCGAGCGGTGAGCGGCGAACGGTTTTGGGGATCTGAGCGCCGTTATCCATGGTCAGCGAGGTGTTAACGCAAACATCTTTTGAGGCGGCAGTATAAACCGTAAGCTCAGATGCCCAATTCGGAGCAGCTGGGCAGCATACCGATATGCTTACATTCTACTGATATTCATAAAACTATTTCTATTTAATGCGAATATACATTTTATAATTTGGGCAACAAATCGATGAACGGTTATACCTGCAATTAAAGGTACTTAATTAAGCATACCTTTAGAATAATATGCAATTGAGCTTTTTGTGACGCTTAAACTTTTGTCGAACATCGATGCCTATATCGAACATCGATGCCTATATATTAGTGTCTTGTCCATCGTCGGCTCTCCCGTACGTAAACGCAAAGAGGCTCGCCAAAGCGAGCCTCCCAACAAGTCAAAACCTCATCTCATGGATTGATTGGCCGCAGAATTTCACCATGGTCTCGACCATGAACTCGGGGGGACGGGATCGCCCGTGGCTTCGGCAGCATCAATCGCAACGCGAACGGCTTCAAGGCTCGACGTGTTAAACGCCGCGATAGCCATGTTGTTCTGCTCGGCAATAGCGCAGATGTTACGACGATGACAAGCATGATGGTTGCTTCCATCGGTTTCCAAGACCGAACGTCGGGCTCGGGTTCTTATTTCATATCGCAATCGAACTATTGGTGACGCGGGTGTCGACGGTCCGAATCCTGCCCTTAGACCAGAAGAGCCCGGCACCATAGCGGTACCGGGCTCGATATTCCTCTGGTGCCCCCGGGCGGATTCGAAAACTCCCCCCGCGGGGAAATGAGTGACGCGGGTGTCGACGGTTCGAAACCGCCGACAGCTCCCACAAACCAGAAACGGCGCCGCTCTCGCGACGCCGTCATAATCTTCTGGTGCCCCCGGGCGGATTCGAACCGTCGACACCCGCTTTAGGAGAGCGGTGCTCTATCCCCTGAGCTACGGAGGCATGTCGTATTAGTGTAGCAGATTTGCGCCACTAACATGCAGCGCACAGCCGCTCTTCGAGATAGTCATCTGCGACGTTCTTTAATGACAAGTCGTTTAAGAACGTCCCTAATAACTACCCAACGACTAGTTGCCTTTGTGGAAGAGGTTTTTGATAACGGAGGGGATGCTCTTGGCGCCCTTGGCCGTCACATCGATAAAGTCGGGCGAACGCACGAGCTTATCCTCGTCAACGTACTTGCGGACCGCGCGAAGCGTCTCTTTGTCGTCGCGCGTCGAAAACGTAAAGTGACCGTTGTCCTTGGTGAAGATGGCAAAACGCGTAATCTTCTTGGTGCCGCGCAAAACCTCAGCGGCAATATAGTCGACCTCATCCCACGGGATCTGAATAAAATCCTCGGGATTGCGCTCGTTATAGTACTCAAACGCCTTATTGCCCACCATTACGTTACCGTGACTGGTAAGCCCCATCAGGCAGGTTGCCGGCGTTGCCAGATCGACCGTGCTGTTCTGAGATTGCGCCATGCGCGCCTCGCCCTCCAAATAAAACAATCGGACCGCATCCAGTGTACCCACCGGGTGCGGTCCGTTTCAATGGCTCAAAAGCCCTTGCCTAGCAATTCTCGGTCTTAAACCGAAGCGTGCTTACATGAAGCCGCAGACGCGACCGATGATGCCGACGGCGAAGAGAGCCAGGATGATGACGATCGGGCTGACCTTCTTCTTGAGTAGCTTGCAGACCAGTAGGGTCAGGCACACGGCGGCAAGGCCGGGGATGAGCTGATCGAGGTTGGCCTGAAGCGTGGTGACCTTCACCTGATCAAGGGCAGTACCGCCGATGGAGTTATACATCGTCAGTGCTTCCTTGACACCCTCAGCACCGGAGGGCAGGTTAGCCCAGTCGATAAAGGCGCCAGCAGACTGCGTGACCTTGGAGACGACCGGGGTGAAGGAGATGGACACCCAGCGCTCGACCAGGGCGCCGATGATGAACATACCCAGGATGGAAGCGCCCTCGGTGACCTTGCCCATCAGACCGCCGGAGAGGTCCTTGGCGATGGAGGAGCCGACCTTGTAGCCAAACTCCTGCGTGTACCACAGGAAGGCGTAACGGATGATGTTCCACGCGAAGAAGAACAGCAGCGGACCGGCGATGCTGCCGGACAGGGCCAGGGAAGCGCCCAGAGCACCCAGGATCGGGCGAAGGGTGAACCAGAAGGCGGGGTCGCCGACGCCGGCGAGCGGGCCCATCATACCGACCTTGACGCCCTGAATGGCGACATCGTCGATCGGAGCACCGTTGGCGCGCTCCTCCTCGAGAGCGAGGGTGACGCCAATGACGGGGGCGGAAACATAAGGATGGGTGTTATAGAACTCCAGGTGGCGCTTAAGAGCGGCAATCTGGTCATCCTTGCTGGTGTAGAGCTTCTTGATCGCAGGGATCATTGCGAAGCACCAGCCGCCGTTCTGCATACGCTCGTAGTTCCACGAGCCCTGAAGGAACTGATGACGGAAGCAAACCTTCTTGCGGTCAGCCTTGGTGAGCTGAATCTTGTTCTCTGCCATATGTATCACTCCCCTCCTACTCGTAATCGTTCAGAATGTCGCCGAGCGGGTCGCCGGAGCCACCGCCCATGCCGCCACCCTGCTTGGCCAGATCCTTAAGGCCAAGGTAGATGAGGGCAAGGGAGATGCCGATGAGGCCAAGGGCGATCAGCGTGAGCTGAGGGATGGCAGCAAGGACAAAGCCGAGGATAAAGAACGGCCAGGTCTCCTTGGTGGCCATCATGTTGATGACCATGGCGTAACCGACGGAAGCGACCATGCCGCCGCCGACAGCCATGCCGCCGGACAGCCAGTCGGGCATAGCGTTAAGCGCGTTGGTAACGGCCTCGGCCGGGATGATGCACAGAAGCACTGCCGGGATGGCGATACGAAGACCCTGCATGAGGATGGCAGCGTACTGCCAGCGCTCGATGCCGGAGAAGTCGCCCTTCTCGGCGCAACCGTCCATGGCGTGAGCGATAGCGGTGGCCAGGGTACGGCAGATCATGGTCAGGAACAGACCAGCGACCGACAGCGGGACGGCGACGGCGATGGCGGCGGTAACGGCCTTAGCCGAATCGGTGGCGCCGCCGTTGAGGGCGAGCACCATGATGATCGAAGAAGCGACCGAGGCCAGAGCGGCGTCAGGCGCGACGGCGGCGCCGACGTTAGCCCAGCCAAGGGCCATCATCTGGAGCGAACCGCCCAGGAGGATGCCCTCCTGAAGGTGACCGGTTACGAGACCGATAAGCGTGCATGCCACGAGCGGCTGATGGAACTGGAACTCATCCAGAATGCCTTCCATACCGGCAAGCAACGCGACAATCGCAACAAGCAGAATAGTGATTGCAGACATGTATCGGACCCTCCTTTACTATGCTTGAGCGGCCAGTTCGGCCTTAGCTTTCTTCAACATGGCATCGAGATCCTCGGAGGAATCCGAAGGAACCTTGCGAACCTCGAACTTGACGCCCTTGGCCTTGAGAGCCTCGAGAGTCTTAACGTCGTCATCGCCCATAGCGACGGCGTTGGTGACGACGACCTTACCCTTGGAGTGAGCCATGGAACCGATGTTGACTTCCTTGATGTCGACGCCGGCCTCGATGGCCCTGAGCAGATCCTGCGGGTTCTCGAAGAGCAGCATGGCCTTGGTGTCACCAAAGCGCGTGTCCTTGACGACCTCGGCCATCTTCTTGATGGGCACGACGTTGGCATGGACTCCCGGAGGGGCAGCCTGCTCGATCATGGTCTTGCGGAGCTCGTCGTGAGCAACGCCGTCGGAAACCACGATGATGCGGTTGGGGTTGATCTGCTTGGTCCACGTGGTGGCCACCTGACCATGAAGCAGACGGGTGTCGATACGGACGTGGGCGATCTTGATGTGCCCGTCGCCGATGACCGTTCCCGGAGGGATGGCGCCTGCAGGAGCAGCGGCGGCCGCAGCCGGCTTCTTCTCCTCGGGCTCCAGAGACTCGGGCTTGACGCGCACGCCAGCCTTAGCCTCAGTCACGAGATGTTTTGCGATCGCATGTGCAGTGTTCTTTGCGTCAAAGCGCTGCGAATATGCCTCGATGAGCATAGGCAGGTTGACACCGGTGACGATAGCCCAGGAATCGTGGCCCTCGATGAGCCCGCTGATCTGGTTGAACGGCGTGCCGCCCCACAGATCAACGAGGAAGAGCACCTGCTCCTGGTCCTCGAAGGAAGCGACTGCTTCCTCGACCTTGGCACGGAAGTCGTCGGGGCCCATGCTCGGCTCGAGCGAGACCACGGCTACAGACGGCTGATCGCCAAAGACCATCGAGCCCGTCTGCTTGATTCCAGCTGCCAAGTCCCCATGGCTAGCAAGAACAATACTTACCATCACATAACCTCCTTTTTGTCTACGTATTTCCTACACGACATGAACGAAGTATACCTGTTTGGATTGTGGAATTATAGCTGAATCCGCAAAAGGTTGGATTATTTGTTTAAACGTCTAGGTTTGTTACAAGTTGATTACGTTGCCGCTTTTTGACTCATTACCCGCCAAGGCGTCGTTCATCAAGCCATGCATTTTGCAGATACAAGCAGGCTGTTCATTACTATCGATTTTAGGCAAGGCGAATGCGCCTGTACTGCCGCTATTTTGTTTAAACAGATATGACTTGACTATTATCGTGGCTTATGTTCTAGCGCAAGTAGTCATTGGGGACGTCCCCAACGACCAAGTTAGGCGATGTGAAGGGGGTTGGCGGCGTCGACGGCGTCGGGAGCGTCGGAGAGGCCGTCGGGGGCAGCGTCCGCCGGGTCCTCGTCGGGGGTCTCGATCTGCTTGATCATGACCTCCTGGCCCTGCAGCAGGTATGTCCCGCCGCTGCCGCAATAAGGGCAGGTCTTGCCGTGCTCGACCGTCGCGTAGTCGCGGTCGCACGCCTCGCAATGTGTCACGGCCTCAACGGGCTCCACGATAAGCTCCGAGCCCTCGGTGATAGGCTTTTTATCTGCTGCCCAGCGCCAAGCGTCGAGTAGTAGATCGGGAACGATGCCCGAGACCTCGCCCAGCAGCAACGTCACGCTCGAAACGCGACTCACGCCATTGGCGCGCGCCACATTCTCGACATCGCGAATAATGTGATAGACAATTCCGAGCTCGTGCACTTTTGATTCCTTCCGCCGTTCTAACGAACGGCGGTCGGCTTGACGCTGCGCGAGCCCCAGACGGACGATCCGCCTTTCAATCGTCGGGCATGGGCAAAAGCCCTATGCCCTCCTCTTTCAAGGCACCTCGCCACGCCTGGGACTCGCTCGCTGTCCAACCGCTCTCTGCGCCGTTCTCCTACTTGTTGCGTTTCTTACTTCCTACCAAATTTAATCTTGATGGCACGCTTGAGGGCGTACTTGCCCAGGCTGGGGAGCTTTTGCTCGTATTTGACCATCGTTGAGCACTCGGGGCGGTCGCGATCCAGATGGATGGCGTCGAACGCGCACTTGGTGGTGCACAGGCCGCAGCCGATGCACTTGTTGGGGTCGACGATCGAGGCGCCGCAGCCCAGGCAACGGGCGGTCTCGGCGCGCACCTGCTCCTCGGTAAAGGTCTCGACGTACTCGCTAAACGGCGCGGCCTTCTCGCGCTCGCGGTCCACATGGGCAACCTCGCGGCTCGCGTTGTCGTAGCTCTCGATCACGACATCGTCGCGGTCGAGCGCGGTGTAGCGGCGCTGGTTGCGGCCGATGGTGAGCGTGGATCCCGGCTGCACAAAGCGATGGATGGACACGGCGGCCTCGTGGCCGGCGGCGATGGCATCGATGGCAAAGCTCGGACCGGTGTAGACGTCGCCGCCCACAAAGATGTCGGGCTCGGCGGTCTGGTAGGTCTGGGGATCGGCAAGGGCACCCTGACCGCGGCCAAGCTCCACCTTGGAGCCAGCCAGCAGGTCGCCCCACACAATGGACTGGCCGATGGACATAACCACGCGGTCGGCATCGACACGACGTAGGTCGTTCTCGTCGTACTCGGGCGCAAAACGGCCCTCGTCGTCAAAGACGCGCGTGCAACGCTTAAAGGTGATGCCACATACGCGACCGGCCACGTCCAGGTGGACCTCCTTGGGGCCCCAACCGCAGCTGATATGCGCGCCGTCCTCGATGGCCTCGCGACGCTCTTCCTCGCTGGCGGGCATCTGGGCCTCGCTCTCCAGGCAGAACATCTCAACGTGCTCGGAGCCCAGACGGCAGGCGTTGCGTGCGACATCGATAGCCACGTTACCGCCGCCCACCACGATGGTGCGGCCGGGCAGCGCATCGATTTTGCCGCTGTTGACCTCGCGCAAAAAGTCGACGGCCACGGTCACGTCCTCGGCGTCCTCGCCCGGAATGCCGGCAAGGCGGCCGCCCTGGCAGCCAATGGCAACGTAAAAGGCCTTAAAGCCCTGCGCGCGCAGCTCGTCGAGCGTCACGTCGCGACCGACCTCCACGCCATAGCGGAACTCGGCACCCATCAGGCGAATAACCTCGACCTCGGCCTCGATAACGTCCTTCTGCAGCTTAAAGCTGGGAATACCGTAAGTGAGCATACCGCCCGGGCGCTCGTTTCTCTCGAACACGACGGGCTTGTAGCCCTTCTCGGCCAGGTAGAAAGCGCAGGACAGGCCGGCCGGACCGGCACCGATGATGGCGATCTTCTGGTCGAAGCCGCCGGCACGCGTCGGGGTCACCACGGGCGGGACATAGCGGGTCGCTGCGTCTAGATCGCGCTGGGCGATGAACTTCTTGACCTCGTCGATAGCCACGGCGGCGTCCACACGACCGCGGGTGCAGGCATCCTCACAGCGGCGGTTGCACACACGGCCGCAGATAGCGGGCAGCGGGTTCTCGCGCTTGATGAGCGCCAGCGCCTCGTCATAGCGGCCCTGCGCCGCGAGCTTCAAATAGCCCTGAACGGCAACGTGCGCGGGGCAGGCCGTCTTGCAGGGAGCGGTGCCGGACTCATGCGTCTCAATGCGGTTGTCGTTGCGGTAGTTGGGCGACCACTTGGTGTGGTCCCACTTGGTGGCGTCGGGCAGCTCCTGGCGCGGATACTCGGGCACCTGTCCACCCGCCTTTTTGCTGCAGAGCTTCTGGCCCAGCTTGGCGGCGCCGGCCGGACACACCTCAACGCAGCGACCGCAGGCCACGCACTTGTCCTTCTCGACCTTGGCGACATAGGCCGAGCGCGACAGGTTGGGCGTGTTGAACAGCTGCGAGGTGCGCAGGGCGTAGCACACGTTGACGTTGCAGTTGCAGATGGCGAAGATCTTGTTCTCGCCGTCGATGTTGGTGATCTGGTGCACAAAGCCGTTGTCCTCGGCCTGGTGCAGGATGTCGTAAACCTCGTCGCGGGTCACGTAATGGCCACGATCGGTCTCGACCACGTAGTCGGCCATATCGCCCACGGCGATGCACCAATCGGCCGGGTCGTCGGCGCAGCCCTCACCCATCACGCGACGGCTCGCGCGGCAGCTGCAGGTGCTAGCGGCATACTTACCCTCGTATTTGTCGAGCCAGTGCTCGATATGCTCAATAGGCACCGAGGTGCTCGCGGCGTCGATGGCCTTCTCGACCGGAATGACGTGCATGCCGATACCGGCGCCTCCGGGCGGCACCATCGGCGTGGCGCGGGACAGCGGGCCCTTGGATGCCTGCTCAAAAAACTTGGCGTAGACCGGGTGTTCCTCGAGCTGGCTCACGCGCATGTTGAGGAACTCGGCAGAACCCGGCACCAGCATGGGCAGCACCCACTGCTTGGCGCGCTCGGGGTTCTCCCAGTTGTACTCGAGCAGACCCGTGTAGCTCATGTCGTCGAGCATCTTCTCGATATCGGCTTCGGGCATGCCGGTGAGCTTGACCATCTCGGGCAGCGTATAGGGACGGCGCATCTTCATCTTGCAGAGCACTTCGGCCTGCTCGTCGGTTGCGGCCTCGGCAAACGACCAGTACTCGTAGCCCAGCAGCTCATCGCGACGCAGCAGGCGGTTGGTGCAGTGCTCGCACAGTTTGACGATGGCCTCGCGCGGATGCTCCGGCAGCGGCGGCACGAACTCCGAACCGATATCGGGCTCGGTGTAGCTAATTCCCGGTCCGTTGAGAATCATGGTTGTCCCTTCTCTTGCCACAGCCCGGCGAGGCCGCGGCACCCCTCTTCTTACGGGTTCGACATGCCCCCACGCCGTTCACCCGTTATTGTTGACATTGTGTCAAAAACAGTATTGACGAACCGTCAACAATATTCAAGACTGTTAGGCGAACGGTCGGGCCCGAACGGATGAAAGGCGGCAAACACATGAGCGATAACACGGCGAATATCTCTGTTGCCGACACCGTCCCCGCACCCGACAGCGCGGCAAAGCGCCTGACGGGCGACGAGCGCCGTCGCGAGATTCTCGCCGCCGTGCGCGACGTGAGCTCCGAGCTGGGCGTATCCCATCTTTCGGTATCGGCCGTGACCAAACGGGCCGGCTGCACGCGCTCGCTGTTCTACCACTACTTTGCCGATATGGACGCCGCCGTCACCGCTGTTATGGACGAGGCGATCGACGGCTTTATCTCCGAGCTCGAGCAGTGGAACGCCAGCCGCACGGTTGGCGACATCGAGGGCGCGCTCGACACCGTCGCTCCGCTCTTTAAGCGCCTGGTCGTGAGCGGCCACGAGCTGCCGAGTACGCTCACCTCGAGCAGCGGCGCGCTCTACGGCGGCTTTTTGCACAACGTGGTCCAGCGCGTGGCGCAGTATATCTGCGACACCACCGTGGTGGACTTTGTCGCCCATCACGACCTGCGCATCGACCATGTTTACGAGACGTTCTACACCCTCATCATGGGACTGTTGATGTATATCCGCACGCACCCCGATGTGCCCGACGAGACGGTCAAGGAGATTATCGCCTCGACGCTCCACATCGAGGGCTACACCGCCAAGTATCCCGAGCGCAAGCCCAGGAACTGACGACATTTTGCCAAACTGCCCGCGACGGAAGAGGGGACGCGGGCGCATGAAAGGAGAGCAGCATGCTGTTCGATGTTTGGGGTAGCGATACCCTTATCCACTGGGTCGGCTGGGCGATGGTCTTTATCGGCCTGATCGTGCTCAACGAGGTCGGCCGCCGCACCAAGCTGGGCGCGGCAATCATCTTTGGCGTAGCTCCGCTTGCCATGACCATCTACTGCGTCGCCATCGCCATCGGCGTCTCACAGGGCGCCGAGTGGGCGCTCACCAACCCCACCCATGTGTACCAGAACAGCTGGTTCCACTACGCCAAGGTATACGCGGCGCTGGCCGGTTGCTGGGGCTTCATTGCCATTAAGTATCAGTGGGGCAAGATCGGCAAGGCGCATTGGTTCCGCGCGTGGCCGTTTGTGATCGTTGCCATCAACATCATGATCGCCGTCGTATCCGACTTCGAGAGCGCCTATCACTTCTTTGTCCTGGGCGAGTCCACCTGGGTCACCTCCGAGGGCGCCACGCAGCTTGCCGGCTGGAACAACGTGTTCAACGGCATCGCCGGTATCATCAACATCTTCTGCATGACCGGTTGGTGGAGCGTCTACGCCTCCGAGGATCAGACCGACATGCTGTGGCCCGATATGACCTGGGTCTACATTATCGCCTACGATATCTGGAACTTCTGCTACACCTACAACTGCCTGCCCACCCACTCCTGGTTCTGCGGCTTTGCGCTGCTGCTGGCGCCCACCGTCGCCGCCTTTATCTGGAACAAGGGCGGCTGGATCCAGAACCGCGCCTTTACGCTGGCCATTTGGTGCATGTTTGCCCAGGTATTCCCGTACTTCCAGGAGGAGTCCATCTTTGTGACCCACTCCACGCTCGACCCCGGCGCCGCTACCGCGGTCTCGATCGCTGCACTGATCGCCAACGTCGCCGCAATCATCTACATCGCCTACCGTGCCAAGAAGCTCGGCCGCAATCCCTACAAGCAGGATGTCTTTGAGGGCACCAGCGATTGGGAGAAGGCCACCGCTCGCCGCGCCAAGGTTGATTACGCGCACGCCGAGTAACATGTTAATTCCGTCCACATTTGAATGTAGGCAAACTTAGCCGATACCGCAATCGCGCGCCATGCGCAGCCCCGGAAAGCGATTCGCCCGCTTTCCGTGGCTTTTTGTTGTTGCGCGCATTCACGCACATATTCCATTCGCACACACATTCAAAACCTCTCGCACAGATAAAATCAGATTTCCGATCGCCTGACAGCTCTATATGACCTTGTTTTTGGGTACATTGTTGTCCCGATATTGAGCTTGGGGGATATATGAAAGATGAGACGATGGGCCAAGAGGATGCGACCCAAGATGCAGAAGCTTGCGCTGAGGCCTTGGAGAGCTTAGACCGGATTTCACTCGATGAGATTGCGTTTGACGATTCGGGCGTTGGTGTGCAGGATGAGCCGGAAGCCGAGGCGCAGTCCGATGATCAGGATGCAGACGACGTTGAGCCTGCCAAAGATGAGGCAGGTCACGAAGACACCGAAAGCGAGGCCGGCAATCAGCCCGAATCCGACACGGGCGAGGAAACCGTCTTGCTCGACAGCTTGCCGGCCGAGGATTCGCTGACCCGCGAGCTTCCTGGCCTGGGTTCCGCACCAGCCGTGGACGAGACCATCGCCATGGGCGATATTCCCCTACCGTCCGTTCCTTCGGCACGCGAAGCCGAGGTTCGTCATCGTAAGATGTCGCCCAAGCGCCGCAATCTGATGGTCGCCGGCGCTGTGGCCGTCGCGCTCGTCGCCGGCGGCGCAGGCTACGCAGCCTGGAACGGATACCGGCAAGAGCAGGCTGCCATCGCCGCCGCCAATGCCCACACGATGATGTCGGTGCAGATTGGCGTACATGCCGCGGGCCTCGACTGTTCCACCGGCTCCAAGATTCCCGTACAGGTGAGCGGCCAGGATTCTGACGGCTCCTCTGTGAGCGAAACACTCTATGTTGACGAGCACGGCCGTGGCATCAAACTGCTACCCGGTGACTACACGCTCTCCATTGCCGCTTCCCCCATCGCATCCGACGGCACCGTCTATACCGTGCCGACCACCAAGGCGCAGGTCACGATCAAGAGCGACGGACAGGACCTAAGCAGCCAGGCCGCCTTTAAGCTCAAGGTGCCTTCGGCCGACACGGTAACCGACGACCAGATCGATGCCGCCGCCAAATATGCCGAGGAGGGAGGCGCGAGCTCCGCCGCTACCGCCAAGGTGCTCCAGCAGGCGGCAACCGCGCGGCGCGACGCCGCCGTCAATGCCGTGAGCGCGCAAAAGGCACAGGCGGCCCGTGATGCCGACGCCCGTCACAAGGCAACCGACCTCTACCAGCTCGATATCCCCGTCGAGTGGTACGGCAAGGTCGAGACTTGGCAAAATGGCAGCACGCTATGCATCTATCTTGCCGGCGACAGCGATACGCCGATTGTGACGCTCGTCGCGGTGCGCGAGGGCGAGAGCTTTACGCCCGATGAGGGCGATACGGTTTTGGGTGCGGCCAATCTAGGCAACGGTTATACCGTCTACGCCAGCGGCCCCGTCTATCCGTACGTGGTGCCCCAGACCATCAACGGACGGACGCAGAATCCCGTGTCAACCTACCCCATGGATACGGCGATTGAGCTTGTCGAGCTCACGACCGGCAACCGCTACACCTATAGCCAGATCAAGAACGTACTGGTCGGCAAAGACGGCAAGGCCGACGCCGCGACCAAACTCGAGAGCGACTATCTCGCCCAGATTCTCCTGCCGAGCATCAAGGCCCAGGACTAGCGGACCATGACACCTGAGTCCTGGCCTCGCAAATCCATAGACGATTAGGAAAGGAGCCACTTCCATGCGGGCACAGCATGTACCACGCCGTGTTTGCATGGAATATCGGCCTGCTCATCCATGGTAACGATTGCCGACTCGCCAAGATCAAACTGGGCCATCGCGGCATCGAGCGCGGCAGTTTCACGCTCACGCGTTTTCTCGCTTGCCATACCCACACTCACCTGAATTAGGCTATAAGCCTGCATGAGGAGCGCATCCCCAGCCACAAAGTCCACCTCATGGCTTTTATTCTTATCTTTAATCAGCAGGCGGCAAACCGAACCAGGCCGCACGGCGGGGGTCCTTCTTCTGAGCGCATTGAACACCGCGGTCTCGAGCCTCTGACCCTGATCCAATGCCGATGCGGGGGAGAACGCTCCGAACATCGCAGGATCGACGGCGTAGACCTTAGACGCAGACCGCGTATTATTTGCAAGCGAACGCGTGAACTCCGGCACCGAAAACAGCAGGTAGGCGTCCTCGTAATACTCAAGTAAGTCGCTGAGCGTATTTCGACTGACGGATATCTGTCTGCTCTTGAACTCGTTGTACACTTTGTTCACTGACAGCTCTCGTCCCGAAGATGCCATGCACCGCGCCAGAAACAGCGAGGCCAAACGGGGGTTCTTGACGTCGTAACGTTCAACGACGTCCATGACGACCGTTCGCGACGCATATTCCTGTAGCAGCTGAATCGCGTCTGCGGGCGTCTGCTCAAGTGTCGCGATGAATCCCCCTCGCTCGAGATATCCGACCAGATGGTGTCGGAGCAACGCTGCATCGCTCGAGGAGAAGGGCGCGTTCGACTCAGGAACGCCCCCCGTCTTATATCGGACGTATTCCGAAAAACTCAACGGAAAAAGCTCTCGTACAAGAGAACGGCCCCTGAACTCGCTCTTAAGTTCTGATGACAGCATCTTAGAAGAAGATCCCGTCACGTAAACGGTCGCCTTCTCCGTATCGACTACGCGTCGCAGAAACGCACCCCATTCGGGTATTTCCTGGATCTCGTCAAAGAAAAGGTAGGCGCCCTCGCCTCGAGCAGCAGGATATAGTGCATAGAATGTATCGAGCACGTCCGCTAGTAGCGATGGCTCATACGGACGCAAGCGCTCATCCTCAAAATTGAAATATAGCATCCGGTCAAGCTCGACGCCTTGGCCCTGAAGCCGCCGCATCTCCTGATACAGGCGATACGTCTTTCCACAACGACGGGCGCCCACAATCACATATACGATGTTGTCGCGCTTTGGCTCCTGCGGGTTGCCCAGATCAAGATCGCGCTCAAAGACCTGCGGAATCCCCTGTTGCTCAAAGTCCTTTATTTTTTGAGCCACCAAGTCGTTGAATGCCATAATTCTCCAATCTTGCTCTCCTGCTAATCAAGATTATAACGATTCTTGATTAGCAGGAGAGCAAGATTATGCGTATCTTGATTAATGGATAAGCAAGTTTTCTATTAGTGGCCCCTCCCGGAGGATATCGAGCGGCCGAGGGGGCAGGCATGAACGCCTCTAGCCGAAAACAAAGTAGCTAAAACCCCGTCCCAAATGAGCTACTTAACGCCAGGGGTCGGCTTCGAAGAGGGGCTCGCGCTCGGGGCGACGATCGCTATAAGGATCGTAGCCGTCGTCATCCTCGTTCTCGGCACGGATGTAGGGGTCGCGCGGCTTGGGTGCCGGCTTAGGCGCAGGCTTGGGTGCGGCATCGGTCGTCGACGTGTTCGTCTTGTTCTTGTCTATCATCTGCATATCTCCTTGCCGTGCAATCGTGTTCAACATCATCGATTGTCGCACGAAAAAGGGCGGCGGACCCCATTGGATCCGCCGCCCTTGGCGTTTAGAGACGGCTGGCAGATTTTAAGGCATGTCCCATTAATCTACTCGGCGTCGGGGACCTCGTAGGTGGCCGCCGGCGTGTTGTCGCACACGACGGTAAAGCCGCCGTCCTTGTCGGCATCGACCGTCACCTGATCGCCCTCGCGCACCGTGCCGTCGATGATGGCGGCGGCGATGGCGTCCACGACCTCGCGCTGGACCAGGCGCTTGAGCGGACGGGCACCGAACACGGGGTCCAGGCCACCCACGGCGAGCATCTGCTTGGCCGCCGGGGTGATGGCAAGCGTCATGCGCTCCTTGGCCAGACGCGCGCGGACGTCGGCAAGCTGGATGTCGACGATCTTCTCGATCTGCGCCATGCCGAGCGGATGGAACACCACGATATCGTCGATACGGTTGAGGAACTCGGGGCGGAAGGTCTGAGCCATGGCGGCGTCAACCTGATGGCGCATCTCCTCCTCGTCCTTACCGGACAGATCGGCGATGGCCTTGGAGCCCACGTTAGACGTCATGATGATAATCGTGTTCTTGAAGGACACCTGGCGACCCTGGCCATCGGTCAGACGGCCGTCATCAAGCACCTGCAACAGCACGTTAAAGACATCCGGATGAGCCTTCTCCATCTCGTCGAGCAAGATTACGGAGTACGGACGACGGCGCACGGCCTCGGTGAGCTGGCCGCCCTCGTCGTAGCCCACGTATCCCGGAGGCGCACCGATCAGACGCTGGACGCTGAACTTCTCCATATACTCGGACATGTCGATACGCACGAGCGCGCGCTCGTCATCGAACAGGCACTCGGCCAGCGCCTTGGCGAGCTCGGTCTTGCCCACGCCGGTCGGGCCCAGGAAGAAGAAGCTGCCGATGGGCTTGTCCGGATCGGAGAGTCCCGCACGGCTGCGGCGCACGGCCGCGGCCACAGCGGACACGGCCTCGTCCTGACCGATGACGCGCTTATGCAGCTCGCCCTCCAGGCCCTTGAGCTTGTCGAGCTCGCCCTGCATCATCTTGGACACGGGCACGCCGGTCCAGGCGCTCACGACCTCGGCAATCTCGTCGGAAGTCACCTGCTCGTTGAGGCCCTCGCCGTCCTGCTCTTTTTGTGCCTCGAGCGCAGCCTCGGAATCCTGAATCTGCTGCTGCAGACCCGGAATCACGGAGTAGCGCAGCTCGGACGCACGACCCAGATCGCCATTGCGCGTTGCGCGCTCCTCTTCGCTCTTGGCCTCGTCGAGCTGCCCCTTGAGCTCCTGCACGTGGTCGATAGCGTTCTTCTGGTTGAGCCAGCCGGCCTTTTGCACGTTGAGCTTTTCTTGGACCTCAGCGATCTCTTGGCGCAGAGCCTCCAGACGCTCCTTGGAGGCGTCGTCGGTCTCCTTCATGAGCGCCTGCTCCTCGATCTGCAGCTGGGTGAGCTGACGCGTGGTGGCGTCGATCTCGACCGGCATGCTGTCGAGCTCCATGCGCAGGCGGCTTGCGGCCTCATCGACCAGGTCGATGGCCTTGTCGGGCAGGAAGCGGTCAGCGATGTAGCGATCGGAGAGGTCGGCGGCGGCCACGAGCGCGCTATCGGTGATATGCACGCCGTGGAAGATCTCGTACTTCTCCTTGAGGCCACGCAGAATCGAGATGGTGTCCTCGACGGTGGGCTCGGAGACCATCACGGTCTGGAAACGTCGGGCGAGTGCCGCGTCCTTCTCGATGTACTTACGGTACTCGTCGAGCGTGGTCGCGCCGATCGCATGCAGGTCGCCACGGGCGAGCGCCGGCTTGAGGATGTTGCCGGCATCCATGGAGCCCTCGGTGGCACCCGCGCCCACGATGGTGTGGAGCTCATCGATGAACAGGATGACCTTACCTTCCGATTTTTGCACTTCCTTGAGCACGGCCTTCAAGCGGTCCTCGAACTCGCCGCGGTACTTGGCGCCGGCGACCAGCGCGCTCATGTCGAGCTCGATGAGGTCGCGGTCGCGCAGGGTGCTCGGCACGTCGCCGGCCACGATACGCTGGGCGATGCCCTCGACGATGGCCGTCTTGCCGACGCCCGGCTCGCCGATGAGCACGGGGTTGTTCTTGGTGCGGCGCGACAGTACCTGGATGGTACGGCGAATCTCGTCGGTACGGCCGATGACCGGGTCGAGCTTGCCGGCGCGGGCGAGGTCGCAGATGTTGCGACCGTACTGCTCCAGCGCCTCAAACTGCGTCTTGTCCTCGGCAGACGTCACGCGGTCATCGCCGCGCAGCTCCTCGTAGACTTGCTCGATGCGCTCCTTGGTCACGCCGGCGTCACGCAGAACGCGGCCGGCCTCGCCCTTGTCCTCGGCAAGTGCCATCAGCAGATGCTCGGTCACCACAAAGCTGTCGCCCATCTTAGTGGCCTTCTTCTCGGCCTTTTCGATGACGCGGACGAGCTCGTTGGACAGGCCCATCTGCTGACCCTCGCCCGAAACCTTAGGCGCGTGGTCGATGGCATCCTGCGTGGAACGTGCGAGCTGGGCCGGGTCGGCACCGATGCGCTCGATGATCACGGAGATATTGCGCTCGCCAGCGCCGAGCAGGGCGGATAGCAGGTGAATCGGCTCCACCGCGCCGGCCTGCGCGTCGGCAGCCGTGCTCATGGCGGTCTGCAACGCCTCGCGCGACGTCATTGCTAGCTTATCGATTCTCATGGAATCACCTCTCTTGGGGTGGCCGCCCTACGGGGCGGCTTCACGTTGTTCGAGAAGTATTGTTGCCAGCTTTGTACGATCTTATACACAAATCTAAGTCTCTATATATAAGATTTTCTGAGTGATTGAAAGATAGGGAGCAGGTGCGCTCACCCGCTACGGCCTCGTCCCCTTACTATCTCAATCTGTAACATCTAGCGGCTGTTTATGGCTCTAGATGTTACAGATCGAGATGAAATGACCAGCGGCACCCGTTTATCTAAATCTGAAACATCTAGTCAGCAAATAGAGCTCTATCTGTTACAAATCGAGACGAACAGAAAACACCCGGATCAAAAATCTAAATCTGTAACACCAGGCCCACTTTCAGCGGCCAAGATGTTACAGATCGAGACAGACCGAAAACCACCACAAAGGGGACAGGCACCTTTGTGGTGGTTGCAGCCTCTATTTAATTGCCGAGCCCGTGCTTCCCGATTCGGCGTTCCAGGGCATCTCATCCTCGAACAGCCATGTACGGGCAGACCCACTATCGCGTGCAGTCTGCGGGTCGGGCAAGCAGGTCTGTTCATAGGCATCCTGAATGCACTGACCCATAAAATCGTTGAGCTCGGTCTGGTTGCCCTCCATGACATAGGCGACATCGCCGTCCAAGATGTAGATACCCGGCCCCTCATTGCCCTCGTAGCCGGGATCGTACGAAACATCACATAACTTGGCGCCATTCGCGGTGTCCAACTCGATGGATGAGTGGCATCCGCCAACCATGTCGTTCGCTTTTGCCCGATAGGACGCATATCCATACCAGCGCTTAAAGGTTTTGCCCCTGAGCAGCTCGGACGCCCTGTCGATCAGACTAGAATCCGTGGTATAGCGCATAGCCCCAAGCTGAATATGTGGATAATTACTAATGCCCAGCGCAGCCGGTTGCTCATCAAAATCAACGGTAATGGTCTCAGGCTTGTCGTCGCCGGTCAGAAGTTCGACAGATTGAGTCACAGGCTTGACCACCGGCTCCGTCACCGCAGCAGGTAGAAACGCCATGCCGACAGCGCCCATGCCAACCACAGTGATCGCAAGCGCCAAAACAATCAATCCAATACGGGCAGGACTTCTCACAGCAAAGCACCTCACAATGCAAGCCTTCGCCACCTGCACTAATGATATCGCAGCCAGCACTATTACCAAAAGGAGCCGCTCGTTCCCCACCACCACAAAGGCGCCTGTCCCCTTTGTGGTGGTGGGGCACGAGCTCGATATTGCCATGCTCGTTGAGCGACATTTCAATAAATGTCCCTACAGGATTTCATCCGGGCTGGCGGGCTTGGTTGTTTTGGGGATGCCAAGTTTGGATGACGCGAAATCATCAACATTGTCCTTGATCCCGTCTTTTGTATAGACGGTGACCATATAGGTGCTGTACCCAAATTCGCTCTTGTTGCATATCGCCCAGGCCTGCCAGTAGGCGGCCCTGCTCCGTCCTTTTATTATTCCGATGCGGCGGAGTTCTGTTCGCTTTAACTTTTGGTCGTTATCGATGGATCGGCCGGCCTCCTCGGTAAGCCCGCACCGTTCGATCAGCTTGTCGAGAACTTGGTTCATGTGACGCTCGTCGGTGTTTGGAGCATAGTCGTAGGCGAGGCTGATGGAGTCGAGGGGCTGGTCATCGATCAAATAATTCATCGCCTGAGGTTCAAGGCCGAAATGAGGAGACTGTCCGTCGACCTGATCGAGCAGCGGTAACTTTGACCGCCAACTTCCGGTGGGAATTGCATCTTCGTAAAACACGCCGCGGCAGATAAAGGAGAGCGAGGTGGCACGCGAGCCGGCGTCGACCATTCCGCATAAATCGAAGGGCGAGGCGATACCAAGGGAAAAGGGCGTGATGACGATAAGGAAGAACATCACGATGGGTACGGCGAGAATGGCGATGGCGTTACGGCAAGTGGAGCGAGACGGCTTCATATGTGCCCCCTAAGACAAATAGCAGGCAAGTTCCATGACAAATGAATAATCTCAGATAACAACTTATTCTAGCCCATAACAAGCAAGGACATCAGACATTGAGAACAGGCCTGTTTGCCCGGTCATTCATTTTTGTTCCCCACCACCACAAAGGCGCCTGTCCCCTTTGCGGTGGTTTTCAACAAAAAGAAGCCGCCCCGATAGCAGAGGCGACATCAAGCAAGTCTATTTATTAGCGTCCCTCAAGACCCAACGAGAACGTCGCGGTAGCGCCGGCCACACCTTTCCCTCGGGCGACCCTCGCGAAGCGCGTGAGCACGAGGGAAAGGTGTGGCCGGGGCGTACAGCAGAGTTACTCGGCAGCGGCCTTGAACTTGTTGTAGTTGATCAGGCAGCCGGCCTTGACGATGGCACGCTCCTCGGCCGTCATATCGGCAATGTAGAGCTCAATCTGCTCGACCGTGCCGTCGGCACGCACCACGTAGGCAGCGATGTTCTTCAGGTCGCCATCGAGCGCAGCGCGAATCCCCGGCACAAAGACGTAATCGCCCACCTCAAAGTTGGGCTCTGCCTCCATCTGGAAGGGCACCATGCCCCAGTTCATCACGTTGGAGCGATAGCGCTTGGTGGCGTACTCGTGCACGATGTTGGCCAGGCCGCCAATGACGCGCTGGCAGCTCGCGGCCTGCTCGCGGGCGCTGCCGTCGCCCGGCTTCTTGGCGTAGAGCATGGAGCCGTACTCGGTCGCCTTGGCATCGGCCGCGACGCCCACGCCGGCCAGTGCCTCAAACACGCCGGCAAGCTCGGCATCGAGTGCCGCCAGGTCGCCTGCTGCCTCGCCGGCAACGCGGCGCTTCTCCACGGCGTCGACCTCCTTGGAGCGGCCCACGTAAGCCGGGTCGCGGCGGCTGAGCGTAAACTCGGCCAGACCCAGCGGGTTGGAGCGGAAGGAGCTCGTCTCGCCCGAGGGAATGAGCTCGTCGGTCGTGGTGACCGGGTCCATGATCTTGGAGCACACCTTGAGCAGGATGTCGTCGCCGAGCGGTTCCATCGTAGGCCACGGCTTGATGTTGGGGCCTTCGACCAGCTCGTCGGCCGGCTCAGCCTTGCCAAAGCCCCAGTACACGCGCTTCTTGTACGGCGCGTCGTCAAAGGCGTACTCGCAGGCCTCGTCCCAGGTGTCCTCGGGCAGGTCGGTCGCCGGCGTCAGGACGCCACCGTTGGCAGCCGTCGCCGCGATGGAGCGGGCGTCCATCAGGGCCACGGCGCTCAGCTGGCCATTACCCGGCTTGGAACCCTCGCGGTTGGGGAAATTGCGCGTGGTGTGACGAATGGACAGGCCGTTGTTGGCAGGCGTGTCGCCGGCACCAAAGCACGGGCCGCAGAACGCCGTACGCACGATCGCGCCGGCCTCCATAAGGTCGTAGATGTAGCCGCGGCGCGTAAGCTCGAGCGCCACGGGTTGGCTCGTGGGATAGACCGACAGCGAGAACTCGCCGCAGCCGGTGTTGGCGCCCTTGAGCACGCGGGCAGCCTGGACCACAGAGTCGTAGTTGCCGCCCGAGCAGCCGGCGATAATGCCCTGCTGCACGTGCAGCTTGCCGTCGACGATCTTGTCGAGCAGGCTAAAGTGCGTCTTGCCTTCGCCGATCTTGGCGGCCTCGAGCTCCACCTCGTGCAGGATGTCCTCGAGATTCTCGTTGAGCTCGTCGATCTCAAAGCCGTTGGAAGGATGGAACGGCAGGGCGATCATGGGCTTGATGCTCGACAGGTCGACCTCGACGCAACCGTCGTAGTAGGCGACATCGGCGGGCTTGAGCTCGCGGTAGTCGTCGCCGCGGCCGTGCATGGTCAGGAATGCGTGCGTGTCCTCGTCGGTGGCCCAGATGCTCGACAGGCAGGTGGTCTCGGTGGTCATGACGTCGACGCCGTTGCGGTAGTCGGTCGTCATGCTCGAGATGCCGGGGCCCACGAACTCCATGACCTTGTTCTTGACGTAGCCCTTGGCAAAGACGGCGCGGATGATGGCGAGCGCCACGTCGTGCGGGCCGACGCCGGGGCGCGGGGCACCCGTGAGGTAGATGGCGACAACGCCGGGATAGGCGACGTCGTAGGTGTCGCGCAGCAGTTGCTTTGCCAGCTCGCCGCCGCCCTCGCCCACGGCCATAGTGCCCAGAGCGCCGTAGCGGGTGTGCGAGTCGGAACCCAAGATCATCTTGCCGCAACCGGCAAAGTTCTCGCGCATAAAGGAGTGGATGACGGCGATGTGCGGCGGGACGAAGATGCCACCGTACTTCTTGGCAGCCGAGAGGCCAAAGACGTGGTCGTCCTCGTTGATGGTGCCGCCCACGGCGCACAGCGAGTTATGGCAGTTGGTGAGCACGTAAGGCAGCGGGAACTGCTCCATGCCCGAGGCGCGCGCCGTCTGGATGATGCCGACAAAGGTGATGTCATGGCTCGCCATGGCGTCGAAGCGAATCTTGAGCGCCTCGGGATCTCCGGACGTATTGTGTGCCTGGAGGATCGAATACGCGATGGTGCCGCGCTTGGCATCCTCGGGCGTCTGCGTAATACCACGCTCGGCAGCCTCGGCCGCAGGCACAACCTCGCTGCCGCCGCGCAGGTAGATGCCGTCCTCGTACAGCTTGACCATACTGTCTCCCACTCTGCCCGAAAGGCTCGGGCGCATAGCATACATTCGTTCAATATCGTGCCATAGAACGGTTGCCAGTGGGTTACGAATCTGCACGTTCACTTTATCTCAGTAAAGCAGAGGACGAGTTAGGTCCCGGGGAGGCAGACTTAGACGCTCAAATAACGAGAGTGGATAATCTCCCACTTTGAGCCTGCAAACAGGCAAAAAACGGGAGATTATCCACTCTCATTCTGCGGGTACTCATTTAAGTCTGTCCCCAATGAGTGCCTACAGGTCTCCTCCGGCGCCCAGCAGCTTGCGCATGACTTGCTCGGGGTTGACCGAGCCGTCGCGCGGAGCCAGGGCGGTGATCTTCTTTTGCATCTTGTACTCGTGCAGCTCGTCCTCGAGCTGGCGCACGCGAGCGCGGAGCTTCTCGTTCTCGCGCTCGCGCTCCTCAGCACGCTCCTTCATATCGAGGATGCGCACCACGCCGGCGAGGTTGATGCCCTCGTCGGTCAGTTGGTTGATGAGTTCCAGACGCTCGATATCGGCACGCGAATACAGGCGCGTGTTACCGCCCGAGCGCTGAGGATTCACCAGGCCCTTGGACTCGTAGACGCGCAGAGTCTGCGGGTGCATGCCGGTCAGCTCGGCCGCCACGCTGATCATGTACAGCGGTTTGTTCCTATTGTCCTCGGCCATGCTACCTGACCCCTTTCCGTCTCGTTATCGTCCATCATAAGCCCGCGGGCGTGGGCGTGCGCCGCGACCGCCCTAGTACGTCGCCTTGTAACGGTTGACCTTCTCGCGATAATCGCGCGTGTCGGCCTCGCGCAGCTTGGTCATGGCATCGCGCTCATCGTCGGACAGGCTCGTGGGGACCTGCACCTTGATCTCGACGAGCAGCGCGCCCGTACGACCACGGTGCTTAACGTCGGGCGCGCCCATCTCTTTAAAGCGGAACTTCTTGCCCGTCTGGGTGCCAGCGGGCACCTTCAGACGAACCGTCGCGCCGCCGGGCGTGGGCACATCCACCGTGCAGCCGAGCGCCGCCTCGTAGACCGAGACCGGCACCTCCATGGTCACATCGGCACCCTTGCGCTTAAACAGCGGATGCTCCTCCACATGCGTGGTCACGACCAGGTCGCCGCGCTCGCCTCCGGCAACGCCGTACTCGCCGCGGCGCTTGTAACGCAATTTGCCGCCGTCGACCGCGCCCGCGGGCACCGAGACCGTAATGGTCTGCTGCTCGCCTGTCGAGGGAATGCGATAGGTGACCTTGTGCGTCACGCCGCGAAACGCGTCCTCGGCCGTTACGTCGACAGTCAGCGACAGGTCGCCACCCTTGCGCGCGCGGTTGCGGCCCGCGCCCGCACCGGCAGCGCCCGCGGCCCCGGCAAAGCCCGAGCCCCAATCGCTGCCCCAGGCGCCGTTGCCGCTAAAGATGCTGTCGAAGATGTCGCCCCAGCCGCTGGCGCCCGCGCCGGCACCGTAGCCGCCGCCATACGCGCCGCCTGCGCCCGGCATGCCGCCAAACATGAGCATCTGGTCGTACTCTTTGCGCTTCTTCTCGTCCGAAAGCGTCTCGTAGGCCTCGCTAATCTCCTTGAACTTGGCCTCGTCGCCGCCGGCATCGGGGTGATATTTTTGCGCGAGCTTGCGAAACGCGCTCTTGATCTCTTTGTCGGAGGCGCTCTTGGATACGCCCAGGATGTCATAGAAGGTTTTGCCTGCAGCCATCGTAGCTCCTCTCCTGTTTCATCCGCCGCCCAGCGGGCGGCGGCTCATGCTTTCATATGGCACTAGGCCAGAAAGGGCCCCGGGTGTTGCCCCGGGGCCCTTCTCAATTACTCCTCGGTGCTCTCAGCCGTATCGGCAGCAGCATCCTCGGGCGCCGCTTCGGGCTCCGGTGCGGGGCGCTTCTCGCCACCGTAGGTCACCGTCACCATCGCGGAGCGCAGGATGCGGTCCGCCATGCGGTAGCCCTTCTGGTACACGTCGTTGACGGTCTCGTCGTACTGCGATGCGTCCTCGACACGCCCCACGGCCTGGTGCTCGAGCGGATCGAACGCCTCGCCCTTGGGGTCGATGGGCTCAACGCCCTCGTGCGCAAACACATCGAGCAGCTTGGCATGCACCGCGTCAACGCCATCGACGAACTGCTTAAAGTCGTCGGAAAGCTCCTGGCTACGGGCATGGTCGATTGCACGCTCGATATCGTCAACCACCGGCAACAGCGCGGTGACGAGCTTCTCGGTCGCGCGCTCGCGCTCGGCGATACGCTCGCTAGCGGTGCGGCGACGGAAGTTCTCCCAGTCGGCCTGCAGACGGGCGGTACGCTCGGTGGCGTCCTTTGCCTTGTCCTCGGCGGCCTTCTGGGCCTCTGCCGCAGCATCGAGCTCGCTGCGCACGTCGGCAAGCTCCTTTTGGGCCTGCTCGAACTTGAGCTTAAAGTCGTTGTCGGCGGCTTCCTCACCGGCGCGGATAGCGGCTTCCACCATCTCGTCCTCGGTCATCGTCGCCTCCTTGTTGGAATCCTCTACCTGGTTCTCGGCAGCCTCGGCGGCCTCGGCCTCGTTGGCCTCGGTATCGTCGACGGTCTCTACGGGAATCTTCACGTCCTTCTCCTCAGAGTCAACGGGGGCGGCGCCAGCGGCGGCCGCCTCCGTGCGAGCTTTACGGGCGGACATGATTACTTGTCCTCGTCGTCCACAACCTCGTAGTCGGCGTCGACAACGTCATCGTCGGCAGGCTGGGCACCGGCGGCACCGTCGGTCTGCTGCTGAGCGTCGGCGTAGACAACCTGGGCCAGCTCGTAGGCCACAGACTGCAGGGACTCGCCGGCGGCCTTGATGGCCTCGACGTCAGAGCCCTCGAGCGCCTTCTTGGCGTCGGCGATAGCGGCCTCGGCCTTGGACTTCACGTCGGCGGAAACCTTGTCGCCCAGCTCGTTGAGGGTCTGCTCGGTGGAGTAGCACAGGCTGTCGGTCTGGTTGCGGACCTCGACCTCTTCCTTCTGCTTCTTGTCCTCCTCGGCATGAGCCTCGGCGTCCTTGACCATACGATCGACTTCGTCGTCGGAAAGCGCGGTGGAGCCGGAAATGGTGATCTGCTGCTCCTTGCCGGTGCCCTTGTCCTTAGCGGAGACCTTGACGATGCCGTTGGCGTCGATGTCGAAGGTGACCTCGATCTGCGGCACGCCGCGGCGGGCAGCCGGGATGCCGGTCAGCTGGAACTTACCGAGCGACTTGTTATCGCGGGCAAGCTCGCGCTCGCCCTGGAGCACGTTGATCTCGACGCTGGTCTGGTTGTCGGCAGCGGTGGAGTAGACCTCGGTCTTGGAGGTCGGGATCGTGGTGTTGCGGTCGATCATCTTGGTCATGATGCCGCCCATGGTCTCGACGCCCAGCGACAGCGGGGTAACGTCGAGCAGCAGGATGCCCTCGACGTCGCCGGTGAGCACGCCGCCCTGGACGGCAGCGCCGTCGGCAACGACCTCGTCGGGGTTCACGGACATGTTGGGCTGCTTGCCGGTCATGGTCTTGACCAGATCCTGGACGGCGGGCATACGGGTGGAGCCGCCGACGAGGATGACCTCGGTCAGATCGGAGAGCTTGAGCTTAGCATCGCGCAGGGCGTTGGTGACAGGCTGCTTGCAGCGCTCGAGCAGGTCGCGGGTGATCTTCTCGAACTCGGCGCGGGTCAGCGTGTAGTTGAGGTGCAGCGGGCCAGACTGGTTCATGGTGATGAACGGCAGGTTGATGGTGGACTGCTGGGCTGCGGAGAGCTCCTTCTTGGCGTTCTCGGCGGCCTCCTTCAGACGCTGCAGGGCCATGGGGTCCTGACGCAGGTCGACACCGTTCTCCTGCTGGAACTTATCGGCCATCCAGTCGATGACGCGCTGATCCCAGTCGTCGCCGCCCAGGTGGTTGTCGCCCGAGGTGGACAGAACCTCAAACACGCCGTCGGCGAGGTCGAGGATGGAGACGTCGAAGGTGCCGCCGCCCAGGTCGAAGACCAGGATGCGCTGGTCGGTGCCCTGCTTGTCCAGACCATAGGCCAGAGCAGCAGCGGTCGGCTCGTTGACGATACGCTTGACGTTGAGGCCGGCGATCTTACCGGCGTCCTTGGTGGCCTGACGCTGGGCGTCGTTGAAGTAAGCCGGGACGGTGATGACGGCGTCGGTGACGGTCTCGCCCAGATACTTCTCGGCGTCGGCCTTCATCTTCGCGAGCGTCATGGCGCTCACCTGCTCGGCGGTGTAATCCTTGCCCTCGATGTCGACGACGGCACGGCCGCCCTGGCCCTCCTTGACCTCATACGGCACGGTCTTGATCTCGGAGGTGCACTCGGAGTACTTGCGGCCCATGAAGCGCTTGATGGAGAACACGGTGTTCTTGGGGTTGGTGACAGCCTGGTTCTTAGCGGCCTTACCCACGACACGGTCGCCGTCGGCACGGAAGCCCACGACGGACGGGGTGGTGCGGTCGCCCTCGGCGTTCACGATAATGGTCGGAGAACCGCCCTCGAGAACGGCCATTGCGGAGTTAGTAGTACCAAGGTCGATACCAAGAATCTTACTCATTAGAAATTCCCTCTCTCTTTTGCGTTCGCACCGCCTCGACGGTCTGTCGCGCGGCGCTTCGGCTTGTCTTTCAGGATGTAGTGTATCCCCTTATGGGCCGGAATATACAAAATCTAAGTCAATTCATATAAGATTTCTTATCTCTGAGAGTTTAGGTTCTCAAATGCGCAGGTAGATGCACTGTTTGAGTTCTCGGCAGATCTATTGAGATCTATGTAGAGATGGCTGAGGTTTGGGCTTGGGAGCGCACATGGCGGCCCCGGGCTTCCCTGGGGAAAGTTCGACCCGTTTCTCGGCTAAATAACGGGATGCGCTTTCCGCAAGCACGCTCAATCGCCCTATATTTCAAGTCACCTGTAGCTAACATTTGCGCAGCTCAACGGCCTCACCTGCATGTTTTTTAGTAAGCCGTGGCATACTCGGCGAACGGTATGAAGATGCCGGTCAGAGGGTATTGCAAACGGTCGCTCCCGTGGTATGTTTTTGCCCGAATCAAACCGACGCGCATCGCCTGTAGCGTCGGTCAACAGAGAGGAAACTACCATGGCTCATCCCGTAATTGATGCCGACGAGTGCATCGCTTGTGGCGTTTGCGTCGACTCCTGCCCCGCTGGCGTTCTGGAGCTCCAGGACGTCGCTACCGTCGCTGACGAGGATTCCTGCGTCGCCTGTGGCGCTTGCCAGGACGCTTGCCCCGCCGGCGCGATCACCGAGATCGTCGAGGAGTAACAGCTCCCCCACCTGCACACTCAAAAGTACACCGTGCACAAAAAGGAGGCCTCCGCATCGCCGCGGAGGCCTCCTTTTGTTTGTATAGGCAGCTAATTGGGGACAGGGCTACCTTGGCAGTTGCGGTGGAATAGTTCCCGATTCATTGCTTAGGTGCCGATTTTAGGAACTATTTCACCGCAACTTATAAAGACAGTATCGGGCTAGGACAAATCATCCTCGTAGGGCATTAAATCGGCAAGGTAGCCCTTCTCCTTGAGCATGGCCTCGATCTCGTCGAGGGTTTGCTCATCCTCTGCCGCAATGCGATGGAAGTGATAGCCGCTCGTCACCGTTAATAGCGGAAAGCTCTTGCCGCTCTCGATATCGTGCAGGTAGCGCTCAACATCGCGACGATTGCGAATGTCCAGGTCGGCCGTGATCTTACCGTACACGCGGTGATTGACGATCACGTTGAGCACGGCGCCACCGGCGTCGACGATGCTCGTGAGCTCATCGCCTGCCTGCTCCACGCCGTGGCGAACCTTGACCAGACGCGTAGGCACAGCCGGGCTGCTCGCCGCCTCCTGTAGTACATAGCCGCGATTGGTGGCGACGATATCGTGCCCGTCGGCGCGCAGCAGGGCGATGTCCTGCACCACGACCTGACGGCTCACGCCCACCTCGCGGGCAAGTGCACTGCCCGAGACAGGTTCTTTGGCCCCCTCGAGCACGGCCATGATGGCACGGCGACGCTCGCGGGCGTCCATTATTTACCGTCCAGCAGACGCAGGTGCTTAAGCGAGAGGTCGAGAATCGGCGCAGAGTGCGTCAACGCCCCCGAGCTGATAAAGTCAACACCCAGGTCGGCCAGGGCACGAATGTTGTCGGCGTCTACGTTGCCCGAGCACTCGGTCTTGGCACGACCGGCGATAAGCTCAATCGCAGTAGCCATGTCATCGTGGGTCATGTTGTCGAACATGATGATGTCGGCACCGGCCTCCACGGCCTCGCGTACCATGTCCAGGTTCTCGCACTCAATCTCGACCGTCGCGGTAAACGACGCATGGGCGCGCGCCATCTCAATCGCGCGCGCCACGCCACCGGCGGCGTCGATGTGGTTGTCCTTGAGCATGACAGCCGTCGACAGGTTATAGCGGTGGTTGCTGCCACCGCCGATCTCGACTGCGGCCTTCTCGAAGACACGCATGCCCGGCGTGGTCTTGCGCGTATCGACAAGCACGGTCTTGGTGCCCACGAGCGCAGCCGCCATCCGATGCGTGTAAGTAGCGATGCCGCTCATGCGCTGCAGGTAGTTGAGCGCCACGCGCTCGCCCGAAAGCAGCACGCGCGCGTCGCCGCGCACCTGGCCCACGTGATCGCCGGCGTGCACCTCGTCGCCATCCGAGACATCGAACAACACGGAGCTCTGCGGATCCAGCAGCTCAAAGGTGCGAGCGAATACGTCCAGGCCGGCGATAATGCCATCGGCCTTGGCGATGAGCTCAACGGTAGCGGGGCGCGCCGTGGGGCACACGCTCGCCGTACTCACGTCCTCAAACGTAATGTCCTCGCGCAGAGCCTGCAAAATCAGATCATCGACGACGAGCTTCATGGTAATGGGATTCATGGTCTACTCCTCCACGGCCTGCGTGCCGGCGGCACGGGCCAAATCATCGATTGCAAGGGTATCGGCGCTCAGGGCGCGATGGCGTCCATCGAGCACGGGCTCGCCCGCCTGCTCCACGGCTAGCGACTCGCCGGTGCGCATGCGCCACGCAGCGCGGCGACCCCAGACTAGGGACTCGAGCAGGCTGTTGGAAGCTAGACGATTCTTGCCGTGAACACCGTTGCAGGCCGTCTCGCCGGCGGCGTAGAGCTCGGGCATCGAGGTACGGCCGTCCTTGTCGACCCACACGCCGCCCATAAAGTAGTGCTGCGTGGGCGTGACGGGAATGGGCTCGTCCAGGATGTCGCGTCCGTCCTCCAAGCAGCGCGCACGAATATTGGCAAAGTGCCCGGTCACCACGTCGCGCTCGACGGGGGCAAAGCTCAGCCACTCGTGCTCGACGCCGTCCCGCTTCATCTGCTCGCGGATGGCGGCAGCGACCACATCGCGCGGCTGGAGCTCATCGGTAAAGCGCTCGCCGGCGGCGTTGAGCAAAATCGCGCCCTCGCCGCGGCAGCTCTCGCTAATCAGGAAGGTGCGGCCCGGTTGCGGCGAGAACAGTCCCGTGGGATGAATCTGCACGTAGTCCAGGTGCTCCATCGTGATGCCGTGCTCCTGCGCGATGTAGCAGGCGTCACCGGTGAGCTGCGGGTAGTTGGTCGAATGGTCGTACACGCCACCGATACCACCCGTTGCCCACAGCGTATGGCGGGCATGGATCTTAAACGGCTTGCCGGCATGTACGCCCTCAGCGGCATTTGCCAGCTCGTCGGCGGGACGAACCGAGTTATCCTCGTCCACGGGAACGGCGACGACGCCGGCGCACACCGTAGCGCCATCGCGCTCGGCGGTCAGGATGTCGGTCATGGCAACGTGTTCGAGAATCTGCACGTTGTCCAGCTTGCGGACGGCTTGGAGCAGTTTGGTCGTAATCTCCTTGCCCGTAATATCGGCATGGAAGGCGATGCGTGGGCGGCTGTGCGCGCCCTCGCGGGTAAAGTCGAGGCTGCCGTCGGCCTTGCGCTCAAAGTCCACGCCCATGGCCAGCAGGTCGTTGATGACCGAACGGCTCGAGCGAATCATGATGTCAACACTCTCGCGGCGGTTCTCGTAATGGCCAGCGTGCATGGTGTCCTCAAAGAAGGCATCGTAGTCCGAGCCTTCGGGCAGCACGCAGATGCCGCCCTGCGCGAGCATCGAATCGCACTCGTCGACAGCGCCCTTGGAGAGCATGATTACGCGCGCGCTCGTCGGCAGATTGAGAGCCGCATACAGGCCCGCCACGCCGCAACCGGCAATGACGACGTCGCACTCCATGTCGGGGTATTGTTTGGTTTCCACAGGAATCCTCTCCCTTGTAATGTGGCATAAGGGACTGTCCCTCATGTCACATCGTTCTAGCGCGCCGCGTACTCGAGCATGCGGTCGAGCGTGAGCTTGGCCTGATCGGCAGCCTCGTCCGACACGCCAATCTGCACCTCGCCCTCGCCCGTCTCCAGGCAGTGCACGAGCTTTTCGAGCGTGATGAGATCCATATTGACGCAGGTGGGCTGCACCGCGGGGAAGTAGAACTTCTTGCCGGTGCCCTGGCAGCGGCGCTCGAGCTCATAGAGCACGCCGCGGACCGTCACGATGATAAACTCACTCGCGTCCGACTCCTCGGCGTACTTGATGATGCCGGCGGTGGAGCCGATGTAGTCGGCCTCGGCAAGAACGTCGGCCTTGCACTCGGGGTGCGCCAACACGAGCGCGTCGGGGTGCGCCTCCTGCGCGTCAACGATCTGCTCGACGGTGATGATGTGATGACGCGGGCAGTAGCCGTTGTTGAGGATGACGTGCTTTTGCGGCACCTGTTCGGCCACGAAACGGCCCAGGTTTTGATCGGGAATGAACAGGACGTGCTGCTGCGGCAGCTCGGACACGATCTTGACGGCGTTGGAGCTGGTAACGCACACGTCACTCCAGCTCTTGATCTCGACCGTCGAGTTGACGTAGCAGACGACAGCTAGGTCGTCGCCATACTCGGCGCGCGCCGCATCGACCGTCTCGCGCTTGACCATGTGCGCCATGGGACAGTCCGCGCCCGGCTCGGGCAGCAGCACCGTCTTGGTGGGATTGAGCAGCTTGGCGCTCTCGCCCATAAACTCCACGCCGCACAGCACGATAGTCTGCTGCGGTAGGCTTTTGGCGAGCTTTGCCAGGTAGAAGCTGTCGCCGACGTAATCGGCCACAGCCTGAACCTCGGGCGCCACATAATAGTGCGCCAGGATCACCGCGTCACGTTGGGTTTTTAGTTGCTGAATGGCCTCGACAAGCTCTGCGGGCACCAGTGCCGCGCGCTCCGTTGCCGTCGTTGCCGATGCTAGGCCGGCCGCGATATCGCGTGCAAGCTCCGACGCATCCATGTTCGCGCTCTGTGCCATCAAGGCCCCTCTCTTTTGGCGAATCTTGGGGCTTTAGTATGACACCTAGGTTTACAGCTGACAAGACAGCTGTAAACCTAGGTGTAAAGTTGAAATAAAGATTCAATCATGCGGCAGGTCCATTTTCGAACTGGCAAGCTGAGGATAGTCGAAAATGGACCCGCCCCATGATTCGAGCGGCCCGTTTTGTCCTGGACCAAGGGGCAGTGGGCAAAAAGTGGCAAATATGAGTACTGTTACCAAATTGATGGCAGCGATTTTTCGGTCCAATACGTCAGAATCGCCTTATTTGAGGCACATTCATGGCACTGTCGGACGAAAATCAATGCTGTTTTGGCCCAACGAACGGAATTTTGGGGCCATTTGGCTGCTACTAATATGGTAACAGTACTCATATTTGGACTTTTTTGCCCACCGGCTTCCAGGTGGCCCTGGAAAACGGGCCCGGATGGCAAGATCCGGGCCCGTCGGGAGCTGTCGCGCGACTAGGAGCGACGCTTCACGACCAAAGCCAACAGCAGAGCCGCTACGCCGGCAGCGAGCACGGCACCAGCCATGACGTACGCGCTATCGCCGGCCGAAGGCAGGGCCGTCTTACCGCCCTTCTTCTTGGACTCGGTGGTCGTAGTCGTGGTGGTCGTGGTGGTCTGGCTAGGAGCGGGCTTGGCAGCCTCGGCGACCGTAAAGGTCGTCTCGGCCGTGCCCGTGGTCGAGACCACGCTCAGCGTGTGCTCGCCCACGCCGAGCGTATTCAGGAAGCTCGCCTTGAGCGTCACGATCGTGGAGCCCTCTGTGAGCTCGTAGTTCTCGCGCGCGACCTCCTTGCCGTCAACCAGCACCTTCCGGAAGAACTCGAGCGGCGCGTTGGAGCGGAAGCTCAGGTCCTTGGCTGCCTCGACCACCATCGTCTGACCCTTGCCGTCGGTGATCTCGGGCGCCAGAATCGCTATCTCCTCGGTCTTGCCCTTCTCGCGGCAGACGGCGCACTCCTGGTGCTTCTTGCCCTTGGCCTCGACCGTCGCCGGCTTGTCGACGACCCACTCAAAGGTGTGCTCCGCCTTGTCGATGACCTCACCGCAGCGGCAGACATGCCAATGATTCTTAGCGTCGTGCGCCCAGTCCGTGCCGTCGGGCTCGTGCTTGAGCACGCCCTCGACCGTCACATTCACGTCGCCCTCGACATCCTTGAGCTCATAGGTGCCCTTGTCGGAGAGCTCGATGGCCTTACCGTCGACCTTGACGGCGTAGCCCTTGCCCGCAAAGTACGCGCTGTCGATGCTCACGGTAAGCGTTGCGGAGCCGTGCCAGTCGAGCTCGGTTGCCGTCGCGGTAAGCGTGTAGCCCTGCTGGTTAGTCGGCAGCGCCACGACCAGCTTGCGGCCGGCAGCCACGGTGATCTCGGTAACAGAGGAAACATCGTAGTTGGCCTTAGCCTGGTAGCGAACCTCGTACACACCGGCGGCGAGATCCTTGAGCTCGGTCACGCCCTCGCCCACGGCCTGGTACTCGGCGGCACCCTTGGCGCGCCACTCCATCGTCGCGTTGACGCCCGCGATCTTACCGTCACGCCTGCCGCTCACGGTCTCGGCCTCGGCCTGGACCTTCGGCGCGTCCTGTGCGGCTTCCTTGATGGAGAACTCGCACGTCAGGCCCTCGGTCGGCAGTGCATAGTTGCTCGCTGCCTCGCCCGTCAGTGCAGTGAGGGTCGCCGTGTAGGAAGTGCCAGCCTCGGTCTGGGAGCCCTCGACAGCCGCACCAAGGTCATCCTTGCCGATGACGTTTCTGAGCGTTGCCTCGGGGCAGTGCTCCTTCCCGTCGTAGACAAACTCTCTGGTACCCCACGTCACGGTGAGCGGGCGTCGATTGATGGTGAACACGCCATCGACGAACGTGATGTTGTAGTTGGGGTTAGCGTCCTTAGACTGCGTCAGGTGCAGCGCATAGCCGCCGTCGCGCACGTTGTCGTTATCTTCGCGTTCGATCTCGAGACCCTTGAGGCTCTCGTCCTTAACAAGCTCGCCAGCGGTGACATCCCACGTAAACACGGGATCAGCCTCGCCGTAGGTCTTGGAGGCGTCATGGGCGGTGACCGTGATCGCGCGCGGCTTGACCTCGAGAGTCACCTTACCCTCGGCCTTCACGCCGCCGATCGTTACCTCATAGGACACAGTCAGCGTGCCGATGTCCTTAATCTTGGGGGCCTCGGAAGACCAGTTCTTGCCGTCGGTGCTGTACTGAGCCGTCGCGCCCTCGGGCAGGCTCGTCGCGTCGACCGTGTGATACGCACCGTCGTACTCGTCGGAGTAGCCAACGATAGCGGCAGCCGGAATCTCGACCTCGGCAAGCTTGTGACCGCAGACCTTGCACTTCTGTTGCTTGGAGCCCTTCTCGGTTGCCGTGGGGGCCTTGACGACGACCCACTCAAAGTCGTGCTTGGCCTCTTCGATCTTGTCACCACAGGCGCACTTATGCCAATGCGTATTGTCGTCGGAGAGCCACTCGTCGCTCACAGCCTCGTGCTTGCGCACGCCCTCGACGGTGACGACGAGGTCGCTCTCGGCGTTCTGAACGGTGAACTCACCACGCGCGTCGGGCTCCACAACGGCATTGTTGACCTTGACGGCGTAAGAGTCGTTGTCAGTAAAGTAGCCGCTCTCGATACTGACCGTGAGGGTGGTTGATCCGTGCCAGTCAAGCTCGTCCGGGTTCGCCGTGATCGTATAGCCAACCTGCTTGGCAGGCAGCGTCACGACGAGCTTGCCGCCGACATTAACGGTAACCTCGGTGGCGGAGGAGGCGTCATGGTCGTTATCGGCGCGGTAGCGCACCTCGTACGTGCCGACAGCGCAATCCGCAATCTCAGTCACGCCTTCGGGCACGCCCTGATACTCGTCAGAGTCCTTGGCGCGCCACTCCATCTTCGCGTCGACGCCCGTGATCTTACCGTCGGACTTGCCACTCACAGTCTCGGCCGTGGCCTGGACCTTCGGCGCGCCCTGGGGCGCCTTCTTGATGGAGAACTCGCACGTCAGGCCTTCGGCGGGAAGCTTGTAGTTACCCGCGTCGTCGCCCGTCAGCTCGGTAATTTTCGCCGTGTAGGTGCCGGCCTTGACCTTGGCGCCGTCGACGTACGCGGAGACATCGTCACCTTCGATGACATTGTGGAGCTTCGCCTGGGGGCAGTGCTTCTCGCCGTCATAGGTGAACTCAGTAGTGGTGTCCCACGTTACGGAGAGCTCGCGCTTGTCGATCGTAAAGGTGCCATCCTTGAACGTAATCTTGTAGTTGGAGTTGGCGCCCTCAGGCTGCGTCAGGTGCAGAGCATAGCCACCGTCGCGCACGTTGTCGTTATCTTCGCGTTCAATCTCAATGCCCTGAAGACTCTCGTCCTCGACGAGCTTGCCAGAAGTGACGTCATACGTAAACTTGGGGTCGCTCTCACCGTAGGTCTTGGAGGCGTCCTGCGCCGTGACCGTTATCGCGCACGGCTTGACCTCAAGCGTCACCTTACCGTCAACCGCCGCGCCATCAATCGTGACGCGATAGTCGACCGTCACACTGCCGGCGTCCTTAATGCTGGGCGCAACGCTCGTCCAGCCGCCGTCAGCAGCCTTGTACTCAACGACGGCGTCCTCGGGCAGGGCCGAGGCATCGACAGAGTGATCCTTGCCGTCATATTTGCCCGAATAACCCTTAACAGCCAGGGCCGGGATCTCCACCTCGCCCGACTCATTGCCGCACACAGAGCACGTTCCATGTTTGGAGCCGGTCTCGGTAACCGTCGGCTGCTTGTCGATTGTCCATTCATACGCATGTTCGGCGTACATCTTAATTGTGAAGGTCTCTGAATTGCCGGTAGCATCCGTAGCCACAATTACATGCTCGGCGCCAGCATCGCCCTCGGCGGCCTTGGCCGTATACCTACCGTCCTTGCCAGCCTCGAGCTCCTTACCGTTGTCAGTGACCGTCACCGTCTCGTCGCGATCATCGAACACGTCAAACGAAACGCTCTCACAGTAGGCCTTATCTACCCACAGGTCATAAATGGTGGGGGCGTAAGTGTCCACGTAGGTATAACGTTCTTCATCCCACCTGCCGTTGCAAACCCTGCAGACCTTTTGACGAACACCATCGGCCTCAGGCGTGGCGGGCGTAACGATCTCGTATTTCCACCTGCAGGGCTGGCGCTCCTGAGTCTTCTTGCAATACTTGCAGACCTTAACGTGGCTACCTTCGCCATTCGGCTTCCAAGCTGCATTGTCGGCAACAGCATGGGGTCCCGGCTCGATCTTGACCTCAGCATCGGCCGACGCCTTGTGGTTGTTATCCTCGGCATAGCGGACGTAGTACGTTCCCGACTTCGTAAGCCCGGTCAGTTTACCGTCAGACGTTATCTTCTGATAGCTCCCGCTCGACCCGCGACGATATTCCATCGCCTTGGTCACGCCCGAGATAGAGCCGTCCTTGCTGCTGCACGTAGTCCAATTATTGCCCACGAGCCCAGCCGGCGCCTCCTGGTCGGCCTTGGTAATCTTCACGGTCGCTTTACCCGTAACGGTCAGGTAGTCAGAGGCCGTCACGCGATAATTGGTCGTGTACTCGGCTGCATTGCGATAGGTCGGCTTTTTCGTCGTCCAATCACCGCCGTCTTCACGGTACTCAATTTTCATATCCGCCGGAACGGGGTCATTCTTAACGTTGACCGTAATGCCGTGCTCGTCGCCATCATAGGTGCCATCGAAGCCAGCGACCTCGAGCTCAAAGCGCGAAACGTCAACGATCTCCCATTTGAGCGTCAGAACACTTGTGGTGCCGCCATCGGTCGTGAAGTTGCCCTTACCGATGACAATGCACTCGTATTGCCCTGGCTCGGTCTGTTTCAGTCCGGATTCACTTCTAGCGCTGAGCTCGTAATCCTTGCCCTCAACGAGATCGACCCACTCGTCGGCACCGTTCTTGAACTTTGCGCTTTCAACGACGGGCTGGTGCTCCTTGCCGTCATAGGCATACTTGCCCGCGCCCTTACCGCCGTCTTTAAGAGTGAACTTGTAGTTTTTATTCCTAACCAGGCGACGCGGCGAAATCTCGAAGGCCTTCTTGCCCTCGAGCGTCTGACCAGAGGCAGTCTTAAAGCTCGTAACGACATAGTAGTAACCAGCGTCCGTCGGGGCGCCCTTGAGCTTGGTGCCATTTTGATACGCCTCGGCGTCCGCCTGAGATTTGCACTGATACCACGTGAATTCTTCGCTGGCCGTCACACCCATCTGCTCTAGATTCCACGCGCCGTCCTTATTCAAAGCAATCTTTACCGGGCAGCCGTCATAGACAAGCTCAGTGCTCTGAGAGCTCGTTGCCTTGGACATGGAAAGCCTGTACGTAGCCATCAGGTACTTTTTGGGCTCGCCGTCCTCGCCCATACCATATTCGCACTCGCTGTTGCGGAACGGGCCCACGCACGATGCACGAACGCCCAAACCGTCAGCTTCAACGTTCCACTTGTGCTGGTGGATGGTCTCGCGGAAGGTGAGGTCGCCGTTAAGGTTCACGACCTCGTACTTGTCGGAGTTGTCGTCGTTCTCGGACGAGCCGTCTGGCACAACGCCTTCGATCTTGTTGGATTCGCAGGTGCCAAGGACACGCGACTTTACGCCATTACTGTCCGCAGTCTCCTCGATCGAGATCCAAACATTGTCTCCAAAGCCTCCGCGTACGGAGAAGTCAGACGCGATATTCAGCGCCGGGACGTTGGCATCGACACTCTTTTTCTTCGGGACATACAAGCTCTTGGCGGTTCCCGTAGTTTTATCAGCTTCAGTGTACTTGTCGCCATAATTAGTATCGCCGGCGTGACTGTTCTTCCAGTAGCTCGCGATTTCCGGCGATCCGTTGAGGGTAAGGGTTCCGGCGGCGTATACCACGCACGTATTGCCGCGTGCGCCATAGCGTTCAATCGTGCCACCGTTTATGTTGCAGCGGGCGCTTCGTGCAACATTAAGGGCATCGACTGTCAAAGTGTTGTCGGCCGAGCTCGAACGCGTGCTGTGGAAGTTGCTCATCGTGCAGCTGTTGAGGTTGACCGTAGCGTTGGTGACGCCCATCACGCCGGCGACAGCATAAGTATTAAGAATAGATGAGTTAGTAAAATAACGAGACGCTTCGACCGACTTATAGCTATTGTTCGTCTGCCTGACACCCAAGTTCTCCCCATTGCCGCCGCCATTGTGGCCGCTAAAACTGCAGTTGTTGAACGTCGCTGTCAACTTTTCGACAGCGCTTCCGTCTTTGGGCATCTTGAAGCTGCTGTTGCCATCGACGGAAACAGCACCATTGAAGTCTCCAGACGTATCGTAGAACACGCAGTCGGTAAAAGTCGCCGTGAAGGAGTTGGTATTGCCGCCAGTCGTATCCCTGCCCTCACGGAAGAGACGTACAGGGACGGCATACTCTTGGGCGTTGCCCGCCACTGCACCCGATCTGCCAACATAGCCTTGGATCTTCAGCTTTTCGAACTTGGCGGTCAATTCGCCCTCGGTGCTGCCCAGCGAAATCGCAGGCACCTTTTGGGCGAGCCTGCTGCTGTACGAGAGGAAGAAGTTCTGAGAACCGTCGCCAATCCCCAGACTAACCGAGATGTCTCCCAAAGCATTTTTGTAGCCACCGTCGTAATAACGGTCGGTCAAAAAGCCGCTTACGGACTGACTCCCTCCATTCTTATCATGAAAGCTGACGCACGGATTGTTGACGCCGATGAACTCGATATTGCTACCCTGCTTGATATTAAACAGCCATCGAGTTTGACCAACCGAATTGTGCGTATAGCCGTTCACGTAGACTGTGCCATCGATGTAGATCCTTACAGGGTTAATTCGGGTCGCGCTCGGCGCGTCGATGGTGTAGCCCAAAGAAGGCGTGACCTCACCTTCGGCCGTCTTAAGTACGTAGCTGCCCGGCTCGGTGATTTGGACGGGCTTGTTGTTGGCCTGCTTAAGCGACAGTACCTCCGCCTTCACCCCGTCGGGCATAACCTGCGTCTCGGCGTTTGCCACGGCCGGCGTCGCCACGAGCGCGCATGCCACGGTGGCGATACTCAGCAGGCGCGTCAACACAGTGCGCATCCCCATCTTCTTCTCCCTCATCGTTTCGCTCCCCTTACCCCTATGCTTTCGCGATGATCGCCATCGCTTGGCGCCGGCGGTCGGTCTGATTCCCCGTCCGACCGCCGGCATCGATTGATATGTGTATCCATGGAGTATTGTGAGGTCACCAAAACTGACACCCCGCCGCTCGGCGCGAGTTGCGTACCGTGGGGCGCAAATGGAACGCACCCCCGCGGGCGGCGCGTGCACGATGTGGCAAAATCGAGGTACTAAGGGGGCCCAATATGCTCAAAATCATCGCCTGCGACGACGACGTCGCCTTTCTAGATAACCTGTACCGCATGATCAACCGCTGGTCGGCCGAAACGGGTACGGCGGTCGATGTTGCACTCGTTACGCGCGGCGAGGACCTGCTGGCACGCCATGCCGCATCGCGCGCCGACATTATCATGCTCGACATGATCATGCCGCTCGTCAACGGCATGGACACCGCCCGCGAGCTGCGCCAATCCGATACCGCCGTGCGCCTGGTGTTCCTCACCTCATCACCCGAGTTCGCGCTTGAGTCCTACGAAGTCCGCGCCTTCGACTACCTGCTCAAACCCGTGACCTACGAGCGCGTGGCGCAATTGCTCGACGAGCTGTCGAGCCTGCGTCCGGCAGCGACCGACGAGCTCGTCATCAAGACGTCCTTTGGCTACCATGCCCTGCGCCTATCCGATATCGAATATGCCGAGGCTCGCAACAAGCACGTGATCTTCCACCTGCGCGATCGCCGCGATATCGAGGCGCTCGAGCCGTTCCGCAGCATCGAGGACCGACTGGCCCAAAACGCGACCTTCTTTAAGTGCCACCGCAGTTACCAGGTCAATCTGCGCAACATCGACCACTTTAACCGCACGGAAATCGTCATGCGCTCGGGCGCGTGCATACCGCTCGCGCGCAGCTGCAAGCAGGGATTCCAAGACGCCTACTTTGCGGTGCGGTTCGAGGGCGGGAGACGCTGATGCTATCCTCGGCAGAACTGGTACTTTGGGCAATCCACCATGCGACGACGTTGCTCTTTGGCGTCTTTGCCTCGGCGGCTCTGTGCGGTGTCGAGATCAACGGCCGCCATTCGCTCGAACTGGTGGGGGTCGGCGCCGTAACCGGATGTGCATTCGGCCTCGCCAATGCCGTCGGCGGCGAGCTTTTCGCCCGTCAGGCCTATCCGCTCGTCGTGCATCTGCCGCTTGTCGTCTACCTGTGCGTACGCTATCGCCTGAGTCCGCTGCTCGCCATCCTGGGCGTTACCAGTGCCTACCTGAGCTGCCAGTTTAGCAACTGGATGGGCATCGCCGCATTCGCCGCCACCGATTCGCAGGTCGCGTACTACGTGGCGCGTATCATCACCACGCTCGGCGTCTTTGCCGTCTTATTGCATTGGGCAAGCGACATTGGCCCCCGCCTGGCGATCAAAAGCCCCACCGAGCTGGAGATTCTGCTCATCCTGCCGCTCGTCTACTACATCTTCGACTACGCCACCAACGTCTACACCACGCTCTTCCACTCGGGCTCGGTGGTAACCGTTGAGTTTTTGGCGTTCGCCCTCTGCGCGTTCTACCTTATGTTTCTTGCCGTCTACCTTCGCGAATACGAGGCAAAGGAAATCGCCGAGCGCGAGCGCTGGATGCTCGCGACCCGCGACAGCGCGGCCATCAAAGAGCTCGAAGCCTGGCGCCAGTCGGGACGCGAGCTCTCGGTTCTCCGTCACGACATGCGCCACTACCTGCGCGGTCTAGCGGCCCTGATCGAAGAGGGTCACACCGATGAGGCGCTCGAGCGCATCGACGCGCTCTGCGAGACCAACGACCGCACCGCCGTGCGCCGCTACTGCGCCAACGAAACGGTCAACATTGCGCTCTCGTCGCTTTCCGCGGACATCAACGCGCACGGCATCACCGCCGACCTGCGCGCCGCCGTGCCCGAAACCGTCCACGTGGGCGATGTCGATCTGTTCAGTGTGGTATCGAACGCCCTGGACAATGCCATCGCCGCGGCGAGCGCCGCCCCCGAAGGCAAGCGGTTTGTCGACCTGGACCTTCGCTACGAAGACGGTCAGCTTCTATTGCTGGTTTCCAACACGTTTGGCCGCGCGCCGCACATGGTCGACGGCATGCCCGTGGCTCAGCACACTGGGCACGGCTTTGGCACCAAGAGCATTAAGCTTGCCGTCGAGCGCATGAACGGCAACTGCCAGTTCCGCATTAACGGCGACCGGTTTGAGCTGCGCGCCGTGATGTAAGGGCTGCCGCCAGCCTCGCTACAGCGGTGCAGCCGCCGGGGTCAGCTGCTTAATGTAGGCCCACATGCGCTGCTTGGCGGCCTTGTCGGTGAGCGCCGCCTCAAAACCGTCGAGCGCCAGCACGCGACGCCCCTGCACATGGGCGACCAGGCCGGGCTTGAGCATGGCGGTGTCAAAGTCATCAATCGCCACAAGCATATCGGCATAGGTCTCGCGCATGACATCGGCCGCACTGTTGTCCAGCAGCAGCACCGCCTCGGGGTCCAAGGTCTCCAGCGCCTCGCGGAACAGGTCGCACGTCAGGGCCTCGCCCGCCGCGACCGCTCCGTCGCCCGCGCCGGCGACGCTTGCCAGCACGCAAAAATCCTCGGGGGCATATCCGATGGCACCGAGCGCCTTGCGCAACGCGGCGCCATCCGCGCCGGCGGCCAGCTCGCCGCCCGAGCACTCGGCTTCATCCAAATCGCCTTTGACCAGCACAATCGGCGAGCACGCGTTGCCCGCGATACGCACACCGCGATCTGCAAGCGACGCGAGCTCCTGCTCGGTCGCCTGAGCGATGGCTTCTTTTTTCTGGCTTTGTGACGTGGGCATGCGCTCTCCAATCATTTGCGTGCCCACCATTATATAAAAGAGCCGCCCGCGAGTGGTTGCTTTACGAGCCGCTGGGTATAAGCACGGTCGTACTGATTTTTACGCGGCCGAGCCGCGTCGCATTATGGAGGTCACCATGGCTGACATTAAGCAGATTACCCCCGAGAACTTCGACGCTGTCGTCAACGACAGCCTGCCCGTACTGGTTGATTTTTGGGCCCCGTGGTGCGGCCCCTGCCGCTCGCTCTCGCCCATCGTAGACGAGGTTGCCGACGAGCTGGCCGGCAAGCTGGCTGTGGCCAAGTGCAACGTCGACGACAACCAGGACCTGGCCATGAAGTTTGGCGTCATGAGCATCCCCACGCTGATCGTCTTTAAGAACGGCGAGGAGGTCGACCGCTCGGTCGGCGCCTTGCCCAAGGCAAGACTTCAGGCACTGCTGGAGAAACATCTGTAATACGCTTGTTACTTGCCTGCCGTCCATGAGCGGTTTCACACCGCTCGCCGGAGTGCCAAACGCAAGGCGTGCGACCACGGATAGTATGGTAGACACAAACAGCCCCCAGTGAACGGGTGCGGGTCAGACGGACTCGCACCCGTTTTCTTATGCGGCGGCACCCAAGGCGGGCGTAGTAGAATCTGAACCACCATATCGCCCCGTACAAAAGGAGACTCCCCATGCATGACGTCGGAATGAACATGAGCCAGCTTGCCATGAGCGTCAAGCAGGTCGACGACACCATTGAGCTCGCTCACGAGTGGAGCCATCAGCTGCTGCACGCGACCGAGAACTTTGACATGGAGCGCATTGGCGCCAAACTCGAGGCCGCCATGTCTGCGCTGCACGAGGCGCACGATGCGCTCGAGGGCTACGAGGAGGCCATCGAGGCAGATCACAACTCCGTCGGCTCCGTGAAGCTGGTGTAACGTGGCCGAGCACGAGCACGAGCACGCGCACGATCACGGTGTGGACGACGATGCGAGCTGCCGCTGCAGCGGCTCCAGCTCCGAGCTGGTCCGCTTTTCGGTCACCGCGCCCGACGACCTGCTGCGCCGCTTTGACGAGCAGATCGCGCGCCGCGGTGACGTGGCTAACCGATCCGAGGCCGTACGCGATCTGATTCGCGCCTCGATCGCCAAGGAGCAGATGCGCACGCCCGACGAGCAGGTCATCGGTTCGCTCACCATGATCTATGACCACCATACCGGCGATCTGACGCGCCGTCTGGACGAGGTGCAGCACGACTACACCGACGAGATCGTCTCGACCATGCATGTGCATCTGGACCACCACAACTGCCTGGAGATTCTGGCGCTCAAGGGTCGCGGCAAACGCGTCTACGAGCTGGCGGACCGGTTGCTGGGGCTGCGCGGCGTTAAGCACGGCGAGCTCACCTGCGCCGCCACCAAGCAGAGCCTGGGGCTGTAACGGGATTTCCCGCAGCGCACCTGCCAAAAAGGGACAGGTTTCAACGAAGGAGGGTCGCATGCGACATGTGCATATCCATGTAACGGGCATTGTGCAGGGCGTTGGCATGCGGCCATTTGTGTATCGCGAGGCTATGGCGCATGGCATTTGCGGCTGGGTGCTCAACGCGGGCGATGGCGTGCACATCGAGGCGCATGCTTTGAGCGAGGCGCTCGACGGCTTTGTCGCCGCGCTGTCGGAGCACGCGCCGGCCGCGGCTCGCGTGGAGCATGTCGCTGTCGCAGACTTGGAGCCCGACGTATGGGATGCCAACGATGAGCAGGTCTTTCGTATCGTAGCGTCGCAGGATCAGACCGTGCACACGACGCTCATCTCTCCCGATATCGCCACCTGTGACGACTGCCTGCGCGAACTGTTCGACCCCACCGACCGACGCTATCACTACCCCTTTATCAACTGCACCAACTGCGGGCCGCGCTTTACCATCATCCGATCGCTGCCTTATGACCGAGCGGCCACGTCGATGGATTGCTTCCCCATGTGCCCCGAGTGCGCCGCAGAGTATGGCGACCCGCTTGACCGGCGCTTTCATGCGCAGCCCGATGCCTGCTTTGACTGCGGGCCACATATTACCTGGCGCGAGGCGGCGGGCGACATGGAGCTCGAGGACTCGGGGGCGACGCCAGCCGTCGGCAGCACGCGCGAGACCAGCGACGCCATTATCGACCGCTGTGTTGAGCTGCTGGCCAGCGGCGGTATTGTCGCCATCAAGGGCCTGGGCGGATTCCATCTGGCCTGCAACGCCGACAATGAGCAGGCGGTGGTCGAGTTGCGCCGTCGCAAGCGCCGCAGCAACAAGCCGCTTGCCGTTATGGTGCGCAGCCTTGCCGATACTGAACGCCTGTGCCATGTCGATGATGCCGAGCGCGGCTTGCTAACCGGTAGCATCCGCCCCATTGTGCTGTTACGCCGGCGTGCTGTTGGCGAGGGAGATTCCCCCGACGCCCTCACACTCGCGCCATCCGTCGCGCACGATCTACCTGAGCTCGGCGTCATGCTCCCCTATACACCGCTTCAGCATCTGCTGTTTGCAGCTGCCGCGTCGCATGACATGCACGCGCTGGTCATGACCAGCGGAAACCTGAGCGAGGAGCCCATCGAGACCGACGATGCCCTTGCATGGGAACATCTTGTTGCCGCCGGCATCGCCGACGCGCTACTTGGCAATGACCGTGCGATTCTCTCACGCTACGACGACTCCGTGGTACGTATGGTCGACGGCACCGTCATGCCTGTGCGTCGCGCACGCGGATATGCGCCGCAGCCGTTGCCGCTGCCGGCGCTCGACGGCACTGCACCCTGCGTGCTCGCCTGCGGGCCGCAGCAAAAAGCGACGATCGCATTCACACGCGAGGATGCGAATGGCGAGGCGGCCTGTTTTGTGTCGCAGCATATCGGCGATGTCGAAAACGGCGCGACCTTCGATGCCTGGATCGCCGCCCGCGCACGTCTAGAAAACCTCTTTGACCTGACGCCTGCCGCCCTGGCATGCGACATGCACCCCAGCTACCTGTCGAGCCAGTGGGCACGCGAGCGGGCACGAGAGCACGATCTGCCGCTTATCGAAATCCAGCATCATCATGCTCACATCGCGAGCGTAATGGGAGAGGCGATTGTCGCTGGCCGGCTTGCGCCCGATGCGCGAGCCCTCGGTATTGCCTTCGATGGTACGGGTGCCGGCACCGACGGCACCATATGGGGCGGTGAGTTTCTTATCGCCGGCCTTGCCGATTTTGAACGCACCGCGCACCTGCGCACCTGGGCGCTGCCAGGCGGTGCCGCATCCGTGCGCGATGCCCGGCGCAATGCCTTTGCCCTGCTGAGCGAGCTCGACCTGCTCGAGCACCCGGGTGCCGCGGGGCTATTGGGCACCCTCGACGAGCAAACACGCAGCGTGACAGCCGCCATGATCGAGCGCGGCATCAACAGCCCGCGTACCAGCAGCATGGGGCGTCTCTTTGATGCCGCGGCAGCGATTCTGGGCATCTGCGGCAAGGCAACCTACGAGGGCGAACCCGCCATAGAACTCGAAGCCGCCGCCTGGCGCGCGCTCGACGGTAAGACCGTTCGTCTCGACGGCAATCATACAGGCGTATTCACGTCTGCCGACGACTCCCCCATCTTGGACCCCCAACCGCTCATCGAAGCTCTTCTGAATGGAATCGAGGCAGGCGCGCCGGCCGACCGGCTCGCCCTCGGGTTTCACATCGCCATTACGCACGCTACGACCCACATCGCACGCGAGATCTGTGATCACGAAGGCATCGATACCGTCGCGCTCTCGGGCGGTGTGTTCATGAACCGGCTTTTGCTTCAGCTCCTTACCCACGAACTCAAAGACGCCGGTCTTGCCGTCTTGGTCCCCCACGCTGTACCCGCCAACGACGGCTGCATCGCCTACGGTCAGGCCGCCATCGCTCGCGCTCGCCTCGCGCAGACGGCGTTGCGATAGGCTGTTTTGCCAGCCTGCGCGCCGCCGTCTCACAGGTGTAACGCGTTTGCTCGTGACTCCCGCGAGCGCTACCATCAACTGATGGGTAATTAGGCGCCTATCCAGCGCAAAACGTATAAAAGGGGAACAATATGTGCCTTGCCGTTCCCGGTAAAGTGGTCAAACGCGACGACGACCTTAAGGCGACCGTCGACATGATGGGCATCGAGCGCCCCGTTTCGCTGCGCCTCGTGCCGACGGCACAGGTAGGCGACTATATTCTCGTGCACGCCGGCTTTGGCATTCAGATTGTCGACGAGCAGGAGGCCCAAGAGACACTCGAGCTCGTCAATACCATGACCGAGCTGGCCGAAGAGGACCAGCTTGTCACCAACCCGGCCGAGGCATACTAGTGGCGGCTGCGCAGCCGGTTCGCTCCGGTATCGACTTTTCGGCATTTCGCGACCCCAAGCTAGCTCGCGAGCTCATCGATCGTATTCATGAGCTTGTCGGCAACCGCAGCATCAACCTTATGGAAGTCTGTGGTACGCACACCGTGAGCATTGGCCGCTATGGCTTTCGCTCCATTATGCCGACGGGACTCAAACTGCTAAGCGGCCCGGGATGCCCCGTTTGCGTCACCGCCAACCGCGACATCGATCACGCAATCGCGCTTTCCAACATGGACGGCGCCATCATCACCACCTTTGGCGACATGATGCGCGTGCCCGGATCGTCCACCTCGCTTGCCGCGCAAAAGGCGGCGGGGCGCGACATCCGCATCGTCTACTCTCCGCTCGACGCGCTCGACATTGCCGAGCAAAATCCCGAACGCCCGGTCATCTTTATGGGCGTCGGCTTTGAGACCACAACGCCCACCATTGCCGCCGCTGTTCTGGAGGCCGACGCGTGCGGGCTCCAGAACTTCTCGGTCTACTGTGCCCACAAGACCACGCCGCCGGCTCTGCGTGCGATCTCCAACGACCCCGAGACCGCCATCGACGGCTTTATCCTGCCTGGTCACGTCGCTACCATCACAGGCCTGGCACCCTTTGGGTTTTTGGTCGACGAGTTCGAGACCCCCGGCGTGGTCACGGGATTTGAACCGGTCGATATCTTGCAGGGCATCTGTATGCTGGTCCAGATGGTTGTCGAGCACAGGCCCGCAATCGACAACGCCTACCGGCGTGGCGTCAATGCAGACGGCAACCCCGTGGCGCGCCAGCTGGTCGAACAGGTATTTGAGCCGTGCGACACCGCGTGGCGCGGGCTGGGACCGATTGCCAACTCGGGTCTTTCCATCCGACCCGAATTCGCGCGCTTTGATGCCGGCGCCCGCTTTGACGTGCCCATTGAGGCGACGGTCGAGCCACGCGGCTGCCGCTGCGGCGACGTGCTGCGCGGAGCCATCACGCCGAGCGACTGTCCTCTGTTTGGCCGCGCTTGCACGCCCGAACATCCCGTCGGACCGTGCATGGTGAGCTCCGAAGGTAGCTGCGCGGCGTACTACCGCTACCGCGACTATTAGGTTTCGCCGTTCTAACGAACGGCGGACCGGTCGACGCTGCGCCTCACCCATATAATTCCACCCGCGATTGGAGTTTTCGATATGTCCCATAGCGTTACCGATAGCACTGTCCTGTTGGGCCACGGCTCCGGCGGCCAGATGATGAAGCGCATTATCGATGAGGTCTTTCTGGATGCCTTTGGGTCGCCCGAGCTGCTTGCGGGCAACGATGCCGGCGTCGCTGCGCTGCCCGCGAGCGGGCGCATCGCCATGTCGACCGACAGCTTTGTGGTAACGCCACAGTTCTTCCCCGGCGGCAATATCGGCCGCCTCGCCGTATGCGGAACCGTCAACGACGTCGCGACCTCGGGCGCTAACGTGCGCTACCTCTCATGCGGCTTTATCCTCGAAGAGGGCTATCCCATGGACAAGCTGCGCCAGATTGTGCAGGCCATGGCCGAAACGGCACATGAGGCAGGCGTGAAGATTATCACCGGCGACACCAAGGTGGTCGAGCGTGGAGGTGCCGACGGCGTCTACATCAATACCGCCGGCGTGGGCGAGGTGCCCGCAGGCGTGACGCTCAGCGGTGCCAACTGCCGGCCCGGCGACGCCATCCTGGTATCGGGTACGCTAGGCGACCACGGCATCGCCATCATGAGCCAGCGCGAGGGCTTGGCGTTTTCGAGCAACATCGAAAGCGACGCTGCGCCGCTCAATCATCTGATTGCCGACGTGCTCGCCGCCGCCCCCGACACCCGCTGCTTCCGCGACCCCACGCGCGGCGGCCTGGCATCCACGCTCAACGAGTTTGCCCAGGCCAGCGGCGTTGCCATGGAGATTGACGAGGATGCCGTGCCCGTGCGCCCCGACGTGCAGGCGGCATGCGAGATGCTCGGCTACGATGTGCTGCAGGTAGCAAACGAGGGCAAGATGGTTGCCGTGGTGCCGGCCGAGCAGGCCGATGCCGCACTGGCAGCCATGCGCGCCGCGCGCTACGGCGAAAACGCCGCGATTATCGGTCGCGTGCTGCCGCTTGCCGAGGACACCCGCCCCGCCGTACGCGTGCGCACCGGCTGGGGATCGACCCGCATCCTCGACATGCTCGTAGGAGAACAACTGCCCAGGATTTGCTAGCGGCTGCTCTGCAAGCTGCCCAGCATCCGGCCACAATCGGCCCGCCCATTTTCACTGGGACGTTGGCCCACTCAAGCTGCGGGGAGATGGAAGGGCCCTCCTGCCGAGCTGATCGGCAGGAGGGCCCTTCGCCTTGCAAAACCATACTCCTTGCAGTATTTACCTGTCAGGCAGACGCTCGCTACGCCGCGCGACGCTTGGTGTAGAAAAACCAGCCGCCGACGGCCGCGATACCGACGATGCCCACGGCAACACCGGCGATGGCAAAGCCGTTCGAGCCCGCGTCCGCAGCCTTGTTAGCGGCGCCGGCGCTCAACGCGGCGGTCTTGCCGGACGTGCCCGACTTTTTGCCGCTCTTGTCTGTCTTGCCGGCGACGGAAGACTCCGTCGAATCCTTCTTGCCGGATTCGGCCTCGGCCTTGGAATCGCCAGCTGCCTTGGCGCCCTCGCTCGAGGAAGCACCGGCCATCTTGGCGGCCACAGGAGCCATTACGCCCGCAAAACCGGCGGTCCCGTTGCCGGCACCGCCGTCCGACCCGGCACCCGGCGTCAGGACGCCCGGCGCCACCGTGGGCTTCTGCGGGTCCTTGCTGCTCGAGCCCTTGCCCGCCGTCACGACCGTCTTCCAGGCAATCGTCTCTCCCGAGGAGACACGATACGTCGTGAGCGCGCGGAGCGCCTGCTCGGTCGCCATGGCGTTGGCCGCGCCGCCCTTGCTGTGCGCATAGCCGTTGCCGCCGTCCACGCGGTACAGGTCCAGCGCGCAGACCACGTTGGTCACGGCATTTGCAAACCCGTTAACGGGGTTGGCCGGGTCACGGTCGAGCGAAAGCAGCGCGAGGATCACCTGGGCATTGGCCTCGGCAGAACCGAAATCACAGGTACCCGCGCTCATCTTGCCCTTGAGGTAGGAGAGGCCGTTCTCGATGGCAGCATCGACCTTGGTGTCGCCCTCATAGGGCGCCACGGCCTGGATCGCCATGGCCGTCAGGTCCACGTCGCCCAGACGCGTACCCTCCACGGCGTCGTCGCTGCCGAGAAGCTCGCAGACGGCGTCCGCGAGGCTCGCGCGCGTCCAGGCAGAACCGGCGGGTACATCCGATCCGCTCGCATTAAGCGCCATCAGCGCAAAGATCTTCTCGTTGGCGCGCGTCATATCGGTGCGGCTGCAGATGAGCTCGACCAGGTTGACGCCGTCATAGTCGGTGATGTCCTCGCCGATGGCGGAGAGGGCCAGCGCCACACGCTCGGTCTCAGTCAGAGCGCAGGTCGCACTCCCCCACTCGGCCTTGTGCTCGGCCAGCGAGGCGCGGTAGTTGTCGAGCAGCTTGGAATCGATCTTGCGGCCCGCCTTGGCAAAGTCGTAGATCTCCCACTCGTCGCCGTACTGGAAGGCGTCGGAGCTGCGGCGCACGTCGATGAACGCAGCGGCAGCATCGATGCCCGCCGAGGCGGACTCACTCGTGGCGGGGCTCGCGGCCACACCGGCCACGGTGATGGTAAGCGTCACGGGCTCGGCACCGGCGGTCGTGTCCACCGGCGTACCCGTCGCGACCACCGTGCCGGCCGAAAGCGCAGTCACCGTATAGTCACTCGAGGCCACGTACAGGCCGTCATCGGGAGCGCCGTCGACGTGCTTCCAGGCGCCCTTCTCGATGCGGTCGATGCCCACGATACCCGAGGCGTCCTTGCCGTCGAGCGTCTTGAACGTCCAGGTGAGGCCGGGCTCGGTCACGCTCCAGCCGTCCGCGTCGTTTTTACCGGTAAAGGTCAGGTCGAGCTTTTGCGCCGAGCCGGCCTTGAGGTAGAGGCTGTCCGTGCCGGCCGTCACGCTCGCAAGCGGATTTTGGTAAGCATAAGTCACGTCGCACGACGCGCTGATGACCTTGCCATCGGCGTCCGTGTCGGGCAGCGTCGCGGTAAACGTGGTGGTGCCAGCCTTGTACGCCGTGTAGCCGATCTCGCCCGCGGTGGCGTAGGCCGCCACGGCAGGATCGCTGCTCGTCACGGTAAAGTTGTCGCGGTTGGTGGCGTTGTCGGGCGCCACCACCGGGCGTGCGTGATCGGTCAAAAACGCGCCGCGCTCGGAGAGCGGGTTGCGGCCCTGCAGGTAGACGGTGGCGCCGTCCTCGTTATAGCCCATCGAGATGGACGTGGCGGCCACGGCTTCTGACGTCAGCGTCACGCTCTTGGAGCCAGCGCCCGCAGATGCGACGTCGCGCGGGGTAACGGTGATCGTGGCACTGCCGGCATGCTTGAAGTAAAAGCAGGCCGAGTAGTCGTTGCTGTAGATGGTCGTAGGATCGCTCGAGGCAAAGTGGAAGCGGCTGAACGAAACGGGCACGTACTCGCCCCTATCGGCGTCGACGTAATGCACGCGAATCTCGAGGTTGCGCACCTCGGAGCCCTGGACGGTAGCCGCACCGTCGGTCACGTTGCTCACGGTGCCGTCGGAGGCACGATACCACAGCTCAAAGTCGTCGAACTGCTTGGCCTTGGCCTTGATCTTGATGGTAGCCACGGTCTGCTCAGAGCCATCGACCTTGTGCTCGGTGGCGGTCACCGTGCCAGTAGCGTTGTCGTAGATGTAGAGCTCGCCCGTGGACTCGTTGATACCGATGTTTCCGCGGTTGGCATCGTCGGTGCCCCAGGTGATGGTGCTCGTGGCCGGGACGCCCTTAAGTGCAAAGACGCCAAGTTTGCGGTAGGCGTTCACAGCGTCGGGCGAAACCTCGAGCATATGGTCGGCAACCGCCTGGCTGGTGCCGTCGTTGGCCGTGAAGCTTACGGTGTAGGTGTCGTCGGGCGTGGTATCCTCGGGCGCCTGGTAGCTGTTGCCCGAGCCAAAGACCGGCGTGCCATTTTTATCGATACCCCAGCTGCTGCCGTTGGCGCCGCAGTTAGCGTTGATGAGGTCGGCGAAGGCGTCGGTGGCCATGTCGGCCGGGTCGACGGCATAGGAGTTGACGAGCGCCGAGGCGGGGGCGTCCATCTTGTTGGTGAGGAATGCGCCCCAGTAGGTGTTGACGAGCTGGCCCGCGTTGTAGGTCGCGAACAGCGCGCCCGCCGTGCCCTCGGAGGTCGACACGCAGTTGGACACGATGCCGCCGTCGAGCGTGCGCGCAAAGCCCGCAACGCCCTTGCCGGTCACGCTCGTGGAGCAGTTGAGCACGGCGCCCTGCACACTGTTGCCCAGGGGGCCGAACGCCTTGCCGTCCGTCGCTTGCTTCAGTTTGCCGGCAAACGAGATGTTCTGCACCACGCCCGTGGAGGCAACGCCGCCCATGAGCGACTTCACGCCACCGCCGTTGGCGAAGGTGATGGTGTGGCCCTGGCCGTCGAGTGTGCCCGCAAGTATGCCCATGGGGGCAAAGAAGTACTCGTCATCGATGGTAATGTCGTTGTCGAGAACGTAATAGGCGTCGGCGTCGGCGGGTTTGAACTTGTTTTCGAGGTCGCTCTGCGAGCTCAGGTGCACTACGTTCTGCTGCTGAGCCACGGGCTCGGTGGGCTTGGGCTTCTCGAGCGCGGCAATGGCATCGGTGAGCGTCTTGGTTGCGGCGTTGACCTCGGCCTGCTTGGCGTCATCGTTGGCGTAGACGTCTTGAGCGCTCACAAGGGCCTCAGCGAGCTTCGACCAGCTCTCGGCCGTGTAGTCGTTCTCGATCTTGGCGTTGGCATCGTCAATCGCAGCCTTGAGGGCATCCTTGTTCACAACAGCCGCAGCGCCGCCCGAGATCAGCACAGGCAAACCGCCCTGCGCAGACCAGGTAAAGCCGGTGGCAGGGGCATCGGTGTTGAGCTTATCGACCGAGGCCTGGGTCTTGAGGTCGTCGACAGAGATTTTGCTGCCAAAGGAAGAATCGACCTTGTAGCCGCACGCCTGATCGCCCGCAGTGAACAGATTGTTGGTCACGGTGCCAGACTGATACCAGGCAACGAGGCCGTAACCGCCAAAGGGCATGCCGCTGAGGCTGCCGGCGTAATACGAGTTGAGTACCGAACCGCCATCGAGCTTGCCTACAAGACCGGCAGCGTCAGCGAAAGTCCAATTGTCGTCAGAGGGGCTTGCCGTCGACCAGCACATTTGCACGGTACCCGAGCATGTGGTGGCGATAGGACCGTCGGTGCCAGAAATCGTCATCGAACCCGTCACGCCCAGATTCTGTACCGTACCAGCCACGCTCTTCGCCAGCGCCTTGCCGTTGAGCACGATGCTGTGGCCCTGGCCATCGAGCGTACCGGCCACGGTCTCGATCTGTTGGCCAGCCTCAAGGCTGATATTCGCCGCGAGCTTCACGACAGCCCCGGCCTCGATGGTGGTGGGCAGCTCATCGGCAAAAGAGACCATCACGGTCTCGCCGGCCTTGGCGACGCGCGCGCCGCGTGTCTGCTGAGCATCGGCATCCTCGTCGTCGACGTCCGCCGCGGCGGCATTCTGCCCGTTCGCACCCAGCACGGCGGCAAGCCCCTCATCGGCAGACGGAGCAACGTCGGATCTTGCCTCGTCCGCCGACGCCTCGGCGCCTTCAGCACCCGTCCGCTCGTCCGCAGTGAAACTCGACTCGTCGGCATTCTCGGCAGCATCCGCCTGCTGCGAGGCCTGGGTCTGCGCCTGCACAGCAATCTCTGCCACGCCCTCGGCAAATGCCGACGTACCCGGCATCGACCAGACGAGCAGCACCGAGAAAGCAGCGGCTCCCAGGCGCTTGAGCATAATGTTGTTTCGCGTCACCCGTTCTCCTTCTTTCGCGAACCTGCAATAGAGCCATGGCGAAGAAGGCGGGAGAGGCGATACCCCGGCAGCACAAAGGCGCACGTCAGCCACCCTATCGGCAGCAAAACGCACGCTCAGCAGCACCCCTTGTAGACCGGAATCCAGCGGCAAACAGAGAGGCCCTCGGTTTCGAGAAGAGCGCGGGCAGGTAATCTGGCTCGCGGGCGCGCCCGCACACAGTAACCGCCTTGCTCGGGATTCTCACCCGATTCCCCTTTATGCGCTCGCGCGCACCCGTACTCCGGCTTCTATTTTTTAACGGAGGAAGTGTACGTTACCGCAGGTAAATCGGTCAACGCGCTACACAAAAACCGCCATACCCGAGCCATATGACTCCCGGATGACCACCTATAGGCAACCCATATCGCCACTAGGCCGCTAACGAACCAAGCCCGCCCGCAAGATTGAGCGGCCAGAATGTCCCCCGTGGGACTTTTGACCCGCTCATTCCCGGTTGGACTACACGCGCTATTATGGTTGCCGTTTACGTGAGCTATTTAGATGGGAGCGTACCTATGGCTGCTTTTTCCACCGTGATCTTTGACCTTGACGGCACCATCCTCAACACGCTCGAGGACCTGGCGGCCGCCGGCAACCACACCTGCGAGATGCACGGCTGGCCCACGTTTGCCGTGGACGAGTACCGCTACAAGGTGGGAAACGGCATGCTTAAGCTGGTTGAGCGCTTTATGCCCGCCGAGTACGCGGGCGACGGCCGTATGTTTGAGCAGACGCTTGCCGAGTTTAGGGCCTATTACGGCGAGCACAAGGAGGACCATACCTCACCCTACGCCGGCACGATTGAGATGCTCGACCGTCTGCGCGCAGCGGGCGTTCAACTTGCCGTGCTCACCAACAAGGACCATATTTCGGCAGCCCCGCTTATCGAGAAATACTTTGGTTCCGAGCACTTTGCGCTAGTGCAGGGCCGTGTCGATGCGTTTCCGCCTAAGCCCGAAGCGCCCGTCACGCTGCATGTGATGGAGGAGCTGGGCGCCGATCCGGCAACCACGCTCTATGTGGGCGATTCCAATGTCGATGTTCTGACCGGCCACAACGCCGGCCTTAAGAGCGCGGGCGTCAGCTGGGGCTTCCGCGGCCGCGCAGAGTTGGAGGCCGCCGGCGCCGACTACGTGGTGGACAGTCAGGCAGAGCTCGCAGCACTGGTGCTGGGCGAATAGCGGAGCCGCCGCTCAGCGCGGCTGCGACAATTCTTCCGCGAGAAAAGCGCATCCCGTTTTGGAGCTCCGGAATGGGATGCGCTTTCCACTTGAGCCCCGTCGGGGAAACGGCATCCCGTTTTGGAGCAATATTCCGGGTCGCACTTTCCGCAACCCACCCCATCCGGAAACCGCGACCCACTATTCGCCCAAATACCGGCTCGCATTTTCCCGAGCATTTGATGCGGCGTTGATACAAGGAGTGTCCCCAACTGCCGGCAGAAAAGGAACGTCCCCAAGTGCCGCCTCAATGACCACCATGGCAACGCCGCAGGTAGAGGACGGGCAGCGAGCGGGCGCCAGAGCGAACAAATTGGCATGAAAAGAGGACGGCATAGACCTTCTGGTCATGCCGTCCTCTTTGAATGACAAGTTGTCGCTCTGGTGCCCGCGCAGCGTCGAGCCGTTACGGCGTTTGGTAAAACGCCGTAACCCCCTAGCTCATCATGGCATTCATCATCTCGTTGGTTGCAGAATCGTCGGCAGACCACTCGCCGTCGTCATTGCAGGAGTACTTGAAGGTGACCTTGGTGTCCTTGGTCTTAGCAGCCTTGGTCACATCGACCATAACCTGACCGGCCATCTTGTACAGCTCGTCATCGGAAGGCATCGAATCGAGCGCGGCAACCTTCTCCTGGTACTGGGTGGCAAAATCCTCAACGATCTGGTTCATGGACTTGCAGGTAATGGTGACCTCGGCAGTTGCGGTACCCTTGTCCTCGTCGACCGTCACGTCGCCGATCTTGTAGTCAAAGCCCTCGAGATAGCTCTTGGCATACTCCTTGGGATCGATGCCCAGCTGCTCGAACTCGTCGCCCGAGGCCTCTTCCAGGCCGGCGAGGAAGTCGTCGCCACCGTTCTTGACCTCGTCAAACTGCGTCGTAAGATCCTCGGTGATGAGTTCCTCAACCGAAGGACCTCCGCAGCCGGAAAGCACAACCACGCACGCGACCAAAACAGCCATCAGGGGCGCAAGCAGCAGCTTCTTCTTCATGACATCCTCCCAACAAGCGGCACCGCGCTTCCCGACGCGGTGCACGTCGTAACAATAAGGCCATACTAGCCGCTAACGAACACCCCCGGCAAAGCAAAGGCGCAGTCGGCTCGATTTAACGTCCGAACGGTTTACCGTTCCGCCCAACGCGCAATAAAACGTTCCGCCGCATTGTAATAAAAAAGGGCGGCCGGATAACCCGACCACCCTTGCACATCCTTATGTTGCCGCAGCTTACTTGCGGACGACCTTGACGATGGCATCGCCGGCGGCGACAGCAGAGTCAGCCTCGACGGCGAGCTCGACGTCGGCGAACTCGGCGGTGTTGGACACAGCCACGACGACGCAGTCCTTGTAGCCGGCAGCGGCGATCTTGGCGCGGTCGATCTTGAGCATGGGCTGGCCAGCCTTAACGACGTCGTCGGCCTTGACGAAGCCCTCGAAGCCGTCGCCGTTCATGTTGACGGTATCGACGCCAACGTGCACCAGAACCTCGATGCCGTTATCAGACTGCAGACCCACGGCGTGACCCATGGTGACGGTCACCTTGCCGTCGCAGGGAGCGTAGACCAAGTCGTCCTCAGGCCACACAGCGCAGCCCTTGCCCAGAACCTCGCCACCAAAGACGGGATCGGGCACGTCGGCCATCTTGATGACCTTGCCCTTGACGGGCGAGCACAGCACGTCGGCGCCGGCAGAAGCAGAGATGGAGGACGGAGCAGCGGCAGCCGCGGGCTCAGCCTTCTTCTTGAACATGTCAAACAGACCCATACGTTTTCTCCTCTTGATTAAGCGCAACGTTTTGCGCATGCCTATGGTGATTATAGTGCCAAATGATCAAATTGCTAAGGTGAGGGCTCGAATCGAGAGCCCTTCCAGGCACTTCCCAAAACCTTTTCCCCAGTGGCACTCATATTGTCGATTAAGCCAGACCCTCGGTGCCGTTGGACTTGATGATCTTCTGGTATGCGAAGAAGCTGTCCTTGCGGCGGCGCTCGTAAGTACCGGTACCGTCGTCGTACTTATCGACGTGGATGAAGCCGTAGCGCTTGCGCATCTCGCCCGTGCCGGCGGACACCAGGTCGATGGGGCCCCACCAGGTGTAGGCAATCAGGTCGACGCCGTCGGCAATGGCCTCGCCCATGGCCTTGACGTGGCTGCGCAAGTAGGCGATACGATACGGGTCGTGGATGGAGCCGTCCTCCTCGACCTCATCGTAGGCGCCCATGCCGTTCTCGACCACCATCAGCGGAATCTCGTAGCGAGCGTAAATCTCGTTGAGGGCGATGCGCAGACCCAGCGGATCGATCTGCCAGCCCCAGTCGGTGGACTCCAGATAGGGATTCTTGCCGCCAAAGGTCATGTTGCCCTCGGTCATCTCGTGATCCTTGTGGGTGCCCACGGTGCCGGACATGTAGTAGCTAAAGGTGTAGAAATCGACCTTGCCGTCGGCGATATCCTGCAGGTCGCAGTCCTCCACCACAAGCTCAACGTCGTTCTCGGCCCAGAAGCGCTTGGCATAGAACGGATACTTGCCGCGCACCTGCACGTCGGAGCAGTACCAGTTCATGGTATTCATCTCCTGCTGCGTTGCGAACACGTCGGCCGGATCGCACGTGGCGGCATAGGAAAGGATGAAGCAATCCATGTTGCCCATCTTAAACTGCGGGTAGTGCTCGTGGGCATAGCGCACGACACGGCCGCCGGCAACAAACTGGTGATGCAGCGCCTGCATACGCTCCTGCGGCGTGGTGTGGACCGCCGAAGCCGGGCCCTCAAAGCCCTGGATCATGCTGGTCCCAAAGAGGTTGCCCATGTCCTGGGTGCCGCAGTTGATCTCGTTGAAGGTGAGCCAGAACTTGACCTTGTCCTGATAGCGGTCGAAGACGGTCTGGCAGTACTTCTCAAAGAAGCCGATGAGCTCGCGGCTCGCCCAGCCATTGTACTTCTCGACCAGATGATAGGGCATCTCGTAGTGCGACAGGGTCACGAGCGGCTCGATATTGTGAGCGCGCAGGCAGTCGAAGACGCGGTCGTAGAAGGCGAGGCCGGCCTCGTTGGGCTCGGCGTCGTCGCCGTTGGGGAAGATGCGGCTCCAAGAGATGGACATGCGGAACATGGTAAAGCCCATCTCGGCGAACAGCGCGATATCCTCCTCGTAGTGATGGTAGAAGTCGATACCGTCATGATTGGGGTAGAAGCGGTCGGGGTCGATGTCGATCGTAATCTGACGCGGCTCCTTGTAGCTGCCGCCCAGGAAGTGGTCGTCGACGGAAGGGCCGCGGCCGTCCACGTTCCAAGCACCCTCAAACTGGTTGGCGGCGGTGGCGCCACCCCAATAGAAGCCCTCGGGGAACTTGATGTTTGCCATGAGCATCTCCTTTGCATCGCGGTTCGATAAGCCGAGTATCGCCCACGCACGCGACAGGCAGGGGCAGGGGTGCCAAACCCGACACTTCTTTTCGCAGCGGCACCCCGCCGCCACCCCGCCCCTGACACTTCCTGACACCTGCCAAAAAGGGACTGCCAAAAAGGGACAGGTTTATTTTGGTCGGTTTTATCTGGGCAAACGCTGGCGATACGCTGCCGGCGTGCAGCCATAGCGCTCGGCAAACTTTTTGTAGAAGAAGCTCATGTTGGCGTAGCCGACCTCGCGCGCCGCGGCTTCCGCAGTGGAACCGGCGTCGAGCAGTGTTGCCGCGCGTGTCAGGCGACTCTCCTGCACGAGCTGCATAAACGTGCTCCCCGTCTGCCGTTTGAGCAGCGTGCTTGCGTAGTTGGGACTCAGATGCAGGCGGCGAGCTACGTCCTCGAGCGTACAATCGCAGGCATGGCGTTCGATGTAGCCCACGGCAGCCGCGACCTGCGCCGAAGGCAGCCTGGGCATGTCCGCCTGCAGCAGCGATGTCTCATAGCTTTGCATAAGTTCGACCAGCAGCAACTCGAACAGCCTCGACACGATCTGGGGACTCTCCGCCGTCGGCTCCAGAAGCTCGCACAGCATCTCCTGCATATATCGGCGTACGCGGCGGCTGTTGCCCGTGCGGAAATGCACATGACCGCGGTGGTCGGTTTCGTCATTGAGGGCATTAATGAGGAACTGCGAGACGGTGCTTGACGGCGAGAGGCTCTGCTCTAGGCTGCGGTGCAACATCGGCCGCGAGATGACGATGCTCAGCATAATGTCATGCTCGCCGAGCTCGCCTACGGCATGTGGACAGGCGGCGTCGAGTAAGAGCACCTCGTTTTGGGCAAGCATAAGCCGTTCGCCGTTGACGGTCTGCGGCGCATGCCCACGATAGACATAGCTGATTTCGACATAATCGTGCACATGCTCCGGTACAGGGTTGAAGCGCGAGTTGCGCACGATTGATAAGCCCTCGGGCATGCCTTCTTGGTGCAAGGCTCGCGTCGGGTCACCGATTTTATGGATATGTTTTTCACCGATATTCTGCTGATGGCCTGAGCTGAACGCATCATTCCAGTCATAGCGGGCACCCGCGTGGTAAGCACGCTCGCTGTCGGTCAGCTCGAGCAAAAGGCTGTCTAAACGTGCAAGATCCATGGCATCACAATCGTTGATTCGGTCATATTCTGCTGTGGTTTTGATATTAGCAGGACGGCGCGCTCGGCGTACTCTGACTTCAATCGATTTAAAAGGTTGGTTTTAGAGGAGTGGATATGGCGGCATACGACAACCATGTGCTTCCGTTCTTGTGGCTCAAGGGCGAGGCGCACGAGACGATTACCGAATACCTGGAGCAGATCGCCGGTGCGGACATCCGCGAGGTCTGCCTCGAATCGCGCACGCATCCCGAGTTTTGTCGCAACGGCTGGTGGGCTGACCTGCGTTTTATCATCGGCGAGTGCAAGCGCTTGGGGTTGAAGATCTGGCTGCTCGACGACGCCCATTTCCCCACGGGCTACGCCAACGGCGCGCTTGCGGGCGAGAACGTCGACCCCGCGCTTAAGAAGACCGTGCTCAAACATCGCACGGTTACGGTCGTCGGTCCCCAGCCGTCCACGGTCATCAAGCTCGGCAATCTTATGGATCCCACGGAGCGCTTTGTGGGCGCGGCGACTTTCGACGCCGCCGGCGCACCGCTCGACCTTGAGCTCTCCGCTGAGCAGGCCGACGGCACCCCCGCTCGCCTGCGTTTTGACGCGCCCGCCGGCATCACCACCGTCGAGCTCTTCGTCACCAGCCAAAAGACCGGCTTTCGCGATGAGTACATCAACATGGTCGACGCCGATTCGTGCCGCGTGCTGATCGACGCCGTCTACGAGCCCACGTTTGAGCACCTGGGCGACGAGTTCGGCTGCACCATCCTGGGGTTCTTTACCGATGAGCCGGGCTTTATGAACGAGAAGGGCACGGCTCTCGACGATGCTTCTACCAGCAGCTTTATTGGACGCGGCGATATGTCACTGCCCTGGTCGGACGAGCTTGCCAGCCGCCTGTGCAATGCACTTGGCGAGGACTGGCTCACCAAGCTACACGGCCTTTGGACACGCGAGGCAGATGGTGCCCGAGCCCGTCACGCCTACATGGACATTGCCACGCAACTCTACCGCGCATGCTTTGACGAGCAGATTGGCGACTGGTGCCGCGAGCGCGGCGTCATGCACATCGGACATGTGATTGAGGACAAAAGCTGCCACACGCGCCTGGGCCAGGGCGCCGGGCACTACTTCCGCGCGGTCGCCGGACAAGATATGGCGGGCATCGACGTTGTCATCAACCAGCTTGCCCCCGGCATCGACCACGGGCGCTACAGCTACTTCCACGGCGCGTGGAACATGGAGTTCTTTACCTACGCGCTTGCCAAGCTGGGCTCTTCGGCCGCGCGTCTCGACCCAAAAAAGCAGGGGCGCTGCATGGCCGAGGTCTTTGGCGCCTTCGGCTGGCACGAGGGCCTTCGCGAGATGAAATGGATCGCCGACCACATGCTCGTCCGCGGTATTAACTGGTTTACGCCGCACGCATTTAGCATGGTGCCCTTCCCCGATTGGGACTGCCCGCCGCACTTTTACGCACACGGCAACAATCCGCAATGGCCGCACTTTGGCCAGCTCATGAGCTATATGAACCGTACGGCAACGCTGCTTTCGGGAGGCAGCGCCGCGCGTCCCGTCGCCATCCTGTACCACGCCGATGCCGAGTGGGCCGGCAGCGCCATGCCTATCGAGCGCGTGGCTGCCGAGCTCACGCGCGCGCAGATCGACTTTGATTTTGTGCCCGCCGAGGCTTTTGAGGATGAGAACCGTTACGAGGTTTCAATTGCTGATGGAATGCTTGCCGTAAACGATTGTCGTTACCAGGCGTTTGTTATGCCAGGAGCTTCATTTATTGGCTCGGCGACGGCGCGGGCCGTAAGGCGTATGATGGATGCGGGAGTTATGGCCCTCGCCGTCGACGAGGTGCCGAGCGCGCTTTACGACACCGATGGCGTGGTTGAACTGGGTGAACTTGCAGCGACTCCGCTTGCCGATATGGCGGGCGTGCTGGCGAGCGCTGGGCTGCAGACGGTTGTCACCGACACGCCCCAGTCCTGGTTGCGCGCGCTTCGTTACGAGCGCGCCGACGAGACCTACGTCATGTTGGTCAACGAGCATCCGCGCGAGCGCATCGGCTGCACAGTTAAACTCGCGCAAGGCGAGCGACTTTGCGGCACGCGCCTCGACCTGTTGAATGGCACCGATCCCGTTGCATTTGACGGAACGCTTGAGCTCGCACCCTTCGAGAGCTGCTTCGTTGCCTTGGAGACGGACGGCGAGCTTGAGTCCGGGGACGGCGCGGACATGGGCTCGAGCGATGCGCTCGCCCTCGACATCAACGGCCCTTGGACCGTCGCCCTCTCCCCTGCCGGCGGCGGAACCTTTGGAGCCCCGCGGGAACTCGAGCACTTGTGCGATCTCACGGCCGAGCGATTCCCCAATGCCTGCGGGACGTTCCGCTATCGCACGTTGTTCGAGCTGGCGAACGACCTTGCCGATGCCGCAATCGACCTGGGAGATGTCTACGAAGTCGCGGCACTTACGCTCGACGGACACCCACTCGGCACACGCATCTGTCCGCCCTATCGCTTTGCCATCAACCCACTTGCTGCCGGCACGCACGAACTCACCGTCGACGTCATCAACACGCTCGATCATGCGACTCCCGACATCTTCGCCCTCACCGAACCCATCGCCCCGAGCGGCATCCTCGGTCCCGTTACCCTTTGCGGGCAAAACCTGCCAAAATAAACCTGTCCCTTTTTGGCAGGCTTGTTGAGTGTGGGAGTTCGCATGGATATCAAACGCAAGATTTCCGAGGCACAGGGCCTTACCCCTACCGAGCAACAGCTCGGCATCTCGGCCCTTGCCATGGGCGAAGACGTCCGCGGGCTCTCTATTAAGGAATTTGCCGCGCGCACCAACGTTTCCGTTGCGAGCGTGCACCGTTTTTGCAAAAAGCTCGGCCTCGAGGGATTCAAAGACCTCAAGGTCGAGCTCATCCGTCAGGCAGCCGAGACGGGTAACCGGCGCGACGTGGACATCAACTTTCCCTTCGATGCCACCTCCACCCCTGCACAGGTGATGGAGCGTATGGAGGGGCTCTATCAGACCACTTTGGCCGAAACGCAGGAGCTGCTCGACCCCACACAGCTCGACCAGGCCGCCAAGCTTATCGTGCGCGCCGGCACCGTGGACATCTACACGGGCTCGCATAATCTGTATCCAGCGGGAATGTTCCGCGATCGCCTGCTTTCCGCCGGCAAAAGCGCGACGTGCCACGACAGTGTCGAGGCGCAGGTGCGCACGGCGCTCGCCTCGGGCCCCGACCATGTGGCAATCGTTATCTCCTACAGCGGCCTTGCCCCCAACCTCAGGGAGATCTTGCCAATCCTCAGCAGTCGACATGTCCCGGTCATCGTCATCGGCACACCGTACTGCGCCCGCATTCACCCCGGCTTTGCCGCCTATCTCACGGTGAGCGATCACGAGAGCATGACGCATCGCATCACACAGTTCGCCAGCCACATCGCCGTGCAATACGTGCTCGATTCGCTCTACAGCAGCTACTTTGCCAAAGATTACGCCCGCTGCTCCGAGTTCTTAGAGCGGTCGTTTCCCTACACCCGCCTGCCCGGGCTCAAGTAGCGACGAGCGTGGATTTTCGGACACTAACCTAACGAGCGTGGATAATCTCCCACTTTGAGCCCGCGCACAGGCCAAAACCGGGAGATTATCCACGCTCATTTTGGGTCTCCTGGGAACGCATGAGGAGGGCGGATAGACAGCCGTTATTTGCGAGGCGTCAGCGACGTAAAGAGTCCGTGTTGGTTGCAGTAAAGATATATTCTGCCGCGCCCGGTAATATGGAAGCGCGGCTGCACCGATTGCTCTGGATAGAGCTTCTTAAAGCAGATGCCGTCCATAGTCGCATATGCCACAAAGCTAATGTAGTGATCCTTGGTCATGGGATGATCGAGCGTGACGTACCAATCGTCCTCGATGCGCTCGATGGAAAAGGCGTGGTCCGCGTCCGGCTCTTCGGCCTCCTGGGGAAACATCGTGGAGCCACAGCAGCTAAAGCTGCCTTCTCCGAGCGCGTGCACAACGTTTCCGCAGATAGGGCAAACGTAAAAGACGCCTTTGAGCATATTGCCTGCACGGTTGGCGTTGGCCCGAATGTCACCAGCCAAAAGCTCAGCCACGCTTATGCCGAGTCTCTGGGCCAAAGGCTCAACGAGGGAAATGTCGGGAAGGCCGCGGCCGGATTCCCACTTGCTGACGGCTTTATCGGTCACGCCAAGGCTTTCCGCCAGGGCGCGCTGGGTGAGGCCGCGCTCTTCGCGCAGCTGCTTGATGGCATGCGCTGCCAAAAAAGTATGGGAAGCATTGGTTTGCCGTGTCTGGTTCATGGGCTGTCCAATCAAATTGAAGAAATGGAGTGAACCGGTTCGACAGTCAGTATCCATTTGAAGGCCAGGCTCGACAACCTACGCTGCGTAGATATGCGCCAATCGAACGAGCGCGGATTTTTGGACGCTCATCCTGAGTAGTCATTTAAGAACGTCCCCAATGACTACAAACCGGCCAAAAACGGAAGATTATCCAAGCTCATTTTGCAGGCACTCATTTAAGTCTGTCCCCAATGAGTGCCGACCATCAAGGCCACGCCGATGTTATGGCAAAGTCAGCGAAAACCCGCCAGAGCGAGCAAGGTGCCTTGAAACGAGGCGGCATTGACCTTCTGGTCATGCCGCCGAAGTTGAAAGGCAGATTGCCGCTCTGGCGGGCTTGCAGCGTCGAGCCGTTACGCGGTTTGGTAAAACCGCGTAACTAACGGACTCCGTACTGCTCGTAGTAGGCGTCGATGGCAGCCTTGAGCTCGTCGTCGATGACGACCTTGCCGTCGATCTCGTGGTTGTAGAGGGTCTCGACGACCTCGGCCATGGAGACGATGCTCGCGACGGGGAAACCGTACTTGGCCTCGATCTCCTTCTGCGCGGTGGTCACGCCACCCTTGCCGACCTCCATGCGGTTGAGGGACACGATCAGGCCCTTAATCTCGACGTCGGCGGCAGCCATGACCTTGGGATAGGTCTCGTCGATGGACTTGCCGCTGGTGGTGACGTCCTCGACCATGACCACGCGGTCGCCGTCCTGGGGCTCATAACCCAGCAGGTTGCCCTTGTCGGCACCGTGATCCTTGGCCTCCTTGCGGTCGCAGCAGTACTTGACCTCCTTGCCGTACAGCTCGTGGTAGGCAATTGCGGTCACGACGGCCAGCGGAATACCCTTGTAGGCCGGTCCAAACAGCACGTCAAAGTCGTCGCCAAAGTTATCGTGGATGGCCTGGGCGTAATACTCGCCCAGCTTCTTGAGCTGATAGCCCGTCACGTAAGCGCCGGCGTTCATAAAGAACGGGGACTGACGGCCGCTCTTGAGCGTAAAGCTGCCGAATTTCAGAACATCGGACTCGACCATGAACTTGATGAACTCTTGCTTGTAAGCCTCCATGCGGGCTCCTCTCGTAATCGCGTACGTGCCTTCCAGTTTAGCGCAGGCAGGGCATATTGCGGGCGCGCTTTGAGCCCGCAGTATTCTGTAAAGGCTTTGTCAGGGGTAATGGTTTTCCGAACAATGGGGTTGACACGGCAAACCCCCTCATCAAAAATACGGGCGGATTGAAACGGGTACGAAATGCCCGAAGCGCATCGCGCCCGGCCTTAAGGAGGTGTGCCATGGAAGGCAGCCATAGTCGAAAAACCTGCATGTCGCCCTCGGCACGCCGCGAGGATTCCGCACACGCATAAGTGCCAATAGCCAATCGTCAAAACCACCACAAAGGTGCCTGTCCCCTTTGTGGCGGTTCGTGAGTATGACGTGGGCGACATCTAGGTTTTTAAAGCAAATACGACACGTACGCTAACTCCCTTTAACAAGGAGGACCCTATGCTGATGCTCAAAACCGCCACGGTACTCGAAGCCATCTCCAAGCGCCGCCGCACGGCGCGCCCCGCCGCTCACACCGGCCTGTCCAAGAACACCATATTCGCCGCCACGCATAGCGCCGAGGACGCCCTCGTGCTGCTCGACGCCACGGCTGACGGACTCACCGCCGAGCACGCCGCCGAGCGCCTGGACGCCGCCGGCCCCAACACCATCGAGGCGCCGACTAAGACGCTCGCCCGCCGCATCGCCGACGCGTTCATCGATCCCTTCGCCGGCATCCTCGCCGCGCTCGCGCTGGTCTCGCTCTACATCGACGTGCTCGCCGTACCCGAGCCGCAGCGCGACCCCTCCACGGTCATCGTCATCGGCATCATGCTGCTGGTATCGGGCGGCATGAAGTTTATCCAGGAAGCCCGCAGCGGCAATGCGGCCGAGGCCCTCAAGGACCTGGTCTCCAACACCTGCTGTGCCCTGCGTGACGGCGAGCGCCTCGAGATTCCCTTTGACGAGCTCGTCCCCGGCGATGTGATCCGCCTCTCTGCCGGCGATATGGTGCCGGCCGATGCCCGTATCATCACGACGCGCGACCTGTTTGTGATTGAGTCCGCGCTCGCGGGCGAGAGCGAGGCCGTCGAGAAGACCACTGCCGCAGTTGTCATCGAGGGCGCCGACAGCTCTGCGCTGCCGCTGTCTGCCTGCAAGAACATCGTCTTTACCGGCACCTCCGTGCAAAACGGCACCGCCATGGCGCTTGTTGTGGCCACCGGCTCGGACACCTACCTGGGCGGCATCGCCAAGATGCTCAACGGGCGCGGCGAGAAGAGCGCGTTTGACCGCGGCGTCTCGAGCGTCTCCATGCTACTCGTGCGCCTCATGCTCGTAATGGCGCCGGCCGTCTTTGCCATCAACGCCGCCACCAAGGGCAACGTCATCGACGCGCTGCTGTTCGCCACGAGCGTGGCCGTAGGCATCACGCCGCAGATGCTTCCCGTCATCGTGACCACGAGCCTGTCGCAGGGCGCCAAGGACCTCGCCCGCCGCCAGGTTATCGTCAAGGAGCTGCCGGCGATCCAAAACCTCGGCGCGATGGACGTCCTGTGTTGCGACAAGACCGGCACCCTCACCGAAGACCGCATCGTGCTCGAGCGCTACCTCAACACCGACGGCAACGAGGACGCGCGCGTGCTGCGCCATGCGTTTTTGAACAGCTTCTTCCAGACCGGCCTCAAAAACCTTATCGACCTGGCCGTCATCGACCGCGCCGACGTGACGCCCTCGACCGTCGCGCCCGATGCCATGCTGGGCCAGAGCCTGTGCGACCGCTATACCAAGGTCGACGAGGTGCCCTTCGATTTCTCGCGCCGTCGCCTGAGCGTGGTTGTCGCCGACGCCCAGGGCAAAACCCAGATGGTCACCAAGGGAGCTGCCGAGGAAATGCTCGAGATCTGCTCCTTTGTCGAGGTCGATGGTGCCGCCCAGCCGCTCACCGAAGATAGGCTCGCCCAGATTCGCAAGCAGGTAGCCGGGCTCAACGCCGAGGGCCTGCGGGTGATTGCCGTGGCGCAGAAGACCGATCCGCGCTGCGTGGGTGAGTTTGGCATCGCCGACGAGTGCGACATGGTGCTGATGGGCTTTTTGGCCTTCCTCGATCCGCCCAAAGCAAGTGCCGCCGGCGCCGTCGCCACCCTCGAGGCCAAGGGCGTGGCGGTCAAGGTCCTGACCGGCGACAACGACCGTGTCGCCGCCACCGTCTGCGAGCAGATTGGTATCGATGCGAGCAACGTCTTGCTCGGCTCCGAGATCGATGCGCTCGATGACGCCGAGCTTGCCGAGCGCACCGAGAACACCCACCTCTTCGCCAAGCTCTCGCCGCTGCAGAAGGCGCGCCTGGTGCGCGTCATGCGTGAGCTGCTCGGCCACACCGTGGGCTTTATGGGCGACGGCATCAACGACGCCGCCGCCATGCGCGCGAGTGGCTGCGGCATCTCGGTCGACTCCGCCGTCGACATCGCCAAGGAATCCGCCGATATCATCTTGCTCCAGAAGGACCTGGGCGTGCTCGAGCGCGGCATCATCGAAGGCCGCCGCACCTACGGCAACCTGCTCAAGTACCTCAAGACCACGGTGAGCTCCAACTTTGGCAACGTACTGTCCGTGACCGTCGCGAGCCTGTTCCTGCCGTTTTTGCCCATGAGCGCCCTGCAGCTGGTGTTGCTGTCGCTGGTCTACGAGATCGTGTGTATCGCGCTGCCGTGGGACACCGTCGATGACGCCTGGACCGCCCGTCCGCGCGCCTGGGACGCCGCGTCCATTAAGGGCTTTATGCTCGAGTTGGGTCCCGTGAGCTCGCTGTTTGACATCGTAACCTTCGCCGCGCTCTTCTTTGTGGTGTGCCCTGCCACCGTAGGCGCAAGCTGGTCCGAGCTCGCCGGGACGGGCAACGCCGCAGGCATGGCGGCCTTTGTGGCGCTCTTCCAGAGCGGCTGGTTTGTCGAGTCCATGTGGTCGCAGACGCTCGTGATCCACATGCTGCGCTCCCCGCGCCTGCCGAGCCCGCGCGACCACGCCGCGCCCGCGCTGTGCGTTCTCACCGTACTGGGCCTGGCGCTCGTCACCTGGCTGCCGGCAAGCCCCATCGCCGATGCGCTCGGCCTCTTGCCGCTGCCGGCGAGCTTCTTCGCGCTGCTCATCGGCATCGTCACCGCCTACATCGCGCTCACTCAGCTGGCAAAGCGCCGCTACATTGCCCGCCACGGCGAGCTGCTGTGACGCCCGAATCGTGGCGCGCGACCCATCAGGCGGTCAAAAAGTCCCGTCTCAAGTTAAACCACTCATTTAAGTACGTCCCCAATGAGTGCGGCGGAATGGCTCCCCTTGACAGCTTAAAGCCGTCATGCAGGAACCATTCCGTCGCAGCCTTATGAAAGGGACTGGGTTGTAAATGTTGGAGAAGAGCCGTTAGCGCCCAGGGGTCAGGATCACCAGGGCGTCGTGCTCAAAGGGATGCTGAGCCACGCGCACGGTGCCGTCACCGTTGTCGCGAACGGGCAGCTTGGCGATGCGCTTGTCTTCCATGTCGAGAACCGTCGCCGTCCAGCCACGCGCGCCGTCGAGCTTAAACTTGAGCGCCGTGGTGCGCGGCAGGTACGCGACGACACGATCGCCAACGCGCGCCACGCGGATGGCCTCGCGCGCGTCGTCGAGGAGCTCCTGCGCCGGAACCACAGCAAGCGCGTCATCGCCAGCCGAAGCGCCCAGGCCGGCAAGCACGTGCTCAATCGCGCCAAAGTCCCAAACGCCCGCAAACTGCAGACACTCCTGCCAGCGGAACGGCATATCGAAGCCCTCGCCCAACACCGAGCCCTGGCTCTTGCTAGTCTGCCAGTTCCAAACACCGTGCGCGCCATAGGTCACACCCGCGCTGGCACCGGCAAGAATCGACGACCATACGCTCGCGCGGCAATCCTGCGCGGTGAAGCGCCAGTACACATTGCGCGACGCACCCATCTGCTCGTAACAAGGCTCAGAGTTGACCATCGGCTTTTTGGGATAGTTGGCGATAAAGTCCTGCGGCAAGTGCCAAGCCTCGGGCTGGCCCTCGTAGTTGTGCCCGGGCTGGAACATATAAAAGTCCAGACGGTCCAGATACTGCGCCGGAATGGTGCGATTGCCGCGGTTGATATGCATGGTGCGCAGCGCCTCGGGCGCACGCTTGACGACCTCGTCGAGCGCGTCCTCGTAATAGGCAATCGCCTCGTCGCCGGCAAAATCGGTATCACCCGTCACCACGTAGACAGGATCGAACTCGCCCAGGTTCTCGACGACGCGGGCAACGTGGGCGCGAACCTCCTCACGCGGCATAATCTCGGCACCGCAACGCTCAGAGACCTTGGCACCCCAGGTACCGGGCACGTAATTGCACCACATGAGCACGAGCGCCGGACGAATGCCGTGCTCGACGGCAGCGCGACACATGGCGGCGGCACGATCCCAGTACGCTTGGTTGGGTCGGGACCAATCAAAATGCACGCCGTCCTCGCTGGCATAGGGCCAAATGCCCAGATCGGGGCAGCAGCGATCCCACTGCGGCAGCGTGTTGATCTGCAGCACGTTCATGCCCTGCTCGGCGCGACGGGTCAGATAGTAGTCCCAATCGGCCTCGGCAATGCTCGTAAACGCGCTCCAGCACGTATCGGCAAACCAAAAGAATGGCTTGCCCTCGCACAAAAAGCCGTCCTGGCGACCGTTGACGGTCAGCTTTCCCAAACTCATCTGCATGTCCTTTCGTTTGATAAAGGATTTGCGAACCGCCGGAAACTTTCGCGGTAACCCCGCGCGAAAGCCCCTGGCGCTTAGCAAGCCCCGGCGAGTAGGCGCCACGCGCCCCCAATCAGTCTACCTTGTAAGAAGGGCCCCGCCGGGCTTGCGCCTGACGGGGCCCTGTCGTGTAGGTAAGGTCGTATGTGACCGAATGGTTTGGCCTTAGGCCTCCATCTCGGCGAGCTCCTCCTTGGAGAAGCCAGTGGCAAAGACGACGGCTGCTGCGATGACAAAGGAGATTGCCATACCGACGATAGCCCAGACGGTGTTCATCTGTCCACCCTGCAGGTAGTTGGTGAAGACCAGGAAGTTGGAGGCACCGCCGGCCAGGTAGTAGGTAACACCCATGAGGCCGGAGAACACAGCGCCGATGGCACCGCCGATGAACATGCCGAGCATAGTGCGACGGAAGCGCATGAGGATACCGAAGAGCGCGGGCTCGGTGACGCCGCCGGCGATGGCGGAGATGACGTAACCGATGGCGAGAGACTTCTCGTCGGGGTTCTTCATCTTGAGGAAGGCACCGAAGGCGCAGCCCCAGACGGCGGCCATAGCGCAGTTGGTGGAAACGAAGACGAAGGGATCGTAGCCGGCAGCGATGATCTGAACCTGAGCGAGCAGGATGACGGGCATGTGCATGCCGCAGACCACGAAGAGCTGCCAGAAGGCGCCGAGGATGGCCATGACGATCAGGATGCCGATGCCGCCAAGGTCAGCAAGGCCGAAGAGGGCGTTGGCGATCAGCGTACCGATCTCGTTGCCGATCGGAGCGAGGACGATGAAGGCAATGGGGATCGTGACGATCATGGTGCAGAACGGCGTGAAGACCGTGGACAGCACGTCGGGCATGACCTTCTTAAAGAACTTCTCAACAAAGTACAGGACGGGCACCGAGAGAATGATCGGCAGGACGGACTGCTGGTAGTTGGCAGCGGCAATCTGGATGCCGTAGACGGAGATGATTCCGCCACCCTCCTGAGTCGCGACACTCACGACGGACGGGGCCATGAGAGCGCCGCCGAGGAGCATGCCCAGAACCGGAGAGGCGCCGAGCTTCTTAGCGGCGGCATAGCCCAGGTAGATGGGGATAAAGGTGAACGTGGCCTCGTACAGCGTGGTGTAGAGGAACGTATAGGTCGGATCGGTATCGGAGAGCACACCGAGCATGGTGGGGCCGAGGACGGCCGCGATGGTGCGGAACAGACCGCCAGCCATGAGCAGTGGGATGAGCTGGGTCATGGAGCCGGACAGATAGTCGAGGATGATGTTGGGCAGGTTCTTGAGCTCGAACTTCTCCTTGGGAGCATCGAGGTTCTCGTTGACGGCCTCACCCTGCTTGACGCCGGAGATGGCGACGAACTCGGCGAGCACCTTGGGCACGTTCTGGCCAATGATGACCTGGAGCTGGCTGCCGGCGAACTGGCAACCCAGAACACCCTTGACCTTCTTGATCTTCTCCACGTCGGCCTTGCTGTTATCCTTGAGCGTCAGACGCAGGCGCGTCATGCAGTTGGTGGCAACGGAAACATTCTCCGCGCCGCCCACGAGCTCGAGGACATCGGTGGCAATCTGCTTGTTATCTACTGCCATGGGACCCCTCCCCATATCTTCGTGTGCCAGCCCCCTTGGGCTTAGGCACGCCTTTGGCCCGGCGACTATAACCCCTTACGGTTGCCGGACCCTTGGATACGCTTTTGTAAACAAGGTGTTTACTGAACGTTTACAGGCTTTAGTTTACACGGAGCGCCTCATTTGTGGCAATTTTGCCGTCTGAAGTCCGGTGAACGGTAGGAAATCGGGGGTGAGCGTATTTAAATGGCAGAAGATGGTCTCTTTGGCCATCTATTCATATATAGCTCTTTACGTGGGCTTTTATTTTGATAAACACCTCGCTGACCTGTTACCTCATCAGCAGAAGCCCTGCTAGAAGTTAGTAAACATATGTTTAGTGGTTCATTGCGTGTTCAGTTTTGCCGTTTACCGAGTTTATCTGCTTGTTCTGCAATTCTGGATTAAACTAAACATGTTTATATTGTATTGCCGCTTATGTTTCGTGTTGGCGGCACAAGGGAGGCAGCTCATGGAACTCAAATCGTGTACCTACGCAACCGTCACCACCTTGGGCGACTTTGGCCCCTGGATCAGCAAGGTCGTACTCGACCTGCCCTGCACCGTGCGCGCCAACGATATCGACGCAAGCACCTTCCATATATATGTAGAGCGTCACGAGCGCACGGGCGAGGTCCTGATGCGCAAGGAGCGCGGCGCCGACCATGCCGCGCCCTCGGTGGGCTACATCGACGTTCTCCGCGCGTATCCGTGTGACGAGAACGGGCGCAAGCTCGCTGTGGGCACCCACGTGGCGCTCGAGGTCGCCGAGCAGCGCCTGACCAAGACCATCGAAGGCGGCGTCATGGGCTCGCGCATGCTCGATGACCAGCTGCGCATCACGCAGCTCACAGCTCTTCCCGGCAACGACGGCGACGATCCCACCTGCGGCCTGGTCTTCGACACCTGCCGTGGCGATATCTGCCCCGCGCTCAAAGGCTGGAGCAACGCCACGCAAAAGACCGCCGTCAACGGCATCGCGCTCGAATACGGCTTCTTTGAGCCCAGCTTTAAGGCCGAGGACTCAGCATGCTTCAACCCCTTTGCGCCCGAGGCAACGGTTGTGCCCCAAAAGGCCCCGCTCGTGGTGTATCTGCACGGCGCCGGCGAGGGCAAGGGCACCACGCAAGGCGAAGGCGCCACGCGTGCCTATATCGGCAACCGCGTCACAGCCATTAGCCAGGCGCAGATCCAGCGCTACTTTGGCGGCTTCGCCTGGGTGCTCGTGCCGCAGTCGCCCACGTTTTGGATGGACAACGGCGTCGAGCAGCTTGGTCACTCCAACCAGAGCACCTACTCCCCCGTGCTCAAGGCGCTTATCGACGAGTTCGTCGCCGAGCATGCCGACCGCATCGACACCGACCGCATCGTGGTCGCCGGCCTTTCCAACGGCGGCTTTATGACCCTGCGCCTGTGCGCCGACTACCCCGATTTTTTCGCCGCGGGCCTTCCCTGCTGCGCCCCGTGGTACAACGCCACGGACGAGGACGTGGCCGCGCTCGCCAAGACGCCGCTGTGGTTTACGCACTCCAAGGGCGACGAGCTTGTGTCACCGCAACAGACCGTGCTGCCGCTCACGGCGCGCCTGCGCGATGCCGGCGCCAACGTGCACCTCACCTACTTTAGCCATGTCGAGGACCTGACCGGCGTGTATCGCGAGGCCGACGGCTCGGCCAAGAAGACGTTCAACCACGGCGTGTGGATCCACCAATTCAACGACCTGTGTTATCAAGACTTCGACGGGGGCAACGTACTCATCGACGGCGAGCCGGTGGGCTGCTGGGAGTGGTCGGCCAGGGTCGACCGCTAAGCCCTCCCATCGCGGGGACCGGGGTTTAGTCTCGCAAACGTCCTCGGGCATGCATGGGCTGGCGCTTTGCGCTTCGCGCTGCGCCTGCCCATGCCCCCTGCGGAATGTTTGCAAGACTAAACCCCGGTCTCCGCTGCGTTGACGTTGCTGTGACCCTGGCCGGCCGCTTCTAGCGGGCCGCCGGGTCGGTGGCGATGGGGGCATGGGTCCTGTCTTGCCTTGCGCGTAACTGGCTGAATTGATTTCGATTGGAGCTGTTCCTATGTCCCAGAAGTTGACTCGGGTGATTGTTACCACTGATATGGAAGTCGATGATATGAACTCACTTGTTCATTTGGCTCTGTATCTCAACTTGCTTGATGTTCAGGCTGTGGTGTATACGGCTTCGCAGTATCACTTTCTTGGGGATGGGGTTCATACGCTCGGCGAGGTGAATTCGCATTGGCGGACCAAAGGGCGGCGCTCTTATGAGTGGGCTGTTGTGCCTCATGAGCCCGATCCGCTAGCCGGCGAGCTTCGTGAGTATCGGCCGTTTCCCGAGCATTGGATTGAGAGTCTCTGGAGTAATGAATATGCCCAGGCTTGGCCGCAGTTGCTGGCAAATGCGGACGCCGCCGGTGAACCGCCGTTTCCCACGCCTGCCCAGATGATCGAGCGTACGTTTGTGGGAAATGTTGCCTTTGAGGGTGATGTGACTGAGGAAACTGAGGGGTCTCGCGTAATTGCGCAGGCGATTCTGGATGATGATCCGCGTACGTTATGGTTGCTCAGCTGGGGTGGTATGAATACGATCGTTCGCGCCCTCATGAGTATTGCCGAGCGCTATCGCGCCACGCCCGAGTGGCCCGCCGTACAGCAGCGGGTCTATCAGAAGGTGCGCGTGATGGGCGTTGCCGATGGTGTGGGGCAGGATAACTCGTGGCTCGACCATGGGCGCAAGCTCTTTCCCGAGCTCATCTTTTGGCGTACGCCCTATATGTATGGCAACTATTTCGACGCCAAAACAGCTCAGCCCGATACGCTGCCGCTGTTTAAGGCTCCTTGGCCCGAGCAGAATCTCACGCAGGGCAACGGCCCCCTCATGGCGCGCTATATGTTCTATGGCGATGGTAAGGTCTACGAAAACGAGCCCGAGCGCTTTCAGTTTGGCAAGCATGCCCGTCTGGATTGGGGCCTGGACGGTATGCCCGCGGTGCAGTTTGAGCGCGGCGACTTTATGGCCGAAGGCGACAGCATGACCTATATTCCGCTGCTGCCGTTTGGCCTGCGCGGCATCGACGACCGCGACTTCGATACACTGCTGGGCCGCATGTTTCTTGATGGACACCCCGATGCGAGCGCGCCCGCCGGTTTTGCCGCCCTCGGCACGCCCGCAGACGACAATCTCAATCCCTACCTGCGCGCCTATCAGGAAGACTTTGCCGTCCGCGCGCAATGGTGCGCCCATGATCCGGCCATCTGCTCGCATCCGGCACATGTTGTCGAGGCCACGGCCGACCGCAGCGCCGCAGCCGGCGAGCGCGTCGCCCTTGCGGCAACCATCGTCGACCCCGACGACAAGGGCTTCGATGCACATTGGGATGTGGCCGTAGATCCATCGAGCTATGCAGGCGTCCAGGATTTGTCGATGTGGCAAGAATGCACGGTGGACACCGCTTTCATCGTGCCCGCCGACGCGCAGCCCGGTGACCGCTTCGTGCTCACCCTTACCGTGCAGACGCGCGCCGAGCGCCCCTGCACCCGCTACGCCCAGGTTGCCGTGACCGTGGCGTAGCAAGGGCAACGCCCACATTCGACAAAGAGTGTCCCCCAGGCGCCAAACGAGCGAGCGGGCACTCATTGGGGACGTACTTAAATGAGTAGTTTCACTCATTTAAGTGCGTCCCCAATGAGTACGTCCCCAATGAGTAGGAAAAATGGGCCATGTGTCCCAGTTGTGGAGACTCGTTGAGCCGTCTGGGCATCGTGAAAGATCGCGCACTCCCCCATCATCAAAAGTGACACACGCTACCAGTTGATGGGAGGCAGCCATGGGCTTCTTTGACAAGATGTTCGAGAAGAAAGAGTGCGCGATCTGCGGTACCGAGCTGGGACTTCTCGGCAAGACCAAAATCAACGAGGGCTACCTGTGCAAAGAGTGCGTCGGCAAGCTCTCCCCCTACTTTCACGGCTATCGCTCCAGCACCGCGGACGATATCCGTGAGCAGCTCGCCTACCGCGAGGCCAATGCCGAGCGCCTGGCGTCGTTCAATCCCACGCGCACGCTTTCTGCCGGACGTACCAACATCATGCTCGATGAAGACGCGGGCCTGTTGATCATCACTTCGCAGAGTCGCTGGCGCGACGCCAACCCCGACATCATCGAGTTCTCACAGGTACTCGGCTGCGATATGGATATCGACGAGCATCGCACCGAGATTTATCGCGAGACCAAGGACGGCGAGCGCGAGAGCTACAACCCGCCGCGCTACGACCTAGATTACGACTTTAATCTGACCATTCACGTCAACACGCCGTACTTTACCGAGATCAACCTGCGCGTGAACGACTCCACCATCGATCAGCGCGGTTCCATCGAATACCGCGAGGCCAAGCGCCAGGCAACCGAAGTCCGCGATGCGCTGGTGCAGCTGCGCCAGGAGACGCGCGACAGCGTCGTGGCCGCCAAGGCCCCCAAGACCGCGGTCACCTGCCCCTTCTGCGGCGCAACCACCATTCCCGATGCCAGCGGGCGCTGCGAATACTGCGGCGGCGCTATCGGCGCATAGCACCCGGCACGGAAAGGACCGATCATGGCCTTCGAGAGCGTCAACTATCAGTGCCCTGCGTGTGGCGGCCCCCTGCATTTTGCCAGCGCCGAGCAAAAGCTTGTCTGCGACTACTGTGACTCACGCTTTGAAGTCGAAGAAGTCGAGGCCCTCTATCGCGAGCGCCAGGACAAGGCAGATGCCAAAGCCGATGCGGCGGCGGCAGCATCCAAACCCGTGGCCGACGCCGCGGTACAGGAGCTCGCCCAAAACGCCGGTTACATCTGCTCGTCGTGCGGTGCCGAGCTGATCTCGGACGGCACTGTCGCCGTTACCACCTGCCCATACTGCGGCAACCCCGCCGTGGCACCCGGTCAGCTCTCGGGCGACTTCTCGCCCGACCTGGTGATCCCGTTTAAGCTCGGGCGCGATGACGTTATGGCCGCACTCAAAGAGCACTACAAGGGCAAGATCCTGCTGCCCAAGAGCTTCGTCACCGGCAACCACATCGACGAGGTCCAAGGCGTCTACGTGCCGTTTTGGCTCTACGGTGCCCACGTGGACGGCGAAGTGTACTTCGATGCGACCAACGAGACCGTGACCGAGGAATCAGATCGCACCGTCACGACCACCGACCACTACGATGCCTATCGCAAGGGCAATATCTCGTTTAAGCGCGTGCCCGTCGACGGATCGTCCAAGATGCCCGACGGCCACATGGACGCCATCGAGCCATTTGACTACGACGCGCTGCGCCCGTTCTCAGTCGCCTATATGCCCGGCTACATCGCCAACCGTTACGATGAGGATTGCGAGACGTGTAAGGCGCGCGCCGAGCACCGCATGGAGGAGAGCGCAATCTCGGCCCTGCGCGAAACCGTCATCGACGAATACGACGACGCCACGGTCGAAAGCAAGCAGCTCGACTACACCTGGGATGACAGCGACTATGCCCTGTTCCCCGTCTGGATGCTTTCCACCTCGTGGAACGGCAAGAGCTACCTGTTTGCCATGAACGGCCAGACCGGTCGCATGGTCGGCGAGCTTCCCTGTTCCAAGCCTAAGCTCGCCATTGCCTCGGTGCTGTTCTTTGTAATCGGATTTGTCCTCTCCCAAATCCTTTTCATGGGTGAGAACGCCTTCGATCCAGACTACCTCGCCTTTGATGTCGAGGGCATCCTCATCAACATCGTCGCGCCACTGATCATCGTGATTATCGGAGACGTGCTACTGGTAGGCCAGCTCAAGACGGCCAACGAAGCAACCCATGCCGATGAGTATTGTGGCGAACTCAACCTGACCGAGAAGCACGACACCTTCAGCCACACCGAGACCACCGTTGTCATGAAGGACAACAAGGACGATTAACCATTCTGACCAATACCACCCGGCCTTTGACGAGAAAGGAAGATCACCATGGGACTCTTGAAAGCTGGATTGGGTGCTGCCGGCGGCGTCATGGCCGACCAGTGGAAGGAATTTATCTATTGCGAATCGATGCCCGCTGACGTCTTGGCCTGCAAGGGCAGCAAGCGCACCGGCGGCCGCAGCTCCAACACGCGCGGCGAGGACAACGTCATCTCGAACGGCTCGGTCATCGCCGTCAACGACGGCCAGGGCATGCTCGTGGTGCAAAACGGCAAGATCATCGAAGTCGCGCTGGAGCCTGGTGAGTTCGTCTTTGACACCGGCAGCGAGCCGAGCGTCTTTAGCGGTAACCTGGGAGACTCCATCAAGGAGACGTTCGCCAATATCGGCAGCCGTTTTAGCTTTGGCGGCGACGCGGGCAAGGACCAGCGCGTCTACTTCATCAACACCAAGGAAATCATCGGCAACAAGTACGGCACTGCCTCGCCCGTGCCCTTCCGCGTGGTCGATAACAACATTGGCCTGGACGTCGACATCTCCGTGCGCTGCAACGGCGAGTATTCGTACCGCATCACCAACCCGCTGCTGTTCTACACCAACGTGTGCGGCAACGTGACCGATAGCTACACGCGCGACAAGATCGACAGCCAGCTTAAGTCCGAGCTGCTCACCGCCCTGCAGCCCGCCTTTGCCAAGATCTCGGAGATGGGCATCCGCTACAGCGCCATCCCCGGCCACACCACCGAGCTCGCCCGCGCGCTCAACGAGGTCCTCTCCGCCGACTGGCGCGACCTGCGCGGCGTCGAGATCGTGAGCTTTGGCGTCAACTCCATCGCCGCCTCGCAAGAAGACGAGCAGATGATCAAGGACCTGCAGAAGGCCGCGGTCATGCGCGATCCCACCATGGCGGCAGCTAACATCGCCAGCGCCCAGAGCGATGCGATGCGAGCGGCAGCCGCCAACCCCAACGGCGCGATGGCCGGCTTTATGGGCATGGGCATGGCAGGCGGCATGGGCGGCATGAACGCCAGCCAGCTGTTCGCCGCCGGCCAGGCACAGCAGCAGGCCGCCCCGCAGCCGGCTCCGGCACCCGCCCCCGCACCGGCTCCTGCCGCTGCCCCCGCGGCCGGCACGTGGACTTGCAGCTGCGGTGCCACCAACACCGGCAAGTTCTGCTCCGAGTGCGGCAGTCCCGCACCCGCCCCGGCACCGGCCAAGTGGTTCTGCCCCAACTGCGGCAGCGAAAACGGCGGCAAGTTCTGCAGCAACTGCGGAACGCCCAGGCCCTAGCCCCTCTATCTGGTAATTGGCGGGGGATCCGCCACCCCCGCATTTGCTTCTATGGGTTTCGTTCGATAAAGGAGGACACCATGAAGACAACGTTCAAAAAGTCCGTACTCGCATTTCTGACATGCGTCCTTGCGCTCGCCTTTGCCCTGACGGGCTGCAGCGGCGGCGGCAAAGACCCCAAGGCCAACTTCGTCGGCAGCTGGGAACTCTCGGGTGGAACCCTGGAGGGCGAAGAACTGACCGATGAGTACATGAAGATGCTCGAGGATTGGGGTGTGCACTGCGTCCTGATTCTCGATGAGGACGGTACAGGTGCCCTCGACCTGTTCCTTGAAGTCGTCGACCTTAAATGGGAGGCAAAGGACGCCACCACCGTAACCATCACCGCCGAAGACGAGTCGCATGACATGAAGCTCAAGGACGGCAAGCTCATCCTCGAAGAGGATGACGGCAATCTTGTCTTTACCAAGTCCGACAAGGATCTGTCCGGCACGGTGAAGAAGGATCGCGAAGCGGCCGAGAAGGAAGAAGAGATCGACGAGGCCGTCGAAGACGACGACGTCCAGAAGATTGAAATCTCCCCCGCCGTCACCGTTGCCGATGACGACCTGTGCACCATCACCATCACCGAAAAGTTCAAGGACGAGTGGGGCGACATCGGTTTTGTCGTCAACATCACCAACAAGAGCGACAAGGACCTGACCTTCTACGCTCCTTCCGGCAAGACCAACGTCAACGGCACCATGAAGGAACCCTGGTTCTCGGCTCACCTGATGCCCGGCACCAACGCCACCGAGGAATTCACGTTCTCGAGCGGCGAGCTTGACAGCCTTGACGACCTGGTCAACACGACCATCGGCATCGACGCCTACCTGACCGATTCCTACGAGGACGTCGCCTCCTACAGCGCAACCATCGCGTAGCGGTAGACCACGACAGCCGCGGATTGGCGGACACATCCGCGCACACCAGACGGGGCCGCAGGAGTTGATCCTGCGGCCCCGTCGCTTTTATGCCGATGCGTAACGAGCGTTAGCGCTCCATGTTGGGAACGATGCTGCCCTCGGTCACCGCGCGCACGGCCAGGCGCATGATGTTGTCGTAGCCGGTCTTGTTGAGAATCTCCGAGATGCGGCGTTTGATGGTGCCCTCGCTCATAAACAGCTCGGCCGCAATCTCGCGGCGGCTTTTACCCTCGCAGGCAAGGCGCAAGATCGACAGCTCGACATCGTCGAGGGCCGCCGTGCCGGAGAAGATGCTCTCGGGCGGCTTGGGAAACGTGCAGTAACCCGCCAGCGTGGAGCGCATCACGGCGAATAGCTCGTCGATACCGACGTTCTTGTACACAAAGCTGTCGACGCCCGCCTCGCGCGCCTGGTCCACAAAGGTGATCTCGGGCATACCCGTCATGATGATGACGCGACACTCGGGCAGTTGTTCTTTGATGCGCGCCGCCGCCACGATGCCGTTGGAATCGTGCTCGGTGCACACATCCATCAGTATCATGTCCGGACGCTCCTTGAGCACAACGTCCAAGGCATCCGAGGCGTCGGCGATCGCGGCGATAACGGTCATGTCGGGCTGGTCGCCCACGGAACGCGCCAGGCTCTCGCGCAAGATAGCCTGGTCTTCGACGATTAACACGCGGATCATGAGCTTCTCCTTTGGACCGTGGCGTTGGAGGCGAGCGGGATGGACACTGCAAGCGTAAAGGGCGGGGCGGCGTGGACTTCCAGGCTGCCGCCCAGATTCTGTGCGACATGCCTCATACCAGGGATACCCGTTCCCTCGTGATACGATACGGGTGCAGGCGCGCCGTCGTTAGAAACGGTCATCCGCGCAACAGCACCGTCTTCCGACGTCTCCTGCCACAGGCGCACATGGACCTGATGGGCCTGCGCATGCTTGGTGGCATTGGTCGAGGCCTCGCGGATAATCTGCAGAAAGGCTGCAGCGACACGCACGTCCTCAGGCAGCGCGCCCTCAACATCGATCTGCACGCTCACCAGACCAAAGGCATGGACGATATCGCCCAGTTGCTCTGCCGGTTCGGCGTCGCCCCCGCTGCGCAGATCGGCAGCGATTGAGCGCAGCAGCGGGTCGATCTGCTCGAGTGACTCGTCATCCAGACGTCCCTCCTCCAGATAACGATGGAGGATGGACAGGCGCTGCCCGATCACGTCGTGCACGCGAGCGCGCATACGCAGATAGGCCGCATTGTCAGCAACTTTTTTGACCTCTTCGATCTGCGATTGAAGTTCTTGGCCCGCAAGCTCGAGCAGTCGGTTGGCGTGCGCCAGGCGGTCATGGGCATGTGCGTACTCCGTCACGTCCAAGCCGATGATGCGCTCCAAGGGGCGACCCGAAACCATAACGTCGTCGCACACAAACAGGCGAATCTCGGAGGGAGAAACCTCGACCACCGCGCGTGTCTCACCAAAGCGATCCAGGTCAATTCGAACGCGGTCTTTGCTGCTCTCGGGCATCTGGGCGCTGAGCTTTCGAAGGCCGTTCCATGTGCCGCTCATATCGTGCAAGTCGGTGGGCATGTGAAGCTCAGCGAGGTTTTTGCGCATGCAGCGGTTCATGAGCAACGGATGGCCCTTTGAATCCAGATACAGGATGCCGACGGGAATCACGTTGATGGTTTCGATCGTCGAGAACGCGGTGATATCTTCTTGGCGGTTACGGACGTCCATCAAGAGCGCCGCGATGGAGCGGAACAGGAAGAACGCTCCCTCTGCGATAAGGACCGTGGTCCACGCCGAGCCCATGGCAAAAACCACCGGCGGTGTCACGGCGGCAACAAGCAGCAGCTCGGCCAGCATGACGGGGCGACGATAGTGCACCATAAGCACTACGCCGTAGGCAAAGATCGCGGCATTGAGCCACAGCGCTCCGCCCATTGCCCTGGCGCAAACGTCAAGCGGCGCCACCAGATATGAGCCAGACGACGCGAACAAAATGACAGCCGAGATGACCAAGTGAAGCACAAGGCTCGCCTCGTAGGCGCAAATCACCTTACGGTTATAGGACGAGCGGCGCGATGCGATGAGCGGGACGTGGATCGTCTGTAGACACGCAGCCAGGGCAAAGACAACATCGAGCGCAACGATTTGGGGAAGGATGAGCGAAATCTGCATCGTTACTCACCCGCCCTCGGCATCAAGACGATCATGCGCAGCTGGCCGGGCTCGCCCTCAAGGCGGTATGCCACGTTGCGCCCTTGCAGAGCGCTTTCGAGCTCTTGCGCAGCGGGCGTCTGCGAAAGATCTTCATCATCGTTGGAAAAAAGCGTGGCGCGCAGCTCGACACTGTACCGGTCATGGTCACCCAAGTGATACATGAGCGCCGGGTGATCGGTGGTGTAGGCAAAAAACGCAAAGTCATACACGCAGTCGTACAGGGCGCTTACCGTACTGGCGTGCATCGGGCGCCGTATGGCGATAATCGAGGCGCAATCGACATCGATGGTGCGCAGGTCGCTTGCGAGCTCGTTGGCAATGAGCTGAATGCGGTCGCGATCAAAGCCGCTCTCCCCGTGCTGCGCCAGCGTGAGCGACCCCTTGCGCTTGCAATAGGCGACGAGCATCTTGGCGCGCTGCAGCATGCGGTAACGCTCGTGAGAAGACGCTTCGTCGGTCAACGGCGGCAGCGAGCTCAGCAGGTCATACATCTCTTCGAGCGCGCGGGCGAGTGCCTGGTCCACGTCTTGGACCAGCAAGGTCTCGGCCTCTTGATCTGCCAGATGCGTCTTAAGATCGTAGTCGGCCGTGAGCAGCTCATTTTGGCGCTGCAGCTCCATGCGACGATGTGCCAGTTCACGGTTAAGCTCGTTGAGCTCCGACACGTCTTGGGCAAGCAGGGCCGATCCGCCCAGCAGTGGAAAGGCGCGATACATTACATCGGGATCGGACGCCACGGCAAAGGCATGGGCATGCCCGTGTTCCTGGGCCCGAAGCTCTTCGCACACGCCCGCCGGCATTGGCTTCGACACCGGTGTGGCATAGACTTCCTGCAGGTCGCGCGTTAGAACTTTGAGGTCGAGCGGCAAGGTGTCGAAGATGCCGGCGATGTCGTGATACGACGGAATGACACCGCAATCGAGACAGATTTCCATCGCCACCACGCACAGGACGCAATAGACGAGCGAAAAGTTGAGCCTCCATGCCCAGGGCACGCGCAGCGCATACGAGATGGCAAAGAATGCGCCACCCAGCAGTACGAGCGCCGCCGTGCCCGAGAAACGCTGGATGCGAAAGGACGAGGACCGACCAACCAGGATAAAAAAGGCCACAAAGTTAAAGGCCGTCCACAACAAGACAGCGAAATAACCCCAGCCGTACGTGTAATCATTGCTCCAGGTGTCGCTTGTACGGTCAAAGCGGAAGACCTGCTGGTGAAAATCGTTGGTGAGCACAAATCCGATAAGCAGGATGGCCACAATCCACAGCGCAGCGCAGTAGCGGCGACCCAGGCGGTGCTGTTCCACGCCCGCGAGGCGCAGGCCGCACAGCTGGTAGAGCAGCGGAATGATCGTCATGGGCACGTAGTACAGGTACCACAGCACGGTGGCATAGAACGGCGTGAACGACTTGTACTTGAGAATGACTTCGATCATCCAGAGGGCACAGATAGTGGCGACGGCAACAAGGCGGCGGCGCAACACATAGTCCAAACAGCGCAGGTACGCCAACACACCCCAAATTGAAAACGCAATTCCGGCTATGAGCAACGGGAGGGAGCTCGAATGAATGAGTCCGTCCACAACTTCTTTGGATACCTCACCATAGGCAGGCACGGTGTTGGAAAGTTTGGGGTCGAAAGCGAGCAGCGCCGGTAAGACTGCCAAAAGCATGAGGAACAGCGCGGTGATGGCGCCGGCGAAAGCAAAGACGCGGTGACGGTACACCTGATGTGTTATGCCAACAAGGAATCGCGGCATGGCGAAGAGCCTGCCGCCCCTAGGATCCGCTACGGGCGCGGATCGGGCGGCCGCGTGGCCAATATGTCGTGCGCGGGTACCCATAGTGCTTTTAGTGTACCGACAGGCAGGCTCAAAAAACGGGCCACATGTCCCAAAATCCGCCGACGGCAAGGAGTGTCCCCAGCGACTAATCATTTAAGTACGTCCCCAATGACTACCAATGACGAGAGTGGATAATCTCCCACTTTGAGCCCACAAACAAGCCAAAAACGGGAGATTATCCACTCTCATTCTGCGGGCACTCATTTAAGTACGTCCCCAATGAGTGCTTTCTTAACAAGGCGCCCGGAGGGCATTAACTGCTCGCCGGGTGCCTTGGTTAGAAGGCTATGGTTGTTGGGAAACCTTAGGCCAGGTCCTCGCCGTTCGTCTCGATGACGTGTTTGTACCAGTCGAAGCTCTTCTTTTTAGAACGCTTGAGGGTGCCGTTGCCGGCGTCGTCGCGGTCCACATAGATAAAGCCATAGCGCTTGGACATCTCGCCCGTGCCGGCAGACACCAGGTCGATCGGGCCCCAGGTGGTGTAGCCCAGCAGGTCAACGCCGTCCTCGGTCACCGCATCGCGCATCGCGGCGATGTGCTGGCGCAGGTAGTCGATACGGTAGTCGTCGTTGATGGAGCCATCCTCCTCGACAACATCCTTGGCGCCCAGACCGTTCTCGACCACAAACAGCGGCTTCTGATAGCGGTCGTACAGGTCGTTGAGGGTGATGCGGAAGCCCAGCGGATCGATGGCCCAGCCCCACTGGCTCTCCTGCAGGTAGGGGTTCTTGGCGCCGGCGAAGGCGTTGCCCTGGGTGCGCTCGACATCAGGGTTATCGGCACCGGCGGAACAACGGGTGCTGTAATAGCTAAAGCTGATGAAGTCGACGGTGTTGGCGGCCAGGATCTCGCGGTCCTCGTCCGTCATGCCCACATCGATGCCCAGACGCTCGAGCTTCTTGACGGCATAGGCCGGGTAGTAACCGCGGCTCTGAACGTCGACAAAGAAATAGTTGCTCTGGTTGTCGAGCTGCGCCTGGCGCACATCGCCCGGACGGCAGCTGTAGGGGTAGTAGCTACCTGCGGCAAGCATGCAACCGATCTTGACCTCAGGGTCGATCTCGTGAGCGATCTTGGTTGCCCAGGCGCTGGCGACGAGCTCGTTGTGGGCGGCCAGGTACTCGACGGCCTCCTTGTTCTCGCCCTCCTCAAAGACCAGACCGGCACCCATAAACGGCAGGTGCAAGATCATATTGATCTCGTTGAAGGTAAGCCAGTACTTCACCAGGCCCTTGTAGCGGGTGAAGATCGTGGTCGCGAGGTTCTTGTAGAAGTCGATGAGCTTGCGGTTACGCCAGCCGCCGTACTCCTTGATAAGGTGGATCGGGCAGTCGAAGTGCGTGATGGTCACGAGCGGCTCGATGCCATGCGCCTGACACTCGCGGAAAACGTCCTCGTAGAAGGCCAGGCCGGCCTCGTTGGGCTCGGTCTCGTCACCGTTGGGGAAAATGCGGGTCCACGCCAGGCTCATGCGGAAGGTCTTAAAGCCCATCTCGGCAAAGAGGGCGATGTCCTCCTTGTAGTGGTGGTAGAAATCGATGCCGGTCTGCGCGGGATAGTAATAGCCGTCCTCGAAGTCGAGCATCTTGCGCTGGCCGGAGACCACCGCATAGCGCTCGGGGCCGTGCGGTGCCACGTCCACGTTGGCCAGGCCGCGGCCGTCCACGTCGTAAGCGCCCTCGCACTGGTTGGCAGCCGTCGCGCCGCCCCACAGGAAGTCTTTACGGAAAGCCATGCATCAATCCTTTCACACGCTGTTTGTCGTGGCTTCAGTATCCCCGTAAGCAGCGCGCTACTCAACGGCAACGGCGCAGGTCGACACTTCTTTTCGCGCACAGGCGCCCCGCAGCCGCCCCTGCCTGACACTTTCTGATACCGCCGCCCCAAACCACCACAAAGGGGACAGGCACCTTTGTGGTGGTTTGGGGCGATGCGCTAGTCGCGAGTGATGTCGAGGTTCTTGCCGATGAGGCCTACGTAGCCGCCCTCGGCAGCCTTGGGGCTGTCAGCATGGCAGAGGACCCACTTGTCGGCCTTCCAGTAGCAGTAGCTGTCACCGGCGGCAGGCATGTCGGCTGCAGCCTCGGGGCGCGGACCATTGGTGCCAGCGGGAAGCGCCACCATCACCTGGAAGCCGCCGTCGTCGACCATGCACGGCGTGTAGTGGAGCGTGGTGTTGAAGACTTCGACGACCGTACCCGCCGGCACGCGGAACGCCTTGACGCACGCGGTGTCGAGCTTGCCGTCCTCGATCTCCCAGCGATGCGCCACGAGCAGGATAAAGTCGCGGGCGCCCAGGTTAAACTCGCTGGCGCGGTGACACTCCAAGCAGTTGAGGCGTGTGTTGTGGCCGTTGCACCAGCCGAGCTGGAAGGGGCGGCCGCCAAACATGAGAAAACCCAATTTGTCGGCATCCTTGACGCCCTCGAGCTCCGGCGCGCTTGCTACGTACTTGCTGCCCTCGGGAATGGGCGTGGCAGAGAGCGCCTCGAGCACGGGCGACGTGAGCTCGGACGGAACGTTATCCCAAACGTTGCCATAGGATTTGAACTCGGGATCGTTGACAGAGTAGATATGCATGTTCACTCCTGTTCGTTTATGTGACAGTACGAACATTCTAGAACAAACATGAGCGATTTTGAACGCTCATCCCGACCACTCAACAAAAAGGCGCCCCCGCATAAGCGAAGGCGCCCAATGCGCGCGTTTTGGACGATAAAGTCCTTACGCCTGCTGATAGTGCAGGTGCTTCTCGTCGATATCGGCCAGGTCGCGGTCGAGGTAACGGCGCGCAAGCCAATTTGCCATGGGGAGGTTCTGGTCCAGGTAGTTGCCGCACTCCTCGGGAGCGGCACCGGGGACATCGCCCTCAAAGCCCGCGACAAACTCGAACAGCTCGCGCACGAGCGGCAAGATCTCCTCGCTCGTCACCTCGCCAAAAACGACGAGGTAAAAGCCCGTGCGGCAGCCCATGGGCCCAAAGTAGACGATACGGCTCGACCACTCGGCATGATTGCGAAGGAACGTCGCGCCCAGGTGCTCGATGGTGTGGCACTCGGCCGTGTTCATGACCGGCTCTTTGTTGGGCGTGGTCAGGCGCAGGTCAAACGTGGTGACGGCGGCACCGGTCGCCGGATCGCGGTCGATGCGGCTCACGTACACGCCAGGCTCAAGCAGCAGATGGTCAACGGAAAAACTCGCGATACGCTCCATGGCAGATCCTCTCGATAGTCAATTTAGGACGGGGCTCTTTTAGCTGATTCGAATGGTCGCACCAATCATACCAGTCAAAAAAGCCCCGTCCCAAAAGAGCTACCCGGGACGGGGATCAATGAGTTTTAAATCCCCGTCCCAGAAAAATCATTCTAGGCAGTGTACGAGATGGTGGCGGCTACGGCATGACGCCAGCCGGCGATCTTTTTGGCTCGCTCGTCGGCAGACATGGCAGGCTCCACGATGCCGCGGGCGCCGTAGACGTCGACGACATCGCGCGTGTACATGCCCAGCGCAATGCCGCAGGCCCAGGCCGCACCCAGGCCGCTCATCTCGTCGTTGCTCGCAATGCGGATGGGCGAGCCGACCAGGTCGCCCTCAAACTGCATCAGGTACGCGTCGCGCGTGGGACCGCCGTCAACACGAAGCTCGGCCAGCGCCGCGCCCGAATCCTCGACCATCGCATCAATGACGTCAAAAATCTGATAGGCAATCGACTCGTCGGCGGCCTTTACGAACTCCGCGCGGCCCGTGGTGCGCGTCATGCCAAAGACGCAGCCCTCGGCATCGCTCGCCCAGTGCGGCGCGCCCAGGCCAGTGAACGCCGGCACAAGGTAGACACGGCTCGCCGGATTGGCGGCGTAGCACAGGTCGGTGACTTCCTCGGGATTGTTGATGAGCTCCAGGTCGTCGCGCAGCCACGTCTTGACGGCGCCGGCGTAGCTCACGTTGCCCTCGAGCACATACTCGGTCACGCCGTCCATACGCCACGCAAGCGAGCTCGAAAGCCCGTGCGAGCTGGCAACGAACTCGACGCCGACGTTCATCATGACCGAGCTGCCGGTGCCATAGGTCGCCTTGGCCATGCCGCGGCTGTGGCAGCCCTGGGCAAACAAGGCGGCATGGCTGTCGCCGAGCACACCGTGAATGGGCACGGGCGCCGGCAAAAAGCCGCCCAGATCCGTCGTGCCGAACATGCCATCGGAGTCGGTCACCTGCGGCAGGCAGGCAGGATCGACGCCAAAGGCCTCACACACCGGCTCACTCCAGCAGCCACGGCGCAGGTCAAAGAGTTGTGTGCGGCTGGCGTTAGACCAGTCGCAGCGGAACTCCGCGCCGCCCGTGAGCGTCCAAACCACCCAGGCATCGATGGTGCCCAGACACAGCTCGCCTGCCGCCGCGGCCTCGGCAGCCGTGGGAACGTTCGCGAGAATCCAAGCCATCTTGCCCGCCGGATAGTAGGGCGAGAGTACCAGACCCGTCGTGTCGCGCACCAGCTCGGCCACACCCTCGCGCGCGGCCAGCTCGTCGCACAGCTCACGGGCGCGGGCGCACTGCCACACCACGGCGTCGCACAGCGGCTCGCCCGTCGTGCGCCTCCAGGCAACGGTGGTCTCGCGCTGATTGGAGATACCGATGCCGGCGACGTCGGCCGGATCGACCCCGGTCTCCTCCACCACGGCGCGTGCCACGGCCAGCACGTTAGCGGCGATCTCGGCTGGATCATGGCTCACCCAGCCGGCCTCGTTGACAATCTGGCGATGCGGGCGATCGGCACGATGAATCAAATGGCCGCCCTCGTCCACCAGCAGCGCCTTGGTACCCTGCGTGGATTGATCGATTCCGATGATGTATTTGCTCATGTACTCTCCTGTCTCCCCCGTCGATTCAAAAACTAAAACCCGACGGACAAGGAGCGAGCGGTCGTCAAGTGCCGCAGATCGCCGTGAAAGAGGGCCGCCGCGTACTTTGTGTACGCAAGCGACGGTTTGAACGGCAAGGTGCGGTGCTTGGCGGCCGCGCAGCGTCTGTTTCTACTAGTTGCCGAGGAACTCGGCGACCGTCTTGGCGATTCCCTCGCCGGTGAGCCCGTAGTGCGCAAAGACCTCGGGGCTCGTGCCGGTGATGACCGGCGCATCGGGCAGGGAGAGGCACTTGACCGGACGCGGGCAATGCTCGCCCACGACCTGCGCGACCATGGAACCCAGGCCGCCGAAGGGGCTGTGCTCCTCGACCGTCACGACGGCACGCGTGGTACCGGCGGCCTCGATCACGGCCTCGGCGTCGAGTGGCTTGACGCAGTACATGTCGAGCACCGTTGCCGAGATTCCCTGCTCGGCCAGCAAATCGGCGGCGTCCACGGCATGGCGGACCATCTCACCGGTGGCGACAAGCGTCACATCGGTGCCGCGACGCACCCAGGTGGCGCGATCCATCTGGAACGGGCACTCGCCCTCGGCGTACACGTCCTCGACCGGGTTGCGCCCCACGCGGATGTAGGCCGGCTTGTTGTCGGCTACCAGGGCGCGCACAAGCTCGGCGGTCTGGAAGCGGTCGCTCGGCAGATACACGCGCATGTTGGGAATCGCGCTCATGGCGGCGATATCCTGCGCGGAGTGGTGGCTCATACCCAGGGCGCCATAGGACACGCCGCCCGAGATGCCGATGAGCTTGACGTTGGTGTTGGAGTACGAGACGTCGACCTTGCACTGCTCATACGAACGCGTGGTCACAAAGGACGCCGGCGAGGCGGCCCAGGCCTTCTTGCCGCACGAGGCCATGCCGGCGGCGATGCTCACCAGGTCCTGCTCGGCAATGCCGACCTCAATGGACTGCTGGGGATACTGATCGAAGAACGGCGTGAGCGATGCGGAGCCGCGGGAGTCGGAGCACAGGACGACGATGTCTCTGTCAGTTGCGGCGGCCTCGAGCAGCGTGTCGCAGATAACCTTGCGGTTGGCGATCTTGTTAGCCATTGATAGCCTCCTTATGGGCAGCGAAATCGGCGATGATCTGGGCATATTCCTCATCGTTGGGCAGATGATGATGCCAGGAGGCCTTGTCCTCCATAACCGGCGAGCCGTAGCCCTTCACCGTGTTGAGGATGATGACCGTGGGCTTACCCTTGGTCTCGGCGGCCAGCGTCAGCGCGGCGTCGATGGCCTGGACGTCGTTGCCCGGAATGGAGAGCACGTTCCAGCCGAAGGCGGCCCAGCGCTCCTCCTGCGAGTCCTGCTTCATAACGTCCTCGGTGCTGCCGCTGATCTGCAGGCGGTTGCGGTCCACGAGCGCGCACAGGTTATCGAGCTGGTAGTTGCCGCCGCTCATAGCGCCCTCCCAGACCGAGCCCTCGGCAAGCTCGCCGTCGCCCATGATGGTGCAGACGCGGTAGTCGCGGCCGTCCATCTTGCCGGCAAGCGCCATGCCCACGGCCACGGGCAGACCGTGACCCAGCGAGCCCGAGTTCATCTCGATGCCCTTGAGCTTGTTGTTGGGGTGACCGATGTAGGGGCTGCCGAACTTGGAGAAGCGGGCCTTGACGTCATCGAGGTCCAGATAGCCCTCGTGGCAGAGCACCGCGTAGTAGGCCTCCATGGCATGACCCTTAGAGAGCACGAAGCGATCGCGGTTGGGATCGTCGACGGTCTCGGGCGAAATGTTGAGATGGTTGGCGTAGAGGGTCATGAGGGCGTCGATCACCGACATGTCGCCGCCGATGTGGCCGCCGGCGCCAGCCATGATGATATCGACGCAATCGCGGCGAAGGTCCCAACGCAGGGACTCAAGCTCTTCGATAGTTGCCATTTCTACTCTCCTCGCAGGTAGGCTTTGACGTCTTCTTCAATCGGGTCGTATAAGTCGGGGGCAATGCCGATGTACTTGCACGCCTCGTAGAGCACCGGCACCACGTTGGCGTGAATGGCGACGCAGTGGTGGATGTAGGGACCCTCGACGATCTTGGCCTCGAGGCGCTTGAGGTTGTCGACCTCGACCCACAGGTAGGTGCCCATGCCGGCCGGGCCGTCGATGCCGCGGGCGTTGCCCAGCAGCAGCGAGTACTCGCCGTTGTCGCCGTCAAAGCGGGCAAGGGTGAGGTCGCCGTGCTTGGCCTCGGCCGTCAGCGCGCCGGGGTGATCGAAGGCCAGCGGGTAGGTGAGCTTGGGCTTGACGGCCGCGCAGCTGCAGGGCCAGGGGCCGCAGTGCTGCAGCAGCTCGCCGTTCTCGTTATCGGGATGACGCACGGTCCAGTCGGCGAACATGCCGCGGTGACGGCCCAGGTCGGCGGCTTCGACCATCAGTGCGGTGATGGCGCCGTGGATATCTGTCTCGCATACGATGGGGATACCCATCTCGTTGAGGATGGCGTTGGCGGCGCAGGGCATAATGCCCAACTCGTCCTGCAGGGCGTTCCAGCACTGGATGGCACCGGCGTTGCAACCGTACTTCTCGACCAGGCGCTTCATGGCGATGGCAAGACCGGCAACCGCGGGAACCTTATCCTCGGGGATGCAGATCTCAAAGCTGTCGGCAATGTGGGCGAGCATGGCTGCCATGGCCTGCTCGTCGGCCTGGGCGTCGCGCACGGCCTGGACAAGCTCGGTCATGGGGATGGGCGAAAGCTGGATGTTGAACTTCTCGAGCAGCTCGCCCTCGTTGCACATGGTCGACCAGAAGTCGAACGGACGGGTGGCCATCTGCAGAATACGGGTGTGCTTGAAGGTCTTGACCACGTTGCACACGGCCAAAAAGTCCCAGACGCCGCGCTCGAACTCGGGATCGGTCAGGCGGCAGTTGGTCATGTAGGTGAAGGGAACCTGGAAGCGGCGCAGGACCTTGCCGGTGGCGAACAGGCCGCACTGGCTATCGCGCAGGCGGGTGCCGTCGGGCTCGGGGCGCTCGTCGCGCGGGCCCCACAGCAGCACGGGCAGACCGAGCTCGCGGGCAAGGCGGGCGCAGACGTACTCGGTACCAAAGTTGGCGTGGCACAGCATGATGCCGTCGACGCCCTCGGCGCGGAACTTCTCGATGATAGGCGCGATATGGCTGTCGTCGAACAGCAGGCCCTCGTCGTTGATGTCGTCGATATCCACAATGTCGACGCCGATCTCGCGCAGGCGATCAGCCGTCAGGCCGCGATACTTAATTGCGTCCGGTGCGCTAAAGATGCTGCGGCGCGTGGGCACGAAACCGAGCTTGATCTTATCCATGTACGTCCTCCCCTAATCACATGTTCAGTAAACAGACGCATGTTTCGTTTTGTTCTGTTTACTAAATGTTTTACTCTTTTGTTTAGTAGTTTAGCGTGAAAGTCCCGTAAACGGTAGAGAAATCAGCCTAAACGGTATATAAACAATCTGAACATACAAGGGCAACAAAAAGAGGGCCCCGAAGGACCCTCTCTTGGTAGCGTCATGTATGGTTGCCTTTGGCGGACTTTTCCGCTCTGAGGTCTGGCGCCGTTCTGCCTAGATTTCGCGCACGCTCTGGCGCTCGACAAAATAGGTCGACACGGCTGTCTTGCAGGTGTAGCTCTTGGGATTGCGGATGTTGCCCACCAGGCGGCGCACCGCGATCTCGCCCACCTCGTGCTTGGGGACGTGCGCCGTGGTGAGCGGCGGGTTGGAGAAAGCGCCCAAAGACAGATCGTCAAAGCCGATGATCGAGACATCGTCGGGCACACGTATGCCGTGCTCGTTGAGCGCGCGCATGGCACCTACGGCGAGCACGTCGTTCTCGGCAAAGAAAGCCGTCGGCAGGTCGTCGCGCGAGACGCCGTCGAGCCACGCGCCCATATCGCGATAGGCGCCTTCGAGCGTGGTGCCCAGCGTGACGCGCCATGCCGGATTGGCCTCGAGACCCGCGTCCTCGAGCGCTTGCCGATAGCCGCGCTCGCGGTCCTTAAAGTTGCGAATGCGAAGGTCGCCTGCCAGATAGCCGATCTGCTTGTGGCCTTTCTCGATAAGGTAATCCACGGCACGCAGCACCGAGTCGGTATTGGCAATGACCACGGCGTCGAAATACTGACGATCGCTCCAGCCATCGAGCACAATCAGGTGGGCGGCGGCGTTAGCGAACAGGGCGTAGTCCTCCTCGCCCAACTCCGTACCCATTAGCACAATGGCGGCGGACGGATCGGCGATCAGGCCCTCGACCTGCGGACGCACGGCGTCAAGATCGCTAAAGTCGAGCGAGACAAAGCTCGTGCTCATGCCGTGGCGACGCGCCTGACGCTCCACGCCCTCAATAACCGCGGGATGGAAGGTGCTCTCGTCCAGGATGGCACCCGTCTTGCGCGCAAGCACGAACTGGATGCTCTCGAGCTGCGTCGACTGCTGGTAGCCGAGCGATTGTGCGCACTCCAGGATGACCTTGGCGGTCTCCTCGCTCACGCTGCGCTTGCGGTTGAGCGCGTTGGACACGGTCGCAGGCGAAAAACCGGTGATGCGGCTGATCACGCGAACACTTGCTTTAGCCATTGTTCCCCCTAGTAACGGTCGCGGTCGAGCATCGTGGCCTGACCGCCCCGTGACTCGACAACTAAACGACCGCAAATTCAATCTAAACAGAATAGTAAATGTTTAATATCTAGTTTAGCCTGTTGTCAAGCAAAGTGGTGCGACTATTCCCCCAACGGGCACATTTAGTCGGTAGCTAAAAAAGCCCCGTCCCAAATTGACTACATGGGGCGGGGCGTGAAAAACATTTAGCCCAGGACGCGGGCCATACGAGCCTTGAACTCGGACAGAAAGCGCGGGGCGTCGACGGTCAGCGCCACGAGTGCGCTCTTGTCGGGGTCGGCCACACGGCGCTCGTCACAGATGGTGCGGCCGCGATACTCGCCCAGCAGGTCGACGCGCAGGTTACAGCCGAGCGCGCCTACGAGCGTGGGGTCGATCGCCACGGCGACGGCAAGCGGATCGTGCAGCGCGCAGCCACCCAGGTAGGGGGCGTTCATCTCGTACGAGCCAATGTAGTGCTCCACCATGCTCGCAAACGCGCAACCGGCCATGGTGCCCGAGCCCGTCCAGCCGGCAATGTCGCGACGCGTGAGCACCACGCGATGCGTCACATCCAGCCCCACCATAGTCAGCTTGCGGCCCGAACGCAGCACGGCATCGGCCGCCTCGGGATCACTTGCCATGTTGGCCTCGGCGCCCGCGCTCACGTTTCCGGGCACGGTGAGCGCACCACCCATCACGACCACGCGACCGATAGACATCATCGCCGCCGCATCGCGCTCCAAGGCAAGTGCCAGGTTGGAGAGCGGGCCGGTCGCCACGTAGATCAGATCGGGGCCATAGGTGCGCGCGGCATCAATCAGGTAATCGACCGCCGCGTTACCGTCGGCCGACGTCGCCCCCACCGGCTCGTAGGGCGACGCGGGCACGCTCGCGCCACCGATGCCGTTCTTGCCGTGAATGAGCGCGGTGGACGCCGGCGGCGTATAGGACTCGGTCGCCTTAATGGGACGGTCGGCACCCAGGTACACCGGAACCTCGGGGCGACCCAACAGGTCGAGCACTGCCAGGCAGTTGTGCGCCGATTGCTCGACGCGCACGTTGCCAAAGCACGTGGTGATGCCCACGAGCTCCACCTCGGGGCTCGCGATGGCATAGGCCAGCGCCATCGCATCGTCCACACCCATATCCAGATCAAGGATCAGCTTCTTGGTTGCCATTGTTCTACTCCGCTTCTCCGTCTTTATCGTTTAACCAAACCAATGTTCAACTTCGGCGCGCGTGGGAATCGATTGCTGAGCGCCCAGGCGCGACACCGTTACCGCCGAGGCGCGAGCACCCGCGGCCATGCACTCAAAGAGCGGCAAGCCCTCTAGGCGAGCCGCCGCCAACGCGCCGATAAACGTATCGCCGGCCGCCGTGGTGTCGACCACCGAGCTCGAAAGCGCCGGCATGCGCAGCAGCTCGCCGTCATCACCGAGCGTAACCGAACCGGCACCGCCCAGCGTAATGACCGCGGCGCCAGCGCCTTTGCCGAGCAGGGCATTAAGCGCTTCGACACAACTCGCGTCATCTGTGGGCAGAATGCCCGTCAGCGCCTGGCATTCGGTCTCGTTGGGGCAGACCAGGTCGACTGCGGGCCACGCACCCGCCGGTAGGGCGCAAGCCGGCGCGGGGTTAAAGACCGTATAGAACCCCAGCCTGTGGGCGCAAGAGAGCGCCGCGGCCGTCGCCATCAGGTCGCATTCGCCCTGGGCGATAAAGACGCTGCCGGCCGCGGGGGCGAGCCCGCAGACATCGCGGTCGAGCTCATCGGCCACCAGATAGCGCAGCGCACAGGCCACGTCATCGCCCGTAAGCGCATGGTTGGCGCCCGGCGACAGCACGATGCGGTTGTCGCTCTCACAGCGAATGATGGTCGCCGTGCCCGTCTCCACGTCGTCGCGCCGCGCCACGAACTCAACGCCCACGCCGGCATCCTGAAGCCCCGCCACCAGCGCATCGCCAAACGCATCGCGCCCGACCGCGCCGATCATGCACGTGCGCGCACCCATGCGCGCGGCGGCGACGGCCTGGTTAGCGCCCTTGCCACCAGCATTGGTGATAAAACCGCTGCCACCGACTGTCTCGCCCGCGCGCGGCATGCGCTCGCACGCCACTGAAAGGTCCATGTTCATACTGCCGAACACCGCAACAATGCCGTTGTCTGCCATGGAAACCTCCTCGTCTACAGGCCTTACGCCCACCGTCGGCGTCGATCGTGCGCTCTCGCACCCCTATAACTTTAGTTCACTTTGATGTGAACGCACCCTTGAGGTTGCGCCAGCAGCAAGCATTCACAGGAGCAGGCAGCTACAATGAATATGTGCCGATTATTCTCGTCATTGGATGATGTTTTATGGAGCAATTCCCACAATCGAGCCCACGCGGCCCGCGCCGCGCGCCTGATAACCAGGCGCCGCACGAACGCCCGCACGCCGACCGCCGCACCGGCGAATCGCGACGCGGCCCGAGCCCGCATCGAACGCCCACCAACAAGGGTGCCTATGCAGCCAAGACCAACACCGGCGCCACACGCTCGTCCGCTACCGACCAGCAGGCGACCGCTCGCCCCAAATCTCGTTACATTCCTGCGCTCGACGGTCTGCGTACGCTCGCCGTCGTCGCGGTGGTGCTCTATCACCTCAACCTCACGTGGGCCCAGGGCGGCCTGCTCGGCGTCACGATCTTCTTCGTGCTTTCGGGCTATCTGATCACGCGCTTGCTGCTCAACGAAGTCGCCAAGACCGGCCGCATCGACCTTAAGAGCTTCTGGATTCGCCGCATCCGTCGCCTGGTCCCTGCCGTGGTAACGGTAGTGTTCGTGACCTGCGCGCTGTGCACCATCTTTAACCACGTGATGCTCACCAAGATGCGCCCCGACATCCTGCCGTCGCTGCTGTTCTTCAACAACTGGTGGCAGATTGCCCAAAACGTCTCGTACTTCAATGCTCTGGGCGACCCCTCGCCGCTCACGCACTTTTGGTCGCTTGCCATCGAGGAACAGTTCTACCTGATTTGGCCGCCACTGCTGTTTGCCATGGTATCCATGCATGTGAGCAAGCCCAACACGCGCCGCGTGGTTCTGGGCCTTGCCGCGGTATCTGCCCTCGCCATGATGGTGCTTTACAATCCCGCCGCCGACCCCAGCCGCGTGTACTACGGCACCGACACCCGCGTGTTCTCGCTACTGCTTGGTGCCTGGATGGCCTTTATCCCCGATCGCGACCTGGCGCCGGTGCGTCTCGCACATCGTTTGGGGCTCAATCGTCTGGCTGGCGCCGCCAAGCACGGCAAGAACGCCGAGGGCAAGCCCGGCGAGAAGGCCGACGAATCAGCCGATACTGCCCCGGCACAGCCGAGTGCCCTCGTGCGCTTTTGGTCCTCGCCCGCATCCATCGATGTGTTGGGCGTCGTGGGTCTGGTTGGCCTTGCCGCCATGGTCGCGCTCACCAACGGCTACACCGCGTTCCAGTATCGCGGCGGCACGCTGTTGTGCTCCATCCTCACGCTCATGGTCATCGCGGCCTGCGTGCAGCCCCAGGGAATGGTTGCCCGCGCGCTGTCCGCCGAGCCGCTCGTGTGGGTCGGCAAGCGTTCGTACAGCATCTACCTGTGGCACTATCCGCTGCTGTTGCTCATGAACCCGGTCGCCAACATCAACGATACGCCCTGGTGGCAGTACATTTTGCAGGTGCTGCTGGTGGTCGCCGTAGCCGAGTGCTCCTATCGCTTTATCGAAACGCCGTTTAGGAAGGGCGCCTTCGGCCGTACCGTCGCCGAATTCCGCGATGGCACCACCACGCCCGCCAACTGGGCACGCGCGCACGTCCCTGTCTGCGCAGTCTGCGCTGTCGTGCTGGTCGTTACACTGGGCGGCCTGATCTTTGTGCCCGAGACGTCTGCGCTGAGCGGTGAGGGCGCCGAAGTTCTGAACAAGGAAGCCAAAAACACCGCGCCCACCGACCAACAGGCGGCCGACGACACCGACAAGGACAACGACGGCTTCCCCGATGGCTCCTACGACCTGTTGATGATCGGTGACTCCGTGTCGCTGCGCGCCGTTGATTCCTTTGACGGCGTGTTCCCGCACAGCCATATCGATGCCGAAAAGGGCCGCCAGTTTGATGCGGGCCGCGCGACATTTGAGGGCTATATCCAGCAGAACCTTGCCGGCAAGATCGTGGTCTTTGCCCTGGGCACCAACGGTTTGGTAACGGACGCCCAGGTCGACGCGATCATGGCCGACGCCGGCGAGCAGCGTACTGTCGTGTTTGTAAACACGCGTAGCCCGCAGCCGTGGGTCGGGTCCACGAACCAGGCCATCGCCAACGCCGCCACGCGCTACAAGAATGTACGCGTTGTCGACTGGTACGGGTACAGCGCCAACCGCAACGACCTGTTCGACGGCGACGGCACGCACCTGTCGACCACCGGCGTGACCGAGTACCTCAACCTGATTCACGATGCGGTCAAGAAAGACCTGCCCGTGCACCCCGAGGACCACGTCAACGATCCGCAGCCGGCAGCCGTCAAATCCGCCGCCGACGCACTCGTCAATGCCCTCGCCTACAAGCCACACAAGCTGGGCACCGACAAGTAACACGCGGCCAAATCTGCTTCCACCCGCAGGGGGCGTCGGCCGTGGCCGACGCCCCCTGCGGCAGTTAGGGACGCTCCTTTTGCACCGGCACCTTGAGGCACTTCTGGCGCAGCCAATGAAGACCTCTAGAGATGAATTTCAAGCCGCTCCGCCGCTCCAGGCATCGTTTCCGCGCCTCGCGCCTGCCCCAAACAATCAAAACAAGCCCTTTTCGCCGCAGCCTCAAAGGTCTGTGGGCAAAAAAGGGCAAGTATGAGTACTGTTACCATTTTAGTAGCAGGCAAAACCACCCAAAATGACGTCCGAGCAACCCCTACAACCCCCTAAAGCAGCCAACCTGACTTGTTTAAGGTATATTGGAGCCAATTTTAATGAACATACTATAGGTTATGTTCATTATCTTCTTGACCGTAAATGCCATCAGTCTAGCAACAGTACTGATATTTGGCATTTTTTGCCCATCGGTATATAGCTGACCCCCTGTAGCGGGCAAAAAAGAGGCCGCAGCCCATGGCCGCGGCCCGCTCGAAACCCAAAAGAGGCGCTACGCGCTGTAGCCCATCGCTTGCAGCACAAACATGACGACCGTCAGCACCGTAATCACGCCGATAGTCGCCCACGTGAGCACGTTCCACACGCGACCGTTGCGGTTGGCCCCCATAATGTGGCGATCCGCCGCGATAACCACCTGGAATACCAAGACTACGGGCAGCAGCACGCCATTGATGACCTGCGAGGTCATCATAATCTGGAACAGGTCGACGCCAGGCATGAGCACCAGCACGGCAGAAATGCCGATGATGGCCGTAATGATGCCGCGATAGACCGGGGCCTCGTCCCAACTGCGATCGGCGCCGCGCTCCCAACCAAATGCCTCGCAGATGGCACTCGACGTAACGCCCGGCAGCACGCAGGCAGCCAAAAAGCTCGCTGCGACCAGGCCCGAGGCAAACAACACCGTGGACCACTGGCCCGCGATGGGCTCCAGCGCGCGGGCGGCATCGGCGGCATCGCTAATCTGAATACCCGCCGGGAACAGCACCGTACCGGTCGTGATGATAATGAAGCCCGCAATGATATCGGCAGCGATCGAGCCGCTCACGGTATCAATACGCTGCAGCACGATGTCCTCCTCGCCCGCATTCTTATCGACCACGTTGTTCTGAGCCAAGAAGATCATCCACGGTGCGATGGTGGTACCGATTGTTGCGACCACGAGCGACACGTAGCTGGGGTCGTTTTGAATATTGGGGACGACCAAGTCGACCGCGACCTCGCCCCAGTTGGGGCCGGCCATAAACGCGGCGACGATGTAGGTCACAAACACGCAGCTTACCAGCAGCAAAATCTTCTCGATGCGCTGGAAACTGCCCGACATGGTAAGCATCCAAACCAGCAGTGCCACGAGCGGCACCGAGATGCTCGCCGGAACGCCAAACAGGGCCAGGCCACTCGCGATACCCGCAAACTCCGAAATGGTCACGGCTGTGTTGGCAATCAGCAGCGCCGCCATGGCCAACACGCTCTTGCGAACGCCAAAGCGCTCGCGAATGAGCGACGCCAGGCCCTTACCCGTGACGCATCCGCAGCGCGCCGCGGTCTCCTGCGTCACGATAAGCAGCACGGTCATGACGGGAAGCATCCAGAGCATCTTGTAACCATAGCTGGCGCCGGCGCTGGAATACGTGGCGATACCGCCGGCGTCATTACCCGAAAGCGCCGCCAGCAGACCGGGGCCCATGGCGCCAAAGATGGCGGCGATGGTCAGCTTTTGCTTGGTGCTCGCCTTTTGCTTCGTGTTTTGCACGCGACCACCTATCCCATGACCGACATGGTGAGCAGCACCGCGGCGATGCAATACGCCACGCACGAGATCATGACGGCGATGACGTTCATGGCGGTACCCGACGTGTTGAGATCATGCTCATCGCGCCAGAACAGCACCATCAGGTAAATCACGGCGCTCATGTTGCCCACCAGGCAGATGATGGCGGCAATGTTAAAGCAGCCGGTAAAGAGCTGCTCCTCAAACATAGAGGCATCGGGGAACGCGGCGGTGCGCACCAGCTGCGCGCACAGGTAGGTCACGAGCGAAAGGATCAGGCCCATACCCGTGCTCTGGAAGAAGAATCCCAGGTACGGTTTGGGCTCGTCGTCGTGACCGTCGTACTCGAGGAAATAGTTCTTGACGAACGACACCATGCGCGAGGCAGCCAGCAGCACGAGCGGCATAGCGCACATGGGGAACACCACCAGATGCGCGGAGCCCAGCGCCGTCCCCAGCACCGTCGCCATAATGCACGAGGCGATGCCCCACACGACGACCCAGTACTGACGATGCACGAACCAGCTGAGCACGTTCGTCGAGTCGTCCGACGCGCTATCGCCCGAGCCGACACCGGCGATCTGCAGGTCCTCCTGATGCTCCTCGGCGATTACGTCCATGGCGTCGTCGAAGGTCACGATACCCAGGATATGACGGTTCTCGTCGCAGACAGGGATGGCAACCAGGTCGTACTTGGTCATCTCGTCCGTCACGTCTTCCTGGTCCTCGTCGGGCGACACGTAGACCAGATCGCGATAGGCGAGCTGGCCCAGCGTGGCGTCGCGGTCGGCCACGATCAGCGTGCGCAGCGAAAGCACGCCCGTCAGCATGCCGCTCGGATCCTCGGTATAGACGTAATAGACACTCTCAAAGTCCTCGTCGAGTTTGCGAATCGCCTCGATGGCATCGCCGACCGTCGCCGTGGCGGGCAGCGAGACAAACTCCGAGGTCATGATGCGGCCGGCAGTGTTGTCCTCGTAGCCCAGCAGGTTACGAATCGCCTTCTCCTCCTTGACACCCATCAGGCGCAGGAGCTTCTCGGCCTTCTCATAATCGAGCTCGTCGATCAGGTCGGCAGCGTCGTCCGGGTCCATCATGGCCAGCATCGACGATGCGTCGGTATCGGACAGGCCCTCGAGCATCTCGGTCATGAGCTCGTCGTCATCGAACTCCGAGATGGCCTCGGCGGCCTGTGCCGTATCGAGCTGCGCGAACACCTGCGCGCGCAGGCGCGGGTCGAGCTGCTCGATGATGTCAGCGATGTCGGCAGGATGCAGCTCGCCAAGCGTCTTGTGCGACACCGAGAGCTGGATGTTCTTAGTCGAGCGATCGAGCAGGTCCATATAAGACCAGGCGATAATGTCCTCGCTGAGCGGCTTGCCCAGGTGCTTCATAAAGCCCTCGACGACGTGCTCGAGCGCGGGGCTGATTGCACGCAGCAGACCGCGGGCGCCGACCTCGGCACCCAGCAGGCGCAGCTGATTTTCGCCCGACATGGAGAACTTGATGTCGTTGACGCGCACGACCTTCATGCCCTGCGTGTCGACAATCTGCTTGTTGAGCACGTCACGCGCAAGCAGCAGCTCGGTCGGCTGCAGATACGAAAAGCGAATATTGGTCGCAGATGTATTGAGGTACACGCCCGTCTCGTCGATACGGTCGACCCATTTGCGCCAGCTGATCATAAACGGCGTCTTGCCGGGACCGCGAAACGCGAGCGACGTCACGTGCGGAAAAACTTCGCCGGTGGCAATGCCAAAATCGTTCACTACACCGAGCTTTTCGCCATCAACGTCCAAGACCGGCAACTTGAGCATCTCACTCAGATAATTCAATGGTGCTCCCCATCATTATTCCTTCGGGCCGCGACCGTGATGGCACGCGCTCCGTGGACTTTTAGACATGTATACGCATGCGCGGGCGGCACGCCGCTCGGCGCTCACACCCCGTGCACGCGCAGAAAGCACCTGCATGGGGTCATCGACTGTATGGTCGAGGTTTGGATTTCACCTGTAACCTTTCTCTTGACCCTCATTAACCGCAGTAACTATAGCATCAGCATCGCGCTGCGGCACCGAATTTATGCGCTGCACACTGCAGGCATACCAAACACTGACGTATCCGATGACTACTCTGCGGTGTCGTCGTCGGGGAGTTGGGGGAACACGGCGTTTTTGGGCATGGAAACCTTGGTGAGCGTGGTGAGTTTTTTGCTCAATGCCGTGTCCGTCTTGACCAGGTCGCCGAGCGTCACGATCTTGTAGCCGTCGGCGACAAGGCCGTCGATAATCTGCGGCAGTGCCTCGAGCGTCTGCTCGGCGCACTCATCGCTATCGGTGAGCAGCACAATATTGCCTGGCGTCACCGAATCGAGCACGGTCGATACTTGCTCGTCAGCGCCGTTGAGCAGCCAGTCGCCCGAATCGATATTCCACGAAACCACGGCGGACACCAGGTCCATCGAGTCGATCCAGTTTTGCTCGTCAAACGCGGCGTAGGGGGCACGCAGCAACATCGTCTCGACGCCGGCCGCCGACTTAATCGCCTCGGTGCCCTTCGCGATCTGCTTGCGCACCGTCTCGCGATCCTCGCCCTTGAGCGAATCATCGCTGTAGCTGTTGGAGCCGATCTCGCACCCGGCATCGACAATCGCTTTGGCAGTAGCGGGCGAGGCTTCCGCGGCATCGCCCGAAAGGAAGAACGTCGCGGTGACGCCTTTTTCCTTGAGCACCTGCAGGATCTGCTTGGTCGCGCCGCTCGGGCCCTCGTCAAATGTCAGGGCCACGTACTTTTCGTTGCCCTTGGGCGCTACGCTTGCGCACTCGACTACGCAGTCGGTGGCGGGCACGACCTCGCCGCGATCCTGCGTCTTGCCCGACTGCTCGCCGACCCATACCTCGGAACGGCCCTGAACACCCCAGGTTTTGACATACTCAATGGCACCCGTGCCCTCGACCTTAAGCTTTGGCTCGATAGTCGTGGCCTGGGCCTCGTGCTTTTCGTATGCGTTGCGGCCGTCCTTGACCGTCACCTTCTCGCCGCCCTCAAGTTCGCGACTATCCCATTTGCCTTGCTTCACGCGCTTGCCGTCGACCTTCACCGACAGCTTTTCTCCGCCATGGCGCTCGAGCACGCTGTCGTCGACGGCCAGCAGATCGCCGGCGTCATACGTTTCGGTCAGGCTTTGATCGTCGATAAGATTCTGCAACGTAGAGCCCACGCGCACCGCGGTCTTTTGCCCGTTGAGTTCCACGTCCACGCTGCGGTTGACGTAGCCCACGACGGCAGCGATAAACAGCACGAGCGCGCAACCCACGGCGATGAGTGCATAGGGCAGACGGGACGGTCGGCGCGGCGAGCGCCCGTTGCCGATGCGCGCGCTGCGATCGCTAAACCCACGGCTATGGTTGAGGTACATCGCACCGGGCTTACGGCGACGCCGACGCTGACCGCTGGGCAGCTGCCCCAGGTCGCGGCGCGCCGTCGGACGCGCACCCGAGCGCCCGTTTAAATTAGATCCGTTTTGGCGCATGTGCCCTCCCCCATAAACACAGCGAGCCGGAGCAACATGTCTCCGGCTCGCCTCCCATCATTTGGTACGTCGCTATTTGCTAGCTTTTGACGAGCCCCCGCTCGCCTTTTGATATTCGTCCTTAAAGGCCTTGAACATACCGCGCGTCTTGCCGAGCTGCTTGCCCAGTGCGCGACTGCCCTTGTCCACAGCGACCGATCCCTTGTCATCGAGCACCTTGGCGCCCTTCTTGACCTTATCGCCCACCACGACACTGGCCTCGGCAGCCTTGGCGGCCGCGCCGCCCGAATACCCGAGCGCCTTGACCTCGTCCGAGACAATCATCGCGCCGTTCTCGTAGCCGCGCAGCATCGTCGGCGGCACCTGCGTGTCGCCCACCAACACGCTCGAAGCGGCACCGGCGGTCACGTAGAACATCTGCACAATACCCGAGCGCGGCTTGAACTCAACGTCCGAGCAGTAGCCCACGACATCGCCCGATTCCGTGCGCACGTCCATGCCGACCCAGATGACGCAATCGTCCAGGTTGATATCGAGGCGCTTGGCCGCGGCGGCATCGTAGGTGCCCTTGACGTCGTCGACCGCGACAGCACCCTCATAGACGCCGATGGCATCGAGCGCCACAAAGCGGTCGGGACGCTCGATCATACCCGCGATATCGGACTGGCGGACCATAAAGCCCACCACGCGCGTGCCGCCCGGGGTAAAGACGGGAAAGTGAATCTTGCCGAGCTTTTTAGGGCTGCGCGGCGTGCCGTCCTTTTTGGTGCGCTTGTCTTCGGCAGGTTTGCGATAAACCTTGACGCCGACAAAATCCCCTGCGCGCATTATGCCTCGGTCGAGGGCTCCGTGGCCTCGGTGTCGGTCTCGGCGACGTTCTCGACCACGACGTCGGCAGCGGGCGTCACGTTGCCGCCCGAGATGGCATCGTTGAGCTGCTCGCGAAGCTGGTCCATGCGCTCGCGGGCCTGGTCGACCTTGGCGCGCAGGTCATCGGTCTTGGCGTCGACCATCGGACCAAAGTCGTTGACCGCGGCACGAGCCTCCTCGGCACTGTGCTCGTAGGTGTCACGCATGTTGTCCCAGGCATCGTTGGCGATATCGGCGGCCATGGCGCGGGTCTCGGCACCCGAGCGCGGGGCCAGAGCAACGCCGATGATAGCGCCGGCGGCAGCACCAAAGAGCGCACCGGAGACAAAGCTGAAAGTCTTTCCCATGATCATTCCTCTCCTGCGGGCACCTCGATGCCCACCGTTTGAATGCTGTCCATTATACCCGCAGCGCAACACTTGCCGTCACGCTCATCTGCGTACGGTAAAGGCGCAGGTACATGATGGTAATAAGCGAGTGAGCCTACTCCTGAGGCGCAACCGGCATGGCCACCGTGGCGGCCGGGTCTTCGCCGGCGCCATCGACGAGCGGCAGGCTGCCCTCGTGCGCCGAGCCGGACGGAGCCGTTGCCGCACCGCCAAAGACGGCCGCGGAGGCCTCGTGGTTCTCGACGACCGCGCCCTCGGTATCGATTGGCATCTGCGGCTCGTCGTCAAAGCTCGGGACGCCTTGGGGCTCCGCAGACTCGGGCTCAGCAGGCGCCTCGGCAACGGGCTCAGCGCCGGCGTCGGCAGGAGCGTCGTCCTCGGACGCATCCTCGGCCACGTCCTCGCCGTTCGCAGCGGCAACGGCCTCGTGCGGGTCCTTGCCCTCGGCCTCGGCGCGCATACCCAGCACCAGGTTGCGCAAGCCCGCAACCGTACCGTCCACATCGGGAGTGGGCTGGTCGGCGTGCAGGTACGCCCAGTCCATCATAAAGGTGGCCGAAGACAGCGCGCCGATGGCCAGCGCATCATCGGGGCACGAAAGCTCAATCTCAAAGACACGCTCGTCATGCTCGCTCACGCGCGTGCGACCGCACGAGATGCTGCCGGCAAGACCGGTCTCGTTCATGAGCTCGACCGTCACGTGCTCCAGCAGATGGCAAAGCTCGGTCTGGCCCATGCAATCCTGGAATTCGCGGCCGGAGTCGCCCAGGCACAGGTGCTTGGCAATCGCGGGCACCAGGTAGTACACGCGCGCCGTGGCCTCGATATCCTCCGAGGTCATGAGCGGCATGCCGGGGTTCACCAGCACGTGCGCGCAAATCTTGTCCTCGCTGACGGTGACCTTAAGGATGTTGAACAGGCCTGCCATAACTCTCCCCTACTCGTCCTTGCCCTACTCGTCGCCGTCGTGCGGATCCGCAGAGCCCGCACCCGACGCCGCCGGCTTCTCTGCCGGGGGCTCGGAATCCTTCTTATCGGTTTCGGCCGGAGCGATCACGCGAATAAGCGAGATACGCTGGCCACGCATCGACTGTACCTTGAACTTGTACCCCGCGACCTCAAACACCTCTCCGATGTCGGGCACCGAGTCGCAAAGCTCCAAAATCCAGCCGGCGATGGTCTCATAATCATCGCTTTCCTCGAGCGGCCAACCAAGCTCAATCGCGTCATCGCACGAAAAACGCCCATCGACGAGCCACTCACGGCGCGAGAGGCGCGTGAGGTACTTGTTGTCGGGATCGAACTCGTCCTCGATCTCGCCGACGATCTCCTCGACGATATCTTCGATGGTGATGATGCCCGCCGTGCCGCCGTACTCGTCCACGACGACCACGATCTGGTCGTGCGAAGTCTGCATCTCGGACAGCAGCGGCAGGATGTCCTTGGTATCGGGCACAAAGGTGGCATCGCGCAGGTAATCGGCAATGGGCTGGTCGCCCTTGCCGTCGAGCGCGGGCTGGATCAGGTCCTTGATGTGCGCGATGCCCGCGACGTTGTCGGGGTCCTCGTGATAGACGGGGATGCGGCTAAAGCCGGTCTGGCGCATGGTGGACAGCACGTCAGCGACCGTCTCGTCGTCCTCGCACATGGTGGTGTCCACGCGCGGCACCATGACCTCGCGGGCAACGGTGTCACCCAGGTCGAAGATCTCGTGGATCATGCGCTTTTCCTCGTCGAGCAGGTCGTCTTGCTCCGAGACCATGTACTTGATCTCTTCCTCCGAGACGTTCTGGCGGTCATCGGCGCTCTTGATGCGCAGGATGCGGGCCAGGCCGTCGGAGCAGGCACCAGTCAGCCACACGAGCGGGCGGGCGATCTTTTGGAACACGGAAAGCGGTCCCACGACCTGCTTGGATACGCCCTCGGCGTTAGCAAGGCCGATGCGCTTGGGCACGAGCTCGCCAATCACGATGGACACAAAGGCGACGGCGACGGTGATGATGACCGGCGCCAGGCCGCGCGCGATGGCGGAAAGCGGCGCGATGCCAAAGCTCATGAGCCACGTGGCGAGCGGGTCGGACAGGCTCGTCGAGGCGACGGCGGACGAGGCGAAGCCCACGAGCGTGATGGCGACCTGAATGGTGGCGAGCAGCTGGTCGGAATCGGCGGCGAGCTGGACGGCGCGCTCGGCGCGCTTATCGCCCTCCTCGGCATCGTGTTCCAACACGGCGCGCTTGGCCGTGGTGAGAGCCATCTCGGACATAGAGAAGTAGCCGTTGATGAGGGTCAAAACGAGGGTGGTGATAAGGGAGATGGTTATGTCCATCGGGAGTTTCTCGAACCTCCAAGATTCGGGACGTTGGGTAGTAAGCGTAGGTGACGGATAGGGCAATTGCGCCGGTCGCCCGTGCGAGCGGGGCCGTGGGCGCGGTCGCTAGATTACGAAGAGGATCACCGCCATGAACTGGAAGATGCTGCCGGCGAGCACCAACAAGTGGAAAACACTGTGCAGATAGCGCACGTTTTTGGCGATATAGAACGGCACGCCCACGGTATAGCACACGCCGCCGACAGCGAGCAGGGCAAGTGCCACGGGGTTGAGCAGCGACACGAGCTCGGGCAGCTTAAAGACGACGAGCCAGCCCATCAGCAGATAGACCAGGCCGCTTACCCAGTGCGGCTGGCGCTCGCGCATAAAGCACTCCAGCGCGATGCCGATGATGGCGATGGCCCACACAGCAAAGAACAGCACGGGACCACCGTCGTTTGCGAGCGTGATGAGGCAGAACGGCGTATAGCTGCCGGCTATGAGCAGGTAGATGCAGCTGTGGTCGATGATGCGAAACACGCGCTTGGCGCGCGCGGGCTGAATCGCGTGATAGAGCGTGGAGGCCAAGTATTCGAGGATGATACTGACGCCATAGACAATCGCCGCGGCCATGTGGGCCGGGCCGCCGCCGCGCAGGGCGGCGAATACGATCAGGAGCACCAGGCCTGCGATGCCCAGCAGGCAGCCGACACCATGGGTGACGGAGTTCATGATCTCCTCGCCCACCGTGTACTGTGGAACGGCCGCGGTCTTAGGTCGCGGCTTGGAACTGTCGCTCGAATCGGACATGCCGGTTACATCCTCCAATGTAAAGAGTTCTCAACACTATATCAAAGCGTCTGGGTACGTGCGAAATTTGCACCATACGTGACCCTTTGTTTACCCATTCTTTGCCTGTTGACGCGTCAACGGCGAACATCCATAATGCGCTTGTTTTAAATGTTGATGTATTAACATCTATAAGGAGAACAGCAAATGCCTCAAAGCGCACACCCCCATCGAAAGCTCAAGATAGCCGGCATCGTTGCACTAGTGGTTGTCATTGTGCTGCTCGGATTTGCCGGCAACTTTCTGTTTGACTTCGCGCTGAATCCCCGCGCGCCATACACCATGAAGATGATGCAGGACGGCAAGGACACCAAAAAGGGCGAGCAGATGGATGCCGAGGCAGTCGAGGCGCGGGCGTGGTTCAAAGAGCATCGCGAGAGCAGCAGCCTCACCGCCGATGACGAGACCGAGCTTGCCGCTTGGTATTTTGCCGCCCCAGAGAGCACGCACAATTACGCTATCTGCCTACACGGATACACCGATGAGCCCATCGGTATGGCCCGATACGTCAAACGATTCCATGACCGCGGCATGAACGTACTCGCACCTGCCGCCCGCGCCCACGAGCGCTCCGGCGGCGACTATATCGGCATGGGCTGGCCCGAGCGCCTCGACATCGTCGCATGGATCGAGCGAATCATTCAGGCTGACCCCGAGGCGCGCATCCTGGTCTTTGGTGAGTCGATGGGTGCAGCAACCGCCATGGACGTCGCGGGGGAATCTCTGCCCGTAAACGTGAAATGCATTATCGAGGACTGTGGTTATACGAGTGTTTGGGACGAGTTCTCTCTGCAGCTCAAGGACGTGTTCGGCCTGCCCAGCTTTCCCTTGCTCGATGTAGCAAACTTGGTGTGCAACGTGCGCGCGGGCTACGACTTTCATAAGGCAAGCAGTGTGGAGCAACTCAAACACGCGACGGTTCCCATGCTGTTTATCCACGGCGACCAGGACACCTTTGTGCCGTACGATATGCTCGACCAAAACTACGACGCGTGCGCCAGCAAGGTCAAGCAAAAGCTCACCATCCATGGCGCCACCCACGCCAAGAGTGCGCAAGTTGACCCCGAGCTCTACTGGAACACGGTCGACGACTTCCTCGGAAAGAATTTTTAGGCAAAAAGCAACGTCCGGGGCTTTATCTGACCCCCTATTTTCGAAAGTATGCGGCAAAATCTGGAACTGCCGACCAGACCGCAGTTTTATCAACAATTTATCAGGGGTTTTGTTGCCAAAAAACGTCGTGTGCTCGGCGGTCTCGAAATTTGCCGCATACTTCCGGAAAGCCGCCCGCGAGCGCTGTGCTCGCGGGCGGATTTTGCTCGACTTACGCCACAGAGGCGCTTGTTTTGTTCAATAGCCAGGCGCTATTTGACCTCGATGAGCTCGTAATTGCTCGTGCCCAGGCCGATCTTCTCGGCATGCGCGATGCACGCGCGCCAGTCGGTGTCGGGATGCGTGATGCAGAAGGGATCCTTGGCCTGCTCGCCCTCCAGATGCTCGTGGTTGTGCTCCATCTTGGCGGCGCTGTCGGTAAGCTCGGTGTTGGGCAGCGGCTCGGATGCCATGACGGCATCGGCACAGGCCTGGTCGATGGCGACTGGATCGAAGCTCGCGAACATGCCAATGTCGTTGACGATGGGCGTGTCGTTTTCGGGATGGCAATCGCAGTTGGGGCTGATATCCATAGCCAGCGAAATATGGAAGCTGGGGCGATCCTGGACAACGGCCTTCGTATACTCGGCGATCTTGTAGTTGAGTACGTCGGCCGCGGCGTCATAGTCGGGCTTGATGCAGTCCTGGTTGCACGCCGCAATGCAGCGTCCGCAGCCCACGCAGCGATCGTGGTCGATGGCAGCCACGTGAACCGTGCGGGTACTGCCGTTGGCAAGCTCGCGCTCACGCGTACCGTCAAACGTGATGGCGCTGTGCGCGCAAATCTTCTCGCAGGCACGGCAACCTACGCAGTTGGTAGTATCGACGCTCGGCTTGCCGGCGGCATGCTGCTCCATCTTGCCGGCACGGCTGCCGCCTCCCATGCCCAGGTTCTTCATGGCGCCGCCAAAACCGGCCTGCTCATGACCCTTAAAGTGCGTGAGGCTGATCACGATGTCGGCATCCATGAGTGCCTGACCAATCTTTGCCTCGCGCACGTACTCACCGCCCTCGACCGGGACGAGCGCCTCGTCGGTACCCTTGAGGCCGTCAGCGATGATGATCTGGCAGCCCGTGGCATACGGGGTAAAGCCGTTCTGATACGCGGTGTCGATGTGCTCGAGCGCGTTTTTGCGGCTACCCACATAGAGCGTGTTGCAATCGGTGAGGAAGGGCTTGCCACCCAGCTCCTTCACGACATCTGCGACGGCGCGGGCGTAGTTGGGGCGCAAAAAGCTCAGATTGCCCAGCTCGCCAAAGTGAATCTTGATGGCGACGAACTTGTTCTCAAAGTCGATCTGCTCGATACCGGCGCGGCGAATGAGGCGCTTGAGCTTGTCGAGCTGGCTCTCGCGAGCATGCGTGCGCAGGTTGGTGAAGTACACCTTAGCGGGTGCTGCGGGTGCAGTTGCGGTCATAGATCTATCCCCTCGGTCTATATGGCGTTACAGACATAAGAGGATGGTACCCGTTGAAGTAGGGTCGAAGTCAAGCGCAACACCGAGTCGTTAGGCACTCATTGGGGACGGACTTAAATGAGTGGCAGCTAGGAACGTTCCCTTCCTGCCGACAGTTGAGGACAGTCCTTGCCAGCCCGGCCGGCGAGCCGGCGAATCGGCAAAGACCGTCCCCGATGACTAGTCGTTCAAGAACGTCCCCGATGACTACTCTTGCACCTTGAGGGCCTCGGCTAGGCTGACGTGCTTGATAGAGCGCGTGTGTAGCAGCGCCACGACCAGGTAAGTTGCAAAGCCGATGCCCACGCACGCCGCCATGGACCAAGTGGGCACGTAAATCTCGATATTGCCGTTATAGGCGAGCAGCATCGAGCGGAAGATGGCCGTGAGCGAGCCAATAATGACCGGCAGACTCAGCACGAGCGACGCCGCCACGCACAGCGTGATCGAGCGGATGTACAGATGCGAGATCTCGCCATCGCGATAGCCAAAGACCTTCATGTAACTGATCGACCGGGCGCTATGGTCGATGACCGCCTTGGTCAGCAGGTACATAAACAGCAGGAAGATAAACACCGCGAGCCCGATCATCATTCCGATCATTTTGCTCATCATGCCGATGAACTGGTCGCCCACGGCGCGCATGTCGTCGGGCGTGGTGTCGCCGGCAAAGTAGCGAGCATCGAGGTCGAGCTTCTCGTCGCTCACATAGCCGTTAAAGTAGGCGGCGTCGTTGTCGAACAGCTCGTTAAAGTCGTCGATGCTCATATAGATATTCATGTCCGACTTTGAGCCCCAAGTGCAGTCCTTACCCGCGTACTCAAGGGAATAATGCTCGCCCTCGTACTTGTCGCTGAGCGTGACCTTCTGACCCTCGCTCCAGCCAAACTTATCGAGCAGACCGCCGCCAAAGACGACGCGACCATCGCCGACGTTAAGGTCCTTCCAGTAGCGCGAGTTTGACGAGACGCCGTAGACGGAAATCGTCTCCTCGCCGTTTCCGTCGCCGCGGTCGTACTGCAGCTGGTAGACGGCATATTTCTCGGCCTGCGCAATCTTGGCCGCGCCGTTGTCGGTCGTGTTGACCGGGTGAATATCGTCGTTATCGGTGTCGATCTTCGAGGCCTTGTCAATCAGGTCGATAGCCTCGTCGCGGTCGCAGCCAAGGGCATCGGCCAGGTCGTCGAGGCGCGCATAGAGCGCATCCTTCTTGTCCTGAACGCTTGCGAGCGCGTCCTGCGCCGCGGCCAGGCTCTCGGCAGACGGAGCGCTGGCTGCGGTATCGGCTGCCGCCTGCGCGGCATCGGCCGCGTCATCGAGCTCGTCACTGGCATCTTGGGCGGCGGAAAGCAGCGCGCCGTCAACCGACTGCAAGCGCTCGAGCGCCGACCACTGCTCGCGCTCCTCGGCGGTGCCCTCGAGCTCCAGCGGAGCCTTGAGTGTGTACTGATGCTCGGCGACCAGGCTCGTCTCCAGGTTGTCCGCATAGTGCGTCATCGTGGGCAGAATCGCCAGACCAAAGAGCAGCAGCAGCGATGCAAACGCAATACCCACGAAGAGCGTGGCGAAGTTGCCCAGGTTGCGCAGGAAGACGCGCAGGCGGAAGCGGGAAACAAAGCCCATGCGCTCCGGCAGCTGCAGGCCACGCTTGGTGCCCGATTTGCCGCTCGCCTCGTGGCGAAGGAACTGCAGCGGCGTCTTGCCCATCTTGCGAAGCAGGCCCACCAGCGTGATGAGAATGAGCGCGGCGGCGGGAACCACGGCACACTTCACGAAGATCTCCCAGCTCCAGTACACCTGGAAGGGCGGCAGGCTGTACGAGCCGTAGTAGAGACCGCGCATGGGCTCGGTAAAGAACGCAACGCCGAGCGCGGTGCCCAAAAGCGCCGCGAGCACGCCCACGATGGCGGGAAGTGCCAGGTAGTGCAGCACGATCTCGCGGCGGCGATAGCCGCTGGCGAGCAGTGTGCCGATGATGGCGCCCTCCTCCTCGATGGTGGCGTCGGTAAGGACCACAAAGACGAACGCCATGATCACGATGATAATGTTGAGCAGCGTCATCCACATCATGGAATCGCCGTCCACGTCATCGCGCGCATAGCCAATACCCTGGTTGGAATCGGCATCGATAAGATCGTCGACGCGCGCATCGGCATCGGTCAGCGCCTCGACCATATCCTGCTCTGCATCGATGCGATCCGCGGTGGGGAGGTCGCGGTCGTTAAAGGTAAAGGAGTACGTGTAGGCAGGCGCGCCGCCGGCATCCTCGAGCGCGGCAAAACCGGCGTCGCTGACCTCGGCAACGCCATAGGTAATGGTGTTCACCGTAAAGTCCGAATTGTTGAGGAACAGCGCCTGGCTATCGGGCTGGGTCATGATGCCGCAGATGGTGTAGGTGCGACCCTCGAGCTCGACCTTATCGCCCACGGCGAGGTCGTTGTTGGCGGCAAAGACGCGGTCGATGGCCACCTCGTCGTCCGCCTTGGGCTGCTTGCCTTCGCAGTAGGACGCAATGTCGACCTTGGTGCGGCGCGCATAGGTGCGCAGGGTGCGCTTGGTGCCGTCGTCGCCGGCCGCCTTTTTGATGATGGCGTCGATAGAGAAGTTCTTGTAGAACGTAACGCCGCCGACGTCCTCAGCCGCGTCTTCGGCAGCCTTGAGCTGCTCGTCGGTGGCCTCGAAGGAGGTAGTCACGCGGCCGTCCTCGATCGTGTATGCATCGCGCATGTCGTCAATGAGGCAGCCGATGGAATGCGCCGCGAGCAAAAAGCCCGACGTGAGGGCGATGCTTCCGCACATAAGCAAAAAGATGCCCAGGTACTTGCCGATATTGCGGCGCAGCTCGCGCGGGAGTCGCTTTGCGAGAGGTGTCATGGCGTCGCCTACCAATCGAGCTCGGCGGCGGGCACGGGATCGGCGTTGAGCTCGTCCTCGACAATGCGGCCGTCGCGCAGGCGCAGCACGCGGTTGGCCATGCGCGCGATGGCGGCGTTGTGGGTGACGATGATGATGGTGCAGCCGTAGGTGCGGTTGACGTCCTCCATGAGCTGCAGGATTTCCTTGGACGTCTTGTAGTCGAGCGCGCCCGTGGGCTCGTCGCACAGCAGCAGGCCCGGATTTTTGACGAGCGCGCGGCCGATGGCGCAGCGCTGCTGCTGGCCGCCCGAGACCTGGCGCGGGAACTTGTTGCGGTGCTCGTACAGGCCCAGCGAGCGCAGCAGGTCGTCGACGTTGAGCGGGTTTTTGGACAGGTGTGCCGTGACCTCGATGTTTTCCTTGATGGTAAGGTCGGGCACCAGGTTGTAGAACTGGAAGACAAAGCCCAGCTCGCGGCGGCGGTACTCGCCCAGATCGGCAGGCTTGAGCACCGTGAGGTCGCAGCCGTCCACCATGATGGAGCCGCCGTCGGCATCCTCCAGGCCGCCGATCAGGTTGAGAAAGGTCGACTTGCCCGAGCCCGAGGGCCCCAGCATGACGCAGATCTCGCCGCGGTTGATGGACGTATCGATACCATCGAGTACCGTCAGGCGCGCATCACCGTCGCCGTAGTGTTTCTTAAGCCCGCTGACCTGGACATAGGCTCGCTTTGTCGCCATCTTATCCCCCGTTGTTAGCCGTCTGCTACTTTTCTAAGCTAATAGTAAACCCAGGTGAACTAAATGTAGGCGACGGTCGCTGATTTTTTCAAACGGTACTCATTGGGTACTCATTGGGGACAGGCTTAAATGAGTGCCGCTAGGGACAGTCCTTGCCAGCCCGGCCGGCGAGCCGGCGAATCGGCAAAGACTGTCCCCGATGACCAGTCGTTTAAGAACGTCCCCAATGACTGCCCGGGGGCAGGAGTGTCCCAGGGTGCCGACAGAAAAGGAACGTCCCCAAGTGACGGATTGTGGCTAGGCGCGGGATTTGTTGTGGGCGAGGGCTAGGCCTACGGCGGCGATGGCGACGGCGAAGAGCACGGTGACGCCCAGATCGCAGGCGATGTCGCCCAGCACGGTGGACGTCAGGTCCGAGGCAAGCGCCTTGCCAATCGCGTCGTTCACCCAATACGTCGGCACAAAATGCGCCACGGTCTGCACGGCCGAGCCCATGAGCGACAGCGGCATCCAGGCGCCACCCAAAAACGTCATGAGCATGCCGAGTAAGTTGCCCACGCCGTTGAGCAGCTCCTCGCGCGCGCCCAAGCTCGACAGGGTAAAACCAACGGCCAGCGGCGTGCACGCCAGGGCAAACGTTGCCGCCAGCGCCAGGCACACGCGGCCCAGGCCGACCTCGGCAACCGCGCCGGCAAAGCCCACGACGCCCATCATGCTCGACACAAACCAAATGCAGACGGTAAGCACGGCGGCGGCCGCGAACACGGCAAGCGAACGCTGGCGCTCGGAGACCGGGCTAGCCTCCATGCGGCGCACGCGCTCGGGCTCGTTCATGCCCGAGAACACCAACCCCACCGACACGATGACCGACGAGATAATCGCGTACGCGCCAAAGTTGAAGTAAGACTCGAGCGTGGCGGCGGCAGTCGAGTCAACCTTGATCTGCTCGATCTGGACCTCCGCACGCTTTGCGGCAGCATGCTCGGCGGCCTTGGCGACATCGCCGTCGGAAGCAGCGGGCTCAAGTGCGGCCGCAGCGCCCGCGAGCGAGATCCAGCGCGAGGCCTCGGCAGACGAAAGCGCAGCCGCCATGGTGCCGGCACCGTAGGTCACGTCGAGTTTGGGCAGGGCCTCCCCCGCGCGGGCGGCCGCAACGAGGTCGTCCTCGAACCCCTCCGGGATAAAGAACACGCAGTCGGCGCTGCCTTTGGCGCTGTTGCTCTTGGAGAGCGCGTCCGCGAGATCGTAGGTGTCGTCGCCGACGCCCGTGACCAGGTCAAAGCGTGAGCCCAGGTGCTTGGTGAGCGCCCGCGAAAGGTCGCTATTGTCGCGGTCGACCACGATCACGTTGGTGTCGTAGGGCTTGTACTCGGTAAGCTGCGACGAGTTCCAGCTTACCGAGGCTGCGATGAATACGCCCATGAGCGAGATGAACACCGTATAGATGAGCAGGTAGAACGGGTGCGCCAGCGCCATGCGAAGCGCGGTCTTAAAGGTGCTCATAGCGGCTCCTTCCAAAGATCAGCGTAGCGGCGGCGACAAACACCAGGGCCATTAGGACGAGCGCGCCGGCGCGGACGGTGAAGGGCCCCAAGTCCTCAAAGAAATACAGGCGATTGAACATGTCGCAGATGAGCTTGACGGGGTTGAGCCAGCACTCGGCCGGACAGGCGCGGGCGACGTCGTCGGCAAGCGCCATCGCCGGCTCGCCGTAGAGGCCGGCGAACAAGGCGCACGTGGTGGCAAAGCCCGTGAGGATGCATGACTTGGATGCCTTGCCACCCTTAACGGGAAGCGTGCCCACAAAGAGCCCCAAGCCCGTGGCGGCAAGCGCGGATGCAGCACCGCCCACCAGACACAGCCCCTCGCGCCCGCCAAAGTCGACGCCAACGACTAGGCGCACGTAGCCAATCGCGACCGCCATCGAGGCAAAGGAAACCAGCCACGAGCCGACAAAGATGCCGGCCAGCGATGCCGTCTTGGAAAGGCCACCCACGCAGCGGCGCGCGCCAAGGCCCGACAGATTGGGCTGCAAATCGACGACGCTCAAAGCGGCAAACTCCGCAGACATCATCGCGACCAGGCCAAAGAGCGCGTAATAGTAGATGACCGTGCCATCGGGCGTGGTGCGCGTCAGGCTCACGCGGCGGGTTCCGCCCTCGAGCGACAGGGCGCGCGCAACCGCCTCCGGGTCGGCAAGCGCCGCCGGGTTGTCCTGGGCAATCTGGCTCATGAGCTCGGCATTTTGCGTATACGAGCTTGCCACCGTCTCAAGGATGCTGCGGTCGGTGAGCACCGTCGACGCACGCGAGCTGTCATAGCTCGAAAGCAGCGTGAGCTTGGGCGTGCCCGCGGCATCGACCGTGTAGATGCCCGCGACTTCGCCGGCCTTGAGCGCTTTGCGCGCGGCAGCCAAGTCTTCGTACTCGCTCACATCGAGCAGTTGATCGTCGCCCTCCTTGGCAAGCGAGGTCGCCACGTCCTTAAAGGACGAAGCACCCCAGGCTTCGTCAGCGACAACGGCCACCGGCACCGGGTCGACCTTGCCGTCGGAGCTCAGATTCGCAAACATAAACATGAACATCGTTGAAAGCGCGATGGGAAAGACCGCGCTCCAGACCCATGTACTCGGCCGACGCAGCAGCGTCTTGACCGTGATAATGATGGTGTTGAACATGGCCGCCCCCTAGTCGCGCAGCTCGCGGCCGGTGATCTCGAGGAACACGTCGTTGAGGGTCGGCGGCTCGCTCCACACGCGGCCGAGCGCCACGTCGGCGGCGCGCAGCGTGTCGAGGATGTCGACCAGATTGTGCGGGCTCGCCTCGCAGGTGCAGACGAGTTCGCCGCCGGACAGCTCGACCGAAAGCACGTGCTCGAGGGCGCGCAGCCGCTCGACCGTGACGGTCTCGACGGCGCCGACCTCGACAGTCACGCGCTCGCCCATCTGGATCATGCGCTTGAGCTCGTCGTTAGTGCCCTGCGCCAGCACGCGGCCGCCGTCCATGATCATGATGCGGCTGCAGATTTGCTCGATTTCCTCCATGTAATGGCTGGTATACACCACCGTAGCGCCCTCGTCGCGCAGGCGGCAGATGCCCTCCAGGATGGCGTTGCGGCTCTGTGGGTCGACCGCCACCGTGGGCTCGTCAAAAAAGATGAGCTCGGGCTTGTGCGCGATGCCGCAGGCAATGTTGAGGCGGCGCGCCAGGCCGCCCGAGAGCTTGCCGGGGCGGAACTTGGTAAAGTCGCCCAGACCGACGAAGCCGATCGCCTCGTCCACGAGCGCACGGCGGCGCTTGCGGTCGTTGACGTAGAGGCTACAGAAATAGTCGATGTTCTCGCGCACGGTGAGCTCGTCGAACACCGCCACCTGCTGCGGCACCACGCCGATGCGGCGCTTGAGGTCGTAACGCATGGGCGTCATGGGCTCGCCGAACAGCTCGATGGTGCCTTTGTCGTAGGAAAGCAGCTGCAAAATGCAGTTGATGGACGTGGTCTTGCCCGAGCCATTGGGGCCGAGCAGGCCAAAGATCTCGCCGGGGGCGATGCTCAGATTAAAGTGGTCGAGCGCAATAAGGTCGTCGTAGCGCTTGACGAGGTTTTCGACATGGACGATGTCTGTCATGAGGCGCCCCTTCTGTTGGTCGTGGCCCGGTACGATTGCATCATCGCAGGAGCGGGCGGCGCGCACCAGTGAGCTTTGTCACGAGTGCGAGGGGGGGCGGAGGCGAAACCCCCGCTCGCACGAGCGATCGACGCCGATTTGCCGCGCAGGAGGAATGTCGCGGTTGCGCAGGCGGCCCCTCCACCACGCGCAGCTTCGCGTACAATACCCGTATGAACAGGCTTTTCGACAAATCAATCGTTCTGGCGTGCTGTATTGCGGCCGCCACGGGTCTTGCTGTGGACGCTCGCCTGGTCGCGGCGTTTTGCCTTGGCGTTATTGCCACCTCGCTGGCCGAGCTCGCGCAGGGGAAAAGCGCCCGGCGTGCGAGCGAGGCCGCGAGTTACGCTTACATCATCGCGGCCGTTTTCGTGCCGCCGTTTGTGCCGTTTGCGCCTCTCGCCCTCTATGACATCGCGCGGCGGGTGCGCCGTGAGCACGCCTGGGTCGCGCTGGGCATTGGCGTCGCCTTTGTCTTTGCGCTCGTCGCGGACTTTCGCACCGACGCACTCACCGCACGAACGCTCCTGCTGACCGCCATCCTTTCGGTCGCCGCCACTTTGTTGTCACTGCGCACAGCCCAGCTGGAGCGTGAGCAAGAGCGCATGCGCCGTACCCGTGACGAGCTGCAGGAACGAGCCCTCGTGCTCGAAGCGCGCAACCGCGACCTTGCCGATCGCCAGGGCTACGAAGTCGAGCTCGCGACACTCGCCGAACGCGCCCGCATCGCGCGCGAAATCCACGATAACGTGGGCCACCAGCTCACGCGCGCCTCACTGCAAGCCGAAGCCTTGCGCGTAGTCCACGCCGACGAGCCCGGCGTCGCCGGCGATTTCGCCGATGTCAAACGCACGGTTGACGAGGCGCTCCAGCTTGTGCGCGCCAGCGTCCACGCGCTCAACGACAACGCCGTCGACCTTTCCGTGCAGCTCGAACGCATTGTTGAGGGCGCACGCTCGGACGGCGGCCCGCAGATTGAGCTTGAAGTTATGGCCGAACATGCGCCCGCAAACGTCGCGAACTGCTTTGCGGCGGTCCTGCGCGAGGCGCTCTCCAACACCATGCGCCACGCTTGCGCCCATGTTGTCACTGTGCGATGTATGGAGCATCCGTCGTTTTACCAGCTCATTGTTAGCGACGATGGCGCGGGCGGGGTTCAAGCAAGCGGCCGCGGCGCCGTAGAAGGCATGGGGCTCGGCTCCATGCGCGAGCGCGTCGAGGCGCTTGGCGGCACCTTCACCGCCGGCCCGCGCGCCGGTGCCGGCGGCTGGCGTGTGTTTGCCACCGTTCCCAAACAGCAAGGAGATGAGGGCCGATGAGGCTCATCGTTGTCGACGACGACCGCCTAGTGGTCGATTCGCTCAAGATTATCCTGGGCGCCCAGACGCAGATCGAGGTGGTGGGCACCGGCGCCAATGGCGACGACGCGGTCGCGCTCTACGCCGAGCACGCGCCCGACATCGCGCTGCTCGACATCCAGATGCCGGGACGCGACGGCCTTTCGGCCGCGCGCGAGATCCTTGAGCGCGACCCTGCGGCGCGCGTGGTATTTCTGACGACGTTCTCGGATGACGAGTACATTGTGTCGGCGCTCAAGCTGGGCGCCCGCGGCTACCTGATTAAAACCGATGTCGCCGCCATCCCGCCAGCGTTGGCGCAGGTCATGGACGGTAAACGCGTGCTCGAGGGCAAGGCGATCGAGGACATCGATTTTGATGGGGCAGGCATCGAGGCCGGCGCGACCCGCCGGCCCGCGGCCTTTGCCGGCCTAACCGACCGCGAGTTCGAAGTCGCCGAGCTCATCGCCCGCGGCCTCGACAACAAGGAGATTGCCGCCACCGTCTATATGGGCGAAGGCACCGTACGCAACCACATCAGTTCAATCCTTGCCAAAATGGGCCTGCGCAACCGCACCCAAATCGCCATCGCCTACCTGCGAGGGTAGTTGCCCGACGACCAACCGCACCGGCATAGCAAAATGGCTGTTACCGATATGGTGCCATTTCAAAACTATGCCGGTTTACTACGATGAATCGCCAGCCTTCGACCACGGCAAATTGCGCGCTTACAAAACCGCAGGTAGAACGCTTGCAATATTTAGAAAAATGCAGTCATGGTCGGGAATGTCGAATTCATCGTAGTAAACCGGCATAGTTTTGTCGGGCGGCCCTGCGCGAGTGCCTCCGCAAGCCTTGCGGGACCAAAATGATCCGTTTTCCTCCGTCCCCAAGGGATCAGCCGGAACCGCTCGCCACGAAACCTGCCCATCTACTACGTTTGACTCGATACCCCCGACCATACCCCCGTTTTCCAGAAAACCGCAGGCGTTCTACCTGCGGTTTTGTTTTCACATTTTTTTCCGTGGTTGGGGGTTGGCGCCCAAAAGTAGTAGATGGGCCCATTTCGTGGCAGGCGGGTCATTTTCGGGCTGGACGGGTCGCGTGGCGGCCCGCACACGCGTTCGCGCGCAGGGCCGGTGGGGCAATTTTGCCCCACCGGCCCCGTTTTCGCGCTATTCCGGCTTGGTTTCTACCGTGGGAGTCTTGTCCGCTGCGACTGGGGTGCGGGCGGTGTCCATAGTCAGGCAATGTTTAGGGCAGCTCTCGATGCACTCGCCACACACCACGCAGGCATACGGGTCAATCGACCACGTTCCGCCCTTGCGATCGACCGCGAGCGCGCCCGCCGGGCAACGCCGCGCGCACATGCCGCAGCAGATGCACACATCCATGTCGTTGACGATATGCCCGCGCAGGCGCTCGGGTGCCGCGAGCTTCTCTTGCGGGTAGCACACCGTGACCGGCTGCTTGACCATAGAACCCAAGGCCGTCTTGGCAAATGTCAGGAAACTCATGCCGCGCCTACCTTTCCGTGCAGCTAATGCAGGGGTCGATGGTCAGGATAATCATGGGCACGTTGGCAAGGAGCACGCCCTGCAGCGCATGCGTCAGACCCGCCAGGTTTTGCGACGTCGGCGTGCGCACGCGAAAACGGTCCAGGTTCTTGGTGCCGTTGCCGCGTACATAGTAGTACGCCTCGCCGCGCGGCTGCTCAATCACAACCTCGCCGCGGGCACCGTCGGCCGGCGTGAGCTTGGTGCGCCCGCCGATGCCGTCGTGCGGAATCTTGCCCACAAGCTCCTTGATGATATCCATGGCCTGTGTGACCTCGGCGCAACGCACCTGGCAGCGGGCATAGCAGTCGCCGTCGGTCGCCACGATGGGCTCAAACGCGGCCAGATCCGCATAGGCGCCGTCGCCGAACATGCGCACGTCGTAATCCACACCCGAGGCGCGCCCAAACGGGCCGACCATCGAAAGCTCCAGCGCGTCCTTCTTGCTGATCACACCCACGCCATGCAGGCGCTCGCCACAACTGGCGTCGTCCAAAAAGGTATGCACCAGGGCCTCGTAGTCGGGGCGCATGACGTCGAGCGTCTGGACAATGCCCGCCAGCTCAGAGTCCTCAATATCGTGCTTAAGGCCGCCGATCTCGTTAATCGAAAGGATCACGCGGCCGCCGCACGTGCTCTCAAAGATCTTGAGAATCTGCTCGCGCAGGGTCCACGAACGATAGAACAGCGCCTCGAAGCCAAAGGCATCGGCGAGCAGGCCCAGCCACAGCAGATGCGAGTGGACGCGCGAAAGCTCATGCAAAATGGTGCGGATATACTGCACGCGGCCGGGCACCTCGATGTCGAGCATGCGCTCGCAGGCGCTGGCATAGCCGCAGCTATGACCCACGGCGCAGATGCCGCAGATGCGCTCGGCGATGTAGCCAAACTGATGCATGTCGCGCTTTTCGGTGAGTTTCTCGAGTCCGCGGTGCACAAAGCCGATCTGCGGAATTGCCTCGATGACGCGGTCGTCCTCGATCACCAGGTCCAGATGAAGCGGCTCGGGCAGCACCGGGTGCTGCGGGCCAAACGGAATAACGGAACGATGTGCCATGGACCTTACGCCTCCTCTTTCTGCTTGTCGCGGGCGGCCTTGGCGGCAAGCGCCGCACGGACCTTGGCCGCTTTCTCAGGATCCATGGCGGCGAGCTTTGCCTCCATCTCGGCGGCCTTGAGCGCGGCCTTGGCAGCAGCCTCATCGTGCTGAGTATCGGAGCCGGCAGCCGCAGCGGGCTGAGCAGCAGCGCCCTCGGCATCGCCGGCACCCGCAGCGCCCTCCCCTGCAGCAGCGGCAACCGCGGCGGCCTTCTCGGCCGCGGCCTTGCGCGCCTTGGCCTCGGCGGCGGCGCGGACCTTCATGGCCTTCTCGCGCGCAGCTTTCACCTCGGGGGTGATCACACTCATGGGCTCGGCGGTCGAGACCTGGTAGAAAAAGCCGTTAAAGTCGACCTGCATGTCGGTGATGGCAAGACCAAACAGATCGTGCGCCTCGTTTTCAAACGGGAATACCGCCGGATAATACGAGCTGATGGACGGAATCTCCTGATACTGATCAATTCCCTCAACCACCAGGTTCTCAATCGCATAGCTGCCGTCCCGCGCGATCTGCTCTTGCGCAGCGCGGACGTTGATAAACGTATAAACCAGGCGATACGATCCGTCGTCCACACAGCGCTCGGCATGCATCTGCACAAAGCGCGCGCCGGCACCCTTGAGCGCCTGCACATGCGCCAGGAGCTCGTCGATCCCGACGGTGGTATAGATTGCCTTTTGCATTACTCGGCCTCCTTTGCAGCGGCGGGTGCGGCGGGCGTCCCAGTAGGCGCGTCGCCAGCGACGGGCTTCCCGACAGGTGCGTCACCGGCAGCGGCCCCAGCCCCGGCCCCCGCAGCCACAAACCCGTCCTCGCCCAGCTCAACGCCACCGTCCCAGGTTGCGGCGCCGCCCACGGTGAGCGGGTCGCCGCCAGCGCGCATCACGGCCTCCTTCTGGTCCAAGATGCCGCACGCCTCCACAATGGCATCGATCACGGTCTCGGGGCGAATGGCGCACCCGGGCGCGTACACGTCCACGGGAATCGCGCGGTCCACGCCGCCGATCACGTTGTAGGCATCGCGGAACACGCCGCCCGAGCATGCGCAAATGCCGCACGCCACCACGCACTTGGGCTCGAGCATCTGGTTGTAGATCTGACGCACGACGGGCAGGTTCTGAGCGTTGACCGAGCCCGTCACCAAAAAGATGTCCGCATGCTTGGGGTTGCCGGTGTTGACCACACCAAAACGCTCCGCATCAAACAGTGGGGTGAGCGAGGCCAGCACCTCGATATCGCATCCGTTGCAGCTCGAGCCGTCGTAATGAATAACCCACGGCGAGCGCGACATTTTATGATCCATAGATGCCGCCTCCTAAATAAACACGTCGACGAGGATGGGCATAAGGTTGAGCAGGCCAAACACCAGCGCCACGCCCCAGCCGAGCTTAAAGCAGCTGCGCCAGGTGCTACGGGCGAAGGTGTTGTCGATCAGCACCTCGACAAAGTACGTCGCGACCATCACGACCAGGGCTACGACCCAGCTCACAGGGTTGTCCCAGACAAAGAACATGCCCACCCACATCAAAAACAGCACGGTCTCGCACCAGTGCATAAGGGTCATCTTGGCCAGCGTGCCGCCGCTCATCTCGGTGGCGACGCCCTGGACAATCTCCTGATGCGCGTGATGTGAGTACGAAAGATCGAACGGCGACTTGCGCAGCTTGATGGTAAGCACCGCGAGCAGCGCGAGGAAAATGGGCGCGCTGTACACGATGATGGGGGCCGACTGCCCCGTCACGGCAATGGAATCGAAGCTATCGGTGGCAAGGTACAGTCCCACGCTCATCAGCAGAACGGCGGGCTCGTAGCTCATAACCTGCAGCAACTCGCGGTCGGCGCCAACCTGGGCAAACGGGCTTTGCGTCGAGGCGGACGCCAGCACCACAAAGATCGCGGCGAGCGTAACCATAAAGGCGCACAGCAGCGTGTTGGAACCCGACACAAAGATGCCGCCGCCCACCACGGTAAAGATGAGCGCGCACGCCATATAGGTATCATCCATGGTGTTTACGCTGGCGGGGGCCTTGCGCAGCAGCTTGGCAACGTCGTAGAAGGGCTGCAGCAGGCGCGGGCCCACGCGGCCCTGCATGCGGGCGGACAGCTTGCGGTCGATGCCGTCGATCAAGCCGCCCGCAAGCGGCGCCAGCAAGGCAAACGCCACGGTGCCAATAAAGATGCCCACGACGCCCGAGCCTTCAAAGTACTTGCCGCGCAGCACCGAGGGCGCACTCATGGCGAGTCTCTCGGGCCCAATCCACGCGCAGCACAGCAGCGCAAACAGGATGATGGCACAGCAAACAACACTACCCGCGGGGCCGATACGCTTCTCGCCAAGGGCGTCCTCCGAGTACCAATTGCGCTTTTCGGCCTTCACCTCGCGTCCCATCGAGCCGCGGAAATGGCGGTAATTGTCGGTTCCCACGCCCGAAAGATATACGTTTACGTGCGGTTTGTTGCTCACGCGGAATGAAGTCAGCAGCACCACGGCGATAAACGCCACGATAACCACCATCAGATACATGGCGTCCTTGCCAATAACATACGGCACGCGGCCAAACACCATGGCCAAGTAAGGCGACACCAGACCGCTCGAGATAAACGGGAACGCCACGCAGCACAGAATCAGCAGCGCGGCGATGGTGTTGAGCGCCATCCATTCGGTCTTATGGACATTGACCTCGACGTTTTGAGCCGTGGGGTCGACGCCCGAAAGCTTGGCAAGCCACTTGCCCCAGAAGTAAAACGTCGCGGCCGAGCCAAAGGCCAGTACCATGATCATGAGCACGTTGCCGGTCTGGGCAAACGCCACCAGGGCGCCCCACTTGGACACGAGCATGCCAAACGGCGCCACAAACATGCCCATGATGCCCAGCATCATCAGGCGCGTCAGGTGCGGCATGCGGCTGAACATACCGTCCATGTCCTCGATATTGCGGCTGCCGATATGATGCTCGGCCGTGCCCACGCACAGGAACAGCAGCGACTTAGCCACCGTATGGAACAGGATTAGGAAGATGGCCGCCCATACGGCCTCGGGCGCGCCGACACCCAGGCAGGCGCTGATCAGGCCCAAGTTGGAAATGGTGGAGTACGCGAGCACGCGTTTGGCGTTGCTCTGCGAGATGGCCATGAGGGCAGCGAGCAAAAACGTGATGGCACCCACACTCGTGACCATAAAGCCCGTCACGGGATAGATGGCATAGAGCGGGCTGAGCTTGACCATCAGGAACACGCCGGCTTTGACCATGGTGGACGAGTGCAGCAGGGCGCTCGTGGGCGTGGGGGCAACCATGGCGCCCAGCAGCCAGGTATGGAACGGCATCTGCGCGGCCTTGGTGAGCGCGGCGAGCGACAGCAGGACGACCGGCATCACCAGCAGCGCGGATTGCGTGGTTCCGGCGCCGGAAAGCTCGATCATGCCCGAAATGGTCAGCGGCATGCCGTTGACGTGCAGAAACATAAGGCCCGCCAAAAACGCGATGCCGCCCAGCATGTTGAGGATGATCTGGGTGAAGGCGTTTTTAATGGCCTCGGGCGTGCGCGTGTAGCCAATCATGAGGAACGAGCACACGGTGGTGATTTCCCAGCCGCAGAACAGCCACTCCAGGTTGTCGCTTATCACGATGACAAACATGGCCGAGAGGAACAGGAACATGAGCGCCAGGAATTGCGGGCGACGGTCGGGCGCGGTCTGCCCGCGCAGCGCGGCCTCGTGCTCGTCGTGCGCCTGGAAGTCCTTCATGTAGCCCAGGGCGTACACGCAGATCAGGCTGCCGACGATGCCAACGGCGAGGACCATGATCACGCTCATGTAATCCAGGTAGAGCGGCGTGGCGGTGACGACCTCGACCGCAGGCAACGCCATGGCCGCAAAGGCGAACGAGCCCACCAGCTGGACTGTGCCGAGCACCGTGGCGAGCGTGCTCTTAAATTTGCGCGCGTTGTACAGGATGACGTCGCACAGGATGACATCGATGGCGGAGCAGATGGTCGAGAGCGTACTCGAGGTGTCGGGGGCAACCTCAAAGCTCTGCGGACCCGTGCCAAAAAACATGACGGCGACTACAACTGTCACCGCCATAATAATGCCGGAGCCTATGAGCCCCACCGCATCGCGGGCGCGGTCACCGCGCACGAGCAGCATGCCCAGCGCCGGTACCAGCGGAAACAGGGTAAGGAAATACAGTAGCGTCATACCATCACTCCCCCATGCAAAAACGCTGCAATTGTTTAACGTTATAGCTCAGTTGAGGAGTAGCGGCGGCGGGTTTTCGGTCAACTGGGGAGTTTTAGGCGTACGGGGCAAGGGCACCTTCGCTTTGGAGCAGAGAGGCGGCAAGAAAAATGCGCCCCTGTGGGCGCACCCTCTTGCTACTCTGCCTGCTTAACGCGCGGCTTGCGACCGCGCGGCTTATCGACCAGCGCCGCCTCGCCGCCATCGCGATACTGACGACACCAAGCCTTGACCGAAGACTCGCTGGGAATCTTGTGCTTGATCATGGCCTCGCGAACCGTCAGGCCGTTTTCCAGGCGATCCTTTACCACTGCGAGCTTGACGTCATACGAATACGTGCGGTGATGCGAGCCCGCGTTGAGCACGGCATCGGCACCGCCCACGGCATATGCGCGAGCCCACTGACGAGCCGTGGCCTGGGGAATGCCAAGCTCCGCAGCGAGGGCGCGATGACCGACCCCCTCTTGGAGGACCTCGACGGCGCGCTGCCTAACCTCGGGCGTATGCGTGCGAGTCCTAGTTGCTTCTGACATACCTGCCACTTCTTAGCCTTAACCGTTAATCTGCTTTCTTACGTGCTTGTTAGATAGTAGCATTTTGCTGTTCCCGCGTAACAGTTAATTGAAAATCGCAACATCGGCATCTGGGCATTTGCCATTAATTTGTAACAGTTCTTTAGGTCTTATTTACGCAGCTAGTTGGCTCGCGGCTCATTGACGGTGTTTTACCAACCAGATTGGTATCTTTTTGTTTAGCCTGGTATGGTTTGTGCAATTATTAACCCCCCCCCTAGCCCCTGAGTTAACGTGGCAGACCTTCCGTTTACTTTCCAGCTTTCCACTTAACTTTCCAGCTTTCCACCTTAGGTGTTAAGTTAAGTGGAAAGTTGAAAAGATGGTGGGAAGTTGAAGGGGCGGCAACTGGATGGTTGCCGCCCCTCTGCGTGGCTAGTTGGTCCCGTGGGGAATGCCCTGGGTGTTGATGCGCGCTAGCGTGTACGTCACGTAGTCGGAGTTCGTATAGCCATCGAGGTTGCTGACGTTAACCGGCGTGTCGTTTACACCGCCACCGGACATATGGGCCGTTAGCACCAGGCGATAGTTGGCATAGGTCTGCCCAGCCTTCTCAACATCGGTGTTCACCTTAACGCGGAAGGCATGCTTAAAGGCAAGGCTGTTGCCGTCGCGCGTGGCGAACGCGCCATCAGTCTTGTTATCGGTAAATTTGTAGCTGCGGCGATCGGCGCTTAAAGTGCCCTCGGCCAGCTTGTCGTCACCGAGTACCGCAATGTACTCCGTAATGTACTTCGAGATATCATCGTCGACGGGGAGATACGTGCCCCCCTCTTGGCGTTTCTCCAAGCTCAACGTGTACGTCACCGTGCTGGCGTTGGAGATCATTGCCTCCGCGCCCGCGAGCTTGGAGAAATCATACGTTCCCACCAGAGCGATTGTGCCATCGGCGGACTTGAGGTCATCGATGTTGATGCCCAGTTGCGACTTCTTGGAAGCCTCAAGCGCAATAGTCGATGAGCCCACATCCATGCGGTAGTATCCAGCGTTGCCGTCGATGTATGCCGAGTTGCTGCTGGTACTGAGTGTGTCGTCATTCGTGGAAAGGTAGGCTCGGTAGTTGGGCTTTGTGTACTTGTCGTTGCCACTATTCTGCGAGGCGATAATACCGGCCTGGCACGCAGGTTCTGTCATGGTGAGATTCGCCTTCATAGTGATAGTGAACTGGTTGCGATGGTTCTTGGCAATCTCGCGAATGCCAGAGAGGTCGATGGCGCCGCTGCCATCGGCAAGCACAAGCGACATGTCGCCGCCGGTCTTTGAAGCCCATGACTTGGCCTCAACCGCCGGCTCCTCTGTATCGGCGGACTTCCATCCATTAGCACGATCCCACTTATAGTAGGTATCCCCTACCTGCACGTAGAACGAATACGTGCCCTGGGTTCCAGTCGGATAGCCATGCGCGCCCGCAGCATTGCCGTTCACGTAGTTCACAAGTGAGGAATCCAGCTGGTAATACAGCGCATCGGTGCTCGTATATTCCTGCTCGCCAAACGTAATGGTGTCCCTCACGTTCATCTCGAGCGGATAGGTCGTTCCCTTCACGGCCATCTGGTTGACGCTCGTTTTGCCGTCCACCAAAGTTTTGTTGTCCACCAAATTGTGCTGGAAGTTCGTGGCAACGCTATACGTCGAGGCGGTGTTCTCGTGCGAGTCCAGCGAGTCCTTCACCTCATCTTTACGAAGCACATAGTTGATATGCGTGTTCACGCTTGTCTTAACCGATGTGCCGGTATATCCGTTGACGTTGGCCGAGTTCATGGGTGTGCGAACAACAAGATAGAAGCTCTCGCTCTTGGGCTGCTCGTTGGCGCCCTTCTTCGGAACAGTCAGGTTATAGAACTTCCCCTCTTTATCCGCATCGGTCTTTAGGCGGTAATAATTGCCGTCAATCTTCGCGCCGGCAATGCCAATCAGTTCAGCTTCGGTCTTTTTGGCATTCTTCCCATCGGTCAGCTCCTTATCAGTCAGCTTAACCCACGTGCCGTCGTCCGCTTCTGTTGCCGTCGCGCCCATAGTCTCGCTGAGCCACTGCTCCGTATAGTGACTTTTTTTGCTGGAGTCCACAAAGTCCGTCAGCGCAACCGATGTGGCAGCACCGCCCTCGGGCACCGTATAGTGATATTCCTTGTTATTGTGCGCCGTGTCCACGAGCGTCAGTTGCGTGCCCACGGGCAACGCCCCCTTTAGTCCGCCGAACTCAATGCGCTTGTTAAGCGGCCTCATGTCGCCGCCGCTTGCCAGGTGCGTATCCCAGCCATACTCCGTCTCCTGGGTATACGCCTTGTTGTACGTCCAGGTAAGATAACCCGTCATGGTCTCGCCACTGCTAATGAGCACATGCTTGTTGTATTTGCTGCTGTAGTCGTCGCTGTTGAAGTTAGACCCCTCGGAATACGTTGCCGTAAAGTTGATCTCGAGCACGCGTTTGACGATGATGGGCACCATGACCCTGTAGCTCTGACCGGCCTCGGTAAAGGTCACGGTAAGCAGGTTAAAGCGACCCTTGCCGTTATCCCAATTAGTGTTTGCGTTGATCGACAAAGATGAACCGCTGCCCTTAACGTCGAGCGCTTTGTCGGTCACATCGGATTGCTTTACAAAGACACCGTTCTCGAGCTGGAACACGTCGACCGTTGCCGAGACGTGCGATCCGTCTGCATTCAGGCGCAGCGCATCCGAATAGCCACCGTTGGTAACAATGTTGAGATAGTCCTTAACGGTATCCGAATCATTGCCCGAAAGGACAAGGACGTCGGGGTTGGCATTCGACTTTGTAGCATCCGTGTCATTGTTTGCATTGAACTCGCCGGCGCTGGGCGAGTAGTTCCAGTGATTGCCCCCATCGAAGTTGGTGTAGACGTAGTGTTTGCTACCGCCTTTCTCCGCATCCTCCTTAATAGTCTTTGCGCCAGAAACATTGACACCATCGCCAAAGAGATAGCGAGTCTGCCCGGTTTCACCAGAGGCGGTCTTGACCGAAAGAGCGTCCTTCGGGACTGGGCTCGTAGTCACATATGGAGCAACGGCGGCGGTCACATTGCCGGAAGCGGCGACGTCGCTGTACAGCGTTTTGCCGTCATTCGGAGGTGGAGGCTCCTGCCCGTACGAGCCAAATGCGATATAGGATTTCGCATCCACATTGGCAACGGCACCATTATTGAAATACTTAATCGGTTTTGGAGCTGAGGAGTTGTCGGACCCATCCTTAAGCACGATATCAACGCCCGCGGCGTAGAGACCTTTGAAGTCCGCCGCCTTCTCTGCAGTATCACCCAACAAGAAGCCTTGACCGCCCGGCTGCTTGAAATCGTTTTTGCTAATAAGAATGTTAGCAATCTTAATTGTGCCGGACGCGGCGCCAACAATGCCACCGGAATGATTTCTCAGGTTTCCATCACCATGGTTCCATGTTGAATCAAGCGTTCCGAACGAGCAGTTCTTCACGGTCGTATTCGTAACGACAACATTGGTGGCACCCTGGCCTTGGCAGTTTCCAAGAATGCCGCCGCAACGAGCGCCATCAAACTGCACACCATCGACAGTGATATTGTTGGCACTCAGCGTGTTTCCACCTGATGTTTTCCCCACTAGACCGCCAGCATGCTCAGTTACGCCCATGCGAATCTTTTCAACTGCGCAGGAACTAAGCGTCACGTTATTACTCGTCGATCCAATAATGCCCCCCGTGCTTATGGCATAAGCATTGGCAGTATTTGCCATCGCTTGCAAAGAGCCGAAGTAAGTGGGCGCTTCTTCCGAGGCCTGACTGGTTGATGTCACCTTAACGCGATTAATATTAGAATCATAGGTTACCGTGCGTCCCGCAATTCCGCCCACGCCGAGTGCGTTGTGGTTAACAACAAGGGACACATCGCTGATCGTTGCCACCTGGCTCGCATTTTCGCCCTGTCCGGTGTTCACGCCTAGGTTGCCCCCCGTAAGGCCGAAGATGCCGCCGGCAGCGCTATTCATATCCTGTGAATCGCCTGCCTTCTCAACAATGGAAATAGTCGAACCATCGGCAACGGTTTTATTATTCGACACCCAAATGCCGCAGGCGCCTGAATTAATATATCCGACGAATCCGCCAGCATATGAACGCGCGCTGACAGTGATTCCACTGTATGAGCAGTCATACAGCTGCACCGGAGAGCGCGTTCCTCCGTAATTCACAATCGAACCGTTGGCGACATCGGTGGTGCGCGTCATAACGCCAGCGCTTCCGATGATGCCGCCAGCCATGCTGCCTCCGACTACGGTGCTGCCAGAAATGTCTACGTTCTTAAACACACCATAGGCGACGTCATTCGAGGCCCCTTGGTTTGCAGTTGAACCCGCAAAGCAGCCGGTCCCCACCCAGCGGCTGTTGTTATTGCTCTTTGAAGTAGACTGCTCCGTTCCGGTCGCAGTTATATACGAAAATGAGATATCGCAACCCTTGAAAGAGATGTTTCTGGCATTTGCACCACCGTTCGCCTTGACGCTTTCGGAGTTGTATTTACTTGAATAGAAGGCGACCGTATTGAACAATCCGCCGACGCCCGCCACGCAGAAGTCGTCGTCTGTATATTCCTGCGTGTTGTTCTTAACCTTAATTGTTGCGCCGCTGCCGTTGATACACGCGACAAGCGGCACGATGCGATCGCGATCGGCACCATAGCTGGATGCGCATGCGTTTGAGTAGTAGCGTCCCGAGAGGCCCATAAAGCCCGAACCGTAACCTCTCATATCGTAACCGCTCATATCAATTGTTTCATCGGCTGCAAACTGCAGATCCATGCCGGATACCTGAGCTGCACAGATATAGCCTGTCTGCCACGTTGCGTATTTCTTTACCAGGTAGGGAGAGTTAACGTCCGAGCCATCGCCTGCATAGTCGAGCGCGTTACCCTTTGACTGGATACCGGGACTCTTTATGTCATCATTTATCGCGTTAGCAAAGTCGCCAGCGGCACTCGCCGGATTTCCAACGTACGCATAGCTCGCATTGCGAACCTTGCCGTATTGCTGGTTACCGAATTGGTACTGCCCAGCGGGAGCATTTCCACCCAGATATGCACGTGAGCCCGCATAAGTGCCATATGCAGTAGAGCCACCAGACGCGTTCGCCGAACCGCCAGCCGCGCCGCTGCTAATAATGGCAGAAAGCACCAGCAAACCCTGCTTGTTTTTGACCGTCGTTGTTACCGCGGCTTTGTTGTTGCCCTTGTCTCGGTAACAACCACGGATGTCCCCAGTTGTAATACAGTATGGATCGTCAGTGAGCTCGTTGATCTTGTAGTTAGTGTCACCGTTTTCAACCTTACAACCTTCGCTAAAGGCATAGCCGTCGATCACACGACCAACGTAGGGGTTGTCGTACAGGTGGTAGTTGCCCGTTCCAAGACCCTGGGACTTGGTGCTGGTTCCAGCGCGCCAAGACGTCCCTGACATATTGCGGAAGATTACACCGCCGCCCGCAATGGCACCAACGTAACCGCCGATGGGAACAAGATATGGCTTAGTTCCGCCACCAGTAACCCTAAAGCCAGTTGTGGGGTTATCGGCCGTCGTCCCATTCACGACCACGCCATCGATAATGTTATCGCCGCCAAGGATGCAGCCGATAACGCCGCCGAAAAACGCCGCCGGGACACCGTCGGCATCCTTGGCATCCTTGGCGGGATAAGTAATAGTCGCCTGCGCGTTCACATAATTAATGTTGAGGTTGCGCACCACGCTGCCATAGCTATAGGGAACCAGGCCGCGAAGCGAACCCTCGTTATTCTCTATCTTGATGGTCGCCTTTTTATCACCTTTAAGGTTGCCAACGATGACGCCACGGAACGGGTTTGCTTTGTTGCCAAAACCGCCAAACGATGCGCCGTCGAGGGTGATCGTATTACCCCCGGTAGGTTCAATACTGTAGTACGCGCTTTGGATATAGCGGTGCATCATCTCATCGGAAAGCGCGGCCGAAGGACCAGTAGTGTCGCCGGTCTTCTTTTCCCACTTCTTCCCAGTGTCGTTCGCCTGCTTATAGACGTACGTAACCTCATTGTCGGTTTTATTGTCGTTGCGGCGAGTGCAAAGCGCACTCTGGTCGGCGACAATGGTGACCTCCCAGCCATCCAGTGCCGTCATGTTATTGATGTAGTTGGCGATGGCGCTCATCTCCGCTGCGTCCTTAACGGTGTACGGATCGCCATACGTACCGCACCCCGTTACCAGCTTTGGGATACGCTGGTTTACCCTGATTTCGTGGTATTGGACGACGCTGTCGGTGGCCTTCCCCTTATAAACATAAGGAAGATAGTCGCCAAACCGAGGATTCTCGGCATTTGCCGGCTTTTTATCAACCGTCACTAAGCCGTTATCGGCGCCATACGTCGCTTCGTCGTAATACCAAAGCTGCTTGCCGGAGTACTCCGTACCTTTCCTATCAATCTCGGATCCATAAGTCACCTTGTTATTTTGAGCATCATCTGCTGTAAAGGTATAGTCCGCAGAGCCCGTGCCAGTGGTCGCATAGCCAAAACTCTCCAGCAAGCTCGCATGGGTAAAAATCGTATTGTTCGCTTGACTGGGCAAGCTTACTTTTTCGAACTTTGCTATGACCTGATTGGCCTTATCTCCCACACCGAGCTTGCCAAACAAGCTTGTAGCTGCAATCTTTTTTTTCGTACCGTTATTGTACGAATCGGTTACCGAGATATTCTTCGCATCAAGGTTTACAAGGGTCTGCATCTGGTTGATTAGCAGCGGAGCGTATTGGGTTGCGTTCGTCACACCATCGACCGCAAGACCGTCGAGCACTAAACCGTTTATCGTGATTTGTGCCACATTGGTTTTTTTGACGGGTCCATAGATATAGCGACACACAAGCGCGCCAGACGAGCTTCCCGAATCGCTCACAACAGAGCCCACGGTACCAGCAAGCGTGACATTCTCAACCTTAAGATCGCCCGTATGAGTTCGGATGAGAGCGCAGTGCATATTCTCGTGCTGCGTGGCTTCGTTATTCTTTTTATTGCCTTCTTGCTCAGCTTTAATATCGGAATAATGGAACGTAATGGTTGCGTTTTTTACCGTTACCGTGGAATTACTAGTGGGGTTGGTGGGATAGAAGCTGTATCCCTCTAGGTTGATAGCCACGCCCCCGGAACCGTTCGTACCAATATTGTTTCCTTTGAAAATCTCACGATTTCCCGGAATGATATAGCCCTGAATTGCAGGCGGGGCATACAGGTATGCGCACCAAAGCAACAAGTACTCCGGGCGGTCCATCCAGCTGCTCGCGCTACTATTTTTTGAGTTGCTGCCTACTGCCGTATACGCCTTGTCAAGATTGTAGTAATACCTCGTCCAAGCGTTGGTTTTGCGTGAGTTGCCGAAATTCGATCGATTGTGATAGCTGTTATCGCTTCCCGGATTTCCGCTCATGTCGAGCTTGCCATTATTAACGTCGTCTTTGGTGTGAAGTGAAACGACAGCGTTCCATTCACCATCGATTAGCTTGCTGCCTGGCTTCCTGCCGTCGCCAACCCATTCATCAAACTTCTTTATGGACTTAGCTTCCGCAACATGAATGCCTTCGACCCTATAGGCAGTACCCCAATAAGCCTTATCTTCTAGATATAATCCCGCATAGGACTCGGAACCGTATATTCCGTCGGCCACCCTGCTGCCACGACCGACGAGCAAGCCCAACGTCTCGGCGTTGCCCGCGTTAATGGTTGCGCCTGAAAGGTCGATGGCGTAGTCGTTGATGATCCAGTGGCCACTAGCGGCGTATACAAGACCGCCGACCTCCTTAGAATTATCCGCTGTTATGGAAGTGTTGGTTGTTTTCAGGGCATAGGAGTTTTCATCCTCGTTAATACTGCCATCACCGATAGTTACAACCGCATTGCCCCAGCTATAACCCAAGAGGCCACCCGCGCCATTGAGCTTATCGCCGTTCTTGCCGACGCTCATGGCGAACGAATCGAACGCCAACCCTGTGATGTAAACGGTCGCCACATTGGTCTTGCTTGTCACATTTTCTTGTTTACCCTGCTTAATACAGCCGATAAGGCCACCGACCATGGCAATCTTGTCACCGACGCAATTGCCGGTTTCGATTTTGCCGCCGACTTCGAGGCCCGTAACATTGAATGTTGAAGCGCAATCGCTCACATAGCCGATGGCGCCGCCAATGCGACTATTGCCGTTAAGCGATCCAGCTATGGTGATGGTCGCCTGAGCCTTGCTGTTATCTTTAAACGTAACCGCGGAAGCCGCCGACACGCCGCCTGCAATACCACCAATGTTCACATCGTTGGCGAACGTATCATCACACGCGATATTCGTTTTGCACGTTGCACCAGACAACGTCAGACCGCCCGCAATGGTGCCCGCAAGCGATCCAGCATCGATGGCCGAGCCGTTATCGAACTTCATAGAGCCAGCGATGGCGACGTTGGAGACGGTTGCGTTGTTGACAGCCGCGAACAGGCCCAAGCGGCCGTGGCAGTAGATTTTACCGTTGCCGGCAATGGCGTCGCCAGCATCAATCTTGCTATTGCCACGCATGCCGTACGCTTCGCCGACGGCAAGCCCTATCGTACCGTTGCCATTCAGCGTACCCGAAAAAACCTGCGAATCGCTTGCACGGTCCTGCGTGAACCCCGTCAGGCCTGTGCCGGCGAGGTCAATTGTGCCGTTCACCGTAATGGTCGAGGACTGTAAACCATTCAGATTGTTTTCGGTAACGCCTTCGACCATTGAATAGTAGCCGTTGGTTTGCCAGGTAATCGCAAGCTTGGCGAAATCTGTAACTGAGGCTAAGCCGTAGACACCGTCAGTCAGCGCCAAAGATGCCGGCAGGGTCAGCTTGTGAGTGATGGGGTCAAGCGCAATGAAACGATCGCCCAAGCGAATAACTTCGCCATAGGTCGCGATATCATCCGTCTTCGAGTCCTTGTTGCTGCGCTTGTAGGTCCAACCCGTAGCGTCTTCGTCGGTTACGTTACCGTTGGAGCCATTGCCGACAGCAAAGATCAGCGCATTATTGTTCTCGTAGACAAGCTGACCCGTCGTGGCGTTCTCGGCAAATCTTGCGCCCGACAGGTCTGTGATGCCGCTGAACTTGATTGCGGCATTCCATGCGGAGCCCGCAATACCAGCCGCGCGATTGTTTGCCGCACCGCCAATGGCCTTATCGCTCGTAAGCGTAAAATCACGCACGTCGAGCACGTTGCGCGTGTCGACAACACCCACGGCGCCACCGAACTTTCCGGTATCCGTTCGCGCCGAAGCATCTCCCTTGCAGGCAACCGTCACACCGTTGAGAACAACAGCAACAGGCTGCGAATTGCGATCCGCACTATCGCCAACATAGCCAACAACGCCGCCTGCGTCGGACAGCCCGCTCGCAAGGTTAAACTCAATTGAGCACGTTTTCTTATCTGCATCCTTTTCAACAACAAAGGCACGCAAAGCGTCATTTTCGCTCTTTGCCGTCGCGAACACCTTGCCGACAAGGCCGCCGTAGCTGCCGCTAACACCGCCATCTTTTCCCGAGGTGAGCTCGCTCTTATACGTTCCGCCCTGTACCACGATGTCGCCATAGGAGATATCGACCACGCCAAAGAGGGCACCAGCGCGCTGCGATGCACCAAGCGTCACAAGGTCGCCCAGGTCGAACATTTTGGGCGCAACGGTAAATCCTTGCGCGAAGCTCACGTCACCGATGACGCCGCCAGAGCAAGCGCTGCTCTCATCGCCGACGTTGCGCGCCGGTTTAACCGTTGTGCCATTGGAGATGGCGAGGCTCAGATTAGTTGCCTTACCGATAAGGCCACCGCTAGCAGCCTTGCCTTTGACGCTAAAGCCAGAGAGGTCAATACTGTCGTTAATGGCCACGGTCGCACTGTTGCCGCAGACGCCGATAAGTCCGCCGGCGCTTGCGCCATCTATAGCAGTCTGGATAGTTGCGGTTCCAGCACCCGGAAGCACCAGCTTATCAACAGAAAGCTTTGCGGCATCCGCAAGGGTATTCACAAGCAGGCCAGCATTATCGGTTTTAGATTGGATATTAATGGCGAGGGCTTCGTTGCCTTTCGCCGCATAGTTCACGTCGAGCACGAGTCCTCCCGACACTGAACCCAAAAGCGGTGAAGTCAAGGTGGACGCGGTGATGCTAACAGCCAGCCTATAGTCCCCGCCGTTAATCGTCGTCGCAACGATGGGGTCACTGGTCGTGCCCTCCCAAGTGAGCGCAAGCGTCATATCCGCGGACAGCTCGACATTATTGAACAGGGGCCTATTTAATACGATAGGAGAAATCCCCGAGCCGAAGCTCCCTTTAAAAGGCGCGTTCGGGGCACCAAGGCCCAAGAAGGAAAGGACAACACCGTCTGTCACCGTCACCGTGTTGCATAGATTGATGCCCGATCCCGTTGCACCACCCTTCGTAATGGCGGCATCCTGGTAAATGGCGGGATCAGTGTTAGAGAGCTTAATCAAGTCCTCACTGGTTCCAATTTTGACCCCAGTTACCTTATCGCCTTCGACAGTAACATTGGACTCGCCGATAGCGTCTTTCAGCTTACCAACCGTGTCGTACTCATACCTGGTGTTTGCCTGCGCAGCCGCATCTGCGTCCGCGTCATTCGCCCGTTCTCCGTCGGCGGTGCCGTCATCGGCAGTCGCATCGTCCTGGAATGCGTCGCCCTCCGTCGGGACATCGCCGCTGCCGGCTCCATCGGTCGTGGAATCCTGCGACCCGCCGGTGTTGGTTGAGCCGTTGCCGCCCTCGGTAGTGCCCGCATCGGCGCCCGGAGTCGTTGCGGTGTCATCAGGTGTAGCCTGGTCAGCATCTTCCAAGGCAGTGGCCACGGCATCCTGTATGGAGCGGGCAGTATTGCCCGCGGCGCGCGCAGCGGAGACGGACGCCTCCATAACGGCGTCGAGCTCTTGCGCGAACACCTCCGTGGAGGGCGCGAGCGCCTGGAAAATCATGATCGCAGTCAGGCATGCGGTTGTTATGCGCTTTGCCGTTCTCATCTGGTCCTACCTCGTTCTATCTCATGCCCCGTGCGGGGTCTCAAAATCTATGCTTGCGGTTGGCCTACGCAGCTGAACACGTAACGCCAATGCCTTCAAAGCTGGTCGGCTTAGAGGCGCCCTTTCGGTAAAAGGTGATGATTTCCGAGCCAGGGGATGCATCGTATGTGACCGAGCTGACGTGTGTGGCCGAATCGACACTGACGGTTGCTTGCTTACCATCGTTTTTGTGGTTCTTCTTAAAGAACGGATCGATCTCGACCCCGTCCTTCCACGTAAGCGTCACCTTGGTCGTAGCGCCCGTAACGGTCACGCGATAGTTGTAGGCGTCGAAGTCGTTGACATTCGAATCGTCCGCGATCTTGTCGACCCACTCGCCTGAAACGCCCGAGGCCGCTACCTCCGCGCGCTCGGCAGGGGCAATCTTGGCCGCGAGCCATTTAAGGTTGGTTCCGGGGCTGTTTGGACCGACCTGGGCCTTGACCGTGAAGGATGCTGTGTTGAGGTCCTTCTTGGCAAACGTAACCGTATAGGTATACATGGTTGCCTTGTTGGCAGGAAAGGAAAGATTGACCGTACCGTCCGTCGCCAGCTCGGGCGCGCCGCTAACACTCCAAGTACCCGTCGTGCCCGTCGCCCTCACGCTCAGCGTCGCATTGACGTCCTTGTCGTTAACCTTGTTCTTGTCGCCCAACAGATGGTTGTAAATGCGGAAGGTAAAGGAGCATTTTCCCCCACTCGCGTCGACGACGACGCTTCGGACGGCGATGCCGTCGTCACCCAGGTTCTCGCTCGTATAACCCGTGAGCATGTCCGAGGCAAACAGCGCCTGCGACGTGCCCGAAACGACAACCGACTTTAGAAAGTCACCGCCCAAAAACGCCGTGTAGGTAAGGTAGGTGCCCGTCGCCATCACAACAACGCACAGCAGCACCGCGACTGCCCACAGGCGTTTGCGCGCTTTGGAACCCAGGCAAAACGGGCGCTTACGACGGGAGGGCTCGACAGGAGACGCTTGCTCAGGCGCAGCCGTCCGATCCGGCTGGTCGCAAACCAAGTCCTCGGCATTATCGAATTGCTTGTTCTTGTCCCCTGTCATGTGACGTCCTCCCTTCCTGCGTTAATTGCTGCTTGCGCTGCGAACGATTAGGTAAACCATGTCGGTCTCTTTAATGTTTGAAACCTTGGTGCCGCCCTCGGTTACGATGCCCGGGTTCCACGTGCATTCGATGATGAAGCTCGTGGCGTCGTTGGCCTTTTTGGTCTCTTCGTTGTAACCGTCGAGCTCGTTCTTTGCGAACTTGTGGTACCGGTACAACGGACGAGCGTTCTGCTGAACTTTCTTGTATTCCTGATAGGTTGGGTCGACTTGTTCAAGATCTTTGGCTAGCGATTTATCTTTCTGATCCGCATTGATCGGGTAAAAAGGCGTCACCTCCGCAGCCCTGGTCCACGCATACTTTTTACCAGCGCTATCCAAACCGGCCACATCGCCCTTGCCCGACGTCGTCGTATCTTCAACCTTGTACACCTTAATATCGAGACCCTTGATATTGGTGGTATTTGCCACCTGCAGCTCAAATGCCTGGCCACCGTCATTGTTCTCGTCGTTGTTGCTCTTTACGCAAAACGCGCGACGAACAGACACAGTGCCACCTGTGTTTTTAACATCGCCCCGTGACTCGTCATACGAAATCTCGATGGGCTCGATGCTCGTCTGGTTGGGACCCATGATCTTAAGCTGCGCGGGCGTTTGGATCTTGCCCACCGTAGACAGACTTTTACTGCTTACGAACCATGTCATGGTAAGGCCGATGATAAAAATGATGGCCGCGAGCAGCACCAAAACCGCAAGTGTCTGTGCACGGTGGCTCTCGACCCAATCGTGGGCGGCAGTCATATGTGCGCGGATGCTATCCATTGGTGGTACCCTCCTGCGCGGTTATTCTGAGTTGGATAGAAATGACCTCGTTGCCAATCTTCTCGTCCGCGTTGTTGTAGAGCGAGGAGTAGGCGTCCACGTTGGCGTAGGGTTTTGCGGCTGCAGCGCTGCCCGACAGGCCGTAGAAGTAGAGTGCTTTGTTATTTTCCACGTCCGTTTTCAGGTCGGCGTAGCTTGCGTCCTCTGCCGCAAACAGATTCTTGTAGTAATTCGTGTTGCCGGTAAGGACGAAGTTCTGGAAATACTCCGGCCATACCCAGTACAGGGTGACGGGAACGGACCGGTTCGTTGGATTGGCCACATTCCCGTCTTTGCAAAATTCGCTCTTGTGAATCTCGATCTTGCCATCAACCACGCGGCCCGAGTAATAGCCGTTCTCGCAGCTCGTAAAGAACAGCAAATGGCCCTTGATCAAGCCAAGAAGCGTTTGCGCTTCAGTTAGTGTTGTTCCGTCCGCAACAATGCCGTCGTCCGTGAAGCCCTTGGCTTTAAGCACGCGCGACAAGTTAATCGTGATCCCGTTCAGGTCATCCACCAGCGGCGTCACCGTAAGCGTAATCTTGCCGCGAGCACCCGGGTACAGAGAGCCCGCGGTCTCGTTGTTGAGGTTCGACTTAAGCGTCACCGTCATGGCGTCGGTCGTGTCGAGCCCCACGATGTTTTGCTTTTCGGTGTCCGTGCGCTCGTAATAGCCCACATGTGCGGCATCATCGCTTGCGGCGGCAATCGTGTATCGCTCCGCCTTCGCCCCGATCGTGCTCCCCGTGGCGCTCACTCGGTTGTTCGCGGCAAACCAGGCCAGGCACGCAAAGATGGCAACGATGGCGGCCAGCACAAACAGACCGCTCACCAGGAAATCTTTCCAGAAATCCTTGAGGGTCCGCACATGCTCGTCGGCAGCCTGGCGGTACTCGGCCGCCGTCTTGTGCTGCTGGAGCTCGCTATGTCGGTCCATGCCACTCATCGCTTACGTTTGCCCTGCTTGCGGGCTTGCCATCCTTTTCCGCTCGGTCGCGTTTATCCGTTGTTCGCAGGTAGAGAATTCAGGCAGAATACAACACCGTACGATAAGGTAAAAGAATAGCATTGACCTGCGGCTTGCTCCACGGCGCAAGCCTTAATGATGTCTTAAAAGTCAAATCCTTGGTGTAAGGGGGTCAGGCTACTTCGCACCAACATGGCGCAAACAAACCTGACCCCCTTGCACCAATCCCCTTGCATCAAATTCGGATTTTCGGGTGTCAGCGATTCGGATTTTCGTGTTCATATAATTTGGATTTTCATGTTCTAAAGATTCGGATTTTCTGGTGCATAAGATTCGGATTTTCTGAACCCGCTGGTCAGTGGGCGCCCTCATTGGCAAAAAGGCGGGGAGCACCGATACGGCACTCCCCGCCCACTCAATACGCGATAGCTTTCTTGCTTAGAGCTCGTTGGCCGCGTGATATGCCGTGCGAATGGCGCTCGCAATGTCGGCGGTGCGCTCGCCCGAGCAGTCGCCCACGCAGGTCACGGGCACCGTCACGCCGTCCAGGTCAAACGCGTTGGCCTTGGAGCCCACGGCCATCACCACGTAATCGCAAGCGATCTTCACCGGCTCCTCGGCGCCGTCCTCGGTGGTGCGCACGGCCTCCACACCCTCGTCGGTAATGGCGGTCAGGCGGGTCTTCACGTGCTGCTCCACGTTGTGCTCTGCGAAGTCGCTCATGATCAGCGGCAGAATGGTCTCGGACTCGCCCGCGGCAATCTTGTCGAGCATCTCGACAATCGCCACCTCGCAGCCGTGCTGCAGCAGGTACTCGGCAGTCTCGGTGCCCACCAGGCCACCGCCAATGACGGCGACGCGGCCGCTGAGCTCCACCTTGCCGGCCAGCACATCCCAGCTCGAGACGACCTTCTCCGAGTCGGCACCGGATACGGGAATGACCACGTCGTGCGCGCCCACGGCCACAATCGCGGCGTCGGCGGCGTTGAGGTCCTCAGCGGTAGCGGCATGGTTGAGCTCGACCTTCACGCCCAGGCCGGGCAGAATCTTCTCGTAGTACTCGACCGAGCGCATGATTTCGTCCTTGCGCGGAGGCGCGGCCGCCAGCACAATCTGGCCGCCCAGATGGTCGCTCGCCTCGTAGACGGTCACATCGTAGCCGCGCTTGGCCGCCACGCGCGCGGCCTCCAGGCCGGCAATACCGCCGCCCACCACGGCAATCTTCTTGTCGCCCTCGCCCGGCTTAATGGCGATGGTCGCCTCGTCTCCGTTCTCGGCATTAAGCACGCACGAAATGTACTTGCGGTTTTGAATCGCGTCGACGCAGCCCTTGTTGCAGTTGAGGCACTCGCGGATGGGCTCGCCCGTGGCGGCCTTCAGCGCAATGTCGGGGTCGCACATGAGCGAGCGGCCGTAGGCGATGATGTCGGCGGCGCCGTCTTCCAGAATCTTCTCGCCGGCCTCGACCGAAACCACGCGGCCGACGGTTGCCACCGGCACGGAGACCAGGGCCTTGACGCGCTCGGACACGGGCAGCGTCCAGTTGTAGGGCATGGCACCCATGGGCGGAATGGTGTCTCCCATGTTGCCGGTGTGGTTGGCCTGCGCGACCTGGATCATGTCGATGCCGGCGCCCTCGAGCAGCTTGGCGAACTCGCAGGCCTCGTCGGGCAGCAGGCCACCCTTACCGCGCGGCGAGCCGTCGGGGTTCTCCATGATCACGGGGAGCTTGTACTCCACCATCAGCTGCGGCGCGGCCTCCTTAATGGCGGCGACGACCTCCAGCGCATAACGGACGCGATTCTCGAACGAGCCACCGTACTCGTCGGTGCGCTGGTTGAGGATCGCGGAGCACAGCGAACCCACCAGGCGGTCGCCGTGGACCTCGATGGCGTCGATGCCAGCCTGCTGTGCGCGGGCGGCCGAGGCGGCGATAGCCTCCTTGATCTGGGTGAGCTGCTCCACGCTCGCCTCGTTCACAAAGTGCTGCATGTCGTGGTGCAGCTTGGCATAGGCCTGCTTGCGGATCTCGTTGGACTCGGCCATCTTGGCGGCAAAGGTCTCCTCGTCGCCGGCGGCCTTGGCCTCCTGCGCGGCCTTGGCGGCGGCCATGGAGCCCATGACCATGCGGCCGACGCCGGGCACGTCGTACTCGGGGTGGAACAGCTGCAGCGCAACCTTGGCGCCGTGCTTGTGGACGGCGTCGGCCAGCGCCTTAAACGTGGGGATCTGAGCGTCGGTCGCCAGCTTGGGCGTGGGGCTTGCGGTCATAACGGGAGCGACGTCGCCGATGACGATGTAGCTCACGCCGCCGCGGGCCAGGCGCTCGTAAAAAGCCAGGCTGCGCTCGCCGATGGAACCGTCGCGCTCCTCGTAGCCGGTAGTCAGCGGCGGGAACATAATGCGGTTCTTGAGCTCAAGGGGGCCAACCGTAATGGGCTGGAGCAGCTTGGATGCAGGTGCGGTCATGGACATTCCTCTCTTGTAGGCGCGGCGGCGATGATGCCGCGTAGTTGTCTAGAGGATATGACATGGGAGCACGGCGACGCAACGGAAATCGGCAGATAGCAGGTAGCGGCAGGCGGATGGGGCGGGGCCGGCTGCCGGTTTGTCTCGATCTGTAACAGTAAGACCCTATTTTGCCGAGCAACTGTTACAGATCGAGACAAACCGAAACCGTCCCGGCGGAAAATCTCAATCTGTAACATCTACAGGCCAAAAACGACCCTAGATGTTACAGATCGAGACATTCCTCTCGACCCATCCTCAACAATCTAGATCTGTAACATCTAGACCCACTTTTGCCCCTTTACTGTTACAGATCGAGACAAACCAATCTAGCCTGCCGAAAGATCTAGATCTGTAACGGTTACTCGGCAAAATGGGCCCCAGATGTTACAAATCAAGACAAACGGGACCCGCCTGCAAGAAAATCTCAATCTGTAACAACAACTCGGCAAAATCCGTCCCTCGTGTTACAGATTTAGACAAACGGAGACCGTCCTGCCGAAAGATCTCAATCTGTAACACCTAGCCGCCCAAATCGGGTCCACCTGTTGCAGATCGAGATTATGTTTGAGAGGCTGGAAATTGGACTGAGAAAACAGTCCCGGAATAACAAAAAAGCTCGCCGGCCAGGCCGACGAGCTGCAAGTTCTTGGTCGCGGGGGCAGGATTTGAACCTACGACCTCCGGGTTATGAGCCCGGCGAGCTACCAGACTGCTCCACCCCGCAATGTCTGGGCGCCTCATGTGCGCAAGAAAGAATATTACGCGGGAGTTCGGTAAGCGGCAAGGAAAATCTCGTAGAGCATAATTCCTTCATATTTAGAACTCCTCAGCCCCTATCACCGTGAACGAATCGCAGCCGAGCGCCGCCGGCGGCGCGTATACAATGGTGCGCGTCCTTTTACGCCGACACCTGGAGTAGACATGCTGCTCGCTATCGATATGGGAAACACGCAGACGGCCATGGGCCTGTTTGACGGAGACAAGTTGGTGCAGTCGTGGCGTATGCCCACCGACCGCTCCTATACCGCCGACGAGATCCACGTGCGCCTGATGGGTTTCTTTAAGATGTACGACCTCTCGCTCGGCGCGGTCGACGCGATCGCCTTTGCCGGCGTGGTGCCACAGCTCTCGCGCGAGTGGCACGCCGTGGCCAACCGCATCGCGGCAGACGCCATCGTCATTGGGCCGCAGACGGCGGCCGTGACCAAGCTGCGGGCGGCGCGTCCCCAGGCCGTTGGTGCCGACCGCATCGCCAACGCCGTCGCTGCCGAGACCTTCTACGGCGCCCCGGCGATCGTGGTGGACTTTGGCACCGCAACCAATATCGACGTCATCGATGAGGACGGTTATTACATTGGCGGGGCGATTGCGCCGGGCATCCGCATCTCCATGGACGCGCTTGCCGCCCGTGCCGCCAAGCTCGCCAGCGTGCCGCTCGAGGCGCCCGAGCACGCCATCGGCCGCGATACCGAGGAGTGCATCAAGGTCGGCGCCGTGGTGGGTGCCGCCGCCATGGCAGAGGGCCTGGTCGCGCGCATGAAGCGCGAGCTGGGCCGCGAGGACGCCACCGTTATCGCCACGGGCGGTCTCGCCGGCATTGTCGCCGATTCGACCGATGCCTTCGACGTGGTCGACGGGCAACTCACCATCAAGGGCATCTGCGAAATCTACCGCCGCATGCAGAGGCTGGGGTAGAACGAAAGACTTAAGCCGAGCGCAGCACGAGCACGAGCGGCTGACCGGACAGTGCGATAGTCCTATTCCTCAAAAACGAAAATTTTTCAGTTTTGAGGAATAGGCTTTCTGCTACGCCTCGCCGCACAACCACCTCGCCAGGTCCACGATCTGCACCCCATCGCGATCCGTGGCCTCGTGATGCGTGCGGGCAAGAATCATCTTGGGATACGCATCGCCAATGCTCAGCAGTGGCGAAATCTCGCGTTCAAATGTCTTATCCGAGCTGATGTCGTCGCTCACCTGAATGTAGAGCTTCTCGCTTCGCTTGATTGCTACAAAGTCTATTTCCTTTTTATAGAGCACACCGACGTATACCTCGTATCCGCGGCGCAGCAGCTCGATGGCCACCATGTTCTCGTATACGCGTCCCCAATCCATATCACGTGTACCAAGCAGTGCGTATTTGAACGCGTGGTCTGCCAGGTAATACTTCTCGCCGCTCTTAAGGTATTTTTTGCCGCGAATGTCGTACCGACGAACTTTATAGAAGGCAAACGCATCGCACAGGTACCCCATGTACGTGCCGACCGTCTTGTTCGTAATCTTTAGCCCATCCGCATTCAAAACATCTGTAATGTTGCGTGCCGACGTTATGTTGGAGACGTTGTCCATCATGTAATCGGCAATGCGCAGCAGTGCCGATTCGTTTCTCACGTTATGCCGCCGCACGATATCCCTCACGATGAGCGTTTTGAAGACATTGGAGAGATATTGGTAGCGCTGCTCCTGCAGTGGATAAGGGTAAGAGCCGGACATACCGCCGGTTCTCGCGTACTCATCGAAGTCGCGATCGACCTCGCCCTCGTCACTATAGAGGCGATACTCCTCAAACGAGAATGGGAAAACCTCGATCTCGAACGTGCGCCCCGTAAAGAGCGTCGACAGATCGCTCGACAGCAAAAAGGCGTTCGATCCGGTGATGAAGATGTCGTACTGCTCGGATGCATGGAGGCTGTTGATCGCGCGTTCAAAGCCGTCGCACATCTGAACCTCGTCGATAAGCAGGAAGTTTTGCTTGTCGGACACTCGATGCTCTTTCACATAGGCGAGCAGGGCATGATATTCGAGCAGGCCCTCGAACTCGTCGAGGTTGTAATTGATATGGATGACATTCGAATTGGACAGATTTGCCTCCACGTAATCGCGGAGGGCCTCGAGCAATTTTGACTTACCGCTACGGCGAATGCCCGTTATGACCTTGATGTCCGGTACGCCAATAAGGCTCGTCAACGTGTCCATATATGACGTTCTATTGATGAGTTTCATTGGTGCCTCCCTGCGGTCTTCTATCGCTATTCCTCAAAAACGAAAAATATTCAGTTTTGAGGAATAGACTCTGCAACGAATATACCTCGTTAAAGGCCGAGCTGGCTTAATTCTATTCCTCAAAAACGAAAATTTTTCAGTTTTGAGGAATAGCGCCAACGTGGCCATTCTCTCGGGTTGTGTAAAGACCCTCCCCGGCACAGCCGAGGAGGGTCTTGCTTGTCATCGTCATCTTTGAGCGCGGGCGCCTCGCGCTACAGACCGCGAATACGCACGGCCTCGGGCGGAAACTCCTGCTCGCTGGCGTCGGTCTTAATGGTCGCGCGACCCCAGATGTCCAGGCCCGCAAACACGCCGACCGCGAGCGGCAGGCCGTTGGGCGACACCGCCGCGACCTGACGACCCAGCAGCGGCACCATATCGAAGTACTCACCCAGCACGGGAGCCAGCGGGCCGGCAGCGCCCTGTGGTGTGTTGGCGGCAACCGCCCAGGTGCCCACGCGGGTCAGCACGGCGGCGGCCAATGCCTCGACCAGTACCTCGTCGCCCATATCCACGCCGAGCTCGCCCAGTGCCGAACGCTCAATATCCACCGTCACCGCGGCAAACATGCCCGCGGCACCGGCACCGCCGTTGACGGCGACGCGCGCGAGCGACGTCTCAAACGCAGGCGCGCCGCACACGATGTCACTCGGCCACTGGATGCCCACCTTGCCGGCAAGCCCCAGGCCCGGCGTTGCGGCCGTGCCCGCGAGCGCATCTATCATGCCCATTGCGGCCACAAACGGCAGGCCGTGGAAGGCATGCATGTTCACATCGGGGCGCACGACCAGCGAAAACGTCAGCGATGCATCGCCCACGCTCCACGCGCACCAGCCTGCGGACGCACCCTCGCGGCCCGCGTCACGCGCCGCGTCGAGCTCGGTGGCGGCGGCAACAGCATTCATCTCGATCATCTACATACGCCCCAATTCGCCCACGATATGGCCCACGCGGTCCTCGGGCTCCTTGACCTCGACGCCGTTGTAGCGGAAGAACCGCGCCGGGTCGTGCATCAGGTCCTCGAGCGGCACCAGCACAAAGTCGCGCTCGCCAATGAGCGGATGCGGCAGGCGCAGCTTTTTGCCGCCGTGGGTCTCGCCGTCCATCCACAGCAGGTCCAGGTCGATGGTGCGCGGGCCGTTGACCTTGGCCTTCTTGGAGCGGTCGCGCCCCAGCTCGGCCTCGATCTTCATAAGCTCGTCGAGCAGCACCAACGGCGCCAGCTCGGTCTTAATCTCAATGACGGCGTTGGCAAACGCATCCTGGCGCGTCTCGTAGGCCGGCTCGCTCTCGTAGATGCGCGAGCAGTTGGACACGCAGGTAAGCGGAATCTCGGCAATCATGTCGCGTGCGGCGCGGATGTTGTCGCAACGATGCCCCAGGTTGGAGCCCACGGCCACAAACGCACGGCGCGGCTGCGGCTTTGCGACAGCCCAGTAACTGTTCAGGAACTGCGCAAAGCCAGTGACGTCGTGCACGCGCACGATGTTGGCACCGGCCTGGATAGCGCCCAGGCACACGCCAAACGTGGCGGCATCGCGCGCGGCGGACTCGGTCACGCCCGAGACGGCGCCCACAAAACGCTTGCGCGACACGGCGCACATGAGCGGATAGCCCAGCGATGCCATCTTGGCGGTCTCGCGCTGGATGACGATATCCTCGTTAGCCGTCTTGCCAAAGCCCGGACCGGGATCGATGCAGATGCGGTCGCGCGACACGCCGGCATGGATGAGCGTGCGGGCCTGGTCGGACAGAAAGCCCATGACGCGGCGCATGATGGGCGCCGAATCGGGCAGGGTGAAGCGGCGGAGCTGCGAGGTGGGCACGTAGGCTTCCTCGCGGCGGGCGCTGCGGCGCATCATGGCCGCCAGGTGATCATTGGGCTCCGGCGCGGGCTCAGGGGTCGCGGCGGCCTCGGCGACAGGGGCGGCCTCTTCGGCAGCCGGTATCTCCTGCTTCTGCTCGTCCGTGGGCTCGGGTGCGGGCTCCGGTTCGCCAAACGGCAACGAGGGCTGCACCACGCCGCCCGGAAGCTTGGCCTCAACCTTGGGCTCACCCAGCAACTTGCCGCGACGGCGGCGAGCCGGCTTCTCGGCCTCACGCGCGGCCTCGGCAGCCGCCTCGCGCGCCTTCTCGGCAACAAACGCCGCTGCCGAGGTATCGAGCTGCACCGTTGCGTGCGTGCGGGTGGGCGCGGCGACCTCGCCGGCATGCATCACGATGACGCCGCAGGTGCTCGTCTTAACGAACTCAACCATCTTGGGATCGGTGAAGCCGGTCACGTCGTTGACGATCGAGGCGCCGCAGCGCACGGCCGCCTTGGCAACCGCCACATGACGCGTGTCGATCGAGACGATGGCGCCCTCCTTGGCCAGCGCGCGCACCACGGGCAGCACGCGGCGAGCCTCCTCGTCGGGATTAACCGGGGTAAAGCCAGGGCGCGTGGACTCACCGCCCACGTCGATGATGTCGGCGCCGGCGTCAAGCATCGCCAGGCCGTACTCGATGGCGGTATCCGGGTCGAAGTGCTCCCCGCCGTCGCTAAACGAATCGGGCGTCACGTTGAGGACGCCCATGATGCGCGGACGGTCAAAGCTGAGCTCGTACTTTCCGCACCGCCATGTCTTGCTGTCGTTCGCCATGAACATCCTCCTAAAATGCCCACGCCGCCGAGCTTGGGGAGCTGGCGGCGGGGTCGCTTTGCAATCAGTCTTTCTATTGTATCCGCGCGCGCGGGCTAGAACGCAAACGCGGCCGCGATGTCGCAAGAAATCAGCAGGTCGGCATTTGCATCCTGATCGGTGGGAGCAAGGTTGCATATGGCCAGCGTATCGCCGGTAAAGTATCGCGTAAGGCCTGCCGCCGGATACACCACGAGCGAGGTTCCGCCCACAATGAGGGCATCGGCCGCGGCGATGGCAGCAACGGCACCGGTCAACACGTGCTCGTCGAGCGGCTCTTCGTAGAGGACCACATCGGGCTTGATGCGACCGCCGCACGCAGGACACACGGGCACGCCCGCGGTATCCTCGTGCTCGCGCGCGCAAATCCATTCGGCACTGTAGACCGCGCCGCACGTCTGGCAGATATTGCGGTGTACCGAGCCATGCAGCTCAAACACGCGCCGTGAACCAGCCGCCTGATGCAGGCCGTCGATATTTTGCGTCACCACGGCGTCGAGCTTGCCGGCGCGCTCCAACTCCGCCAGCTTGGCGTGGCAGTGGTTGGGCTTGGCGTTAAGGGCGATCATCTTGGTCCGGTAGAAGTCGAAAAACTCCGCCGGATGCGTCTCGTAAAAGCTATGCGAGAGCATAGTCTCGGGCGGATAGGAAAACCGTTGGTGATACAGACCGTCCACGCTGCGGAAATCGGGAATGCCGCTTGCCGTGGATACGCCCGCGCCGCCAAAGAAGACCACGCGCTTGTGGGTGCCGAACAGCTCCGCCAGCGCGGCGGAGGCCTGTTTGGGGTCTGATATTGCCTGCGCCATGTTTGTCCTCCGTCCGTGTCTCCGGGACGGCGGCGTTCGCACTATCACTCGCGGACTCCGCCCCGCTCTTGTTGCGTTAATCTTAAGCCTGCCAACCCCGTCGAAAGGACACCATGCCTCAGACTTACACTTTCGCCTCGTGGAATGTCAACGGCCTACGCGCCGTGCTCAAAAAAGACCCGAGCTTTATTCAGATCGCGCAGGAGCTCAATGTCGATATCCTGGCACTGCAGGAAACCAAGCTACAGGAGGGCCAGGTACAGGTCGATCTGCCCGGCTATCACCAAACCTGGAGCTACGCCGAGCGCAAGGGCTACTCGGGCACCGCGGTCTTTAGCCGTCAGGAACCGCTGCGCGTACTGCGCGCCGATGCCCTGCTGCCCTACGCCGGCGAGGGTGAGGCTGCCGAGCTCGTCGCCCAAGCCGCAACCGAGGGCCGCGTCTGCGCGCTCGAGTTCGACAAGTTCTGGTTCGTGGACGTCTATACGCCCAACGCCCAAAACGAGCTCGCGCGCATCGATGTACGCATGGCCTGGGACGATGCCTACCGCGGCTTTTTGAGCGCGCTTGAGCGCGAAACCGGCAAACCCGTGGTGACCTGCGGCGACTTTAACGTGGCGCACGAGGAAATCGACCTTAAGAATCCCAAGTCCAACCGCGGCAACGCGGGCTTTTCGGACGAGGAGCGCGGCAAGTTTACCGAGCTGCTCAACGCCGGTTTTACCGACACCTGGCGCGCGGCCAATCCGGACGTCGAGGGCGTCTACAGCTGGTGGAGCTACCGCTTTAATGCCCGCAAGAACAACGCAGGCTGGCGCATCGACTACTTCCTGGTAAGCGACGCAATCGCCGGCAACGTACGCGACACCGGCATCCGCGGCGACATCTTTGGCAGCGACCACTGCCCCGTCACCCTCACCCTGGAGCTCTAGCCCAACTGATCCCCTGGGGACGGAGAAAAAGGGGTCATCTTCACCTCGCGGGGGCATCCACGCGGCCCGCCCGCTACGAAATCGGCCCATCTACTACGTTTAAGCCACTACCCTCAACCACGGCGAACAACGCAAAAAGAAAACCGCAGGTAGAAAGCCTGCGGTTTTTCATAAAACGCGGTCATGGTCGGGGGTATCAGGCTAAACGTAGTAGATGGGCCGATTTCGTAGCGGGCGGGTTCAGTTGACTCCCCGAGGACGTCTGGGGACGGAAGATAACGGATCAGCTTGGCTCTTGAGGGCCACGATGCCCGTCATATCAACCGGCCATTTCAAAACTATGCCGGTTTACGGGGCTAAATCGCAAACCCCCAACCATACGCAATTCCGAAATAATAAAACCGCAGGCAAACGGCTTACTCCATTTCGAAAAAAGCCGGTATGGTCTGTCTGTGCCAATCTAGCCCCGTAAACCGGCATAGTTTTGATATAACACCAAGACAGTATTGGTTCTTGCCTCGGCGCAACCACCACTACAGCCCGTACTTCACGACGACGCGGTTGATGCGGCGACACCAGGGCTTGTACAGAGCGGCCAAAAACACGCAGGTCGCGAGTCCGTGCGTGATATCGAACGGTACGGCGGTGGCAAGACGCGCTATGGCGCCTGCCCAGGTGAGCGGCTGCACAAAACCGATGATGTCATACGCGTTGATTACGACACCATACAGCAAGCCCGAGGCAAAGCCATACGCCAACAGCGCCGGCATTCGCACGGTTCCATCGGCGCGGTCAAACGCGCCCGCATGCGCCAGCGCGCCACCGATATAGCCCACCAGACCCCAGGCATACATCTGCCACGGCGTCCACATGCCCTGCCCAAAAAAGAAATTGCTGGTCAGCGCTGCCAACGCGCCGACCATAAAACCATTGCGACGGCCAAGTGTCGCACCCGCGATAATGGCGATAGCGCTCACGGGCTTAAAATCGGGAATGGGCCCAAACAGGATGCGTCCCGCCGCGGCCAGCGCCGCCAGCACTAGCGTGGGCATGATCTGGCGCAGGCCTGGACGTGATGTCTCATAGCCCGCAAAGAACAGTGCGAGCACGAGCGCCACTACAACCAGCATGGCAAGCGCCGCCTGCTCAATGCCCGCCAACAACGCCGCAGTCATCACTGCCGGCACCGCCAACAACAGCGGAATCTCCATTTTTGTGAGTAGGCGCGATGCGCGATGATCCGTCATCCCATCACGCCCTGTAAAACACGTTGTCGGCAAAGAAATCCGCCGGAGGCTCCATGCAGGCGATCTCGCCGTCGAACATCATGGCGACGTCGTCGGACACCTGCTCGGCAAAGTCTAAGTCGTGCGTGGCCATGATGACGGTACCGCCGGCATTTGCATGGTCACGCAGGGCGCGAGCGATGATGCGGCGGCTGGCCAAGTCCAAACCCTTGGTGGGCTCATCAAGCAGTAGCAGCTCCGGACCAATCAACAGCAGCTTTGCCAACGCAAGCAGCTGGCGCTGACCGCCCGAAAGATCGTACGGGTGACGCGCCTCCAAGCCCGCCAGGCCCAGGCGCGCTGTCTGCTCCTGTGCTGCGGCCTCGTCGTATCCGCAGGCCGAAGCCCATTCCATCAGCTCGTCGCGCACCGTTTCGGCGACCAGCAATGCCTTGGGATTCTGTGGCAGCAGCGCCGCCGAAGCCGTCCCACGCACCATGCGGCCACGCTGCAGCTTAGCAGTCTTGGCCAGCACCGAAAGCATCGTCGACTTACCGCATCCGTTGCCGCCCACGATCGCATGCACCGCACCGGCCGAAAACGCCACGTCGAGCCCGCGCAGCACCCAACCGCCAACGCGATCGTAGCGAAACCAGCCTTCCGACAGGGTGGTAGCCGACCCGCCGTGCATTTTTTGGAGTATTCTGCTTCCATCCGTGCGCGGGAAGGCCTCCGAGCCGTTCTCGAGCGACGTTTGCGCCACAAATTCGGACGATTTGTCCAGTTCCGAACTTTTTTTCGCGCTCGATACGTCCCCGGGCGGCTCCAGAGAGCCCAAATTGTCCTCACGCCTGCTGAATACTCCGTTTTTTGCACATCGGATGGCACCCCACCCCAACATGTCATCGGAAAACAGCGGTTCTCGACGCCCCAAAGAAGCCACATCCGCCACCTCGCGCACCCGACCGCCCTCAATCCGGTACGTACACGTCGCATACTCGAGCATCGGCCGCGGTTGATGCGTAGCCACAACAACTGTGCAGCCCAGCTCACGGTTCACGCGAAACAGCGCGTGCAGAAAATTCTTCTCGGCAACGGGATCGAGCTGAGACGTGGGCTCGTCGAGTAGCAGCACACGCGGACGCAGCGCCAGGACGGCGGCAAGCGACAGCAGCTGCTTGCGGCCACCCGAAAGCGTATCGGCATCGCGATGCAGCCAGTCCTCCAGACCAAAGAAATAACTGGTCTCGGCAACACGGCGGCGCATCTCGTCGCGCGACACACCCAGATTTTCTAGGCCAAACGCCATCTCGTGCCACACGGTCTCGCACACAATCTGGTTCTCGGGATCCTGGAACACGTAGCCCACGCGCTCCGCAGACGCGAGCACGTCCATGCCGGCAACGTTCTCGCCCAGCACGCGCGCATCACCAGTGCGCTCGCCCGCCGGAGCGATCTCGGGCTTGAGCAGCGACAGCAGCGTCGACTTACCCGATCCGGTACCGCCAACCAGCAGCGCAAATGCACCTTGGGGAACAGACCAGTCGAGCCCCTCGAGCACCGCAGCATCAGCCCCGGGGTAGGCAAAGCTCAGGCTCCGCACCTCAATCGCCGGCATATCCGGGCCGCACGCCGCACCCGACACCGGGCCCCTATCCAACCGAGCCATCAGCCAAACCTCTTCTCATCGATCACATGCAACACGCAGGGCAGCACCATCCATGCAGCGTACACGACATAGCCCAGCCACGGCGCCGGCACCGAGAGCTGCGGATAAAACGAATACTGCGTCGTCGCGGTCCATGCCACCGCCACCGCGGCGGCACCAAACACCGCAAGTCCAACCAGCGCGGCAGCATCGCCGCGCGCCAGCCGATACCGCGCATACGTCGTACGGCGCGACGCAGCACCCCACCCGCGCGAGCGCATGGCATCCGCGCGCTCAAGCGAATCTTCCATGCCCCAGCCCATCAACACGCTCGACGCCCGCAGGCGTGAGCGCACGGGGTCAGCCGGCGCGCGTCCCGGCACATCAATCGCGTCCTGCACCGCCAGCACCGTGCGGCCGCGACGCAAAAACTGTGGGATAAGCCGCATGCACATCGAGATCATGAGCGCGATCACCGGCGCGGCGTTGCCCAAAAGCGCAAGCACCTTGTCGTAGCTAAGCATCGACGCCGCGGCCTCAAACCACAGCACGCTCGCCACAAACAGCCCACCCATGCACAGGCCGTAAACCATGCTCTCTAGATACACCGCACGCATGCCAATACGAAACAGCTCCGTCGAGCCCGATGCACTAAACAGCGGGTTGACCAGTGCAATGATCAAAATCACCGGCAGCTGCCAGCGAAGCGCCCCCAACGTACGCGCGGCGCCGCGCGTCGCAAGCCCGTACGCCAGCCCGCCCGCGAGCGACAGCGCAATCAGCACCGGTTGCATCGAGAACATGGTGAGCCCCAACGTCAGCACCATGTAGAGTGCCGGCACCGCCGGATGCGACATCGAAAATGCCGCGACGGGTTCGTTGCCCGATTCCTCCCGCATGATATCCACGGGCACCTCCCATCCCCTTGCGCAAAACGCCAACGCCGCAGCGCCGCCGCCATGCACAACCAGCGCAAACGCCACGACGGCGGCGCAAGCCTCAACCGCCGCAAACCAATCGTTACGCGCTCATCATATGCCTGCGGTATCATATTGCGCCGTGTATCGTTTCCAAACACACGTCTCTATAACGTAACAGGAGATCACATGGACGCAACCGCAATTATCCTCGCTGCCGGCGAGGGCACCCGCATGAAGTCGAACCACTGCAAGGTTTCGCACAAGATCCTGGGCAAGCCCATGGTTCAGTGGATCGTCGACGCCACCATCAAGGCCGGCTGCAGCCGCGTCGTGGTCGTCATCGGCAGCCACGCCGACGAGATGCGTGCCCTCATCGATGGCGCCTACGCCAACAGCGCCACCAAGGTCGAGTGCGTCGAGCAGACCGAGCGCCTGGGCACCGGCCACGCCGTCAAGGTCGCGCTCGAGGCCTGCGGCATCACGCAAGGCCCCGTCGTCGTGCTCAACGGCGACCTGCCGCTCATCACCGCCGACACCGTCGCCAAGTTCGCACAGACCGTCGCCACCGGCGAGCTCGCCTGCACCGTCATGACCATGACCCCGCCCGATCCTTTTGGCTACGGCCGCATCAAACTGGGCGCCGATGGTCAGATCGAGCGCATCATCGAGCAGAAGGACTGCACGCCCGAGCAGGCCGCCGAGCTACTCGAGTGCAACGCCGGCTGCTACGCCTTCGACGGCGCGCAGCTCGCCGCCCACATTAACGAGATCGGCAACGACAACGCGCAGTCCGAGTACTACCTGCCCGACATGCTCGAAATCCTCAAGGGTCACGGCCAGGCAGTCTCCATCTTCCACTGCGACGACTACCGCGACGGTCTGGGCGTCAACAGCCGCATCCAGCTCGCACAGCTCACCGCCATCGCGCGCGACCGCATCAACGAGCACTGGATGGCCGAGGGCGTCACGTTCATCGACCCCACGCAGGCTTGGATCGGCCCCGACGCCACCATCGGCCGCGACACCGTCGTGTGGCCGCAGACGCACCTGATCGGCCACGTCACCGTGGGCGAGGAGTGCCAGCTCGGCCCCAACAGCCGCCTCACCGACACCACCGTCGGCAGCGGATGCATCATCGATGAAACCATCGCCATCGAGGCCGTCATCGAGAACGGCGTCGACTGCGGCCCGCGCGCCTACCTGCGCCCGGGCACCCACATGCTCGACGGATCCAAGGCCGGCACGCACGTGGAGATCAAGAAGTCCACGATCGGCGAGGGCTCCAAAGTTCCGCACCTGTCCTACATCGGCGACACCACCATGGGCTCCGGCGTCAACGTGGGCGCGGGCTCCATCACCTGCAACTACGACGGCGTCCACAAGCACAAGACCGTCATCGGCAAGGATGCCTTCATCGGTTCCGACACCATGATGGTCGCGCCCGCCCAGATTGGCGACGGTGCACTCGTGGCCGCCGGCTCCGTCATCACCGAGCCGGTCCCGGCCGACGCACTCGGTCTGGGCCGCGCCCGCCAGGTAAATATTGAGGGCTGGGCCGCCGATTATCGCCGCCGTCTGCACGAGGACGACGAGGTATAACGTTTTATCAAGCACAAAAGGAGCTGTTCCATGGGGACGGCTCCTTTTTTCTATCGTGACCTGCGCGACCGGATGAGTGGTCGGTTCGTGTCCGTTGACGGTAAAGACGTTATCAGGACCCGATAAACCCCGCCGCGCGGTTACAATGCAACAAGGCATCTATATGGCATTCGATATAAAGGAGAAGGGTAATGCCGATTAATGATCCCGAGAAGTCGGAGAATATGCGCAAGTCCATCCGCGTGTATTCCGGTTCCTCCAACCGTCCCCTCGCTCAGAAGATCGCTGAGTACCTTGGGGTCGAGCTTTCGGGCCTTACGCTAAAGCAGTTCGCCAATGGTGAGATTTACGCCCGCTACGACGAGACTGTCCGCGGCGCCGACGTCTTCCTGATTCAGTCCGTGGCCGGCGGCAACGTCAACGACATGCTCATGGAGCTGCTCATCGCCACCGACGCTGCCAAGCGTGCATCCGCCCGCTCCATCACCGCCGTTATCACCCACTACGGCTATGCCCGCCAGGACCGCAAGGCCGGCCCGCGCGAGCCCATCACCGCCCGCCTCGTCGCCAACCTGCTCGAGCGCGCCGGCGTCGACCGCATCATCACCCTCGACCTGCACCAGGGTCAGATCCAGGGCTTCTTTGATATCCCGGTCAACCACCTATCCGCACTGCCGCTGTTTGGCCAGTACTACAACGCCATGAACTTCGACACCGACAACCTGGTTGTCGTCTCCCCCGACGTGGGTCGTGCCAAGGCCGCCAAGAAGCTGTCCGACATGCTCGGCTGCGACCTGGCCATCGCCCACAAGGGCCGTCCGCGCCACAACGCCGCCGAGGTCATGGGCATCATCGGTGACATCAAGGGCAAGACCTGCGTCATCAATGACGACATGATCGACACCGCTGGCACCCTGTGCGCCAACGTCAAGGAGCTCAAGGCTATGGGCGCTGGCGACATCTACGTCTGCGCCACCCACGGCATCTTCTCCGGTCCGGCCATCGAGCGCCTGAACGACGCCCCCATCGTCGAGTGCGTCGTCACCGACGCCATTCCCGTCGAGGTCGGCGGCAAGATCAAGACCATCTCGGTCGCCGAGGAGTTCGCTCAGGCCATCTCCGCCGTTTACCACGAGGAGCCCGTCTCCACGCTCGTCGGCGGCGACTTCGCGCTGTAGTCGCTTGACCCTCGCATCTCACCGGAAGCCCGGTAGGCCTGCGGGGTTATCACGCCGACGTCCTCGCCGCTTCGCGGCTGCGGGATGTCGGCTTAGATAACCCCTCCCGGCCTACCGGGCTTCCTGCTGTCTCGGGGCAGCTGTTTTCTGAAATGACTTTGCCGTACCCTTTCCTCGCCTTCGGCGGGCGTGGTAGCCTTTGTCGTTGATTGAACTATTTGTTTAACGGAAGGATAAATATGGCAGCTGCACAGCCGCTTAAGATTCGCATGGTTGCCGGACTTGGCAACCCTGGCGAGGAATATGCCGAAACCCGCCACAACGCTGGCTTTAAGGCAATCGACGAGCTGGCCCGTCAGGCCGGTGTCACGTACTGGAAAAACCAGGCCGGCGCCGAGGTCGCACTCATCAACATCAACGATCCCGAGGAAGAGGGAGGCAAGCGCCAGATCGTGCTGGTCAAGCCGCAGTCGTATATGAATACCTCGGGTGGCCCCATCTCCAAGCTCTGCCGCGAGTACAAGATCAAGGCCGAGGAGCTACTCGTGATTCACGACGAGCTCGACATCCCCGCCGGTGACGTGCGCGTCAAGGTGGGCGGTGGCCACGCCGGCCACAACGGCCTGCGCTCCATCATCGACAAGATGGGCAGCCGCGACTTTAGCCGTATCCGCACCGGCATCGGCAACCCTCCCGGCAAGATGGCCGTGGCAGACTATGTGCTCAAACAGCTGCGCGCCCGCGAGGCCGATGACTTCCAGGACACCTGCGCCCGCGCCGCAGATGCCGCCGGTTTGGCCATCGTCCACGGCGTAATCTACGCCCGCGATCACGTAAACGGCGCCGCTTCTGCCAACGGCAAACACTAAAACCTACCATTTAGGGATGTTAATTTTGGCAGGTTTTATCTGCGGAAACGCCGCGGTGGCCGCATCGCAATAAACACGCTGCCACCATACATGCATAACGCTCCAAAGGGGGCCGGCCTCACCAAAGCGCGAGGCCGGCCCCCTTTGTCGTTTTGCCTGATAAAACCGACCAAAATAAACCTGTCCCTTTTTGGTAGGTCGGGATAAACCCTTTTCCCAACCGCCGAAGACACACGTAAACAGCATGTCCATGAGGGTATAATTTGCACCGTATGTCTGCACAACGCCTGTGCGCGTACGGTTTTACTCGGGCTGCCGTCCATTTCCGTGGAGGCACGGTTCGGCCGCCCTAACAAGAGAGGGGTTCTATGTATAAGATCCTGGAGAAGACGCAGTTCTCGGAGAAGGTGTTCAAGTTCCGCATCGAGGCGCCTGCAATCGCCAAGCATGCGCACGCTGGACAGTTCCTCATGGTTCGCGCCAACGAGACGGGCGAGCGCGTCCCGTTTACCCTGGCTGGCTGGAACGGTGACGAGGGCTGGGTCGAGTTCATCTTCATGGTGATCGGCAAGACCACCGAGATGCTTTCCACCTATGAGGCCGGCGAGTCACTGCGCGACGTCGTGGGCCCGCTGGGCGTTCCCACCGAGATGGCCGAGGGCCCCTGCGCCGTCATTGGCGGCGGCGTCGGCCTGGCAATTGCCTTCCCGGTCGCCAAGCACCTGGTCGAGACCGGCCACGAGGTGCACGCCATCATGGGCGCCCGCACCAAGGACCTCCTGCTCATGGAGGGCCAGTTCCGCGAGCTCCTCGACGAGGACCACATCCACATCACCACCGATGACGGTTCCTACGGCGAGCAGGGCGTTGTCACCGCTCCGCTGGAGCGCCTGCTGCAGGACAAGGCCGTGAGCCAGGTCTTCTGCGTCGGCCCCGTTCCGATGATGAAGTTCTCGACCCTCACCGCCCAGAAGTACGACACCCCCATCACCGCGTCCCTCAACCCCATCATGGTTGACGGCACCGGCATGTGCGGCTGCTGCCGCGTCGAGGTGGGCGGCGTGACCAAGTTCGCTTGCGTCGACGGCCCCGACTTCGATGCCACCCTGGTCGACTGGGATGACCTTCGCGCCCGCCAGGCCGCTTACCGTTCCGAAGAGGGCGAGTCCCTCAATGCCTATGAGGAAAAGAGCTGCGCATGCCACTAGTTAACGGTCGTTTCGTTGCCGATATGAAGTCGCCCCGCACCCCCGATAACGAGGAGCCTGCTGCCGAGCGCGCCTGCGACTTCCGCCCCGTCGACAAGGGCTTCACCGAAGAGATGGCGCTGGCCGAGGCCGAGCGCTGCCTCAACTGCAAGAAGCCGTTCTGTGTTGAGGGCTGCCCCGTCAACATCAACATTCCCCGCTTTATCGAGCAGATCCGCGCGAAGGACTTCGGCGGCGCTCTCGATACCATTCGCGAGGACTCCATGCTTCCCGCCATCTGCGGCCGCGTCTGCCCGCAGGAGAACCAGTGCGAGGGCAAGTGCATCCGTGGCAAGAAGTCCGAGCCCGTGGCCATCGGCCAGCTCGAGCGCTTCCTGGGTGACCGCCCCGAGCTCGCCTCCACGCCCAAGATGGCCCCCAAGAACGGCAAGAAGGTCGCTGTCGTCGGCTCCGGCCCGTCCGGCATCACCTGCGCCGGCGAGCTCGCCCGTAACGGCTTTGACGTCACCGTCTTCGAGGCCTTCTTCACCGGCGGCGGCGTGCTGGTCTACGGCATTCCCGAGTTCCGCCTGCCCAAGGCAGTCGTCAAGCGCGAGATTGACGGCCTGGAGGACATGGGCGTCAAGTTTGAGTACAACTCCGTCGTGGGCAACATGGCCACGGCCGAGGAGCTGTTCGAGCAGGGCTTCGACGCTATCTACGTGGCGACCGGCGCTGGCCTGCCCAAGTTCCTCAACGTCCCCGGCGAGAACCTGCCCAACGTCTTCTTCGCGAACGAGTACCTCACCCGCGTGAACCTGATGAAGGCCAACAAGTTCCCCGAGTACGACACCCCCACCAAGCACGGCAAGAACGTCGTTGTCTTTGGCGGCGGCAACGTGGCCATGGACGCCGTCCGTACCGCCAAGCGCCTGGGCGCCGAGCACGCCATCATCGCCTACCGTCGTACCGAGGACGAGATGCCCTGCCGTCGCGCCGAGCTGCACCATGCTAAGGCCGAGGGCGTCGAGGTTCTGCCGCTCGTCTCCCCGCTCGAGTTTGTCGCTGGCGAGGACGGCTCCGTGTGCGCCGTCAAGGTCCAGAAGATGGAGCTCGGCGAGCCCGACGAGTCCGGCCGCCGTCGCCCGGTGCCCATCGAGGGCGCCATCGAGGAGATCCCCTGCGACGTCGCGATCTCGGCTATCGGCACCAACGCCAACCCCTTCGCTGCCAAGATCGGCGGCAAGATGGAGCTCAACAAGTGGGGCTACATCGTTGCCGACGAGGAGACCGGCCAGACCACCGATCCCCGCATCTGGGCCGGCGGCGACATCGTCACCGGTGCCGCTACGGTCATTCTGGCGATGGGCGCCGGCAAGAAGGCCGCCGCTTCCATCACCAAGAGCCTGCTGGGCGAGTAATCACCTACAGCGCTCGCCATCAAACGGCAAAGTCCCCGTCGAGCACACGCCCGGCGGGGACTTTTTTATGCCGGCCGCCCAAACCACCACGATGGGGCAGGCACCTTTGTGGTGGTTTGGGACTTGCCCGGTCGTTTTGTCTCAATCTGTAACAGCTGGAGTCCGTTGAGCCCTGCAGTTGTTACAGATTGAGATATTGTGCCGGCCGGCCACGCTGCATCTCAATCTGTAACAGTTAGAGACCAAATATGCCGCCTGGTGTTACAGATCAAGACGTTGGGCTGACGGCCGAACGGTTCATCTCAATCTGTAACAGTTAGAGCCATTTTCGCTGGCTTGGTGTTACAGATCGAGACTATGCAAAAGCCGAGGATAGGCACTGCCGCCAAGGCCTTCCCCTCGGCCTAAAACAAAAACCACCACAAAGGTGCCTGTACCCTTTGTGGTGGTTTTTGGTCGGTTAGCCTTCGAGTTGAGCCACTTTGTAGCGGTAGGCAGCGGCTATGACGTCTTTGCAGCCTTCGCGGCCCAGCTTGGCGCGGTTGACGACGATATCCTTGCCGCTCGTCATCTTCCACTTTCCGGCACTGTAGCGCTTATAGAACGCCTCGCGCGCCTTCTGCTGCTGCTTGACCAGCTTGGCGCCCTTCTTTTTATTAAGGCCACGCTTCTTGCGCACAATCTCGACGCGGTCCTCAAAAGGAGCGGTCACCAACACGGCAATGTGGTTGGGGTTGTTACGCAGCAGGTAATCGGACAGGCGGCCTTCGATAATGCAGCTCTCGGTCTCGCCCAGGTCCAAAATCACCTGGCTCATCTTCTGGAACAACTTGTCCGAGTACGAACGCGCGTCGTAGCGGTCGGGCAGGAACGCCATGTTCTCCACGGCCAGACGCTCGTCGTAGGCGGCCATCTTGTCGAGCGACTCGCCCGCGCGCAGCGACGCACGTACCAGCAGCTCGTTATCGTACAGCGGAATCCCCAACTCGTCGGCAAGCATGCGGCCAATCTCGTGGCCCTCGGCGCCAAAGTCGCGCGCGATGGTAATGACCACAGGATTCTTCTTGTTCTCCAGATCGCTCATCGCGATTCCTTTCTAACAAATGAGAAAAGGCAATTCCTGATTCCCATTTTGTCACTTACGACCGTCCTGGTTTCCCAAGTGCGGCAGATTGCCCCGAAAGAGGAGCGCCGCGTACTAAATGTACGCAAGCGACGATTGAGGGGCAAGGTGCCGTGCTTGGGGAAGCAGGACTATGCGGCCACGATGCGGCGTTGATATGCCCTCACCAGCAGCGAGATACCAAAGTTGAGCACAAAGTACATCGCAAACACCAGGCCGTAGAGCATAAGCACCTGCGACAGATCGATCGCGTGGGCCATCACGACATTTGCCGTGTACATGAGCTCGGCCACGTTAATGCCCGAAAGATACGAGCTGTCCTTGATGACGGTCGTGCACTGGCTAAACAGCGCCGGGATGATCGTCTTAAACGTCTGCGGCAGAATGATGTAGCGCATGGTGGCAAAGAAGCCAAAACCCTGGCTCTGCGCCGCCTCAAACTGGCCGCGCGGAATCGAGTTGAGGCCGCCGCGCACAATCTCGGCCATAACGGCGCTGGTAAACAGCGTAAAGGCGATGGTCGAGATCACAATGTCCAAGCCCTGCACCGTAAAGTAGATAAACAGGATCCACAGCAGGTTCGGCGTGCAGCGGAACAGCTCGATATAGGCGCTCACCAAAATACGGAACGGGCGGGGCGCATAGCTTTTAACGAGCGCCAGCACCGTGCCAAAGATGAGCGAGAAAAAGATCGACAGCGCCGAGATCTCGATGGTCTTAACAAAGCCGCCCCAAATGTAGAGCAGGTTGGTCGCGTTGAAGATTTCCATGCGCTAGGCCTCCTCTACGTTGTCGAGCCCCAGCTCGGCCAGGCTCACGCCGTGCGGACGCTCCTTGGAGCGACGCTCGAGCCACTGCACCAGCATGGCGAGCGGAAAGCAGATGATGAAGTACATTAGGCAGCAGACGATGTATCCCTGCAGGTAACCGTACAGGCTCACAAAGTTGTCGGAACGGTACATAAGGTCGCCGCCGGCCACAAGCGCCAGCACCGACGTGTTCTTGACCAGGTTGAGCGCCTGGTTACACAGCGGCGGCAGAATGATCTTGAACGTCTGGGGCAGCACGATATACCAGTACGCCTGGGCACGGGTGAAGCCCTGGCTCTGGGCCGCCTCCATCTGACCGCGCGGAACCGCCTCGATACCAGTGCGGATGACCTCCGAAATGTAGGCCGCGTGATACAGGCCCACGCCCAAGAAGCCCAGCACGAACGGCGCGATGCGCACCGGCTGGTCGGCACCGGTTATGGCTTGCAAAAACTGCGGACCGGCCATGTACATAAAGAGCACCTGCACGGGCAACGGGGTGTTCTGGTAAAACTCCACGTACACGCGGCTTATGGCGCGCAGCACGCGCGAACGGGTGGTGGAGAACACGCCCAGCAGCGTGCCCAGCACCAGCGACAGCAGCAGACCGGCAACGACCACCTGCAGCGTCACGCCAAAGCCCTCCCAGAAGGGCCCCATGTTTTGAAATGTCGTCGACCAACGGTCGGCGTCAAATAATCCTTCGAGCATTTGATTCCTTCCTTGGACGATGCGCCTATACAAGACCCCAGGTCTTGACCTCTTGGTCGAGCCAGCCGTCGGCCAGGCGATCGCAAATCACCTGATCGACCACGGCCGAAAGGTCGCAGCCCTTCTTGGTCGCCACGCCGTAGCCCTGCTCGCCAAACTTGACCTCGGGCTGCAGCAGCTCAACGGTCTCGTTCATGTAGCCGGCCAGCGTGGAGCGGTCCATGGCAAAGACGTCGATATTGCCGGCGTCGAGGGAACTCTTGATGATGGGATAGCCGCTAAAGGCCCTAAACTCGGGCTTACAGCTAAAGCCGTTGTCCTTGATCATCTGCTCGATCAGGCCCTGCGTGGTGGCACCCTGGCTCACGCCAATGACCTTGCCGTCCAAGTCCTCAATCGAGGTAAAGCCCGAACGCTTCTTGACCATGAGTCCCACGTAGTCGGTGCGGTACGGCGTCGAGAAATCCCAGCTCTTCTTGCGCTCGTCGGTGATGGTGTAGGTCGCCGCGACCACGTCGAGTTGGCCGTTATCGATCAGCGGGCCGCGCGTCTTGGGCGTTACGTCGGTAAACTCGACAAGCTCCTGGGCGCGGGCCTCCTTGTAGCTCACGCCAAAGACGGCAGCGGCGATCTGGTAGCACAAATCGACTTCCATGCCCTCAAAGCGGCCCTTGGCGGTGTCGTAATAGCCATAGCCGGGAACGTCCTTCTTGACGCCGGCATTCAGATGTCCACGCGACTTAATGGCCGCAAGCTTGGACCCCTTGTCGGAGCCCTCGCCGCTGGTGGAGTTGCCGCAACCGGTAAGCGCGGTCCCCGTCAGCGCAAGCATGCCGGCGCCCGCCAGCTGCAAAAAGTGACGGCGCGACACGGCCGCCCTCGTCATATCCGTCATGTCCATCACCGCGCCTAGTGCAGAATCTTGGACAGGAACTCGCGGCAGCGCGGGTTCTCGGGGTTATCGAAGAAGTGCTCGGGCGTGCCCTCCTCCAGAATGCGGCCGTCCTCCATAAAGATGACGCGGTCGGCCACCTGGCGCGCAAAGCCCATCTCGTGCGTCACGCAGATCATGGTGATGTCCTCCTGCGCGAGCTCAATCATAACGTCCAGAACCTCCTGGACCATCTCGGGGTCGAGCGCCGAAGTCGGCTCGTCAAACAGGATGATGGGCTGCTTGGTGCACAGGGCACGGGCGATGGCGATGCGCTGCTGCTGACCACCCGAGAGATTCTGCGGATACTCGCCGGCCTTATGCGCCATGCCGACGCGCTTGAGTGCGGCGATGGCGATCTCGGTCGCCTCCTCCTTGCTCTTCTTTTGCAGCTTGATGGGCGCGAGCGTCAGGTTGCCGAGCACCGTCATGTTGGGATACAGGTTGAACTGCTGAAACACCATGGAACTATACTTGCGAGCCATCTCCAGGTGATTCTTTTTGGTAAGCGGCGTACCGTCGATGATGACCTCGCCCGACGTGGGCTCCTCCAGATAGTCGACGCAACGGATGAGCGTCGACTTGCCCGAGCCGGAAGGCCCGATCATTACGAGCTTCTCGCCGCGCTTGACGGTGAGATTGATATCTTTGAGCACATGCAGGTCGCCAAAGTACTTGTTGAGATGCTTGATCTCGATCATGTCTGCCATGGATGTCCCTTCCCTGCGTTTACACGAGTTGAACTATTGTACGGAAAGAACCACGTTTCCGCAGCCCACACTACATCCCCGTAAAGAACCCGCAATCTTCCACCCACTCATTGGGCACTCGGGCACTCATTGGGGACAGACTTAAATGAGTACCCGGGAAGTGGGCACTCATTTAAGTCTGTCCCCAATGAGTGCCCTTCAGCTGCCATCAAAAAGGGGCGCGACCGCAATGGTCACGCCCCCTCAAAATCAACTATATGCCGCTCGGTCCCTACGCGAGTTTGGCTCCAACGATCTTTGCTGCTGCCGGCTTATCGAAGTTGCCGCCGGTGGCCTTGCCGAGTGCACCCATAACCTGGCCCATCTGCTTCTTGGACGTGGCGCCCAGCTCGGCGATAACCTGCTCGATCAGAGCCTCGAGTTCCTCGCCCGAAACCTGTGCGGGCAGCAGGCTCTCCAGAATCTTGACCTGCTCGGTCAGGTTGTCGGTACGCTCCTGGTCGGTGCCGGCCTTGATGGACATCTCCAAGGTCTCGCTCGTCTGCTTAATCAGACGCTTGATCATGCTGTTGACGTCTTCCTCGGTCACATCGCGGCGCTCGTTGACCTCGATATTCTTCACCTCGGCCTTAACCTGGCGAATGATGGACAGGCGAACCTTGTCCTTAGCCTTCATGGCTGCGATCATTTCCTTCTGCAGCTCTTCGTTGGTCATCTGCAAATCCTCTCTAATAGCGTGGGCGGCACTCGCGCGAGCACCGCCCCATGATTACTCAGTCGTCGACGAATCGTCGGTCGAACTCTTGGTGATGCCCTTCAGACTCACGTTATAGGGTACGTCCTTGGGCATGGGGTTGACGGTAATGTCGGCGTCCTTCTTGTACTGCTCCAGCCACTCACTGTACGCGGTACTGGCCGCCTGCGTCTTCACCACGTTGGAGACGTACTTCTTGATGGCCTTGGGCACCTGGTTGATGTCATCAACCTGATTATCGACATGGAAGTAGTCGGTGCACTTGATGATGTGGTAGCCATAGGTCGACTCGATGACTTCGCTCACGTCGCCCTTGTTGAGCCCCTCGAGCGCCGTCTGGTAGCTGTCGACAAAGGTGGTGAGCTTATCCCAGCCCACATCGCCCTTCTTCTCCTTGGAACCGGTGTCCTCGGAGTACTGCTCAACGGCGTCCTCAAAGCTCAGCTCACCGGAGTTGATCTTGTCCAGGCACTCCTGCGCCTTGGCCTTGGCGGCAGCCTTGTCCTCGTCGGAAGCGTCGGAATCAACCTTGATCAGGATGTTCGACGAGCGACGGGCGTCGTTGTAGCTGGACAGGTTTTCGTTGATGTAATCGACAATCTCGCTGTCCTTGGGTTTGCTCGTGGGCGCGACGGCATCCTTGAGTTTCTGCTGCGCCAGACTCTCCTTGAGCGAATCCTTGTAGGTATCCTCGGTATAGCCGTAGGTCTTGAGGGTCTTCTTAAAGGCCTTGGCACCGCCCGCGCTCTTGCACGCGTCCTTCCAAGCCTTCTCGACCTCCTCGTCCGACACCGTCACGCCGTTCTCCTTCTGTGCCTGTTGAAGCAGAATCTGCTGCGTGTAGGAGTCGATGAGTTGCTTGCGATACTTCTTGGGCGTGAGGTCGTTGTCGACCAGATACTGCGCCCAGTCCTTGTCCTTGGTGTAGCCGTAGGACGTGCGCATGCTCATGATCTGCTTGGTCACGGTGTCCTCGGTGAGGTTGGTGCCGTTGATAGTAGCAGCAACACCGCCGGTCAGCTTGTAGCCCGAGGTGTCCTCGGCCTGCGACATAAGGCCGGAGCACGCCATCGCCGAGACGGAAAGCAGCATCGCCAGCACGCCGATGACCACCAGAACGATCTTGACGGTCTTGGACACGCGGGTCTTGCGCTGCTTCTTGCGAGAGTTGGAGGCGGCGCGAGCCTGCTGCTCGGGCGTCGGCTCGAGTGCGGGGTTCTTTTTCTTATTTGCCATAGTTGGCCTTTCGCATAACGAATCGAACAAACGCCATTGTGTCACAACGCAGCCCCCGCGGCACGCTTGGTGCATTGGGGACAGGTTAATCTGCACCATTTTGGTGCAAAGGGGACAGCTCTGGCAGCCGGCAGTTAGGGACGTTCCTTTTCTGCCGGCAGTTAGGGACAGTCCCCAAGTGCCGGCACATAAGGAACGTCCCTAGGTGCCGGCTTAGCCCCACCTTAGAAGTGGCGGCGGATGGCGTCGACCATGCCCTGCGGCGTGGTCTGGCCGAGCACGTCGGCTGCGGCACCGGCGTCCATAAAGATGTTCATGAGCGCCTGCAGAGCCTCGACCTGGCCGCCCGGCTCGGCGATGCCCAGATTGATGACGATCTGCGCCGGCACCGGAGCGCCCATGCCAGCCATAGCGTTAAATGTCACGGGCGCGGAGGGCTTCACCACCGCGATATAGGGCTTGGCCACAAACCCCGGATCGGTATGCGGAATGGCAATGTTTGCCGCCGGCATGGCAAGACCCGTGGGATAGGCATCCTCGCGCGTGCGAACGGCGTCGAGCCAACCGTCGGCAATGTAGCCGCGCGGAGCAAGCTCACTCTCGAGTTGCGCAAACACCTCACCCGGCGTCGCACACTCCCAATCAAAAAACACCAGCTCAGGCGTAAACAGCGCTTCGTTATCCGCCATGCGCTCACCTCTCTCACCTAGTCATTCAGGAACGTCCCCGATGACTACCCAAAACAAAAGGTGGCCACGCGCGCCTTGGCGCCAATGACCACCCTGACCACTCAACTAAATTGTACTGTGCGCCGCTAGACGCGGGGCGCATCAATTGCGACCTTGCCGCTCTCCAGCACGTGGACGCGGCCGTCGGCGAGCATTTGCACGACCTCGGGATACAGCACGTGCTCAATCGCGTGGATGTGCTCCTCGAGCGCGTCGACATCCCAGCCCTCCTCGACAGCCAGCGCACGCTGGGCGATGATGGGACCGTTGTCGTAGACCTCGTTGGCAAAATGCACGGTCACGCCAGTTACCTTGACGCCGCGCGCAAAGGCATCGTCAATCGCATGCGCACCGGTAAAGCTCGGCAGCAGCGCCGGATGCAAGTTGACCACGCGGTTGGGAAACGCCGCCAGCAGCGGTGTGTGCACCATGCGCATATAGCCGGCCATCACCACGTACTCGCAGCCGCGCTCGAGCAGCTCGTGCGCGATGATCTCGTCGGCGGCAATAGGGTCGGCATAGACATCCTTGGACAGCGTGAGCGTCTGGATGCCCGCGCGCTCAGCGCGCTGCAAACCCTTAGCCGAAGGACGGCTCGACACCACAAGCTCAATCGAGGCGTTGAGCTTACCGGCGGCGATCAGATCGATCAGCGCCTGCAGGTTGGTACCCGAACCGCTGATGAGCACACCGATCTTGAGCGGCTCGACCGTATCGGTGCCGGTCGGACGGGTGTAGGGCACAAAGCCCAGGCCCTCACTAGCAGCCATCTGCTCGTTAGCGCTCATCGGAGTACACGACCTTACCGGAACCCTCGACGCACTCGCCCACGCGGAACGGCTTCTCGCCCAGCGCGACCAGGGCCTCGGTAACCGCGGCCTCGTCCTCGGGGGCGACGATCAGGCACAGGCCGACGCCCATGTTGAAGGTCTTGCATGCCTCGTCGGGCGCGAGCTCGGCCTGGCGCGACACGTAGGTGATGACGGGCGGAACGTCCCAGCCCATCTCGGCGCCGTTGCGGGTGACCACGGCGTCGACGTCGTCGGCGAGCGCGCGGTTGAGGTTCTCGGTAATACCGCCGCCAGTGATGTGGGCGATGGCGTGCACGTTGGCGCCGCCGCGCAGCAGCTCCAGAATCGGCTTGACGTAGATGCGCGTGGGGGCCAGCAGGGCGTCGGCAAGCGATGCACCGCCGAGCTCCTCGAGCGGACGGCTCAGCTCCTCGGCCTTAGCGGCGGCCTCGGGCGTACCCGGCTTGATGCCGTCGACGCCGATGACCTTACGCACGAGCGAGTAGCCGTTGGAGTGCACGCCGGTGGAAGGCAGGCCCAGGATCACATCGCCCGGGCGGACGTTTGCGGGGTCGAGCATCTTGGGACGGTCGACGACGCCCACGGTAAATCCGGCAAGGTCGTAGTCGGCAGGAGCCATGACGCCCGGGTGCTCGGCCATCTCACCGCCCACGAGCGCGCAGCCCGCGAGCTTGCAGCCGTCGGCCACACCCTTGATAATCTTTGCCATGTGCTCGGCCTCGATGTGACCGATGGCAACGTAGTCCAGGAAGAACAGCGGCTCGGCGCCCGAAGCCAGAATATCGTTGACGCACATAGCGACCAGGTCCTGGCCAACCGTCTCGTGACGGTCCATGATCTGGGCGAGCACGAGCTTGGTGCCCACGCCGTCGGTACCGCTGATCAGGATCGGGTCTTCCATATCCTTGAGCGCGGCAGCCGAGAACAGGCCGCCAAAGCCGCCGATGCCGCCGATGACCTCGGGGCGGTTGGTGTCCTTGACCATCTGCTTAATCGCGTCGACGGCGCGGCCGCCCTCGGCGGTATCGACGCCGGCGTCCTCGTACGTCACATGCTTGCTGTCGCTCATCTGAGCCTTCCTCTCCCACTACCGTGGCGCCGCGCGGGCGCCAAACGGTGCTCATAGTTGCGTTCATTTCGGCGCGCGCCATAACAGCATGCGCCGTCATATCAACAAAACAGCAGGTAAAACCTACCAAAATAAACCTGTCCCCATATGGCAGGTTTTATGCCTCGCCGTGCTCCTCTTCCCAGCTGCGGTCGTCGTATTTCTCGATCACGGCGTCGTCGTCAAAGTGCAGCGGCTTGTCCAGGTTGCGGGGCTTAAAGCCCTCCATAAACTTGTCGCGGCCAAAGCTCTCGGGAATCGCCACGGGGTAGCGGCCGGTAAAGCACGCATCGCAGTAACCGCCCTTGGGCATGACCTTCAGCAGGCCCTCGACCGAAAGAAAAGCCAGCGAATCGGCGCCGATATACTCGCAAATCTCGTCGACCGTCTTGTTGGCGCTGATAAGCTGCGACTGCACGTCGGTATCGATACCGTAGAAGCACGGCCAGATGACCTCGGGCGAGTTGATGCGGATATGAATCTCCTTGGCGCCGGCGTTGCGCAGCATCTTGACGAGCTGCACCATGGTGGTGCCGCGTACAATCGAGTCGTCGATGACGACCAGGCGCTTGCCCTCGATGTTGTCACGCAGCGGGTTGAGTTTCATACGCACGCCCATGGCACGCAGCTCCTGCGTAGGCTCGATAAACGTACGACCCACGTAGCGGTTCTTGATAAGGCCCTCACCAAAGGGAATGCCACTCTCGTGCGAATAGCCCTCCGCGGGCGGCAGGCCGGAGTCGGGCACGCCGATGACCAGGTCGGCCTCGACGGGCTCCTCATGTGCCAGCTGACGACCCATGTCATAACGGCAGGCGTAGACGCTCTTGCCGTTCATGATGGAATCGGGGCGAGCGAAGTAGACCTGCTCAAAGATGCAGTTAGCAGGCTCTTCGGCGGCAGGCACGCCCTGCTCGGACACAAGGCCCTCGGAGCTGATGCGCAAGATCTCGCCGGGACGGACGTCGCGGACGTACTCGGCACCCACAATATCGAGCGCGCAGGTCTCAGAGGCGACGACCCAGCCGCCGGCGCGGGTGACATGGGTGGTGGCGTCAACCGTCGCGGCGCCGTCCTGCGACGGCAGCTGCGAAACGGATGCGGCATCGGCCTGGTCCAGGCCCTCGTCCACCAGCTTGCCCAGCACAAGCGGGCGAATGCCATGCGGATCGCGGAATGCGTAGAGCGCCTGCTCGTTGATGAGCGTCATGGCGTAGCCGCCGCGCACGAGCTCCATGGTCTTGCGAATACCCTCGCGCAGGTGGCCCGTACGCTGGGTAAAGTAGCCGATAAGCTTGGTCGCGACCTCGGAATCCGAATTGGAGAGGAACGGCACGCCCAGCTCGATCAGCTGACGGCGCAGCTCGTCGGTGTTGACGAGGGTGCCGTTGTGCGCGAGCGCGATAATGACGCTATTGATGGTAGAGAGGTGCGGCTGAGAGGCTTCCCAGCTCTTGGCGCCGGCAGTGCCGTAGCGCACATGACCCACGGCCAGCTGGCCGGAGAGCGTCGACAGGTCGGCGTTGGAGAACACGCGGTCGAGCAGGCCCAGATCTTTGCGGACCATAACCGTGCCGCCGTCACCCACGGCGATTCCAGCCGATTCCTGGCCACGGTGCTGCAGCGCACGCAGGCCAAAGTACGTCAGTCGAGCCACGTCGCGATCGGGCGCCCATACGCCGAAAATGCCACATTCCTCATGCAGCTGGTCGGAGTCCGGATCATACGTCGACATGGTGTTCACCTGTCCCGCGGCACGCTCGGCCGCGCGGATGGTTTCTTGAGACATGGTATCCCCTCAGAGCCTCGTATTTTTGGCGTTACCCGCCCTATTATACGCACGGCAAGACAAGCACTCCCGCGCGTGAACAGCGCTTTTTAAAAGCCCACCGAGCTAATAATCAGTTTTGTTGCCAAACATTTTATCGGTCTGTCCAGTGCAAGCGCCCGCGCCCCCCAGATGGCCGCCGCGTCCACCGTTGGGGATTACAAAGTTGCAATTGGGACGTTCGTCCTGTCTTTTGGCAGGTCGGCGGCGTATCCTTATAACCTACAACAAAGCGAGAAAGGTTCTGTATGGATCGAAACGAACTCGACCCCAGCGTCCCCAGCGCCACAGAGGTCAAGAAGATTCCCCTCATCATTAAGGTGTACGCCGTCCTGTGCATCCTTTCCGGCGTGAGCACGCTCCCGTCGGTCGCTGCCTTTATGTGGCAGGTCATCACGGCACTTGTTAACGGCAACGCCACCGAAAAGCTCGGCGACAACACGCTCGTCGCAGTCGGCCTTATCGTCGCCGGCATCATGCTCTCTGCGGCAAGTGCCGTCATCCTAATCATCTTTGGCCTGGACCTTATCAAAAACCAGCGCCGCAACGCCGCCCGCCTGTCCTACATCCTTATTGCATTCACCGTCGTCGAGCTTTTGGTCGACGTGATGCTCCAGGGCATCGGGCCCTTCCTGCTGCGTCCCGCGATCCAGCTCGGCATCCTTGTTGCACTTTCGGCAACCGTCGACCCCACGCTGCGTCAGGAGCGCGAACTGCAGCGCCGCCTGCAGGAGATGCTCGACCGCGACGCCGCCGCCGAGGGCATGCTCGGCCGCGATGAAACCGGCGAGGGCTACATCAAGCTCAACTACTTCAACCTGTTCTGGGTGTTCTTTGTCTGCTGCATACTCGGCCTGATCGCCGAGGACATCTGGCACATGACGGTCGACGACCCAGGCGTCTACCAGAACCGCGCCGGCATGCTGTTTGGCCCCTTCAGCCCCATCTACGGATTTGGCGCCGTGCTCATGACCATGGTGCTTAACCGCTTCTACAAAAAGAACCCCATCATCATTTTCCTGGTGAGCGCCCTGCTCGGCGCCAGCTTTGAGGTGTTCGTGGGCTGGTTTATGCAGACCGCGTTTGGCGTGGTCTCGTGGAGCTACTCGCACATAACGCTGTTCGGTTTGCCCGATCCGCTCGTGGTCCTCACGGGCGGACGCACCTGCACGGGCTTCGCCTGCCTGTGGGGCCTGGGCGGCCTCATCTGGATCAAGCTGCTGCTGCCGAGGCTGCTTAAGCTTATCAACAAGATCCCCTGGAAGAGCCGCTACTCGGCCACCGTCATCTTTACCGTTATCATGCTGGTCGACGGCGTCATGACGCTGCAGTCGCTCGACTACTGGTACCAGCGCGTTAACGGCACGGAGCCGGACATTCCCGTCGCACAGTTCTACGGAGAGCACTTCGATAACGAGTACATGGAAAACCGCTTCCAGAGCATGACCATGAGCCCCAAGGATGCGACGCGCGTGTAGCGCCACGCAATGCCGAGATTTTCCAACGCACAGAAAAGCCCGCTGGCAGACTGATTTGAACTGCCAGTGGGCTTTTTGTTGGAGAGTGCTGCTGCCGGCATTATGCCTCGCGCTCGACCTCGTTCACACACTCATTTTTGATGGTACCGACGAGCGCCTGCAGCGCATCGACCACATGCGGGCGAATGTCCCCGCCAATGAGCACGAGCATGATGTCGTCGCCAACGGTAAGCTCGCCGCTCGCCAGCCACACGCGCACGTAGCCGATACCCGGCATCGCGCGCGTTGCCTCGATAGCGGCCTGCACCTTTTCGGCATCGAAGCCAAACACCATGCCGCCCACCTTATGTCCAGGCGCCACACCATCTGTCTCGACCCCACGCACCTCGGACTTAGGCGTCGCACGCACCACGCCGTTGTGTGTCAGGTACATACCGCACGCAGGCGCCGACGAATCGGCCTTGGCCTCGCGCAGCCAAGCATCAATCGAAGGCATCGATTTGCCACTTTCAAGCATTATTTCTCCTTTTTACCGTCGTCGAGTAGCTAATTTGGGACGGGGCTTTTTTAGCTACTCTCGAACAATCTATTCCTCGACCGGCGTGAGCACCATGACGGCGCGCGTATTGCTAAATGACAGCGAGCGGCAGGTCACAAGCGTTACGACCTTCGTTGCCGAGGCGGCGCGGTCACCCGCGTCGCTCGCCACCGCCGAAGCGCCGTCGAGCATCTCGGACAGGTAATTCTTCAGTCCGTCATCGCCCTCAAAGTTGGGCGTGCGCGCCTTGGCATACGTGTCCTCGACCACCTTGGTCGCCAGTGGGCGCAACTTATACGTCGCATCGCGCGTAATGTAGTACACGTATTCCATGCTGTCGAACGTCGCCTGATCGGTCGTATCCGAAATCACATTGAACATCGAACCGTCGTTCATGTGATGGCCGTAAATCGTGGTCTGCTGATCCACCATGCCCGGCGCAGTGTCGTCGCTATCCAAAAAGATGGCGCCCGACGCATTGGCGGTGCCGTCGAACAGCGTGTTGAGGTACTTGGAGTTGTTGTTGGTCTGCACCACGGGGTAGTTGATGTTGGTGCCGGGCGCGTAAATCCAACCCACAACCTCGGGATTTGTCTGGGCAAGCGCATTGAAGTCGATAATCGGCACGCCACTGGCGTCCTTGTCGCTCACATATTGCTTTTCGATCTTTTGATACGACTCGCTCGCCTGCTTGTAGCCAATCTGCGCGTTGATAAAGATGGCGGCCGCAGCAACGATTAGGCCAATGCCGATGATGATGAGCAAGATGGGGATAACGGAGCGGCGCCTTTTGCGCGGTGGCTCGGTATAGCTCGATGGCGCGGTATGCGCCGAAGAGCGAGGTGACTTCTTGGCGGTACTGTATGACGAAGGGCGATATGCAGCAGGTGTATCCTGACGGCGATGCTTCGCCGGCGTCACGGGGCGTGGCGCGCGCGGCTGCTGAGGAGAGGATGTCCGACCCTGCTGCGGCGCGCGGGCTGCTCCCGACTTGGCTGGATCGGGAATCCGAGAAGCCAAAAAACGCTTTCCCTGATAGTCGGACATGGCTCTCCTTATGCTGCAAATGGACTGGCAGAGCGCTTAGGCGTCAGCCATCTCCCGCTTCATCTTCTCGATAACCTTGCGGTACTCGGGGTCGCATGCGCCCAGAATCTGCGTGGCGTAGATGGCAGCGTTCTTGGCACCGTTGATGGCCACGCAGGCAACGGGCACGCCCGAAGGCATCTGCACCATCGACAGCAGCGAGTCCATACCACCCAGATCGCTCGTCTTCATAGGCACGCCGATGACCGGCAGCGGCGTAAAGGCCGCCACGACACCGCCCAGGTGAGCAGCCTTGCCGGCAGCAGCGATAATCACCTTGATGCCGCGATCGGCAGCAGTCGAGGCCCACTCATGGACCTTCGCCGGCGTGCGGTGCGCACTTGCAATCACGAGCTCATAGGGCACGCCCAGCGCCTCGAGCTCGGCGGTGCAACCTTCCATAACGCCCAGATCGGACTTGGAGCCCATGATGATCCCGACAACCGGCTTCTGATCTGCCATAAACAAAGACCTCCTGTTGAGAGCGGTGACGCGGCGAATCCGCGACCCTTAACTACTGAGAGTAGTATAGCTGCTCCCGTCCCTGCGGTCTGCGGGTGCCCCGCGGCGGTCTGGTGTTTTCATCTTCACTCCGGTTGCTTCGCAAAGTCGTTCAGATGAAAACACCAGACCGTCGCGGGGCACCCTCGACCTACCGGGGATTGCTATGACGCACGTTTGCTGCAATAAAAGCGTGGGATCCGCCGTTCGAACGAACGGCGGATCCCACGCTCACTTTTTATTTAGCCCTAGTCATCGCGCAAAGCCCCTTCGGAAGCACACGGTGCAACCGAGTCACCGTAGGCCGGGGCAGAGGGGGCCGAGTTTCCCACTGAGTGACTCTGCTTGCAGCCGGAGCGAAGGGGGAAACTCGGCCCCCTCTGCCCCGGCCGGACAGGTCGCACTACACCGTGTGCTGCGGCAGGTCCTGCAGGGCGATGACGTCCATGCCCATGTCGTTGGCGCTGCCGTGACCCTGCTGGTCCTCGCGCACGGCCTCGATGGCGCTCACGTACGTATTGGCCGCAGACATTGCGGTCACGCAAGTCACGCCGCGGCGCACGGCCTCGGTACGTAGCAGGTAGCCATCACCACGCGAGCCCGGACCATACGGCGTGTTGATGATCACCGCAATCTTGCCATCGGCGATGAGGTCACCGATGTTGGGGCACTCGCCGTCGTGCGGGCCGCTGATCTTTTCCACGACCTCGCACGTCACGTTGCCTCCACGCAGCACGCGCGCCGTGCCCTCGGTGGAGCAGATGTCAAAGCCCAGGTAGCGCAGGATGCGGGCGACCGAAAGGATATGGCGCTTGTCGCGGTCGCACACACTGATGAACACCTTGCCGGCACTCGGGTCGGGCAGCTTGTAGTCGATTGCCAGCTGCGTCTTGGCGTATGCCTCGGGATAGCTCTTGGCGATACCCATGACCTCGCCGGTCGACTTCATCTCGGGCCCCAGGATAACGTCGGCACCGGGGAAACGGCCCCAGGGCATAACGGCTTCCTTCATGCAGAACCAATCGAGCTGACGCTCGTCGCTCGGCAGGCCCAGGCTCGCGATGGAATCGCCCGCCATGATACGCGCCGCGCACTTGGCCAGCGGCACGCCGGTGGCCTTGGAAATAAACGGCACGGTGCGGCTCGCGCGCGGGTTTGCCTCTATCACGTAGACGGTCTCGCCCTTGATGGCGTACTGCACGTTGACCAGGCCGCGGACTCCCAGCGCCATCGCGATGCGGCGCGTGGTCTCGCGGAGCTTCGCCTGCAGGCTCTCGCTAAAGCTAAATGGCGGGATGCAGGTCGCGGAGTCGCCGGAGTGAATACCGGCCTCCTCGATATGCTCCAGGATACCGCCGATGTAGACCTCTTCGCCGTCGCACAGGGCGTCGACATCGGACTCGATCGCACCCTCCAGGAAGCGGTCCAGATACACCGGGTAGTCGGGGCTAATGCGCGCAGCCTCGGCCATGTAATCGCGCAGATGCTCGGCATCGTAGGCGATCATCATGCCGCGGCCGCCCAGCACGTAGCTCGGACGCACCAGCAGCGGGTAGCCGATATGCGCGGCCACGGACTCGGCCTCCTCAAACGAGGTGGCCTGGCCCGCCGGCGGGTACATGATGCCCAGCTTGTCGAGTAGGGCGGCGAAGCGCTCGCGGTCCTCGGCAAAGTCAATGGCATCGGGCTTGGTGCCCATAATGTTCACGCCGCTCTCCTCGAGCATGCGCGCCAGCTTAAGCGGGGTCTGGCCACCGAGCGTCACCACGACGCCGTCGGGACGCTCAACATCGATGACATCCATGACGTCCTCGTAGGTGAGCGGCTCAAAGTACAAGCGGTCCGAGGTGTCGTAGTCAGTCGAGACGGTCTCAGGGTTGCAGTTGACCATGATGGTCTCGAAGCCCCGGGCCGCCAGCGCATAGCTCGCATGCACGCAGCAGTAGTCAAACTCGATACCCTGGCCAATGCGGTTGGGGCCGGCACCCAGGATCATCGCCTTGGGCTTGTCCGCCGGCGTGGTCTCGTCGGGAGCCACGCACTTCTTGGCATCCGGGCTCGTGCGGTAGATGTTCTCGTACGTCTTGTAGTGGTACTCCGTGGCGCTCGAGAATTCCGCAGCGCAGGTATCGACCGTCTTCATGCTGGGAACCACGCCCAGACCCTTGCGGTAGGCGCGCACAAAGCGCTCGTCCGAGCCGGTCAGCGCGGCGATCTCGGCATCGCTTGTGCCATACTGCTTGAGCAGGCGCATTGCGTCGGCGTCAATGTCCTCCACACGCAGGCCGCGGATGCTCTCCTGAATTTGCACCATATCGTTGATACGGTTGAGGTACCACGGATCGATACCGCAGATGGCATGGATACGCGCGACATCCCAGCCACGGCGCAGGGCCTCGACCACAAAGAAGATGCGATGCTCGGTCGGCGTTGCCACGGCCTGAGCGAGCTCATCGTCGCTCAGCTTGTCGGCACCTTCCTTGCCACCGACACAAATGCCCTGGTGTCCGTCCTCCAGCGAGCGCATGGCCTTGCCAAAGGCCTCCTCAAAGGTGCGGCCGATCGCCATAATCTCGCCCACGGCCTTCATGCGCGTGGTGAGCGTGGGGTCGGTACCCTTGAACTTCTCGAAGGCAAAGCGCGGCACCTTGACCACGCAGTAGTCAATCGTGGGCTCAAAGCAGGCAGGCGTTGCCTTGGTAATGTCGTTGACGATCTCGTCGAGCGTATAGCCCACAGCCAGGCGCGCGGCGGCCTTGGCGATGGGGAAACCCGTGGCCTTGGAGGCCAGCGCGGACGAACGGCTCACGCGCGGGTTCATCTCGATGACGATCAAGCGACCGGTGTTGGGGTTCACGGCAAACTGCACGTTGGAGCCACCGGTCTCGACGCCGATCTTCTCCAGAATGGCGAGCGAGGCCACGCGCATGCGCTGATACTCAAGGTCGGAGAGCGTCTGCGCCGGCGCCACGGTGATGGAGTCGCCGGTGTGCACGCCCATGGGGTCGAGATTCTCGATGGAGCACACGATGATGCCGTTGCCGGCGTGGTCGCGCATGACCTCCATCTCGTACTCTTTCCAGCCCTCGATGGACTCCTCGACCAGCACCTCGTGGGCAGGCGAGAGTTCCAGGCCCTGGCTCACGATGGAGACGAGCTCCTCGTGGGTGTGGGCGATGCCGCCGCCGGCTCCGCCGAGGGTAAAGCTCGGGCGCAGTACACAGGGAAAGCCCACGCGCTCAGCGATAGCCTCCGCGTCGGCCACGCTGTAGGCATAGCCCGAGCGCGCGACCTCCAGGCCAATCTCGGCCATGGCCTCGTTAAAGAGCTTGCGGTCCTCGCCGCGCTCGATGGCGGCAAGGTCACAGCCGATCATCTCGACACCGTACTTGTCGAGCGTGCCGTCTTTCGCCAGCTCGACGGCGGCGTTCAGACCGGTCTGGCCGCCCAGCGTGGGCAGCAGCGCGTCCGGGCGCTCTTTCTTGATTACGCGCTCGATAAACTCGGCGGTGATGGGCTCGACATACGTACGGTCGGCAAGACCCGGGTCGGTCATGATGGTCGCCGGGTTGGAGTTGACCAGGATGACCTCAAAGCCATCCTCCTTGAGCACCTTGCAGGCCTGGGCGCCGGAGTAGTCGAACTCACAGGCCTGGCCAATAACAATAGGACCCGAACCAATGACGAGGATACGCTTGATGTCAGTACGTTTAGGCATGTTAGTTCTCCTCGGTCGCAGCGTTCTCGGACTCGGCAAAATTCCAGCCGGCAAGACGGTCCTTCGCGGTGTCGATGTCCAGGTAGTTCTCTTCGCCATCCATGAGTCGCGTAAAGGCGGTAAAGAGATAGTGGGCATCGGTGGGGCCGGGCGAGGCCTCGGGGTGGTACTGGACCGAGAAGCACGGGGCGTCGAGCAGCTGGATGCCCTCGGCGGTGCCGTCGTTGAGGTTCACGTGCGTCAGGCGAATGCGGCCGAAGCGCTCGTTCATCACGACCGGCGCGATGCCGCGGCGCACCCAGGCGCGCAGATCGCCATCGACCGCGTGCTCGGTCTCGCCGCCGGAAAGCTCCGGGATCAGTTCGCCCAGACTGGGGAACAGCAGGCCAAAGCCGTGATTTTGCGCGGTGATCTCCACGCGACGACTCACCAGGTTCATAACCGGCTGGTTACCGCCACGGTGACCGAATTTAAGCTTTTCCATTTGGGCGCCACACGCCAAGCTGATCATCTGGTGACCAAGGCAAATGCCAAAGACCGGCACCTTGCCGATCAGCTGCTGCACCTGCTCGTAGGTCTCCACCACGGCATCGGGGTCGCCGGGGCCGTTGGACAAAAAGACGCCGTCAGGATTCATGTCGAGCACCTGCTGGGCGGGCGTATCCCACGGCACGACAGTAAGGTCGCAGCCGGCACGGACGAGGCCCTCCAGGATGCCGCGCTTGACGCCGCAGTCGTAGGCGACCACGTTGTGGCGGGCAGGAGCGGCAGGGGCAAGCGCAAAGTCATGCGTAGCGGGCAGGTCGGCAGCTGCAAACTCGTGAGGTGCGGGGCAGCTCACGGTCTTGACCAGATTCTCGCCCACCAGCGTCGGCGCTGCGGCCAGACGCTCGGCAAGCTCGTCGACGTCAAAGATCTCGGTCGAGATAATGCCCATTTTGGAGCCGTTGTCGCGCAGGTGGCGCACCAGGGCACGGGTGTCGACGCCCTCGATAGCGACGATGCCGTGGGCACGCAGGTACTCCGGCACGCTGACGGCCGAGCGCCAGTTGGAAGGCGTGGCGCACATGTCGCGGACAATCATGCCGCGCATGGCGGGAGCGCTCGCGGGGCGGGCGGTATCACCGGGGAAGGCCGACTGGATGTCGGTCTCGTCGATGCCGTAGTTGCCGATCTGCGGATAGGTCATGGTTACAATTTGGCCGGCATAGCTCGGGTCGGTCATGACCTCAAAATAGCCCTCGAGCGAGGTGTTGAAGCAGACCTCGCCGGTCGCGGTGCCCTCGGCACCGCATGCACGGCCATAAAAAATGGTCCCATCCTCAAGGTACAGGATGCAGGGACCGCAGGTGCCCTTGCTGGTTTTGGCCAGCATGCGCTGGCAAAGCTCGCTGGGCGCGAAGGTGCGGGCGGCAGCGCCCGCAGCATGGTTGTTCGCCATAATTCTCCTTCCCGGTCTCACAGGACCGGCTTAAAGGTTGGTAGTTAGGCCTCGCGGTATTGTAACCGCAAGTATGCTCCATGGCGTTAATTTCATCGAAATGTTTACGAAATGATAATTATGACTTTCTATGCATAATGATTTTTCTGGGACGGGGATTAAAAATCATCCCGCGCGGGCACTTGGCTCACGCGGGATGATGGTGTCTTATTTATCCTGCTCCAGCAGATCGGACGGTGTGCGATCTGGCTTACCGCCGCGGAAGATCTCGCGACCGTGCAGGCGATGTTCCAAGTCGCGCTCGGCCTTTTCCTCCGTGATCTTGGTCTGGCTTACCGCCGGGTCCTCAATCAGTGACGACACCGAGTTCACCTGCTTTTGGATGCGCTCGGCAATCGTGTCGTCCATGCTCACGATACGCATCTTCCAGTCGATGCTCGTGGCATTTGACGAGCTCTTGGTCCACACAAACGTCAAAATGGCGCTCTGATGACCCCTCGCGGGGAACATGCCAAAGAAGGAATCATGCTGGATATTGCTGTCCTCATCGATATAGGCGTGCACGTTGTACACCACGCGGTCGATCTTATCGTTGAGCAGCGCGTTGGTCGCAAGTGCCGCGGCCTGGATCTGCCCGTTGGACAGCAGCTCAAGCTCGTTGGCAGACGATGTGTCCAACACCGTTACCTCGACCGTGCCCGTACGTTCATCGGCTTCATCGACGGTAAAGTCGAGCGGGAACTGCGTAAAGCCGTTGCCCCACTCGAGTCCACCCTTGAGTGCTGTAGAAACGGTATCGACCGAAACGCTCTCGGACAGGTTGGCAGTGTTCAAGCGGCGCATCACGCCGTAGCCGATCTGCATGCCCACGATCAGCACCAGGATGCCGATGACCACAGCCATGGCGGTCTTCGTAATGGTATGGCTCACCTGCGAGCCCGAAGGGTCGTCCTCGGACAGCGGGTCAATCTGCTTTGTCTGGCTTGCGCGATCTTCGCTGCGAAGCTGCGCCAGCGCCGCCTTGTCTCCGCGCTTGGCAGCAGCCTCTTTTTCGCGCATGCGCTCGGTGCGCTTTTTGGCAAGCGTCGGATCCAAAACGCCGGATGCGTCGATCTCGGAGAATAACTCCGTCACTTCTTCCGGAGTCAAAGGGTTCTTCTCAGCCATATACTTCCTGTCATATCAATCAGTCGAGCTCGTGCGCACGCGCACCTTCGAACTGCATTCGATAGTAACGGGCATAGGTGCCGCCACGGGCGAGAAGCTGCTCATGCGTACCACGTTCCACAACGCGACCATGCTCGACGGTCGCAATCTCGTCGGCATGTTTAATGGTCGAGAGACGGTGGGCGATGATGATCGTGGTGCGACCGCGCGCCAAGCGCTCGAGCGACTCCTGCACCGCCTCCTCGCTCTCGTTATCCAAGGCGCTCGTCGCCTCGTCCAGGATCAGGATCTTGGGGTTCTTGAGAAACACACGCGCAATGGCTACGCGCTGCTTCTGGCCACCCGAAAGACGGCTGCCGCGCTCGCCCACGACCGTGTCGTAGCCCTGCGGCAGCGACTCGATGAAGGCATCGATATTGGCACGGCGGGCGGCCTCGGCGACCTCTTCTGCCGTGGCGCCCGGCTTGCCGTAGGCGATGTTCTCGCCAATCGTACCGTCAAACAGGTAGACATCCTGCTGCACCAGGCCAATGGCGCGGCGCAGACTCTGTTGCGTCACGTCGCGCACGTCCTGGCCGTCGATGCTGATGGATCCAGCAGCCACGTCATAAAAGCGCGGCAGCAGCGAACACGTTGTGGACTTGCCGCCGCCCGAGGGGCCAACCAGCGCAATGGTCTGGCCGGGCTTGATGGACAGATCCATATGGTCGATAACAGGGCGCCCGTCGGCGCCGCCCTCGCCCAATTCAACATCCTCGTAGCTAAAGCACACGTCGCGATATTCAACCGCGCCAGCCGTCACCTGCAGATCCGCGGCATCCGGCTTGTCCTGGATATCCGGGGCGGTCGAAAGCACCTCGTCCATGCGTTTAAAGCCGGCGATGGCCTTCTGATACGTCTCAGCCGAGTTCACAAGCGTCTCGAGCGGAGTGCAGAACAGCGAAATGTAGAGCGCGAAGGTCGCCATATCGACCGCCTGCAGCTGTCCCTGGGCCACCAGCCAACCACCCAGCAGCACCACAATCACGTACAGCACGCCCGAGAGCAGACCATACGTCGCAGTGTAGACGCCCATGGCGTGATACATATTCTCCTTGGACGAAAGATAGCGGTCGTTGGAGGCGCGGAACTTGGAGCGCTCAGCTTCCTCGTTCGCAAAACTCTTTACCACGCGCATGCCTGCCAGCGAATCCTGCAGCTGAGCATTAATGCCGCTGATCTTTTTGCGGTTGTCGCTGAAGACCTCGCGCATGCGCATGTTCTGCCAAAACATGATGACCGCAAACGCCGCCGTCACCACGGCCATGGCAAGCGCCAGCACCGGGGCAATAGCAAAGAGAATCACGAACGAGCCGACGATCTCGATGCCGCAGATGATAATCCACTCGGGCACGTGGTGTGCCGCCTCGCAGATATCGAACAGGTCGTTGACCACGCGGCTCATCATGTCACCCGAGCTGTTGCGATCGAAGTACGCAAAGCTAAAGCGCTCATACTGATCGAACAGGTCCTCGCGCATCTTGGACTCCATGCGCGCGCCCATCACGTGGCCCCAGTAACTCACAAAGTAGCGACAGGCGCAACGGATGGCATACATCAGTACCAGGCCAACCGCGATCATACCGAGCGCCTGCATAATAGCAGCCTGACCCTGGGTAAAGAGCCCACCGGTCAGATTGCGCAGAATGATAGGAAACGCCAAGTCAATGGCGGCAAGCACCAGGGCACAAACAGTATCGGCAACAAAAAGCCCCATCTGGGGCTTGTAATACGAAAGAAACCTCTTCAGCATGTGATCCTCAAAGAAATATCAGCAACGTAAGGCCCTGGGACAAAGCAATCAGCAATACTTGTCCCAGGGCTACCCCCACTCGTTAAAGCTCCGCGCCCCCAAGGCGGTGCGCGATGCTATCGCAGGCCAAGGCGCCCACGACGGTCTTGGCATCTTCGATCTTGCCGTCGAGCACGGCGTCGATCAGCTCGTGCAGCGGCACGAGGTCCACGTTGACGAACTCGTCATCATCGGGGTTGGGTGCATCGAACTCGAGCTTGGTGGCCAGGTAGATATGAATGATCTCGTCGCAGAAGCCGCAGGTCGTGACAATCGACGTCAAAAAGCGAATGCGGCCGGCCCTAAAGCCCGTCTCCTCGTGCAGCTCACGCTTGGCGCAATCGAGCGGATCCTCGCCCGGATCGAGCTTGCCGGCGGGAATCTCGACCGTCACGCGGTCGATGGCGGTGCGGTACTGACGCACCAGCACAATCTTGCCGCTCTCGGTAAGCGCCACAACGGCCGCCGCGCCAGGATGTCGAATCACATCGCGGGCGCTGCGGTGACCGTTGGGCAGCTCAACCTCAAGACGGTGGACGTCGAGGATCTTGCCTTTCCAGGCGCACTCCTCCGAAAGAATCTTCTCGTGTAGCTCGGCATCGTGCGGGTCGTCATCGCCCAGCACCAGCATCGGCTCGTCGACAACCTCGCCACCCGGCTCGCCCTCGGCGTGTCCGTACGCGCGGCCATCTTCCTCGACGATCTGCGCGTCCACGAGCTCTTCGTTCTTCTCGTCCATCCGTCTCATTCCTCTCGGACTTTAGGCATCCCAGGCGTCGCGGCCACGCAGTGCGCGCAGACCGATGTCGTGACGCAGGGTCTTGCCCTCAAAATCAATCTTCTCGCAGGCATCGTAAGCAAGGTTGCGAGCGTTCTCAAACGTGTCGCCCAGCGCGGTCACGGCAAGCACACGGCCACCGTTGGTCACGAGATGACCGTCCACCACGGCGGTGCCGGCATGGTACACGGTCACGTTCTCCATGGCCTCGGCGTCGGCGATGCCGGTGATGACTTTGCCCTTCTCATAGCTGCCGGGGTAGCCCGCGCTCGTCAGGACAACGGCCACAGCCCACTCGTCACGCCAATCGAGCTCAATCTGATCAAGCTCGCAGTTGGCGCAGGCGAGCATAACCTCGACCAGGTCGTTCTTGAGGCGCGGCAGCACGACCTGCGTCTCGGGGTCGCCAAAGCGGGCATTGAACTCCAGCACCTTGGGGCCGGCGGGGGTGAGCATAAAGCCACCGTACAGGCAGCCGCGGTAGTCGATGCCCTCGGCAGCAAGCTCGGCCACGGTCTGCTCCATGACCGCCACCATGGTGGCGTGCTCCTCGTCGGTCACGATGGGCACCGGGCTGTAAACGCCCATGCCGCCGGTGTTGGGGCCAAGGTCGCCCTCGAGCGCGCGCTTGTGGTCCTGCGAGGTGGCCATGGGGCGCACGGTCTTGCCGTCGGTAAAGGCCAGCAGCGAACACTCGGGGCCAACCAGCATCTCCTCAATGACAACGGTGTTGCCGGCATCACCAAAGGTACCGCCAAAGCACTCGCGCACGGCCTCTTCGGCCTGCTCGAGCTCAGTCGCCACGATAACGCCCTTGCCTGCGGCCAGGCCGTCAGCCTTCACGACCAGCGGGGCACCCTGCTCACGCACATAGGCGAGAGCCGAAGCCTCGTCAGTAAACGAGCCATAGGCGGCCGTCGGAATGCCGGCACGCTCCATGAGCTGCTTGGAGAATAGCTTGGAGCCCTCCATCTGGGCACCCTCGGCACCCGGGCCAAAGCAGGGAATGCCCGCCGCGCGCACGGCATCGGCTACGCCCGCCACGAGCGGAGCCTCGGGGCCAATCACCACGAGTCCGCATCCGTGGCTCTGGGCAAACGCCGCCACGGCCGCAGGATCGCAATCGTCGAGAACCACGTTCTCGCCGCAGCTCGCGGTGCCGCCGTTGCCCGGCGCAATGTAGAGCTTGCCGGCGCGCGGTGATGCTGCGAGCTTTGCTGCCAGAGCATGCTCGCGGCCGCCGCTGCCCAACAACAGGATGTCGATGGTTTGAGTGTCCGCCTTCAAGGGTGCCTCCTCTATGGATGAATGGCTCGCTCCGCGCGAGCCCTTTGCAAGCAAATATACCCCTCGGCCGCCCGCTTGGGCTGCAAAGGGGTATATCGCAATAACCGAATAGTGCCGATTACTTCCAGAATCGGTTGATGATCTGTTCGCGATCGGCGCCGACGCCAATGAACGTCACGCGGGTGTGTGCCAGATCCTCGATAAACGCCACGTAGTCCTGAGCCTCCTGCGGCAGCTCGTCAAAGCTGCGGCAACCGGTGATATCGCACTTCCAGCCCGGGAGCTCCTCGTAGATGGGCTTGGCCTGCTCAAAGCGCACCTGATGCTCGGGCACGCTCGTGTAACGTTCGCCGTCGACGTCGTAGGCCACGCACACCTTGATGGTGTCGAAGGCCGAAAGCACGTCGAGCTTGGTCAGGGCGATATCGGTGAGACCGTTGACACGCGAGGCGTAGTTGGCGATGGGGCCATCGAACCAACCGCAGCGACGGCGACGGCCGGTGGTCACGCCGTACTCATAGCCTTCCTCGGTCAGCGTATGGCCGGCCTCGGACTCATAGGAAAGCTCGGTGGGCATGGGGCCCGAACCGACGCGGGTGATATAGGCCTTCATGACGCCCAGCACGCGGTCGACATTCTTCATACCGACGCCGGAGCCGGTGATGGCGCCGCCGGCGGTGCAGTTAGAAGACGTCACGTACGGATAGGTGCCGTGGTCGATGTCGAGCAGCGTCGCCTGGGCGCCCTCGAACAGCAGGTCCTTGCCCTCGTCGATCATGTTGTTGAGCAGCAGGCTCGTCTCGGTGATGTAGGGGCGCAGGCGCTCGGCCATGGGCAGGTACTCGTCGCAGATCTGGTCCACGGTGTAGGTGGGCAGGTTGTAGATGAGCTCGAGCTCGGGATTCACGCGGGCAAGAGCGGTCTCCAGCTTGTCGCGGAACAGCGCCTCGTCCAGCATGTCCTGCATGCGCAGGCCGATGCGGGCCATCTTGTCCTGGTAGCACGGACCGATGCCGCGCTTGGTGGTACCGATGTTCTTCTTGCCGAGCTTCTGCTCAAAAGCACCATCCAGATCGATGTGGTACGGCATGATGATGTGCGCGTTGCCACTGATCTTGAGGTTCTTGGTGGTGATGCCGTCGGCCTCGAACATGTCAATCTCCTCAAGGACAACCTTGGGGTTGACGACGCAGCCGTTACCGATCACCGACACATGGTCGGAATACATGATGCCGGAGGGCACCTGGTGCAGGCCGTACTTCTTGCCGTTGACGACGATGGTGTGGCCGGCGTTATTACCGCCCGAATAGCGCACGACGGCATCGAAGTCGCCGGCGACCAGGTCGCAGATCTTACCCTTGCCCTCATCGCCCCACTGGGCACCGACCAAAACGGTTGACGGCATGTTTACTCCTTACATTCATGGACTGTCTACGCGCCACGCTGGCGCGCAGAAGCACAAAACATTCCCAGTATACCCGTGCAACGGGCGCCTGTCCTACTCCTCGGTATGCGCCCCATCAAGCTCATAGAACTTGGTGGATGCCGGCAGGAACATCAGGTCGACGTCACCGATCGGGCCCGAACGGTTCTTGGCCACGACGATACGCGTAACGCCCTCGTCGGGTCGATCGTCACGCGAGGCCTCGGCCTCATCGGCGGAGCGGTCCAGGAACATAACGATGTCGGCGTCCTGCTCGATGGAGCCCGATTCACGCAGGTCGGACAGCTGCGGGCGCTTGCCGGTACGGGATTCGACCTGACGCGACAGCTGTGACAGCGCGATCAACGGAATCTTGAGCTCCTTGGCCATAATCTTCAGACCACGCGACATCTCGGAGACCTCGACGGTACGGCTCTCGGAGCGACGTCCCGGCGGAGGACTCACCAGCTGTAGGTAGTCCAGAATGATGATGGCCTTCTCCTTGTTGTGGAGCATGCGGCGGCTCTTGGCGCGGATCTCGGTCACCGTGGTGCCGGGCGTATCGTCAATCAGGATGTCGAGCTTAGACAAGGTCTGCGTGGCCTCGTTGATATTTGCCCACTGCTCGGGGCTAATGCGGCCCGTACGGAAGTCGCTGATCGAGATCATGGCGTAGGCGCAAATCAGGCGCTGGGCAATTTCCTTGCCCGACATCTCTAGCGAAAAGAAGCCGACGGTATAGCCCGCAGCGGCGGCATTCAGCGCCAGGTTCAGAGCGAATGACGTCTTACCCACGGCAGGGCGGGCGCCGATAATGATGAGCTGACCCTCGCGGAAACCCATAAGCATGCGGTCGAGCGACGGGAAGCCGGTGGGCACGCCCGCGGCCTGTCCACCGGCCTTACACACTTCCTCGGCCTCGTTATAGGCCTCGACCATAAACTCGGTCAGTGTCTTATAGCTCGACTTGACCTCGCGCGCCGTGACCTTGAGCAGCTTGCTCTCGGCCAACTCCACGACCTCTTTGGTGTCGGTAGGGGCGTTATAGGCCAGCGCGTTGATCTCGTTGGTGGCACCGATCAGCTCGCGCAGCATCGAGTCGCGGCGAACGATGGCGGCATGGTGCTGCCAGTTCACAAGTGACAGGGTCTGACCCATCAGCTCCAAAATGTAGGCCTCGCCGCCCACGGCATCAAGCTTGTTGATGCTGCGCAGGTAATCGATCAGCGAGATAGAGTCGATGGGAATGCGGCTGTTGTACATATCGACCATCGCGGTGTAGATGGTCTTATGAATGGGCCGGTAGAAGTCATCGGGCTGCAGCTCGACCTGGGCCTCCTCGACCACCTCGGGCGATAGCAGCATGGCGGCCAGTACATTGGCCTCTGCATCTTGGTTTTGAGGGAGACCCAACTTGGAGCCACGGTCCTCGACCGTCAGCCCCGTCTCCCTTTCGTCATATGCCATGAGCATCCTCATTCATATCGCTTGCGAGCATCCATAGTATCAGCCACGGTCCCAAAACGGACCGCGCGCCGGCAATCATCACCGAACCAAACGGATGAACGGTCCCGCAATTGGGACTTCACCATAACGCCTGCCATAGCGCTCGCTGAGCGTAGAAAACAAAAGGGCGCCCTGGTTTCCCAGAGCGCCCTTCTTAGAACAAGGTTGTTGCGTTGCAGCAAATGCTACTCGGCAGCAGCCTCAGTCTCGACCTCGGCGGTCTCGGCCTCGGCGACCTCAGCGGTCTCCTCAGCCTCAGCCTCGGCAGCGAGCTCCTCGGCGGTAACGCCAACGAGAACGACAACCTCGGCCTTGATCTCGCGGTACAGCGAGATGGCAACGGTGTGGGCACCGGCAACCTTGATGGGCTTACCGAGCTCGACGCGCTTGCGGTCGATGTCCATACCGAGCTGAGCCTTGATGGCGTCGGCGATCATAGCGGCGGTAACGGAGCCAAAGAGGATGCCCTCGTCGCCGACCTTGACGTCAACGGTGACCGTCTTGCCCTCGAAGGCAGCCTTGGTCTCGTTGGCGGTAGCCAGGCGGACGGCCTCGCGCTTGGCGATGTTGTTGCGACGCTCGTCAAGCTGCTTGAGGTTGCCCTTGGTGGCGGCAACAGCGAGCTTCTTGGGGAACAGGAAGTTCTCAGCGTAACCCTGAGCGACCTCTACGACGTCACCCTCGCCGCCCTTGCCCTTGATCTCATCGAGAAGAATAACCTTCATGATGCGTCTCCCTTCTTAGCCGCGGTCGCGGTTGCCACGAGAGGAAACCACGGGGACGGTGTACGGCAGGAGAGCCATCTCGCGGGCGCGCTTGATGGCGTTGGCGATGTCATGCTGATGCTGCGTGCAAGCGCCAGTGACGCGACGGGGCTTGATTTTGCCGCGGTCGGTCATGTACTTACGGAGAAGCTGAGTGTCCTTATAGTCGATGAACTCAGTGTTCTCCTTGCAGAACTGGCAGTACTTACGACGCGGCTGACGTGCAGAAAAATCATTAGCCATGTCAAAATACCTTTCATTTGGCAACTTCGGCGAACCGAAGCCGCCTCTCACTCAAAAATAGGTGAACAACCCTTAGAACGGGATGTCCTCATCGTAGACGTCGACCGCGGGCGGCGTAGCCACGGGTGCGGCAGGACGTGCTGCGGGCGCGGGAGCTGCGGGGGCGTAACCGCCCTGATCGTAGCCACCCTGGCCACCACGGGAGCTCATAAACTCGATCTCATCGACGATGACCTCAAGCTTGCTCCGGCGCTGACCGTCGCGCTCCCAAGAGCTGTAGCGCAGCTTGCCCTCGATCGCGACCTTGTTTCCCTTTGCCAGGAAACGGCTCACGGCCTCGGCGCGCGTGCCGAACATAGTGCAGTCGACAAAGTTGGGATAGTCCTCCCACTCGCCAGTCTGCGGGTTGCGGCGACGATCGTTCACGGCGACGCCAAAGGACAGAACCTGGGTTCCGCCGGCGGTGGCGCGCAGCTCGGGATCACGCGTGAGGTTACCGGTGATGTTCACTCGATTGATGCTCATAACTCACTACTTCCTCTTGGGGCACAAGCCCAGTCCAAAACGACAGTCTTACTCCTGGTCGTCGCGACGGACGATCATGTGGCGGACCACAGCGTCGGTGATGCGCAGGACGCGATCAAGCTCGGCGATCTGGGTAGGATCTGCGTGGAAGTTGATGAGGGTGTAGTCACCATCGGTGAGGTCGTTGATCTCGTAGGCGAGCTTGCGCTTGCCCCACTCGTCAACGGAGTCGACCTTGCCAGCGCCCTCAGCGATCGTGGTATCGATACGCTTCATAACAGCGAGACGAGTCTCGGGGTCGAGCGACGGGTCAACAAAGAACAGCAGTTCATAAGCCTTCATATTGTCACCTCCTCTGGGCAAATGTGGCTTCAGGTCGTGAAGGTGCGCCTGAAGCAGGAAAAGACTTGGTAATAATATCTTTCAACCTCCCAGGCTGCAAGAATATGCAGCTACAACCTCATGACCTCCACATATGTCCATACTCACACGGCACTTCATGCGTCTTCCAACCAAATGCTGACCAAATGCTTGACGGATCTGTGGACAAGATACGGCGCCACGGGGACAAACCAAATCAAACTGCAGGTCAGCAATTGCAAGGCTGTGGTCGCAAAATGCATACCAGTGGCTCACAACACCGTTCATAGATTTTTAAAATTGCTGCTACGTCGTTTATAAATACCTATTTTGAACAATTTGCTGCATGCAGCCATGCTGGTCAGAGCCCGTTTTTGGCCTCCTAGATCCCGTCACGAAGCCAAGCGTTTCAAAAAATGCCAACTTTTCTGTTTGCACTTTGCGATTCCTCGTGTATACTGACTTTCGCATTTAACGGAGAGTTGTCCGAGTGGCCGAAGGAGCACGATTGGAAATCGTGTAGGCGTCAAAAGCGTCTCCAGGGTTCAAATCCCTGACTCTCCGCCAGTTAATTCCAAAGCAGGCCTTCGAGCCTGCTTTGTTTTTACCCCACGCGGAGGGGTGGCAGAGTGGTTGAATGCGGCGGTCTCGAAAACCGTTTGGCCTGTATAAGGTCACGAGGGTTCGAATCCCTCCTCCTCCGCCATTTTGCTTGAGAAAGCTCCCAACAATGGGAGCTTTTTTGTTATCGAGTCATGTTCAAGCAAATACGGCGGAGGAGGAGGGATTCGAACCCGCCAGGGCGCGAAGCGTAAAGAAAACGCGCCAGCGGCGCGTTTTTAGCGCAGCGCGGTCGGCGCCAGCCGACCGGATAAATTTTGAGCTTCGCTCAAAATTTGGACATCCCTCCTATTCAACCCGCGCCCGTATCACGTTCGATCCCGGCCCAAAATCACAAATGTGTACACCACCCTCCAAAACCGACATTTTTCGACGTCTTTAGAGGCTGACGTGCACGTTTGGTGCTTACGCCCGCATCCAGTCCCGACCGTTTACCGAGCAATAGGGCCGCCAGGCCCGCCGAACATGTACTATGTACGGGCATTATCCAAACCCGCAACTCAAAGGATCCCATCTTGCCCGCTGTCGCCGCTATGACCGTTACCGCACACGCCTCGGATGCCATGGTTGCCATCCCGTTTTGGCTCGAGATGTTCGCCGTCGTCGCGGCTTCAATCTCGGGCGTGTTGGTCGCACGCGAGCACAAGCTCGACCTGGTGGGTGCCGTCGCGCTCGCCGTGGTTTGCGGCCTGGGCGGCGGTCTTTTGCGCGATATGACGCTGCAGGTGGGCAATGTCTACATCCTCAACCAGCCGATGGCGCTCCCGCTTTCCATTGCCACGGCGGCCATCATCTACATCTTCCCGGCAATCGTCGACAAGCCCGAAAAACTCATCCCCCTGCTCGACATCATCTCGGTCGGCATCTATGCCGCCACCGGAGCGGACAAGGCGCTGGTCTACGGATTTGCACCGGCCGTATGCATCATGATGGGTTTCTTCACCGCGGTGGGTGGCGGCATGCTGCGCGACGGCTTTATGGGCGTGGTTCCGGGTATTTTCCAACGCACCAACTTTTATGCCATCGCGGCCATCGCCGGATCGGCAAGCTATGTAGGCCTCGTCATGAGTGGCCTGGTCAGCAATGTCGCCGCGCTAGTCGTATGCGTTGTCGTGACCATGGGTCTGCGCTGGCTCTCGCTGCGCTTTGACATCAAAAGCCCCACCGAGGAAGACATCGCGCGCTTTTTGCACCGTAAAAAGTAGGTAGCGCGGCCTCGTCCTTCGAAATGCAGCCGAGAGGTTCTTTTAGAGCGCCCGCGCGTTGGGTACCCTGTTAGATACATATCGAGCATCTAACGAAGGATTCACTATGCCCCGCAATCAATTCCCGTCGACCCAGCGCCGTAAAGCGTGGGGCCGCATCACCATGCTATTTGCGCTCATCGCGCTGGCGCTCATCGCACTTCCCGTGGCGTCGTTCGCCGGCACGGACACCGCAGGAAACGTACTTGCGACTGACGGTGACGCCAATCCGTCCGGCGTCGAAGGCGACTTGTACTGGGCCGGCCAGAGCCTCAACCTGGACGACACCTCCATCGACCGCGATATCATCGCGGCGGGCGACAGCCTATCGATTCGCGACTGCACCGTGGGTGGCGCCGTTCGTCTTGCGGCGCGCACCATCGATATCTCCAAAACCGCAATTGATGGCAGCGTAACGGTGGCTGGCCAGCATGTCGTGCTCAACACCGGTAGCACCGCCAACTGTTTTTACGCGATGGGCGAGACGGTTGCCCTGCGCGGCTCCGCCAAGTCGGCAGCGCTCGCGGGCAGTACGGTAACCATCGACGGCACCGTCGACGGCGATGTTGAGGTTTGGGCCGATAAGCTCATCTTGGGTAAAAACGCCCGCATCACCGGCACCGTGAGCGCGCATGTTTCCGAGGACCCTGAGCGCGCCGCAGGAGCCGAGGTCGGAGCCCTCAAGATCGACCGCACCGAGAATGAGAACACCTCTACGATTAACGACACCATCGGCGGCATCGTGGCCGCGGCGCTCTCGACCTGCTTTATCGCCCTGTTGCTCGAGCTCGTCTTTCCGCGTGCGACCGCCAGCGCCGCCGGAATGCTCCACCAGCGCCCCACGCCCCTGTGGGTGAGCGGCCTTTTGGGCACGATTGCTATCGTCCCCGCCGTCCTACTGCTGATTATCTCGATTGCCGGCCTGTCGCTTGCCGGAGCCCTCATGTGCGCCGTGATCGGCGTCGCGCTGGTCTCCACCGCCTTTGCGGGGTGCGCAATCGCCCGCATGGTCGGACACAGCCAGAACCGCTATGCCATGGCAGCCGTCGGCGGTGTGGCCGCAGGCGCCCTCACAGGACTTCCCCTCATCGGCGACTTCATCAGCGGCGTGGCCTTTGTCTTTATGCTCGGCTACGTTATCCAGATCACCTGGCGCAACGCCCACCTCAAGCCCCAACAAGGCGCCAACGCCCCGAGCCTTCCCGCCGCATAACCACCAACCACCACAAAGGGGACAGGCACCTCTGTGGTGGTGTAGACCACCTCAGCCCCACATGCACCAAAAAAGGGCGCCGACCATTGCGGTCGACGCCCTTTCTTATTGGCGGTTATAAGCCCCAGCGCTTATTTGTTGACCTGGCCAGCGCGGACGGCTGCCTTCTTGCGGTCGGTGGCGTTGAGCAGACGCTTGCGCAGGCGGATGTTCTTAGGAGTGATCTCCACCAGCTCGTCGTCAGCGATGTACTCCAGCGCCTCTTCCAGCGAGAAGGTGCGAGGCGGCACCAGCTGGACGGAGATGTCGGAGGTCGAGGAACGCTGGTTGCCCAGGTTCTTGGTACGGGCGATGTTGACGACCATGTCGCCGGCCTTGCTGCGCTCGCCCACGATCATGCCCTCGTAGCACTCGGTACCCGGCTCAACGAACAGCTGGCCGCGCTCCTGCAGCGTGCCCAGAGCGTAGGCAACGGCCTTCTCTGTGGTCATGGAGATCATGGCGCCGTTCTGGCGGTTGCCGATCTCGCCGGCGTAGGGACCGTACTCCAGGAAAGTGTGGTAGAACACGCCCTCGCCGTGGGTGACGTTCATAATGCGGTTCTTAAGACCCATGATGCCGCGTGTCGGGATCTTGAACTCAAGATGGGTCACGATGCCCGAGGTGTCCATGCTCGTCATGATGCCACCGGAGGTACCGAAGACCTCGACGACCTTGCCCGAGTACTCGTCCGGGCACTCGACAACAGCCTGCTCGACGGGCTCCAGCTTGTTACCGTTCTCGTCCTTCTTAAACAGAACGCGGGGACGGCCGACCTGGAACTCAAAGCCCTCGCGGCGCATGGACTCCATCAGGACGGACAGGTGCAGAATGCCGCGGCCCGAGACCTCGACGCCACTCTTGTCCTCGAGCTCCTCGATCTTCATGGTCACGTTGTTCTCGGCCTCGTTGAACAGGCGCTCCTTGAGCTGACGGGCGCCCACGATATCGCCATCGCGACCGACGAGCGGGGAGGTCGAAGCCTCAAAGACGATGGACAGGGTCGGCGGGTCGATCTCGATGGGCTCGAGCTCGACGGGGTTCTCGGGGTCGGTGTAAACATCGCCGATATCGGTGCGGTCAATGCCCACGACAGCAGCGATATCGCCGGCACCGACTTCTTGGCACTCGGTGCGGCCCAGGTAGTCGAAGGTAAAGAGCTGCTTGACGGTAGCAGTGGCGCTGGAGCCGTCGTTCTTGACGACCAGGATCTGATCGCCCTGATGGATGGTGCCGGAGTACACGCGACCGATGCCGATACGGCCAACGAAGTTGGAGTGGTCGATGGTCACGCACTGCATGGCCAGCGGGGCGTTCTCATCAACCTCGGGCGCGGGCATATCGTCGATAATCATATCGAGCAGCGGGTACATGTCCATGTTGCCGTCGTTGGGATCGAGGCGGGCAAAGCCGTTGACGCCGCTGGCGTAGATGACGTGCTCCATGGCAAACTCGAGCTGGTCGTCGGTGGCGCCCAGGTCGGCCATAAGGTCGAGGCAGTCGTTGTAGGCCTTCTCGGGGTTGGCGCCCGGACGGTCGATCTTGTTGATGACAATCATGATCTTGAGGCCGGTGTCGATAGCGTGACGCAGCACGAAGCGGGTCTGGGGCATGGGGCCCTCAAAGGCGTCGACCAGCAGCAGGGCGCCGTCGGCCATACGCAGCACGCGCTCGACCTCGCCGCCAAAGTCGGCGTGGCCCGGGGTGTCGATGACGTTGATCTTGACGTCCTTGTACTCGATAGAGATGTTCTTGGCGAGAATCGTAATGCCGCGCTCGCGCTCCTGGTCGTTAGAGTCCAGGACGCGGTCCTCGACCTGCTGGTTGGCACGGAAGGCGTCCGTGGCACGCAGGAGCTTGTCGACCATCGTCGTCTTGCCGTGGTCGACGTGGGCGATGATGGCGATGTTCCTCAGATTGTCTACGCGCATGTAGTTCCCCTATCTTCTATCCATATACAAACGGCACGCGTATGCGACCCGCCCAGCGATACAACGCTCAGCGGGAATATTGAGCCTTTTACCGAAAACTCGTTTATTTTAGCGATTTTAGATAAGAGGGGTCTCCTCACCTGCAGGTTCAGGGTCGCTCCACATAAAACCATCGCCGGCGCCCATGCCCTCATACAGCACATATGCCGAAAAACCGCTCTCGAGCGTCGTCTCAAAGAAGCTCACGAGCAGAGCGTCGTGGTAGCCGCCGTCAATCTCGACACAGCCGGTATAGCCGATGGCATAGCGGGCGATACGGCCCAGGCCCTCGTCCTTAAGACCCATCTTGTGCTCGGAGATAAAGTTGGTGGCCGCCTCGAGGCACGCCTCTTCGCCGTCCTCGTCGAGCGCCGCCAGATAGCGGTTGGAAGCGGCGTCCTCAATTGCCACGACCACGCCAGGGTTTTCACCGGCGGCAAGGTCGTCCAAGAACGCACCAATCAGGTCACACACCATGGCGTCGAGCTCGGCGGAGACGTTACCGGCGTCCTGCATATCCTGTGCCATCTCTAGACCTTCCCATCGAATCCGGCGTCGTTACAGTTCTTGCGCCTCGGCGGCGATCTTAGCAGCGGCATCGCGGGCGCGCATCATGTCCGTCGCGCGCTTGTCGAGCACCTTGATCTGGCTGGTCAGCATGACTGCATCGACCACGCCCCAAATCACCAGGCCTGTAGAGATCGAAAACCCAAGCGCACCAACTGTACCACGAAGGCGCGAACAGATTGCCGCGACAAGGGCCGAGATGACAACCATCTTGATAAACGAGCCGCGGCGCTCGCGAAGCGTGCGGGCCTGCGTCACATAGGCGATGCGAGCCGCCTCGGATGCCTCCGAGCGCATCTGGGCTTCACGCGCGATGGCGGACGCTTCAGCCGATACGCGGGTACCCATCAGCGACCTCTCCGCTCGCGTGCCAGACATTTAGAAATCATCGGGGGAGAGCGTATGGACGAACTCGTCGAACTTCTCGAACTCCTGCTCGTCGTCGACTTCCTCGGCGTGCGGTGAGACGGTGCCCAAGCGATTCATAATGTCGTCTTCAACGAACATGGGGGCATTGCTGCGTACGGCGAGGGCGATGGCGTCGCTCGGGCGAGCGTCAATCTTGCGCTCGTCGCCATCGACCAGCACGACAATCGTCGCATAGAAAACCGGCGGCTCGGCACGAACAATCTCGATGCGCTCGAGCTTGGCGCCCAGGGCATCGACGGTGTCAAGCAGCAGGTCATGGGTAATCGGGCGCTCGGCGCGGCCGCTATCGATGCCGCGGCTGATTGCCGCAGCCTCAAACGAGCCAGTCTGGATGGAGAGGGAGCGCAGCGGCGCGGGGGAATCCGACTTGCCGCAGCGCTCGCGAAGCACGATAAGCGATGGCACGGGACCGGCGGCCATGACGATAGTCTCTATGTCGACACGAACCATGGAACACCTCCGGTACGTAGCGGTTAACACACGGCAGGGTCGCCGCATTGATTAGCTATACTACCCAATCTTTCGCCCAGCACACAAAATCAAAGTAGTTAATTTGGGACGGGGCTATTTTGACTACTTTTGTTGGATAAGAAAAAAGCCCCGAGGCAATGCCCCAGGGCTCTTAACGTTTTGATGGTGGACCTGACAAGATTCGAACTTGTGACCTCCCGGTTATCAGCCGGACGCTCTAACCAACTGAGCTACAGGTCCATCATGGTGGAGGTTAGGGGGATCGAACCCCTGACCTCAGGCTTGCAAAGCCCGCGCTCTCCCAGCTGAGCTAAACCCCCACGGAGAAAGTAATAAACACCCCAGCGGCGACTCGGCTCTCGCTGGGGTGTTTATTGCGAAAGAAAGTGGTGGACCTGACAAGATTCGAACTTGTGACCTCCCGGTTATCAGCCGGACGCTCTAACCAACTGAGCTACAGGTCCATCGCGCAAGGGATATATTAGACGAGTCGTTACGCGCGCGTCAACAACTTTTTTGAAAAACTTTGGGGGTGGTGTCGGCCCCGGCTGCCCGGCGGCATGCGAAGTCGCCTGCTCGGACAGTCCTGCTCGCACGGAGAGCACATTAAGTGCTCTCCGGCTCGTGCGGAACTCGCGATCGACTTCGCATGCCGCCGGGCAGCCGGGGCCGACGTGGGGTTCAAAGATTTTCAAAAAAGCGGTCGGCGCGCAGTGCGCCGACCGCCGATATATGGGGTCTGATAATTATTACCAGCTAGTTCCCCTTACTCGTCTAGGAGATCTTCTGGCATATCGTTGCCGTCGCCTAGGTCGACTGGGGTTTCTTCGGGGGCAGAGCTGTCTTCTGCGGCTTCGCCTTCGGGCTTCTCCTTGGCGGCCGTCATGCGGGCTACGGCGCATACGCGGTCGTTATCGTCGACGGTCATCATCTTGACGCCCTGGGTGGCGCGACCGGTTTGGCTGATCTCGTCGGTCTTGACGCGAATGACCGTCGCGCCCTCCGTCACGATGAACAGCTCATGCTGCGGGCCCACCGTCTTCATGGCTGCGAGGTTACCCTTGCGCTCGGTCATCTGGATGGTGTAGACACCCTGACCGCCGCGGTTCTGCTCCGGGTAATCCGAGACCGGCGTGCGTTTGCCGTAGCCGCGCTCGGTAATGACGAACAGGTCGCCGTTACCGTTGGTAATCTCCATACCAAGAACGCTCACGCCTTCCTTCATGCCAATGCCGCGAACGCCGCTGGTATCGCGACCGGTGGCGCGCACCTGGTCCTCGGGGAACATAATCGCCTTGCCCGCGGTGGTTGCCATGATGATCTTGTCGCCCTCGCGCACGCGACGTACAGCGAGCAGCGCGTCGTCGTCCCTCAGGTTGATGGCGATCAGGCCGTCGCGGCGGCTACGGTCGTAGGCGCTCATCACGGTCTTCTTGACCATGCCGCTCTTGGTGGCAAACATCAGGTACTCGTCGGCGGGGAACTCGCGGCAGCTGATGACGCTCGCGATCTTCTCGCCCTCCTCGAAAGGCAGCAGGTTGACTATCGCGGTACCGCGCGCCTGGCGCGTGCCAACCGGCAGCTCGTGCACCTTCAGGCGATAGACCTTGCCCTTGCTCGAGAAGAACAGCACGTACTCGTGCGTGGATGCGATAAACATCTCGTCGATGACATCGTCTTCTTTGAGGTTGACGCCCGACACGCCCTTGCCGCCGCGCTTCTGGGCGCGATAGGCGGCCACCGGGATGCGCTTGACGTAGCCGGTATGGGTGATGGTCACGACCATGTCCTCGTCGGCAATCAGATCTTCGACATCCAGGTCCTTCTCGACATGGCTGATCTCGGTGCGGCGCTTGTCGCCGAACTTCTTGGAAATCTCGCGCATCTCTTCCTTGATGACGCCCAGGATTTTCTCCTCGTGCGCCAACAGGTCCTCGTAGTAGGCGATGGCGCGGCGCAAGCCGTCCAGCTCTTCCTGAATCTTGTCGCGCTCCAGGCCGGTCAGGCGGCGCAGCTTCATCTCGAGGATGGCCGTGGTCTGCTCGGGCGTAAAGCCAAAGCGTTCGATCAGGCGGCTGCTGGCCTCGGAATCGGTCTGCGAGGAACGGATGATGCTGATGACCTCGTCAATATGGTCAAGGGCCATCAGGTAGCCCTCGAGGATATGCGCGCGGGCCTGGGCCTTCTTGAGGTCAAAGCGGGTGCGGCGGGTGACGACGTCGACCTGGTGGTCGATATAGTGCTGCAGCATCTCGCGCAGGCTCAGGCATTTGGGAACGCCGTTGACAAGCGCCAAGTTGTTGGCACCAAAGGTCGTCTGCAGCGAGGTGTACTTGTACAGGTTGTTGAGCACGACCTGCGGAATGACGCCCTTCTTGAGCTCGATAACCAGGCGGATACCCTTCTGGTTGGACTCATCGCGCATATCCGAGATGCCCTCGATGCGCTTGTCGTTGACGAGCTGGGCGATCTTCTCCTGCAGGGTACCCTTGTTGACCATGTAGGGAATCTCGGTAAAGACCAGGCGGCTACGGCCGGTCTTGGTGGACTCCACATGAGCCTTGGCGCGCACGGTAATGGAACCGCGGCCGGTCTCGTAGCTCTGCTTAATGCCGGCACTACCCATGATGATGGCACCGGTGGGGAAGTCCGGACCGGGCATGATCTGCATGAGCTCGTCGACGGTGGCGTCGGGATTATCAATCAGGTAGCAGGTGGCCTCGATCGCCTCGGTGAGGTTGTGCGGGGCGATGTTGGTGGCCATGCCGACGGCGATGCCCTGGCTACCGTTGACCAGCAGGTTGGGGAAACGCGCGGGCAGCGCCTGGGGCTCAGCGAGCGACTCGTCGTAGTTGGGCTGCCAGTCGACGGTGTCCTTCTGCAGGTCACGTAGGAGCTCCATGGCGGGCTTTGCCAGGCGGCTCTCGGTGTAACGCATGGCGGCGGCGCCGTCGCCGTCGATGTTGCCGAAGTTGCCGTGACCGTCGATGAGCGGCGTGCGCATGGAGAACCACTGTGCCAGGCGGACCATAGCCTCATAGACCGCGTAGTCACCGTGCGGATGGTACTTACCGATAACTTCGCCGACCGTCCAAGCGGACTTCTTGTGCGGACGGTTGGGGTAGATGCCGCTCTCGTTCATGGCGTACAGGATGCGACGGTGCACCGGCTTTAAGCCATCGCGCACGTCCGGCAGGGCGCGGGCGGTGATGACCGACATCGAGTACTCGATGAACGACTGCTTCATCTCGCGGCCGAACTCCGAAATCTGGAGCTGCCCACCGTTGATATCCTCGCCGGCCGAGGCGCCGCGGTCGACTTCGCCAAAGCTCTCCTCGAGCTCGGCGTCGTCGTCCTCTTCCTCATCATCATCGGCATCGGGGTTATAGGCATCCGGATCGCCGTCCTCGCCCTGCTCAGCGCGGGCAAGCAGGCGCTTCAGATCATCGGGCATACCAGCGTCGCCGGCCTCGTCCATACCCTCGTTATTGTTGATATCGTCTGCCACGTTACCTCCTCATGGTTTGCGTGGTCCATTAATCATCCTGCCACGGAGACGGCTTTTCCAGGTGCCGCAGATTCGCTCGAAAGAGGAGGGAAGCGTACTTGGGTACGCGACCGACGATTGAGGGCGAAGGTGCGGTGGCTGGGAAAGCCGAACAGGTTAGGCGTCTAGGAAGCGTGCGTCATGCGCGTGCTTCTCGATGTACTCACGGCGATAGCCGACCTCGGAACCCATCAGTTCGCGCACGGCGCGGTCCGCCACCACGGCGTCCTCGATCGACACACGCTGCAGAATGCGGGTCTTGGGGTCCATCGTCGTCGAGGCAAGCTGCTTGGGGTCCATCTCGCCCAGGCCCTTGTAGCGTTGGACGGTGTATCCCTTGCGTTTCTTGGTGATCTTGCCATCCTTGGCCTTGCCGTCCTCGTCGTTATCGTCGGGGTTCAGCCCCAGGCTCTGGATGGTGTCGCGCAGGATCTCGTCTTCGGGCTGGCGGCCGTTGGGATACACGTAGTGAATCTTGTTGCGCACCTTGATGCCAAAGATGGGCGGGCACGCGACGTACACGTAGCCGGCATCAATCAACGGGCGCATGTACTTGTAGAAGAACGTCAGCAGCAGGATGCGGATGTGCGCACCGTCGACGTCTGCATCGGTCATGATGATGATCTTGTGGTAGCGCGCCTTGGTGATATCGAAGTCGCCGCCGTCGCCGGCGCTCGTCGTGACGCCGCAGCCGATCGCGGTGATGAGCGACTGGATGGTGTCACTCGAGAACGCGCGGTGGTCACCCACGCGCTCGACGTTCAAAATCTTGCCGCGCAGGGGCAGAATCGCCTGGATGTCTCGGCGACGGCCGTCCTTGGCCGAGCCGCCTGCCGAGTCGCCCTCTACGATAAAGAGCTCAGTCAACTCGGCGTCGCGCACCGAACAGTCGGCGAGCTTGCCGGGCAGCGACGCCGTCTCGAGCAGGCTCTTGCGGCGGGTCGCCTCGCGCGCCTTGCGGGCGGCGTTGCGCGCCTTGCAGGCCTGCTGGGCCTTCTTGACGATCTCACGAGCGGGCTTGGGATGCTCCTCGAGGTAATCGGCAAGGCCGTCGGTCACGATCTTGAGCGTCAGCGCGCGCATATAGGAGCTGCCGAGCTTGGCCTTGGTCTGGCCCTCAAACTGCGGATCGGGCAGTTTGACCGAGATAACGGCCGAAAGGCCCTCGCGCACATCGTCGCCGGTCAGGTTGGCGTCTTTTTCCTTGAGCAGGTTCTGCTTGCGGGCGTAATCGTTAATCACGCGGGTGAGTGCGGTACGGAAGCCCTCGAGGTGCATACCGCCCTCGGGGGTGTAGATGTCGTTGGCAAACGACATGACGTTCTCGCCGTAGCCGCTATTCCACTGCAAGGACACCTCGACCTCGCCCATCTTGGTCACGGGCGCATCCGGATCCGATTTGCCCTCAATATAGATGGGCTCCTTAAAGGCCTCGGGGACATCCTTGCCCTCGTTGAGGAACTTGACGAAGTCGATGATGCCGCCGGCATAGCAAAACTCCTCCACATGGGGAGTCGCCTCGCGCTCGTCGATCAGCACGATCTTGAGGTTCTTGTTGAGGAATGCCGTCTCCTGCAGACGGTTGTGCAGCGTGTCGAAATCGTAGATGCAGGTCTCGAAGATCTCGTCGTCGGGCCAGAAGCTGACAGTGGTACCCGTCGTCTCCGAAGTGCCCACGACCTCCATCTTCTTGACGGTCTTGCCGCGCGAGAACTCCATCTCGTAGATGTTGCCATCGCGGCATACCTGCACGACCACGCGCCTGGACAGGGCGTTGACGACGGAGATGCCCACGCCGTGCAGTCCGCCCGAGACCTTGTAGGCCGAGTTATCGAACTTACCGCCGGCGTGCAGGATCGTCATGACGACCTCGAGCGTCGGGATCTTTTTGATAGGATGCTCGTCGACGGGGATGCCGCGCCCGTTGTCGACGACCGTGATGGAGTTGTCGGCGTGGACCGTCACCTGAATCTCGGTGCAGAAACCGGCCATGGCCTCGTCGACGGAGTTGTCAACGATCTCCCACACCAGGTGATGAAGACCGCTGGCGCTCGTCGAGCCAATGTACATGCCCGGGCGCTTACGAACGGCCTCGAGACCTTCGAGAATCTTAATCTCGCCGCCATCGTAATCGTTTTCGTTTGCCACACGTCCTCCTTCAGTTAAGAAAATGTGTACAGCCTTACTAGTTTATCGTAAAAAAATACCCTCGGGGACGAGGGTATTTGGCTCTACAAGGCCACCAGATGCGATTTAAGGCTCTTTTTTGCCCTGCACGCCCTTGGCCCACTCGGCACTGGCTCTCATGGCGTTCTCGAGGGCCTCGCGCAGTTTTTGGTCCTCGATGGGTGCCACCTGGCGCTCGATCTCGGCACGCTCGGCACCGCTTAGGTCGGCATGCGGAGCCGGCGGACGCTCGGCCATGGCAGGGCGCAGGCGCTCTTTGGCGGCGGGCGGTGTGTGGCCGGGGGCGGTCGTCTTGAACACCAGCCCGTCGACGTGCGCGCCGGCGCGCTCCATGCGCGCGCGGATAATCTCGCGCAAAAGTGTCATCTCCTGCGTCCATGAGGGCGAATCGAGGTACACCAGCAGTTCGTTGGACTCGGGCAGGTAGCGCAGTCCCGTCACGTGGCGTCCCTCGCGCGTGCCCGAGCACACCGCATTCCAGGCGCGATAGACCGCACGAGACTCCTCTGCAGCCTCCATCTGAGCGCGGCGCTCAGGTGTCGCGGACGCCAGGATGCGCTGACGCTCGGCATCCAAAAAGCCGCCAAAGGCCACCGTTCCGTTCTCGCGCTCGTAATTAGCACGTCTCACCCATGCTCACCACCTTGGCTCGATCAAGCAGGTCATCGGTAAAATACCCCAGATTGGTGGTGGTTATGACCGTCTGGATATCATCACCGATCAGCTGCAGAAAAGCGCCTCGGCGCCCGGCGTCGAGCTCGCTCATCACGTCGTCCAAAAGCAGCAGCGGCGCGGTGCCCAGGATATCGCGCGCCACGGCCACTTCTGCCACCTTCCAGGCAAGCACCAGCGTTCGCTGCTGGCCCTGGCTGGCAAATGAACGGGCCGATCGACCCGCGACGGAAAACTCGATCTCGTCGCGATGCGGGCCCACGAGCGTCACGCCGCGGCGGATCTCCTCGTCGGCGCGCTCATCGAGCGCCGAGAGCATGTGCTCATACGCCCAGCCCCTGAGCTCGTCGCGATCCTCGGTGCGAGGCAGGCCGCCAAGTGTGGACACATAGGACACACCGGCGGGCTCGCCAGATGCCACGCGGCCATAGGCGTCGCGCACATGGCCCGACAGCCGCTCGAGCAGGGCCAGACGATGCACGAGCAGGGCCGAACCGGCGCGGGCGATAGATTCGTTCCAAGCGCCGAGCATCTCGCGGCAGCACCAGGTCTCCTTGAGCAGGGCATTGCGCTGGGTTACGCAGCGCCCGTAGGCACTAGCCAGATCGGCATAGCGCGCACTCAGCTGAACGCCAAAGTCATCAAGCGCGGTGCGGCGCACACTGGCACCGCGCTTGACCATATCCAGGTGGTCCGGGCAAAACAGAACGCTCGGCAGCACCCCGCGCACGCCAGACGCAGCGCAGCGCTTGCCGTTGCGGCTAAACGAACGCTTGCCATCTTCCACGCTCAGACCCATGTCCAGCACGCGTCCATCACCTTCGAGCCTCAGCTCGACCTTGCATGAGCCCACGCCGTCGCGCACGAGCTCGGTTGCGGTCGGATGCCTAAACGAGGCGCCACTCGTCAGCAGCTGCAGCGCCTCTATGAGGTTGGTCTTTCCCGCCGCATTGGGGCCTGCGAGCACCGTCACACCGTCGCTCAGGGCAAGGCGGTAACTGTCGAAGCTGCGATAGCGCGCAACGGAAAGATCACGTGCGAACATGGTCATGGGTAGTGCTAGATGCGTACCGGCATGACCAGGTACAGGTAGTTGATCTTGTCATAGGACTTGAAGATGCCAGCCTGCGAATAGCTCTTGAGCTCCAGCGTGATCTCCTTCTCCTTGGACAGGGCATTGAGGCAGCCAAAGATGTAGTGGTAGTTGAAGGCGATGGTGCCCGACTCGCCCTCGGCCTCGACATCGATCGTCTCCTGCGCCAGATCCTGGTCGTTGGAAATGGAGGACAGGCCCATCTGGCCGTTCTCGACGTCAATCTCAAACTTGACAGCGGGGTTGGCGCTCGCGATAACGGCCACACGCTTAAGGGCGGCGTTAAAGGCGGCCACGTCGATCTTGACGCTCGTCACGCACGAATCGGGGATGAGCTGCTTGTAATTGGGATATACGCCCTCGATGCGGCGCGACACGTAGGTGGTGTTGCCGGCCTCAAAGACAACCTGGGTGTCGGTGGCGCCGATCATGATGGTAGCCTGACTCGCCATGATGCTCAGCGCGTCGTTGAAGGCGTCGGCAGGCACGTTGAGCTCAAAGGAACCTTCGAGGGTCGAGGTCTCGACCTGCGTATCGCACACGGCCAGTCGGAAGGAGTCGGTCGCGACCAGGCGCACGGTGTTGTTCTCGACCTTCATGTGCACGCCACCCAGGATGGGGCGGGCCTTGTCAGTCGAGGTGACGCGCCATACGCGACTTACCATTTCGGACAGAATATCAGTCGGTAGCTCGACGGCGCTCTCGATGGCGTATGCCGGGAACTCGGGAAAGTCGTTGGCATCGAGCGTGTTGAGGCGGAAAGAGCTCTTCTCGCAGCCAATCAAAACCTGACGCTCGGACAGCTCAAAGGTGACCGGTGCATCGGGAAGGGTCTTGGTGATGCTGGAGAGCATCTTACAGGGAATCACCATCTCGCCCTCCTCTTCGACATGAGCCGCGATGCGGTGACGAATCGAGATGGTGTAGTTGGAGGTCTGGAATTCCAAGATGCCGTCTTGTGCCTTAACGAGCACGCCCGACAGAATGGGAAGGGTGGATGCCGAAGCGACGCCTTTCATAACGACGCCGATGGCTTGCGTAAGCGAGCTCTGGCTGACGGTGAACTTCATCTTTTAATACCTTTCTATAGATATAAATATCTTAATAATAGTAATAGTACTGACGAAACTGTTGATTACTCCTAAAAGTGCAGGTCAGCCCTAAAAAGAGAATCGACAGGAACCTGTGTGCAATCGGGTATGTTTTCCACGTTCAAAACCTGCGCAAAACTTTTCATCACCGCGGCTCGAGTTTTCGACACCTTATAACCGCCGTTTCGACAAGTTTTCAACAGCTGTGTCAATTTACCTACGAGCGCAGTGTAATTTTATCGCGCAGCGACTTGAGGTCTTCGGTAACAGTCCGGTCTTCCTGAATCATCTTCTGAACCTTTTTATAGCTCGTACTGACGGTCGAGTGGTTGCGGTTGCCAAACTCGGCGCCCACGGCCGTCGTCGTCATCTCGCACATCTCAATCGCCAGGTAGATAGCGATATGGCGCGCCTTGGCGATATTGGCGTTGCGGCGAGGCCCGATGAGTTCCTCGTGCGTCACACTGTATTGCTCCTCGATGACGGACTGGACCGTCTGCACATTGATCTTCTTGGCCGATGTGTCGAAGTACTGGTTGGCGATGGCGTCGATGTCGTCAAAGGTGAGCTCCCCGCCCTCGCGCTCGCGATCGCCCGCTTCGCCGGCACAACGCTCACAAAAGCTCTCGAGCTCGCGAATGTTGGTGCCCGAGACCTCGGCCATGTGTTTAAAGTGCGCGTCGGTCAGATGTCCGCCGTCGCCCCCGTAGGCCGCCAGCAGCGAGTCGTTGCCCGCCTCGGGCGCGGCGGCGATCGTGTTCTCGTAATAACGCTGCAAAATCTTGTACTTCATCTCGTAGCTGGGCTCCGCCACCAGACACAGCAGACCGGCATTAAAGCGACTGGTCAGGCGCTCGTCCATATTAAGGTCCTTGGGAGCGCGGTCGGCAGCGATCACGACCTTCTTGTTGTTGCGGATAAATTCGTCCATCAACTGGAAGAAGTAATCCACGCTCGCGCGCTTGCCGATGATGTTCTGGATGTCATCGATGATAAGCACGTCGACGCCGTGGTACGCCTGCATAATGGGGGCGTTGCTCTTCTTTTGGCGGTCGAATTCCGTCATCAAGTCGTCCAGATATGCCTGCGAGTTGGCGTACTTCACCTTGATCTCGGGCGATTTCTCTGCCAGCTCATTTTTGATGGCGAGCAGCAGGTGTGTCTTGCCCAGCCCCGATTTGCCGTAGATGAACAGCGACGTGCAGGTACCGGGCGTGTCTGCGAGCATGGCGAATTTGAGCGCCGATCGGTAGGCAAGGCTGTTTTCCGGTCCGAAGACGAAGTTTTCAAATGTGAATTTCGAATTCGCTGCGAGGGGCGCTCCGTCCGCGTTTTTCTCGACTGCCGCCGGGGCCGCCGCCGAAGGTGCTGCCGGCGCTGCGGACGAACTCGTGCTTTTCGCCGGTGGCCTGCCATTCATTTGGGTCATCATGCGGCGGAAATCGTCGGCGGACAACGTGTTTTTGATTGCAATGCCCGATTCCTCGCCGGGTGTCGCCTCGTGTGCGACGGGCATATGCGTTGCGGTCGGGATGGGCGAGGGGGCTTGCTCTACCGCCGGTGCGAACGAAGCGGTCGGCTGCGGCGCCATGGTTTCACGGGAAACATCGTCGCGTCGAGGTCCGGGCACCGGCGTTGCCGCTGCGGTGGCGGTCGCTACCGGGTGAGTGTCCGGGGCTGTATTTGCCGAGGCGCCTTGCGGTGCCACGATATTGAGCGCAATCGGTGCAAAGGCGATTTCTTCTAGGTACGCCTCGATGGTCGGCTGATGCTTTTTGAGCTGAGCGATGGCAAAGCGTGAAGGGGCCTCAATCGTCAGAGTGTCCTCGGTTAAACTCACGGCGCGCGATTGTCCCAGCATATTGATGAGGCGTGCATCTTGGCCGTCGCGCTGACAAAAGGCGATGGCATCTCCCAGGATGATGCTTGCTTCCTCGTCCACTGTTTCTCCCGTTCCTTAACTTTGGGCTCGCACGCGAGCGCTGCCTATTTCGGTCAGATGATATTTCTGGCCATGTTTGATTACCAAGCCGGCTTGTGCCAAGTCGTTGAGCGTTCGCGACCACGTGGGCGCCGAGTTTCCAAACGCTCGTGCCAGGTCGGTTGCGCCACACTCTTGGTTTTGAGCCAGATAGCCCAGTGCCGCTTCGCCGCGCTCGCTCACAAATACGTCCTGCTGCGGCTGTGCATATTGATTCGCCGCATTAGGATACATCATTTGAGCTGCTGGTTGTTGAGAACTCTGCATGGGCAGCAGCTGCTGTTGAAAACTTTGCGGCCACTGTTGATAAGGCTGCGGAGGCATCTGCTGGGCCCATGGGTTGTACTGCGCCTGTGGCATCTGTTGGTATGACTGCTGGTATCCCAGCGGGTATTGCTGGGGGTATGCCTGTGCATATCCCGTTTGCGGCGCGTATTGAGCCGGATACCCTTGTGGGTTCGGTTGATAGGACATCTGCTGTGCAGTCGATGCACCCGCCATCTGCTGCAAGGTTCCCACATCCTGGCCCATCGCTTGCTTTACATCGGGTATGTTCTGCGGAATCGCGCCCGAGGGTGCCTGGGGCTCTTGCGTGGGGGCCATGCCAGGCTGCTGCATGGGGGCCATTTGCTGTTGCACCTGTTGCATTGCTGCGGGTTGCTGCGTGAAGGCGCCCGGCATGGGATATGCCCGCTGCTCTGCTTCGGGTCGCACGGCTGCCCCGCGCCCGCCAGCACGCTCGATTTCCTGCACGCGCTTGGGGTTCAGACTTACCGTCACGACGGTGCCGTTGCCCATGTTGTCCTCGATGGAGACGGCGCCGCCGGCGTTTTCCAAGTACTCCTGTACCATGGGAAACCCGGCTCCGGTGCCGCGGATATACCGTTTCATCTTGCTGTTTGCACTGGTTACGCCAAAATCGAAGGCACGCTCTTTGTCGTCGATGCCCGGGCCCTGATCGGCAAAGCGGATGGTATCGCCACCGTCGAGAATCGAGATGATGGGCTCTGCAAAATGCGCGTGGATAAAGTTTTCGACAATCTCGCGGATAACCATCAGCGAGATGCGTCCTCCCTGCTCTTTCATGCACTGGTAGACGGTGTTGGTTGTCTCTTCCAGGTAGGTACGTACGTCTTGCGGTTCGATGACGATGACACGCGGTGTCGACAGCATGTCATCGTAGACCGCGATGCGCGCTGCATACATGGCCTTCGGTGCTTGTGCGGTGATTTGCTCACCCTCGTTGCGTTCTTCGCGCACGCCGGTGATGTGCTCGTTGTCGGGTGCCGGATCACCGGAATCGACCATGGTGTAGAAGTCGTCAGACATGCCGCTCGCAATCTTTCAAAAGGTTTTGAACAAATAGTAGCTCACTGCGCAATGTTTCTCATCTTTCGACAAGTTTTCAAAACCTGTTGAAAACTTTGGAAAACGGACGAAAAGTTCTCAACATTTCCAACACGACCTGTTGAAAACTCGATGAAATTTCGTGAAAAGTTGCCTGCTGCCTCAAATGCCGATTCTGCTTATGGGGGAACCGTGTACTCTTTGCAACCTTTTACCTTTGATTTCTTGACATTTGAACATTGATTTCCCTACAATCTTCAAGCTCACGTGTCTATATCTGCGTCCGCGCCCCCGCGGACACTCGAAATGCAGCAGGAGGAACTTAAGATGAAGCGTACGTATCAGCCTAATAAGCGTAAGCGTGCCAAGACCCATGGCTTCCGTGCCCGTATGGCCACTAAGGGTGGTCGTGCCGTGCTCGCCCGTCGTCGCGCCAAGGGCCGCAAGCGTCTCACTGTCTAGCAGCGATACACACATCTCGCATGAAGACTATTAAGTCTCGGCAAGATTTCGAGCATGTGTTCAGTCAGGGGCGTCGTTTCAATCACCCTCTGATTCGAATGACCATATGTGAATCGGTTGGCGAAGGCGACTCCGGAAGGGTCGCCTTCGTTGGTGCTAAACGACTCGGTTGTGCTGTGGTGCGCAACCGATCTAAGCGTGTGATGCGCGAGGCCGCCCGCAGCTGTGGATTTCCCGTTGCGGGTCATGACATCATCTTGTTCGCGACTCCCAAGACGAGGGTTTCCTCGCCGCAGGAGATGGACAAGGCGTTGCGTTCGCTTATGAAACGCGCCGGCGTTGCCGGGGAGGAGCGATGAGCAATCACGTTTTGCGACGTGTTGCCATCGCTCCTATTCGCATATATCAACAGGTTATTTCGCCCTTATTGCCTGACGCCTGCATTTATTACCCAACGTGCTCGCAATACGCTATCCAGGCGATTGAGAAGTACGGTGTTTTGAGAGGCTGCTGGCTTGCCGTGAGGCGCATCGCTCGCTGCAATCCCCTGCACGTCGGCGGTTATGACCCTGTGCCTTAGCGGGCACTCGCTATCGGAGGAAAACTTACATGTGGGATTGGATCGTTAACATCCTTTTCGAGCTGCTCAAGCTCATCCAGACCTTTGCGGTCGACTGGGGCCTGTCCATCATCATCCTGGTGGTCATCATCCGTCTGCTGCTGACGCCGCTCATGCTCAAGTCGACCAAGTCGACGGCTCGCATGCAGGTGCTGCAGCCTAAGATGCTCGAGATCCAGGAGCGCTATGCCGACGATCCCCAGCGTCAGGCCGAGGAGATGCAGAAGTTCTACAGCGAGAACAAGTTCAACCCCATGGCTGGTTGTCTGCCGCTGTTGATCCAGATGCCTGTCCTGTTCGCCCTGTTTACGCTGCTGCGTAACCTGCCGAACTACTTTAGCGACGGCACGTTCTCGTTCTTCAACATCCTGCCTGACCTTACCACCACGCCGAGCGCTTCCTTTGCCGATGGCTTTATGGTTGCGCTGCCTGCGCTGGTTTGCCTGATTCTGTTCGCTGTCTTGACCCTGATTCCGCAGCTCTATATGTCGCGCAACCAGACCGGCCAGCAGGCTCAGAGCATGCGCATGATGGCTGTCGTCATGACCGTCATGATGCTTTGGATGGGCTGGAGCCTGCCCGTCGGCGTTCTGCTGTACTACGATGTGTCTTCTGCCTGGCAGGTTATCCAGCAGATCTTCGTGACGCAGAAGGTTATCGACAAGGCCAAGGCCGATGAGGAGGAGCGCCTCAAGAACGCTCCGCTGCAGGTCGAGGTTACCCGTCGCGAGAAGAAGCCGCGTCCGCACAAGAAGAAGTAGTCGGGATATCAATCTTATTTAGGTACCTAACTTTTGGAGTACGTTATGTCTGAAGAGATCATCGAGGATATGCTTGAGGAGGTTGCCCCGCAGATTGCGGGCGATTATCCCGAGATTGCACAGCGCTACAAGGCCGGTGAAGAGCTGACCGACGAGGAGCTCGACACCATTGCCGATGTTGCGATTTCCATTCTGCGTTCCATCCTTTCGCACTTCGATGCCGCCAACTCTCCTATTGATGAGTATGAGGGCGACGAGGGCGAGCTGATTTTGGATGTTACCGCTCCTGATCTTGCTGTTCTCATTGGCCGTCATGGTCGTACTCTTGATGCTCTTCAGGTCATGTTCTCTTTGCTGGTGAGCCGCAAGCTTGGCTTTAGGTATCCGGTTGTGGTTGACGTTGAGGGCTACAAGAGCCGTCGTCAGGACAAGGTTGCCTCTATGGCTCAGTCGGCCGCCGAGCGTGCCATCCGTACCCATAAGAGTGTTTCGCTTCCGCCCATGAATGCCTATGAGCGCCGACTGGTTCATATTGCACTTCGTGGCAATGATGCTGTCGATACCCATTCTGAGGGTTCTGATCCTGATCGCCATGTGGTGATTGTTGCTCGATAATCTACTCGAGCCTATGCTAAGGGGGCGTGGTTTCCACGTCCCCTTTTTTTGTCAAAAGTTCTCGATACACTGGTTTTTGTCAGAAAGGAGCTTCTGTTGTTTGTACTTACTGATCAGCAGGCTGCCGAGATGCTCAGCCGTCTAACTTCCTATTGCAAAGAGTATTCCTTGAGCGTAACTGATGCTGAGCTGAGGAAATGTATCCAGCATTTGGATTTGGTTCTGGAAACAAATAAGACAACCAATCTCACTCGTATTCTTAACGTTGAAGATGCTGCGGTACTTCATATCCTCGACTCACTTGTTTTGCTTCCTTATGTCAATAAGGCTCCTGATGGAGCTTTACTCGATATGGGAACAGGCGCAGGCTTCCCTGGTATTCCATTAACGATAACCACGCATCGTAAAGCTACTTATATTGACTCTGTTGGCAAAAAGATTGATGCTGTCAATTCTTTTGCTCATGCTCTTGGACTGAAATGTGGTCATGCAGTCCATGATCGCCTTGAAGAATATGCTCGAAGCCATAAGAAGCAGTTCTCTGTCGTAACCGCCCGCGCACTGGCCCCTCTACCGATTCTTGTTGAGTATGCAGCTCCGTACCTCAAGGACGGAGGGCTATTTGTTATTACGAAGGGCAATCCATCGGATGAGGAGTTTACTTCTGGCATGTCAGCAGCTAAGATCTGTGGTTTCACTTTGCTTTTGAATGATGCAATTGATTTGCCTGAGGGCTTGGGCCACAGGGAGTTTATTGTTCTTAAGAAGAGTCATCCAGCATCCGTCTCATTGCCTCGTGCAAATGGCATGGCAAAGAAGAATCCGCTTGCCTAGATGTTTCACGTGAAACATAATGGATACTAACAACTTGCGGTGTTTCACGTGAAACATGGCGGTTGATATCGAATCGGAATGTTTCACGTGAAACATCCTCCGTTTGACAGCTTTAATACACACCAGGAGGGACCGTGGGATTTCGCGACGTTAAGCGTTCGAAGAGTGCAAAAGACACGCGTATTATTGCAATCATCAATCAAAAAGGTGGCGTCGGTAAGTCAACGACGGCTGTAAACCTTGCAGCAGCACTGGGTGAGCAGGGTCGCAAGACACTGATTGTCGATTTTGATCCGCAGGGAAACAGCACCAGTGGATTCGGAATTGAAAAAGAAGACCTTGATCAGTGCATCTATGATGCATTGCTGAATGACGTGCCGGCAGAATCGCTTGTTCTTGATACAAATTGCAAAAAGGTATTCGTCATTCCGGCGACAATTCAGCTTGCAGGTGCCGAAATTGAGCTCGTAAGCGCAATTGCTCGTGAAACTCGCCTTAAAGATTTGCTTGAACCGATTCAGGACGAGTTCGATTTTATTTTCATTGACTGCCCTCCTTCGCTCGGCCTGCTTACAATCAACGCTTTGACCGCAGCAGACAGCGTTTTGATTCCGATCCAGTGTGAGTATTACGCACTCGAAGGAGTTACGAAGCTGCTTGAGTCAATGAAGATGGTCAAATCACGTCTGAACAAGGGCTTAGACACCTATGGCGTGCTTATGACCATGTTTGACTCGCGTACTTCTCTGTCGAATCAGGTTGTTGAGGAGGTTCAATCGTACTTTGGTGATAAGGCGTTTAAGACTCTGATCCCTCGTACGGTCAAAATTTCCGAAGCTCCGTCTTTTGGAGAACCGGTAATTACCTATGCGCCTCAAAATAAGGGTGCAAAAGCGTATATGAACCTTGCAAAAGAGGTGATCAAGCGTGCCTAGTGCAAAGAAACGTGGCGGATTGGGACGTGGACTCAATGCTTTGGTCTCAGAGGCCGAGTATGAGACTGGTGGTTCGGCTGCATCGGCTTCAAATGCCGCTTCTGAAACAAAACTGCCCATTGAGGATATCGTTCCCAACCCTAATCAGCCGCGAATTCACTTTAACGAAACTGAACTTCGCGAGTTGAGCGAGTCAATCCAAGAACATGGCGTTTTGCAGCCGCTTTTGGTTCGCAAACATGGAAACGGCTATGAGATTATCGCGGGTGAGCGTCGTTACCAGGCGTCAAAGCTTGCTGGTCTTGAAGAACTGCCTGTCATCATTAAGGAAGTTAATGATGAGGAAATGCTTGCTCTTGCTCTTATCGAAAACCTTCAGCGTTCTGACTTGAATCCAGTCGAAGAGGCGAAGGGTTATCGTCAACTCATTGATGCCAGCGGCATGACGCAGGAGGCGTTATCAAAGGCTGTCAGTAAGTCTCGTTCTGCAATTACAAATTCACTTCGTTTGTTAGATCTTCCCGAAGTCGTTCAGCAGATGATTTTCGAGGGCAAACTTACTGCGGGCCATGCAAGAGCAATTCTCGCGGTTCCATATGAAGATGCCAGGATTCGACTTGCTGAGAAAGTTGTAGCGGAAGGTCTTTCCGTTAGAGCGACAGAAAATCTTGCTCCGTTGTTTTCTGCCGGAGAGACGCCAAGGACTCCGAGGCCAGCAACACCTCAGTCATTCAAAAAAGCTGCTCGGGTACTTCGTCAAGTATTTAACACGAATGTACGTGTGAAGAGCTCGCGTGGCAAGAACAAAATTGAAATCGAGTTCAAGGACGAAGAGGAACTCTCCCGTATCCTTGGCGAAATGGTTCAATTTGGGCAGGAGGATCAGGATGAAGAATAAGATTCTCGCGGCCATTGCGTTGGCAACCACCGTCGCGGCTGGTGCTTTTGCGGGGTATAAGCTTGCGACAGATGATGAACTCCGCGGTCGACTGCTCCGCGGAGCTCAGGATATCGTCGATACATCTAAAAAGAAAATGGATGTGATGACCGAAGATGTCGCTATGCGCACTGCTCAGGTGACTAAGAATCCCAAGATTAACCAAGACTGGGTTAAACACCAGTGGGAAAATATTGGTTATTAGGTACCTAACAATTACTTGCCTGTTTTAAAGGGGTCCTTGTCTGATACATGAGACAAGGACCCCTTATTTTGGCTAAAAACTAAGCTTACGTAAATCAAATCCATTAGTATAAAAACAAATGAAACAACCCCGGTTGCATTATCTGCAACCGGGGTTGTCGGATGTTTCACATGAAACGTTATGGGGCACAGACTCCCCTATGCGTTCTTCTGTACCTTGAAGCGTTGCTTCAGCTGACCGCAGGCGGCATCAATATCATTGCCGCGAGAATTACGGATCGTGGTCTCGATGCCACGAGACTCAAGGCGGCGCTGAAGATCCTCAACCTTATGAATCGGAGACGGCTTGAGTGGGCTGCCCTCGATGTCGTTAAGCTGAATCAGGTTAACGTGACACAGCGTTCCCTCGCAGAAGTCGCAGAGTGCCTGCATCTCAGGATTCGTATCGTTGACGCCTTCGATCATGGCATACTCATAGGTCGGGCGGCGGCCAGTCTTCTCGGTGTAGAGCTGAAGCGCCTCGTGAAGGCGGAGCAGCGTGTACTTCTTAACGCCGGGCATAAGCTTATTGCGCGTCGACTGGATGGCGGAATGCAGGGAAACGGCAAGTGTGAACTGCTCGGGGATGTCGGCAAATTTGCGAATACCGGGAATAACGCCGCTGGTAGAGACGGTGAGGTGACGGGCGCCGATACCGATGCCATCGGGGTCGTTGAGGATGCGCAGCGCCTTGAGAACCTCGTCGTAGTTGGCAAACGGCTCGCCCTGGCCCATGAAGACAACGCTCGTGGCACGCTCGCCAAAGTCGTTGGATACATGAAGCACCTGGTCGACGATCTCTTGAGCGGTCAGCGAGCGCTTGAGGCCGTTAAGGCCGGTGGCGCAAAAGGCGCAGCCCATGCCACAGCCTGCCTGGGTGGAAACGCAGACGGAAAGCTTGTTACGACGGGGCATGCCGACAGTCTCGACGGAAATGCCGTCGTGATACTCGAGCAGATACTTGCGAGAGCCATCTTTGGAAACCTGCTTGGTGAGCTCGGTCGGCGTATCAAAGGCAAAAGCCTCTTTAAGCTGCTCGCGGAAAGCCTTGGGAAGGTTAGTCATATCATCAAACGAACAAACGTTCTTCTCAAAGACCCATTCGATGAGCTGCTTCGCGCGGAAAGCGGGCTGGCCGAGTTCTGCCACGAGCTCGCGAATATCGTTTTGGCTCAAGTCGCGAATGTCCTGAGATTTAGTCCTGGGATTCATGGAAGCCTTTCGATTTTGGGGAAACGTAGAGGGTATCGCTACAATATGGTATCAGCTGCAGAAATTATAGAGGAGGAGTCTGCCCATGCCGGGTAAAAGCCTAGAGAACATGCACGTAGCGGTCTTGGCGGGCGGTCATTCCGCTGAGCGCGAGATCTCGCTCAATTCGGGAAAGAACGTCGTGGCGGCCCTGAAGGAGGCCGGCTACACTTCGGTGAAGCTGCTCGACACGGCTGCCGATGATTTTATGGTAATCATGGCGACCGGCGGCTTTGACGTGGCGTTTATCGCCATGCACGGCGCCGGCGGTGAGGATGGTGCCATGCAGGGTGCCATGGAGACCCTGGGTATCCCCTACACGGCCTCGGGCGTGCTCGCGAGCGCCTGCGGAGCCGACAAGGAGGTCTCGAAGCTCCTGTACGCCAAGGCGGGCATTCCCGTTGCCCCCGGCCTTGCGCTCGAAGTGGGCGATGAAGTCGATATCGATCATATCGTCGAGGTCTGTGGCGAGCGCTGCTTTGTGAAGCCGGCCGTTAACGGCTCCAGCTATGGCATCTCCCTGGTCCACGAGCCCTCCGAGCTGCCCGCGGCCATCGCCAAGGCGTTTGAGTTTGGCGACAAAGTACTGGTCGAGAAGTGCATCGAGGGTACCGAGATCACCGTCGGCGTATACGGCGAGGATGACGTGCGCGCTCTGCCGATTGTCGAGATCCGTAAGCCCGAGGACTGCGAGTTCTACGATCTGGACGTGAAGTATGTCGACCCTACGGACATCCATCGCATTCCGGCGCAGATTTCGCCCGAGAACTACGCTCGTGCCCAGGAGCTTGCCTGTGCTGCCCATAAGGCACTCGGCTGCCTGGGTATCTCGCGCAGTGACTTTATCGTGAGCGAGGACGGCCCCGTTATCCTCGAGACCAACACGATTCCCGGCATGACTGATACGTCGCTGTATCCGGATGAGATTCGCCACACCGATGACATGACGTTCCCGCAGGTCTGTGACAGCCTGATTCGCATGGGGCTTCGTCGAGCGGGCGTTGCATGCTAATCGAGGACGCTGTTTCGTCGGGAACGCCGCAGTTTGTCATCGATTCTTATGCCACGCTTGCCGAGCGCGCCAAAACCCAAGCGTTTGGTCTCATCGAAGAAGATGTTATCGTCCTCGATACCGAGACCACGGGTCTTTCGGTGCAGGACAACGAGCTTATCGAGATATCAGCGGCTCGCCTTTCGGGCCGCGAGGTTGTCGATCGCTTCGATACCTTCGTGCATCCCAAGCAGCTGATTCCCGCCGAGATTACCGAGCTCACGAGCATTACAAACGCCGATGTGGCAGATGCCCCGTCGGCCGTTGAGGCTGTCGCCGCTCTCGCCGATTTTGTCGGCGGCTGCCCGGTGATCGCACATAACGCCACCTTCGACCGTTCGTTTATCGAGTCGGTCAAGGGCGGCGTCAACGTCAGTGACATCTGGATCGATTCGCTGGCACTGTCGCGCATCGCGCTTCCGCGCCTGGCCTCGCATAAGCTGTCTTTCATGGCCGACCTGTTTGGCTGCGACTCGGTGTCGCACCGCGCCAACGCCGATGTCGACGCCTTGTGTGGTGTGTGGCGCGTGTTGCTCGTGGCGCTCACCGACTTGCCTCAGGGCTTGATGGCGCGCCTGGCCGACATGCACCCCGACGTACCCTGGTCCTATCGTCCCATCTTCTCCTTCTTGGCGGGACAGAACCCCGGTTCCGTCTTCTCTCTCAGCGCCGCCCGCGCCGACGTACTCAAGGCCGATCGGGCCGATGATCGCGTTGATGCGGACGAGCTACCGGTCCTTAAGATGCCGAGCCGCGAGGAAATCGAGGCGGACTATGCCCCGGGCGGTCTGGTGAATCGCATGTATCCCACGTACGAGCCGCGCGATGAGCAGATCACGATGGCGCTCGAGGTCCGCGACGCGCTCGTTACGGGAACGCATCGCGTGATTGAGGCGGGGACGGGCGTCGGCAAATCGATGGCCTATCTGGTGCCGTTTGCCGAGGCCGCACGCCGCAACAACATCACGGTTGGTATCGCGACTAAATCGAATAATCTTGCCGACCAGCTCATGAATCATGAGCTGCCCAAACTTGCCGAGCAGCTGGACGGAGGCCTATCGTTTTGCGCCCTCAAGGGCTATGACCACTATCCATGCTTGCGCAAGCTTGAGCGCATGAGCCGCGGCCAAGTCGACATTACGACTAAGCGTGATCCTGCCGACACGCTTACGGCAGTCGCGGTCATCATGGCGTACGTGTGTCAGTCGGCCGATGGCGACCTCGACTCGCTCGGCATTCGCTGGCGCAGCGTCAACCGTCCCGACTTTACGACGGCGTCGCGCGAGTGCGCCCGTCGCCTATGCCCGTTTTTCCCCGATAAATGCCTGGTCCACGGCGCCCGTCGTCGCGCGGCGCATGCCGATGTGGTGGTCACCAACCATTCCCTGTTGTTCCGCAATGTTGCGGCCGAGGGCAGAATCTTGCCTCCGATTCGTCACTGGGTAATCGATGAGGCCCACTCCATCGAGCGCGAGGCGCGCCGTCAATGGGCGCGCGTGGTGTCGGCGGATGAATCGCGCGTTCTGTTTGAGCGCCTGGGTGGTTCGAGCACCGGTGCGCTGAGTCAGGTTTCCCGCGATTTGGCAACCTCGGAGGGCTCTACGCTCTACCTGGGTCTTACCGCCAAGGCGACGTCGACAGTTGTACGTGCGAGCATGGCGATTGCTGATGTGTTTGACGGCGTTCGCGAGCTTGGCCGCCGTGCCCGCGGGGGCTATGACAATGCGAACCTATGGATTGGCCCCGAGCTGCGCGAATCTGACGACTGGCATGATTTCTTACAGTCGGCCTACACTGCCATCGACGCATTGGAACAAGCTGACAAGAGCGTCGACGCGCTGGTACAAGCCGTTGCCGCCGACAAGCCCGAGGTTGTTGTCGACCTGGGTGATATCTCGCGCCGCCTGCATGAGCTTGCCGAGAACCTCAAACTCATCATCGACGGTACCGACGAACACTACGTGTACTCGCTGCAAGTCAATCGCAGATTGCGCGCCGGCGGCGAGTCGATGACCGCGGAGCGCATCGATATTGGCGAGGCCTTGGCAACCGAGTGGCTGCCCGAGGTCCACACGGCTATCTTTGCATCGGCGACCATGACGGTTTCCAAGAGCTTTGAGCACTTTAACCACGCCGTCGGGCTCGATCGCATCGGTGCCTCGACATCATCGTCGCTGCACTTGGATTCGAGCTACGACTTCGATTCGAATATGGCCGTGGTCGTGGCTGGGGATATTCCCGATCCGCGCGACCGCGAAGGCTATCTTTCGGCGCTCGAGCGCGTACTGGTCGACGCTCATCTTGCCATGGGCGGCTCGGTGCTCACGCTGTTCACCAACAGGCGTGACATGGAGGAGCTGTACGATCGCGTCGAGTCCAAGATGGCTCGTGCGGGTCTGGAACTCAACTGCCAGCAGCGCAACTCGTCTCCTCGCCGCCTGCGCGATCGCTTTATCAACGAACCGACCTCGTCGCTCTTTGCGCTTAAGGCCTTTTGGGAAGGGTTTGACGCCAGCGGCGAGACGCTGCGCTGCGTCATCATCCCCAAGCTGCCGTTCTCGAGCCCCACAGACCCGCTCTCATGCGAGCGCAATCTGCGTGAAGACCGCGCTTGGGCGCGCTATTCGCTGCCCGAGGCCGTGCTCGAGGTCAAGCAGGCAGCCGGTCGCCTCATTCGCTCATCGACCGATTGCGGCGTACTCATCTTGGCCGACCCGCGCCTGGTGACGAAGGGCTACGGCAAGAAATTCTTAACGTCGCTGCCCACGAGCTCCTATCAGCGCATCGAATCGGCACAAATCGGGCACTATCTACAGCTGTGGCGCGCACGCCACGAGCGGCGCCGCTAAAGCGGACAGGCGAGGGATTTTGCCATATCGCACAGACGCTCTGACAGGGCGGGGTCATCCAAGATGCGGATGGCCCCGCCCGCTGCGATTACCTGGCTTAACAGCCAGCGCTCGGAGCCGTAGCGCACGTTCACTGTTGAGCTGTCCGCCCCATTGGGTTCAATCGACATGATGCCGGGCCAGTCTAGGCGCTCTGCCAAGGCGCGCGGCATGAGAAGCTTCGCGCTCAGCTCCGCCTGGGCGAGTGAGTCGTGGAGGGTCGCGGGCTCCGGTGCGTGGCGCACGACGGAGTCGTCGGTCAAGACCAGGCCCTCGATTTTATCCATACGATAGGTACGCTGCTCGTCGACCGCGACATCCCAGGCAATCAGATACGTTTGGTCGCCGTTTGTTGTGATGCGCAAGGGGTCGACCAAACGCTCGCGCGCCTGCGTGTCATCCATCGAGCGATACGAGATGCGGCAGCGAACGCCGTCCCGAATGGCGCAGCTCAGCTGCTGCCAGTGCGATCCGTGGGCGACGGTGTCAAAGACGCGCTGGTTGTATCCGAGCTCTTTGGGAAGAAGAGCGCGCCGTATTCGAGCCGCCGCTTGGGGTTCGATCCCCAATGATTCAAGTTCATGGTTGAGCACAGCGCCCTCGGCGGCACTCAGGCGCAGCGGTAGCACGCGCCCCGCATCACCGGTGAGGACCACGCACTCGCCCCGGCGTTCGCAGATAATACGTGCGCCCGATTCTCGGTCCGCAAGTGTTGAGACGATCTCGAGAATCTCGTCGAGCGATGCCCCCGTGATATCAAAGCGGCTGCAAAGCTCGTCTCGTGTCATGCCGTTCTCGCCGGCAGCGTAGAGGGCCTCCATGATGTCGATGGCGCGCGAGAGCCTTTGCTCGCTGGTGAGTTTACGCACGGGCATGCTCATGCACCGTCCTTTCGATGAGGTGATTCCACGCCTGCTTGAGAGAATCGGGGGCGACGGGCCTCATGCCATCCATGGCATGGGCCATGCAAAACGAGGCTGCGGCTTCAAAGTCGCGCACGTCAACGGTCCAGGTCCACTCCGTTTCGGTGCGCATGAGTTCGCCTCGTCCGCGTGTGAGACCGTTGATCATATCGGCCTGCGCTTCACGCGCGAACGAGAACGTAGCCGCAACAGGTGGGCGGTCGGCAAAATCGAACTCAAAGAATAAGTAATCGTTGAGGTTGAAATCCGCAGGAATGGCGTAGGCTTTCGAAGGTCTCCAGGCGCGAATGATGCGGTCGCAGCGGAATGTTCTGATATTGCCGGTGGCATTGTCGAGGCCGCAGAAGTATGCCGTACCCTCGCGCTCGAACATGCCGTAGACGCAAACGGTCCGCTCGCGTTGTTCACCGCGTCCGTTTTGGTACAAAAAGCGCAGCGCGCAACGCTCGGCAAAGGCGCTCCATACCGCATCGACGGCGGGAGAGCGGCGGATCGGTGCCTCTCCTATCGTCGACAGGCCGGTGAGGTAGGCAATCTTGGAGCGAATGTCGGCAAGCGGCGCGGCAAAGGCGGATGAGCCTGCCGCGAGTGTCTGGTCGATGGCATCGAGCAGGATGTCGGCGTCGTCTGCGGTGATGAGGCCACCCGCGGCAAACGTGTGCTCGCGGTCGATCGTCCACGCGCTCTCCTCGGTTTCCTGCGCTCCGGCAGCACGAACCTCCCTGATAACGATGCCGCGTTCGAGCAGCTTGTCGCGATCGCGGCGGAACTTGCGCTTGTCTGAGTCGATATTGCCCGAGCCGTATCCCAAATCGGAATCCAGGACGATTTGCTCGGTCGTCAGCGGTTCGGGAGAACTGTTGAGTACAAAGAAAAGGTTGAGGATGCGCTGAGCCGTTTTATCGAAACCGGGCTCGGGCGCCCCCTTTTTAATTGTCGCGGTCGCGTCGCTTGCCGTCATAGAATCCTCGCATGAGAAGGTCGTTTGATGCCATGATTTTAGTCCGATATGGAGATTAGGCTATATCCTTGTCCGCTCGCGGCGTTAAGATGGCCCGAGTTCGGTCGTTTACGCTCGCTCGGGGTATACTTTCGACTATATACGGTTCTAATGTGCATGCATTGGGCCTATTTGTCGGATTATGGATGTGGAGCGCACATGGCGAACACCCAGAACTATATTAACCACCTGCTGCAGAACACCGGCATTACGCCGGCGTGCAGTGAAGAAGAGCGCCTGGCTGCCGAGGATATCGCTCAGATTTTCCGCAACCATGGCTTTGACCCCGAGGTGCAGGAATTTAATGCTCCCGCGCCCAGCAGGTTGGCGTTTGCCGTTACCGGTATTCTGGCGTTTGCCGGCGCCCTGCTGATGGGCATCGGCGGCGGTATCGGCTTGGTCGGCACCTTGCTGGCCATTGTCGGTGCCGTGCTCTACGTGCTCGAGCGCACGGGGCATCCCGTGGTTTCGCGCCTGGGAAAGACCGGTGTGAGTCAAAATGTCATCGCCTATCACAAGGCCTCGGGCCCGCTTGCGTCTCCGCGCAACCGCCCGGTCGTCGTGGTGGCGCACTATGATTCTCCCCGCGCCGAGCTCCTTGCTCGCGAGCCCTACGCTCCGTATCGCGCGCTTATCGCCAAGCTCCTGCCTGTCGCCACGGTCGCACCCGCGGCTGTCGCCATCTTGCGTATCCTGCCGCTTCCCGGCGTGCTCAAGGTGCTGCTGTGGGTTGTTGCGATTCTGGCCTCCCTTGTGGCACTGGCCAACGCCGCCAATATCATCTCCAACCGTTTTGTGCTTCCCTACACGTCTGGCGCGGTGTGCAACAAGTCCTCTGTTGCCGCCATGCTTGGTGTCATGGACAACGTTGCCCCTTATCAGGGCGAAAACGAGTTCCCCGACGACATTCCATTCGATACCTATTTTGGCGAGCAGAAGCGTCGCGCCGAGGAGATGGCGCGCGCGGCGGCCGAGTATGCCGCGGCCCAGCAGCAAAACGACTACGGCAACACCATTGAATATGAGGAACCTTCCTACGACGAGGACGAGTTTGGCCAGCCGGTGGCGCCTGTCGATGTGCCCGAGCAGGAAGAGGCTTTTGATGGACAGATTGATGGTTTTGAGGGTGCCTCTGCCGACGAGACGCTGATTGGCGTTATCGCGCCCGAGGCTCAAGACCAGACTGCCCAGGCCGAAGTGTTCACCGAGGAAAAGTCCACCGCCGAGCCGGCGGAGGAGCCCGCGGTGGTCGAAGTCGCCGAGCCCGAGCCCAAACTCTATCGCAATGCCGCCGGCAATATCCGCTTTGGTTCGGATGCCATCCGTGCGCTCGGCATGCTTCCCGAGTCCTGCACGCTTGATTACGAAGAGGGCGAGGAGCCGACGTTTGAGCCGGAGCCTGCTCCCGTTGCACAGGAGCCTGCGCCCGCGGCCAATACGGCTGTTGCTCCCGCCGAGCCGGTCGCTGCCCCTGTTGCTGCCGCGGAGTCTGGCGCAAAGCCCGCGCTCGATTCTGCAGCCGGTCTGGATATTCTGGCGCCTGCCGCTCCGGCACAGGTTGAAGACGAGACCGCCGACGAAGACTATGACGAGTATCCGCAGCGCGTGTCCTATGAGAGTGACACCGATTTCTCGGCCGAGATTCCCTCGACAACGCCCCATGCCGATATTGCTTCCGCGTTCTCCTCGATTGGTGCCAGCGCTTCTAGCTTCTTTAAGGGTGCCTTTGCGAAGGGCAAGAAGTTCGTCGATGACTTTGAGGAAAAGCGCGCCGCTGCCCGCGAGGCCGCCGAGCGGGAGGCCATCGCCCAGCAGCAGGCCGCCGAGGCCGAGCGTGAGCGTGCGGCACAGGAGTTCGAGCAGAGCGAGGCCGAGCAGTCGGAGCCTGTCGATGTCGCCGACGCCACGACATCCTTTGAGGCTCCGCAGCCGACATCCGCTGACGTTGCCGAGGCTACGACGTCCTTTGATGCGCAGCAGCCGGTCGATAGCACCATGTCATTTGATGCTACGATGACGTTTGAGAAGCAGGGCACCGCAATTGCCGAGCCCCTTCCCATCTCCGATGATGCCCAGGACGCCGCCGATGATTCGGTTGTCGACGAGGCCGATTCCGTTGAGGCCAGCGCACCCGAGCAGGTCGAGGCTCCTGCTATGGAGCAGGAGTCCCCTGCGATTGACGAGGCTCCCAAGACGGATGTGTCCAGGCCTTATTCTACGCAGATCTTTACCATGCCCGCGCCGAGCGACCCCGGTGCCACGGTGGCCAATGTCGCTCCCACGCAGGACGAGACAGTTGACTCCCTCATGGCGCAGATTTCGTCTCAGGTGCCTCCGCGCCAGCAAATGAATATCCCCGATCCGGCCTCCGCACCTGCGCCCTCTTCGTCGCCGCTGGCCTCGGTCCCCGATCCGTCGCTGCCTTCGATGCAACAGGCCAACGTCGCGTCCCGCACGTCGCTGTTCGATCTTCCCGATCCCTCGGCGCAGACAAATGATCCCTTTGCGACGGCGCAGGGCCCCGAGCCCACATCGGCACCGGTCGCGACCCCCATGCCCATTTCCTCGGGCGCACAGCCGCTCGAGACTATCTCGGCTCCTGCTTCGACGGGCGCCAAGCCGCAGAAGCGTGGCCTGGGTGGCTTGTTCGGTCGCAAAAAGAAAAACGAGCAGGACAGCATGAGCGACTGGCTGGGCGTCGAGGACGATTACGATGCCAAGAAGTCTGGCCGCGGCATTGGCTCTTGGGATAACTTCGAGGATGACGACGACGGTTGGAAGGGCGGCGCCACCTCCTCCGATGGTGCTTCTGCCGAGGATATGCTCTCGGCCGTTGCCTCCATGGGTGACGATGAGCTGCTCGGCCACGATATCTGGTTCGTCGCAACGGGCGCGTCCGATTGCGACGGTGCCGGCATGAAGGCGTTTTTGGCCTCGCATCGTGACAAGCTACGCGGTGTGTTCTTCATCAACCTCGAGTCTATCGGCGCCGGCAGGCTTTCGGTGGTAACGGTCGAGGGCGAGCAACATCTGTTTAAGGGCGATCGCCGCATCATGAATCTTGTCAGCAAGGTGTGCAAGTCGTTCCACGTCGACTGCGGTGCGTTCGAGATGCCCTATGCAAAAACCGATGCATCCGCAGCGCTCGAGGCGAGCCGTCGTGCCCTTACGATTGCCGGTGTGGACGGCCCGCGCCTTGCCTGCGCTCGCACCGAGGATGACTTGCCGTACAACGTCAATCCGACCAATATCGCTACGGTGTCCGAGGTCGTGACCGAGGTCATTCGTCGTTCGTAGACAGATCCGCTAAGGAGTCAGCGTGTTTTCGTACATCAAGCGCCATTGGCCCATCTATCTGATCTTGACCCTGATCGCAATCGCATTGGGCTTTGGGGCCGCGTATGTCGTTGGCGTTAAGGGCTCGACGCCCGAGACAACAATGAACGAAGAGGTGGAGCAAGAGCAAAGTTTGGGTGCCGACGGTATTTCCGAGTCCGATCAGGCAGCCATCGATGGCGGTTCGTCATCTGCTGAATAGCCGATTCATCGTTTATGCGTAAAGCGGGCGAGCCGGAAGACTGGCTCGCCCGCTTTTTTATCGTGCTAGCGCTTCCTTGTGGCTGATCTAAGGCGAGCGAACCATATAGCTGCAGTGCCCGAGGTCAGGAGTGCGGTGATGCATGCGGCGACGGCAACAGATCCCGTTGCCGGCAGGTTCTGAGGCAGGGCGCATCGTTGGATGACGCGGTCCTCGTCATGCGCCTCGAGTTTATCGCCACCGCCGTTGCGGCAAAGATCGACGCGCGCACTGTTGGCAAGTGCGGTTTGGGGCGTATAGGACGACGTTGCCTGCATATGCACGATTGCGCCTCGGGCATCCGAGTTAAGGGCCGCCTTGGCATCGTCAAGATCGTCGTGCTCGTCTTTAAGGCCATCCCGGGTCCAAGAGCCCGCCTCGGTTCTGGTCGTAAAGTTGGCGGCTACCGCACCGTATTCAAAACGGATGCCCGTGATGACGGCGTCGTCTGTAAGATCAATCTCTTTCGTGTCGAGCGTGACGGACTTGTCCGTCGGGATATCCGCTTTCCATAGGTGCCATCCGTCATAATCGACGAGACGCGCATCGTCGCCCAGCAGCTTTGTAACCTCTTCCGTTTCGAGCCAAGGATTGCTGTGCCCGTCGTCAAGCGTTGCATTGACCTGCTTGCCCGTATCGCTTGTTCCTGCCGGTGACGTTCGATACCACACGTTGCACAGCCCGTTTAGATCACCGACCGCAATAGGGGTTTCAACGGCAACAAGTTTCGCTGCGCCATCTTTGGCGCACTCAAGGTCGTCGGTGATGGTCAACTCGTCGACCCAGGTGCTCGACTCATTTTTGGCGTCGATGGTATAGGAGAAGGCGCCTTGTGTATTGGCCCGTGCTTTGGCTCGGTTTTTTCCGTCGCCGTTGGCAACGAGTTTGCTTGTGACTGGCTGTGCAATCTCTTGGCGCTTATCGACGCTTCCCCTGATCTCGATGGGGGTATCCTTCATGGCTATGGTTTGAACTTCTCCCGTGGCCTTTACTTCAAACGTTATCTCTTCGGCAAGGTCGTAGGTACGCGGAGACATCGTTTCGCGCAGGGTGTAGGTGCCGGGTGAAAGGTGCTCAATGTGGTGCGGTTTACCGGATGAAGTCCAAGAATCGATTTCGTTGCCATTGGAGTCGCAGAGGACAAGCTCGGCACCTGTCACTTCCTGACCTCCGCACGCGTCGACTTTGGAGACATCGATCTTGGTGTAGTCGTTGGAAACGTCAAGGTGCATTTCGATCACGGGCGTTTGCTGGTCAGCGTACGACAACTTCACAGTATGTGGGGTTGGGTTGAGCAGATATCCTTCGGGCGCTTGTGTCTCGACGACCTCGTAGGTGGCGGTACCGCATCCCAGCGAAAGATGGTCGACTCGCGCATACCCCCGTTCGTCGGTTGTAACGGTGGCGACGGTTTCGCCATCCAGGGCGACGATGCTGTCGTCGGTTCGCACGATGTCGCCGCTAGCGCGGATGTCAAACGTGGCTCCAGCGAGGGTGCGCCCATCTGCAGCATCCGTCTTAATGATTTCGATGCTTCCGGTTGCGGCGTCGTCATAGAACGAGGCGACGGCGACCGGTGTCAGATTTCTGTCGGCGGGAATCGTTATCTCCAGGTCTTCTCCGCACAGATACGGTTCCTTGGCCGATGTCTCGTGCACGTAATATGTTCCGGGATTAAGTGATTCGGGCAGCGTGACGGCGCCGGTTGTATCGGTTGTGAAGGTATTCATTACATTGTGGGCCGGATACCAACATGTTTGCGAGACGGGCTCGTGGTGGCTGTCGAGCAGCTGGAACGTAAAGCCGGCAAGTGGTACGGTGCCGCCGGTCTGAGCATCGCGCTTTACGATTTGAAGGTGTGTCGATAGGGCGTGGTTGTCAACGATGTACTGAAGCTCGGCGCCGTCTGCGGTCTGCTCCGCCGTGATGGTCCATTCCCCTGCTTGCTTAAATCCTTCAGGGACCGTTTCTACGACCTCGCGAACGGTGTAGCCCGCGCGGTCGTAGGGAATGGCACCGTGAGCGCCGGCGGGTCGCTTGCCTGCTCCAAACCACGCTTCGGGCTGGTCTTTGGTGGAGGCAAAGCCGTAAACGTTTGTGGTCAACGTGCCGACGACTTGTTGGGAGCTATTGCTGACAACTTCAAAAACGACGCCTCCCGCCGGCTGCTCAAGGCCGGACTCATCGTTATCGCCATGGTCCTTAAACTTCGAGATTTCAAGGTCAAAGGCGATGGGGGTGTTGGGAATACGGCTTTCGAGCTCAACGATGCCCGTATCTCCGAGCTGCTCGGCACCGACGGTGTAGCTCCAACAGTCGTTTGAAATCAGGTAGCCCTCGGGTGCTTTCGATTCATAGATGGTAAAGGTGCCCAGAGGAACGTCATTGAGGATCGCCCGTCCGTTTTCGTCGGTCGTAAGGGTGCGAGTCCAGCCGGGAGTGGATTGCGAGACGCAGGTGAATTCAGCGCTCGCAAGCGACGCCCCAACCTGGGCGCCGGCATTCGTGGCGGCATCGATTTTTGCAATACGCAAGGTGATGGTGCCGGGCTGCTCGTTGATAGTGACATGTTCGCCGCTGTTTTGTGTGGTGAAGGCTATTCGGTCGCTTCGAGGGATATAGCCTGCCGGGGCTTTGGTTTCGACCAGGTAATATGCCGTATTGGGCAAAAGCGTTGCTTGTGCACGCCCGATTTCGTCCATCTGGATAGTGCCGACACGTGCATCGCCCGCACTTTCAAAAATATCGAAGGCTGCGCCGCCGAGTCTGTAGGTGTCGTTACCGGCGGTGATGTCAGCCTGGGACGATTGTTTTTGGAAAGATACGGAGACAGCGGGAAGAACATAGAGCATGTCCTGGTGTCGACCCTCGCCCGAGACCGGGCCGTGATAACGCCTGGCTCGATGTGGGGCTGCCTTAATGGATCCGGACTTAGCGCTCTCGTAGAGCCAGCGTGCAGCCGCTACGGCCTCGGCGTTTTCGTAAAACCTACCGCTTCTGGCAACTCCCTTGCTATTTATATACGAATAGGTGCCGTCGGGGCGCGTGGTTCCGTTGAGCATCCACACGGCAATCTGGGTGGCGGCACGGGCGAGATCGGGCGACAGATTGTGGCCGCCAAAGGATGTACTGGAGGGGTATCCGTGACAGACGATGGCGGCAAATTCGTCATCGAGCCATGTCCAGCCCTGGTCATATGTGCGCCATGGTCCTCCCGGCTTGCTGGGACCGGGGCAGTCTTGATTCATGCAGTACGAAATCGAAGTGTCCTGTGCTTCGTATTTACCGACACCGAAGGGGCCGCAACCGTCGCTTATGGTACGGAAATTAAGGGCGTCACTCCCGTCGACGGCGAGTGCGGCCCCTGGGGCCAGACAGCCAATCAGAAAAAAGAGGAGCAGGAGCAGCGGACCTGTTGCGATTGCGCTGTGGACAGAGTGCGTGGGTGCGTTGGACATGGCTGCTCCTTATCCCTCGTGCGCCGCACGGGGAGGCCGCGGCGCTTGGGATGAGGCTACCGCCATGATTCATGCGGGTAAGTACCAGAAGCTGACCAAAAGCTTGCCCGATTTCTGACAAATCGAGCTCAAATACAACAATCAGATAAAAGCGCAGGTAAAAGATGATAAGGAAAGAAAGACAAAGGTCCTCATCTCCACAATTGGCGCAGTTTTCATACGATTCTCCACAGCTAAAACAAGCATCGACACCCTTGTATCGAACAAGACAACCGCGTTATACTAGCCAACACACAAGCGGGCATCGCCAAGTGGTAAGGCATCAGCTTCCCAAGCTGACACTCGCGGGTTCGAGTCCCGTTGCCCGCTCCAGTAATTAGCACAAGCACGGCACCATCACGGTGCCGTGCTTTTTTTTCAATAAAGTGCCGGGACTCGAACCCGCGAGGGTGCGAGCGTTAAATAAACGCGAAGCGTTTATAGCGAGCAGGCAAGGTCGCCGATAGGCGACCGCAGCCGGTGCGGATTTGCGAAGCAAATACGCGGATGTCCCGCTGTCCGCTCCACCGAGCACGGGAGACGCGGGGGGCGGCAAATCCAGCAAAGTCTTCCCCACCGTCTCCGTGAATCCGAGGGGATCGCCCACAGCCGGTGCGGATTTGCTTCGCAAATACGCGGACGTCCTCATGGCCGCTCTTGCGGCAAAATGTTAGGTTAATGCCTGCAGCCCATACTCGCACCCGCGCACGGTACAATGGTTGGGTTACGACCAACGTGCCAATAACCAAAAAGGAGCCGCTATGATCGATCGCTATACCCGCCCGGAGATGGGACACATTTTCTCCCTCGAGAACAAGTATGCCATTTGGCAGGAGATTGAGGTCCTGGCCTGCGAGGCTCAGGCGGAGCTCGGCAAGATCGGTATTTCCAAAGAAGAGGCCCAGTGGATCCGCGATCACGCCAACTTTGAGAAGGCAAAGGTCGATGAGATCGAGGAGGTCACGCGCCACGATGTCATCGCCTTCCTGACCAACATGAAGGAATATATCGACGCCGATGTTCCCGAGGGCGAGCCCAAACCTAGCCGCTGGGTTCACTATGGTATGACCAGCTCCGACCTGGGTGATACGGCTCTGTGCTATCAGCTTACTCAGGCGTGTGACCTGATTATCGAGGACGTCAAGAAGCTCGGCGTGATCTGCAAGCGCCGCGCCTTCGAGGAGCGCAATACGCTCTGCGCCGGCCGCACCCATGGCATCCATGCCGAGCCGATGACCTTCGGTATGAAGTTTGGCTCTTGGGCATGGGAACTCAAGCGCGATCTCGATCGTCTTGAGGACGCTCGCAAGAACGTTGCCTTCGGTGCCATCTCCGGTGCCGTCGGCACCTACAGCTCCATCGAGCCGTTCGTCGAGGAGTACGTCTGTGAGCACCTAGGTCTGGTTCACGACCCGCTGTCCACGCAGGTCATCAGCCGCGATCACCACGCCTACCTTGCCGGCGTGCTTGCCTCTACAGCGGCCACCTGCGAGCGCATCGCGACCGAGGTCCGCAACCTGCAGAAGACCGATACGCTCGAGGCCGAGGAGCCCTTCCGCAAGGGCCAAAAGGGCAGCTCCGCCATGCCGCACAAGCGCAACCCCATCACCATGGAGAAGGTCTGCGGCCTGTCGCGCGTCGTGAAGTCCAACGCTCAGGTCGCCTTTGACAACGTTGCCCTGTGGCACGAGCGCGATATTTCGCACTCTTCTGCCGAGCGCGTCGCCCAGGCCGATAGCTTCATCGCACTCGACCACATGTTCCAGTGCCTCATCCGCGTTATCGACGGCCTGCAGCTGTATCCGGCCCGCATGATGGCCAATCTCAACAAGACCCGCGGCCTCATCTTCTCTTCTAAGGTGCTGCTTGCCCTCGTCGATACGGGCATCACCCGCGAGGACGCCTACGCTATCGTGCAGGAAAATGCCATGGCCACCTGGCACGAGGTACAGGATTGTGTCTCTGGCCCCACCTTTAAGGAGCGCCTCGAGGCCGATCCGCGCTGCACCGTCAGCCAGGAGAAGCTCGATGAGATCTTTGACCCGTGGGACTTCCTCACCCGCATTGACACGGTCTTCGATCGCCTGGAGCAGCTGAGCTTCGAGTAGGGTTAACCTAATTCGACCTCTTGCGGATGCATTTCAACCTTTGGCGCCTTGCCCGTCTTGGGCGAGGCGCTTTTTTTACTGTCGCATATGCGCCCGGGTAATAAAATGAACTTCGACTGCTGTTTCGATGAAAGGGGGCACGTGCCCAGACGCATCAAGCGGGCCACTATCGTCTCGTTCACGCTCATACTCCTTGTTGCCGTCTGTGCGGGCGCCCTGACGTATACCGTTCGAAGCAGTTCTTCCTCCTCGAATGAAGCCGACAGAGATCTCCCGGTGCTCAAGATTGGCGTTACGGATAATGACCCCTATGTGTATGTCGATACCACAGGCGATTATGCCGGTATCGATATCGATATCGCCCGCGAGGCCTGCAAGCGTGCTGGAATCAAACCGCAATTTGTTGACATATCTTGGAATGATCGCGATCGCCTGCTCAAAAACGGCGATATCGATTGTCTGTGGTGCGACTATTCGCCCAATTATCGCGAAGACGATTATTACTGGACTGAGCCGTATCTGACCGTGACAGTCTCGGTTGCCGCCAAGAAAACGAGTGGTATCAAGGGTTTGGCGTCTCTCGATGGAAGCAAGACCGTTGCGGTGATTGCGGGTTCGGTGAGTGAACGCCGATTGCTTGCCGGGGACCTAGGGATCTCGCCGGATGTGCACATCAAATCGTATGGTTCTGCCGAACTCTGCAAAGCTGCCCTGGTCAAAGGTTATGTTGACTGTTGGATGGCGGACGTTCAATCGCTCGACCGGCTCGTCGCGCAGTATCCCGGTGTTTATCGCGTGTTTGCCGACAACGTTATGACAGTTGACCTGGGCGTTGCGTTTGAGAACAGCTATGAGGGGGAGTACGTCAAAAACCTCAATACCGTGCTGTTCGACATGGACCGAGATGGCACGATTGAGCGCATTGTGGAGAGTTACAAGGCGGGGGCGACGACAGGCAGGCAAGGAGCGGAATCATGACAAATGATGAGCGCCGCTTGCATCGAAAGCATTTAGTTACCGCGGCTGTCGCCGTTGTGACCAGCATTGTCTTGTTGGGCCTGCTGTATACGATCGGCACGCATCGCTGCCTCGATAAGACGCTTGGGTTTGGCCGGGAAGCCATGGTGTTTTTACAGGCCGCCTGCGAAAAATATGACCGATATGAGCAGGGAAGAAAAACCGAGGCGACGCACAATTTGGATGCCGCGGTCGAGTCGTTTTCGACGTTCTTGCCGCCTGATCGCGTTGAGGTCAACGATGATCGTGTCGAGGAGTACGTCCATACCGAGCACCTTTCGGGAATGCTGGTCATGGACGCCGACGGCCATATGGCCGCTCATTACGATATCGACGGTCGCGATCCGCTGATGCTGTGGCGAGAGGAGCTGGCCTGTTCGTCGGTCGTATCGATGTATCGAGGCTCCAAGGTGTCCTACTCCACCGTCGTTGAGCGTCGCGATGTCGACTTTGCCGTGAGTGCCGTTCCGTACGGTGATGGCGTAGCGCTGGGGTACCGATCGCTTGCGCCCGAGCCCGCCGATGATTATTCGTACACGATCGCCGACGTGCTCGTGAACAACACATTCCATCAGAGCCCAACGGTGCTCGTGATGCGCGATGCACAAATCGTTTCTTCAAACGATTCGACCGTCGATATAACCCTTGCTCGACTTCTCGTCGATAGTGGAATTGACTGGAAAGACGAAGGACTAACACGTGTCGAATATCGGGGGGCTACCTGGTATGCCGTGCGTGCGGCGTATAAGGACTACCGCCTGTTTGCGCTGTATCCCAAATCTGAGGTCATGTCTGGCAGGATCACATTTGTCGCTGCTGGCGTCTTGGTGAGCCTTGCGTTTTGGGTCGTGGTGCTGTTGGCTCGAAATATCGTTAACCACCGCAATTTGGTCGAAAAGGATAAACAGCTCGGCATTATCAATGCCATAAGCGCCATCTACGATTCGACCTTCCTTTTGCATCTCGACACCCTCGAGATCGAGGGGATCAATATGTCGCCGGCGATAGCGAAGATATTTGCCGAGCACAGCGAGGCATATGACTTTATGGGCACGGTCTGCCGGGATATCGTGAGCCCCGAAAGCCGCGAAGCGGTCGTGGGGCTCGTAGATATAAGCACTCTTCGTGAACGTATGGAGGGCGTACCGTACTTGGCTGCCGAGGTGCGAGATTGTCGAGGCGCTTGGTACTCGCTACAGGTTGTCCCCCAGCATCGCGATGAGCAAGGCCGGCTGGAGTCGGTCGTCGTGGCGACGCACAACATATCGATGGTCAAGCATGCCGAGGAGCTGTCATACCAAGATAAACTGACGGGGCTTCGCAACCGCAACTATCTTGAATCGCGCGGAGATAGCCTGGTAAACGAGGACTTGCCCGTGAGCGTGATTATGTTGGACTGCAATTATCTCAAGCGGACCAACGACATCTATGGTCACGAGATGGGGGATGAACTGCTGCGACGGACGGCGTCCGTGCTGCGGCGGGTGGCTGGTGCGGATTATCTGCCGATGCGCCTTGGCGGCGACGAGTTTTTGCTGGTTTGCCCCCATACTGACAACGAGTCTGCGCTCGGGCTGGAACAGGATCTTCGTCTCGGTCTTGCCGCGGTAAGCGATGAGGCCCTGACGGTCAGCGCATCGATTGGCGTGGCGACCGTCGAGACGGCTGGAAACACGCTGGCCGATGTATATCGTGTCGCCGACCACAATATGTATCGGGAGAAGCGCACTGTCCACGCACAGGGTGCGGACTGCCAATCTTGCCCCCACGAGTCCATGCATCGTAGGATGTTGAATCGGTGCTTGCGATCATAAGTCGGCCCAGGCGGGGATAATAGACGTCTGAAATTTCTTTCTGAGAGGGGATCTCAATGATTAGTTTTGACTACAAGCCTCAGGGTGTATGCTCTCGCAATATTCACCTTGACCTTTCCGATGACGGCAATAAGGTGCTGGGCGTTGAGTTTACCGGCGGCTGTGACGGCAATCTCAAGGCAATCTCCAAGCTGGTCGAGGGTGTTCCTGCCGATCGCGTAATCGAGGTTCTCGCCGGTAATACCTGCGGTATGAAAAAGACCTCTTGCGCCGATCAGCTTACGCGCGCTATCGAGGCCGCTCGCGCCGAGATCGCCTAATGGGTATCGCCGACCACATCAAGAATGGAATATCGCGCCGTGGCTTTGTGCTCGGCGGTGCTGCCGCGGGCGCTGCCACGGTGCTTGCCGGTTGCTCGAAAAAAACGGGCACCAGCGACGATGCCGCCGGCGAGCCGCAGGTTATCAAGGACGATTCGAAGATTGTCTCGATCACTGATGAGTACGAAGCTGTTGATATCGATCTTGAGCCCACGGCCTCGTGGACGCTGCCGCTGGGCACGCTGCTGTACTACTGTGATGGCGACTACGCTGCCGCGATGATGGCGCCTGCTTCTGCCCTGCATGCCAATACGCTTGGTGTGCTCAACCTGGGCGATGGCTCGCTTACCACACTTATCGAGGATCCCGTTGAGGGAACCGGTTATGCGTTTTACGACGTTCGTGCGGGTGATGGCGTGTTCGCGTGGGTCGAGATGAACTTTGCCAATGCGTCTTGGAAGCTCTATGCGCAAAACCTTGCAGGCTCCTCCCTTACCGGCAACGCTGTCGAGCTCGATCGCGGTGGCGAAAATTACGATCCGCCGCTCTTCACAGCGTATGGGTCGTCGGTCATCTGGTATAAGATGTCCTCGTCCGGCGGCAGCAAGACGAGTAACGATTCGTACTGCTACCGTCAGTCGCCCAACGAGTCCAAGCCTGAGACTATTTGGAAGTCGACGGGCCGCTTCGCATCCGTCCCGCGTGTGAGCGACGGCATCCTGACCATCTCGCCCCGCGTGCACAATGATGAGGGTGTCTATTACGGTATGACGGCGATTGACCTGACTGACGGCAACAACACGAAGCGAGCTCAGCTGGTGCTTCCTTCGTCGGTTTCGCCTTTCGAGGCCGTGTATATGGGCGACACCTTCGTGTTCTCCATTGAGGCGACGTATAGCGGCGTGGGTAGCCTGGGCAATATGGGCACCTATATCGGTAACGAGGGCGGGCCGTACCTCTTCCTTTCGCGTGAGCCGCTCGCGTGCGCTGCGGGAAGGAAAAATAAATACCTGGTTAAAGTTCAGGCGTCGCATTTTTTGATTGACACTTCGGCTAAGACCTACGGCTCGCTCCTGTCGCCCGACCGAGCCCTGGAGTATGGCGATTATCCTGCTACGGCGGGTAAATCGAACTCGTTCTTAACGTACGCAACGGTGCGCAACAGCCAGGGAATTCCCGAGACGGTTACCGCTCGCTTGTTCTCTCTTTAGTCTCCGAGGGGTTAAAAAGGCGTCGACAGGGGAATAAGCGCGTTGTGACTATGAGTACCGCCCGCCGAGCTATCGCACCCATGCGATACCCGGTGGGCTCAGGTGCGTTAAAATGAGCTTGTTCTTAGCTAATTGAGACAGGGGGGCCGTGTTATGGCTTCAGATGCAAAAAAGATTCTGCTGGTCGAGGATGAGAAGGCAATCCGTGACGCTGTCGCTGCCTATCTCGAGCGCGAGGGCTATTGGGTTGTGGGCGTGGGCGACGGCCAGTCCGCTATCGAGGAGTTCGAGAAGCATCAGTTCGACCTGGTCGTGCTCGACCTCATGCTCCCTAAGATTCCCGGCGAGCGCGTTTGCCGCACCATTCGCGATACCTCGGATGTCCCAATCATTATGCTGACGGCCAAGGGCGAGATCGAGGACCGTATTATCGGCCTCGAGCTCGGTGCCGACGACTACCTGATCAAGCCGTTCTCGCCGCGCGAGCTTGTCGCGCGCGTACGCGCCTTGTTCCGCCGTGCCCACCAGGCCGATGAGCCGGCCGTCGAGGTGCTCGACTTTGGCGATCTGGTCATTGACATCTCGGGCCACAAGATTTTGGTCGAGGGCAAGGAAGTCGACCTGACGGCTTCCGAGTTCAAGCTGCTCACCACGCTTGCCCGCCACCCCGGCCGCGTCTACAACCGCATGGAGCTGGTCGAGAAGGTGCTCGGCTACGACTTTGAGGGTTACGAGCGCACCATCGACAGCCACGTGAAGAACCTTCGCGCCAAGCTGGGCGACGACCCCAAGAAGCCCAAGTGGCTCTACACCGTCCACGGTGTCGGCTACCGCTTCGAGGCTCCGACCAAGACCGATAAGTCGGACGAGAAATAAAGGAAATCACATATGACACCTGCGCGCTTTGAAATCGGGCAAAAGCATAAGCAGGAGAACGAGGCGGGTTCCAAGGCTAGTTGGAACACGCCTCGTTCCGATTCACGGCCAACGATGAGCTATCCCTCGCGTATGGCCCTGGCTTTTGCCCTGACATCGCTCATGACGGTATTGGTGCTGGTGGGCGTAGTCTCCGTTGTATGGGGCACGGTTTTTACGGATTACACGCGCTCCAATATTGTCGAAATCGCCAATTCCGCAGCCGAAAAGCTTGCGACGTCGTACGAGGAAAACGGCAATTGGACCGCGGGGGAGTTGCGTGCGGTCGCGACATCGAGCTTGGTGTCCGACGATCTTGGCATGCAGGTCGTCAATAAAAAGGGCGTCATCGTCTACGACGACTCGTGGCCCTCGGCAAGCGCTACTGCCGATGTGCGCGAAAATCAGGCGACGACCGACGGTACGAGCGGAAAGAAGGCATCGCACAGCCCGGTCTCGTCTGCTCCCACCGATTCCAATAGTGTTGCCAACGTTGAGATCGTGACGTCCTCCGGCGAGCACGTGGGTCAGGTCAAATTGTGGGCGATTGGCTCCGATGCCCTGCTCACCAAGGCAGACTCAGCATTCAGAGAAAAGACCTTTAACGCCATGGCCCTTGCTGCGGTTGTGGCCGTCTGCATCTCGGTCGTTATCGGATCACTCGTGTCGCGCATGCTCACCAAGCCGATTCATCGTATTACCAGCACCGCCAAGCAGATCCGCGATGGAGACCTGTCCGCTCGTACGGGCTTGCGCGGCGATGATGAGATCGATCAGCTGGGAGAGACCTTCGACGAGATGGCCACCTCACTCGAAAAGGATATGAAGCACGAGAAGCGCCTGACTTCTGATGTTGCCCACGAGCTGCGCACGCCGCTCATGGCCATGCTTGCAACGGTCGAGGCCATGCAGGACGGTGTGTATCCCACCGACGACGAGCATCTGGAGACGGTCGCTTCCGAGACGCGCCGTCTGGCCCGTCTGGTGCAGCAGATGCTCGACCTGTCGCGTATGGAAAACAGCACCGCGCCGCTTAACCTGGAGCCGGTGGATATGGTGCCGTTTGTGCGTTCGATTGTGAATGGCCAGGAGCGCCTGTTTGCCGACCGTGACCTGCGTTTGCGCTTTGCGGATGAGACGCAGGGCCACGATGACGTTGTCGAGGCAGATCCCGACATGATCACGCAATGCGTCATCAACCTTTTGAGTAACGCCATGCGCTATACCCCCGAGGGGGGTTGGGTCGTGGTGTCGGTGCTCAGTGACCGCAAGCATGTCGATATCGCGGTTTCGGATACGGGCATCGGTATCGCCAAGGATGATTTGTCGCGCATCTTCGGTCGTTTTTGGCGTGCCGACGCCAGCCGCGCCCGCGAAGCGGGTGGCCTGGGCGTGGGTCTCGCCGTGACTAAACAGATCGTCGAGCGCCATCATGGCTACATTTCCGTGGAGTCGGAGCTTGGAAAAGGTACGACTTTTACGATTCATCTGCCTCGCGAGCACACGGCGGACGCGGCATCTACTACAATGGAGCACTAGCTTTTCGCTATTCGGTGAAGGAGGGGTTTCGTCCCTGCCGCTCCGAGTTTGCGAAAACGTGCGGGAAAGAACCCGCATTACTGTCGTATTTTGGTAAGGAGTGACTCACGTGACAACGATGGAGCGTCGTCCGGATTCCCGTGGCAAGGTTCGTGATATCTACGATGCCGGTGAAAACCTGCTGATGGTCGCCACCGACCGCATTTCTGCGTTCGACTTCATTCTTCCCGACGAGATTCCGTTTAAGGGAGAGGTGCTCAACCGCATCTCGGCATTCTGGTTCGATAAGTTTGCCGACATCGTTCCCAACCACCTCGTTTCCATCGACCCGGCGGATTTCCCCGAGGAGTTTGCCGAGTATCGTGACTACCTCGCAGGCCGCGCCATGCTGGTCAAGAAGGCCCAGACGATTCCTATCGAGTGCATCGTCCGCGGCTATCTGACCGGTTCGGGCAAGAAGACCTATGACGAGAACGGTACCGTCTGCGGCATTCAGCTGCCCGAGGGTCTGACCGAGGCCTCCAAGCTTCCCGAGCCGCTGTTCACGCCGTCCACGAAGGCCGAGATCGGCGACCACGACGAGAACATTTCGTTCGAGCGTTGCCGCGAGATCGTGGGCGAGGACATCGCCGCGCAGATTCGCGACCTGTCCCTCAAGATTTACAAGGCCGCTGCCGAGTATGCCGCGACTCGAGGCATCATCATCGCCGACACCAAGTTCGAGTTTGGTGTCATCGATGGTAAGGTTACGCTGATCGACGAGTGCCTCACGCCCGACTCCAGCCGTTTCTGGCCTGCCGCCAGCTACGAGGAGGGCAAGATTCAGCCCAGCTACGACAAACAATTCGTCCGCAATTGGCTCAAGGCCAACTGGGATATGACGGGGGAGACCCCGCACCTGCCCGCCGAGGTCATCGATGGCACGTCCGAGCGCTATCGCGAGGCCTTCCAGATCATCACGGGCTCCCAGTTCACAAGCATGAAGGAGAACGCGTAAGTGAGTACCCGCAGCGCCACGAACAAGCGCACGCAATCCCGCGAGGTTACCGGGGTTGCGCGCAAGTCCGCCGCATCCGCTAAACCCGCCCGTCAGGCAGCGAGCTCTGTTCACGTCGTGCCGGCATCATCCAAGGCACGCCGCAAAGAGCTCGAGAAGGGCGAAAACCTGGACGGCCTTTCCAAGGAGGAGAAGCGCGCCCGCAAGGCCAAGCAGCGCGCCCGCGAGGATCGCATCTACACGGTGTCGAATATCCTTCTCAAGCAGGATGAGGACTACACCAAGCGCCGTCGTATCTGGTGGGCCGTGCTCGCCATCGGCATGGTACTCGTCGTGGCAATTTGGGCTTCGCTCTACTTCGCTCCCGGCGGCACGGTGTCCAGTCCTGTTCAGATGGTTGGCATCGTTGTGTCCTATGTCATCATCCTGGGTGACTTTATCTATGACTTCGCTCGTATTCGTCCCTTGCGCAACATGTACCGCGCGCAGGCCGAAGGCATGTCCGAGAATAAGCTCAACGCTCTTATCGAGCGCGCAGCTGCCGAGGAGGACAAAAAGGACTCCAAGAAGAAGTAGCGTTTGCATGCATACTTATCGCTAAGATATAAGGCGCGTCGTTTTTGCGGCGCGCCTTTTTACTGTTCTATAGATAGATGGAGTGGCACATGATTCGAGCTGCCCTGACGGTCGAAGAGGCTCTGGAGGGTATGAAGGCCCTGGAGCCCAAGATTAAAAACTACGCGCGCCTGATTGTTCGCAAGGGCGTAAACGTCAAGCCCGGCCAGGAGGTTGTCGTTCAGTCTCCGGTTGAGTGCGCGCCGTTTGCGCGCGTGGTGGTCGCGGAGGCTTATGCCGCCGGTGCCGGTCACGTGACGGTTATTTGGGCTGACGATGCCGTGACAAGGCTTACGTACGAGCATGTCGATAAAAGCTATTTTGAGCAGACGCCCGAGTGGAAGCGCATGCAGCTGGATTCGTTGGCCCAGGACGGCGCCTGCTTTATCTTTATCGAGGGTGCGGACCCAGCGGCTCTGAAGGGCATTGACCCCGCCAAGCCCGCCGCGGCTTCCAAGGCAAGGAATACGCAGTGCAAGGTCTTCCGCCGTGGGCTGGACTACAACATCAACCCGTGGTGCATCGCCGGCGCGCCGGTCGTTGCCTGGGCTCGCGAGGTGTTCTCGGGCGATGCGGATGAGGTTGCGATCTATAAACTATGGAATGCGATTCTGCACACCGCTCGTGCCGATGGCCAGGACCCGGAGAGCGACTGGGAACTCCATGACGCCGCATTCGAAAAGAATCTGCGTTTCCTGAACGACAATCGTTTCGACTATCTGCATTACACCTCGGCAAATGGAACCGATCTGACGATTGGCATGACGAAAGGTCACGAGTGGGCCGGCGGCAAGGGCGAGACGCCCGATGGGCACCCATTCTTCCCCAACATTCCCACCGAGGAAGTCTTCACCTCGCCTGATCGTATGCGCGCCGACGGTATCGTGTACTCGGCCATGCCGCTCATTCACCACGGTAACAAGGTTGATGATTTTTGGATTAAGTTCGAGGCCGGCCGCGTAGTGGACTACGATGCCCGCGTGGGCAAGGCGACGCTTGCGAGCATCATTGACACCGACGAAGGCGCCGCTCGTCTGGGCGAGGTCGCGCTCATCTCCAAGAACACGCCGATCCGTGAAAGTGGCGTTCTGTTCTATGACACGCTCTATGATGAGAACGCCAGCTGCCATCTCGCGCTGGGTGTCGGTTTCCCCGAATGCATCGAGGGTGGGTATGACATGTCCAAGGAGGAGCTCCTGGAGCATGGCGTTAACGTCTCGAGCACGCACGTCGATTTTATGATCGGCACGGACGATATCGATATTACGGGCATTACGCCTGATGGACGTGAAGTTGTGATTTTCCAGAACGGCCAATGGAGTTGGGAATAGTCCCAGACCGTGGTACAATGCCACCCGCGGGCCGTTAGCTCAGCTGGCAGAGCAGGGGACTTTTAATCCCAAGGTCCAGGGTTCGAACCCCTGACGGCCCACCCAAAGATTGTTGAGACGGTCAACTTCGGTTGGCCGTCTTTTTTGTCGTCCTTTCATGGGTTCGAACCCGAAGGGGCGCGGAGCTGAGTAAACGCGTGAGCGTTTGCCAGCGCAGCGCGCAAGGCGCGGGGCGCCGCAGCGGCCGCCTGCGGAGCAGGCTGAACCCCTGACGGCCCACCATAGAAAAGAAAGCGATCGGCTCCGGCTGGTCGCTTTTTTGTTGCCGGTGCACGGGTTCGACCCCGAACTTCTCTATATATAAGAACGCCTGGCGGTCAAAACCAGCCTTTTACCGACAGGAAACCAAAACCTGATGCCTTTAGAGTAAAGTAGCGCTCCAGAGATGACCGACGCCTCAACACCTATAAACCAGCTGGTCATCGCCAATATCAGAAGCTGCTGCTTCGAATATGGCCTCAGTAAGGCAACTGAGGGTTCTATTCATTTGTGAACAAAATATGGAGTGCGCGATTCCCGCCCACGGCGCCCCTCCGGTCTGGCAATATATCTCCTTGCCGCGCGGCCCGGTGAGACCGGATCAGCCGCAAAGCGTGCACCTTGAGAACCGGATACTGCGAGGATGGACACACCAGTTGTGTCGCATCCGGGCAGACATCGAACCATTTGA
>DXMV01000015.1 GCA_019414055.1 Collinsella sp.
CGGCGTCGACCAGGTCAAGCTGATCCCCTGCGGCGGCGGCGACCCGATCGCGGCCTCCCGCGAGCAGTGGAACGACGGCTCCAACACCCTGTGCGTCGAGCCCGGCAAGATCTGCGTCTACGCCCGCAACACCGTCACCAACGACGTGCTGTACAAGGAGGGCCTGGACCTTCTCGTCGTGCCCTCCGCCGAGCTCTCCCGCGGCCGCGGCGGCCCGCGCTGCATGAGCATGCCCTTCTGGCGCGAGGACCTCTAAGTCTTTCCGTTTCCGGTGCGGTCCCCCTACAACCGCACCGGTTTCGCCCGTCAAACGGGCATCACTAATACTTACGTAATTCATTTCTTCGAAAGGAAACGAACCATGGGTGTTAACCTCTCCGGCCGTAGCTTCCTCAAGCTCCTCGACCTTACCACCGAGGAGATCGAGTACCTGCTCAAGCTCTCCAAGAACTTCAAGGACATGAAGCGCGCTGGCGTTCCGCACCGCTATCTCGAGGGCAAGAACATCGTCCTGCTCTTCCAGAAGACCTCCACTCGTACCCGCTGCGCCTTCGAGGTCGGCGGCATGGATCTGGGCATGGGCGTCACCTACCTCGATCCGGGTTCGTCGCAGATGGGCAAGAAGGAGTCCATCGAGGACACCGCCCGCGTTCTCGGCCGCATGTATGACGGCATCGAGTTCCGTGGCTTTGCCCAGGACGACGTCGAGGAGCTCGCCGCTAAGTCCGGCGTGCCCGTGTGGAACGGCCTGACCACTGAGTGGCACCCCACCCAGATGCTCGCCGACATCCTGACTGTCCAGGAGAACTTCAACTACGACATCAAGGGCAAGACCCTCGTCTTCATGGGCGACTGCAAGAACAACGTCGCTCGCTCCCTCATGGTCGTCTGCTCCAAGCTCGGCATGAACTTCGTGGCCTGCGGCCCCGAGGAGTGCATGCCTGCTGACGACGTTATCGAGGCCTGCAAGCCCATCGCCGAGGCCAACGGCTGCACCATCAAGCTGACCACCGACGTCAAGGACGGCGTCACCGGTGCTGACGTTCTCTACACCGACGTGTGGGTCTCCATGGGCGAGCCCGACGAGGTCTGGGCCGAGCGCATCGCTCAGCTCACCCCGTATCGCGTTACCTCCGAGGTCATGGCTATGGCCAACCCGGGTGCCATCTTCCTGCACTGCCTGCCCAGCTTCCACGACACCAACACCACGATTGGCGCCGAGAAGTGCGAGCAGTTCGGCATCACCGAGCAGGAGGTCACCGACGAGGTCTTCGAGAGCCCCGCTTCCAAGGTCTTCGACGAGGCCGAGAACCGCATGCACACCATCAAGGCTGTCATGTACGCTACGCTCAAGTAAGAGCATCTAGCATCTCGCTCGGGGTGCATTGCTGCGCACCCCGAGCGCTTTTGTCTGGTAAAAATCTCGCACAGAGCGACATGCACGGCACGGAAGAGCCGCTTCGGGCGAGATCAGTAAATGATTTATGAAGGGGGGATGAGAACTATGACTGAGACCGCTAAGAAAAAGCGCGGTATGCCTTCATCGTTCACCATTCTTCTTGCTCTGCTGGCAATTGTCGCGGTTATTACCGTTATCGTCTCCGGTACGTCCGGCGGCGCGGTTACCGCTGCCCGTCTGAGCGATTTCTGCACCGCCCCGATCAAGGGCTTCGCCGACGCTCTGCCCGTCTGCCTGTTCGTTATGATCCTGGGCGGCTTCCTCGGCATGATGACCGAGACCGGCGCCCTGGACAACGGCATTGCCGTTCTGGTGCAGAAGCTTAAGGGCAATGAGATCATGCTCGTTCCCGTGCTGATGCTCATCTTCTCCCTCGGTGGTACCACCTATGGTATGTGCGAGGAGACCGTTCCCTTCTACGCCCTGCTCGCCGCTACCATGATGGCTGCTGGCTTCGACCCCATGGTCGGCGCCGCTACCGTCCTGCTCGGCGCTGGCTGCGGCTGCCTCGGCTCCACGGTTAACCCGTTTGCCGTCGGCGCTGCCGTCGACGCTCTGACCGGCGTTGGCATCGAGGTCAACCAGTCCATCATCATCGGCCTCGGTGCCGTCCTGTGGATTGTTACCACCGGCATGTCCATCTTCTTCGTCATGAACTATGCCAAGAAGGTTAAGGCTGACAAGGGTTCCACCATCCTTTCGATGCAGGAGCTCAAGGACGCCGAAGAGACTCACGGCAAGGCTGCTTCCGAGGTTAACAAGGAGGTCAAGCTCACCGGTCGTCAGAAGGGTGTTCTGATCGCCTTTGCCTTCACCTTCGTCGTCATGATCGTCGGCTTCATCCCGCTGGCTGACCTCAACGAGGGCGTCGCCAACTTCTTCGATGCTGGCGCTGTCTATGACGCCGACGGTAACGCCATCGTTCAGGGCTGGTCTGCCCTGATCACCGGCCTGCCCATTGGCCAGTGGTACTTCGACGAGGCTTCCACCTGGTTCTTCCTCATGGCTGTCCTGATCGGTATTATCGGCGGCCTGTCCGAGAAGCAGATCGTCAACACCTTCATCACCGGCGCTGCCGACATGATGTCCGTTGTCCTCGTCATCGCTCTTGCCCGTGGTATCTCCGTCCTCATGGCTAGCACCGGCCTCGACGTCTACGTCCTCGACGCTGCCGCCAATGCTCTGTCTGGCCTGTCCGGCGTGATCTTCGCTCCCATGAGCTTCCTGGTCTACTTCGGCCTGTCCTTCCTGATCCCCTCGACCTCTGGTATGGCTACCGTGTCCATGCCCATCATGGGACCGCTGGCTGTCAAGCTCGGCTTCTCGCCCGAGGTCATGGTCATGATCTACTCCGCCGCCATCGGCATCGTGAACCTGTTCACCCCGACCTCCGGCGCCATCATGGGCGGTCTCGCCCTGGCCAAGATCGAGTGGACGACCTGGCTCAAGTTTGCTCTTAAGCTCATCGTCGCTCTCTCCATCGTCTGCGCCATCATCCTGACCATCGCTTGCGTGATGATCTAAGTACCCCCTGGGTACCCCACGGAAACCATGACGATCCTATAACGGATCACCTGGTCATCGTCTGTCCGGTGGGGTAACCCCACCGGTAGACTCCTACCTTTAGCCCCCTCCCGTTCCGTGCGCGGGAGGGGGCGACTTGCGTTCCGGCGTTTTACCAAACGCCGGAACCGGTCGACGCTGCACGGGCACCAGAGCGACAACTTGTCATTCAAAGAGGCCGGCATGACCAAAAGGTCTATGCCGGCCTCTTTTCATGCCAATTTGTTCGCTCTGGTGCCCGTTCGCTGACTTATGCTCAACCTGCGACGCTGCCATCGTTAGTGCAAAGGTGTCAGGTTGCTTCGCGCCATTCCCTCCTCTTTCACGTCACCTTGCTCGCTCTGGCGGGCGCTCGCTGACTTATGCTCCACCTGCGATGTTTCCATTATTGATGCAAAGGGGTCAGGTTAGCTTGCACCAAAAGGGGAAGTTGCGGTGGAATAGTTCCTGTTTGCGTGTCCTGAGGGACTAAGCGGGAACTATTCCACCGCAACTTATCGAGCGCGTGTTTGGTTGGTGCCTGTTGATGGCCTGGCCTTTGCGAGGGGCTGGCTCCGCTATAATCGCTTAGGAACTTTATTGAGAAACGGGACGGGAGCCATACATGCGCCAGGGTTTCGACAACGCGAAGTATATCGAGCTGCAGGCCGCTCATATTAAGGAGCGCATCTCGCAGTTTGGCGGCAAGCTGTATTTGGAGTTTGGCGGCAAGCTGTTTGACGACTATCACGCGAGCCGCGTGCTGCCGGGTTTTGAGCCGGATAGTAAGTTTCGCATGCTTAAGAGCATTGCCGACGACGTCGAGGTCATCATCGCCATTAACGCGAACCACATCGAGAAGAACAAGGCTCGCGGTGACCTGGGCATTACCTATGACGAGGACGTTTTGCGCCTGGTCGACCTGTTCCGCGGCAACGGTTTTGCTGTCGCGGCCGTGGTCATCACCCAGTACGCCGGCCAGCCCGCCGCCGATGTGTTCCGCAATCGCTTGAACGCGCTCGGCATTCCCGCCAAGCTGCACTATCCCATCGAGGGCTATCCGCACGATGTTGATCTGATTGTGTCCGACGACGGCTATGGCAAGAACGAGTTTGTCGAGACTACCCGTCCGCTCGTCGTCGTGACGGCGCCCGGCCCTGGCTCGGGCAAGCTCGCCACTTGCCTGTCTCAGCTCTATCACGAGCACAAGCACGGCACCGCCGCTGGCTATGCCAAGTTCGAGACGTTCCCGGTCTGGAATCTGCCCCTCACGCATCCGGTCAACATCGCCTATGAGGCCGCCACGGCCGACCTCGACGATGCCAATATCATCGACTCCTTCCACTTGGAGGCCTACAACAAGACCACGGTCAACTACAACCGTGACGTCGAGGCTTTCCCGGTGGTCCATGCCCTGATGGAAAAGATTTTGGGGGAGAGCCCCTACCAGAGCCCCACCGACATGGGTGTAAATATGGTCGGCTTTGCCATCACCGATGACGATGCCTGCCGTGATGCCTCCAAGATGGAGATCGTCCGCCGCTACTTTGCTGCGGTCGAGGCCGTGCGCCGCACCGGTGTGGGCGATGAACAAGTTGATCGTCTCAAGCTCATTATGAAGAAGGCCGGTATCGATAAGAACTACTCGCCGGCACGCTCGGCCGCCCTTACCAGGGAGCAGCTGACGGGTGGCCCCGTAGGCGCCATGGTCATGCCCGACGGCTCCGTGGTGACCGGCAAGACTTCCACGCGCCTGGGCGCCGCGAGTTCGCTCATCATGAATGCCCTCAAGCATGTCTCGGGCGTCGACCTTGAGCTCGAGGTCATTAGCGATGAGGCGATTGAGCCTATTAGCAAGCTCAAGACGCATTTCCTGGGTAGCAAGAACCCGCGCCTGCACACCGACGAGACGCTTATGGCGCTCTCGATCACCTCGGCAACGAGCGAGACGGCGGCCCGCGTCCTTTCGGGCCTGGAGCAGCTGCGCGGCTGCGATGCCTTCTTTAGCGTGATCATCTCGCCGACGGACGAGACGGTGTTGCGCAAGCTGGGCATCAACGTGTGCTGCGAGCCCAAGTTCGAGCGCCGTGGTTTCTTCCACCGCTAAGCCTGAATAAATTGGTTCGAAAGGGGCGCATCGGGTATACATTCGGTGTGCCCCTTTTATCAACAAAGCTACCGTTTAACCTAAAATCAGCTCGTTTACCTGCCTATAAGCGATTTGGCGGTATACAATAACCCTAATTGTTTCATCCTTTTGCGGGGATGCCGCATGATGGGTGTTGCCGGCCATCATGGGGTGTGCCGGTCGCGCGCGGTGCAAGTGATGCCCGTGCTCGGTTTGAGGAGGCTGCCATGGCTGGCAAGGGTCGTGCGAGTGTCAACGATATGAAGCGTGTCGAGGTGCAGGTGCTGATGGAGATCGCACAGCAGTCCGAAGACAACGGCGGATTTTATGGCTTTTCGCGCAAGACGCTTGCCGAGCGTGTGGGGGTGTCCCCGTATCGCGCCCGCGCGGCAATTGAACGCCTGGAATCCGAAGACATCATTGAGGTCGTTTCGCGCTACAGCGACGACGGCGGCCAGCTCGCAAATGGTATTTGTCTCACGGAGCGTGGCGAGTGGTATCTAGAGGGCATCCGTGCCGGTATGCTCGCGCAGGACTTAATCAAGGACGAATTCGCCGATCGATAACAGCGCGCATCCATAGTGGAAACGACGCCGCCTGGGCAACCGGACGGCGTTTTGTTTCGAGATGGAGAAATGCGATTGCGCGTAAGAAAAATTGCGTGCGGCGCGCGTCGCGAGTATTACAATGAAGACCCGTAAGATGTGTATGGACAACTTCTACGGGAAGCGCAGGTAACTCAATATGACCAAGCATGTGTTTGTGACCGGCGGCGTGGTTTCGTCTCTGGGCAAGGGTATTACCGCGGCCTCGCTGGGCCGTCTACTCAAGTCGCGTGGCTACAAAGTAACGATGCAAAAGGCCGACCCGTATCTGAACGTCGACCCCGGCACCATGAGCCCGTTCCAGCATGGCGAGGTCTTTGTGACCGAGGACGGCTACGAGTCCGATCTGGACCTGGGCCACTACGAGCGCTTTATTGACGAGAACCTGACCCGCGATTCCAACTTTACGACTGGTGCCATCTATAAGAGCCTGATCGCCCGTGAACGTCGCGGTGACTTTTTGGGCGGCACCGTGCAGGTGATTCCGCACGTCACGAACGCCATTAAGGATAAGTTCCGTCGTATTGAGGAGCAGACCGGCTCCGACGTGGTCATCACTGAGCTGGGCGGCACCATCGGCGACATCGAGTCGCAGCCGTTTGTCGAGGCCATTCGCCAGTATCGCAAGGAGGCTGGCCCCGAGAACGTCTGCTACATCCACGTGTCGCTCGTTCCCTATATCGCCGCCGCCCACGAGGTCAAGACCAAGCCGACGCAGCACTCCGTCAAGGAGCTCCGCAGCTTTGGTATCCAGCCCGATATTATCGTTCTGCGCTCCGACCACCATATCGACGATGCCATCCGCGGCAAGATCGCAAGCTTCTGCGACGTTGACACCGACTGTGTCTTTACCAACGAGGACTGCGCGAGCATCTACGATGTTCCGAAGCTGCTTGCCGAGCAGGACTTTGACCTGCGCATTTGCGAGCGTCTGGGTCTGGACCCGCGTGAGCGCGACATGAGTGCGTGGAACGAGTTCCTGCGCAAGCAGAACCATGCCAACCAGCACGCCGACAAGGTGAAGATCGCCGTCGTGGGCAAGTATACGCAGCTGCCCGATGCCTACCTGTCGGTTATCGAGGCCCTGCACCACGCGGGCGTGTTCTACGATCGCCACGTTGACGTGCAGCTGGTCGATGGCGAGAGTCTCGACGAGCAGAACGTCTCCGAGGTCCTGGGTGACGCCTCGGGCATCTTGATCCCTGGCGGCTTTGGCAAGCGCGCCCTGGAGGGCAAGATCCTCGCGGCCGAGTTCGCCCGCGAGCACAAGATTCCGTATCTGGGCATTTGCCTGGGTATGCAGGTGGCCGTGTGCGAATTTGCCCGCAACGTCGTCGGCCTTGCCGGCGCCAGCTCTTCCGAGTTCGATCCGGATGGCCCGTATAGTGTCATCGACCTGATGAGCTCGCAGGAGGACGTGACCGAGAAGGGCGGCACCATGCGCCTGGGTGCCTATCCATGCAAGCTTGCTGCCGATTCCCTCGCGCGCGAGGCCTATGGCGAGGATCTCGTCTACGAGCGTCACCGTCACCGCTTTGAGTTCAACAACGCCTTCCGTGACCAGCTCGAGGATGCCGGTCTGGTTATCTCGGGTCTTTCGCCCGACGAGCGTCTGGTCGAGATGGTCGAGCTGCCGCGCGACGTGCATCCGTGGTATGTGGCAACTCAGGCTCATCCCGAGTTCAAGAGCCGCCCGACCAATCCGCAGCCGCTGTTCCGCGAGTTCGTGCGCGCCTCGATCGGTCAGCACGAGGGTGTCGATCGCCTGCAGGTGACGCCCATGAACCTCGCTACGGACTAAGGGTGCCGGCGAACCAAGAACATACCGAAGCTACTCCCTCGTCGCTCGCTGTGGCGGCGGGGGAGTATCTCGATTACCTCGCGGTCGAGCGGGGTTTGGCGCACAATACGATTGCGGCATACCGTCGTGACCTGACGACGTACTGCGCCTATCTGGAGCGGGCTGACATTGCGTCTTTTGAAGATGTGAGCCGTCAGGTCGTGGAGGGCTTTGTTGCCGATCGCCGCGACGGAGGCTATTCCGATGCCTCGGTGGAGCGCGCGCTTGCTGCCGTGAAGGGTCTGCATGCCTTTTTGGTGCGCGATGGGGCCGTGGCCCAAAACCCGACGGCGGCGTTGCGCCTGCCCAAAAAGGCAGATCGCCTGCCGGAATACCTTTCGGTGGAGGATGTCTCGGCACTGCTCGATCAAGACTTTCCCGAGGGCGAGATGGGACTGCGCGATCATGCCATCTTGGAAGTGCTTTACGGTTGCGGCTTGCGCGTGAGTGAGCTGGTTGGGCTCGATGTGGGCGATATCCATATCGATGACGGGTTTGTCCTGGTGCGTGGTAAGGGCTCCAAGGAGCGTCTATCCCCGTTGGTGGGAAGCGCGGCTCGCGCCTTGACACACTATATAGGTGACGGGCGCACGCTCCTGGCCGCCCATGCTCACGGGACCGAGACCTCGGCGGTCTTTTTAAATAAGAACGGACGTCGCCTGTCGCGCCAGGCCGTGCATGCGATATGCGAGCGGTACGGGCGTCAGGTGGGGCTGGTGGGGCTCCATCCCCATACCTTGCGCCACTCCTTTGCTACCCACATGCTCGCGGGCGGTGCCGACCTGCGTGTGCTGCAGGAGATTTTGGGCCATGCCGATATTTCGACCACGCAGGTCTACACGCATGTCGATCGCACGCAACTAACCGAAGTTTATTTGGCGGCGCATCCGCTGGCACATCGCTAGTACGTCGCTGACCTGCATATTTATACATATTAAGGGGGACGGGCCCCAGATTGCCGAGACGCACTTTTGCGCGCATGGGCAATCTGGGGCCCGTTCCATTTTTCGCCAGACACCGACGCGGTGGTGGACCGTGTGTGCCGTGGGTGGGGGAGTTTGGGGGCGATGTGAACGGCATGTAAAGGGACGTAAAAATCGCCTCAAGGTCAACTTGAAGGTTGAGGTTCGCGGGCGTGGTTCTACAGGTGGCATCCCGCCTTTGCTGCAAACACAACATATTGTGTTTTCGAACATATGCTCGGGGGTGTTTTACAGCATATCGGAG
>DXMV01000016.1 GCA_019414055.1 Collinsella sp.
GGACTGTAGAGCAGCAAACTTAACCCGCGCCAGCCGGCCCCGGAGACCCTCCCGGAGGGCCAAAAAATTATTTTCAAAAAAGTTGTTGCGCGCCGGACAGACTTCTGTGTATACTAATCCCCGCAGCGCACGCGAGCGGAAACAAACGCGAACGCCTGCCTGGGGAGTTAGCTCAGTTTGGTTAGAGCGCCGGCCTGTCACGTCGGAGGTCGCGGGTTCGAGCCCCGTACTTCCCGCCAACGCAATTAAAGCCACGTCTTCGGACGTGGCTTTTTGCGTTTGATGCACTTTGTTTCGATAGAACGATCGCCCTGGCGCATCTTCGCCCAGAATCCCCGCCCCTTCGGGAACGCAAGTAAAATCTAATAAGCATATCTGTCTAAACAACAGCTTTGTTGCGCAACACCTGTTCAACGAGACAGGGGGTTAGGTTATACTAAATTGCACTGTAGGCCGCATCTGATGCATTTCGCTCCAAGCGCGGCACTCAGTGGATATCCGATTTACCATTTGGATGTCCTAGCGGTCATTTAGCGTCTCGACACAAGCTCGGCCCCGGAGCTCGTTCGAGCTGTTCGTATTCCTTGAAAGGGGAAAAATGGACATATCGAGGAAGACTGATTACGCCCTTCGTATGCTGGCGATGCTTGCCGAGGATCCGGAGCGTTTGCTTTCTGTTCGCACCGCTGCCGAAGAGGTCAATGTCCCGTATTCGTTTGCCCGTTCGATTCAGCACGGTTTGGTCCAGGCCGGTATTGTGGAGAGCCTGCGTGGCGTCCACGGTGGCATGCGTCTCAAGGTCAGTCCGGACGACGTTACCATTCGTCAGGTCGTCGAGGCCGTTCAGGGCCCTATGGTTATGAATGATTGCACCGCACCCGATGGCGACTGTGCGCGCATGGGCACGTGCTGCTATCATCCCCTGTGGGCCGGAGCTCAAGCATTGATGCGCGACTACCTCGATTCCGTTTCGCTCGGCGACATCGTCGCTCACCGCCAGTTCCCGGCCGTCGATCCCAAGTTCGCCGACCGCGAAGCGTTTCCCGAGTACGCCACCTGTGCGTATACATGCCGGGAGGAATAGCGCCGCATAAGGAGCATAGATATGATTCAGGACCCCTTTCGTTCGATGATTCGTTCGGAAGGGGTCCTGCGTTATCGCGACCTTCCGTGGCGCCGCACGCGCGATCCGTACATCATTTGGCTTTCCGAGGTCATGTTGCAGCAAACACAGGTGCCACGCGTGGAGACGCGTATGCCGGCGTGGCTCGATCGCTTTCCGACCGTGCAGGCGCTTGCCCAAGCCGCGCCTTCCGATGTTTTGGACGCTTGGCAGGGCATGGGCTACAACCGACGCGCTCTGGCGCTCCACAAGGCCGCTCAGCGCGTTGTGGAGGACTGGGACGGTGAGTTTCCGCGTGAGACGCGTGACTTGGTCGCTCTGCCTGGTATTGGCCCGGCAACGGCGCAAGGTATCCGGTCGTTTGCGTTTGACCTTCCAGGCGTGTATCTGGAGACCAACGTGCGCACGGTCTTTCTGCATCACTTCTTTCCCGATGTACCGGCTGTTCCCGACCGCGAGCTGGTGCCGCTGATTCAGGCGGCCTGTCCGGCGGTCCCCGGTGCGGCGACCGACGAGATCGCTCCCTTTGCCGTGCCGCTCGATGATGCCGACACGCCGCGCGCGTGGTATTACGCGTTGCTGGATTACGGCGCATATCTAAAAAAGACGTTGCCCAATCCGTCCAGGCGCTCGGCGGGCTATAGCCGTCAATCAAAGTTTGAGGGCTCACGTCGCCAAAAGCGCGCGCATATCGTGCGCATGTTGCTGGCAGCGCGCGATGGCCAACCGGCGGGGATTACGCTTGCTGATGCCGTGGTGGGCGTTAACGATATGGAAGCGGCGGCTGGGCGCGGGCCGGTCGAGCGCGAGCTTGTCGCGGGCATTCTGGCCGACCTGGAGCGTGAGGGCTTTTGCCGAGCCGAGGGCGATCGCTGGCTGAGCATTTAGCCCGTGGAAATCTGAAGAACAGGATTGTAAGGTTTAGATTTCCGACATGAGGGCATCCTAAAGACGAGGCCGCTCGAAGCCTACGGGCGGCATGCGTTGAAGGGAAGTACACCTATGGATTTTGAGAATTCCCAAACCAAGAAGAACCTCGAGACCGCTTTTGCCGGTGAGTCCCAGGCACACACCAAGTATCGCTACTATGCCTCCAAGGCAAAGAAGGACGGCTACGTTCAGATCTCGAACATCTTTGCCGAGACGGCTGGCAACGAGTCCGAGCACGCCAAACTGTGGTTTAAGTATCTGCACGATGGCGCCGTCCCCGATACCCTGGACAATTTGCGCGATGCCGCCGCGGGTGAGAACTACGAGTGGACCACGATGTACGACGAGTTTGCCAAGACCGCCGAGGAAGAGGGCTTTGCCGAGATTGCCGCAAAGTTCCGTGGTGTCGCCGCCGTCGAGAAGGCCCACGAGGAGCGCTACAACAAGCTCGTCGAGCGCATCGAGTCGGGCGAGGTGTTTGAGCGTGAGGGCGTAAAGGTGTGGAAGTGCCTGAACTGCGGACATCTGCACGTTGGTGCCGAGGCACCTGAGGTGTGCCCGGTGTGTAACCACCCCAAGGCGTACTTTGAGGAGCAGGTGGTGAACTACTAGCGCGTGACGCTAGCGTGAGCTGGGCCGGGAGGGCCGGACTACCTTCCCTCCTCGCTCACGGCTTCGCAGGGTCGCGTTGAGGGAAGGTAATCCGGCCCTCCCGGCCCGCTTTGGGTCGTCGCGTGCTCGTTACGGAAAAGCTGATAAGAAGTTTGTGTGCCGCCCCGATAGGGGCGGCACGTTTTTGTATGGGGGCTGGTTGGGACGGCACCGTTCATGGGTGGGGTACACTGGGTAGCGACTTTTAGTTTATCTACTACCTGATGGGGTGTTTTTGTATGGGTAAGAAGTCTCGGGCTCGGGTTGCTGCGGCGGGAACTCGCAAGGATCCTGGCCGTCGGGTTGCCGAGGGTAAAAAGGTCGATCGTGCCGAGAAAGACAAGAAGGTCGGCGCGCATGCTCATCCTGAGTGGGCGCCTCATTTGAATTCGGCTAGTGAGGATTTGACTGCCAAGTTGTTTACTCTGGTCGAGGTCATCTTGGGCGTGGTGCCCGTGGTGGTCATTGGCTTGTTCCTGGCCTCTAAGGATGCCACGAGCGTGGATAAGCTCACCGATGTCTTTTCTCAGGACCCCTCGATGGTGGTCACGTTTATCTCTGCGTGCTTGCAGCCGTTTGTAGCGTACATGCTGTACATGATTTATCGCAAATACTGCGAGGGCGATGCGGGCTTTGCCGCCGGCAACTTGATCGGCCTCTTGTGCTCCGAGATTTTGCTGCTCAATATTCCCGGCGTCATCGGCATGGGCATCTTGTTGTGGCGTGTCTGGCGCAATGTTGCTCCGCACTTTGAGAGCTGGTTGTTTGAGCGCCGTGCAATGGGCGTGCTGGTTGATATCGCGGGTTCGCTCGTGATCCTTGCCCTGGCGTTTTTGTGTGCCACCGCAGCTCGAGGCCTTGCGGGCATGTAATCTGTCTTTGCCGACTGCGGAGCGCGGGGCGGGGAGATGCCTTTCCCTCTCGCTCACGGCTCCGCAGGGTCGCGTGAGGCAAGGGCATCTCCCCGCCCCGCGCTCCGGCGTTGGGACGTCGCGTGCTTGCTACAGAAGAGCTGATTAGAAGTTTGTGTGCCGCCCCCTTTGGGGCGGCACGTTTTTTGTGGGGTCCCTGTCTTCACATTTTCCGTCAAGCTTTTGGTTAGGTTTTGGTTAGTTGGCTTGGTGGTGGAGGGCCAAAAGATTGTTATCGGAAAAAGCTCAGAGAAAGTGCCGGTAGGGGAGTTGTTGAGCTTTTCGACAGCTTTTGGGCAAAAGAAACTTTGTGGCTATTGCCGGCGATTGTGTTGTCGCGGTCATGGCGATGCGGGATGCTGGGCACAAGCGTCGAATGCTCCGATTTTGGAGGCCAGCATGGACCTGTTTCTTGAGACCCCGCAGCAACAAGCCGAGCGCATGTTGCGCCAACAGCAACGGCTTATGGAGATGCAAATGCAAGGGGCGGCCGTCCAGCCTCCTGCACAAAACGCCGCACATGCGGTATCGTCTGCGGGCGGATCGGCGCCAGAGAACTATTCCGTACAACAAGATTCATATGCGCAGGAGCTTGTGTTCGACAAGCGCCGCACGCGTCACCGTCGCGTGGGCCAGCGCCTGCGCACGTTAGCGATGATTGTGCTCATTCCGTTAGGACTTGCGGCGATTTTCTTGGTCTCGTATGCGCTCACCTGCATTCTCAACGGTGCCTCGCCCAGTGAAGTGCTCCAGCATCTGTCAGCCCTCGGCCAGCGCCTAGGCGATGTCATAACAACCATCCGCGCCGGCTGGGAGAGTTAGCGTTTTAGTACCTGGGGCCCAAAATCCATTTGCTCGATTGCCGTGGAGCGCCCGGTGCGTGTGGCGGGGTAAGATTGATCGCGGTTTTGATTGATAATCGATTGGGTTTGTTGGGCGGAAGTCTATGTCTGCTATTGATATTGCGCTTGTTGTGATTGCCTTGGTGGCGGTGGGAGTTGCTGTGGTTTGCGCCCTGCAGCTTAAAGACCTTCGTGCCGAGTTGCGAGAGCGTGGCGGCAACGGCGCGGAGACGCTCGCGGCGCTCGAGCAGGCCAACAACGCGCTCGATGCCCTCAACGTCGCGCTGGCAGAAACCCGCCGCACGGCAAATGCCATCGCGCAACAGCAGACAACCGATGCGGCCGTGGAGCAGCAACGCTACCTGACCATCGCGCGAGAGTTCTCGCAGGCCGGCGACCGTATGGATGACCTGCGCCGCGAGACGGCCCAACAGCTCGGCGCCAACCGCGAGGGCATCGAGCAGCGCCTGGACAAGGTGCGTGAGACGGTCGATGCCCAGCTGGGCGCCATCCGCAAGGACAACAACGTACAGCTCGATCAGATGCGCGCGACAGTGGACGAGAAACTTTCCCGTACGCTCAACGATCGCCTGTCTGCATCGTTTAAGCAGGTGAGCGACCAGCTCGAGGCCGTGTACAAGGGGTTGGGCGATATGCAGTCCATTGCCACCGGCGTGGGCGACCTTAAGCGCGTGCTGGGCAACGTCAAGGCGCGCGGCATTTTGGGTGAGGTGCAGCTGGGAGCGATCCTGGCGGACATCCTCACGCCCGACCAGTACCTGGAAAACGTCGCCACCAAGCCCGGCGCCTCGGAGCGCGTTGAGTTTGCCGTCAAGCTACCGGTAGACGAGGGCGATCCCGTGCTGCTGCCGATCGACTCCAAGTTCCCGGGCGACGCGTACGAGCATCTGCTCGATGCCCAGGAGTCGGGCGACGCGGAGGCTGTCGCTGCCGCGCGTAAGACGCTCGATATGATGGTCAAGCGCGAGGCAAAGGACATCTGCGACAAGTACCTGAGCGTGCCCGCGACCACCAACTTTGGCATCCTATTCGTTCCGTTTGAGAGCCTGTACGCCGAGGTCGTCACGCGCCCCGGTCTTATCGAGACCCTGGGCCGCGACTATCACGTCAACGTTGCCGGCCCCAGCACCATGGCCGTCATCCTCAACAGCCTGCAGATGAGCTACCAGACGTTTAAGTTGCAAAAACGCACCGATGACGTGCTGCGCGTACTTTCCGCCGTCAAGGCCGAGCTGCCGCGCTACCAGGCGGCGCTGCGTCGTGCCCAGCAGCAGATTGAGACCGCGGGCAAAACAGTCGAGGGCATTATCACCACACGCACCAACGTTATGGAGCGCAAACTCAAGGATATCGACGCGCTGGAAGACGCGCGGGAGGCCGACGAGATTTTGGGCTTGGAGTCCGCAGGGTTACTCGCGGGCCAGGAGGACGAGGACTAGCCGCAACGGACGGCGGCGCGCCGGCGTAAACGCGGGGCGCGGGCGCTTTTCGCGTCGCATTTGTCACTTGACTGAAGCGCGCTTCAATGTGCAACAATGGCCTCTCGCCCTATCAGACGCGAAAGGAAGCCCATGTCTCAGAGAAGCACCAGTCCGCTCAAACGCTCTACCGTGCGCCGCACGCTGCAGCGTTTTTGGGATGTCACGCGCACGCAGCCGCTGATCGTCTTTCTCTCGGTGTTCTCGTCGGCGGGCTACATCTTTTTGCTCACGTTTGCCAACACCTATGTGATGGCCCTCATCGTCGACCGCGTCCAGGCCGGCTCCGTGGCAGGCGACCAGGTGTTTGAGGTCTTTGGTCCTTACATTCTGGCGCTCGTGCTCGTTAACCTGGTAGGCCAGATCCTCTCCAAGCTGCAGGACTACACCGTTTACAAGCTCGAGATCGCGGGCAACTATCACCTGGCGCGCCTGTGCTTTGACACGCTCTCCAATCAATCCATGACATTCCACACCAGCCGATTTGGCGGATCGCTTGTGAGCCAGACGAGCCGTTTTATGAGCGGCTACACGGGCTTGGTCGACGTGACGGTGTATTCGCTCATCCCTACCATCACCTCGGTCATCTGCACGGTGGCGGCGCTCGCCCCGGTGGTGCCCACATTTACCGTGATCCTGGTGGGCATCATGGTCGTCTACATCGCGTTTGTCTGGCTTATGTACAAGCGCATCATGCCGCTTTCGGCCGCGACGTCCGCCGCGCAAAACAAGCTTTCGGGCGTGCTGTCCGACGCGGTCACGAACATCCTGGCCGTCAAGACCTGCGGGCGCGAGGACTTTGAGCGCGACCTGTTCGATGCCGCCGACCGCGCCGCGCGCGATGCCGAAACGGTTTCGATGCACGCCATGATGCAGCGCAACTTTACGACCTCGGGCCTTATCGTCATCACCATGGCCGTGGTGAGCGTGTTCGTGGCGGGCGGCAACGCGTGGTTTGGCATCTCTGCCGGTGCGCTCGTCATGATCTTTACCTACACGTATAACCTCACCATGCGCCTGAACTACGTGAGCTCCATGATGCAGCGCATCAACCGCGCGCTGGGCGATGCGGCCGAGATGACGCGCGTGCTGGACGAGCCGCGTCTGGTGGCAGACGACGAGAACGCCCCCGAGCTCAAGGTGCGCGAGGGCGCGATTGATTTTGAGCACCTGAACTTTGCATATCGTGATGCCGCGGCGGGCGAGAGCGTGTTTCACGACTTGACGCTCCATGTGGCGGCGGGCCAGCGCGTGGGCCTGGTGGGCAAATCGGGCTCGGGCAAGACGACGCTCACCAAGCTGTTGCTGCGCCTGGACGACGTGCAGGGCGGCCGCGTGCTCGTGGACGGTCAGGACGTTTCGCGCTGCACGCAGCAGAGCCTGCGCCGCCAGGTTGCCTACGTGCCGCAGGAGGCGCTGCTGTTCCACCGCTCCATTCGCGAGAATATCGCCTACGGCCGCCCCGACGCTACCGACGAGCAGATTCGCGAGGCTGCGCGCCTGGCCAACGCGACTGAGTTTATCGACCGCCTGCCCCATGGCTTTGACACCATGGTGGGCGAGCGCGGCGTTAAGCTCTCAGGAGGCCAGCGCCAGCGCGTGGCCATCGCCCGCGCCATCCTGACCGACGCGCCGATTCTGGTGCTCGACGAGGCGACCTCAGCCCTGGACAGCGAGTCCGAGGCGCTGGTGCAGGAGGCGCTCGAGAACCTGATGCGCGGCCGCACCTCCATTGTGGTGGCGCATCGCCTGTCCACCGTGGCTGCGCTCGACCGCATCGTGGTGCTGGCGGATGGCGAGATTGTCGAGGACGGTACGCATGCGCAGCTTGTCGAGGCGGGCGGCGAGTACGCAAGCCTGTGGGGCCGCCAGACCGGCGCATTTTTGGAGGCTTAAGGCCCCCGTACGTGGGACAATCGTTTCCGTGAAGTTATGTTTCTGCCGAGCCAAGGAGTCGTTATGCCACGCGAGACCAATGCCGCCAAACGCGAGCGCGCCATCGAGGTGTGCGAGCGCCTTAACCGTCGCTATGGCCCGGTCGAGTGCTTCTTGGACCACGAGAATCCTTTTAGGCTGCTCATCGCGGTGCTGCTCTCGGCTCAGACGACCGACGCACAGGTCAACAAGGTGACGCCGCGGCTCTTTGCCCAGTGGCCCACGCCCGAGGCCATGGCCGGGGCGAGCGTGGCCGATGTGGCCGACACCATTAAGTCACTCGGCTTTTATAAGAGTAAGGCCAAACATGCCGTGGAGGCCGCGCAGATGATCGTCGCCGATTACGGTGGCGAGGTGCCGGCCGACATGAAGGAGCTCGTCAAGCTGCCGGGCGTGGGGCGCAAGACGGCGAACATCGTACTCAACGTGGGGTACGGTATCGTGGAAGGCATCGCGGTGGATACACACGTCAACCGCATCGCGCACCGCCTGATGCTGAGTCCCAAGACGCACGCCAAGGAGCCGCTCAAGACCGAGCAGGATCTGCTCAAGATTTTGCCGCACGAGTATTGGGAGTCGGTCAACCACCAGTGGATCACCTTCGGGCGCGAGATCTGCGACGCCCGTAAGCCCAAGTGCGACGAGTGCCCGCTGGCAGATCTTTGCCCCAGCGTGCGCGTTTTGGGGTAGCTGTTTGGCGTGCGCTGGCGTGTCCACCTCATGCGCTACCATGACAGGCAACGAATTTGACGAACGACCCGCCGAGCTTGCCCCGGCGGGCTTTTGGCGTTGCGATGCCGGAGGAACAGCATGCTCATTCACCGTATAGCCGCGCAGCTCTACACTGCCGAGGCACTGCAGACCGTCGAGGCCGGACTCGATGCCGGCGAGGACGTGACGCTGGCTGTGTCGCAGTCGGGCCGCACGCTTATGGCGGCAGCCCAGTTTGCGCGCCGTCCGCGCCCCACGGTCTATATCGTGAGCGGCGAGGACGCGGCCGATCGCGCCGCGCGCAGCCTTGCCGCCTACGTGGGCCTGGCACATGTGTGCCGTTTTCCCGAGCGCAAGGACTATCCGTGGCGCGAGCAGGCGCCCGACGACGCCGTGGTGGCCCAGCGCTGCGAGGCCCTGGGCCGCATCGTGCGCGGCGACAACTGCATCATGGTCGCCTCGGCCCGCGCGCTGCTGCGCTGCGTGCCGCCGGTCGAGAGCCGCTACTGGGAGTCCACTACTTTTGCGGTGGGCGAGGAGATTCCCTTTGACGAGGTGCCGCAGCGCTTGGTGGGCATGGGCTATACCAATGCCGGCGCCGCCGACGCGCCCGGCCTGTTCCGTGTACACGGCGACACCGTCGAGGTGTTCCCCGCGCAGGAAAAGGCACCCGTGCGCATCGAGTTCTTTGGCGACGAGATCGACCGCATCCGCCGCATGGTGAGCTCCACGGGCCAGACCATCGGCAACGAGGACAGCATCGAGATCTTCCCCTGTCGCGAACTCGCGCTCACCGACGACGCCGTCCACAACATGCATGTGGCGCTCTACCGCGCCAGCCAGGACGACAGCAAGCTGGCGGCGTTGCTCGAGATGGTGGATGCGCGCATCGTCACGCCCGAGCTCGACCGCTTTTTGCCGGTGATGTACGGCCAGACCGTGAGCCCGTTGGCCCATGTTGGCGGCCGCGCGCTTGTGATCCTGTCCGAGCCGCGCTCGCTGTTCGACGACTGCCTGCGCGCCTACGAGGATATCGAGGCCCGTGCCGGCGAGGCGGGGATCGACCGTCTGGACGGCCTGTACGTGCGCGCTCAGCAGCTCGACTTTGGTGCTCAGCAGCGCCTGAACTACGTGAGCCTGATTCGTGCCGGCGGTGCGGTGACGGCTGAGCTCAAGATTGAGCAGCCGGCCATTGCAGGCTCGGACAATCGATTTATGACGCGCATTCAGGAGGTCGTGGGCAAGCGCTATGCCTGCGTGTTTGCCATTCCCGACCGCGGCGCGCGCGAGTCGATGGAGCTCACCTTTGGCGACGAGGGCATTACCTTTGAGGAGTCGCTGACGGCCGCTCCCGAAAACGCCGGTGCTATCGGCGATCGCGTGCGCGTGGCGGCGGCGGATTCTGCCGACCGCGCCGCACGCCAGGAGGCCCATGCTTCCATTCGCGAGCGTAAGGCCGATGCGCTCAACGCCCGCTCGCTCGAGGCGGGTGCGGCCCAGGCCGCCGCCGGTGCCGCCGTGCCCACCATCTCGCGCGGACGCGTGACCTTTGTGGATGCCGCCCTGCCGCAGGGCGTGGTGGTGCCCGACGCCAACCTGGCCGTGTTCTCGATCGCCGACCTCAACGCCCGCATGGACGCCAACCGCGCGCGCAGCCGTCGCAAGGTGGACATTACGCAGATCACCTTCCCCTTTAAGCCGGGCGACTACGTGGTGCACGCCACGCACGGCATCGCGCTCTTTAGCGAAATCGCGCGCCAGGAAGTGGGCGGCAAGGAGCGCGACTACTTTTTGCTGGAATATGCCGATGGCGACAAGCTCTATGTGCCACTCGAGCAGGTCGACCGCATCACGCGCTATGTTGGCCCCGACGGCGACAAGCCGCGCCTGACCAGGCTCAACACCGCCGACTGGACGCGTGCCACCAACAAGGCGCGCAAAAACGCCAAAAAGCTGGCGTTTGACCTGGTCGACCTGTATACGCGTCGCTCTTCGATTGCCGGCATCGCCTGCCCGCCCGACACGCCCGAGCAGATCGAGATGGAGGAGAGCTTCCCTTACGACGAGACGCGCGACCAGCTGGAGGCCATCGCCGACATCAAGGCCGACATGGAGGCGCCCAAGCCTATGGATCGCCTGCTGTGCGGCGACGTGGGCTTTGGCAAGACCGAGGTCGCCCTGCGCGCAGCGTTTAAGTGCGTGGACTCCGGCCGCCAGGTCATGGTGCTCTGCCCCACGACCATTCTGGCCCAGCAGCACTACGAGACATTTTTTGAGCGCTTTGCCCCGTTTGGCCTTGAGGTCGAGGTGCTCAGCCGCTTCCGCACGCCGGCGCAGCAAAAGCGCGCGCTCAAGGCGTTTGCCGAGGGCACGATCGACGTGCTCATCGGTACGCACCGTCTGCTTTCGGCCGATGTGAACCCCAAGAACCTGGGCCTGGTGATCATCGACGAGGAGCAGCGCTTTGGCGTGCAGCACAAGGAGCAGCTCAAAAACTTGCGCGAACAGATCGACGTGCTCACGCTCTCGGCAACGCCTATTCCGCGAACCATGCAGATGGCCACGAGCGGCGTGCGCGACATGAGCCTGATCACCACACCGCCGACCGGGCGTCGTCCCGTGATCGTGCACGTGGGGGAGTACGACCCCGACGTGGTGAGCGCGGCGATCCGTCTGGAAGTGGGCCGCGGTGGCCAGGTGTATTACGTGTCCAACCGCGTCAAGACCATCGACGATGCCGTGGCGCGCGTGCACGAGGCCGCGCCCGAGGCGCGCGTGGGTGTGGCACACGGTAAGATGAGCCCGCGCGAGGTCGAGGACGTGATGATCGAGTTCGCGACCAAGAAGATCGACGTGCTCATTGCCACGACCATCGTGGAGAGCGGTATCGATAACGCAACGGCCAACACGCTCATCATCGAGGACTCGCAGCGCTTGGGTCTGGCGCAGCTCTACCAGCTCAAGGGTCGTGTTGGCCGCTCAGCCACGCAGGCATACGCGTACTTTATGTTCCCGGGCGAGCTGCCGCTTACCGAGGAGGCGACGGCACGCCTGACCGCGCTTTCCGAGTTCCAAGACCTGGGCAGCGGCATGCGCATCGCCATGCGCGACCTGGAGATCCGCGGCGCCGGTTCGCTGATGGGCGCTGAGCAGCACGGCAACCTGTCGAGTGTGGGCTTTGACCTGTTTACGCAGATGTTGGGCCAGGCCGTGGCCGAGGCGCGCGGCGATGACGACGCCGGCGTGGAGGCGGCGAGCGTGGGTATTAATCTGCCGGCCGATTATTTCTTGTCCGAGGAGTACCTGCCGGCGGTGGACCAGCGCGTGCTCGTGTACCGTAAGCTCGCGGCGGCCGAGGACCTGGAGAGCATCGACGAGGTGCAGGAAGAGACCGAGGCCGCGCATGGCGAGCTGCCGTTGGCGGGACTCAACCTGTTCAACCGCGCGCGCATCCGCATTCGCGGCGAGCGCCTGGGGCTCGAGAGCGTCACGCTCAGCGGCGGTCGCATAACGTTTTTGGGCGTCGACGTGCCCAAGAAGGTGGCCTTTGAGCTTAAGACCCGCTACGGTGCGGTGAACTTCCCCAAGAGCCGTAAGCTGTCGGTACCCTACAAGTCGGGCGCCGGTGCGGGCAGCGGCCTGGGCCGCGGTCTCGACGCCAACGACGGCACCGGTCCCGTGGCAGCTGCGCTCATGCTGCTACAGCAGCTGGGTGCCAGTGATGACGATTAACAAGTAAGGGACGTGGTGGGACTAAGGTTTCTTTGTCCCACCACGTTGCAGGTTGAAGCCTTCACCCGATCGAAAGGAAAGCATGTTCGGGTACATCTACAAAAAAGATGCCGCTGCCATCGCGGTTGTTCTGTGCCTTTGCCTGGGCGTGGGCAGCTTCTTCGATTATCAGATTTCGAGCGCGCTGTTCAACATCGGTAGCATGTACGGTCGCTTTATCGAGGCCGCCGGCGAGCTGCCGTTCGAGCTGACGGCGAGCGTCGCGGGCGTTATGCTCGTGCGCGCGGCGCGCCCCGACTCCAAGGGAAGCAAATGGCTCGCCGTACTCGGCATCCTCGTCAACGTCGGCCTGGTCGGCTACGAGGTTATTTCGTCCCTGCGCGTCGGCGGCAAACTTGTTGCGGCTCAGCTCGTGCTGACGTTTGTGCTGGTCATCGCTGCCAACTTCATCGTCTATCGCCTTACGCGCGATACCGATTCCAAAGAGCTCACGCGTTGGGCGTTGATGGTGCTTGCCGTGTGGGTCGCCCAGGCCATTATCCTCAACGTGATCGTCAAGCCGCTGTGGTCGCGCCCGCGCATGCGCGTGATTGAGGTGACGCAGGGGCTCGATTTTCAGCCGTGGTGGGTGATCGGTAACCCCGACAAGTGGTCATATATCGCCGCCGGCGTGATCAAGGACGGTTTCAAGTCGTTTGCGAGCGGACACACGGCGCACGCGGCGATCGGCCTTATGCTCGCCGGGCTTCCCGCGGCGGCCTTTAAGGAAAAACCGTCGCGCCGCCGTGTGGTCTTTTGGGTGGCGGCTGTGGTTGCGGCGCTCGTCGCCTTTGGTCGCATTGTGATCGGTGCGCACTTTTTGACTGATGTGAGCTGCGGCTTTGCCCTGGTGCTGGCACTTGAGTGTCTTGCCGCGCGCATTGCCTATCCGGGCGGCGTACAATAGCTGCGTTTGAATCATCGGGCCCGTGCCCGGCTAGAGAGGATTGCCATGCTCGCGTTCAATAACGACTATTCCCACGGCGCACATCCGGCGGTGCTGCAGGCGCTCGTCGACACCAACATGGAGCCGCAGCCCGGCTACGGTACCGACGCGCACACCGAGCGTGCCAAGCAGCTGATCCGCGAGGCCTGCCAGGCCCCCGATGCCGACGTATTTTTTCTGGTGGGCGGCACGCAGGCCAACGCGACGGTGATTGACATGCTGCTCGCGCCTTATGAGGGCGTCGTTGCCGCCGAGACCGGCCATGTCGCCTGCCACGAGGCGGGCGCCATCGAGTTTGGCGGCCACAAGGTGCTCACCATCCCCGGCTACGAGGGCAAAATGCACGCCGAGGATCTCGAGAACTATATCCAGGTGTTCTACGAAAACGAGAGCTACGAGCACACGGTGTTTCCGGGTGCCGTGTACGTGAGCCTGTCGACCGAGTATGGCACGCTGTACTCCAAGGCCGAGCTGGCCGAGATTTATGCGGTGTGCCAGAAGCGCGAGATTCCGCTGTTTGTGGACGGTGCTCGCCTGGCCTATGCGCTGGCGGCCGATGAGTGCGACATTACCCTGCCCGAGCTGGCGCAGCTGTGCGACGTGTTTTACATCGGTGGCACCAAGTGCGGCGCTCTGTGCGGCGAGGCCGTGGTGTTTTGCGGCATGCATGCTCCGGCGCATCCTATTCCGCGCATTAAGCAGCACGGCGCACTGCTCGCCAAGGGCCGCCTGACGGGCGTCCAGTTTGAGGCGCTCTTTACCGATGGCCTGTATTTTGAGATTGGTCGTCAGGCGATTGAGACCGCTCAGGCGCTGCGTCGCGTGCTGCACGAGCGCGGCTACCAGTTCTTCTTGGAGACGCCCACAAACCAGCAGTTTGTGATTCTGCCCAACGAGGACATGGCCCGCATTCGCGAGCATGCCTCGATCGAGTACTGGGAAAAGTACGACGAGACCCACACGGTGGTGCGCTTTTGCACCAGCTGGGCCACGACGCAGGAGGACATCGACGTGCTGGCGGCTGTCCTGTAGCCTGATGTAATGACGAAGGGCCGCCCTACGCCTGGGTTTGGCGCAGGGCGGCCTTTGCTTTTGAGGGGGAGGGGGCTGTATGGCCGAGATATCCGGGCCGACGATTCGCCTGGCGACGCCCGATGATGCGCCGGCGTTGCTTGCCATCTATGAGCCGTATGTGCGCCAGACAGCGATTACCTGCGAATACGAGGTGCCGAGTGTCGAGGAGTTTGCCGGGCGCATTGCACGTACGCTCGAGCGCTATCCGTATCTGGTGATGGAGCTGGACGGGCGTCCGGTGGGCTATGCCTATGTGAGTGCGCTCAACAGTCGCGAGGCATACGACTGGTCGGTCGAGACGTCGATCTACCTGGCGCGCGACGTGCGCCACGGCGGGCTGGGCCGCAAGCTGCACGATGCGCTCAAGCAATGCCTGGTCGCGATGGGTATCACCAACATGTGCGCGCTCATTGCCGTGCCGCACGACAAAGACGACGAGTACCTGACGCACAACAGCCAGGACTTCCATGCCCATATGGGGTATCGCCTGGTGGGCGCCTTCGACCGCTGCGCCCAAAAGTTCGGCCGCTGGTACGACATGTGCTGGATGGAACTGGTCCTAGCCGAGCGCACCCCCAACCAGCCCAAACCAACCTGGTTTCCCGACCTCCCCAAACCTACCATTTAGGGACAGGTTTTTGGCTGTCTTGCGGTATCAAATCGCCGCAAGAAATGCAGCGTTCGTACGCTATTTTGACCTGAACCGTCCCTTCGGGACGCCTTGCGAGCTAAGTGAGTAGACTTTTTGGCGCAAGGCGAGCACAAAGCGTATCTGCTTTAGTAAAACCGCAGGTTACGGAGATGGCTGTTTTGGTTGTGCTTGGCAGGTCGCGAAAAGTCTACTCACTTAGGTTTACGGTGCTGGATATTCTGGGCAGGAACAGTTGAGCTTGGGCGGCGCGTATTGCCAAGCGATGCCGGCACTTGCGTCATGCTGGCTTGAGATTTAATAAAAACCGCAGGTAAAACGTTTATTAGGTACATTTTGCCTCGTTTGGTGCGCTAGCCGATGGGTTCGGTGTATTTGGCGCGGTCGGTGCGCTGGATGCGCTTGGAGATGTGGAGCGGACGGCCGTCGGTGTCGTAGACGTAGTCGGTGATCAAGATCAGCGCCTGCCCGCGCTCGACGTTGAGCAAAAACGCCTCGTTTTGCGATGCGTAGCACACCTCAAAGGTCTTATGTCCCTGTGCCGGCGCGCGATGGAATTCTTGGCGCAGCGTGGCGTAGAGCGAACCGTTGATATCGCGATCGATGAGTGCCTCAAAGCTCGGTGGTAGATAGGTGGTCTCTAGGCACAGTGGCGCATCGTCCAGATAACGCAGGCGGACAAGTTTGACGAGCTTGCTGCCCACGGCGGCGTCAAAGAACTTGGCCACACTGCCCGTTGCCTTGGCAAAGCCCGAGTCCACGGTGCGCGTGGTGGGCTTCATGCCCTGACCCTGGACCTGTGCCGTGTAGCTCGAAAACACCAGGTTGTTCTCATGCAGCGCCGGCGTGTCGGCCACAAAGGCACCGCGCCCGCGCTCGGTGCGAAGCAGGCCCTCATCGACGAGCACCTTAAGGGCGTGGCGCACGGTGCTGCGCGACAGCCCCGATTCGTCCATGAGCTCCATCTCGGACGGCAGCTTGTCTCCACGGGCGTAGGTGCCGGCGGCGATGCGGTCGCGCAGTGTGCCCGCCAGACGCTCGTATTGGGTCAGTTTCTTTTCAGACGAAGCGCTCATACGACTAACCTGTATCTAACTTGTATGCTTGCCTAATCAAGCATGTATCTAATACAACAATAAAACTGCTGGTAACGAGTTATCGAAAACCGCATCAGCAAAATTTCTAAGACAAATATAGCATACAACTAGTCGACATAACCAAAACATGTATGTAACTTGTATGCCATCGAGAGCATCAAACGAGAAGAAAGGCTGATGCACGATGACTACTCAGGAACAGGTTAAGGATGTCGTCTCCCAGGTTTTGGCTGACAAGGCAGACAAGGGCGGCATCAAGCGCGTCGTGTGGATTGGCGCCGGTGGATCCAACGGCGGCAACTATCCTGCCCAGTACTTTATGGAGCACGAGGCCACGCAGGTCGTGAGCTCCAGCTACACCAGCAACGAGTTCGTGCACGCCACGCCTGCCTACGTCAACGAGAACACCCTGGCCGTCGTCGTGTCCATGCGCGGCACCAAGGAGACCATCGTCGCCGCCCAGGTCGCCAAGGACCACGGCGCCAGCACCATCGCCATCTATGTTGACGAGTCCGCCCTCACCGAGGTCTGCGACTACAAGATTCAGTACGACAGCCTGGCCGTCGACGAGTCCTGCATGGGCCGCACCAACTCCGCCGTCGTGACCATGATCGCCATGGAGCTCACGCAGCAGACCGAGGGCTATGCCGAGTACGAGACCGCTATGGCCGCCTTCGACCTGGTCGATCCCATCTATCGCAAGGCTGTCGAGTACACCCGTCCGCTCGCTGCCAAGTGGGCCGAGCAGAACGCCGACAAGCCCTGCATCAACGTGATGGCTCAGGGTCCGCTCTTTGGTGCCGCCTACGTCTTTAGCATCTGCAACGTGCAGGAGATGCTGCAGATCGACTCCTGCACCATCAACACCTGTGACTTCTTCCACGGCCCCTTTGAGATCCTGGACAAGCGCACCTCGCTGTTCCAGCTCATCAGCGTTGGCCGCAGCCGCTGCAACGACGAGCGCGGCATCCGCTTCGTCAACCAGTACGGTGGCGAGCGCGTCTATCAGCTCGACGCCAAGGAGCTCGGCCTCAACGACATCAAGGACAGCGTGAGCGAGTACTTCAACCACCTGATCTTTGCCCCGATCCTCAACAACGTCTACATGCGTGCGCTCTCCGCCGTCACCCACAAGGACTACATGACGCGCCGCTACATGTGGAAGCTGGACTACTAAGGGATAGAGCGACCTAACAGCCCAATACCCCTCATGAGTTGCGGTGGAATAGTTCCTGTTTGGGAGCGTGAAGCCTCTGTTTGAGAACTATTTCACCGCAACTGCTAGAGCGGCACTTGGGGACGTTCCCTTTCTGCCGGCAGTTAGGGACGTTCCTTTTGTGCCGGCAGTTGCGGACACTCCTTGTGTCGAGAGATTTCCCGTTCGCCGATTTGTGCCTTGAAAAATGTATATAACGACTATAACGTAGCATGAAACATATTGGAAATAATACTGAGGAGGCTGCGTTGAAGAGGAGCAATCTGGGCTATGTGCTGGTGCTGATCGCCGCGCTTATGTGGGGCAGCATCGGAATCTTTGTAAACGGCATCTCGGCCATGGGCGTTTCGTCCCAGAGCATGGCTGCCTTTCGCTTGTTGGTCGGAGCGCTTATCTTGGCGCCGGTCCTGATGTTTATGGGCTGCCGTCCGGGTGAGGAGTCTACCGTGGTTCAGGGTCCGCTGACCCTGTTCAAGGCAAGCCCTAAAGAGCTTGTTTCCTGCGCGCTTGTCGGCATCGTCGGTTTGGCTGCCGCCAACACCTGCTATTACGAGTGCATGCGCGAGGTGGGCATGTCCACGGCATCGGTGCTGCTCTACACGTCGCCGGTGTTTGGCGTCGCGCTCGGCCGCGTACTTTATCGCGAGGACGTGACCCTCAACAAACTCATCGCCATTGTCTTTAACATCGTTGGCTGCGTGCTTGCGGTGACCAATGGCGACCTTTCCGGTTTTCATTTTTCGGTTTGGGGCGTTACGTCGGGCGTGATTGCAGGCCTTTGTGGTGCGTCGCTCGCGGTGTTTAGCCGGATAGCAACCAAGACGGTCCACCCGCTGGCTGTCACGTTTTGGGGCTTTGTTTTTGGCGGTGCGGTTATGGCAGCTATCGCGGCTCCGTGGCCGGATGTCGCCGCGGCAATGTCGCCACAGCTGCTGCTGCTGTTCCTTGGCTTTGGACTCATCCCCACAGCCGTGGCTTACATCTTATATATGCAGGGTCTGTCCATGGGGCTCGAGACATCGAAAGTTCCCGTCGTAATGTCATTCGAGACAGTCGTCACCGTACTGCTGGGCATTGGTGTCTATGCCGAGCCGGCCGGCGCGATCAAAGTCCTGGGCATTGTGCTGGTGCTCTCGTCCATCCTGATCATGAACACTGACTTCTCCAAGCTGCGCAACAGTGTATTTGTCGGCCATGTCATTGAGAGCATGACCTTTAAGCCCAACGCGTGGTGGACGGAGAAATCGCAGGACATGGATCTGTTCCGCGAGCGCACGGGCATCACGCTGGAGCCCACCGTGCAAGAAAGCCCCTGGTACTTCGTGCGATAGGGGATTGGCGGAGTGTTTGAGCAGGTAGCGCCCGGCGTTTGGCCGGGCGGTGCCTAGCCAGCGCCGATCTACCCAAGACCATCGTTTCGATTGCGTTAAACCCGCCAACGGTCGTTTTTCACCCGCGAACGGTTTATATACTAATTATCAATATCCGCAACGTATAAGACGTTATAATGACCATAACGAAAAGGAGGAGGCAAGATGAATCAGATCATTCTCGCATCTCATGGCGGCCTGGCCGCAGGCGCCAAAGACACGCTCGAGATGGTTCTCGGCGACGTGTCGAACGTCCACGTCGTGTCGCTTGCTCGTGACGACAAGGAGCCCATCACCAACAAGGTTGAGGCTATGATCGCCACGTTCACCGCGGACGACACCGTCTATGTGCTGACCGATATGCTCGGCAGCTCGGTCAACAACAGCATGGTCGAGCTTTCCCGCAACGGTGCAGCATTCACGGTGATCAGCGGTTTCAACATTCCGCTGGCACTGACGCTTGCTATGAGCCCCGCCCCCGTCAAGGGTGCCGAGCTCGCGGCCCTCATCAACGAAGCCCGCACTGGTCTGACCAACCCCAACGCACCGGTCGAGGTTGCCGCGGCTCCCGCCAAGAAGGCTAAGGCGTCCCGTCACAGCTCCGGTCCCGCCAAGATCGTCCTCGCACGTCTTGACTACCGCCTGCTGCACGGCCAGGTCGTCTTTACCTGGACCACCAAGGTCCAGGCCGAGCGCATCATCGTCGTCGACAACGCTGCCGCCAACGATGACATCAAGAAGGGCGCTCTTAAGCTGGCCAAGCCCCAGGGCGTGCGCCTGAACGTCTTCACCGTTGAGCGTGCCCTTGCCAAGATGGACAAGCTCAACACCCTCGGCGAGCGCGTCATGTTCGTCTTTGGCAACACTGCCGAGATGCTGCAGTTCTGCCAGGGCTACAAGCTCGACGCCATCAACCTGGGCGCCACCGCCAACCACGACGGTGCCGAGCAGGTCGGCGGCAAGGACAGCTCCGTCTTCTTCGACGCCACCCAGAAGGCCGACGTCAACCAGCTGCTCGACATGGGCATTAAGCTCTACGTCCAGCAGACCCCTACGTATCAGAGCGTCGACATCGACGCCAAGCTGTAATCAACCAGGCGTTTGCCTGACTGAAAGGAGAAGGGTATGAATACGTTCATCAGTGCGGTGCTCGTCGGCCTCGTCGGCGTGTTCTGCATGTGGGACTCCCGCCTGCTCGGTCGTCTTAACTTCGAGCAGCCCCTCGTTGGCGCCACGCTCGTCGGTCTGCTGCTGGGCGATGTGCCCACCGGCCTTGCCGTCGGCGCCGCCGTCGAGCTCGTGTCCATGGGCCTGGTGCAGGTCGGCGCCGCCGTTCCGCCCGATATGGTCCTGGGCGGCATCGTGGCCGCTGCCTTCGCGTGCCTGACCGATGCTTCCGCCGAGACCGCCATGACGATCGCCATCCCGGTCGCCGTCCTGGGTCAGCTCCTCGGCATCGTGTTCCGTTCCATCATCGCCGCCCTCACCCATGTGGCCGATAGCGCGATTGATAACGGCAAGTTCAAGACCGCCTACCGCATGCACATCTGCGCCGGCTCCGGTCTGTACGCCATCATGTACTTCCTGCCGATCTTCCTGGCCGTCTTTGTCGGTACCGACCTGGTCCAAGCTATCGTCAACATGGTTCCCGAGTGGCTGTCCGTTGGTCTGAACGTTTCGACCAAGATCATGACCGCCTACGGTCTGGCCCTGCTGCTCACCATGATGATCAAGAAGGGTATGACTCCGTTCCTGTTCATCGGTTTCTTGCTCGCCGCCTACCTCAACCTGTCCGTCATCGCGGTCGCTCTGATCGGTGTGTGCCTGGCTATCGTCTTCATGGGCTTCAAGTTCAATGGCTCCCATGCAGCCGCCGGTGTCGATTCCGACTACGATCCGCTCGAAGACGACGAAGACTAAGGAGGAACACACTATGGCAACCGCAACCAAGGACGTGTCCCTGAACAAGAAGGTCAGCCAGTTCTTCTGGCGCTCCTGGGCCATCCAGGCCTCTTGGAACTACGAGCGTCAGATGAACATGGGCTTCCTCTACGGCATGGTCCCCACGCTCGACCGCCTCTACCCCGACGAGTCTGACCCCAAGCAGCTCGCGGCCAAGAAAGAGGCCTACCACCGTCACATGGCGTTCTACAACTGCACCCCGCAGACGAGCGCTTTCGTCCTGGGCCTCGCCGCCTCTATGGAGGAGGAGTACGCCAAGGATCCCGAGAACTTCGATCCCGATTCGATCAATGCGGTCAAGACCTCCCTCATGGGTCCGCTTTCCGGCATCGGTGACTCCTTCTTCCAGGGCACCATCCGCGTTATCGCCTTTGGCCTGGGCGTCCAGCTGGCTCAGCAGGGCTCCATCATGGGTCCGATCCTGGCCATACTCATCTCCATCGTCCCCTCCGTGCTGATCACTTGGTTCGCAGCCAAGATCGGCTATCAGGGCGGCCACGAGTACCTGAGCAAGCTTCAGGGCGGCGACCTCATGGAGAAGCTCATGTATGTCTGCGGCATCGTGGGCCTTATGTCCGTGGGCGGCATGATCGCTACGCTGATCGGCGCCACCACCCCGCTGCAGTTCGCTGACGGCACCGTCGTGATCCAGGACATCCTGGACGGCATGATGCCCCAGATGATCTCCCTTGGCCTCACCGGCCTTATGTACTGGCTCATCAAGAAGAACGTCAACACCGGTTGGCTTCTCGTGATCGCCATCGTGGGCGGCATCGCCCTCTCCGCGGCCGGCATCCTGGCCTAGTCGCGACCAAGCGCCTAACCGCTTTCCCCCGGGGGCCTGCCTGGCATCCCATACCCCAGGCAGGCTTCCATCTCCAAATGTGTCAAAGGGACAGTTCCTTTGTCACATCCTCAACGGGCCGGCGACTCGGTCCAAATCACGGTAACCCTGCGAGCGTCCGGCAAAGTGGCGCCGCAAAAATCGAAAGGAATGTGTCAGATGTACGAGATCGACCTTAACCTCCCTAAGCAGATCGTCGCTGACGTCCTGTCCAACCACGAGATCCACAGCGTCGCCTTCGTCGGCTGCGGTGCTTCCATGTCCGACCTTTACCCTGCCAAGTACTTCCTGGCCAACAACACGGACAAGCTGAACGTTCAGATCTTCACCGCTAACGAGTTCAACTACGACACGCCTTCCTGGGTCAACGAGCACACCTTCGTGATCACCTGCTCCCTCGGTGGCTCCACACCCGAGACCGTCGAGGCCAACAAGACCGCCAAGAAGCACAACTGCCCGGTCGTCTCCCTCACCAACAAGGCTGGCTCCGCTCTGACCGTCGACGCCGACCACGTCATCGTTCACGGCTTCCACGCCAACTACGCTGCCAAGTGCGAGAAGCCCGGCTACGCCATCGCTCTTGCTCTCGAGATCCTTCAGCAGACCGAGGGCTATGACCACTACGAGGACATGATCACCGGCCTCACCAACGTCTTCGATCTCTGCGAGAACGCCGCTCAGCACTGCAAGAAGCTCGCCAAGAAGTTCGCCGAGGACTTCAAGGACGACAAGATGATCTACTTCATGGCCTCCGGTGCCTCCGAGAAGATGGCTTACTCTCACGCCGCCTTCCTGTTCACCGAGATGCAGTGGATCGACGCCGCCGCCTACAACACCGGCGAGTACTTCCACGGTCCGTTCGAGGTTTCCACCGAGGGTAAGCCCTACGTCTTCTTCATGTCCGATGGCGCTACCCGTCCGATGGACGCCCGCGCCCTCACCTTCCTTGAGCGCATGGGCGCCAAGGTCGCTCTGATCGACTCCAAGGACTACGGCCTGGCTGACGCCGTGCCCGCGAGCGTCGTCACCTACTTCAACCCGCTGCTGCACCTCGCCGTTATGCGCGAGTACGGCAACCAGATCGCCGAGGCCCGTCAGCACCCGCTGACCATGCGTCGCTACATGTGGAAGCTTTCCTACTAATCACAAGTAAGTAGACCTTACGGGTTGATTGAGAGGGGATGGGGTTTGCGCCCCGTCCCCTTTTTTGCTCTGGGGAGGGTGCGTCTGTCGCGCCATAAAACCCCAGATAAAACCTACCAAAATAAACCTGTCCCTTTTTGGCAGGTGGGAGGAGACGCGTATGATCAAGGCAGTGCTGTTTGATATGGACGGCGTGCTGGTCGATACCGAGTGGTTCTACAACCGCCGCCGCGTGGCATTTATGGAAGAGAAGGGGTTCCAATTTGACGAGATCCCCGATCTTTCGGGGTCTAACGAGCCCGCCATTTGGAAGTCGCTGGTGCCCAACGATGTTGAGCTGCGCGAGCGCCTGCGCGTGGAGTACAAGCAGGTCTATAGCCCGGTGCATCCCGTTCCGTATGCCGAGCTGCTCAACGAGCAGACGGAGCCGGTGATGCGCGAGCTGCACAAGCGCGGCGTGAAGTGTGCCATCGCGAGCTCGTCCTATCGCGAGTTGATCGACGAGCTGGTGGAGATTGCCGGTATCGCCGACGTGCTGGACTACACCATCAGCGGCCACGAGTGCAGTGCGTTTAAGCCCGACCCCGAGATCTACCTGCGCGCCATGGAGGCGCTGGGTGTTGAGCCGGCCGAGTGCCTGGTTATCGAGGACTCGCCTTTGGGTATCGAGGCCGGCAAGCGCTCCGGCGCCCGCGTCCTGGCGCTGCGTCCGCATGAGGGCGTCAACCTGGACCAGTCCGCCGCCGACGTCGTCATCGACAACCTCACCGACATTTTGGCCGCTCTGTAGTGTCAATCCACCGCGAGAAGCACTGGTTCAAACGTTTTTTGCGGTGGACTGGCTCAATTTGGTTTCGATTTTGATCCGTTTGGCTTCGATTCGGGCTAAGTGAGTAGACTTTTTGGCACATGCCGAGCGCAAGGCGTATCTGCCTTAGTAAAACCGCAGGTCGGAGAGGTGGCTGTTTTGAGTGTGTTTGGTAGATCGCGAAAAGTCTACTCACTTAGAATTTGGCTCTTTGGTTGGGGAGCTGCTGGCTCGTTTTGGTTGTCGAGAGAGGGTGAATTGAAGCGCCCTCTGTCGCTCCATGCTACAATCGCCGGCATGCCCTATAACTTCATCTGCCTTCGAAAGGAGCCTACGTGGCGAACGCCATCGATCAGCTCACGGACCGAGTGCTCGTTCTCGGCCGCCTCACCATCGTCCGCCGCGCCATTACTGCTGTGGCGGTTACGATTTCCGCCGTTATCCAGACATTTCTGATCCAGGCGTTCATTCGGCCCGCCGACCTGCTCCCGAGCGGCCTCACCGGCGTCGCGGTCTTGCTCGATCGCGTCACCTCGCTCGGCGGCGTTCATATCGACACTTCGCTCGGCATGCTTGCGCTCAACATCCCCGTGGCGCTCCTATGCTGGAGCGGCATTAGCAAGCGCTTCGTCATCTTCTCGATGATGCAGGTTGCGCTTTCGTCGCTGTTCCTCAACATCTTTCACTTCGCCCCGTTTTTGGGCGACAAGATCATGCTCATCATTTTTGGTGGCGTGGTCTCGGGTCTGGGTGCTGCCATCGCGCTCAAGTCCGGTGCATCAACCGGCGGAACCGACTTTATCGCGCTGTGGGTCTCCAACCACACGGGTAAGACCATCTGGGGTATCATCTTTGGTTTCAACTGCTTTATCCTGGCGATCTTTGGCTTTATGTTTGGCTGGGACAACGCGGCGTACTCCATAGTGTTCCAGTTTATTTCGACCAAGACCATCGACAGCTTCTATCATCGCTACGACCGTGTGACGCTGCAGATCACGACCCGCAAGGCCGATGAGGTCATGACCGCCTATGTTGACCATTTTCAGCATGGTATTAGCTGCGCCGAGGTCATCGGTGGATACAGCCGTGAAAAGATGTACCTGCTGCACACCGTTGTCTCGACCTACGAGAGCCAGGACATTCTCAAGCTAGTGTGCGACATTGATCCCGGCGCCGTGATCAATGTGTTCCACACGCTCAACTTTGTGGGCGGCTGGTGGGGCGGTCATGTCGACGAGCCCATGCCCACGGCCGTTCCCGATCCCGACAAGCCCGCTCGCATAGCGAGTCGTCAAGCGCGCCTCAGTGAACAGGACAGCCTGCAGCAGGACGACGGCAAGTAAGGATTTGCTGTATGTGGTGTATCGTTTTATCAAACTGAGATAACATATAAAAAGACGTTATATACGTATTAGTTATTTCGATATTTTGATAAGAGTGATCAGATATGCCTGCGCCCAAAAATGCACCGCTTTACCAGCAGATTTACGACGAAATAAAGGATGCGATCGAGAAAGGTGTTTATGCGTCCAAGGAGCGTATTCCGTCCGAACTTGAGCTTGCCGAGCAGTACGAGGTGAGCCGCATTACGGTGCGCCGCGCCGTCGAGGAGCTCTGCTCCGATGGCTACCTGGTTAAGCAGCAGGGCCGCGGCACCTTTGTTTCCACACCGCACATCAATCGCCAGTTTCACGCCTCGACGCTGCAGACGTTTACCGCGCTGTGTGCCGATAACGGCATGAAGGCGGGCGCGCATGTGGTCGATCGCCAGATCGTTCCGGCGCGCCAAAACGAGATGGAATTCTTTGGCCTGCAGAAGGATGCGCTGCTGCTGCATATTAAGCGCGTGCGCACGGCCGACGGCGAGCCCATCTTTGAGGAAAACATCTTTGTGCCGTTTGATGCATACCGCGAGCTGTTGACGGCCGATCTTGAGGACAAGTCGATTTTTGCCGAGGTCGAGCGTGTTGGCGGAACACCGATCGTCTCGGTTGGCTACCGCACGGTCGAGGCCGTTCGCGCTAACGCCGAGCAGGCAGCCGAGCTGGGCATTGCCCCGCACGATCCGCTGCTCAACCTGCGCGCCGGCTTTATCGGCCCCAATGGCGAGCCGGTCCTGATGGGTAAGCAGTACTACGTGGGCAGCCGCTACGTCATGGTCATGTAGGTTACGCGGTTTTACCAAACCGCGTAACGGGCCGACGCTGCAAACGCCCCTAAGCGGCAATCTGACGTTCAATCGTCGGTCGCGTACCGAAGTACGCTTCCCTCCTCTTTCACGTCACCTTGCTCGCTTAGGGGCGTTTTCGCTGACTTATGCTCAACCAGCAACGTTTCCGCGCTTGTCAAGAGATTAGTCATTGGGGACGTTCTTAAACGACTAGTCATTCAAGAACGTCCCCAATGACTACCCGCAGAATGAGCGTGGCCGGCAGCCATGCGACACCGGTCCGCGTGGCGGCGTATAATCGGCGGCAGATGACTTGGACGTTAGGAAACTATGACCGATAGCATGCAGCAGATGGCGCTCGACACGCTCGGCGCCTATTTTGGCTACACCTCGTTTCGCCCGGGACAGGACCGCATGGTCGATGCGATCCTTGCCGGTCGCGATGCGCTGGGTGTTATGCCCACGGGCGCCGGCAAGTCCATTTGCTACCAGGTGCCCGCGCTCATGCTGCCCGGTATCACCTTTGTGGTGAGCCCGCTGCTGTCGCTTATGGAGGACCAGACCCGTGCGTTGCTCGCGGCGGGTGCGCGGCCCAGCTATCTCAACTCCAGCCTTACTCCGGCCCAGCAAAACACCGTGCTCAAGCGGGCGCGCGAGGGCCGCTACCAACTTATGTACGTGGCGCCCGAGCGCCTGCTCGAGCCGCGCTTTTTGGCCTTTGCGCAGGAGGCCGCGGCGGACGGCGGCATTGGCGTGCCGCTCGTGGCCATTGACGAGGCCCACTGCGTGAGCCAATGGGGACAGGATTTCCGCCCCGCCTACCTGCAGATTCGCGAGTTTATCGATTCCCTGCCGCAGCGCCCCATCGTGGCGGCCTTTACCGCTACGGCAACCGAGCGCGTGCGTGCGGACATTCATCAGATGCTCGGCCTGCAAAACCCCGCGACGGTAGTGACGGGCTTCGATCGCAAGAACCTCTACTTTGGTTGCGAGGAGATGGGCGACAAGGCCAAGGCCGCGTGGGTGCGCGACTATGTGATTGCGCATTCGGGCGAGAGCGGCATCGTGTATTGTTCGACTCGCAAGACGGTCGATGCGCTGGCAGGCGAGCTTGCCGAGGCGCTGAGCCCCAGCGGCATTCGCGTTGGTCGTTACCATGCCGGCATGGGTAACGACGCCCGCCGCCAAAGCCAGCGCGCCTTTATCGACGACGATATCCAGGTGATGGTTGCCACCAACGCCTTTGGCATGGGCATCGACAAGCCCAACGTGCGCTACGTGATCCACAACAATGTGCCCGAGAGCATCGAGGCCTACTACCAGGAGGCGGGCCGCGCCGGTCGCGATGGCGACCCGGCCAGCTGCCACCTGCTGTGGAACGGCAACGATTTTCGCATGCGTCGTTTTTTGATCGACCGCGGCGATGCGACCGACGAGGCGCTCGACGACGAGCAACGCGCGTGGGCGCTCCAAAATCGATATCGCTTGCTCAGCCAGATGGAAGGCTACTGCAATACTACCGGCTGCCTGCGCGAATATATGCTGCGCTACTTTGGCGACGAGGCCGCGGCCGAGCATGCTGCTGCAGCTGGTGCGGGCGCCACCGCCGCGGACGACGCCGAGGGCTGCGGCAACTGCAGCAACTGCCTCACGCAGTTCGAGGTCGAGGACGTCACCGATATGGCCCGCGCCGCTGTGCGCTACGTTGCCACGCGTCCCATGCGCTTTGGCAAGTCGCTCATCGCCGATGTGCTCCACGGCGGCAACACCGAGCGCATTCGCCAGATGCATCTGGACGAGGACCGCGGCTATGGTGAGCTGTCGAGCGAATCGGTCGGGCGCATCAAGGACATCATCGGCCAGCTGTGCGGCCGCGGTTATCTGACCACATCGCAGGGGCAATACCCGGTCGTGGGACTCGGTCCGCGTGCCGGCGAGGTCGAAGACGAGGCGTTTGTCTTTACCGTTAAGCGTCGCGCGTCCAAGCGCAAGGCCTCGGCCCGCGCCCGCCGTGCGGTGGATCTGCTGCGCGAGGAGGCCGAGCTGGATCAGCGACCGCGCGTGGGCGACGATGCCGAGCTGTTCGAGCGTCTGCGCGCCCTGCGCAAGGAGATCTCGACCGAGCTGGAGATGGCGCCGTATATGGTCTTCTCCGATAAGGCCCTGCGCGGCCTGTGCCGCCTGCGTCCGCAGACGCGCGACGAGCTGATCCAGGTCAACGGCATCGGTGAGAAAAAGGCCGACGCCTTTGGCGAGCAGTTTATGGCGGCGATTGAAGAGTTTGAATCCGAGCATGCGCGGGATGGAGCGTAACGATGGCAGCCGATAGCAAGACCGAACGTTCCGAGCGCGCCGAAGTGTCCGCCGTGCCGCTGTACCAGCAGGTCATGGACGACCTGAAGGGCGAGATCGCGCGCGGCGTGTATGCGGCCGGCTCGCGCATTCCTTCCGAGATGGAGCTCGCGAAGTCTTACGGCGTGGGACGCATCACCGTGCGCCGCGCCATCGAGGAGCTGTCGCGCGCGGGATATCTCAACCGCCAGCAGGGGAGGGGCACGTTTGTGTGCGCGCCCAAGCTCAAGCGCAAGATTGTCCAGAAAGGCGACGTCCAGAGCTTTTCCGAGGGTTGCGCTGCCAACGACATGGTGGCCGGAGCACGTCTGGTGTCGCGCACGGTGGTCGCGGCGACGCGCGAGGACGCGGCGTTTTTTGGGGTGGAACCCGGCTGCGAGCTCATCGTTGTCGAGCGCGTGCGCACGGCAGACGGTGTGCCCGTCATGCTCGAGAACAACGCCTTTGTGCTGGCCGACCATCCGTATCTGCAAACGATGCGCGACGAGGACCTCACAGACAATTCAATCTTTGCGCTCGTTGCCGAGCGTTCGGGTCGTGCGCCGCTCAAGTCCGACCCCTGCACCGTGGAGATTGCGCTTGCCGACGCTCAGGCGGCCCCGCTGCTGGAGGTGCCGGTCGGCGAGCCGCTCTTCTATATGGAGGCGTACTTTACCGACGCGGACGAGCGGCCCTTGCTGCTCGGGCGCCAGAAGATCGTGGGCTCGCGCTACGTCTTCGACATCTAACGTCCACAGATAGAACAACATAGAACAAATTTGCTGAAATGACTTCACCCGTGACAGCCAGCGTGCTATAAATAGAACAACATAGAACGACCGCAGGTACGAGCAGTCGTCGCCAAAAGCCGCCACACAAGGAGGAGCTTCAGCATGAACGCACATGATCTGGTTCAGGATATTATCGAGCGCAAGGGTAAGATCGAGAACGTCTTTTGGATCGCCTGCGGCGGTTCGATGATTGACCTGATGCCGGCCAGCGAGCTGCTCAAGCGCGAGGCTACCACGTTTGCCTCGACGGTCTACACGGCGCGCGAGTTTTGCCTGATGGCCCCCAAGAGTCTTGGCGAGAAGTCGCTCGTCATCGCCTGCAGCCACAGCGGCAACACACAAGAGGTCGTCGACGGTTGCGAGATGGCGCTGGCAGCCGGCGCCGAGGTCGTTGCCCTCACCGACTGCGAGGGCTCAAAGATCGACAACGGCAAGTGGACTACCTGGGTCTATCCGTGGGGCGAGGGCGTGTCGCAGGCCGAGGTGCCGCAGGGCATCGGCGCTCTGATCGCCGCCGAGCTGCTCGACCAGCAGGAAGGCTACGAGGCGCTCGCTGACATGTACGAGGGCCTCAAGCAGATGGATGCGCTGCTGCCCGCCGCGCGTGAGAAGGTCAACGCCGAGCTGGGCGCCCGTTTTGCCGAGCTCTGCCAGCAGCACAAGTTCTTCTATATCCTGGGCTCCGGCCCCAACTTTAGCCAGACCTACGCCATGGCCATCTGCTCGCTCATGGAGATGCAGTGGCAGCACTGTTGCTACATCCACTCCGGCGAGTATTTCCATGGCCCCTTCGAGGCTACCGAGCCCGGCGTGTTCTACTTTGTGCAGCTCGGATCGGGTGAGTGCCGCCCCATGGAGGAGCGCGCTCTTGCGTTCCTCAACACGCACACCGACACGATTATGGTGCTCGATGCGCTCGAGTACGGCGTGGGCGAGGTGCCTGCCAGCGTGCGTTCGTTCCTAGAGCCGATCTTCTTCTACGCGATGAGCTGCGAGCTGCGCGCCGCCCGCGGCAAGGTCTTCGACCACAGCCCCGAGATTCGTCGCTACATGGGCATCGAACAGTACTAGGTACCGGGAATTATCTTTTTTGACGGGGTCTGCGCTGCGCGCGGGCCCCTTTTTGCGTTGTGGTGGCCGGATTCGTGTCTGCGCGAAAACGAAGGTGAATACTTTTCCGCGAAGTGAACGACCTATTTTGGACCCCCGAAGCATCCACGCTTTTTGGCGGCAAAACTGCAGGAAAAACTCGGCGAAACTGCAGGAAATGGCCCCAATAAAGTGTCGATGTTTCAGGGGCTCATTTTTGCTCGTTCACTTCGCGGAAAAGTATTCACCTTCGATTCGCAAGGGCACTGCGTGAGTCAAAAAGCGGGCCGCACTGGGGATTTCCGGCGCGGCCCGCTTAGTATCGCGTTTAGATTCGCAAGGTTGCGGCAGCCTACGGCCTACTTTGCGTCGTAGGCCTCGGCATCCCACCAGTCGAGCTGGGCGATGTTGTCGCGGATGTGCTGGCAGCTCTTGTGGAAGCCCTCGAGCTCGTACTCGGAAAGGTCGAGCGTGTAGACCTCCTCGACGCCCTCGGCGCCGATCACGCACGGCAGGGACGTGAAAATGCCCTCCTCGCCATACTGGCCGGTCATGAGCGTGGAGGCGGAAAGCACGGCGTGCTCGTTGTGCAGAACGGCGGCACAGACGCGCGCGGCGGAGTTGGCGACGGCGTACTCGGTGCACTGCTTGCCCTGGTAGGTCACATAGCCGCCCTTGCGCGCGAGCTCCTCGACCTCCATGTGGTCAAAAGTGTACTTGTCGGGGTTCTCGGCCTGAAGCTCGTTGAGGCTCTTGCCGGCGATGGTCGCGGCCTTAAAGGCGGCCAGCTGGCTAAAGCCGTGCTCGCCGATCATGTAGGCGTCAATGGACTTGGGGCTCACGCCGACCTTCTTGGAGATCTCGGTGCGCAGGCGGGCGGAGTCCAGACCGCAGCCCGAGCCGATGATCTTCTTGGGATCGTAGCCGGTCAGGTGCCACAGCTCGGTGCACACGACGTCGCAGGGGTTGGAGATGCTTACGAAGATGCCGTCAAAGCCGGCGTCGACGATGCGCTTGGCAAAGGTGCGGGCGGCGTCGGTGGTAAAGAACAGCTCGCCGTCGCGGTTGCCGGCGGCCAGCGCGACCTTGCCGGCGGCGTTGACGATGACGTCGCAGCAAGCCAGCTCCTCGTAGTGGTCGTAGCAGTTGACGATTTTTGTGTTATACGGGACAAACGAAAGGGAGTCGCGCAGGTCCTGGACCTCGGACGTCACCTTGGCCTCGTTGATATCGCACAGGTACAGCTCATCGGCAATGCCCTGCATGAGCAGGCTGTTGGCGACATGTGCTCCTACGTGGCCCTGGCCGACCACACCGATCTTACGCGTCTGGTACATATATGTATCCTTTCGGCCGAGTTTTTCGCGTCGAACCATTGTAGCGTCCTGCTGCCACTTTGCTAGGCTAAAGCGCCGTAGATTTTTGGGACATGCCCTAATCTCTACTTTTGGAGTGATTTGGGCCGCTGGCGGCATCGCTGGGCGATGTGCTCGCGCGGATGGGGCCGCTCGTTGTACCATAACTGCAACTGACTCGTAAGGAGCATCCATGCCCATTCGTATTCCCGACGCCCTTCCTGCTGCTGCGCAACTCGAGAGCGAGAACATCTTTGTCATGACCGAGTACCGCGCACTGCATCAGGACATCCGTCCGCTGCGCGTGCTCATCCTCAACCTCATGCCCACCAAAATCGCTACTGAGACGCAAATCATGCGCAAGCTCTCCAACACGCCGCTGCAGGTGGAGGTGGACCTGCTGCGCACCAAGACGCACGAGGCCACGCACGTAAGCGCCGGCCACCTGGAGACGTTCTACCGCACGTTCGACGACATCCGCGACATCCACTACGACGGCCTGATTATCACGGGCGCACCGGTGGAGCAGATGCCGTTCGAAGAAGTCGACTATTGGCCCGAGCTCTGCCAGATCATGGACTGGTCCACCACGCACGTGCACTCTACGCTGCACATTTGCTGGGGCGCGCAGGCCGGCTTGTATCATCATTACGGTATTCAGAAATACGACCTGCCGGCAAAGGCGAGCGGCGTCTTTGAGCACCGGCTCGTCAAGCCGCAAAGCCCGCTGGTCCGCGGTTTTGACGACCGCTTCTATGCCGTGCATTCGCGCAACACCGATGTGCGCCGCGAGGACGTGGAGGCCGAGCCGCAGCTCGAGGTCGTTGCTGTGTCCGACGAGGTGGGCCTGTACATCGTCAAGTCGACCGACAGCCGCCGCTTCTTTGTATTTGGCCACCCCGAGTACGATACCGACACGCTGCGCCTGGAGTACGAGCGCGACGTGAAGCGTGGGCTTGACCCAGAGGTGCCGGCGCATTACTTCCCGGGCGACGACCCCACCGCCGAGCCGCGCAATGTCTGGCGCAGCCAGGCCCAGCTGTTCTACACCAACTGGCTCAACTACTACGTCTACCAGACCACGCCCTACGACCTGGCCCGCGCCGGCGAGGAGCACTAGGCCATCGAGGGGCAACCCGGTCCTTAGGCGCTGATGATGCGCGGCAGCGGCAGGTCGTGGGCGTCGATGGGAACGTGGTCGACGCATTGCTCGTCAAAGGCGATGCCGATGACTTGGCAGTCAGGGCGAAGCGTGGGCAGGTAGCGGTCGTAGCAGCCGCCGCCGTAGCCCAGGCGCGCGCCGGTGCGGTCGAAGGCCACGAGCGGCACGACGATCGTGTCGAGCGCTTCGGCAGGCACGATGGGGAAGCGGCCGCTGTCGATGTCCGCGGCCGCGAAGGCCCGCGTGGGGTGGGCGATAAACGGGGTCGTGTCGACGTCGCCGGCAGCGACGGTCCTCATGCATATGCGCTGGCCGCACGCAGCGGCTTCGGCTGCCGCGAGCATACAGGGGTACACGACGCGACAGCCGCGCCGTTCGGCGTAGCTGGCAAATGCAGAGGGATTGGGCTCGGATCCCGTCGCCGCATACGTTGCCACGGTCACCGGGTCGCCTTGACGGCTGCCGAGCAGTCGGTCGAGTTTTGCTGCGAGCTGGGAGGATATCGAGGCCGACTTTTGCTCACGGAGAGCCTGCGGGATGCCGTCGCGCCGGGCAAGCGCTTTGACGCGGGCGGCTTGTTTTTGTTGCACAACGTCGAGCATGCATTCCTCCAAAGCAGCTGTTCGGATGCTATAAAGTCTAGCCCTCCGCCCGCGAGAATGGGCGGGTCATCCGTCGACCCTCAGGCTAGTCGGCAATTCCGCGGTTAGCCACCGCCAACGGTTGCATATGCGCAACTATGGTCGAGATGTGCATAACGCGAGTTACCATGGCCTACCTCCGCACTTGCGGGGTAGATTGAACCCCAGTTCAGCAGCACAACGCAAAAAGACGCGCGTTCCGGGTTGCCGTACGGTAACTTTGTATCCTCGTCTACTCAAAGAATGTTAGTCTGAACTAACTACCGTTCTATCCACACGTCCGAAAGGATCATCCATGGTCAGCATTCCCAAGACTCACTCCCTGCTCGTTGCCGCCGGCGCCGTCCTGGGCGTCGTTGTTCCCAAGGCCCTCGCGTCCGACACCGCCAAGCGTGCCGCCGTGGCTACCGTTGCCGCCGGCATGCGCGTCAAGGCCGGCTACCAGGACATCGTCGAGCAGGCCAAGGCCCAGGTCGACGACATCGTTGCCGAGGCCGAGTACCTCAACAACCCCGTTGACGTGGAGGTCGTCGAGGGCGGCAAGGCCGAGTAGACCTCGCGCCCAACGCTTGTCTCAACGACTCTAAGCAGCTGCGATCGCCCTCAAGCGACGCAGCTGCTGCTCTTTGGGGCGCACGTTTGACGCCCCGTACCAAGAGAGGCCTTCACGCATGAACTACACCATCCAACACGAGGTTCCCGGCCGCGTTCGCGTTAAGCTCGTCGGTCGCGTGCCCGAGGCGGACATCGACGCCCTCACGCGCGCCCTCCGCCAGCATCCCGTCATCCAAAAGGCGACGGTCTATCCGCGCACGGGCTCGCTCGCCGTCGAGTTTGAGCCCGCCGCCCGCGCCCAGGCGCTCGCCGCCATTGCCGCTATCGACCGCACGGCCGTGGACGAGGCCCGTCGCGACTGCACCGTCGCGCTTGCGCCACGCACCAACAGCCTGCTCATGGATATCGCCACGCTCTTGGGCGGGCATCTTGCGCGCCGCTGGTTCCTGCCGGCGCCGCTCTCCACGATCTATACCGTCTGGAGCTACCGCGGCTTTCTCAAGGCCGCGCTCGCGTCTCTTGCCGGCGCGCGCCTCGACGTGCCCGTGCTCGACGCCGCGGCCATCGGCATCTCCTTCCTCAAGCGCGACTGGCGCACCGCCGCCAGCACGATGCTTTTGCTCAACCTGGGTGAGCTCCTTGAGGACTACACCCGCGCGCAATCGCAAAACCAGCTCATTTACTCGCTGCTCGACGTGCCCGATTACGCGCAGCTCATCCCCTGCGGCGACCCGACGCTGCGCGGGGCGGAAGAGCGCCGCGTCCAAGCGACCAACCTCGTGGCTGGCGACCTCATTGTGGTGCGCACCGGCATGCCCATCCCCGTCGACGGTACCGTCGAGTGGGGCTGCGCCATGGTCAACCAGTCCACGCTCACCGGCGAGCCGCTGGCTATCGAGCGCAGCGTGGGCGACGACGTCTTTGCCGGCACGGCCGTGGAGGACGGCGAGGCCTACGTGCGCGTGCGCGCTGCCGCGACCGATACCAAGCTGCGCTCGATCGTGAGCCTGGTCGAGCAGTCCGAGGCCTTAAAGGCCGAGTCGCTCAGCCGCCGTGAGCATATGGCCGACGCCTTTGTGCCGTGGAACTTCCTGCTCGCCGCGGGCGTCTACTTCAAGACCCGCAGCCTGGTGCGCACGAGTGCCGCGCTCATGGTCGACTACTCCTGCGCGCTCAAGCTTACGGGCGCCATCAGCGTGCTCACGGCCATGAGCCAGAGCGCGCGCGAGGGCTTCACCGTCAAGGGATCCAAGCATTTTGAGGCCTTTGCCACGGCCGACACCATCGTCTTCGACAAGACGGGCACCCTGACTGCCGCTGCCCCACAGGTGGCGGACGTGCTTTCGTTCGATGGCTGGGACCGCACGCAGGTGCTGCGCTTCTCGGCCTGCCTTGAGGAGCACTTTCCGCACCCGGTGGCGCGCGCCGTGGTCAATGCGGCTGCCGAGTCTGGGCTCGAGCACCGCGAGCGCCATGCCGAGGTGGAGTACCTGGTGGCGCATGGTATCGCGAGCTCGCTCGACGGCAAGCGCTGCGTGATCGGCTCCGAGCATTTTGTGGTCGAGGACGAGGGTGTCGCGATCGCCGACGATGTGCGGGCGCTGATCGAGGAGAAGCTCGACGGCCTCTCCAAGCTCTACCTGGCGGTCGATGGCGTGCTCAAGGGTGCGATCGGCATCCAGGACCCGCTCAAGCCGGGCGCGCCCGAGGCACTGGCGCAGCTCCGCGCGCTGGGCTTTGAGCATATCGTGATGCTCACGGGCGACAACGCCAACGCCGCCGCGCGCATCGCGGGCAAGGCGGGGATCGATGAGTTCCGCGCCGATCTCTTGCCCGAGGACAAGCACACCGTGATCGAGCAGATGCGCGCGGCCGGGCGCCGCGTGGTCATGGTGGGCGACGGCGTCAACGACTCGCCGGCGCTCTCGGCCGCCAACGTGGGTGTGGCCATGGGCTCGGGCACCGCGATCGCCAAAGAGGTCGCCGACATCACGCTCACCGACGGCGACCTTGCCTCGCTCGTGGTGCTGCGCCGTTTGGCGCTCGGACTCGAGGAGCGCATGGACGCATCGTTTAGAGAGGTCATCGGCCTCAACTCGCTGCTGTTGGCGGGAGGCGTCGCGGGCCTTATTGCCCCGCAGGTGAGCTCGCTCATCCATAACGGCTCCACGGTCTTCCTCTCGGCGCGAAACGCCCGCGCCTACCAGGTGCGCTAGCCTCGGGAAACCTGCCAAAAAGGGACAGGTTTATTTTGGCAGGTTTTATCTGGGCAAACGCGATAATGACGGCCCAAACCACCACAAAGGGGACAGTGAACTGCCTCCCATTTCTTGGACATCGGGAAATGGGAGGTTTTCCATGAGTATAGACCTCAGGGTGAAGCACGACCTGGAGTCCAGGAGGCGGGCCGTCGAGCTCTTCGACGCCGGCGT
>DXMV01000017.1 GCA_019414055.1 Collinsella sp.
GCTTCGAGGACTTCAAGCGCGACCTGGAGGGGTACATAGTCCATTGGAACACGCGGCGCAGGCAGGTAAGATTGAAGGGCCTGACGCCGGAGGAGTTCCGGGACCGGGCCCTTGCGGCGTAGTCGCTATTTATTCAGTCCAAGTTTCGGGGCGCAGTTCACAGGCACCTTTGTGGTGGTTTGGGCCTAAGCGTTAACGCTATAGCGCCGCAGCGATTGCTTCGGTCACAAACTTATTGAGTGACTCACCTTTCTTTGCCGCTGCCAGCGCCGCTTGCTTGTGGAGCTCGGAGCCCGTTCTTACGTTGAACGAGCCTTTAAAAGCCCGCTCGGGTTCCTTGCCCTTTTCGGCGCAAAACTCAAGGTAATCGTCGACGGCGTCGTGGAAGCATTGCTCCACTTCTTCAGCCGTGGAGCCTTCAAATACGATTGCGTCCCTAATGCCGGTGACCATACCTGTTAGCACATGCTGTTCGGCATCGAACTCGACTGGGGCGAAATAACCCTTGTATGCCAAAACGTTACTCATGACTACCTCCGACAGTTTGCAGGAATCGAACGATGTTTCGAATGGTTTCCGCTGTCAATTCGTCAGATGGATGAGGCGCGTGCATCACGAACATCCTGCCATCTGATGGCCTGTAGAAGCGAACGCGTGATCCGGATGCCTTGCCTTTGCTGTCCATTTCAAAGCCGTATGAAGCCATGACTTTTAAAAAATCGATATACCGATACGTTGAAGGGCAGCTAAACAGTTGGGCGATGAGTTTATCGGTCCGAGTCATCCCGCCTCACATTCCGCAACTATATCCTAGTTGCAATTTAAGTCCGATGCAAGCACCCTTACTATAGAACATGTGTACGTATAGAACAAGTGTTCGAACCAACACAAAGGCACCTGTGAACTGCGCCCCTTTGCGGTTGTTTGGGCTGAGGACGAGCGTCCGTGGTGGTTTGTCTAAATCTGTAACAGTAACTCGGCATAAATAGGCCTAGCTGTTACAGATCGAGACAAAGGGCCGGTGCCATTCGGAACTATCTCGATCTGTAACGTTTAGAGCCCATATTCCTGTCTAGATGTTACAGATCGAGACAAACCGTCGCAGTGGGCTGCGCCGCCCCGTCCAAGCCGCAGAAAAAAGGTAGATTTTTAGGCATGTCCCAAAAATCTACCTTTGTGCGTTAGCCCAGCAGGTCGACTACGTTAAAGCCGGCGTTGCTCTTGGCGATGACGTCTCGGCCGCCAAAGACGCAGGTCGGCGACTCGGCTGCGATGCGCGTCACGTCGGCGCCGAGCGAGCGCAGCTCACCGGGCGTGGCGGCGAGCATCTGGGCGCGACGCTCCTCGCGCGCGTGCGGATCGAGCCCGGCAAGGTAGGTCGTGTTGCGGCGCTTGGTGAGCGCGTACGGCTTCACCGGCGCGTCCATGCCGCTCACGCAGCTCACGATAAAGCCCTCGAAGGCGGCCTCGTCGGGCTCAAAGCTGCCGAGCCATGCGCCCGCGCGTTTCACGCGCTCAATCGAGGGGTCGATTGCCGGGTCACGGTAGGTGTAGAACGCCGCCTGACGCTCGCCGGCCGCGCGGAATCCGCAGCCGTACGCGCCGCCCTTCACGCGGATCTCGTTCCACAGGTAATCGTAGGAGAGCGCGTTGGCGGCAACCGCCCAGGCGCCCGTCACGTCGATACCCAGGCGGCGCGGGTCGCACGCGCTTGCGGCAAAGCAGATGTCGCTGGGAATGACAAAGGCCTCGTGGCGGTCACGCGGCGTTGGCACCACGAGCGCATCGCGGCCGGCAACGGCACTAGCGTCCGCGCCTAGCCCCAGGTCGCCCGCGGCGTCCCAGTACGCGTCAAAGTCCTCATCGCTGCCGGTAAAGCTCGCCATGCAGCCATCAGCCACAAAGATACGCTCCGCCAGCTCGGCAAGCTTGGCGCGCAGGTCGTCCAGGCGCTCGTCAAAGTGGTCGAGCAGATCGCGCAGGAACAGGTAGAAATCCACGCCCGAAAGCTGCTCGCGCACCACGGCCGAAGGCGAGCTGTAGCTCATCGCGCGACCGAGCGCCGCCGAGTGGCCGTTGTTGATAAAGCCCTGCTCAAGCCCAATGCGAATCTGCGTGAGCACGTCGCGCACGCGGTCGGCGTCGGCGTCTGCCAAAAGCGTGCTCGACCACACCTCGCGCGGCAGGCTTGCCAGCGCATCGATTTTCTCGGACAGGGCACCGGCGCTCACCAGCAGGTAGGGGCGCACGCCGTCCACGTCGGGCTGGGTCATGACCTCGGTCGTAAAGCTCAAAAAGCCCAGCTTGCCGGCAAGCAAGTTGTCGAGCTCCTCGGCCGAGTGCTCGCTCGTGGGCAGCTGTTTGAGCAGGTGGCAGAGCAGCGTCACATAGGGCAGGTCCTCAAATGCGACGCAGCTCAGGTCGAAATACTGCATGGCGTAGGCCAGGCGGTTGGTGGGGATGCCGTGGCGCAGGCAGGGGATGGGCGCGGTCGTGTCTACGACCAGCGGCGGCTCGGGGCGCGCCTCGCCAATGTCGGACACGCGCAGGCGCGGCAGCGTGGCCTTGTCCTCGGGCGTGTCCTCGGCCTCCTGCGCGGCACGCAGCGCAGCCGTGCGCTCGACCACGTCGGCCAGCTCGGCATCGGTCATGGCGTCGCGCTTGGCTGCCAGCTCAGCGGCCTCGGCACCCTCCGAACCCTCAGCGGCGTCCACCGGAACCAGCTCGACCAGCGCCATGTGGTCGTTCTCCAGCACGAGCTCGCGCAGAAGGTCCTCAAAGTAGCTGCCTTCCAGCTCGCCGCGCAGCTCCTCGTACACCGGGCCATACTTGAGCGCCAGCGTCGCGGCGTCGTCATCGTAGAGCCAGGTGCTCAGCGCGTCGCACGCAATGGCCACGCCGTCGGCGATACCGTAGTCGCGCTGGCGCAGGTCGTATTCGTTGCTGCTGATGATAGCTTCCAGGCGCTCGCGCGGAACGCCATGCTCGCATAGGTCGCGGCAGGCGTCCTGGAACACGCGGCGCAGCTCGCGCGCCACGCCAGACTGCGCGTTTTGCAGCATGATAAGCTCGTAGGGTTGCAGGCTTTCGGCCGCGGTGTAGCTCACCACGTTGCCGCCCAGGCCGGCGGCCAGAATGGCCTTCTTAACCGGCGCTTCGTTGGAGCCCAGCAGCGCTTCGAACAGGATATCCGCCGCGATCGTGCGCTTGCGGTCAAGCGCGCTGCCCAGCACCAGGCCCAGGCCCACTAGGGCGTTCTCGGGCGTGGTGGCCATCTCGATGCGCTTATACTCGCAGGCCACAGGCTCCTGCACGTCCAGCGGATTGGGCGCCAGCGCAGACGGGTCCTCGCCGGCGGCAACGGCGGCGTCCATGCGGCGGCTCGCGGCACTCGACTGCGACAGATAACGCTCGTCCAAAAAGGCCAGTGCGCGGTCCACGTCCAGGTCGCCGTAAAGCGTGATATAGGAGTTGGAAGGATTGTAGTGGCGCGCGTGCGTGTCCAGGAACTGCTCGTATGTGAGCGCGGGAATCGCGCGCGGGTCGCCACCGCTCTCGTGCGCATAGGCGGTGTCGGGATAGAGCGCGGCGTTGACGGCGTCGTCCAGCACGCTCATGGGGTCGGACAGCGCGCCCTTCATCTCGTTGAACACCACGCCGTTATAGCGCAGCGTCCCCTCGCGCAGGCTCGCGGAGCCGCCCTCGCCCTCGCCCTCGACGCTCTCCGGCAGGTCCAGCTCGTAGTGCCAGCCCTCTTGCTCAAAAATGGTCGGCTTGGTATAGATGGCCGGGTTGAACACCGCGTCCAGGTACACGTCCATCAGGTTGTACAGGTCCTGCTCGTTGGTGGTGGCAACGGGGTAGATGGTCTTGTCGGGGTAGGTCATGGCGTTGAGGAACGTCTGCATGGAGCTCTTGATCAGGTCGACAAACGGCTCCTTGACGGGAAACTTGGCCGATCCGCACAGCACCGAGTGCTCAAGAATATGGAACACGCCGGTGGAATCGGCCGGCGGCGTCTTAAAGCCAATGGCAAAGGCCTTGTTTTCGTCATCGCACGCCAGGTACAGCAGGCGAGCGCCCGAGGCGGTGTGGCGCAGCACGTAGGCGTCCGAGTCAAGCTCGGGCACGGTCTCGCAACGCTCGACGGCAAAGCCGTGGCAGGTGGTGCCGGGCACCAGCAGTGCGGCAGCAGCGGCGCGCGGGTCGGTTGAGGTGGTGGGCATATGCAGTCTCCTTTGACGCCCCAGCGGGGGCGAATCGAGTCGAATCCCCGAGAGTATACCCATATGGAGCCGCAGCTCTGCGGCGAACTGCAGACGATGCCGGCGGATTGGGTAGCGCTTTCTGTGCGTCCGTCGCACGAGCAAGGATTTTCGGACGCCCGCTGCTCGAGAGTAGAAATCCGGACACACGAGCGTGGATATCCGGACGCCTGGAGCGCGAGAGTGGATTTTCGGACGAAATCAGCCTCAAAATGCTCAAAAACTGTCCGATAATCCACTCTCGTTTCCCGACCGTCCGATAATCCACGCTCACGCACCACTCACGTATCTCTCGTCTCTCACTCATCTCTCATGCGAGAGATAACAGAAAAATGAGAGATAATTATGAGAGATAACTGAGCAGCAAAGAGACGAGCAATCATGGTATTGTCTCAATACCGATTGTTCTACCAGCAGAAACATGTTTAAATGAAACAGATGGCAGACATCTCATCTTTCACCTCTCACTTATCTCTAACATGAGAGATAACAGAGAGACGAGAGATAATTATGAGAGACAACTGAGAGACGAAGGAAGTCTATCCATGGCATTCTCCGCAAGGTCGAGCGAAAGGACGTGCAGATGAACGAAAACGAGCTGGCCGGTTTGCTCGAGTCTTTAAAGCGCATGGGTTCGGATGACCTTAACGTCGAAGTAAAAGAGAGCGCCACGACGCTTTCCCGCGACGTATGGGAAACGGTCAGCGCTTTCGCAAACACCGCCGGCGGCATTATCGTACTCGGAGTGAGCGAGCGTGCGGGTTTTGTCCCAGTTGCAAACTTTGAGACCGAGAAAGTGCTCAACCAATTCGTGGCGGGCATGGGCGATGCCGGCGGTCGTGGAAAGCTGGCCAATCCGCCCAAATACACCATTGAGCGCGTGGAGCTTCGGGGTACCGTTGTTCTCGTCATCACAATCGAGGAGCTTGACCCGTCGAGCAAGCCTTGCTATGTAATAGAACGGGGCGCCCAGGGCGGCAGCTACAAGCGCATCGATGACAAAGACGTGCCGCTTTCGTCGACCGAGGTTTTGGCGCTGTCGTCATACGAACGGACGAGTCCTAGCGATCGCGATACGGTGCCCGGCACGAGTGTGGGCGATCTCGACGAGTCGCTGGTCGACCGCACGATAGAGCGTGCCTATTCGTTGACGCCTCGAGCGATGCACGGTGCGACGGACAGGAAGACAAAGATGGAGCGTCTGAATTTCCTCGACCCCCAGGGCAATGTTACCAAGGCTGGCCTCCTTGCCGCGGGCGTTTACCCTCAGCAGTTCTATCCCAAGCTCTTTATTGATGTAGCTGTCCATGCGGGAACTCAAAAGGGCGCTGCGGGACCGCTAAGGTTTATGGACCGCACGGTCTGCGAGGGCACCTTGGGCGAGATGATTTCGGATGCTGTCGCGGCTGTCGCCAAAAACCTGCGTCGCACCTCGACCGTTCAAGGCGTCTCGCGTATCGACTCGCTGGAGATTCCCGAGGAAGTCTTGCGTGAGGCGATTGCCAACGCCGTAATCCACCGAGAATACAGAGATCGGTTCTGTGGACAGTCGATCGCTGTTGACGTCTTTGATGACCGTATCGAGGTGACGAACCCTGGCGGTCTTTATGGCGGAAAAACTCGCGAGAATCTGTTTGACGGTAGTTCTCGGTGCCGCAACGCGACGCTCGTGAAGCTCATGTCGCTTGTCCCATTGCCCGACGGTGCGGGCTCTCCTGCCGAGGGCAACGGATCGGGCATCCCGATGATGGTCGATGCCATGCGTGCGCACGGTCTGGCCGAGCCCCTGTTTTGCCCTGGTTTTGACCGGTTTAAGGTTGTCCTCTATCGCTCCAAGGTTGAGCAGGTCGATCATGGTGGGGACCTGATCATGGCGGCCCTCAAGCGCTATGACGAGTTGGGAACGCGCGAGCTGGCAGGGCACACGGGGCTTACCATCTCTCAAGTTAGGACGCGCGTTAATGCGCTTATTGCTCAGGGCGAGATTGAGCCTACGGCAGCGGCGACGAGCCGCAATCGCAAGTATCGACTAACGGAGCGTGCAGGGCAGATGCGCTAGCGAATATCGATGGCCGTAGTTGCGCCCGCCGCATGAGTGTGGATTTTCGGACACACGAGCGTGGAAATTCGGACGCCCGCCAAATGACAGTGGATTTTCGGACGAAATCGGCTGCCAAAAGCCCAAAAACCGTCCAATAATCCACGCGCGTACGGTGCCAGCCGTGCCGGCTGGCCCTGCCGCCGCCCCTCATCCCGCCATTTCACGCGCTGCGCATCGAAACCTGCGGCAAAGCAGTTACAATAGCCCAATGTGCATCGCGCACGACGATGATATCGGCGCCCGCGACTAGGGGAGAATACATGGCAGAGCAACAGATAACGCCGGGGACTAAGCTTCAGGTGGCATTCGACGTGCCCATGGGCCAAAAAACCGACTTCAACATGCTCGCCACGTACAAAGAGAACCTGGACGAGGCGTACTTTCTTATGAGCGCGCCCATGCTTGCCGGCAAGCCGCTCATCATGGACGAAAACCAAAAGCTGCTGCTGCAATACAAAGTGGGCGAGGAGACGTTCGTGCTCGCCGGCTACCCCGAGTCGGTCGAGAAAAAGGGCATCCGCACCTACTGGAAAATGCGCAAAGTCGCCGAGCAGCGCACCTTCGTCAGGCGCCGCGACGAGCGTTTTAAGGTCGCCATGCGCCTGACCTACCAGCGCGACAACGCGCTGACCCCTGAGCCCGAGGACGCTATGACCATCGACGTTTCGGCCGGTGGTCTGGCCATCTACCTTAACGATTACCCCGACGTGGGCGAGGCCCTGGCCGTGCAAATGCCCACGATCCGCCTGCAGGGCGAGCGCCACGAGCTGCCCGGGCAGCTGGGCATCGTATGCTGGGTGCGCCGTGCGCCCAAGGGCAGCCTGTACCGCAACGTCTGCGGCCTGCAGTTCCGCTATGCCGACGACATGGAGCGCGAGCTCGTCAAAGAATACGTCGGCTACATTCGCACCAAATATAAGATCTGATCGCCATGGCACTGTTCAAGCGTAACGACAACAAAGATCAAGCTGCCGAGGATTTGACCGAGGATTTGGCCAAGGACCAGGCCGAGGACACGTCGCAGGATGCGCCCGGCGCCGCTGCCGAGGATGCGCCCGGCGAGGACCCCGCGCCCGAGCAGGCTCCCGCCTCCCACAAACGCTTTGGCAAGTCCAATCGCAAGCCCAAGCCCAAACGCAACCTCCGCGGCGTGGTGCGTATCGAGGAACTGGAGCAGGCGCTGGCCGACCAGGACCTCGACGACATCGATCCCGACGCGGTCGTATCCATGTATATGCCCAAGCGCCGCATGGAGCGCATCGGCGCGGCGCTGCTGCGCATGGACAAGCTGCAAAAGGCCCTCGTGGTGCTGGCGCTTGCCTTTGGTGTGTTGTTTGCCCTGTCGTTTATGCAGGAAAACATGGGTAACTTCACCATCAATCTCAACCGCCTGGAGCTGTTCCGCCGGGGCGTGGCCATTGCCGACAACGGCGACTTTAACAACGCCACCGCGCGCCTGGCCGCCGACGCCTTGGACAACGGCACCAATATCGCCGCCGAGGACCTGCCCGACAACCTGGACGATATCGACGGCAGCCACAACGGTAAGAACTACGTGGCGTACACCTTCTATATCCGCAACGCCGGCAAGACCGATCTGGGCTACAGCGCCAAGCTCAAGGTGGTCAGCGCCAGCAAGGGCGTGGAGAAGGCCGCGCGCGTGAGGGTGTATCGCAACGGCAAGCCCACCACTTATGCGGCCGTCGCGGCGGATGGCAATCCCGAACCCAACACCGAGCCGTTTGCGTCCAAAGACGTGGTGACGACCATCAGCCACAAGAACTTCCGCGTGGGCGATGTGGACAAGTACACCGTGGTCATTTGGCTGGATGGCGACGATCCGGAGTGCGTGGACAAGATTATTGGCGGCGCGGTGGAGTTCGGTTTCGATTTTGATTCGTCCGAGACCGACGATTCGAGCCTGTTTGTTAAGTTCGTACAGGATATTGCCGATACCCTCACCGGCAACGACCCCATTAGCGCGAGCGGCAACGAGGCGCCCGATTACTACAAGGAACACAACGTGACCTGGAGTAACCGTCGCAACCAAAAGAACTCGCCCGCAGGGGACGGGGACAAGTAGAACGAACAAGCGCCGGGCCGGGATTGATTTCCCGGCCCGGCGCTTTTGGTGACGGCCTATGCCGAGGTTTTGCCGTCGGAGGCGGTGGCGTTGCCAGCGGCGTCGTCCAGCAAGAACAGTCGCAGCGCGAGCTTGATCGCGTAGCCCGGTTTGACCTGCGCCGCGTCTCCCATGCGTTCGCCCAGGTCACTACAGTAGGCGTAAACGTCGCGGATCAGATCCGCACCCGAGAGCGTGAACATGTAGCCCGTGTCCGAAAGCACGTTGGGTGCTGTGGGCAGCCCCGCGGCCGCACAAAAGCTCGCAAGGTCGGGGCCCATGACGGCCTTGTAGTCGATCGCGGCGCCACGGTCCTGAGCGGCCTGCTCCTGCTCGCGGGTGTACAACAGCGCCGCCGCCAGTACAAAGCTGGGCGTGGGCGCGTTGACGTCGTCGGTGGTGGCGACGAGCTTGCCGGCCGCTTGCGTGACCAGCCAGGCAACCTCGCGCTGACAACGAACGGCCTTGCGCGTCACCGGCTTAATCGATCCGGTGGAAACGCTTCCCTTGGGTTGATTGGCGGCAGGCATGGGCCCTCCCAACAAATAGCCCGTTTAACAGGCAAAAAATGACACGTTCTGCACCAGTATAGCGAGCGGGAAGGGTTAGGGCGAAGCTCGGCGGAGGGTGAATGTATGCGATGGCGTGGCGCTGCGGTCGCAAGCCTTAAGAGGGACTTATGGCTGCGCGGGAGAGAGACCAAATAAGGTAAACGATGTTCACATAGCACCACATATAACCCGAGGTAGACCTATGAATCTGCCGGAATGTAGGCTGTCGAAAACTCATAAGGAAATCGTAAGAATTGTGGTATTCTCAATTCCATGTCTAAAGGATGGGCAAGCAACATCCAACACGAAAGCGCGGGCTCCCCTTCCGGGCTTCTCGAGGGTCATCTGGGATGAATGGGGAAAGAAAGGGGTCCGCATGGATACCAAGGCATTAAAAAAGCAGATGGGCGCCGCCATCGCCATGGTCCTCGTGGCAGCCGTAGCCCTCGGCTCCGCCACCTTCGCATGGTTTGTGAGCAACAACACGGTTAAGGCGACGACGAGCAAGATTAGTGCTCAGTCCAACGCGCCGTTCTTGAAGATTGACAAGGCGAATATTACTAAAGACTCCACCACGTCTATCTCCTATGCTGAGGAGGCTGACGTGAAGCTTTACCCTGCTCAGGTTGTAAAGAACGATATAAACAACAAGCCTTTGTTCAAATCTGCTTATGCAAGTGCGGCGACCGCTACAACTGAGTTGAGCAATTCGCGCTATGACGTGGGAGACGCTGCGGCTGCTGTTACGGGTGAGTTTGCAATTAAGAAGAGCTTTAAGATCGGTACTGCAGACGCCAAGGCGGGATCTTTCAAGAATCTGAAAGTAGCTGGTGTTGAGCTTACTTCCAAGGGTACCGAGGGCTTGGAAGACGCTCTTTCCATTCTGGTTGTTTGCGGTGATAACTGGGCTGTTTATAAGAAGAGCGCAGATGGCACGGTGCTCACCGAGTACAAGGATAAGGTGTCCGCAGCAGGCAACAATACGGACGGCGTGCTTGCCGATACGATCGCGGCCAATAGCTCTGTTGATGTAGACGTGTACGTTTTTTACGATGGTTCCGAAACGAACGTGTATACGGATAACCTTAGTAAGCTGACCGCTATTGGTGCGACTGTCACTTTTACCGCGACGCCTGTTAACACTCAGAATCAGGAAGTAAACGCTCCCAACGAAGCCAAGTAGTTCAATTAATTCCTAAATGGTATTTGGGACCAAGCGGGCGCCCGGCTTATGCGCCGGGCGCCCGCTCTGTTTTGAAAGGAGGATCACGTGCAATCGTCTAAGAGCCTTAAAACACAGCTTGTTGCGGCCGCCGTTAGCGTGGTCCTCTCTGCGTTTGCCCTGTCGGCAGCGACCTATGCGTGGTACGTTGCGAACACAAAGGTGTCCGCGACCACGTCGACCATTAGCGCGACGACCAATGGTTTCATCCTTCAGATCGATGAACTCAAGAACGGCGCCCAACATGGTGGCGAGCAGAAGTCGCTCGAGGCCCAAACCGTGGGCGCCACGCTCAGCCCGTCTTCGACTAACGACCTTAATAATTGGTACGTTTGCAATGGCTGGAACAACCAGGGTCTGGTAACTGACTATTCAGAGCCCTCTTTTTCAACGGCTGCCAATGCTTTGCCGGGCGAGTACGAGGTTGCCGGCAAGAAGTACAACGCTTTCATTAAAAGCGACTATATCGTCTACACCATTACCGATACTGGCACGGCTGACGTTTACCTCGATGCATCTGACGGTGCGCCCGTAACGATTGAAGCTGTGGGTGGCGATGCTTCGGAGACAATGGTCGGTTCTCTGCGTGTCGCGATTACTACGCAAGCGATTGCGGATAACGGCACGTCGGGTACTGGTCCAGAGGATCTGCGCGTCGTGTATGCCATGAGCGATGAGAAGGGCAAGGGTAACGACGCAACCGCCATTGCTGGCTGGACGAGCATCCAGAACATTGATGGTAAGCCGACGCTCGCGCAGGCGACCTATAGGCACATCTATACTGGCGGCACGGACGGATGGGTTGCCACTAAGGGCACGAGCGGCGATTATTCAGTTGCTACGGGTACTAATCCGATCGCTACGGGCGTTGGCTATAGGGGTGTTGCCGTTCACGTCTACATTTGGATGGAAGGAACCGACGCGGATTGCGTTAACGGCAAATCCATCGAGAACAGTCCAACGACCTATAACGTTAGTGTTAAGCTCGCCGGCGTCGCAACGTCGTAATGCCGACGTTCGTAACATGCAAATGTCCAAGGGCTCACTTCGAAGGAAGTGGGCCCTTTTTCGTTTGGCGTCATCATTTCGTAGGCGATAATGTGGGGAACTGTTCTTCCTGGAGGTTCCTTATGGACGGCATCACATCTAGTGTTCCGCTGATTGCTCGGCCGAGTTTCGACCGCGCTTGCAGCCTTGTGCCGTCCGAATATGTCCAGGCTTGGGAGTGGTTCTTGCGCGAGGAGCGGCGTGGTGGCCTGTGGGATAAGCTCCCGCATCGCACCAATGCCGATAGTCCCCAGTATCCTTTTCGCCTGACGATTGATTCCGAACCCTTTCCGGTGTCGCGCGATTCGGGCATCTTTTGGCCTGGTCGCGGGCGCGTTAAGCATCTGAGCGAAAAGACCTTCGCCCTTTCGGTGCACAATTCCAAGCGTGGCTCCTACCCTGATGTGCCGCCGCTCTATCTCGAGGACGGCACGTGGGTGCTCAAGTACTCGTCGCAAAGTGCTTCGGTCGAAAACTGGCGCGACCAGGACTACAACCAGAAGATGATCAACTGCATGGAGTGCGGCGTTCCCGTTGGTGTTTTCTTTGCAACGAGCGCCGGCTACAAGGTGCTGGGCTTGGCGTTTGTTGAGCGCTACGAGCCGGAGAACAGCTGGTTTGTACTGCATGGCCCCGTCCATAAGGGTGGACCCGACGCGCGCTTCTTCCCTGATATGAGCTACATGAAGGACGCTCCGGTCGCGGCGGAGTTTTCCGGCACTCCAGCGAGCGACGATGAAAAGGTCCGTTATGCGTTGCGTCGCGAGCGAATCGGCCAGCAGCGTTTTCGCAATCAGCTTTTTGAGGCTTATACCGGTCGATGTGCCGTCTCGGGCTGCAATGTGGATGAAGCTCTCGAGGCCGCGCATATCGAGAACTACTCGGGTCCCAAGTCGCAAGTTGTCAGCAACGGTATTCTGCTGCGCCGTGACTTGCACTCGCTGTTCGATGCTCATTTGATTTCATTTGAGCTGGTGCGCGGCGACTATCAACTTTGCGGGTCGTACCTTCTGCGACAAACGGATTATGCGACGTTTGCGGGTTCGGTGCTGCGTGAGCCGGACGAACATCGCTTTCGTCCCAATGCTCGATTCCTCGAAGCGCATCGTGCCGAGTTCGATTTCTCGGAATCGCGTCGTCATGCGGAAGCCGTTGCTCCGTATTAGTTAGGTGCAGCCCATCGCTGTCTAATCATGTCGATTGATCGAATCGCGCTGCGCCGCATCGAGAGCTGCACGATCCTGCCATCCTCTCCTCAACGGTTAAAACGGGAAAGGGGAGCCCATGGGATGGCGAAGCGATATCGCGCGAGGCGTGTACGGAAACCTACCGCGAGCGTTAATGGACCGGAGCTTGTTTCCGCTCGTCGAGGCTAGTTGCAGCCAAATCTGTTTGCCCTGTCCCCGCTGCGGTGCAGACCTCCCATGCCTAGACATCAGCTTCATCGACACCCGCGACAAGCACGCTACCGACCCGCGGGCTCGGACGGGCCTGCGTCTTCCGGTCTATCCTCAGCAATGCCCAACCTGCGGATGCACCATTACCTATGACGATGCGGACGCCTAATTGCCTGATGGCGAGTGAGGATTTTTGGACGATCGAAAACCGAGCGTGGATAATCTCCCGTTTTTGGCCTGAAAGGCTGTCAAAAATGGGAGATTTTCCACGCTCGGGCGTTTCTGCCTTATAAGATGTCCTACAGGTAGATCCCCTCGCACAGGGGCTTGTGGAACTGGGTGTGGTGATCGCGTGCCCAGGTGAAGAGCGCTTGGTCAAAGTTGTCCTGACTGGTGGGGATGCCAAAGACGCCGGCGACTTCCACGCGCACGAACTCAAGCGCGGGCAGCTTGTTGATGGCCGTGAGCGCAAACGGCGACGTGGGCTCCTCGAACAGGTAATGGCTGCCTTGCAGCGCGCCGCAGGCGGTGCAGGTGCTGGCGAGCGATACGGTCTTGGTGGTGCGCGACGTTACGGGCTTGTAGCCGCAGCGCTCGCGCAGGTAGTCACGGATCTCGGCCGGCACGCAGCCCAGCGCGGGGACGATGGCCACGGCGTTGGCGCGGGCGGTGTCGATTGCGATGTGGCCCGCGTCGTCCATGGCGGACGCAGCGCCGGGCGCGGCCTTGCTGCTCGAGTCCTCGGCCGCCAAATACGGAATGCCAAAGGCCGCGACCGTCGTCTGCTCGTGGCACTTCCAACACTCGCGCTTGCCCAGCACCAGGTAGATGTAGGGCGCGCTGGGGTCGGAGCGATCCACGCCGGGCAGCCACGCGGCAAAGGGCTCGGGGTTGACGCCATCGGGCACGTACCAGATCTTCTTGGCTCGGTCCCACTTGGCGCCCAGGGCCTTGGCCTCGTCTTTGTGCGAAAAGGGAACATCGAGCTCGGTGCGCATGGCGGCTCCTTTGTGCGGCTTGTGGTGCATGTGCTCCAAGGATACCCCAGCGGTGGGTGCTCGATGCGCACGACTCGGGCCGGCGGTGTTTGAGCTGACGGCCGGTAGTGTCTGCTGTCTTAACGAGGCGATTGCAGCGTGGCGTGCGGTCGCTGGATGGATGCTTCGACCGTCCAAGAAGTCGCGGGGCGTTTTGACGGGGGCGTGCCGTCAAGCATTTGGGCAAGTGCATGGTCAGCTTTTGGTCAGTTGAGCGGCAACCTTGCCAAAAGCTTGACGGATTTGCAGCTAGACGTCGACGAATGAGCACTTTGGACGCGCCGCGGCAAAAAACCGCCGGTCGTTTGCCGAAAACTTAGCGGGACCGCCAGCGGCTGCCGACGCGCGTGCTATCTTCGCGCTATGAGGTACTTTATCGTTTCACATAACGCTGCGCTGGCGCTTTTGGCGCACATGCCGAACCCTCGATTTGGGGATTCGGAACCAGAGGTCGTGTCGATTGCAGGCGCCTGCGCGCTCCTGGACCAAGAGGCGCAGGAGGTTATCGATCGCTATGACCTGGGGATCGATGCGCTGGATTTGCTGGTGCCGTCGAGCGCCGACCGTCGGCGGAGCAAGCACGTTAAGACGCACCTGTGCACCAACGAGCTCCCGGCGGGTTCGTTTATCTCGTTGGGCCACTGGATGGGCGACCTGGATGCGTATGTGTGCTCTCCCGAGCTGGCGTTTTTGCAGGCCGCGCACGATGGCGATGCGGCGGCTGCCATCTATGCCGGCTATGCCATGACATCGGACTATCGACTGGATAACCTTGCTCCCGGTGGGGTGACCAGCAGGGATGCGGGCATGCGCGATGGCAGGCTCACGACTAGGGAACTCATCGCGGCGTATCTTGACCGGACGTCAAAGGTGAGAGGCGCCGCCAAAGCAAAAGCATTGCTTCCATATGTGGTGGAGGGCTCGCGATCTCCAAGGGAGTCGGGGCTTTGCATGTTTATGTCGCTGCCTGCGCATTACGGCGGGTTTGCGCTGGGCAAGGCCGAGCTGAACAAGAAGTACTTCATTCGCGACGGTTACGACGATGGGCACAACCGCAAACTGCGCGTGTTGGAGCGCACGCCCGACATCACGCTTACGGCGAAAGCAGAGGTGGGCCTGGATAAAGTAAGGGCCGGCTTGCTGCCCGAGGTGCTTATCGCGATGGTCGATTATGACAGCGATGCCATTCATGACGGACGCGAGAAAACTCATAAGGATGCCGAGCGCCGCAACGAGCTGCAGATGCTCAATGGGGTGGCGTACTTTACGGTGACGACCGACCAGACAAGCGACTATGACAAGCTCGTTCGCCTGTGCGAACGCATCCGACGGAAACTGCATCGTCGCAAGCGGCCCATATTTTACAAGCCCATGACTGAGGAAGCGCGATATTTGGCACAGGCGCGCATCGAGACAAAGCGGTTTAAGCTCTGGCAGACCGTTATTGAGGCACATCAGCATTGGTAAGTGGGCCTTTGGCGGCGGAGGGGGTGCTGCCGCATTGAAGGTGAATGGTTTCCCGCGAAGTGAACGAGTGCTTTTGGACCCCCGAAGCATCCACACTTTTTTGCGCCAAAACCGCAGGATTCTAACGACAAAACTGCAGGAAATGAGCCGCCAAAAGTGTCGATGTTCCGGGGGTTTGTTTTGGCTCGTTCACTTCGCGGGAAACCATTCACCCTCGATTTGCGGGCTGTCCGGATACGGCTACGAGGGCCACATCCGGGTCTGATCGGGGCGATCGTTAGAGTTGTTTGGGGAATTTTGGGCCTGATCGAGGCGATTATCAGGGCTGTTGGGCGGCTTTGGGCGCTGTTGGGGTGTTTGCCAGCGCTGTCGAGGTGGTATCGGCCTCGTCTGGGATGGTTATTGGAATTGTCGAAGCGGTTTTGGATGCCGCGCGCCCCTTTGACTTGGCGGCGTAAAACAAAACAGCTCAAAGGCGAAGCCTCTGAGCTGCGAACATTTGGTGGGCGTTAGAAGATTTGAACTTCTGACCTCTTCCGTGTCAGGGAAGCGCTCTCCCCCTGAGCTAAACGCCCGATCAAGGGTGCGCGAGTGCGCAGGAAATAATATAACGGAGCTCCCACCCGGTGGCAAGAACTATTTTTAAAAAGCGACGATTTGCGACCCTAACCGCCCCGATGCAGCGCGAACAGCACGTGGAAAGTCGCGTTTGTACCCCCGATGAACTGCACATTCGCGTAAAATAACTCCATTATGGGCAAATGGTGTCCAGGTAGTTTACAACGCGGCAAATGGGGGAGGGGCATGTCGGACGCGCGTTCGCTGCAAAAACAGTTCAATCGCATGCTCGCCACGTTGCTGATGGCCCTTGCTGTTGCCGGAGCTGTAACGTACGCCTGGTACATCTACAACGCCAACCGTCATATCACCGACGTCAAGATGGCCGCGGGCACGGGCGTTACCTTCCTTATCTCCAACGAGTACGACGGCGAATACAAAACCAATGCCGGCCTGAACTTTGCGGGCCTGCTCGATCCCGTCTCGACCGACAACGTGCTCAACGGCTTCCAAAAGGTAACGGGCTTTACCGGCGGAACCACGCAGGACTCGCTGTTTGCCAGCGTGTTTGGTACGGCCGAGCATTCCAACTACTACAAGACCTCCCTGTACCTGGCCACCAACTCGGCCGCAACTGACGTGTACCTGTCGGGCATCGACTTTACCGAGCAGGATCCGGCAAACCCTATCTCCACCGCCCTGCGCGTGGGGCTGGTCGCCTATGCTCCAGGGCAGGGCGATACCGTTACGGGCCAGTACGTCTTTGAGGTCTCGGGCGAGCACAATCCCCAGGCGCGCTACAACACGCTCGATGGTAAGGACGCCGGCGAAAACGAGCAGAACCACCTGGTGCTCGACAGCAGCCGCTCCGACGGCGCCACAGTCCATTTTGACCAGCTGACCAGCGCAAACTTCTGCGACTACAACGAAGACACCGGCATCGTGAGCCTCAAGGAGGCCACGACCAAGATCTGCAGCCTGCCCGCCGCTGCCAAGGGCGCCAACCGCAGCACGCCCGTGCGCGTGGATGTGTATGTGTGGCTGGAAGGCTGCGACCCCGACTGCACCAACAACCTGGCCGCCACCAGCCTGCAATCGCTGGCGCTGCGCTTTGCCGGCAAGCGTTCGTAAGGGGGCTAGGGATGAGTACATCGAACATCAAAGACATCCTAAGCTCGCGCCGCCGCATGGTTGCTGCGGCCGCATGGATGCTGGTGCTGGTAGCTGCCTTGAGCGCCGCCACCTACGCCTGGTTTAGCAACTCGCGCTACACCAACGTGACGCCCGTGGCGCATACGGTAAGCGACGAGAGCTCCGACCTGCAGATTGGCCTTTCGGCCAACGGGCCCTGGGACACGACGGCCACGCTTGCCGCCGCCGACAAGACGCTCTATCCCATCTCGACGTCGGACCTTTCCCGCTTTTGGCGCGGCACGTTCCAAAACGCCGCGGGCATCACGACCGACTACGCCGACTGCACCGCGCAGCTGGACGACTATGCCCTTTCGGGCACGCTGTACCTTAAGGGCGGCGACAGCGCCCTCAACGTGTACCTGTATCCGGGTCAGATGAGCGTGACGAGTGACCCACAGCTGCTGGCCGCACTGCGCCTGGGGCTTGTGATCACGACCCAGTCGGGTACGCAGACGCACATCTTTACCTGCGACGACCTGGGCAACGCCGCAGGCGCCACCAGCAGGCGCACCACCGCGCAAGATGGCGTGGTCGTGGCGGCGGGCGCCTCGGGCTGGACCTACACCGCCGACCCTGCGCGCGCCATAAGCGCCTACAGCATGGACGGCACCGACGACACGCCCACGGCGCGCGCGGGCGCCACGCCCATCTGCACGCTGGCCGCCAACGAGGTGGCAAGCGTTCACTACGTTGTGTACATGGAAGGCTGCGACGCCAATTGCATCGACGAGGCCCAGGCCCGCGATGTGGTGCTGCAGCTTGCCTTTGCCGCGGCCAAGGCGTAAGGGGGCGAGCGACATGGAAGATCAGAAGCACATGCCAGCAGATGGCTGCGAGGCCAAAACCCAGAGTGAGAGCCCCACGGCCCCCTCCAGCGTGGCCGCCGAGCGCCAGGTCCTCGAGGGCACCGCTGCCCGCCGCCACGCTCGCCGCGCGCGTGCCTAAATCGCGCTCGTTATGGTGGCGCTCGCCGCCACTTTGGGCGCCGCGACCTACGCCTGGTTTACCAACAACATGAAGGTCAACACCAACTCGGTGAGTGTGCACAGCGACACGTCCAAGCTGGTGCTGGAGCTGGGTGACGCCGACCGCGGCAGCTGGTCGCAGCAGGGTGACGTTTCCCTAACTTCCAACGCGACCGGCGCCGTGACGCTCTACCCGGTCTCGACCTTTGACCTCAACGGCTTTGCTGCCTGCGCACAAAACAACTCAGCTGGTGATGCCACGGTGTTTGAGCAGGCAAAAGACAACGGTTCCGCGTTCTATCACGGCTGGATCGATCTGCGCCCCACCATTACCGGAACGGGCGCCAGCAAAGTAAGGGGCAAGGTCAACCTGTATCTGGCCGAATCGCTGGTCCCACAGGGTGCCGATGCCGAGTTGCTGTGCGCGGCCCGCGTGGGCATTAAAGTCTCGAGTGGCAACCAGGTGCTTGCCACCAACATCTTTGAGCTCGATAGCTCCGACGGCGGCCATCGCGACGAGCACCCCGCGACCGCGCCTACGGGCCTGGCGGGCTACACCGAGGGCATGCTCCTGGGTTGGCAAAACGGCCAGCTTGCTTGCGGTGCCAACGTAACGCAGGACCCGGCCGCCTTTACGCTGGGCACGAGCGAGACGGCCACGCGCCCGCAAAATACGCTTGCCACGCTGGGGCTTGGCCAGACCTATCGCCTGGATATCTATTACTACATCGAGGGCACCGACCCCGATAGCGCCGACTATCTCTATCAAGATCCGGGCACCTTGCACCTGGCGCTCTTTGCGACCTTGGACGGTGAGGCGTAATGGCACGCATCATGCCCGACGACCGTCGGCCCATCGCCAACGGCGCCCAGACACAAGCCGCCGCCCCCACCGACACCGACCTGCGCCGCAAGCTCACCACCACCGTGGTGCTGGTGCTGTTTGCGCTGGTGGCGATAGCCATGGCAACGTTCGCCTGGTTCTCCATCGCCGATAGCGCCAAGACCCGCATGCTCATGATCGACGCCAACGCCGACGGTTCGCTGCGCTTTGACCTGGACGAGCACGCCGCGTTTGACGAATACGTGCACAGCCTGGGCTTTGACCAGATCTCGGCACGCATCGCCAGCGAAAAGGGCGTGGACATCGATGCGTCCAAGCTCAAGCCCGTCACCACGAGCGACTACCAGACCTTCACCTTTGAGGACGGCTCCACCGCCGATCCCGCCACCGGTGCCTACCTGGAGTTCACGCTGCACTTTATGAGCAGCACGGACCTGCGCGTGCGCTTGACCGGCCAGGACGGCGACGGCGGCGTGTCCGGCACGCGGTTTAGCTCCGACACGCAGGGCATGGCCAGCGCCATGCGCATGAGCTTTACCGCCGACGGCCACACCTGGGTCTACAACCCCAACGGGGGCGGGGGCTCATCCGGCGCGGCCACCGTCTTTGGGCTCGACTCGGGTGCTGCCACCGCGGCCAGCGACATGTTCGGCCTGATAGCAGAAACGGACAAGCCGGTAACCGTTCGCATATGGCTCGAGGGAACGGACCCAAATTGCACTAATATGCTAAAGGGAGCTAACTATTCGGTATCGATGCGCTTCGAGGGCATCGAGGAACAGTAGATATGCACGGCGGCCACCGGGCCGCGCACGACCTAGACAGACACGGTAGTAAGGGACATCATGCAATCTGTTAAAAAAGTCGCATCCATCGCGCTGAGCGTTGTCATGTGGATCATCATCCTGGTGGCGGCCCTGTATGCGTTTACCACGCTCGCCACGCGCGAGGACGGCAGCGTCTCTGACATCGCCGGCTTCACCCCGCTCGCCGTGCAGTCCGACTCCATGGCGCCCACGTTTAACAAGGGCGACCTCATCGTCATCAAAAAGTGTGACACCTCCAAGCTCGAGGTGGGCGACATCGTGACGTTCCACACCATTATCGACAACGAGTACGCGCTCAACACGCACCGCATCGCCGCCATCGACGAGGTCAACGGCATGCGCAGCTTTACCACCAAGGGCGACAACAACGACGTGGCCGATACGCACATCATCAGCGACGGCGACATCGTGGGCAAGTACGTGTTCGCACTGCCGCAGATGGGCAAGGTCATGGACTTCCTGTCCAGCTCCATGGGCTTCCTCATCGTGATCGTGCTGCCCATGCTGCTGTTCTTTATCTACCAGGTGTATCACCTCATCGTGGTGGGCATGAACCTTAAGCGCGCCATGGCCGAGGAAGACCGCCTGGCCGCCGCGGCTGCCATCGTGGACGCCGAGGGCAAGGGTGCCGCCGCCACCGTCACCGCCGATAACGCCGCCGAGCAGCTCGCCCAGGCCGAGGCCAAGCTCGAGGAAGCCCGCCGTCTGAAGGCCGAGGCCGAGGCGGCGATGAACGCGACCAAGCAGGAGGATACCGACGGTGAGTGAGTTTCTGGGATTTGCCTGGGAGCTGCTGGCAAAGGTTGTCTACAACGTCGTTGCCGTCGTGAGCTCCATCCTTAACCTGCTGGTGTTTGGCTGGGTTGAGTACTTCAACATCTTTATGACCTACTTCACCACGTTTAACCTGGTGGGCAAGATCGGCGCGGTCATTCTGTTTGCCATGCTCATCGCGGTTCCCGTGCTGATCGTGGCCATTCTGGTCCACCGCTACCGCATCAACCGCCGCCTGCATCGCGACGACACGTCCAACAAGGCGCTCTATCGCGAGATCGGCCGCCTGAACAAGCAGGTGCTCGACCTCATGGACGAGAAGAACAAGCTGCTGGCGCTCAAGGTCAATGCCATGGGCGGCACCAAGCAGATTCCGTACGTGGGCGCCTCGGCCCTGGCCGACGACCATCTGCCCACGGTGGGCAACGTGGTGGGCGCCGCCGCGGGTGCCGGCACGGGCGAGGGTGCCATGGCCGCCGTGGTGTCGGGCAACGCGTCGCTCGCGCTCGATGGCGCGGGCGTCAAGGACGCCGCGGCCGCCATGGCCAAGGCCACCGTCGAGGCCAAGACCCTTGCCGAGGAAAAAGAAATCGCCCAGGCCAATCGCTTCCCCAAGCTGTCCCTGGTGGACCTTAAGTACCGCGACTGGGAATCGCCGGTCTACGACGATGCCATCTCGCTGGAAGACTTTGTCGACAGCTTCCGCGCGTTTGCGTGCAGCCAGATGAAGCTCTACTACACGCCCGAGATCATCCGCCGCTTTGTGGCCGGCATGGCCGCCTCCAAGCTGCTGATCCTGGAGGGCATCTCGGGTACCGGTAAGACCTCGCTGCCCTACAGTTTTAGCCGCTACCTGGATAACCCCGCGACCATCGTGTCGGTGCAGCCGAGTTTTCGCGACCGCACCGAGGTGCTGGGCTACTTTAACGAGTTCTCCAAGCGCTTTAACGAGACCGAGTTCCTCCGCGCCGTGTACGAGGCGGGGCTTCGCCAAGACCCGTCCATGATCGTGCTTGACGAGATGAACCTCGCCCGCGTGGAGTACTACTTTGCCGAGATCCTGTCGGTGCTCGAGATGCCCAGCCACGACGAGTGGGTGCTCGACCTGGTGCCCACCCAGTGGGCCGCCGATCCCAAAGCTCTGCACGACGGCAAGATCACCATTCCCGACAGCCTGTGGTTTATCGGCACGGCCAACAACGACGACTCCACCTTTACCATCACGGACAAGGTGTACGACCGCGCGATTCCCATCGAGCTCAACGAGCGCGCCGACGCGTTTGAGTGCGAGCCGCACGAGCGCGTGCACGTGACGGCCGACCACCTGCAGTACCTGTTCCAGAAGGCCAAGGTCGAGTACGTGATCGACGAGGAGCTGCTCCAGAAGATGCACAAGCTGGACCAGTACCTGCAGACCCGCTTTAAGCTGGCCTTTGGCAACCGTATCATCAAGCAGATGTACGACTTTATCCCCGTGTATGTGGCGTGCGGCGGCACCGAGCTGGGCGGCATGGACTACATCATCGCCCGCAAGGTGCTCAAGAAGTTTGAGTCCATGAACGTGAGCTTTGTGCGCGACGAGATGAAGGGCCTGATCGAGTACATCGAGAAGACCTTTGGCGAGGGCGGCCTGCCCGATTCCGTCATGTACCTGCAGCGGATTCAGAACTTCTACTAATGTCGTAAGCGCGGGGCGATGTAGTGTCGCCCCGTCCCTTCCCGATCGATCCAATCTATGGAGTAACCCATGTCCGAGACCATTCAGGACCTCTATACCAGCTTCTCCGAGCAGATGGAGCCCATCCAGGAGGACAGCCGCTACTTCCGCTATCTGTTTGAGATGGCGCAGGCCTCGGGCACCACGATCGAGCAGCAGCGCGAGGAGCTCGTCAAAGTGGTGGACGAGGAGTGGATCAGCATGATCGAGGACTCGCTCGACGCCATCAACACTATCATCGAAAATCCGCGCCGCTTCATCACCACCGAGGAAGAGGTGGTGCCGGTCTCGCTCGCCAAAAAGATCAGCGCCGATAGCGTTCGCCATCTGAGCCAGAACACGCAGTTTTTGGCGCCGAGCGACGATGGCGGCGTCCATCCCACGCGCATCCTCAACGTCAATACCGTCGAGACGTACGACCTGTACGAGAACCGCTTTATCTACCACCTGATTCAGCGCTTGCTGACGTTTGTGGACAAGCGCACCGACGTAATCTTTTGGTCGACGGGCAACGAGATCCGCAACCGCTTTAAGATGCACAGCAAGATCGACGACGCGTACGAAGAGATCGAGTATAACGTCGAGATGACGGTCAAAAACCGCCAGAGCTTTGCCGAGAACGACGCAGACAACATGGACGTCTTTATGCGCATCGACCGCGTGCGCCGCCTGGTCATGGCGCTGCGCGGCGCGTCGTTCTGCCAGATCATGAACGGGTGCAGCGCGGTCCGCAGCCCCATCCAGCGCACCAACCTCATCATGAAAGACCCCAACTACCGCAAGTGCTACCAGCTGTGGCAGTTTATGGAGCGCTACGACAAGGTGGGCTACAACATCGACGTGCAGCAGCAGGCGCTGGCGTTCGACGACGAGTACATGGTGCAGATGTACACCAACCTCATCAACAACTACACCGTCTTTAAGAGCCTGACCGACGACGAGCGCAACCTGCAGGAACTCGAGAGCGTGCAACACGCGCCGGTGGCGCCCAAGTTTATTAAAGAGATTAAGGAGGTGCAGGTCGATAGCCCCGACCTGCCCGACGTTGAGGTCCGTCGCGTATTTGTGGAGGAGGTCACGCAGGCCCAGCTCGATGCCGAGCAGGCGCTGGCCGAGGCCCGCGAGCAGATCGAGGAGCTGCAGGGGCAGCTTACGTCCTGGAAGGTGCAGGCGCATGCATTGACCGACGAGCGCGACGACTTGGCCGACGAGCTGGACGAGGCCAAGACGCGCGAGCTGGCGTTGACGCAGCGCGCGCAGATTGCCGAGGCGGATGCCGAGGAGCTGCGCGGCTCGCTGGAGGATGTCGAGGCCGGCAAGAAGGCCGCCGAGGATGCTGCCGCCGAGGCGCGCTCGACTGCGGCGGCCCAGCTTGAGCAGATGCGTGCCGAGGCCGATGCCGAGGTTGCGGCCGCCCGTGCCGACGCGGACGCCAAGGTTGCTGCCGCCGAGCAGGCCGCTGCCGCTCAAGTCGCGCAGGTTAAGAGCGACGCTACTGCGGCCCTGGCCGTCAAGACGGCTGCCGACGCGGCCGAGCTGCAGGCCGCCAAGGACGCTGCTGCGGCCGAGCTCGCCGCCGTGCGTGAGGCCTCTGCCAAGGAAGCGGCTGCACTGCATGCCAAGCTTGATGCCGCCGAGCTGCAGATCGAGGAAGTGCAGCTGACGGCCGAGCGCGATGCCCGCGCCGCGCAGGAGGCGGCAGACGCCGCCGCGGCCGCAGCGGAGCAGGCGCTTGCCGACACCGTTGCCGCGGCCGATGAGAAGGTTTCCGCCGCTCAGCGGGCGGCAGACGCCGCGATCGATGCCGCCCGTGCAGCCGCCGATTCTGCCGTTGAGCAGGCTGCGGTGGATGCCAACGAGAAGGTCGCCGCCGCCACTGCCGAGCGCGATGCCGCAACGCGTGCTGCCGAGGAGGCCCGTGCCGACGCCGACGCGCGTATCGCCGCCGCCGAGCTTGCGGCGGGGGAGCGCATTGAGCAGGAAGTCGCCGCCGTCAAGGCCGCTTGCGAGCGCGAGCTCGAAGCCGCCCGTGAGGAGATGCAGCAACGCTTGGCCTCGCTGGCGCACGAGCTGGAGCAGGCCGAGCGCGATCGCGCCCGCGCCGAGCGCCGTGCCGAGGGCAACAGCCTGTCGCGCTATCTGCTGGCCCGCCTGCGCGGCGATGCCGACGAGCCGGGCGTGGGTGCCGAGGGCGACGCTGGTGCCGCCGGCGAGCCTGAGCCTTCCGCAAAGGATGCCGCTGGGGCCGCCGACGCCACCGATGACAACACTTCTGCAAAGGACGCCGACAAGTGATGAAGCACGTGCTCCGCGTGATCAACGTGCTGGCGACCGTGGTGATCCTCGTCGCCTTTGTGGTGCTGCTGCGCACGGTGTTCACGCCCGCCGGCGAGATCCCCACCATCATGGGCTATGGCTTTATGCGCACGCTGACCGGCTCGATGGAGCCGGCGATTCCCGTGCACTCCTTTATCGTCGTCGATACCGATGGCGGCCAGGCCTATGAGGTGGGCGACATCATCACCTTCCATTCGTCCGACGACGCGTTGGAGGGTTCGCTCAACACACACCGCATCGTTGCCGTGGAGGCCGCGGCCGATGGCACGCCGGTCTATCGCACCAAGGGCGACGCCAATCCGGTCGAGGATGCCGCGCCCGTGCCCGCCGCCGACGTGGTGGGCCGCGTGGTCTTTGTCTCGGCGGGGCTGGGCGTGGTGGTCTCGCTGCTCACCAATCCGCTGCTGTTCTTTCCGCTCATCGTGGTGCCGCTGATCGTGCTGCTGGTGCTCGAAATTCGCCATATGGTCAAGACCACCCAAGAGGTGGCGCGTGCCGAGGACGAGGCCGCCCTGCGTGCTGCCGTGGAGCAGATTCGCGAAAAGCGCCGTCGCGAGCAGGAGGGTCAGGACGGCGCCAAGGACCCAGGCGATGACGATCGTGCCCAGGATAGTGCGGAAGCCGACCCCGACGTCCTCGACGATTCCAACCGCTCGGCATAGCGCGTCTGTGCCTTTCGTCCCTGCAATTTGGATGCTCGTAGATGTTCCGAATCGTCTGCTTTTTCATGCCGATATTCGTGCTACAGTTTGAGCGCTTTGTTGCCAATTGATTTCGGGGGAGTGGAATGGAACAGGAGCGCTCGGCGCAGCGTGCACGTGAAAGGGCTTCGGTGCCGATGACGGCGGCGTCCGATTTTGTCGTGCCCGAGGGCACCGATGAGCTCAGCCGCAGCACCCGCCGTGCGTGGCGCGACCGCCTCAACGACGCCCAGACGCGCAAGATGGCCCTGGGTACACTCGCCGCGTTTGCCGGCGGTACGTTTTGGGGCTTTTCCGGCACCAGCGCCAGCTACCTCTTTGACGTGTGTCATATCGAGACGTTTTGGCTGATGAGCGTGCGCCAAGTTATCGCTGGCCTGCTCTTTATGTTCGTCGTGCTCAGAAAAGACCGCGACCGCCTGGTCAAGTTGTGGACCACCCCTGCCGATCGCAAGCAGCTCATCCTATTTACGATCTTTGGTCTGCTGTTCAACCAGCTTTGCTATCTGTCAGCCGTGCGCCTGACCAACGCGGGCACCGCGACCGTCTTCCAGTGCCTGCAGCTGGTGGTCGTCATGGGGTATGCCTGCGTCACCGCGCATCGACTGCCGCGCACGCGCGAGGCGCTGGGTATTTTGCTCGCCTTGGGCGGGACGTTTTTAATTGCCACGGGCGGCGACCCCAGTACGCTCAGCATCTCGCCGATGGGCCTGCTCGCGGGCCTTCTGTGCGCAGTGGGCGGTGCCTGCATAGCAATCATCCCGGCGGGAATCCTCAACAAATACGGCAGCTCGGTCGTCACGGGCTCGGCCATGCTCTCGGCGGGAATCGTGATGAGTATCTTTACCCAGCCGTGGGCGCACATGCCGGCGCTCGGCCCCTCGGGTGTCGGCGCGCTCGCGATATTTATCGTGGTGGGGTCGTTCTTCGCCTATATGTTCTACATGCAGGGCGTTAAGGAGATTGGCTCGGTGCGCGCGAGCCTTCTTGGAACCATGGAGCCGGTTTCGGCCACCATCACCAGCGCCCTTATGCTGGGAACGGTATTTTTGCCCACCGACCTGGCGGGTTTTGCCATGATTATCGCGATGGTGTTTTTAACGGTGTAGCCTGCGCGGTTGCGATAAAGGATAATAGGCTGGCGGCGCGTTGCTTTGGCGGCGCGCCTTTGTCTATAGAGAGGACCTCTTATGAAGTACTTTGGCACCGACGGATTTCGCGGCGAGGCCAACGTTGGGCTGACCGTAGAGCATGCGTACAAGATCGGCCGTTTTGTGGGTTGGTATAACGGCGCCAACCGCGAGCGCAAGGCGCGCGTGATCGTGGGCAAGGACACGCGTCGTTCGAGCTACATGTTCGAGGCGGCGCTGGTGAGTGGCCTGGTCGCGAGCGGTGCGGACGCATATATGCTGCATGTGATCCCAACGCCGGGCGTGGCGCATCAGACCGTGGAGGGCTACTTTGATTGCGGCATCATGATCAGTGCGAGCCATAACCCGTTTTGCGATAACGGCATTAAGCTCGTCAACAGCGACGGCTTTAAGATGGACGAGGACGTGCTGGAGCTCATCGAGGATTACATCGATGGCAAGAGCGACGTGCCGCTGGCTACGGGCAACAATATTGGTGCCACGGTCGACTACATGCAGGGTCGCAACCGCTATATCGCCTCGCTCATTGCAAGCGCGAACTTTTCGCTGCAGGGTGTCAAGATCGGCATCGACTGCGCCAACGGCTCGGCGTCCTCGGTTGCCAAGCCGGTGTTCGACGCGCTCGGTGCCGACGTGCGCGTGATCAACGCCGCGCCCGACGGCTTTAACATTAACGTCGACTGCGGCTCCACGCATATGGAGCGCCTGCAGCGCCATGTGGTGGAACAGGGCCTGGACGTGGGCTTTGCCTATGACGGCGATGCCGACCGATGCCTGGCCGTGGATGAGCGCGGCCGCGTGGTCGACGGCGACCAGATCCTGTACGTGTGCGGTGTGTACCTGAACAAGCACGGGCGCCTCTCGGGCGGTACCGTGGTGCCGACGATCGCCAGCAACTTTGGCCTGGTCAAGTCGCTGGAGCTTGCCGGTCTGAGTGCCGTGACCAGCGGCGTGGGCGACCGTCATGTGTATGCCAAGATGCGCGAGGGCGGCTACAGCCTGGGCGGCGAGCAGACGGGCCATACGATCTTTGGCGATATCGAGCGCACGGGCGACGGCATTATGACCTCGCTGCGCGTGATGGAAGTGATTCGTGCCGAGCGCGAGACGCTCTCGCAGCTCACGGCTCCGTGCAAGCTGCTGCCGCAGGCGCAGGTTGCCGTGCGCGTGGCGGATAAGGACGCCGCGCTCGAGAACATGGGCGTGCAGAACGCGATCGCCGAGGCCGAGGCCGCGCTGGCGGGCGAGGGCCGCGTGCTCGTCCGCAAGAGCGGAACCGAGTCGGTGATTCGCGTGCTGGCTGAGGCTCCGGACCAGTCGGCCGCCGACGCCGCCATGAAGCGCATCGCAAGTGCTTTGGAAGCTTTATAGTTACGCGGTTTTACCAAACCGCGTAACCGCTCGACGCTGCAAACGGCCCCAAGCGGCAATCTGACGTTCAATTTCAAGGGCGCGACCAGAAGGTCAGCGCCCTTTCATTTCACGTCACCTTGCTCGCTTAGGGTCGTTTTCGCTGACATTAACAAGACATCGGTGTCAACACTGCTGGCTAAAGACTATACAGGGTGGTGAACTTGTCCTGCAGGTAGCTGCAGTAGTAGCGGGCGTCAAAGTCCATGCCGCAGGCGCCCTTGATGAGTTCCGGCGCGTCTTTGGCGCGACCCCACTGCCAAATGTGCTCGCCGAGCCAGGCGCGAACGGGTGACAGATCGCCACTCGCGCAGGCACCGGTAAGGTCGACGCCGTCGCGGCACATGGCCGGCACAAACATGGCATCGTAGGCGCTACCCAGTGCATAGGTGGGGAAGTAGCCAAACGAGCCACCGCTCCAGTGCGTATCCTGCAGACAGCCGTGCGTGTCGTCGGGAACGGGAATGCCCAGGTACTCGTCCATAAAGCGGTTCCAAAGCGCGGGGATGTCCTTGGCCGTGGCCTCGCCGGCAAACAGCATACGCTCGATCTGGTAGCGCACCATAATATGCAGCGGGTAGGTGAGCTCGTCGGCCTCGGTGCGGATCAACGACGGATGCGCGATGTTCACGGCGCGGTAGAGCGTGTCCTCGTCAACGTCGCCGTAGACCTCGGGCGCGTGGCGGCGCAGCACCTGCAGTAGCGGTCCCATAAAGGCGCGGCTGCGGCCCACGGTGTTCTCAAAGAAGCGGCTCTGGCTCTCGTGGATACCCATGGAGGTGCCGCCCTCCAGGCACGTGCGCGCATAAGCGGGGTTGACGCCCAGCTCGTAGGCGGCATGTCCCGCCTCGTGGATGATGCTGTAGACGTTGGAGATGCAGTCGTTCTCGTAGATGTGTGTCGCGACGCGCGCGTCACCCACGGCAAAGCCTTCGCTAAACGGGTGCTCGGTAAAGGCAAGCGTGGTGTCGTCCAGGTTGAGCCCGACGAGCTTCATAAGGTCGAAGCTCATGGCGCGCTGGGCGGCCTCGGGCACGCGGGCGTGCAAAAAGTCGGCATCGGGCTGCTGGCCGCGCTCGCTGATGGCGTGCACGAGCGGCGCGACCGTGGCCTTGACCTCGTCGCAAAACGCATCGAAGCTCTTGGTGGAAAGACCGCGCTCGTACTGATCGAGCCACACGTCGTATGGATCGCGCTTGGGGTCCATGAGCTCAGCCTGATGCTTAAGCTGGGCGACGATCTTGTCCACATAGGGCTCAAAGCTCGCCCAGTCATTGGCCGTCTTGGCCTTGTGCCACACGGCGTCGGCCTCGCAGGTGAGCCTGGTCCAGGCCTCGGCCTCCTCGGTGGGGATGACGCTTGCCTCGCGCTGGTCGCGGCCGAGCACACGGATCTCGTCGAGCAGCTGCGGGTCGTCGATCTTGCCGCCGGCGACGGTCTCGCGTGCCAGCGAGCGCACAAGTTCGACAGACTTTTTGCTGGTCAGCAGCTTGTGATGCTCGCCGGCAAGCGTGCCCATAGCATCGGCGCGCGCCGCAGCGCCGTTGGCGGGAGCAATGGTCGCGCCGTCAAACTCGGCAATCTTGAGCAGGTACTCGCGGGTCCACAGCTTGCCCTCGAGCTTGCGGAATTTTTTGACGGCCTTATCGACCTTCATGCCTTTGGGCGTCTTGCCCGCTGCGGGCTCGGTCTTCGTATCGCGCTTCTTTCCCATACCATATCCTTGATCTCGCAGGCCGAGCGCACGGATGGGCGCGCGGCCAGTTTGCACAGCTACCTGCCTTGTACCCAGCGCGAACAAAACGGAACGCGGCGATACGCCCACACAATGTGGTATCCTGTAGCCCAATGCGTTGACGGAGAGGGTTTTGCCCGCCGCGTCACCGGCAAGAGAGGGAAGGTCATGGGCTGCAAGCCTTCCTGCGGTGACAAGGGCCAAGCGTTCACTCCCGAGCAGCGACCTCAACGGGCACGCGGCCAGCGGCGGCGAAGCCCCAGTAGGGAAGCCGTGAGCCTCGCGATAAGGGGCGCAGAGTGGGCACGGCGGGCCAGACATCCGCCGCGTCAAACAAGGTGGTACCGCGGAATTCAACCGTCCTTGGGCAATGCACATGCCCGAGGGCGGTTTTTTGTTACCGAACCGGGCCGCGTTTTCGCAACGTCAGGCGGCGGTAGTCGCCTCGGCAAGCGGGGAGCGCGAGAGACGAAAGGGAAGACATGAGTCTGATTGATGATCTGGTCAAACTCGAGGAAGAGGCCAAGGAGCTCGTCGCAGGCGCCGACGACGCCGAGAAGCTCGAGGCCGCGCGCGTCGCGCTGCTCGGCCGCAAGGGCCGCATCACCGGCCTGATGCGCATGATGGGCAAGCTCGCTCCCGAGGATCGCCCCGTCATGGGCAAGCGCGCCAACGAGATGCGTCAGCTGATCGAGGGCATGCTCGACGAGCGCACCACCGAGATGAAGGCCGCCGCCCTTAAACACGCACTCGAGCACGATGCCGTCGACATCACGCTGCCGGGCATCCGTCCGCAGATCGGTCACCAGCACCTGATCAAGCAGATTATCGAGGAGGCCGAGGACATCTTCTGCGGTATTGGCTATACCGTCGAGTCCGGTCCCATGGTCGACACCTCCTACTACAACTTCACCGCGCTCAACGCCCCCATGGATCACCCGAGCCGCTCGGCCCGCGATACCTTCTACGTGGTCGACAACAACCCCGGCAGCGTCGCGCACCCTGAGGCTCACGCCCACGGCGAGTCCGACGTGCTGCTGCGCACCCAGACCTCGGGCGTGCAGATCCACACCATGGAGTCGCAAAAGCCGCCCATCTACATGATCTGCCCGGGCACCGTCTACCGTCCCGACACGGCCGATGCCTGCCACCTGCCGCAGTTCAACCAGATCGAGGGCCTGGTCGTCGACGAGGGCATCACCTTTGGCGACCTGAAGGGCACGCTCGACTACTTTGTTAAGTGCATGTTTGGCGAGGATCGCAAGACGCGTTACCGCCCGCATTTCTTCCCCTTCACCGAGCCCAGCTGCGAGGTGGACGTGAGCTGCCACGTGTGCGGCGGCAAGGGCTGCAACTTCTGCAAGCATAGCGGCTGGATCGAGATCCTGGGCTGCGGCATGGTCGACCCCAACGTCCTGATCAACTGCGGCATCGACCCCGAGAAGTACACCGGCTTCGCCTTTGGCATTGGCGCCGAGCGCGTCGCGGCCCTGCGCTACGACCTGCCCGACCTGCGAACGCTCATGACAGGTGATATGCGCTTCTTGAACCAATTTTAAGTTGACCTGTCCCGGCGGCTTCCCGAGCCACCGCACCTTGCCTTTCAATCGTCGGTTGCGTACCTAAGTACGCGGCCCTCCTCTTTCAAGGCAATCTGCGGCACCTCGGAAACCCGTCTCCGTAGCTGGAGTTTTCCGTCTGTTTATTGCAGGCGTTACAGATGAAAGGAGACCAGTTAGATGCGTGTTTCTTACGACTGGCTCAAGACCATGATCGATATTCCGGAGGATCCCAAGACCCTTTCGGACGAATATATCCGTACCGGCACCGAGGTCGAGGCGATTGACACCGTGGGCGAGTCCTTCGACCACGTGGTGACCGCCAAGGTGCTCACCAAGACCCCGCACCCCGACAGCGACCATATGTATGTGTGCTCGGTCGACGTGGGCGACAAGAACCTCGACGCCGACGGCAACCCCGCTCCGCTGCAGATCGTCTGCGGCGCGCAGAACTTCGAGGCCGGCGACCATATCGTCACGGCCATGATCGGTGCTGTCCTGCCCGGCGACGTCAAGATCAAGAAGAGCAAGCTTCGCGGCGTCGTGTCCATGGGCATGAACTGCTCCGCGCGCGAGCTCGGCCTGGGCGGCGACCACTCCGGCATCATGATCCTGCCCGAGGACACGCCCTGCGGCATGCCGTTTGCCGAGTATGTGGGCTCGAGCGACACCGTGCTCGACTGCGAGATCACGCCCAACCGTCCCGATTGCCTGTCCATGATCGGCATGGCCCGCGAGACCGGCGCCATCTTCGACCGCGATTTCCACGTTGATCTGCCCGCCATCAAGGCCGAGACCGGCCGCGCGACCGACGACGAGCTTTCCGTCGAGATCGCCGACGAGGGTCTGTGCGACCGCTACGTCGCCCGCATCGTGCGTAACGTGAAGGTCGGTCCGTCGCCCGACTGGATGGTCAAGCGCCTCAACGCACTGGGCGTGCGCCCGCACAACAACATCGTCGACATCACCAACTACGTGATGATGCTCACCGGTCAGCCGCTGCACGCCTTTGACCTGGACACCTTTGCCGAGCGCGAGGGCAGACGTCGCGTGGTGGTTCGCGCCGCCCAGCAGGACGAGAAGTTCACGACGCTCGATGGCGAGGAGCGCGTGCTCGACGCCGGCATGGGCCTCATCACCGACGGCGAGCGCCCCGTGGCGCTGGCCGGCGTTATGGGCGGCATGGATTCCGAGATCGAGGACGACACCGTCGACGTGATGGTCGAGAGCGCCTGCTTTAACGCCGGTCGCACCTCGCATACCAGCCGCGACCTGTCGCTGATCTCCGATGCTTCCATCCGCTTTGAGCGCCAGGTCGACGAGACCGGCTGCGTGGACGTCGCCAACGTTACGTGCGCGCTCATCGAGGAGATTGCCGGCGGCGAGGTTGCTCCCGGCTATGTCGACGTTTTCCCCGCGCCCAAGACCATCGACAGCATTAAGCTGCGCCTGGCCCGCGTGCACGCCATCTGCGGTGCCGACATCGAGCCCGACTTTATCGAGCGTTCGCTCACCCGTCTGGGCTGCACCGTCGAGCGCGACGGCGAGGACTTTATGGTCACCCCGCCGAGCTTCCGTCCCGACCTGCCGCGCGAGATCGACCTGATCGAGGAGGTCCTGCGCCTGTGGGGCATGGGCCGCGTGACGGCGACCATCCCGGCTGCCAAGAACCACATCGGCGGCCTGACCCGCGAGCAGAAGCTCACCCGTAAGGTCGGTGAGATCCTGCGCGCCTGCGGCCTCAACGAGACCACGACTTTTGGCTTTGCCGCCCCGGGCGACCTGGAGAAGATCGGCATGTCCACCGAGGGCCGCGGTTGCCCCGTGGTGCTCATGAATCCGCTGGTGGCCGAGCAGACCGAGATGCGCCGCTCGCTGCTGCCGGGCCTGCTCCAGTCCGTTGCCTACAACGAGGCCCACGGCACGCCCAACGTGCACCTGTATGAGGTCGGCAGCCTGTTCCACGGTCGCGAGAACGCCAGTCTGCCCAAGGAGACCAAGTCCGTGGCGGGCGTGCTCTCGGGCCAGTGGAGCGAGCAGTCCTGGAACATGAAGTACCGCAAGCTGCGCTTCTTCTTTGGCAAGGGTATTGTCGAGGAGCTGCTTGCCCAGCTGCGCATCGAGAAGGTTCGCTTCCGTCCTGCCGAGGGCGAGGGCTACGCCTTCTTGCAGCCGGGCCGCGCCGCCGAGGTTCTGTCCGGCGGTACCGTGCTGGGCTGGGTCGGCGAGATCCACCCCGAGGCGCGCGAGGCGATGGGCATCGATGAGGTCGTCGTTGCCTTTGAGCTCGATCTGGACAAGTTGGTCAAGGGCGCCCGCAATCAGGAGAACTACCGCGAGTTCTCGCAGTACCCGGCTGTTGAGCACGACCTTGCTATCGTGGTCGACAACGCTGTGACCTGCGAGGATCTTGAGCGCCGTATTACCAGCGCCGGCGGCAAGCTGCTCGAGGGCGTGCGCCTGTTCGACGTCTACCGCGATCCGGTCCGCATCGGAGCGGGCAAGAAGTCCATGGCCTTTGCGCTTACGTATCGCTCGGACGATCGCACGCTTACTAGCGAAGAGGTCGAGAAGGCGCACCAGAAGATCGTCACCAAGGTGTGCAAGGGCGTAAACGGCGAGGTCCGCGGCTAGGTCCTGCACGGGGGTATGGGTCAGCGGTGGCCGCTGCCGGGTCCTGGGAGACCGCTGTGTTCGGAATAGGGCACCGCTGACCAATCATATGTGACGGAAGTATTACAAAACGGCGCACTGCTTTGTCGGCAGTGTGCCGTTTTGCTATCATGGCCCGCGGCGTGTTACGAATCGGTTGAAGCGTAACACCGGCAAAGTGGTTCAACCGGCGTTGCAATTCCGTGCGCCGACAATCGGGAGGCATATATGCACATTCCAGATAATTACCTGTCCCCGCAGACCGATGCCGTCATGGCGGTCGCGATGGTGCCCGTGTGGGTCCACTGCATCAAGAAGGTGCGCGCCACGCTCGATCGCGAGCACATGGCTTTCTTAGGAATCTGCGCCGCATTCTCCTTCCTGCTCATGATGTTCAACGTGCCTCTGCCCGGTGGTACCACGGGTCACGCCGTCGGCGGCGCGCTCATCGCTCTGCTGCTGGGTCCCGAGGCCGCGGCTATCGCTGTCTCGGTCGCGCTGGCGCTGCAGGCGCTGCTGTTTGGCGACGGCGGCGTTCTGTCGTTTGGCGCCAACTGCTTTAACATGGCCTTTGTGCTGCCGTTTGTCGCTGCTATCGTGTTCCGTGCGCTCAACAGCCGTCTGCACGACAAGAGCTGGGGCACCTCGGTTTCCGCCATCGTGAGCGGTTGGGTCGGCCTGTGCGTGGCGGCCCTGTGCGCGGCGATTGAGTTTGGTATTCAGCCGATGCTCTTCACGAACGCCTCGGGCGCTCCGCTGTACTGCCCCTTCCCGCTGTCGGTTTCCATTCCCGCTATGCTGATTCCGCACATGCTGGTTGCCGGTGTGGTTGAGGGCGTCGCGACGGCCGCTATCTACGGCTTCATCAAGAAGACGGCTCCCAGCTTCATCGTCGGTCCCGAGGCTGTCGATGGCTTGCTTTCTGCCGAGGGCGCAACCGCCAAGAAGACCTCGCTGGTTCCCACGCTTATCCTGGTCGCTGTACTCGTGGTTGCCACGCCACTGGGCCTTCTGGCCACCGGTGACGCCTGGGGCGAGTGGGATGCCGAGGGCGCAGCGACGGCAGTTCAGGAGGCTGGCGATGACAACCTGCAGGCTTCGGTCGGCCTCGATGCCCCGACCTTTGCCGATACGCTGCTCACGGGTGATTACCTGCAGGCGTATTCCGAGGAGAACAACCTTGACTTTGCCGGTCAGGCTGCGATGTATATCCTCTCGGGTGTGATCGGCGTGGCGGTGCTCACCATCGTCTTCCGTTTGATTTCGCTGACGGCAAAGGAAAGCCTGCCCCATGGCAACGGTCGAGCTGCCTAGCTGGCTGGCGACATCCGAGAACTATGAGCCCGCGGGGGCTCGGCATCGCGTGATGCAAAAGAACGTCCTACACCTGGCGAGCCTGCTTGAGCGGGTTCGCCTGGGTGGTGGCGCACACAAGGGCGGGTCGATGATTGACCGCGCCCTTTCTTGCGTTTCGGCACCGGTGCGTCTGGTGGGGATGTTCGTCTGCGTTCTGTGCGTGTGCCTGACGCAGAGCCCGCTGTACCTGATGCTGATGGCGTCGATTGCGTTGGTGTTGGTCGCCGTGCGCCCCGCACGTGGGCTGCGCGCGACTTTTGTGCCGGCGCTTGGCGCCGCGGGGTTTGCCGTGGTTTTGGCACTGCCTGCCCTGCTGCTGGGCGCATCGGCTGTGGGCGCCATGCTCAAGATTGCGGCCAAGACGTTCATCAACGTGTCGCTGGTGCTGGGCGTTTCATGGACGCTTACCTGGAGCCGCATGTCGGCGGCGCTCAAGACGCTGCATCTGCCCGACGAGGTCATCTTTACGTTTGATATGGCGCTCAAGCATATCGAGGTGCTGGGACGCACGATGCACGACCTGTGCGAATCGGTCATGCTGCGCAGCGTGGGGCGTGCGCCTGCGGGTTTTTCGCGCACCGACTCGCTGGCGGGTATCATGGGCATGACATTTATCAAGGCGATGGAATGCAGCCGTGCGATGGACGAGGCTATGCTTTGCCGCGGCTTTGCCGGCGTGTATCCGGCGCCTGCACGCGCCGGGTTTGGCTGGCGCGATGCGATCTATGCGGCCGGCGTGGCGCTGCTGGCAGTGTTGTGCGCCTTGCTGTAGGCGCTGCTGGTTCCGGCTGGGGATGCAACTAGGGAAGGGCGACGTTTTGACGATCGATATGAATAGTGCGGCGGGCACGAATGGTGCGGGCGCCAAGGTCGCACCGCTCATCGAGCTGCGCGACGTGGTGTTCTCCTATGCGGGGCATACGGTGGTCGACGGCGTTTCGCTGCAGGTCGATCGTGGTGAACTCGTTGCCCTGCTCGGTCCCAACGGCTGCGGTAAGACGACGATCATGCGCCTTATTAACGGCCTTGAACTTGCCGACGCAGGAGCATACCTGTTTGACGGGCACGTGATCGATGCGGCATATCTCAAGGATTCCGCGGCCGCTCAGCGTTTTCATCAGCGCGTGGGCTTTGTGTTCCAGAATGCCGACGCGCAGCTCTTTTGCGCCACAGTCGGCGAGGAGGTCGCGTTTGGCCCTGCTCAAATGGGGCTGCCGGCAGACGAGCTCGAGCGCCGCGCCCGCGATGCCATGGAGCTGTTCCAGGTTGCCGACCTTGCCGACGCCTCTCCCTATCAGCTTTCGGGCGGGCAAAAGAAGCGCGTGGCGCTGGCGGCCGTCGTGTCGATGAACCCGGATATCTTGGTCCTCGACGAGCCTACCAATGGGCTCGACGAGGATTCATGCGACATCGTGGTCAACTTTCTACTGGCCTACGTCGCGACGGGTAAGACGGTCTTGATGAGCACGCATCACCAGGATTTGATGCGACGCCTGGGTGCCCGTGCAATCTATATCGATCGATATCACCATGTGGTTGAGGCGCCTTCGCCGTCGTATGGAACCGAGATCGGCGCTGCGGAATAGTTGCTGCGTAGAGCGTGCGTAGCCGCCCGCGCGGCTTTGCCGTGATGGTATAGTTATCCAGGTTTTTATGGGGGTGGCTATGCCAAGCTGGAACATTCATATCGCTCAGACGGAGCGTTTGCTGGAGCGCACCGGTGCGCTTGCCAATAGCGTGCGCGACCGCAATGCCTTTTTGTTTGGTTGCGTGGTTCCGGATATCTTCGTGGGCTATATGGTCCCCGGCATCGCCGATCCCATCCCGTACCGCATTACACACTTTGCAAAGCCTGAGCCCATCCCTAAGCCTCGTGAGCATGAGTTCTGGGATACCTATGTGGCACCGTTGCTTAAAAGTTCGCCCACCGGTGCGCCGGCCGCGGCGACCTCGATTATCGAGGAACGCGAGCGACTGAACCGCGTGCACTATCCCCAGCGCTACAAGGATGCCGAGCCGGTTGCCGGTCCCGGCGCCTGTGAGTTCTCGCTTGCGTCCGAAGATGTGGCGCAGTCGCTGCTCGATTTAACGCTGGGCGTCTGGTCGCATCTGGTGGCCGATACCGTATGGAATACGCGCGTGAATCAGTACCTGGAGGCACACGGCGGCAAGCCGTGCGAGGAATTCCGCATTAAAAAGCAAGGCGACTTTGACTGGTTTGGTAAGACGCTGGGCATTGTTTCCATCCCGCGTGCGACCGATCGCCTGTATACTGCGGCGACGCGTTTTGGGCAGTATCCCATCCATAAGGAGTATGTGCTCAAGACCATCGGCGTCATGCACGAGATTGTGCGCGAAAACCCCGGTGAGCCCGATCATCCGCCATACCGTCTGCTGACCGAGGAGTTCTTCGACGCAACGTTTACCGAGGTCATCGAGCTGACCGAGGCGGGATTTGCCGCTCGAATTGCATCACCCGGTGTGCCCGCGTTGCCCCTGATCGCTAGCTGCTAACCGGCCGGCTTAACGGTGAACAGTTCATTCCAATTGACCAACAGCTCCCGTCGCAGGGCATCTTCGGTGGTACGCTCCTGATCGGTCTTTGGGATGTAGGGGAGTCCCGCCTTTTTATGAATGAGCTCGGCGATGTTGTTAAAGCTCTTCGTGTCTTTGATTTGCCCATAGGTTATCTGGATAACGTCATAGCCCATGCTGGTGAGGGCGGTGGTTCGCTCGGCATCGGAGAGGCTCGCGGCTTCGCCATCGTGGGCGGAGCGGCCTTGGCATTCCAAAATGACGCCCATGCTGTTGGTGTTGCTCTCTATGAGGATATCGGCGTAGCAGCAGGTTTTGTCATACAGTGAGCGCGCGGCGTCGCTGAGTGGGATGCGCACGTTGTTTGCGATGTTGATGCCCATGCCGCCCTCGTTGCGGGGGAGCGAAACAAGCATGGAGGTCTGTACTTCGAAGGGCGAGGCGGTCTGCCCCGTCATGTGCTCGGTCGCCCAGCGCAGTTGTTTAACGCCGCGCAGGCCTGCGGCCTGCTTGGCAAACGCGGCGATATCCGCCGCGCTGAGGAGCGGTGGGCGCTTCCACAAGTTGGTGCCATTGCCGTTGACATCGTTAACTCGCTCCCAGCAGCAGTTGGGTGGAATGAGCTTAAGCGAAATAGCTTCATCAAGTTGTTGTTGCGTTCGCTCGCAGGGCTTAAACACTGCAAAGGAGCCGCACATCTCGTAGCAAGCCATGAGTAGCTGGTTGCGGGAGACCTGCGTAGCAAGGCTGAGCAGCGTGAACTCCGGTGAAGTGACATCAAACCCATGTTCAGTCTGCCTAAACGACCCAGGAGGCGGCTCTTGGGTCAGGAGGTGCGATTTAAACAGGCTTCGCGATCCGGATTGTGCCCGAGTGAATACAAGCCTGTGAAGCGGTGCGTGAAGCAGGTCTTTTACAACTGCATGACTTCCGAGGCTGCAACATCTGCGATCCATATTGCCAAGGCTAATGGCGGGGTAAAGGCCTAATACCTGCGGCGGGATACGGTAATAGTAAAAAGCGGATTGACCACATAGCGTCAGGTCCATGACGTCCTCCAGGTCGAAATGTGCTTTTGGACCGTGCGATGCCAGCGTCAATTCGGAAGTATGCGGCAAAATCTGAACTCTGTGAGCAGACCTGGCTTTTGAGTCTAGTTTATCAGGCATTTTGTTGTGAAAAAACAGGGTGTGCTCGGAGGTCTCGGAATTTGCCGCATACTTCCGAAAACGCGGTCGATCTGGCTCTTGCTAAAACGATTTAGCAGCGTCGGGTAAGGTGTGGTTTTGCCATCGGGCGAACACTTTTAGCGCCTGAGGCCTTATTTTTGGGCCTCGAAGGGCGGATTTCGCGCTTTTGGTAAAGAAATGAGTGCGTGTTTTGCCGTGTGCCGGCACTGGCACAGAAAAAGGGCCCGGAAGGCAATGCCTTCCGGGCCCTTTGCAATGCAAACATGCTTGCAAGTACGACTTAGCGCACCTGAGCGACGTAAGCGACGTTGGTCGAGGAGACCTTGTCCTCGAGCTGGACGCTCATGCGGGGATCGCCGGCGGTAGCGACGGTCAAATCGCCAGTCTTGACGTAGCCGAGCTCCTTAGCGGTCTCGATCGCCTTGACGATCGTGCCGTTGACGGTGCCCTGGGTAATCTCGGCCTGGTGCGGGATAACGCCCCAGTACATGATCATCTGCTGGACGGCCCACTCGTGACGGGAGAACGCGCAGATCGGCATGTTGGGACGGAAGTGCGAGATCAGGCGAGCGGTACGACCGGTGGTCGTCGGCACGGTGATGCACTTGGCGCCAACGGTGGTGGCCATGTTCACAGCGGACATACCCACAACGTTGTTGACGACGCGGGTGCCGTGAGCATCGGCCGGAACCTCGAGCGGAGCGTGAGCCGGGAGGTACTTCTCGGTCTCGAGAGCAATGCTGGCCTGCATCTTGACGGCCTCGACCGGGTACTTACCGGCAGCGGACTCACCAGAGAGCATGACGGCGTCGGTGCCGTCGTAGATGGCGTTAGCAACGTCGGCAACCTCGGCGCGCGTCGGGCGCGGGTTCTGCTGCATGGAGTCGAGCATCTGCGTAGCGGTGATGACGGGCTTGTAGGCCGCGTTGCACTTGGCGATGATCTCCTTCTGGATGTGGGGAACGAGCTCGGGCTTGATCTCGATGCCCAGGTCGCCACGGGCGACCATGATGCCGTCGGAAGCCTCGAGGATCTCGTCGAAGTTCTCGACGCCCAGAGCGCACTCGATCTTCGGGAAGATCGTCACGTGCTCGCCACCGTTCTCGCGGCAAAGCTCGCGGATGCCGCGGACGGACTCGCCGTCGCGGATGAAGGAAGCGGCGATGTAGTCGATGTTCTCGGTCAGGCCAAAGAGGATGTCCTGACGATCGCGCTCGGTGATAGCGGGCAGCGAGATGTTGACGTTGGGCATGTTGACGCCCTTGCGCTCGCCGATCAGGCCGTCGTTCTTAACGACGCAGGTCATGTCCTGGCCGCTGACGGACTCGACCTCGAGGGCAACCAGGCCGTCATCGATCAGGATAAGGGAGCCCTTCTCGACCTCGGAGGGCAGAGCCAGGTAGTCGAGGGAGATGTGCTCAGCGGTGCCGTGGAAATCCTCGGACGTGGGCTGAGCGGTGACGACGATCTTATCGCCGGTCTTGACGGCAACCTTCTTGCCGTCGACCAGAAGGCCGGTGCGGACCTCGGGGCCCTTGGTGTCGAGCAGGATGCCGACGGGCAGACCGAGCTCCTTGGAAATACGACGGACGCGCTCGATGCGACCGTGGTGCTCGTCGTAGGATCCGTGCGAGAAGTTAAAACGGGCGACGTTCATGCCCGCCTTGATCATCTCGCGGATGGTCTCGTCGCTATCGCAGGCGGGACCCATGGTGCATACAATCTTAGTGCGCTTGTACATTCAGACCTCCATCTGACATCGTCTTGCGCTGATAGATAAACCATAAGAAATAAAACCGTGTTGATTATAACGAAATGCCGACCGAATACCCCATAAAATCGACCGTATGCCGAATTAGAAGTTCATTTTTTGCGGAATAAACGGTATATGCAAAAACTTTACCAACCGCTCTAACCGCTGCTATCTGGGCGATATGTCAGTTTGAACATGTACCGAAGAAAAAACGTTTTATCAATATTGAGCATCACACGGTCTGCATCGTTGCGTGCAGACCGTATTTCCAAATGGATTGTTTTGGCTAGACGCGTCGCTTTGGGGTACCATAGCTCCACTATCAACTGCCGCTCAGCACGGCAGCCTTGATGAGCCCTTGCCCTTCTCCTGGGAATTATGATCGGGCATCAATCTGCTGAGTGGCCCGAATCCCAGGAGGGGACTCTATATGCAAAAGGAATACCTGTCCGCCGCGGCGGAGGTGCTCAGCGACCAGGGTGTCGATGAGAACCTCGGCCTGAGCAACGGCGAGGCGTCGTCGCGCCTCGCCAAGACAGGCCCTAACAAGCTTGAGGAAGCCGAGAAGACGCCGCTGTGGAAGCGCTTCTTTGAACAGATGGCCGACCCTATGGTCATCATGCTGATCGTTGCCGCCGTTATCAGCGCGCTCACGGGTATGGTCAAGGGCGAGGCAGACTTTGCCGATGTCGCCATCATCATGTTCGTCGTTATCGTCAACTCGGTGCTGGGCGTGGTTCAGGAAGCCAAGAGCGAGGAGGCCCTCGAGGCCCTGCAGGAGATGAGCGCGGCGCAGTCCAAGGTGCTGCGCGACGGCAAGCTCGTGCATCTGCCGAGCGCCGAGCTCGTGCCCGGCGACGTGATCATGCTCGAGGCGGGCGACTCGGTTCCGGCCGACTGCCGCGTGCTCGAGAGCGCCACGATGAAGATCGAAGAGGCCGCACTCACCGGCGAGTCCGTGCCCGTAGAGAAGCACGCCAACGTGATCGAGCTCCCCGCGGGCACCGACGACGTGCCACTCGGCGACCGTAAGAACATGTGCTACATGGGCTCCACCGTGGTGTACGGTCGCGGTCGCGCCGTCGTGGTCGGCACCGGTATGAACACCGAGATGGGCAAGATTGCCGGCGCTCTTGCCGAGGCCAAGGAAGAGCTCACGCCGTTGCAGGTGAAGCTCGCCGAGCTCAGCCGCATCCTTACCATTATGGTTATCGTCATCTGCGTCGTGATCTTTGGCGTCGACATCCTGCGCCACGGCGTGGGCAATGTCCTTACCGACCCGACCGCCCTGCTCGACACCTTTATGGTCGCCGTCTCGCTTGCCGTCGCCGCCATCCCCGAGGGCCTGGTCGCCGTCGTGACCATCGTGCTTTCGCTCGGCGTGACCAAGATGGCCAAGCGCCAGGCGATTATCCGCAAGCTCTCTGCCGTCGAGACCCTTGGCTGCACACAGACCATCTGCTCCGACAAGACCGGCACGCTTACCCAGAACAAGATGACCGTCGTCAAGCACGAGCTCGCCGCGCCCAAGGAGAAGTTTCTGGCCGGCATGGCGCTGTGCTCCGATGCCCAGTGGGACGAGGAGGTGGGCGAGGCCGTGGGCGAGCCGACCGAGTGCGCGCTCGTCAACGATGCCGGCAAGGCGGGGCTCACCGGCCTGACCGCCGAGCATCCGCGCGTGGGCGAGGCCCCGTTCGACTCGGGTCGCAAGATGATGTCCGTGATCGTCGAGACCCTGGACGGCGAGTACGAGCAGTACACTAAGGGCGCGCCCGACGTGGTGATTGGTCTGTGCACCCACATCTATGACGGTGAGAAGGTCGTTCCGCTGACTGAGGAGCGCCGCGCCGAGCTCGTGGCGGCCAACAAGGCCATGGCCGACGAGGCCCTGCGCGTGCTGGCGCTGGCGAGCCGCACCTACACCGAGATTCCCGTCGACTGCAGCCCCGCTGCGCTCGAGCATGACCTGGTCTTTTGCGGCCTGTCCGGCATGATTGACCCGGTCCGTCCCGAGGTCGCCGACGCCATCCGCGAGGCCCACGACGCCGGTATCCGCACCGTCATGATCACGGGCGACCATATCGACACCGCCGTGGCCATTGCCAAGCAGCTGGGAATCGTCACCGATCGCAGCCATGCCATCACCGGTGCCGACCTCGATCGCATGAGCGACGAGGAGCTCGACGCACACATCGAGGACTACGGCGTGTACGCCCGTGTCCAGCCCGAGCATAAGACCCGCATCGTCGAGGCTTGGAAGTCGCGCGACCAGATCGTCGCCATGACGGGCGACGGCGTCAACGATGCCCCGTCCATCAAGCGCGCCGATATCGGCGTGGGTATGGGCATCACCGGCACCGACGTTACCAAGAACGTCGCCGACATGGTGCTTGCCGACGACAACTTCGCCACCATCATCGGTGCCTGCGAAGAGGGTCGCCGTATCTACGACAACATCCGCAAGGTCATCCAATTCCTGCTTTCGGCTAACCTTGCCGAGGTGTTCTCGGTGTTTATCGCCACGCTCATCGGCTTTACCATCTTCCAGCCGGTGCAGCTGCTGTGGGTGAACCTGGTTACCGACTGCTTCCCCGCGCTCGCGCTGGGCATGGAGGATGCCGAGGGCGACATCATGAAGCGCAAGCCGCGCAACGCCAAGGACGGTGTCTTTGCCGGCAATATGGGCCTGGACTGCGTGGTTCAGGGCCTGATCATCACCGTGCTGGTGCTGGCGAGCTTCTTTGTGGGCGTGTACTTTGACATGGGCTACATCCACATCTCCGATATGATCGCCGGCGCCGCCGACGAAGAAGGCGTGATGATGGCTTTCATCACGCTCAACATGGTCGAGATTTTCCACTGCTTTAACATGCGCAGCCGTCGCACGTCGCTGTTTAAGATGAAGAAGCAGAACAAGTGGCTGTGGGCATCGGCCGCGCTGGCGCTGGTGCTGACGGTGATCGTGACCGTGCAGCCGACGCTTGCCGAGATGTTCTTTGGCCCTGTGACGCTCGAGCCCAAGGGCGTTGTCGCTGCGCTGGGCCTGGCCTTCCTGATCATCCCGCTGATGGAGATCTACAAGGCGATCATGCGCGCGGTCGAAAAAGAGTAACGTTCCTGTCCGGGCCCGACCGCCTGCGGGGTTTCCACGGGCACGTCCTCGCCGCGCTGCGGCTGCGGGATGTGCCCTTAGGAAACCCCTCCCGGCGGGCGGGCCCTGCGGTATCCTTGCTGGCTTTTCTCCCGTGCGGATGAAAAGGGCTGAGGGAAAGTATGTGAGCTGGTCGGGCTTTGCCCGGCCAGCTCTTCTTGATTTAAAATACCTGCTCAGTTGTGATTTTTGGTGCTGGGAGGCGTTTGTGGCTAAGGCTAAGGCTAAGGCGAAGAAAAAGACGACGGGGGCGCGGGCTAAGCGTGATCGTCGTCGGAAGCTCGCGACTGAAGCCCCTGCATCTGCTGAGGAGTTGCTGGCGAGTGTACCGGGGCTTGACGCATTGCAGGATGTTCCGGCGTTCGATGACCTGCCGGTCGATGCGGCTCAGCAGGCTGCATTTGACGATTTTTGCGCACAGGCCGAGGAGTCCGAGCAGATGCAGCTCGGTGCCGTGGTGCGCCTGGACCGCGGGTTTCCGCTGGTGGCGACTGCCGATGACGCGTTTCGTGCCGAGCATGCCGTAGGGTTTGCCAAGTCGCGTGGCGAGGACGAGGTGCTGCTGCCGGCCGTGGGCGACCGCGTGGCGGTTCGCCGTGCTCCCGGGCACGACATGGGCGTGATCGAGTGCGTGCTGCCACGCCGTACGAGCTTTGAGCGTTGGCGCGGCCGCGCTCGCGGCGAGCGCCAGGTACTCTGCTCCAACGTGGATAGCGTGCTGATCGTGCAGGCGCTCGGCGCCGGCGAGGTGTTGCTCGACCGCGTGGCGCGCTCGCTGGTGTTGGCGCTCGATTGCGATGCCGAGCCGGTGGTGGTGCTCACCAAGGCCGACCGCTGCGAGGCCGATGAGCTCGAGCGCGATCTGGACCGCGTGCGCCGTCTGGTGGGTCCGGACGTTCGCGTGATCGTGACGTCCTCTGCCGAGGGCCTCGGTCTGGACGAGGTCCGTGCCTGCGTGCCTGCCGGGAGCTGCGCCATGATTCTGGGCGAGTCGGGTGCCGGCAAGTCGACGCTGCTCAATGCGCTGCTGGGCCACGATGCGCTGGCCACTGGCGGCGTGCGCGAGCGTGATGACCAAGGTCGCCACACCACGGTTGCGCGCGTGATGGTGGCGCTGCCGGGCGACGCCGGCGTGATCGCCGATGCCCCGGGCCTGCGCAGCCTGCCGCTTGTGGGGCATGAGCGGGGCCTGGCGCGTGCCTTCCCCGAGATCGTCGAGGCGTCGCGCGCGTGCCGGTTTGGCGATTGCACGCACACTCACGAGCCGGGTTGTGCCGTTCGCGAGGCCGAGGACGCGGGACAGATCGATAGCCTGCGCCTGGAGACGTTCCAAAACTTGGCGTCATCCATGCGCGTGAGTGCTCAGATGCTCGATCCCGATGTTCATCTGTAATTGAATCTATCTATGACAGCCGTCTCCCAATGGTATGGGAGGCGGTTTTTTTTCTTGCCGATGTGTCTTTAAACGTGCGTTTTGCCGACGTGCTGACCAAAACCTTGCCACGAGCTTGACGGACCGGTCAGCTTTTGGTCGGCAATTGGTTTGACACTCAAAACCAAGATCGCGATCGCACCGTTTTGCTGCTTGCCCGCTTGGACAATGGTGGTACGGGCATCCGCCCGGTGCTACCTTGAGAGGAGCGGCCGTGAACAAGAGCAAGCGCATCGCCATCAGTCTGGTCGCGGGCGTGCTTGCCGCGGCGCTCTGCATGGTCCACGGCTCGTCGATCCGCTCGCAAGCCGAGCAGGCCCAAGCCGAGACGTTGGCAAAATACGGCGGCGACCGCGTTGAGGTGTGCGTCGCGGCGCGCGATATCGATGCGGGCGAGACCCTCGACGAGACCAATGTCATAACTCAGGAATGGCTGGCGAGTCTGTTGCCGCGTGATGCGGCGACCGAGCTGCGTCAGGTGCGCGGCGACGTGACGACCTCGCGCATTCCCAAAAACGCCGTGATTTGCAATGTCTACACCAAGGCCGAGAGCCACAAGCTCGAGGTGCCTAAAGGCAAGGTTGCCGTTTCGGTGGCGGTCGATGCCGAGCACTCGGTCGGCGGCGCCACGGGCGTGGGTAGCTATGTGGACGTGTACGTGCAAAAAGATGGCGTGACCGATCGTTTGTGCGGCGCGTACGTGATCGATACCAGCGAAGATGCCGGCACCACGCGTGAAGGCAAGATCGAGTGGGTGACGCTGGCGGCAGACCCCGAAGATGTCAAGGAATTGCTGGGAGCCTCGGGAAAGGGAACGGTCAGCTTGACGATTCCCGCCACGGCACGCGGCAAAAAGAGCGGAGGCGACGAGTGATGAAGGCGATCTGGCTTGCGTGCTGCGCGTGCGGCGATTACGCGCTGCTACAGCAGGAAGTCGAGGGTCGCGATGTGGGCGCGCAGGTGCTTCGCGTGGGCGACCTGGACGGGCTGGTATCCATGGCGCGGGCGTTTCCGTCGCGTCGCGGTGCCGCCATCATCGCGGCGTCTCTGTTCGATACCGAAGACGTGCGGAAGACCGTTGCGCGCCTGACGGCCGAGGGCCGCGTGAGTCGTGTCGTCGTGTTGATCGAGACACTCGACCCGTCGGATATCGAAGGGCTGTTTCGCGCGGGGGCGACCGAGGTCATCGCTGCGCACAGTTTGTGCGGCAACGGGCGCGCGGGTGAGGGAACGGTTGATTCCGATCGGCGCATGACGATTGAGCCCGATGCTTTTGTTGATAGGGAACCCGGGGCGCCTCGCGCTACAAGAGGCCCGCGTGTTGATGAATATGGAAAAGCGGAAGCCGAGCATGGTCGGCGCCCCCGGGACCCCCTTGCATACGATGACGCTGGAGGGCCGGTACCGTATGGCGATGACGTTCTGGCTGAAGATATGGGATACGTACACGGCGTAAATCTGGCCGATGAGCTCGACGAGGTCGAGGGTTTTGCCGGGGCTGGCGAGCCGTGTGCCGCTGCGTCTTTGGCTTCGGAACCGCAGCCCGGGCAGCCTGCCATGCCGGCTTGGGCTCAGCACGTGACCGCGGCGGGGGAGACGGGGATGTTATCGCCCGCGTCCGTGTCGCCGGCTCCTGCGCCGTCAGCCCCCGCGCTGTCGGCGGGCGCTTCGATTCCGTCTCGTCGGGCACCGGTTGTCTGCGCCGTTTCGGGTTCGGGCGGTTGCGGCAAGTCGACGATCGTTGCCACTATGGCGCATGCGGCGTCGTTGCTGGGTTTGCGTGCCGCTGTGCTCGACTTGGACCTCATGTTTGGAAACCTATACGATCTGCTGGGTGTCGATGCCCCGCACGATATGGCGACGCTTATCGAGCCGTCGGCGGCGGGCGCACTTGCCGAGCCGGATATCGTGGCCGCATCGATGCGCGTCGCCCCGGGCGTCACGCTCTGGGGACCTGTCGCGGCCCCCGAGAAAGCCGAGCTCATGGCACGTCCGGTGGAGCTATTGCTCGATGTTTTGCGTCGCGAATCCGACGTGGTCTTCGTCGACACCTCGGTCTTTTGGGGTGATGCCGTGGCCGCCGCGGTGGCGGCGAGCGACCGTTGCCTGGTCGTAGGCGATGCGGCAGTATCGTCGGCGACATCCGCTTCGCGCGTCATTGAGCTGGCGAGCCGTGTGGGCGTGCCGCGCACACGCATGAGCGCCGTGTTCAACCGGTTTGGTGCGCGCGGTGCCGACGAGGACGTCGCCATGCGCTTCGAGATTGCCTGCGCACTGAGCTCCAAGATCCGCATTGCCGATGGCGGTCAGGATTTGGCCGCGCTCATGGCATTCGGTCGCGCCGACGAGGCAGTGGGTCAGACGAGCGCTTTTGCGGCCAGCGTGCGCGAGGCTACGCGCGAGATGCTCGTGGAGCTGGGCTGCGCCGTCGGTCCCTGGAGCGATATGGTCGCCGACCGCGCGACCCGTACCGAGCGCCCGCGCATCCGTCTTCCCTGGTCGCGTGAGGGTGATTCGCGATGAGTCTGCAGACGAGGATTAAAGCCGCTGGCTCGGCCGCCGCGGCTGCCCCCGTTGATGCGGGACGCCGCCGTGCCGTTAAACGCCGCACCAAGCGTGCGGTGATGGACCGCGTGGGCTACGACGAGGTGGCGCGCATCAGTGCCTACGTCGACCCGGCCCTTGCCCGCTCTGAGCTACGTCCGGCGGTGGAAGCGGCGCTCAACGTGGAAGAGCCGACCGACTTGGCGACGCCTGAGCGTGAGACCATCATCGACGAGATCCTAGATGACGTGGTGGGCCTGGGACCGCTGCAGCCGCTCATCGAGGACGACACCGTTACCGAAATCATGATCAACGGCTGTCGCTCTGCCTTTTTTGAGCGCAGTGGCGTTTTGTATCCCATCGAGCACGCGTTTGAGGACGACGAACAGATCCGTGTGCTCATCGACCGTATCATCTCGCCACTTGGCCGCCGTATCGACGAGCGCAGCCCCATCGTCAACGCCCGCCTCAAAACGGGCTATCGCGTCAACGCGGTGATTCCACCCGTGGCGATCGACGGGCCAATCCTCACTATCCGTAAGTTCTCGGACCGTATCTGTTCGCTGGACGAGCTTGTGGGGTTGGGGTCACTGCCGCTTTGGTATGCGCAGCTGCTGTCGTGTGCGGTGTCGTTGCGGCAGGACTTGGCGGTTGCGGGAGGCACGGGGTCGGGCAAGACCACGCTGCTCAACGCGCTGTCGTGCGAGATTTCCACCGGCGAGCGCATCGTGACGATCGAGGATTCCGCCGAGCTCAAGTTTGCACATCACCCACACGTCGTTCGTCTGGAGGCGCGTGAGGCGTCAATCGAGGGCGAGGGTGCGGTGACGATTCGCGACCTGGTGACCAATGCTTTGCGTATGCGCCCCGACCGCATCGTCGTGGGGGAGGTGCGCGGTGCCGAGTGCTGCGACATGCTGCAGGCCATGAACACGGGCCACGACGGCTCGCTCACCACACTCCATGCGGGTACCGAGCAGGAGACCGTGGTTCGCCTGACGCTGCTTGCGCGCTACGGCATCGATTTGCCGAGTGAGCTTATCGAAGAGCAGATCGCCATGGCGCTCGACGGCATCGTGATGTCCGAGCGTCATGCAGATGGCAGGCGCTTTGTGGCCTCATATTCGGGGGTTCACCGCGGCGCGTCGGGCGGTGTTGAGCTCGAACGCTACGTGACGTTCGATGCCGCCGAACGCACCTGGACGCTCGACCGCGAGCCGCCGTTTATTGCGGAGGGCTTGCGGTCGGGAACGCTCACACAAGAGGAGGTGGACGAATGGAGATCGCTATGCCCCTCGTCGTAGGGGGTTTGGCGGGGCTTTCTGTCGCGACGGCGTGTGGGGCAGAGCCTCGTGTGCCGCGGATGCCGCCGGCGGAGCTGGCGCGCCAGACGCTCGAATCGATGGCGGAGAAGTTGCCGCGTGAGTTGGCGGAAAACGACCCGCTGACAAAGATTGCCCGCTCGTGGGCGTCGCTGATCCCCGCAGATTGCCTTGGGCTTGCTATTGAGGATAACGCGGCTCGTCTGGCATTTCTGCTGCTGTCGAGCGGTATCTGCAGCGTTTTGATGGCCGTTGCGTCGTTGTCGCCCATCGGCTTTGTCTTGGGGCTGGTGGCGCCGTTTGGCGTGGGTGCCGCGCGTGACACCTTCGATCGCCGACGCGAACAGCATGATGTGGAAGAGGCCATGCCCGAGGCATTCACAGCGTTATCCATGTCGCTTGCCTCGGGGCATTCGCTGGCACAGGGCATGCGCTTTGTGGGCGCCCATGCGCAAGAGCCGGTGCATACCGAGTTTTTGCGGGTGGCGGCGGCAATCGATTGCGGTATCTCGGCGACCGACGCACTCGATGACCTACTCGTCCGCATCGATGCCCCCGGCCTTTCGCTTGTCACTTTGGCGCTCAAAGTATCGCAGCGTACCGGCGCTCCGCTTGCCGGCTTGCTGTCCGAGGCGTCGAGCATGGTGGGTGAGCGCATTGAGCTCAAGCGCCGTCTGGACGTTAAGACGTCACAGGCGCGTATGTCGGCACACATGGTCGCGGCGATGCCGGCGGGCATGTGCGCGGTACTGGCTTTGCTTTCGGCAGACTTTCGCCGCGGTCTTGCGACGCCGGCTGGTGCGGGCGCCGTGGTGCTGGGACTTGCCCTCAACGTCGTTGCCCTGGTAGTTATCCGGCGCATTATGCGGGTGGAGTTATGAGCGCCCTGGTCGGGGTCGCAGCTTGTCTGTGTGCCCTGAGCGTATTTGCCGCGACAGGTTTGGAGCGTGCGGATACTCGCAAGATTGCAGAGACATGCAAGCGTGAGGCGGTACTGGTCATTGCTGCGGGCTGCTCGGTGATCGATGCCCTGACCGCGCGAATGAAGGGCGCGATTGGGGCGGGCGGCCCGCCGCGGGTGTCGCTCGGTGAGGTGTCCGAGATGATCGACGTGGTGCGCCTGGGGCTTTCTGCCGGCCTTTCGTTTGACGCGGCGCTCGAGATTTTCTGTGCCAATCGTCGGTCGGTGCTGGCCGTCCGTCTTGAGCAAGCCTGCATGGCGTGGCAGGTGGGCGTGGGGACGCGCGAGGCCGAGCTGTTGGCTGCCGCGCGTGATTTGGACGTGAGGGCGCTCGAGACCTTTGCCATCACGGTGGGGCAGGCGCTTGCCCTGGGCGCTCCGCTGGCCGAGACGCTGGCTGCTCAAAGTCGCGAGATACGTGCGGCCCATCGCGCCGCAGTCGAGCGCGAGATCGAGCGCGCACCGGTCAAGTTGCTGATTCCCACCGGCACGCTCATCTTGCCGGCGCTGCTGCTGTCCATATTGGGCCCGCTGCTGGGAGCAGGCGGGATGATGTAGGGAGGAATACATGAACACGATGACCGACATTGCGGGCAAGGCTTGGAGCTGGGCTTTTTGCCGTGCAATCCGCGCTCGCCAGCGTGCCAAGGCGCTGCTGCGGGAGGAGAGCGCGCAGGGCACTACCGAATACGCCATCTTGGTCGGCGTGCTCGTAGTGATCGCGATTATCGCCATCGTCGCGTTTAAGAGCAAAGTCGAAGAACTATGGAACGCGATCAAAGACGGCATCAACAGCCTGTAGGAGGCAGGCGGCCTGTTGGTTCGCCGCTGGTGCTCGTCTGTTTGCTCGTGGCAATAGCGGTGACGCTTTGGGGGCTGGGCGTTGCGCGACAGCAGCGTCCAGGCGCTACTGCCGATTTGGGATCGGGTTCGGCGGCGGTGTCACAAGCGGAAGGCGCGGGAGATATGGACGGTCAGAATGCCGCCGTCACGGCTCAGACCTTTTTGCAGGCACTCGACGAGCGGGCGGCCAGCGCGACGGAGCCGTCTGCAGGCAACGCGATCGCGGTTCGACTCGCATGGTCCGAGGACCGGCCGATGACCGAGGCGGCGGCAGACCTGTTGCGCGCCTACCGCGAGGTGCCCACGGCCCAACTCGCCCTGAGCGGCTATCTCGATATTAAGGGCAACGTATGGGGCGCCATCGTGCGCGATGGGCGAGGCTGGGTCGACATGGTGACGGTTGCTGCTGATGCCGGCGATGCCTCGTGCCGCCTGCGTGCCGTGCGTCTGGTTCCGCAAACAACGGAGTCAAAGGAGGGGTCGTGAAATGCATGATGTCCTGCGTGAGGAATCCGCTCAGTCGACCGTCGAATACGCCATCGCCACCGTGGCGCTGTTATCGATTGTGCTGGCGATTGCGGGGCTTTGGCGCGCTGGCACCGATGGGCGCTTGGCGGCACTGGTCGAGCGGGCAGCGTCTCATGGCGTCGCCCCATCGTCGGTTATCGATGCCGCGACGGGTGCCAAGGACATCGCTCTGTATTGATATCGCGTGCGAGGATCGGGCGCAGTCTACGGTCGAGGCCGCCTTTTTGCTGCCGACGTTTTTGACGCTTATCTTGCTCGCTTTGCAGCCGGTGTGCCTGCTCTATACGCGCGCGGTCATGGAGTCTGCCGCCGCCGAGACCGCGCGGCTTATGACCACGACGACGGTGGAGGACGACGATGACCTTAAGGAGTTCACTCGCCGCAGACTTGCCGCGGTGCCCAACGTCTCGATTTTTCATGCCGGCGGGCCGCTGTCGTGGGATATCGAGTTGGGGCGGGCCGGTGTCGGCGGCGTTTCGTCCGTGTCTGTTGCCGGCGAGGTTAAGCCGCTGCCCGTGATCGGTGCATTTGTGCAGGCCATGGGCAGTGCGGGTGAGGGCGGCTATGTCGAGCTCAAGGTCGATGTCTCGTATCGATCGCGTCCCGAATGGCTGGAGGGAGATTATGATTCATGGATTGCTGCATGGGATTAGGCGCTGCCTGCTGCGGGTGACGCAAGGGTTTGCGGCCTGCCGTCGACCAGGCGCTCGCCGCAAGCGGGGCGGCTTTATGGGCCGTGCCGGTATCGACTTGTTTATCGAAGACGGCGCCTATACCACGCTCTCCTCTGCGGTTGTCATTCTGGTGGTGCTTACGCTGCTGTTTTCGTCGACCGCGGCGATATGGAGCATGTCGCGCGCCGGAGACACCCAGGTGGCGGCCGATAGCGGTGCCCTGGCGGGCGCCAACGTGGTGTCGTCCTATCACACGGCCGCCACGGTGGTCGATGCGAGCATTTTGAGTTTGGGCCTGGCGGGGTTTGCCACGATCGGTACCGGCTTGGTTGCCATGCTCATTCCGGGCGCCGAGGTTGTCGGCAGCGATATCATCGATACGGGAACCCAGATCATTAAAACGCGTAACAAGTTTGCCAAAAGCGCGGCAAAGGGCCTGCAAAAGATCGAGACCGCCTTGCCGTACCTGGTTGCCGCGCGCGCCATGCAGGCAGTATCGGCGCAGAATACCGACGGCGTGACCTATACCGGTACGGCGCTTGCCGTGCCCAGGACATCCGAGTCGGATTTTGTTGCGCTCGAAGGATCCGAAATCTCGACTGATGCCATTAAAGATGCGTCGGAAGATCTGGAGCGCGCGGCCGAGGAGCTACAAAAAGCATCGGAGGAGACGGCGAAGGCCAAAGAGCGCGCCTGGCTAGCGGATTGCGGCGGATCGGATAAAGGTTCGGTCGGCAGCTGTTCTTGTATGTGGGAGCGCGCAAAAAGCCTAACGGATCTCCCCGGTGGTCAAAATCCGCATTACTCATCGAGCGTTACGTGGGAGCCTCAAGTTGCCCTTGATCGCGCGAAGGACTACTACCATTGGCGTCTGACAAACGAGAAGCCCCAAGGCTCGAGTGTCGAGATGAAGGCAGAGTCTGCGGCGCGTAAGGCGTTTTATACCTATGCGAGCGTGGAGGTCGATCGGGCATATATAACCGAGAACGGAGACGGGGTTTCCTCCTATATTCCGCTGTTGCCGCGCAACTCTGATGAGGTTCGGGTGACGGAACTCTATACCGATGCGGTGTGGCCGACTAGCGTGAACGATGACAAGGCGCATCTGCATTACGGGACGACCTGCCCTAACTATAAGAAAGGAACGCCGAGCGGATTTGCTTCGGTTGCCGATTACGATGGACAGGACAAATGCAGCAAATGCCATTTTGGCGTTTCGTCGCTTGGCGCTGTTGCGGCGCCTTCAACCTCTATCGAAAACGGCTTCGAGTATCACTTTGACAAATTTAAAGACGCCCTGGAGGACTACGTCGACTGTCGCGACAAGGAGCTCGAACTCGAGCGTCAGACCGAGGACGAAGCCGACCGTGCGGGCAATGCGTTCGATGCCGCCATCAAAGAACTTTCCGGTGAGCGCCCACGCATCGCCCCGCCCGGTCGCAACGGCGTGGTTGCCTTTGCGGTCTCGGGTGCCATCTCCAGTCCCGACGAGTTCAGCTCCTCGTTTAACACGGCGGTTGAGCTTGGCGATCGTGGTGCAATTTCTGCTGCAGTGCTCGCGCCCGATGATGCGACGGCACAAAATAACGTCCTCGCGCGGTTTTTCTCGACGCTGGAGGAGCGTTCGGGCGGCGTTGCCGGCGTGCTCGACGGCGTTATGGATGTTTGGGGCCGCCTGCTTGTGGGGTACGGAGACACCCAGGGTGCGGCCGACGAGCTTATGGGAGAGCTGATCGGTGGCTTGGGAGGGGGCAGCGGCGCGTTGGGCTCCATTGCGTCCTGGCTCGGTGACACCGTCTCGTCCTCCGTGGCGGCGCTGGGGCTCGAACCGTGCGATTTGCGTCTGCGAAAACCGGTGCTGACCGATACCGCCAATGTCATTAAAAGTCCGGGGTCCGATATCGCGGGCATCTCCAAAACTCAAGATACCCTGCGAAAAATCCCCTTGGGCGTGACTGACCCCAAGGCACTTTGCGAGGCCTTGGAATATCACGTCGAGCGCACCATCAGCGGCGCGGTGTTCACGCTTGCGGAGATCCCGCTGCCCGGCGGCGGCTCCATCCCGCTCACGGTCGATGTTGCCACGCTGGCGGGGGCTTTTGGCGGTGGGTCGTAATGGGCATTCGCACGGGCTTGCGCGAGGAGCGTGCCCAGACGACGGTCGAGATGGCCGTGGTTACGCCCGTCCTGATCGTGCTGGCTCTCATCGCGTACAACGTCATGATCTTTGCCGGCGCGGTCGCGCGCTTCGACCGCGTGGTGCCCGACATCGTGCTGGCGCACGCTGTGGCGCCGGGCGGGGAGGGTGACGAGAGCTCCATTGACGCTTCCGCGACCGTTCAGGCTCAGATTCAGGATGCTATGGAGGGATATGGCCTACAGGTCGAGGTCTCGAGCGAACAAGGTACGGCGTCATCGGAGGGTGGCCTGCTCTCTCTTTCTGGCACGTTTAGGACCTATACCTGCACCATGCACTACGAGCCGTGGCCAAGTTCGCTAAGCATCGCCGGCGTTTCCCTGGGGGCGCCGGCCGTGCTCACGCATGAACGCGCGGTGACGGTCGATCCGTGGCGTCCGGGGGTGGTCATGTGAGTGCGGCCTCGTCCTATATCGCCTACGCGCGGGCGCTCAACATGTTGGGCTGGACGCCGGCCGAGTTTGTGGTGGCGGAGTCGTTTACCGTGCGTCTGCGCGGCATGCTGGGACGGCGGCCGATTGCCGCCAGCGGACTGCCGCTTGTCATGGCGTTTCCGCGCTGCTCCTCGGTTCACACCTGCTTTATGGCCTATCCCATCGACATCGCCTTTATCGATCGCAATAGCAATGTCCTCGTGTGCTACGAAAACGTACGTCCCTGGCACATGTGCTCCTGCCCCGGCGCCTGGGCGGCACTCGAGCGCCCTTCAATCATTGTTTCGCCCCCTGCTCTCCAACGCGTGCCGGCATAAGAATTAGCGACAGTGGACTTTCGTCATACGAAATTGGGTAAGATGGAGGAGGAGATGCATGGATGTCGAGATCCATCCCAACGCTAAAAAGCACCTGACGGAAAAACAGGTGCTTGGTGCCTGGCTCGCGGTTACTGAGTGTATTCGCCGCGAGTCGGAAGACGAGCCGCCGAGATGGCTTGCGATTGGATGGCTTCCGGACGGACGGAGCGTGGAGCTCGTTGCGGTCGAACTTATTCGCGGGTGGCTCATTATTCATGCCTTGTCTCCGGTTCAGAAGAAATTCTGGCAAGAGATCGAGCGAGCTCGGCAAAGGGGTCGATGATGGGCAAGACATATACGACCGCTAATGGTCAGGTTGTAACGGATGAAATGATTGACGCGTGGTGTGAGTCGTACGAGCGCGGAGAGTTTCCGGATGGCGAACACACCGTTGGTGGGATCGTGCATGGACGGCCCCCACTCTCAGGTGAGGGAACGGCAACGCTATCGGTCAAGATTCCTCTGGGAATGAAGGAAGCTATTCGTCGACGGGCGGCTGCCGAGGGAATGACGCCAAGCGAGTTTGCCCGCGCGGCCCTGAGTGAAAAACTTCTTGCGGCGGGTTGATGCTTCTGACGTGCCGTTCTATAGAATCGAGGTCGTGGTCGATGTCGCGCTCAAAAACTTTTTTAAAATTCTCGGTTGACCGGAGCGCGTCCTTGGTTATACTAATCAAGCCTTGAAACAAGGCACACCTCAAATGGCTGGGTAGCTCAGTTGGTAGAGCAGAGGACTGAAAATCCTCGTGTCAGGGGTTCGATTCCCTTCCCCGCCACCTTGAATTGACTAGGACCTCTGCAAAGGGGTCCTTTTCTTTTATGTGGTTCTCACGCGGAATCGAACCCTGTGAGGGCGCGGAGCTGAGTAAACGCGTGAGCGTTTGCCAGCGGAGCTCGCAAGGCGCGAAGCGCCGCAGCGGTCCGTCCGCGCAGCGCGCGGACGCGATTCCCTTCCCCGCCACCTTGAATTGACTAGGACCTCTGCAAAGGGGTCCTTTTCTTTTATGGGGCATGTGGCCCCCGCCTGCCCAGACATTCCTCCCACTTTTGCGCCACTTTGTAGACCGTTCGGTCGCCTGTCCGCACGCGCGGGTATACTCAAAACGATACTTTTCCTATGCAATACGATGCAGGTTCGACCTGCGCGATTCGAAGGGGGCCGTGATGGAGAGGATTCTCGGCGTTAATCTCTCTGGCTGGTTTATTCCCGAGCCCTGGGTGACCCCGTCGCTGTATGCGGCGACCGGTGCATCCAACGCGGCGGAGCTGCAAGAGGCAATGGGCACCGCTGCCTATAACGAGCGCATGCGTCGCCATTACGAGACGTTTGTGAGCGAGGACGATTTTCGTCGTATGGCGCAGATCGGTCTCAACGCCGTGCGCCTGCCGGTGCCGTGGTATGCCTTTGGCTCGCAGGAGTCCGACGCTTCCTACATCTCGGTCGTCGATTATATCGACCGTGCTATTGAGTGGGCCGCCAAGTACAACATCCGCGTACTGCTCGATCTGGCGACTGTACCCGGCGGTCAGGGCGATTCCAACGATTCGCCCACGACGCCGGAAGTCGTCGCTGAGTGGCATTCGTCCACCAATGGCCGTCACGTTGCGCTCGATGTACTCGAGCGCCTGGCCGATCGCTATGGTGAGGCCGAGAGCCTGCTGGGCATCGAGCTGTTGGATACGCCGCAGATGAGTGTACGCAAGAGCCTCTTTACCGTGACGGACGGCATTCCGGCGCACTACCTGCGCAACTTCTATCGTGACGCGTACGAGCTCGTTCGTTCGTATATGCCCGAGGACAAGATTGTCGTCTTTTCCTCTTCGGGACACCCTGGCGAGTGGAAGCACTTTATGCGCGGTGCCAAGTACAAGAACGTCTACATGGACCTTCACCTGTACCATTACCGCGACGAGTATGCGCTTGACATCACAAGCCCCCGCGGGCTGACGACGGCGATTTCGCGTAACAAGCGTGAGCTCAAAGAAGCGATTTCGACTGGGTTCCCCGTTTTGGTGGGCGAATGGTCGGGTGCAGCTATTTTTGCCAACTCGTCGGTTACGCCCGAGGGCCGCAATGCCTACGAGCGCGTGTTTATCGCCAACCAGCTGGCATCGTTTGCGCCGGCGGCTGGCTGGTTCTTCCAAACGTGGAAGACCGAGAAGCGCATTGCAGCATGGGACGCCCGCGCGGCACTCGGCACGCTCGAGCGCGGCATGATTGAATAGGTTGATATGACGCAAAACAGCGCCCGCACGGGCAAACTTTATGTGGTCGGTACGCCCATCGGTAACCTGGGCGACCTGTCTCCGCGTGTCGGCGAGGCATTTGCCGCCGCCGACGCTGTCTGCTGCGAGGACACGCGTGTGACCTCAAAGTTGCTGATGCACCTAGGCATCTCCAAGCCGCTCGTTCGTTGCGACGAGAACGTGATCGCAAGTCGCGCAGCCGGCCTGGTCGACCGCCTGCTGGCGGGAGAGACCCTCGCCTTTGCCTCGGACGCCGGTATGCCGAGTGTGTCCGATCCCGGCCAGGCGCTGGTCGAGGCGGCGCGCGAGGCGGATGTGCCTGTCGAAGTTGTTCCCGGCCCCTCTGCTTGCGTCACGGCGCTCGTATCGTCCGGTATTCCCTGCGAACATTTCTTCTTCGAAGGCTTTTTGGGTCGCAAGCACGGCGACCGCGTGCGCCGACTACAGCGCCTTGCCGTCGTCCCCGGCGCGCTCATCTTCTACGAGTCTCCACATCGCATCGTCGCGACGCTCGAGGCCGTGGCCGAGGTCTTTCCCCAGCGCGATGTCGCCGTCTGCCGCGAGCTCACCAAACTGCACGAGGAGGTCCTGCGCGGATCTGCCGCCCAGCTTGCCGAGGAGCTGCGTGCCCGTGGCGAGGTAAAGGGCGAGATCGCGCTGGTCATCGCGCCGCCGAGTGAGGACGAGGAGGCCGGTATCGCGCCGGTTGGAGCCGCAACGGTAGACCCCGACGAAGCCCTGCGCGACGACATCCGTGCCGCGCTCGAGGAGGGGGAGCCCGCCTCCGCGGTGGCAAAGCGCCTGTCGCAGAAGTACTCGCGCCGCAAGCGCGATGTCTATGCCATGGTGCTCGATATGCAATAGATGGAGGATATCCAGCCCTTGCGCTAGAATCATCCCCTGTATGCAACGTTTTTCTGGAGGACAAACCCCATGGATCAAAGCAAGCCTTCGTTCTTTATCACGACGCCCATCTACTACGTCAACGCCGATCCGCACCTGGGCACGGCGTATTCCACCATCATCGCCGACGTTCAGGCTCGCTATCGCCGCTCCGCCGGCTATAACGTCAAGTTTCTGACTGGCATGGACGAGCACGGCGAGAAGGTCGCCGAGGCTGCAGCCAAGCACAACATGACGCCGCAGGAGTGGACCGACAGCCAGGCCCCGCACTTCAAGGAGCTTTGGAGCAAGCTCGAGATCTCCAACGACGACTTCATCCGTACTACCGAGCCGCGCCAGCATCATGCGGTGCAGTATCTGTGGGAGCGCATGAAGGAGTCCGGCTACCTGTATAAGGGCAGTTATGACGGCTGGTATTGCGTGCCCGACGAGACCTACTTTACCGATACGCAGGTCCAGAAAGGTGACGAAGAGTACGGCAGCGTCGGCCAGCACTTGTGCCCCGACTGCCACCGTCCGCTCGAGCGCGTGCAGGAGGAGTCCTACTTCTTTAAGCTCTCTGCGTTCCAGGACAAGCTGCTCAAGCTCTATGACGAGCACCCCGACTTTGTCGAGCCTGCGTTCCGCATGAACGAGGTTCGCAGCTTTGTCGAAGGCGGCCTCAACGACCTTTCCGTGAGCCGTACGAGCTTTGACTGGGGCATTCAGGTCCCGTTCGACGAGGGCCACGTGACCTACGTGTGGTTCGACGCGCTGCTCAACTATATGACTGCCGTCGGTTACGGTGTCGACACCGACGAGGCCCGTGCCGAGCTGGCCTATCGCTGGCCCGCGCAGTTCCACATCGTTGGCAAGGACATCATCCGCTTCCACTGCGTCATTTGGCCGGCCATGCTCATGGCCATCGGCGAGGCCCTGCCCGAGCACGTCTTTGCCCACGGCTTCCTGACCGTGCGCAATGCCGAGACCGGCAAGGCCGAGAAGATGTCCAAGAGCCGCGGCAACGCCATCGCTCCGCAGGATGTTATCGACATGCTGGGCGTCGAGGGCTATCGCTATTACTTTATGACCGACGTGGTGCCCGGCACCGACGGCGCCATCAGCTTCGAGCGCATGGAGCAGGTCTACAACGCCGACCTGGCCAACAGCTGGGGCAACCTCATCTCGCGTTCGCTCAACATGAGCGGCAAGTACTTTGACGGCTGCGCACCTGCCAAGCCTGCATCGTTCGATGCGTTCGACAACCCGCTGGCAAAGATTGCCGACGGCCTGGTCGATCGCTACATGGCCAAGATGGACGTACTCGATTACGGTGGAGCTAAGGACGAGGTCATGGAGCTCATCCATGCCGCCAACCACTACATCGAGGACTCCGAGCCTTGGGCGCTTGCCAAGGACGAGGCCAAGGCTGACGAGCTGGCGTTTGTGATCTACAACCTGCTCGAGGCCATCCGCATCGCCGCTCACCTGCTGATGCCGCTCATGCCCCAGACTTCTGCCGAGGCTCTGCGTCGCCTGTCCTGCGAGGACGAGGCCACGAGCGACGACCTCAAGGGCATCTGCACTTGGGGCCTGCTTGCCGGCGGTCAGCCCGTCGAGAAGGGCGAGCCGCTGTTCCCGCGTCTGGGCTAAGACGCCGCGCGCCATATCGGCAATTTGCTGTTTAGATGTAAGGGCATGGCCGCAACGGCCCATGCCCTTTTGCTTTACGATGCAGCCACCATGTTAAGGAGGCAACCATGACAACTTCACCTTTGGCAAACCCCACGGCAACGAGGGAGCTGCTGGAGGAGTTTGGCCTTGCGACCAAGCATCGCCTGGGCCAAAACTTCCTGATCGACAACCATGTGATCGAACGTATCTGTGAGCTCGCTGAGCTTGCGGGCGATGAGCGCGTGCTCGAGGTCGGCCCGGGTTGCGGCACGCTGACACTTGCGTTGCTGCAGGAGGCGGCGTGCGTCACGTCGATTGAGGCCGATCCTGAGCTTGAGCCGGTGCTCGACGCCCACGCCGCCGACTATGCCAACTTCCGCTTTATCATGGGCGATGCGCTCAAGGTGACGCCGGAACAGATTGAGCAGGCTGCCGGTGGTGAACCCACGGTGTTTGTCGCGAATCTGCCCTATAACGTGGCGGCGACGATCATCCTTCAGTTCTTCCAGACGATGCCCGCGCTTAAGCGTGCTGTCGTCATGGTGCAAAAGGAAGTTGCAGATCGTATTGCCGCAACGCCGGGCAACAAGACCTATGGCGGCTACACGGCAAAGCTCGGCCTGTATGCGCAGGTGACGGGGCGCTTTGAAGTGCCGTCGCGCTGCTTTATGCCGGCGCCGCATGTGGATTCTGCCGTAGTACGCATCGATCGCGTTGACGGCGTGGTACCCGAGGGCATCGACCGCGAGTTTGTGGCCCGTGTGATCGACGCCGCGTTTGCTCAGCGCCGCAAGACGATCCGCAACTCCATGAGCGCCAATGGCTTTGCCAAGGACGCGCTCGACGCCGCCTTTGAGGCCTGTGATATCGCACCTACCACGCGCGCCGAGACGCTCGACGTCGCCACCTTTGTGCACTTGGCTCGGGAGCTTTCCCATGACGCCTAATGTCGAACGCGTGACGTTTACCAAAAAGAAGAAAACGGTGGCCTGCCCGGTGCCGCTGGCGCCGCTTGCCGACACGCATGCGCATCTGCTTTCGTTTTGGGGCAAAGAAGTGCCCGAGACGCTCGTGCGCGCCAAAGCCGCGGGCGTCGACCTGTTGGTGACGGTCTTCGACCCCATTGCCGATAAGCGCAGCGTGGCGGACTATAGCGACTGGCTGGTTCGCGAGATCCTGCCGATGCGGGATATTCCGCAGGTCAAGTATCTCGCCGGCGTGCATCCGTATGGCGCGCCCGACTACACCGATAACATCCATGCCCAGATTGCGACTGCGCTCGATGATCCCCTATGCATTGGCATTGGCGAGATCGGTTTGGACTACCACATGGATTACGACGACGACATCGCGCCGGCGCCCCACGACGTGCAGATCGACTGTATGGCGCGCCAACTCGAGGTTGCCGTACGCCGCAATGTGCCGGTAGAGCTGCATCTGCGTCATGAGGACACGGACGAGGAGCGCACCTCGCATGTGGACGCCTACAACGTGTTGCGCGAGGTCGGCGTGCCCCAGGCCGGTTGCGTGCTGCACTGCTTTGGCGAGGACCGAGCCACGATGGAGCGCTTTGTGGATTTGGGTTGTTACATCGCCTATGGCGGCGCGGCTACCTTTAAGCGCAACGACGACGTGCGCGAGGCATTCGCGGCGACTCCGCTCGATCGTATTTTGTTCGAGACGGATTGTCCCTATATGGCGCCGGAGCCCATTCGCGGTCTTGAGTGCGAGCCTGCAATGATTTCCATTACGGCAAACGCGCTGGTCAACGACCGCGTCGATCGTACCGGCGAGGACGCCGAAGCAATCGCTCGAGCCGCCTGGGAAAACGCCTGCAAACTTTTTCAAAAATAGTTCTTGCGTTCGCGGTGGCGCTCCGTTATTCTAATTCCTGCACGCGGGCGTGGCGGAATTGGCAGACGCGTACGGTTCAGGTCCGTATGGGGGCAACCCCATGAAGGTTCAAGTCCTTTCGCCCGCACCATTAAATGAAAGAGCTCCCAGCAATGGGAGCTTTTTTGTTATGGGCCCATCGCGGGGACTTGAACCTGCGAAGGAGCGAGCGTCAAGAAAACGCGGAGCGTTTTTAGCGAGCTGGCGAGTCCGCCGGCAGGCGGGCGAAGCCGGTGCGGATCCGCGCAGCGGATACGCGGACGTCCTTTCGCCCGCACCATTGAATGAAAGAGCTCCCAGCAATGGGGGCTTTTTTGTTATGCACGATCTCCTTGGACGGGTATCCTAATGCCAACGTGTGCCTATCAGAGGAGAGACCATGCTGTTTTCCGGTATCATCGCCGCCCTTACCAGCCTTTTGATTCCCATCATCATCCTGTTGCTGCTGCTCCCCAACGCCTGCTACGTCGTTGAACAGCAGCATGCTGTGATCATCGAGCGCCTGGGCAAGTTCAATCGCATCGTCAACGCTGGCTTCCACATGAAGGTGCCCGTGATCGACCGCAAAGCCGCTACGGTGAGTCTGCGCACCATGAAAAACGGTTTTGGCATCGACGTTAAGACCCAGGACAACGTGACTATCGGTCTTGAGGTCTCTGCTCAGTACCACGTGAGCTATGACATGGGCGCCGGCCCGGCAGATTCGGGCATCTACAAGAGCTACTACATGCTGCAGGAGCCCGTCGACCAAATGCGTGACTTCATCACCGATGCCCTGCGCTCTTCCATCCCCGTCTACACGCTCGATGAGGTCTTTGCCAAAAAAGACGATATCGCCAAGGACGTCAACGCCACCGTGTCCGAGCAAATGGCCGCCTACGGCTTCACCCTCGTGTCGACACTAATCACCAAGATCGCGCTGCCGACCGAGGTCGAGAACTCCATGAACGACATCAACGCCGCCCAGCGAAAGCGCGCCGCTGCGCAGGAGCTCGCCGAGGCCGATCGCATCAAGCGCGTTACCGAGGCGACCGCCGAGGCCGAGGCAATGGAAAAGGCGGGCGAGGGCATCGCCAACCAGCGCAAGGCCATTGCGCTGGGCATCAAAGATTCGCTCGAGATCATCCAGGAGACGGGCGTCGGCAACGATGAGGCCAACCAGCTGTTCATGTTTACACAGTGGTCCGAGATGATGACGGAGTTCGCTCGCACGGGCAAAACCTCGACGGTCGTGCTGCCGAGTGATTTCTCACAGTCGGCCTCGATGTTCGAGCAGATGCTGACCGCCGGCAAAGTTCAGAACGAATCGAAGGAGTAGACGCGCGTGAAATATACTGTTGTTTGCGTTGGCAAGCTCAAAGAGCGCTTTTGGAAGGACGCGTGCGCCGAATACACCAAACGCCTGGGCGCCTATGCCAAGGTGGATATGCGCGAGGTTGCCGATATCGATCCGGCCAAGGCGGGCGGCGTGGATGCCGCGCGCGACAAGGAGGGGGCGGCGATTCTTGCCGCTCTGCCGCCTCGAGCGCATGTGATCTTGCTGGCCATTAAGGGCAAGGAGCGTTCGAGCGAGGAGCTCTCGACCCGTCTCGATGACCTCATGCTGAGAGGTAACAGCGACATCGCTTTTGTAATCGGCGGATCGGACGGCGTGAGCGATGCCGTGCGCACCCGCGCCGACGAGATGCTCAGCTTTGGACGCATTACCTTGCCGCACAACCTGGCGCGCGTGGTGCTGCTGGAGCAGATCTACCGCGCCTGCAAGATTAGCCGTGGCGAGCCGTATCACAAGTAGGTCGGCAATACGAAACAATAGAGTGGGACAATGGCTTTCGTTTTGAGGAACGCATCTGAGAGGACTGTGTGATATGAAGATCGGATTTGTCGGTTTTGGGAATATGGCGAGCGCTATGGCCGATGGCTGGATTGCCGCCGGCGTGGCCGCGGGCGACATGTGCGCCTGCGCAGGCCGTTACGATGCTCTGGTCGAGCGTTGCGAGGCGCGGGGCATGGCTGCCTGCCATGATGCGGCGGAGGTTGTTGCCGCGTCCGATATCGTGGTTGCGGCGGTCAAGCCGTACATGATCGAGAAGGTCTTCGCTCCACTCAAGGACGCACTTGCCGACAAGGTCGTCCTTTCGGTCGCCTGGACCTGGGATAGTGCCAAGTGGGAACAGGTCCTGCCAGGTGTCGCTCATATCTCGACGGTGCCCAACACGCCGGTTTCGGTGGGCGAGGGCGTTATCGCCTGCGAGAAGGCTTCCACGCTTAGCGATGGGCAGCGTGCCACGATGCTCGGTCTGCTCGGAAAGCTTGGCACGGTGGTCGAGCTCGATTCGAGTCTGCTGTTTGTGGGCGGTACCGTGGGCGGTTGCGCCCCGGCGTTTGTCGCCATGGCGATCGAGGCTCTGGGCGATGCGGCCGTCAAACACGGTATTCCGCGCGCCGATGCCTATCGCATTGTGAGCCAGATGGTGCTGGGTACGGCAAAGCTGCAGCTTGCAACCGGTCAGCATCCCGCAGCGATGAAGGATGCCGTGTGCTCGCCCGGCGGTGCCACCATCAAGGGCGTCGTCGCGCTCGAGGACGCCGGCATGCGCAGCGCCCTCGTCAAGGCCATCGACGCTACTCTCCAGTAAGCTGATCAAAAAGGGATAGGTTTATTTTGGCAGGTTTTTCCTGCGGTTTTGTCGTATGTACGAAAAGCGCCTCGCAACTGGCTCAATTCCAGTTGCGAGGCGCTTGCGTTTGCCCAGATAAAACCGACCAAAATAAACCTGTCCCTTTTTGGTCGGTTAGTCCCAGAAGCTGTCTTCTTCGTCCTCGGACTTGGGGCCGCGGTCGACGTACATCTTATGGGTGCGCTTCTCCATTACAAAGGCAAGAATCGCAAATAGCAGGATGCCGCCGGCGAAAAGGATGGCAAAACCGGTGCGGGTGCCAAACAAAAAGGAAAAAACTGCGTCCATTGGGTGCCTTCTTGCGTAGTTGGGTTGGGTCGTAAACGCTCATAAGTATATACTTGCCCATACATGTACAAGGTTGCAACCTAAATGGAATGTATATCGCCGGAGGATCTAATGCTTGATATCAAGTTTGTTCGCGAGAACCCCGATGCCATCGATACCGCCATGGCAAATCGCCAGACGTCTTGGGATCGCGAGAAGTTCTTTGAACTCGACGACGAGCGCCGTGCCGTCATCACCGAGGTTGAGGAGCTCCAGGCCACGCGTAACGCCGAGTCCAAGAAGATTGGCGCCCTGATGAAGGAGGGCAAGAAGGACGAGGCCGAGGCCGCCAAGGAGGCCGTGCGCGCCGTCAACGAGAAGATCGACGGTCTGGCCGAGCGCCGTACCGCTCTTGAGCAGGAGCAGTACGACTTCATGTCTCACCTGCCCAACATTCCGTGCGAGGCCACCCCGTACGGTAAGGACGAGGACGAGAACATCGAGCGTCGCCGCTGGGGCACCCCGCGCGAGTTCGACTTCGACTTTAAGCCGCACTGGGATCTGGGCACCGATCTGGACATCCTCGACTTCGAGCGTGGCAACAAGCTCTCCGGCAGCCGCTTCACCGTTCTCGGTGGCGCCGGCGCCCGCCTGGAGCGCGCCCTTATCAACTTCTTCCTGGACACGCACACGAGCCGTGGCTTCAAGGAGTGGTGGCCGCCCATCGTCGTCAAGCGTCAGACCATGTTCGGTACGGGCCAGCTGCCCAAGTTTGAGGACGACGCCTATCACGTCTCGGGCGACAACTTCCTGATCCCTACCGCCGAGGTCGTACTGACTAACCTGCATGCCGGTGAGGTTCTGGACGCCGACACTCTGCCTCGCCGCTACACTGCCTTCACCCCCTGCTTCCGCGAGGAGGCCGGTTCCGCCGGTCGCGACACCCGCGGCATCATTCGCCAGCACGAGTTCGACAAGGTCGAGATGGTTAAGTTTGCCAAGCCGGAGGAGTCCGACGAGGAGCTCGAGAGCATGACCGCCGAGGCCGAGTACCTGCTGCAGCAGCTGGGCCTGCCGTATCGCGTGATTAGCCTGTGCACCGGCGACCTGGGCTTCTCTGCCCGTCAGACCTACGACATCGAGGTTTGGCTGCCGAGCTACAACGCCTACAAGGAGATCAGCTCCTGCTCCAATTGCGGCGACTTCCAGGCCCGTCGTGCCAACATCAAGTATCGCGACCCCGAGAACTTCAAGGGTTCGCGCTACCTGCACACCCTTAACGGTTCCGGCCTGCCGGCTGGTCGTACCATGGCTGCCATTCTGGAGAACTACCAGAACGCCGACGGCACCATCACGATCCCCGAGGTTCTGCGTCCCTACATGGGCGGCCTCGAGAAGATCGAGCCGGTCGCGTAAACTAGCTGCATAGGCGATTTGCGAGGGCGCTCCTTTTAGGGGCGCCCTTTTTGTGTACGGCTATACCATGCCGTGAGGACAGCTCGATAGAAAACACACGAACAGACGTTCTGTATACATGCATCTACCTGCTATGCTTTTGCTAACTAAGAGCAAGAGAAAGGGGATGTGATGGAGCTGTTCGACGAGCGGGTTGTTTTGTTCCAGAGCGATGAGGGCGGGGAGCAGCTGCTGGTAACGTGCGAGCCGTCGGGTATGGGTGGCTTGGTGGTTCGGCAGACGAGTGAGGGACCATTGACGCAATGGTGCTATGAGGAGTCGCCGCATGCGGTCGAGACCTTTGTGGCGCACGAGGGGCTTGTGGCGCTTGAGCATTTCTATGGGGTCCGGACATCTAACCAGGTTGCTCGCATGTTGAGTATCTCGTTTGCCGATTATGATTGTGCCCAGCGGGTGAGATCGCTCCTGAGGGAACTTGATGCTAAGTTTGACGTGATCGAAAAGCCAATCGATCGTACGGGGAACGACGGTATATGCGGAGCAGCATGACAAAACTGCGTTCCACAAAAAAGTTTGAGATTGTGCTTGACTCCAATAAGCTAAAGTGGTTTTATATGTTTTGCGCTGCGGCGTTACCTCAGCTGGATAGAGGGTCTGACTACGAATCAGAACGTCATAGGTTCGAATCCTATACGCCGCACCAATTGAAATTGAAAGCCTCCGGCAACGGGGGCTTTTCTTTTATGGCAACACCGCATGGATTCGAACCTCGGTCGAGGCACGAACAACTTAATTATCACTCCGTAAAATTTTTTCTAATTGTCGCTTGACCCATCGGGGGCTCGCGTGCATAATAATCCGTGCGTTGCGGCGTTACCTCAGCTGGATAGAGGGTCTGACTACGAATCAGAACGTCATAGGTTCGAATCCTATACGCCGCACCAACTGAACTTTAAAGCCTCCGGTAACGGAGGCTTTTCTTATATGTCGACATACTTGAGGAGTTGCTTTCGCCGTGTTTGAAAGTATCGAGTCGATCGACTGCATCAAATGATTAAAAATCAAATTCAATAACTTTTTTTGAAAAAACGCTTGACCATTATTCAGTCCATGTGCATAATAATCAACAAGTCGCGGCGTTACCTCAGCTGGATAGAGGGTCTGACTACGAATCAGAACGTCATAGGTTCGAATCCTATACGCCGCACCATTTGAGATTAAAGCTCCCGGCAACGGGGGCTTTTCTTTTACGTAAACACTGCATGGATTCGAACCTCGGTCGAGGCGCGGGCGTCAAGAAAACGCGGAGCGTTTTTAGCGAGCGGGCGAGTCCGCCGGCAGGCGGGCGAAGCCGGTGCGGATCCGCGCAGCGGATGCGCGGAATCCTATACGCCGCACCAATTGAAATTGAAAGCCTCCGGCAACGGGGGCTTTTCTTTTGGGCAGGCGTCGCATGGATTCGAACCTCGGTCAAAGGGGACTATTTCTCATCGACTCGTGTAAGATTTCGTGTATGCGCCTTGGTGAGCCCGTGGCGCGCTCTTTCTTTAGACGACCGATCAGGGTGATATTTCGTGGCAGAGCGTCCGACATACAAGCTCAGGTTTCTCGATCCCAAAAAGCGCTTTCCGGCCATGCCCGAGCAGCCTGCGGGACGCTCGTATGGCGTGGTTTGGAAGCTCTTTGGCGAGGACCCACATGAATCATGCTATGTCGTCGAATTCGTCGGCAAAAGCCACGTGTCGCTTTTGGGCTACGTGAGCGTTTCGGGTGAGGTCTATAAGGTGGACCGTCCCGTTAACGAGGCATCGCTGCCCGACGATCCCGACATGCAACTGATTCTTGACGAGTCCGATTCGAGCATCGGCGAGATTGCGGTCAGGGGCGCCGATGGGACGATGCATTCCCGGGCGCGAGTCATCGGCTCTCCCGAAGGCACCATGCGCGAGCAATCCGATCGCGAGACGTGGAATTCGACGCGCAGCCTTCGCTACGGCGAGTTCATGTCCTCGATGTTCTTGCGTTACGTGATATTTGCCGATTCTGAAAACGCTGTCTCAGGCACGGCAGACGGTGACGGCCTCGACGAGGGCATGAAAAATGCCGTCGACAAGATCAAACTTGTAAAACTCCCCGAGCCGGTTGAGGTACTGCTGGGTTTTGATTCCACGCCGCTGCCCGATGCAATCGAAACGTTGCTCTACCGCATTGACCATACAGATAATCCAAGTGGTATTGAGCGCTATGCCGCCGCTTTGATGGGCGAAGTTAATCTGCTTCGCCTGCGCAGCATTGCGGCCAAAACCGAAATGAGCCTGGCGCGCATCGATCACTCGAGGCTCTTCTATCTCAATTTTGACCGTAGCCTGCTGGACCAGGACGAGATCGATACCCTGTTTGCCGTCGAGTGCCGCCTGAACCGCCTATCGGGCATCCTTGAGCGTATTGGGGCAGGGTTGGGCCCCGTTGCCTCGTCGCCAAGCTTTGAGGGCTGCTCGCTCTTTGACCTATGGCATATCAGCAAGACGACAAACGACGTTCCCCGCCTGCTCGAAACGCTGTCGAACGACAACCCGTGGGCCAAGCCGGGGACGGTTGCGTGCCAGCCGGGTGGTGAGTGGGACGTTCGCACCCGCTTTGCACGTATCGTAGAAGCGCTCAACGTGGTCACGCGGCTCGACTATACCTATCGAGTGAACGTCGCCGAGGGCATCATGCTGGTGCGATTTGGCCGCACGGTTGTCGATGCTATGCCGCAGCGCGAATACGATGCTCAAGATGACGCCTGGCGCGAGGTAGATGAGCCTAAGCGCACAGCATGGGCCACTGAGCACGATGCGCGTATTGCGCTTACACTCGCGGCGGCTTGCTTTGCTTCGGGTGCTCGCATTACGCGCTGCTACGTGCAGATTGCGGCTCCCGACGGCGAGCAAGGCGAGTGCGTTATTGAAACGTACTCCTTTGGCCGTGCGGCTTATCTGGCCGATTGCGTTTCTGTCGCCAAGGATCTTGAGAGCATGGACATGGACGATATGCCGTGCAAGCGTGTGCTTGAGGCGTATGAGGCAGATGCGCCGGACACGATTGAGCCTGCAGAAGTTCACGCCCGACCACGTGATGACCATCGTCCATTGCCGCCTGCGCTTCGCGATTTACTGCTCGCTGATACGGCTGACGAGCTTGAGGTCATGGAGGAGGACAACGATCCGTATGTCGCCCGCGTCGTCGAGCTGCGCGAGCAATCCAAAGTTGATCGAGCTGGTGCTTTCGAGGGCTTTTCTCGCCTTGTCGAGGAACTGGAAGCCAAGTGTACTGTTGCTGAGCTTTTGGCGACGGGACCGGTGCAGACCCAGTTCTGCGACAACCAGCTGGTGCGCATGGTGCTGCCGGTGATGGAGGAGGATCGTTCCGTGCGTATCCTTCGCGCTCCCGATGCGCTGTATTTTGCCCAGCACGAGATCTGCAGCTTTTACGCCGAACAAGAGGACTTTGAGCGTGCACTGCCCGAGGTGCGTCGTCTCTACGATTTGGCACGCTCGTCCATGCAGTCTCACTTTGCTCTGATCAACGTGCTAGCACGCCTGGAGCGCTATGACGAGATTATCGAGGTAGCGCGCCACGGCCTGCGCATTGCCAGCGACCGGCCTTCGATCGGCTACCTGTTCTATCGCCTAGCATTCGCCTACTGGAACTGCGACCAGCTCGAGCTGGCGCTGGCATGTTATCGCCTGGTGCCGCGCGGCGAGGAATCGGGCGGCAGTGCGCAGGAGGAAATGCAGGGCCTTATGAACGAGATGGGCGTCATCAAACCGCCCACGTTTGAGGAGGCTGTCGAGACCATCCGCAAGGCAGGTCTTGAGCTGCCGCCGGTGCCCGCCGTGACCAATCAACTCGCGGATGCCGCCGTGCAGCTGGTCGATAACGGCTTCTTTTTCTTGGCGCGCGGCTGCATCTATCAAATGTGGCGCACCATGGGCAACGACGAACTCGGCTCCCTCAACCGCTCGCTGGGGTGAAGTCAGGCTGAGCCGTGCGGCTATCACCCCAGCATCTCTTTGAGCGTAACAAGCTCGACATTGCCTATCGCAGCGGCGCGTTGGCGGCAGTTGTCGGTAAATCCTTCCTTTGAGAACAAGTAGTACTGCTCGATACGCTCGCCCAAAAGGGTACCGCGGCGTAGGAGTGTATCGAGCACGTCGGCGTCCACAGCCTCATTTCGCCATTTACATTCGCCGACGATGAGCCCGTTATCGATACTTTCGAACACGATGTCGATTTCTTCCTGCTGCTTTGTTTGAGGATTGGTGCCCCACCACGTTCCGATTCCTTTAAACAGAATGTCCAGGTTGCCGTTGGCCACTTGTTGAGCTAACCATTGGCGACAAATGTCCTCGAATACCGGCCCAACGAATGTCGGTAAATCGGTTTTAACGATTGCGCTTGCAATTTTATCCTCGAGTCCGACTTCGAGTGCGCCGGCGTATTTGGGAATGAAGTAGTACCAAAAACGAAAGAGGTTATCGCCGATGCGGTAGAAAACCTGACGTTTTTTGGCATGGACTTGAGGCGTTACGCGCTCAACAAGCTGAAGCTCGGCAAGGGCGTCAAGTAATTGGGATACTTGCGGGCTGTTGAGACCAGTGGTATCGGCAATCTCCTTAGGCCTGACGTAGCCGTTGGCAATCGCAGAAATTACGGCGTTGTAAATGGCGGGATTCCGCACCTCTTGAAGCAGGTAGTTTTCGGGTTCGATATGCAAGTAGGCGCCCTGACGCAAAACATGCTTTGCAAGATTGCCTGCCGTTGAATCCGAATCATCGAACTGGCTGAGATACAAGGGGATGCCGCCCACAGCCGCATAGAGCTCGACAAGCTTTTGAGGATCGGCTTGTGGAAGCATTTTCTTGGCATCGAAAATGGAAAAGGGCTTGAGCTTTATCTGCAGAGTTCTGCGTCCGTATAGAGGGCTTTTATAGCCCATGACCTGGTGCTCCATAAAGCTCATTGAAGACCCGCACAGAATAAGGAACAGCTTGTTCGATTCACGGTTTTGGTCGATGAGAACCTGAAGGAACGACGAGATGCCCGGATAGCAGGCGGCCAGATAGGGATATTCATCGATAACAAGAACCAGACGCTCCTTTTGAGCGATCTCGAAAGCAGCAGTGAGTGCGTTGCAAATAGAGTTTGTCGTTGGCTCAGGCGTCATCAGGCCAAAGGCTGGGTCGATTTCCGAAAGGGCCTTGTTGAGCAGGCGAACGTTGTCGCCAATAGTTGTTTCGAGCGCCGTGAAAAAGCAAACTTTTGGCTTATTGGCGACAAATGTTCTGAGCAGGCTTGTCTTGCCAACGCGGCGACGTCCATAGACAACGGCAAATTGAAAAGAATCGCTGGAGTAGGCGGCATCGAGCTCGCACAGCTCGCGCTCTCGCCCAACAAAAGACGGCATTTGCATCACCTACATATAGATAAGGTATAACTAATTAAACTATAACGAATTAAGGTATGAATTACTATACTGAACAGATGGCAGAGTAGAGATGCATAAAGACGCGGTCGAGACCATCCGCAGGGCTGGGCTTGAGCTGCCGCCGGTGCCCGCCGTGACCAATCAACTCGCGGATGCCGCCGTGCAACTCGTCGATAACGGCTTCTTTTTCTTGGCGCACGTCTGCATCTTTCAAATGTGACGCACCATGGGCAAAGATGAACCCGGCTCCCTCAACCGCTCGCTGGGATAGGGGGCAATCTGTAGGTGTTACAGATTGAGACGTTGTGTCCTGAGGGATTGTTTGTCTTGATCTGTAACATTTACGGGCCGATTTGCTCGATAACTGTTACAGATTGAGACATTTGCGGATGGCGCTGACTGTTTGTCTAAATCTGTAACATCTGGACGAAGATTCGGCCCGTAACTGTTACAGATTGAGATGATTGGCTGAGACGTCTACTGGCAAATTGGAATCGCTTCAAAATTTCCCCTTGCCCAACTTCGGCTGTTTGGTTACTATAGAACGGCTGTTACGGAGAGCTGACCGAGAGGCCGAAGGTGCTCGCCTGCTAAGCGAGTATGCCCCAAAAGGGCATCTGGGGTTCGAATCCCCAGCTCTCCGCCAGTATGAATTGAAAGAAGGGTCCCATCTGGGGCCCTTTTTTGGTGCGGAGAAAGGAGGCTGGGGATTCGAACCCGAGAGGGCACGGGCGTTAAGCAAACGCGAATGCGTTTGTAGCCCGTGGGCGAAAAGCCGCTAGGCTTTGAAGCCGGAGGGCATGCGTAGCATGCCCGGACATCCCCAGCTCTCCGCCAGTAAGACTTTAAAGAGGGGTTCCGAAAGGGACCCTTTTTTAGTTGAACCACGTTAGCTGGGGATTCGGACCCTAAAAAAGAAGGCATCCGAAAGGATGCCTTCTTTCAGTGAGCGTATTGTTCTTCGGCCCTACACCTCAGGAGCCTTGGCTACGGTCTCGCTCTCGGCTGTGAGCGGTCGGTTGTCGATGCGGCGGCCCAGGCGGTCGAGCTTCACGAGCAGCCACTCGATGGGATTGGGCCCCGTTCCTTCCTCGTCGGCGACCAGGTCCATAACGGCGATCTTGGTGCCGTCCTGCTTAAGCGTAACGCTGCCTACCTTGTCGCCCACGTGCACCGTGCCAGAAAGGTCATCGTAGCTAACCTTTTCGGTCACTTCGCCAGCGAGTGAGAACACCGTTGCCTGTGCGGCGGGGTCGGCGAGCGTGGCGTCGATCGTCTTGTCCGTCCAATCTGTCTGGCTAATGCGCGCCATGAGCGGGTTGCCGTTGGCGGTCTTCTCCTGCGTGTTGGCGATTGCGACCGTGGCCTTGTGGCCATAGTACCAGTTGGCAAGGGTGGCGGTATCGGTAAAGCGCTGGTCGGTGGTGGTGGAGTTCAAAACGACGGTGTAGATCTCGTCGCCGTCGCGGTTGTAGGCGCTCGTAAAGCAGTAGCCCGCGTCGTCGGTGGTGCCGGTCTTACCGCCAATGTTTCCGTCCTGACCGAGCAAAACGTTGTGCGTGTCCATGGAATGCGAATGGTCTGAGCCATCGGCGCCCGTGACCTCAATCCAAGAATCCTCGCTCGCGACGACTTCACGAATCGTATCGTTTTTCATGGCTTCCCGCATCATCAGTGCCACGTCATGTGCTGTTGAGTGCATGTCGCCGGCCCACTCATCAAAGTCCAGACCGTGCGGGTTCTCAAAGACCGTGCCGGTGCAGCCGAGCTTTTTGGCGCGCTCGTTCATGGCCTTCACAAAGGTTGCCTCGGCATCTTTGGTCTTGGGGTCGATCTTTTTGCCCACGTACTCGGCAAGCACGATGGCGGCGTCGTTGCCCGAGGGGATCATCAGGCCGCGTAGTGCCTGCTCCACGGTGAGCTCGTCGCCTTCGAGCAGGCCGGCAGTCGAGTTGCCTACGGTGGCGGCAGCGTTGCTCACCGTGACCTTCTCGTCCATCTTGCAGTTTTCGACGGTCAGGATTGCGGTCATGACCTTGGTGATCGAGGCAATTTTTACCTGCTCATCGGCGCCGCGTCCATAGTAGACGGTGCCGTCCTTGCCCATAACAAGGGCATTAGTTGCCTCGATATCGGGCAGGTTTTCTGTCGTGATGCCGCGGACGTCGGCGGTCTTGCCACAGACGTCGTCGGTCGTGAGCACTTGGGCACCGGCAACAGCAGGTACGCCGGCAACAAGGGCGATGGCGCAGGCAAAGCCGGCGGCAAGCTGGGCGGAGCGTTTTGCAAAAGAGATGAGGGACTTCACAGATTTCGCTTTCGACGGGATGGTCTCTTCTGGCACTAGAGTATATCGTTTGCCGGCGACGACGATCGTTGCGTGCGCGCATGGCCCGCATTCGTGCTCGAATGGGCGCAAGGGTGCTTAAGGACGACTTAATCGCCCGCGCTTGTTGTGTGTGGCGGGCGCCGCCTCGGGCATAATGGAGCACGAGAGGAGCACGCATGAACGAGCGCATACTGGTAGTTGATGACGAGAAGGCCATCGCCGACCTGGTTGGTATCTACCTTACAAAAGAGGGCTTTGACGTCCAGATCGCCTACAGCGGGGCCGATGCGGCCAAGGCAATTCTGGAACAAGAGTTTGACCTGGCACTGCTCGATGTCATGCTGCCCGATATCGACGGCTTTGAGCTGCTGCGTACCATCCGTGCCAGCCATACCTATCCCGTAATTATGTTGACGGCACGCGATGCCCAGCAGGATAAGATCGAAGGCCTTTCGCTTGGCGCGGACGATTACGTGGTCAAGCCGTTCCGCCCGCTGGAGCTCATCGCGCGCGTTCATGCTCAGTTGCGTCGCTACACCAGCTATGGTAGCCGCGCGCAGGCGACCGAGTTGCCGACCCTCCAGCTCGACGGCCTCGAGATCAACCGTGACGCTCGCTCCGTGACGGTGGACGGTGCGCCGGTGCGCCTCACGCCCATCGAGTATTCCATCTTGCTGTATCTGGCCGAGCATCGCGGCAGCGTAGTGCCCGTGGAGGACCTGTTCCGCGCGGTGTGGAACGAGGACTTTATGCCCGGCTCCAACAATACGGTGATGGTGCACATTCGTCACCTGCGCGAAAAGATTGGTGACGACGCTCAGAAGCCGCGTTTTATCAAAAACGTCTGGGGCGTCGGCTACATCATCGAATAACGCTTTTCGCTTGTGAGGATATTGATATGACAAAAGACGATAGGCAGGCGTTCGAGGTGCCCGATCGGCTCTTTGAATATGTAAGGACAGTCGTCGATAATCGCGCGCTCGCGACGGTACTGCTCTTTTTGCTGAGTCTGCTGCTGATCGGCATTGATAACATCCCCGGTATCTTGGCGGTGCTACTCATCGGCTTCTTGCTGATCGATCGCTTTGAAATCGTGCGTCGTTGCGTGGTAATCGGCGGTGCCGCGTGGGTCATGACGCTGGCGATTGGCACCGTGGCACTCGGTGGCATTAAGGGACCGGTGCTGTTCGATGCCGGCTTTGTATTCAACATGCTTGGCTTTGTCCTAGCGCTTGCCGTGTGCGTCTTGTTCTTTTGCGGCCGCGCTCTGTACTACCAGGGCTATGAGCAGGGTGAGCAGCATTCTGACCGCGTGCTTGCCGCCCGTATTCAGGATCGCCTGATCGATCATCCCGACGCGTGGGACAATATCGACGGCGACTTCCTGGAGGTCGAGGGTGTGCTCAACCGCGTGCGCGATCGCGAGCGCAAAGTCCAGCAAGCCCTGCGTGACGAGTCACATCGCAAGGACGATTTGGTCACATACTTGGCGCATGACCTGCGCACGCCGCTTGCCAGCGTGGTGGGCTACCTCTCGCTGTTGCAGGAGGCGCCCGATCTGCCGGTTGAGCAGCGCGCACACTTTACGGGCGTGGCGCTCGACAAGGCGCACCGACTCGACGCGCTTATTGAGGAGTTCTTTGATATCACGCGCTTTGACTTCCACGATATTGTGCTCACGCGCGGCTACGTCGACCTGGGATTGCTACTGGCGCAGGTGGCCGATGAGTTCTATCCCATTCTCAACGAGCAGCACAAAGATGTCCAAGTCGATGTGCGTGAGGACCTGACGGTGCTCGTAGATGGCGACAAGATGGCTCGCGTGTTCAACAACATCATGAAAAACGCCATCGCCTATAGCTACGAAGGATCGACCATCACGATTGAGGCTGGGTGCCAAGATGACGGTGGCGTGCGAATTCGTTTTATCAATCAGGGTGATCCGATTCCGGCGGCTAAGCTCAAGGTGATCTTTGAGAAGTTCTATCGCCTGGATGCGGCGCGCGCGACCAATCGCGGTGGCGCCGGGCTTGGCCTTGCCATCGCCAAGGAGATCGTTGCGGCGCACGGCGGCACGATCGCGTGCGAATCGACGCCCGAGCACACGATATTTACCATCGAGTTGCCGGCGGCATAGTCAAGGTGCCCTTACAAACACTTGACAATGCGCTCACGTGCGTATGAGCCGCGATTTCTACTATCGATACTGCTGAATTGATATCGATGTGGAGGTATGCGGTATGACGGCTGCTGCGGCGATGGAGCCTACAGAGCTTGAGGAACTCATGGAGGCGCAGGCCGAGGCCGCGCACGAGCGCGAAGTTGGGGATGCGACTCGCCCCACGGCGCAGGACCTTGCCGCCTCGCCGACGCGCATCGATGTTGAGGGCCTTGACCTGTTTTACGGCGACCATCATGCGCTCAAGGACGTGAACATCAAAATTCGCGACAAGCAGATTACTTCGTTCATCGGGCCTTCGGGCTGTGGAAAGTCGACGCTGCTGCGCTGCTTTAACCGTATGAACGACGGCATCAAGGATTGCCGCATTGAAGGCAAGATTGCACTCGACGGCCAGAATATCCTGGGCGATTACGATGTCTGCCGCTTGCGCCAGCGCGTGGGCATGGTGTTCCAACGCCCCAATCCGTTTCCCATGAGCATCTACGACAACGTCGCCTACGGTCCTCGCGGCATGGGAGTGCGCGACCGCGCTGTGCTCGACGAGTTGGTCGAGGACTCCCTGCGCCGCGCCGCGCTGTGGGACGAGGTCAAGGACAAGCTCAAGGAATCGGGTCTGGGTCTTTCGGGCGGTCAGCAGCAGCGTCTGTGCATCGCCCGTGCGTTGGCCGTGCAGCCCGACATTCTGCTGATGGACGAGCCGACCTCGGCGCTCGACCCCGTATCGACGCTGGTGGTGGAGCAGCTGGCCTGCGAGCTCAAGGAGACCTGCACGCTGGTGGTCGTCACGCACAACATGCAGCAGGCCGCGCGCATCTCCGACTCGGTCGCGTTCTTTTTGTTGGGCGAGCTGGTGGAGCATGCGCCCACTGCCCAGCTCTTCAAAAACCCGACCGATCCGCGCACGGCGGATTATTTGACGGGCCGTTTTGGCTGATACCATCTAGTACAGGCGCCTTTAGGGTTAAGATGCGGTCATGCCGGCCGCAAAGGGGTTCAACATGATCTATTACGTCGAGGACGATGACAACATCAGGGATTTGACGGTCTACGCACTGCGCAAGCAGGGAATCGAGGCCGAGGGCTTTTCGTGCGATGGCGAGTTTAAGGCCGCCGTGGCGCGACGGGTGCCCGATGCCGTGCTGCTCGACATCATGCTGCCCGATACCGACGGCTTGGCGATTATGCGTCGCCTGCGTGCCGATCGCCTGACGGCGACGGTGCCCATTATGATGCTCACCGCCAAGGACACCGAGCTCGACAAGGTCATGGCGCTCGATGGCGGTGCCGACGATTACCTGACCAAGCCGTTCTCGCTTATGGAACTCGCTAGCCGCTGCCGTGCGCTGCTGCGCCGCGGCGGCATGGTCAAGCAGGCGAGCGATGTGCTCAGCGTGGGCGATATCGTACTTTCGCCCAGCCACCGCGAAGTGACTGTTGCCGGTGAACCGCTCAAGCTCACGCTGCGCGAATTCGACCTGCTCGAGTACCTCATGCGCAAACCTGGCGTGGTCTTTACCCGCGAGTCGCTGCTGCAGAGCGTATGGGGCTGGGACTTCGACGGCGGTTCGCGCACCGTCGACGTGCATGTGCAGACGCTCCGCCAAAAGCTCGGCGAGCATGCGAGCGCCATCGAGACGGTGCGCGGCGTGGGTTATCGCCTGGCCGAGCCTTCTGCCGCTGACGATGCCGAAGGTGCCGACAGCGCGGCTAGCGCATCGGAGGAGTAACTCGTGGTCTTAGCCCCCCAGGGAAAACGCACCCTGTCGCATCGCGTGTTCGCGACGATTTTTCTTTGCGCTATGGCGGTTATCGTGGCGTTTACGGTGCTGGGCGCGTTCTTTGTGCAAAATACCCTGGCAGATGCCACGAGCGCCAACCTTTCGCAGGAAACCGAGCTTATTGCCGCTGCCTTAAACGAGCAGCAGGAGCCCATCGCATTCTTGCGAAGCCTCGATCGCGAGGACCTTCGCATCACGCTGATCAATAAGGACGGATCGGTCGCCTACGACAACGAGGCGTCGCCTTCCATGTTGCCCAACCATGGCGATCGTCTCGAGGTGGTTGAGGCCCTTGAGAACGGCTCGGGTTCTGCGGAGCGCTCGAGCACCACGCTCGACGAGATTATGCTATATCGCGCCGTGGCCCTTGATAACGGTCAGGTTGTTCGTTTGGCGCAAGCCCAGCCTGGCATTGCGGCGATTTTGCTCTCGCTGGTGGCGCCGATGCTGCTTATCGCGGCAGCGGGCGCGGTGCTCTCGTTTTTCCTTGCGCGCCGCGAATCCCGTGCCATCATCGCGCCGCTGCAAGAGGTCAATTTGGACCATCCGCGCCGTAGCTATGAGCATGCCTATGCCGAGATGGTTCCCATGCTCGAGCGTATTGAGTCCCAGCGCCAGGAGCTTAAACGCCAGATGGCGGTGCTTGCCGATAACGACCGCATGCGTCGCGAGTTCACGGCCAATATCACCCATGAGCTCAAGACCCCGCTTACGGCAATCTCGGGCTATGCCGAGCTCATTGCGAACGGCATGGTCGAGGGTGAGGACGATCTGCGCACCTTTGGCGGCCGCATCTACCGTGAGGCGGGCCGTTTGGCGGCGCTCGTCAACGATATCCTCACGCTTTCCAACTTGGATGAGGCCGAGCGTGCGAGCGATGGCGAGGCGGTGCCCATTGGCTCCACGGAGCCCATTGAGCTTTCGCGTGCTATCTACGCGGTCGAGCAACGTCTTGAGCAGGTCGCTCGCCAGGCAAATGTGACGATAGGCCATGAGACCAAGCCTGTGGTCGTCGAAGGCGTAACGCGCCTGATCGATGAGCTCATCTATAACCTGGCGAGCAACGCCATTCGCTACAACCGGCCCGGCGGTACGGTGACGTTGCGGTGCGGAACCAACGACGATGGGCACCCGTATCTGTCGGTTGCCGATACGGGTATTGGTATTGCGCCCGAGGAGCAGGGTAAGGTATTTGAGCGTTTCTATCGCGTTGACAAGAGCCGTTCTAAAGCGCGCGGTGGAACGGGTCTGGGTCTGGCAATCGTCAAGCATGCCGCCCTGTATCATCACGCCTCGCTCGATATGTCAAGCGAGTTGGGGGTGGGGACCACCATCACGGTGACGTTTCCCGTGCAACAGAACGAGCAGTTCGTGTAGCAGTACTGCAAACATGTGAATTTCACGCCGCATCGGGGCTGCCGGTGCGGCGTTAATGTTGCGCAACAATGGTGTAAGCGCTGTATCTTATGTATAGAGTTCGGACTTGGCAAAAAGATGCGATATCATATTAGCAGTTTTGTCGATATGAACTAGGGAAATGAAAGGCAAGCTGCATGACCCTTCTCGAACTGTTCCAGCTGCTTAAAAAGCACCTTAAGCTGGTCATCGCTCTCCCGGTGGTCTGCGCGATCGCCATGGGCGTCGTGTCCTTCACCATGATGGACAACACCTACACCGCCACGACGAGCATGTACATTCTCGCCAAGACCGATGGTAGCCAGACGAGCTACTACAACGACCTGTCGGCGAGCCAGATGCTCTCCAACGATATCGCGACGTTGCTCGATAGCGACAGCGTCAAGAGCGGTGCTGCTAAGGAGCTGGGTCTTTCCAACTTGGATGATTACAAGGTGAGCGTTACGAGCGAGACCACGACTCGTGTCATTTCGCTGTCCGTGACCGGCGCCAGCCCCGACGGTGCCGCCGCTGTCGCCAATGCCATTGCCAACTCGGTGTCTACCGTGGCTCAGGACGTTGACGCCGCCCAGGCCGTCAACGTGATCGATAAGGCAAAGATCCCCAGCCAGCCCAGCGGCCCCAACCGCAAACTCTACATCGCGGTCGCCGCTCTGGCCGGCCTGTTCGTCGCCGTTGCAATCGTCGTGCTACTCGACATGCTCAATACCCGCGTCCGCTCCGTTGACGATGCCGTCGAGTTGCTCGGTGTGCCCGTTATCGGTCGTTTCCCCGTTGTGAAGGGCGGTAAGTAATTCATGGCCCGTAAAAAGAAAACCAGCGATACCCTCGCCTTTAGCAACGCAGCTAAGACGCTGCTGGCAAACATTCGCTTTGCGAGTGTCGATACGCCGATCAAGTCCATTACAGTGACGTCCTCCATCCCTAACGAGGGCAAGTCCACCATTGCGGTCAACCTGGCTCAGGCCATTGCGACCAGCGGCAAGAGTGTCCTTCTCGTCGAGTGCGACATGCGTCACCGTACGCTTGCCAACCTGCTGGGCCTCCGTCATTCCGGTGGCCTGTACGCCGTCCTTTCCGACCAGATGTCGATTGACGAGGCTGTCGTCGAAACCGGTCAGCCCAACTTCTTCTTCCTCGATGCTGAGCCGCGCATTCCCAACCCGGCTGACATTATCGCCTCGCGCCGCTTTGCCAAGCTGGTTGCCGCGCTGGAGGAGAAGTACCAGTACGTCATTTTCGATACGCCGCCCGTGGGCACCTTTGTCGATGCCGCCGAGGTCGCCGCGATTACCGACGGCACCATCTACGTTATCCGTGAGGACTTCGCCAAGCGCAACGAGATCCTTGCCGCCTTTGACCAGCTCAACAAGGCCGAGGTTAACGTAATTGGCACGGTCATGAACTGCTGCGAGACCTCGAGCCATGACTACTATTACTCTTACTATGGCGAGGACAAGGGCCAGAACAACGCCGTTGCCGGAGTTAACCCTGCTGTTGGCGGTGCCGCTGCAACGGGGACCCCTGCGAAGGCGAAGCGTTTTAAGAAATAGCAACGACGCAGATAAGAGGGCGATATGAGAGACATCCACTGCCATATCCTGCCCGGTGTTGACGACGGCGCGGCGAACCTCGAGCAAAGCTTGGCGATGCTCGAGGCGGCCCGCGCCGTCGGCGTTACGCACGTGGTGTGTACGCCGCACTGCCGGGACCCGTATTTTGACTTCGAAAAAATGTGGGAGGCCTATCGACTGCTTTGCGCGCATGCGGGCGATATGCATTTGCAGATGGGCTTTGAGGTCAATCATGCCAAGCTCATGGATTTGGGCATCGAATGGGCCGATCGCCTGCATTTCGATGGCTCAAACGAGTTTTTGCTTGAGCTCTCGACGCGTGCTGATTCGTATGACTTTGAGGAATACGAGAACACGATTTACGACTTGCAGTGTCGCGGTTACCAGGTGATTATTGCCCATCCCGAGCGCTATCGTGCGATTCAAAAGGATGTGAGCGTGGCTGAACACCTGGTCGACCTGGGCTGCAAATTGCAGGCTTCGGCGGACTTTATCGCAGGTGGACGATTCGGTCGCGAAAAGAAGCCAGCGCAGCGCCTGTTTAAGCAGGGCCTGTACAGCTATATCGCGAGCGATGCCCACAACGTGGGCCACTACGATTGCCTGGCAAAAGCACGCGCGAAGTTTAGCGTGGGAGCTCATTTCCGCTAAAATTCTTCCCCAACGTTCGCATCGAATGAAGGGGCCGCTATGGATATCCAACTTAAGACGGGTTGCTTTGAGGACGCGGCGCTGGTGCGCCGCGCCGTTTTTATGGACGAACAGGGCTACGAAAACGAGTTTGACGCTATCGACGAGGCTCCGAGTTGCATCCACGTGACGCTCTACGTTGACGGCGAGCTCGCTGGCTGTTCGCGCGTGTTTCCCGAGGAACTCGAGCGTATGGCCGACGCGGAGGCCCCGGTGTCGCCGGCGTGCGATATGGACGAAGGCGTCGCGGCGGGGGAGACATACATTATGGGCCGCGTTGCGGTGCTATCTTCAATGCGCCGCCGCGGTCTGGCGAGCAAGATTGTCGAGGCCAGCGATACTGCCGCACGCGATGCTGGCGCCAAGCTCATAAAGTTGCATACACAGGAGTACGTGCTGCCGCTCTATGCCAAGGCGGGCTACACGCAGATCGCGCCGGTGGACTACGAAGACGAAGGCCAGCCGCATGCCTGGATGGCCAAACTGCTGGGCGACAGATAGGGACGTTCCTTTTCTGCCGGCGGTCGGGGACACTCCTCGGCAATTGGCGCATGGGGCATTGCAACATACAGTTTTTCGATTCCTTATGTATATATGCGCGCTAATGGGTTATAAAATCTAAGTCTGAACATAGCAGGTCTGCGATGCGGCTCGGGCAACCGGGCCGTTTTTGCGGACGGGGGTAGCGCGAAAGGACTGCACATGCGTCAATTTAAGACCGAGAGCAAAAAACTGCTCGACCTCATGATCAACTCCATCTACACCAATAAGGAAATCTTCCTGCGCGAGCTTATCTCTAACGCGAGCGACGCCGTCGACAAGCTCAACTTTAAGAGCCTGCAGGATCCGAGTGTCAAGCTCGACCAGGGCGACTTGGCCATCCGTGTTTCCTTTGATAAAGATGCCCGTACCATCACTATTTCGGATAACGGTATCGGCATGACCGCCGAGGAACTCGAGCGCAATCTGGGCACCATCGCCCATTCCGGCTCCGAGGAGTTTAAGACCGAGAACGCCGAGCAACAGGGCTCCGATGTCGACATCATCGGTCAGTTTGGCGTGGGTTTCTACTCCGCCTTTATGGTCGCCAGCCACGTGAAGGTCGTCAGCCGCGCTTATGGCGAGGATACCGCCCACGTTTGGGAGTCCGACGGTCTTGAGGACTACACCATCGAGGATGGCGAGCGTGCCGAGCACGGTACCGACGTTATCCTCACACTGCGCGAGAACGAGAAGCTCGACGCCGATGGCGAGGCCGAGACCTACGATCGCTTCCTGACCGAGTGGGGCCTCAAGAGCCTGATTCAGCAGTACAGCAACTATGTGCGCTACCCGATTCAGATGATGGTGACCAAGAGCCGCCAGAAGCCCAAGCCCGAGGACGCTGGCGACGACTACAAGCCCGAGTACGAGGACTATCAGGAGCTCGAGACCGTCAACTCCATGACGCCGATCTGGAAAAAGCGCAGCTCCGATGTCGAGCAGAAGGACTATGACGAGTTCTATAAGTCCACATTCCACGACTTTGATGACCCCGCGCGCACCATCAGCTTCCATGCCGAGGGCACGCTCGAGTACGACGCCCTGCTGTTTGTGCCGGGCCGCGCCCCGTTCGATCTGTACAGCAAGGACTACGAGAAGGGCCTGGCGCTCTACAGCTCCAACGTGCTGATTATGGAGAAGTGCGACGACCTGCTGCCCGATTACTACAACTTTGTGCGCGGTGTCGTGGACTCTGCCGACGTGACGCTCAATATTTCGCGTGAGACGCTGCAGCAGAACCGTCAGCTCAAGGCCATTGCCAAGCGTGTCGAGAAGAAGATTACCGCCGATCTCGAGGACATGCGCGACAACGACCGCGAGGCATACGAGAAGTTCTTTGAGAACTTTGGTCGCGGTCTTAAGTACGGCATCTACTCGAGCTACGGCATGAAGGCCGACGAGCTCGCCGACCTGCTGCTGTTCTGGTCTGCCAAGGAGCAAAAGATGATTACCCTGGCCGAATATGCCAAGGGCATGCCCGAGGGCCAGAAGGCAATCTACTATGCCGCCGGCGATTCGCGCGAGCGCCTGGCCAAGATGCCCGTCGTGAAGGGCGTGCTCGACCGCGGCTACGATGTACTGCTGCTGACGCAGGACGTGGATGAGTTCACCTTCCAGGCCATGCGTGAGTACGTGGCTGTCGATATGCCCAAGGTCTACGAGAATGACGCTGCTCGCGAGGCTGCTGAGAAGGCAGTTGCCGATGGCGCTGAGCCTGAGGTCGAGGATCGTCACCTGGAGCTTAAGAACGTCGCGACCGGCGATCTTGACTTGGCGACCGATGACGAGAAGAAGGAGGCCGAGGACGCCACCAAGGAGAACGAGGACCTCTTTGGTGCCATGAAGGAGGCGCTCGGCGACAAGGTCGAGAAGGTTGCCGTCTCCGCGCGCCTGACCGATGCTCCCGCCTGCATCACCACCGAGGGTCCGCTTTCGCTCGAGATGGAGAAGGTGCTTCAGAAGGGTCCCGAGGGCACGCCCGACGGTATGCCCAAGAGCCAGCGCGTGCTCGAGCTCAACGCTAAGCACCCGGTCTTCGCCAAGCTCGTCGCTGCCCAGAAGGCGGGCGACGCCGACAAGATTAAGCAGTACTCCGGCCTGCTCTACGACCAGGCCCTGCTCGTCGAGGGCATCCTCCCCGAGGACCCCGTAGCCTTCGCTGCGGCTATTTGCGAACTACTTTAGTTACGCGGTTTTACCAAACCGCGTAACCGGCCGACGCTGCGCGGGCACCAGAGCGACAACTTGTCATTCAAAGAGGACGGCATGACCAGAAGGTCTATGCCGTCCTCTTTTCATGCCAATTTGTTCGCTCTGGTTCCCGCTCGCTGGCATTACCAAAACATCGGCGGTCCAATAATGATCCCTTGGGGACGGAGGAAAAGTAGTCGTTGGGGACGTTCTTGTTTGACTAGTCGTTTAAGAACGTCCCCAATGACTATCCAACGACTATTCGAACTGCTAGTTTGTGCGGGTTGTGGTTTTGTGAGCTGCGGGAATTTAAGATACTGTACATCTGTACGTTAACTCATCTTCGTAGTATATTGCTACCCGCAAAACTCAGCACCATTGTGCCGCGAGACGCTAAAGTGCCTCCGTACAATGGTTGTTAATAGCATGATTCGGCTAAACGATAGGATGGATGGTCCAAGCGTGAGTCTCGGCAGCAAACTATCCGATGCAAAGGTTTCCTTTGCAATCTTTAAACGCGACATCAAGCGATTGATCGTGAACCCCGTCGCCCTGGTGGTTACCCTGGGCGTGTGCGTCATTCCCTCGCTGTATGCCTGGTACAACATCGTTGCCAACTGGGATCCGTACGGAAATACCCAGGGCATTAAAATCGCCATCGCCAACAACGATCAGGGCACCCAGAACGACTTGGTGGGTGAGCTCAACGCAGGCGATAAGGTGGTCGACCGGCTCAAGGAGAACGATCAGCTGGGATGGACCTTCGTCGACTCGGCGGCAGATGCCAAAGAGGGCGTCGAAAGTGGCGAATACTATGCTGCCATCGTGATTCCCAAGAACTTCTCCGACAATCTCGTCTCGATGCTCGACGGCAATTACCATCAGCCGAAGCTCACGTACTACGTCAACGAGAAGAAGAGCGCCATCGCACCCAAGGTTACCGACACCGGTGCAAATACCATTGAGGAGCAGATCAACTCGGAATTTGTCTCCACGGTGGGCGAGACCGTTGCCAGTATTGCCAAGGATGCCGGAGTCGATTTAAAGGACAAAACGACCCAGACCCAGGATTCGCTGGCGGGCTCGGTGTCCGAGGCGTCTGATACCCTGGGCGAAGTGCGTGATTCCATCGGCGACATGAACACCGCCATCGATAAGACAAGCAGCTCGATTGCTTCGGCCGATGCTGCGTTGGCGGGCCTTCAGGGGCAGGCGCCTTCGCTAACGCAGGCAATCGCTCAGGGTAATGATCTGCTGGGCGAAGCTCGCACCACGGCTGGCAAGTCCATCACCTCGCTCTCCAAGGCACTTTCGGAGGGCAGCCTTGCGCTAACCAAGACGTCGGCTTCCGCGAATGCTGCCATCGGCAAGTTGACGGGCACGGTCACATCTACGACCACCCGCATCGACAACTCGCTCGAGTCTCTCCAGGCAACGATCGATCACAACACCGCAGTTATCGGCCACCTGCAGATTCTTGCCGGCGATACCTCGACGGGATCGGATCGGATCGACGCACTGATCGCCTCGACGATCGATGCGCTCAAGAAGCAGAACGACCAGCTGCAGAATATCAAGAACAGTCTGTCCGCGCAGTCGAGCGCCATGGCAAATGATGCCGCGGCTGTCTCGGGTGCCAGCGACGCTATCAATAACGCAATTCAGACCGGGGCGACCAACCTTGGCCAGGCCCAGGCAGATCTGGGTCAAAACGCGCTGCCGAAGGCTTCGAGCGCGCTTGACTCCTTTGCCGCCGTTTCGGGCGATTTGACCGGCATTGTGTCGGGCATGACCCCCACGATAGCGAGCGCGCGCGGCACGCTGGCGCAGCTCGACGCCACGCTCAAGCAGGCAAAGACCACGCTGTCCCAAACCGACGCCTCCCTTGCCAAGGTTCAGGACAAGCTCGCGACCGCCGCCAATGACATTGCGGCGTTGCAGACCTCTGAGTCCATGGGCGACCTGGCAGACCTGATGGACGTCGACGTCAATGACGTGGCAGATTTCATGGCATCTCCGGTTGAGCTGACGTCCAAGTCGATCTATCCGGTCAAGAGCTTTGGCTCGGGCATTGCCCCGTTCTATACCAACCTGGCGCTTTGGGTGGGCGGCTACGTGCTCATCGCCATCTACAAACTCGAGGTCGACCGCGAGGGCATCGGTAGCTTTACGGCGCGTCAGGGCTACTTTGGCCGCTGGCTGCTGCTGGTGATCCTGGGCGCGTTCCAGGCCATTATCGTTACGGTGGGCGACCTGGTCATTGGCGTTCAGTGCGTCAATCCGCTGCTCTTTGTGCTGGGCGGCATCGCTATCTCGTTCACCTACGTCAATATCATCTATGCGCTGTCCACCACCTTTAAGCATATCGGTAAAGCCATTGGCGTCATCCTCGTCATTGTGCAGATCCCCGGCTCGTCGGGCATGTATCCCATCGAGATGATGCCAGGTTTCTTCCAATGGCTGCATCCGCTGCTGCCCTTCACCTATGGCATCAACCTGCTGCGCGAGACCGTCGGTGGCATGTATTCGTTCAACTACCTGTTCAACCTGTGCATCCTGGGCGTGTTCCTTATCATCGCGCTCTTTATCGGTCTGCAGCTGCGCCCGTTGCTGCTCAACCTCAACCTGCTCTTTGATAAGCAGCTTTCCACGACGGGCCTTATGATCTGCGAGTCCAACGACCTGCCGCGCCAGCGCTATTCGCTGCGCACGGCCATGCGCGTCATGCTCGATTCGGATTCGTACCGTCGCGAGCTGCTCGATCATGCCGTGGCGTTTGAGCATCGCTACCCGTACTACATCAAGGGCGGTTTTGCCGCCGTGGTAGGCGTGCAGGTTCTGCTCTTTGTGCTTTCGACGGTGCTCGATATCGACAATAACGGCAAGATCATCCTACTCGTTATCTGGATCATTTCGGTTATCGCCATCTGCGGCTGGCTCATCAACATCGAGTACATCCGTGCGAGCCTTAATACCCAGATGCGTATCTCGGCGCTTTCGGACGAGGATCTTCGCCGCGAGATGCGCGAGCACACGGCTGCCATCCCTGCTGCCCGTCGCATGTTTGGTCTCAACGCCAGCGAGCGGGGCACCAAGGACAGCGAACAGCCCACGAACCGTCTGCCGCATATCGGTGCGCATCGTAAGGCTCAAGATGCCGACGGCGTTGACAACGTAAACGGAAACGACGGGGATACCACCCCGCTCGGCAAGCACTCCAAAGGAGGTGAGGCATAAATGAAGAACATCCTGCACCTGTTTAAGCGTGATGTCCAAAACGTGTCTCGCTCCGTGATCGGCATGGTCGTCGTGATGGGCCTGATCATCGTTCCGTGTCTCTATGCATGGTTTAACATCGCCGGCAGCTGGGATCCCTACGGCAATACCGGCAACCTTAAGATTGCAGTGGTCAACACCGACGAGGGTTACGAGAGCGATCTGATTCCCGTCGAGGTCAACGTGGGCGAAAACGTAACCGCCACTCTGCGCGGCAACGAGAACTTTGACTGGGTCGTTCTCAACGACCGCGATAAGGCGATTGAGGGCGTTAAGTCGGGCGCGTACTACGCTGCCGTCGTTATCCCTAAAACGTTTAGCGCCGACATGATGACGCTTTTCTCGACCGAGGTGAAGCACGCCGATATCGAGTTCTACGAGAACCAGAAGGCCAACGCCATCGCACAGATCGTGACTGAAAAGGGTTCGAGCGCCGTCCAGAGTCAGGTCAACGAGACCTTTACCAAGACCATCACGACCATCGGCCTTAAGACCGTGTCCAGCCTGCTCGACTATATGAGCACCGACCAGGTCAGCAACTTTATCGCCAATCTTTCCTCTACGCTGGGCGATTCGGTCGAGGACCTGCAGGACGTTCAAGCCAACGCGACTTCGCTTGCGGGCATTTTGAGCTCCACGTCCGATTCGCTGACGTCGGCGGGCGGTATGCTCAAGCAGACGGGCACCGTTGATGAGTCGACGAAGCAGCTGATGGAGCACGCAAAGAGCGGTGTGAGCGATTCCGAGGAAGCGCTCAAGGCAGCCAACGACGCCATCAACACCGCGATCGACGGAAGCGCGGGCTCATTCGACAACGTGTCCACCGAGCTTGCGAAGGCGTTTGACGCCGCGAACCAGCATGTTGACCTCACGGTGTCCCAGCTCAACGATGCCGCGGCGGCGCTCGATACGCGTGCCAAGGAAATCGACGACACGGCCGACCAGCTCCGCAGTTTTGCCGAGCAGGTGAGTGACGAAAAGCTCCAGGACAGTCTTAAGTCTGTGGCGACATCGCTGGGCAGGATCGCGACGGAGTATCGCAACAACGCCAAGGACCTGAAGGCAACCGCAAAGTCTCTCTCGGACAGCATGGCAGAGGTAAACAGCACGCGTGCCGAGGTCGATCAGGCAATCGCGGATGCCAAGGCTGGTATCTCGGGCGCCAAGACTGACTACGACTCTACGTTTTCGGTCAAGGCCAAAGAACTCAAGAAGACTATTTCGGGCGTTTTGGATTCGCTCAACGGTATCTCGGGCGATCTGGATAGTGCCGTAGACGGTCTGACCGACGCATCCGGTTCGCTGGCAAAGGGTCTGTCCAAAGCCGCAAAGCTCGTCAACAAGGCTTCTGACCAACTGGGTGAGGCGTCGGACAAGATTAGCGCTTTCAAGGACGAGCTCGACGGTGCTCTTATGTCGGACGATCTGGCCACGATCAAGACGATGATCGGCAACGATCCCGAGGGTTTGGCCGTGTCGCTTTCCGGCCCCGTCGCGCTCGACCGCAAGCCGGTCTATCCGATCCGCAACTACGGTTCGGCCATGGCGCCGTTCTACACGATTCTGTCGCTATGGGTTGGCTCGATCGTACTGGCGGCCATGATGAAGGTCTCGGTTGACGATGAGCTCATCAACGAGCTCATCCCCGTGCGCCTGCACGAGATCTACCTGGGTCGCTACCTGTTCTTTGGCGGTTTGGCCCTGCTGCAGGCGACGCTCGTGTGCGCGGGCGACATCCTGTTCTTTGGCATTCAGTGCGACAACCCACTGCAGTTTGTGCTGGCTGGCTGGGTCGCGAGTCTCGTGTTCTCCAATATCGTCTACACGCTTACGGTTTCGTTTGGCGATATCGGCAAGGCGCTCGCTGTCGTGCTGTTGGTCATGCAGGTCGGCGGTTCGGGCGGCACGTTCCCCATCGAGATGACCGGCCCTGTGTTCCAGGCGATCTATCCGTTCCTGCCGTTTACCCACGGCATCAACGCCATGCACGCTGCCATGGCCGGTGCCTACCATATGGAGTACTGGATTGAGCTGGGTATCTTGGCGAGCTATCTGATTCCGTCGCTGGCCCTGGGCGTGGTCTTCCGCCGCCCGGTCATCAAAGCCAACGACTGGATCATCGAAAAGCTGGAGTCGACCAAATTGATTTAATACAGCAACGTAAACGCCGTCGGAACATCGAGGTTTTCTGTTCCGACGCTTTAGCTGAGTGAATTGCATGGGCTGCTTGGTTGTTGCTACAGTAGCGGGGCGTGCCGGGGGTCCGGTGCGCCCTGTTTTTATTTGACCATGAGGCGGCACGCAGCCATACGCGTGCGGACACCACGCCCAGATTGAGTGTGAGGATGTTCCATGGCCCAATACGCTGCCAACGAAATCGAAAACATGCCCGATAGCCCTGTGGCCCGTGAGGATTTGGGTGCGGGCGGTATTCCGAGGGGCGCTGGCGCACGCTCTCCGCTGTTCTGGAAAGTTTTGCTACTTTCGGTGGCGGTCATCTGGGGCTACTCCTTTACCACTATGAAGGACGCACTCGGCACCATTCCGGTGTTCGAGCTGCTCTATGTACGCTTTCTGCCCGCAGCATTGGTCATGCTTGCCGTCTTCCACAAACGCATCATTGCACATTTCAACGCTCGCAATCTGATCGTTGGCCTGAGTATGGGTGTGCTCATGTGGGCGTCCTATGCGTTGCAGACGGTCGGTCTGGCAAATACTACGGCGGGCAAGAACGCGTTTTTGACGGGTACGTACTGCATCCTCGTGCCCTTTGCGAGCTTTTTCCTGAGCGGCGAAAAGCTTACGCGCTACAACTTGGGTGCCGCGCTGCTGTGCCTAGCGGGCATTGGCCTCGTCGCACTCGATAGCGTTGAGTTCAACATCGGTGACGTCATTACGCTGGCGGGTGCGGTCTTTTTCGCTATCCAGATGGCGGTGACCGCCAAGTACGGCCGCAAGATGGACATCAACGTCATCACGTTTTGGATGTTTGTGGGCAATGGCGTCTTGAGCCTGATCTCGTCGCTGCTATTCGAGACCCAGGCGCCTCTGTCCGTGTGGACGCCGAGCTTTATCGGCGTGATGGCCTTTCTCTCGGTGGGCTGCACGTGCGTGGCGCTGCTCATTCAAAACGTCGGCCTGGCGCATGTCCCGGCTTCGACGGGCTCGCTGCTCCTTTCGATGGAGTCGCCTTCGGGCGTGTTGTTTTCGGTGCTGCTGATGGGGGAGGCGCTCACCTCGCGCCTGCTCGCCGGCTTTGTGCTTATCTTCCTGTCGATTATCTTGAGCGAGACTCACTTCGATTTTTTGCGTCGAAAGCCGCGCCCGCAATTGTAAACAACTTGTTGCGCCGCCCTCCTGGGGCGGCATTTTTTATGCCTCGCCCTTAAAGTTGTACCTTACACTTTACGCTATCAAAGTGCTTACTGCAAAAACGTTACTGGAGGGCATTTATGGCACCAGCTCAGTCCGATCTTCAACCGCAATCAGCGCCCAAGGCCACCGCAGCGGCGCAGGCCGCTATCGGTGACGGTCTCGTTGCAGAAGCTCAGGCTTTTGCAGACGAGCTCGCTGCGTGGCGACACGATTTACACCAGATGCCCGAGCTGGGTAATAGCCTCCCACAGACCTCTGCGTATATTCAAGCGCGCCTGACCGAGATGGAAATCCCATTTGCCACGCTCGTCGATGGTTCCTGTGTCGTGGGCCTTGTCGGCGCCGGTGCCGCCGCGGCCCAGGGCAATGGCGTCTGCACGGACGAACAGGCCGGTACGGTCATCATGCTCCGTGGCGACATGGATGCCCTGCCCGTTGCCGAAGAGTCAGGCGAGCCTTTCGCCTCTACGAACGGCTGCATGCACGCATGCGGACACGATATGCATGCGACGGCGCTGCTTGGTGCGGCGCGCCTGCTCAAGGCCCGCGAGTCCGAGCTTGTCGACGCTAACGCCACAGTTAAGTTGCTGTTCCAGCCGGGCGAGGAAACCTTTGAGGGTGCCCGCGCCGCCATCGCCGACGGTCTGCTGCGGAACCCGCGTCCTCAGGTCGCCTTTGCCATGCATGTCAATAGCCAGTCGCCGCTTGGCCTGGTGCTCTACGGCAGCCCGGCGCTCTCGGGCGTGTACGGTTTTCGCATCACGCTTCAGGGCAAGGGCGGCCATGGCTCGAGCCCCGAGATCTGCATCGACCCCATCACGGCCGGCGTCCATGTGCACCTGGCACTCCAGGAGCTCATCGCGCGCGAAGTGCCGGCGGCCAAGGAGGTCGCACTCACCGTGGGTAAGTTTGCCGGCGGTCAGGCCGCAAATGTCATTCCCGACACTTGTGTGCTCGAGGGAACGCTGCGTGGCTTCGACGTCGAGCTCATGGAGCACCTCAAGACCCGCATCGCGGAGGTCGTCAAAGGCGTTGCCACGACCTATCGTACGCCGGCGACTATCGAGACACTCTCGGATGTTCCCCCGCTCGTACTCGATGACGATATGACGCAGGCGTCGCTTGGCTACGTGGGCGCGGTGCTGCCCAAGTCCGCCTTCCTGCCGCTGTTCCACGCCATGGCGAGCGAGGACTTTGCGTTGATCTCGAGCGAGATCCCGAGTGCGTACTTTACCGTGGGCGCTGCCGTGACTGATATGGACGAGCATTTTGCTCAGCATCATCCCAAGGCACGTTTTAGCGATGCCGAGCTTCCCCTTGGCGCCGCGGCTTATGCCGCCGTCGCTTTGGGCTACATCGCCGATCATCGGTAGCACCCAATCTTGCTACTCGTTTATGTTACATAGCATGCGTATTCGATAAGCATTGAAATCAAAAAAGATTTTTCCCATTTTCAATATGGGCTTTTTTGTCATGCTTATTTTGCGTATGCTATACAACAAAACTAACGATGTATAGACATAGTATAAAAACTATGCCTTAATTTTGTTGTAGTGTTATATGTATAAATGCAG
>DXMV01000018.1 GCA_019414055.1 Collinsella sp.
CCAGTTCCGCGGCGAGTCCTACCGCGTCCGCCATGCCCTCATGCAGGAGGGCTAGCCGCTCAAAAAGCGTGCGCACTTCCGATGCTCAAGCTGCTCAATTTCCGATGCTCTTTTTGCTCAAATCCTCTTGACGAAACACAGCTCGAATATCACCTGCGAGTTGGTGACGCCCTTTCGCAGGAGGTCGTCCCCCAGGCCGGTGTGTCCGGCGAGCACGCCCGGTGGGGCCCTCCTCCCGCTGTTCCCGTGGGGCAGGGGCCTGAACCCGTGGGCCCTGATCGTCCTTGCCCGGGAGCGGGTGAGCCCCGTCTTCCTGCAGAACTCCGCGAGGTTGCATGTCTGCGGGTCGAACCCGTCGCCCTCCTCCGCGGCCATCTCCCGGGGCGCCGCGCCTATAATCTCCTGCAGATCATCGTGCTTTCGTTCACCTCAATGGTCCTCCTAACGCCGGCGTGTTGGCACCACCAGCGTAGTGGCGGCGGGGAGGCGCGGTGGCCATTATTCGGTGACCGGAATTGGTCAAAATCGCTTGACTATTAGCGGCTAAAAGCGCCCGGCGCTAACAGTAATTAATGCGTGGTTTCCGTTGGTCGTCGATCAGCGATGAATCTGTGGTGGGTCACGGCGTAACGTCTTAGATGCCTAAATTGATCTAAACTAGATTCACAACAAAAAACGGAAGCCTTTCATTGGCCGAAGTTTTGCAAGGGGGTTCCTTCCTAATGGAGGGCATCCCCTATTTTTATGGGTGGCGTTGTTCCATGCGTGCGCATCGGCGGATGTAGTGGCGACACTTTGATGTGGGCCAGGTGACCAAGGCCACGATCGCCAACACCTTCAAATCCAAGGCCAGAACCACGGCTTAGTCAACGCTTCCCAAGACCGCCGATGACAATTGGACCGCCGCATCCACCGTGCTTGTTCTGCTAGGAATAGCGATTCTCGGTACTGTACATCTCTGCGAGATGGTGTAGCATACGTAGCTATCACACAAAAGCTCTGCGGGGGCTTTAAGGGCGACGCTTTCGACAAGAGAGTGTTGCCCTTTTTTCTTGTATGTACTGTTTGGCATATTTGTCTCACGATGTGGAGGCCGCTCAAAGCGCTCGTACCGCACGATGCCGATCCAGCCGTCGGCGCGCCTGAACTCACCAATCATTCGTCTGGTAATCACGACAGTGCTGTTTACGATGCCGTTCTCTCGTACTGTGAACATGCAGTAGAACGGTAAGAGCTAGTTGGCGTAGTTGCCCGTCCCGAACGCTAAAGACGCTTCCAATGGATCGCCCTGCTCGCCGGGTAGATTATGATAATAGCCGGCTGCGTTCATGCAGATTCGCGAAAGATGCTGACTGCTCTCTTAAATTGAATTGACCTCTTGGAACCCGGGCGATAGAGTAAATAAGCGGTATTGACGTAGCCAACCTACGGGCCTACGTCCTGCGGAGAGGCGGCTGTTCTTCTGGATGGCCGCCTCTCTTCATTGCGCTCTTGATGAGAAACTATATTGCGCTGAGGCTGGCGGACGTAAAAACGTTAATGACGTCCAGATGGCTGTTGGGCCCATAGACAAACAAAGGCTATCGACTAGAATATAGGCAATTGCGGCGGAAGCCTTCGGGCGACACCTGAAGAGGGTTGATGCGCCGGCCCTCTTTTTTGGATGTAAGATTCGACCTGTCAAAACTTACATCTCAATTGGGAAAAGACGAAATTACGGGTGTTTTTCTGCCCGCATGTAACTTTACTGACGCGTGGTTGCTTGGCCTTAATTCGCTGCGGGTTTCCCGGTTAAGGATTAACTGGAATTGGGCTTTTCCTTAAAGTTCTAATTGTGTGGAGGCCTTGCGACGGTGCGTCCGGCTTGGTCCGTGGAAACCGCCGAAAGGCGGTTTCCGCGTTTTAGGGACTGCTTTCCAAAGGGTATTTGTCGCGTTTTCGCTTAATGACAGTGGGTTTTCTTATTGTCGTTTTCGGAAGTGCGGGGAAAAATCGTAACTTGCCGAGCACAACTAGATTTTTTGCAACAAAACCGCAGGTCGCGTAAGCGCAAAACCGGGGTCTGGTCTGCCGATCTCGGTATTACCCCGCACTTCTGGAATCGCCTGACGGAAGTATGCGGCAAATTCCGGAACCCATGAGCACACCGCCCTTTTCGCGCAGAGAAACCGCAGGTAGAGGCGTTGCGGTATTTCGGCGTGCTCGGCAATTTTTGAATTTGCCGCATACTTCCGATTTTGTCTCTGCAGCAGAGCGTGTTCCCGTAAAACCTCGGCCAGATAATGGACAGAACTGACAATTCCGTCTCCAAACTAAAACGCCGGCAGGGGCGAAATTGCTCCTGCCGGCGTTGGCGTGCCTGCTTTTGCAGTTTTTGGCTCGTACAGCGGTCCGTTTTGGACCCTTAGGCCTCCGTGGGCTCCACGCCCAGCTCGTTGCGGACGAGTTCGAATGCCGCGGCGATGGCCTTGTCCATGTCGTAGTACTTGTAGCCGCCCAGTCGACCGGCGAAGATCACGTCGCCCTCCTGCTCCGCCAGCTCTTCGTACTGCTTGTAGAGGGCTTCGTTCCTGGCGTCGTTGATGGGGTAGTAGGGCTCGTCGCCGGGCTTCCAGTCGGCCGGGTACTCGCGCGTGATGACGGTCTTGTCCTGCATGCCGAACTCGAAGTGCTTGTGCTCGATGATGCGCGTGTAGGGGACCTCGCGCTCGGTGTAGTTGACCACGGCCACGCCCTGGTGGTCCTGCTCGTCGAGCGTCTCGGTCTCAAAGCGCAGGCTGCGGTACTCCAGCGTGCCCAGCTTAAAGTCGTAGAACGCGTCGATGGGGCCGCAGTAGATCGTCTTGGCGGCGATATCGGGCTCGGCGGCGATCAGCTCCTTGTACTCCACGCCGCAGCGCACCTCGACGCCCTCGAGCATGTTGGCGACCATCTTGGTGTAGCCGCCCATGGGGATGCCCTGGTAGCGGTCGTTGAAGTAGTTATTGTCGTAGGTAAAGCGGCAGGGGAGGCGCTTGATGATGCTCGCGGGCAGGTCGCGGCAGTCGCGGCCCCACTGCTTCTCGGTGTAGCCCTTCACGAGCGTCTCGAAGATGTCGCGGCCCACGAGGGACAGCGCCTGCTCCTCGAGGTTGGCCGGTTCGCCGATGTTCTCGGCGGCCACCTGCTCGGCGATCTTGGCGCGGGCGTCGGCCGGCGTGACGACGCCCGGCCACATCTTGGCGAAGGTGTTCATGTTGAAGGGCATGTTGTACATGTTGCCGTGGAAGTTGGCGACCGGCGAGTTGACGTAGTTGTTGAACTCGGCGAAGCGGTTGACGTAGTCCCAGACGTCCTTCATGGAGGTGTGGAAGATGTGGGCGCCGTAGCGGTGGACCTGGATGCCCTCGACGTCCTCGGTGTAGATGTTGCCGGCGATGTGGTCGCGGCGGTCGATGACCAGGACCGACTTGCCGGCGCGCTTGGCGGCGTTGGCAAAGACGGCGCCCGAAAGGCCGGCACCGACGACGAGGTAATCGTACTGGGACATGGATATGCTCCTTTGTATGTCAATCGAACAGTTACTTGAGTTTTGGGACAAACGCCACTGGGTCATTTGTCCCATGGATTAGTGTAGCAGATGCTCTTTAAGCAGCTCCAACGCATGGGCGTAGCCCTGGAGGCCTTCGCCGGTGATGGTGGCAAAGCAGGCCAGGCGGGCGTAGCTTACCTGGCGGAAGTCCTCGCGCGTCTCGACGGCACTGATGTGGACCTCGACGGCGGGGATGGCGACGGCCTTGAGGGCGTCCAGGATCGCCACGCTCGTGTGCGTGTAAGCCGCCGGGTTGATGACGATGCCGTCGACCTTGCCGTATGCCTCCTGGATCTTGTCGACGATGCTGCCCTCGTGGTTGGACTGGAAGACCTCGACCTCGTCGAAGCCCTGTGCGGCGCCGGCCTCCTTGCAAATCTGGACCAGGCGGTCGTAGTTGTCGCTGCCGTAGATGCCCGGCTCGCGAATGCCGAGCATGTTGAGGTTGGGGCCGTTGATGACGAGTGCTTTCATGGCTGATTCCTTTGTGGTTGGTCGGGCGGTGCGACGGAATGGAAATCCACCACAAAGGTGCCTGTCCCCTTTGTGGTGGTTTTGGTTAGAGGGCTGGGGGAAGGGTGTCGACGACGGCGGCCGCGGTGTTGGCGGCGCAATCGCGCGAGTCGATGATGTAGTCGGCCCAGGCGCAGTAGCGCGGCATGCGCTGCTCGGCCAGCTTGTCGATACCATCGCGGGCGGTGATGGGGCGACCCTTGTGGGCGAGCTCATCGAGCTTACGGTTGAGCATCACGATCTGGCTGTTCTGGTGTAGCAGCGGGTAATTCTCGTCGCGCGTGACGACGCCGCCGCCGGTGGAAAGCACCAGGCCGCTGCGCTTGGAGATGTCGGCCAGGGCTGCTGTCTCCTGCTCGCGGAAGGCCGGCTCGCCGCGCTCGACGATAAAGTCGGCGCAAGGCATGCCCAGACGCTCCTCGAGGGCGCGGTCCAGGTCGATGTGCTCACGGCCGGTGAGCAGGGCAATCTGCTCGCCCACGCGGGTTTTGCCCGAGCCCGGCATGCCGATGAGCGCGATGTTCTGCTCGCGGTGTGACAGGCGCTCCGTCACGTCCAGGATGCGCTCGCGCGGGGTGACCTGGCCGGTATAGCGCTCGACAGCTTGCGCCGCCTGGGCCACAAGCATGAGCAAACCGCCGATGCAGGGGACGCCGCGACGCTCGGCCTCGAGCATGAGTCCCGTGCGGGCGGGGTTGTAGACGATGTCGATGGCGCCTTCGAGCGCGTCAAGGCCCTCGAGCGTGCAAGGCGCGTCGGGGCAGTGGGGAAACATACCGGCAGGCGTGCAGTTGACGAGCAGGGCGGCGTCGGACTGCTGCGCGATGTTGCCGTAGTTGACCTCGCTCGTGCGGCCCACGGGCACCACGGTGGCGCCAAGGTCGCCGAGCACCATGCTTGCCGTGGTGCCGGCACCACCGGTGGCGCCGAGTACGAGGGCCTTCTTGCCGGCGACCTCTACGCCAAGCTCCTCGACTAGGCATTGGAAGCCAAGGTAGTCAGTATTATCGCCGCGCAGGCGGCCGTCAGGCAGGCGCGTGATCGTGTTGACGTTGCCCATGCGCTCGGCCAGCGGGCTCAGCTCGTCCAGGTAGTCCATGACGGCGCGCTTGTAGGGAATGGTCACGTTGGTGCCCTCCCATTCGTCGCCCCTCATAAAGGCCGCGAGATCCTCGGGCTCGCGCTCAAAACGCACGTACTCAAGCCCCGCGAGCTCCTTGTAGATGGTCGGGGTGTAGCTGTGGCCCAGCACGCGGCCCAGCACGCCGTAGGGGCGGGTTGCGGCGACGTCAGTCATCTAGAGCACCTCCGTGTAGCTGCCAAAGTAGGTGAAGCTCTCGCACACGTCGTCAATCGAGTCGAGCAGGTCGTCGAGGGCTTTGCTGCCAAAGGGACAGTCCAGATCGAAGTAGAACATAAACTCAAAGTCGCGCCCGGGAATGGGGCGGCTCTCGAGCTTGATAAGGTTGATGTTGAGCGCGTAGAAGCGCTCGAGCACACGATAGAGGGCGCCCGGTTCGTTGGCCGTGGTGATCATGAGCGAGGTGCGGTTGGCGCCGGGATAGACGCGCGGCTCACGGCTGATGACGACAAAGCGCGTGTAGTTGTTGTCCGAGTCCTGGATGTTGGGCTCCAGCACCTCCAGGCCGTAGAGCGCCGCGCAACTGCGCGAGGCGATGGCGGCGACGTCGGTGCGCTCGGAGTTGGCGACCATCTCGGCCGACATAGCTGTGTTGAGATACTTGGTGGCGTGCAGCTCGTGCGCGTCGATAAAGCCGGCGCATTGCGCGATGGCCTGACCGTGGCTATAGACCTCACGAACATCCTGCAGCTTGGTGCCGGGTTTGACGAGCAGGTTGTGATCGATCTTGAGGCGCAGCGAGCGCACAATGTGGAAGTCGAACTGTGCGAGCAGGTCGTAGACCGCGTTGACCGAGCCCGCGGTGGAGTTTTCGATGGGCAGTACGCCAAACTCGCAGAAGCCGTCGCGCACGGCGCGCATGACACCTTCGAAGGTCTCGAAGAACGCGATATCGGGCACGTCGAAGAGCTTGCACGCGGCGATCTGGCTGTAGGCGCCTTCAACGCCCTGGCAGGCGACGCTGGCAGTCTGGGGGAAGGGCGTATCGAAGGCCTCGGCAGTGTCGTGGGCCTTTTGCGAGACCGTGGTGCCCTTGAGCTCATTGATATAGCGCTGCTGCTCGGCCTTGCTCATGCTCATGAGGAGGCGGAACAGCGTGATGGTCTGCGCCTCGTAGCGCTCGGGCGCGCGGCCGGCAAGGTTGTTGAGCTTGGAGCGCTCGCGGGCGGGGTCGAAGACGGCCTTGCCCATCTCGATTTTTGATTTGGCGACCTCGGTGGCAATGTCCATGCGTTCGACAAAACTGTTGAGGAGCGTGGTGTCGATGCCATCGATGGTCTGGCGGATGTCGGCAAGGTCCATTGGGACCCCTTTCACTGGGTGGGCGTGGGGGCCGGAGTTGGTCCCCGGAGATTTTTAGCGCTGGGCGGCGTCTTCTAGGAGGGCGTCCCAGATGGCCAGCGCTGCGGCTGCTTCGGCTACGGGGACGGCACGCGGGACGATGCAGGGATCGTGGCGGCCGTGGACCGAGAGCTCGGCATTTTCCATAGCGTCCATGTCCACCGTCTGCTGCTCGCGGCCAATGGAGGGCGTGGGCTTTACGGCCATGCGCCACATGACGGGTGCGCCGGTCGAAATGCCGCCCAGGATGCCGCCGGCGTTGTTGGACTCGATCTCGATCTCGCCGGTCTCGGCGTCGATGCGATATGGATCGTTGTTCTCGCTGCCGCGCATGGCGGCAACGGCAAAGCCCATGCCAAACTCCACGCCCTTCACGGCGGGAATCCCAAACGCAATCTGCGCGATGCGGTTCTCGATGCCGTCGAACATGGGGTCGCCGATGCCCGCGGGCAGGCCGTAGATACCGCACTCCACGATGCCGCCGATGCTGTCGAGCTCGTCGCGCGCGGCCAGGATCTCCTCGCGCATGCGACCGGCAGCTGCGGCGTCAATGCACGGTAGGTCGTTAGAAAGGATCGCCTTGCGGTCGGCCTCGCGATAGACCATGTCGTCCATGGGCAGATCGGAGATGCCGCCGATCTGCGCCACATGCGCCATGACCTTAATGCCGCGGGCCTCAAGTGCCTGCAGCGCGATGCCGCCCGCGATGCACAGAGGTGCCGTCAGGCGGCCGGAGAAATGCCCGCCGCCAGCGACATCGTGCATGTTGTGATACTTCACGCGCGCAGGGAAGTCCGCATGGCCCGGGCGGGGCTTGCGGCGCAGCTCGGAGTAATCCTTGGAGCGCGTGTTGGTGTTCTCGATAATCGCCGCGATAGGCGCGCCCGTGGTGTGTCCATCAACTATGCCGGCGATGACGTGCGCGGTGTCGGCCTCGCGGCGCTTGGTCGCGGTCTCGTCACGGCCGGGGGCGCGACGGTCCAAAAAGGCCTGCAGCTGCTCCAGGTCAACGGCGATACCTGCCGGAATGCCATCGAGCGAGCAGCCGATGGCGGGGGAGTGCGACTGGCCGAAGATGCTCAAATGCAAAACGTTGCCAAAAGTCGAGGACATGCTATTCCTCCTCGAGCGTGACCTTGCCGCCCAGCAGGCGGTAGTGGTCGAAGAAATCGGGATAGGACTTGTTGACGGCCTCGGCGCCGTGGATCACGACCTCGCCGGTGGCGCGGCTCGCGGCGATGGCGGCCATCATGGCGATGCGGTGGTCGTTGTGCGAATCGACCTCGCCGCCGGTAAAGGCATCGACGCCCTTGATGATGAGGTCGTCACCGGCGATGCGCACCTGCGCGCCCAGCGCGGTGAGCTCGCGGGTGGTGGTGACCAGGCGGTCAGATTCCTTGATGCGCAGGCGCGCGCAGTCACGGATGAACGTGCGGCCCTGAGCCAGCGATGCCACGGCCGAGATAACAGGCACCAGGTCCGGAATGTCGTGGGCGCTCATCTCAAAGCCGGCGAGCTTATCGGACTGGACGGTGGCGGCGTTGGTGGAGCGCACGATGCGGGCGCCAAAGCGCGAAAGCGCGGCGAGCACGTTGCGGTCGCCCTGTGCGGAGCTCAGCGACACGCCTTCCACGGTGATGGGGTCGGAGCCGATGGCGCCGGCGCACAGCCAAAAGGCGGCGTTGGACCAGTCGCCCTCGACGGCTACGCTGCCGGGCGTGCGGTACGAGCCGTTATTCACGCGGAAGTTCGTGACCTCGGGCTGGCCGTCCTTGGCCGGAATACGCTCGACGTTGACCTCGACGCCGAAGGCCTTCATGACCTGGATCGTCAGGTTGATGTAGGGGCGGCTCTCGATGAGGCCGGTTACCTGCACGCAGGAGGGCTGGGCCAGCAGCGGGGCCGCCAGCAGCAGGCCGGAGATATACTGCGAGCTCACGTTGCCCGGAAGCACAAAGGTACCAGGGCGCATGCGGCCGCTCGTCTTGAGCGGAAAGCCGCCTAGGCCCTGTAGGTCGCAACCGGCGGCAATGATCTCGTCCGAGAGCGGGGAGAGCGGGCGGGCGCCCAGGCGGCCCTGGCCCACGAAGGTGGCCTCCGCGCCCAGCGCACAGGCGACAGGCAGCATGAAGCGCAGCGTGGAGCCACTCTCGCCGCAGTCGAGCGTGCCGCCGGCAAGGGCCTTGAGCAGGCCAAATTCAATACTCTTCATGGTGGGGTGGACCTGGAAGCCGTCCTCGACGGTCTCGATGCGGGCACCGAGCGCCGTGAGGCAGCGCACCGTGGCCTCTATATCGGCGCAGGTCGTGTTGCAGGCAACATGCGTCTCGCCGTTGGCAAGCGCGGCGCAGATGATCAGGCGGTGCGCCATCGACTTGGACGCGATGGCGGGAACGGTGCCCTTGAGCGGGGACGGGGTGATGCGGGCTAGCATGCGGATGCGTCTCCCTTCTGGCCGAGTCCCTCGGCAATCAAATCGTGGAAGGTGGAAAGCGGCGTGCGGTCGATGCTGCAACGGCCAATGTCGTGCGGAATTACCAGGTCGATGGTGTCGCCCGCGCGCTTTTTGTCGTGGAGCGCCTCGGCAAAGACGGCATCGGCATCTAGCTCGCAGCGGGTCTTGAGGCCGTGGCGGGCGCAGAGCTCCTCAATACGATCGGGCAGCTCGGCATCGCAGATGCCATGCAGCGCTGCGGCACGCGTGATGATGTCCATGCCGATCGACACGCAGTTGCCGTGGCCGAGCTCAAAGTGCTCGCAGGCTTCGACGGCGTGCCCGGCGCTGTGGCCAAAGTTGAGGAGCTTGCGCTGATTGGCTTCGCGCTCGTCGGCAACGACCACGGCGCGCTTGATGTCGATATTGCGGGCGATGATGAGCGCCACACGGGCCACGTCGCGGTTGAGCAACTCAAGCGTGAGCGGGGTCTTCTCCAGCTCGGCGAAGAGCTCGGGGTCGGCGATCACGGCGTGCTTGACTACCTCGCCGCAGCCGTCGGCGAACTGCTCGGGCGTGAGGGTGGCAAGGCATCCCACGTCGGCGATAACCACGCTCGGCTGCCAAAAGGCGCCGGCCAGGTTCTTGCCGGCTGCCAGGTCGATGGCCGTTTTGCCGCCGACCGACGAATCCACCATGGCGAGCAGGCTTGTGGGAATCTGCACAAACTTGCAGCCGCGCATGTAGGTGGCGGCCACAAAGCCCGCCACGTCGCCCACGACGCCGCCGCCGAGCGCCACGATCACGTCGGAGCGCGAAAGCTCGTGTTCGGCCACAAACTCCAAAATGGCAACATAGGTTTCGGCACGCTTATGGGCCTCGCCGGCCTCGAAAGTGCAGATGCTCACCTCGTAGCCTGCGGATTCGAGGCTCTGCTTAACGGGCATCTGATAGAGCGGGCCCACGTTGGTGTCCGTCACGATGACGGCGCGGGTGCCGCCGGCGGTGGTGCGGACGAGCGGACCTGCCTGCTCCAGCAAAAACGTGCCCACATGCACCTGGTAGGGGCGTGCAGTGTCGATATCGATAGTAATCGCCATAAGCTTCGGTCCTTTCGACCTGGCGTGATGGGTGGTCTAGTGGGAGGCCTCGTCGTCGAGCGCGCGCTTAATGCGGTCGCCCTCGGCAAGGAGATTCTCCAGATGGCGCTGGTCGCGGTCCTTAAGGGCGCGGCTGTAGGCGCCAAGCGATTCGATCAGATGGTCGATCTCGAAGGCGAGCGCATCGGCGTCATCAATCATGAGCTCGGACCACATCTGAGGATTGAGGTGTGCCACGCGAGTGAGGTCGCGGTAGCTGCCGGCCGAAAAGCCGTGGTGGACCTGAGCGGTCGGGCTCTTAACGTAGGCGTTGGAGACGACGTGCGCGAGCTGGCTCGTAAAGGCGATGACGCGGTCGTGCTCGGCGGCGCTCGTTACGCTGAACTTGCCAAAGCCCAGGGGACGTACCATCTCGCGCACCTGGCCCAAAAGCTCCAGCTTAAGTGCGTCGTCCACCGCGGGCGGTACAAGCACGAGCGGTGCGCCCTGGAACAGGTCGGCGCGGGAATGCGCGTAGCCCGAGAACTGGGTGCCCGCCATGGGGTGTGCGCCCACAAAGTAAAAACCATGTTCGCGGGCAAGCTCAAAGGCGCGCTCGCACACGATACCCTTGACGCCAACGGTGTCGATCACCACGGGGCCCATGATGGCCTCGGTGTCGGTGGCGTCGGCGAGTGCCTGGGCGTGCGCCTCGAGCCACTCGATGCAGGCCTCGGGGTAGCATGCCAGGACGATGATGTCGCATTCGCCGAGCGTCTCGTCGTTGAGCTCGCCGGCAACGGTGCCCATGCTGGCGGCTGTCATGACGTCGTCATCGGGGTCCCAGGCCAGCACGCGGACGCCCGCCTGCGCATAGCCGCGGGCAAAGCTGCCGCCGATGAGGCCCAGGCCCACGATGCCGGCGCACTTGGGGCCACCCTGGTTAACGCGTGCGTTTCTCACCGTACCCATGGGCTACTCCTGAACGGTCTCTTGGCAGACGACCTCGCGGATGGCGCGGATGCGGCGCATGGTGTCGTCGAACTGGTCGGGGGTGAGGGCCTGAGCTCCGTCGGACCAAGCGTGGCTCGGGTCGTCGTGGACCTCGATCTCCAGACCGTTGGCGCCGCAGGCAGTCGCGGCGAGCGCCATGGGCTCAACATAACGGGTGTAACCGGTGGCGTGGCTGGGGTCGGCGACGACGGGCAGGTGCGACAGATGGTGCAGCACCGGCACGGCGTTGAGGTCGAAGGTGTTGCGGGTGCGGGTCTCGAAGGTGCGGATACCGCGCTCGCACAGGATGACGTTGTCGTTGCCCTCGCTCATGATGTACTCGGCTGCCATAAGCAGCTCGTCGACGGTGCCGGACATGCCGCGCTTGAGCAGGATCGGAGTCTGCGTCTTGCCGACCTCCTTGAGCAGGGGGAAGTTCTGGGCGTTGCGAGCGCCAATCTGCATGACGTCGATCTTCTTGTCGAGGAAGACCTGCACGTCGCGCGGATCCATGATCTCGGTGACGATCGGCATGTCGAGCTCTGCCGAGGCCTCGCACAGCAGGTCCAGGCCGGCGGGGCCCATGCCCTGGTAGGCGTACGGGGAGGTGCGGGGCTTGTAGGCGCCGCCGCGCAGCATCGTGGCGCCGGCGGCCTTCACGCGGCGGGCGATGCGGATGAGGTTCTCGCCCTCGACGGAGCACGGGCCGGCGATGACCTGGAACTGGTCGCCGCCGATCTTGACGCCGTGGCCGCAGTCGATGACGGAGTCCTCGGGGTGGAACTTGCGGTTTGCGCGCTTGAACGGCTCGGAGACGCGCTGCACGCGCTCGACGACGTCCATGGACTCGAGCAGGAACGGGTCGATCTTGGTCGTGTCGCCCACCAGGCCGATGATGGTCTCGTTCTCGCCGCGCGAGACGTCGGTCTTCAGGCCCTTTTTCTCAATCCAGCTGACGATGTGGCTGACGGCCTCGTCGCTGGCGCTCTGCTTTAAAATTGCAATCATGGTGTGCCTCTCACCTCGATGGATAACTCTTGCAAAAACGGCCCGCATCGCGAGCCGTTATATATGTGCATGAGAGTTTATACTATCTGACTCGCTTTTGCCGCCTAAAGCGCGCCGTCGCGGCGCGTCTCCCACGTAATTGCAAAGCTTTTTCTATTATTTTGTTAGCCCGTGGCGCACTTGGGTATAATGCCTACCGTTCGCCCTATTAGCTCAGGGGATTAGAGCGTCTGCCTCCGGAGCAGAAGGCCGTTGGTTCGAATCCAACATGGGGCACCATCGAACGTAAGACCGTCCGAACCTCGCATGGTCCGGGCGGTTTTCTTATACCGACGCGACGTGATGGGACGTGGTATGGCAGCAACGGATATCGAGCGCGGACTCTCGACCGCCGAGGTCGAGGAACGCATCGCCGCTGGTAAGATCAACCGCAACAGGGAGCTCAAGACCAAGTCGGTCAAAGAGCTCATCATCGAGAACCTCTGCACGCTGTTTAACTTGATCAACGTGGTCTTGGCGATTTTGGTGTTGCTGACCGGTTCGTTTAAGAACCTGACGTTCCTGTTCGTGGTGTTCTTGAACACGGCAATTGGCGTCATTCAGTCCATGCGTTCTAAGCGGATGGTCGACAAGCTTACGCTGCTCACCTCTAAGAAGGCCATCGCGGTGCGCGACGGCGCCGAGGTGGAGCTCGACCTGGACCAGATCGTGCTCGACGACATCATTCGCCTGGGGCGCGGTGACCAGATTCCCGCCGACGCCGTGGTGGTGTCGGGCGAGGCGCTCGTTAACGAGAGCCTACTGACGGGCGAGAGCGACCTCATTAAGAAACAGCCGGGCTCCGAGCTCATGAGCGGCAGCTTTATCGACTCGGGCCTGTTGCGCGCCCGCGTGATCCATGTCGGCGCCGATAACTACGTGGCAAAGATCAACAACGAGGCCAAGTACGTCAAAAATGTCAATTCCGAGATCATGAACGCGCTCAACGCCATCGTGCGGTTCGCGAGCATTATCATGATTCCGCTTGGTCTGGCGCTCTTTTCCTCGAGTGTGAGCGAGCTGTGGGATGCCGCGGGAACCCCGGGCGATAGCGCGCTTTCCTGGTGCTTCTCCGAGCTGCTGGCCGGTCGTGTGCCTTCTTCGGCACTGCTGTCCACGGTGGGTGCCCTGCTGGGCATGATTCCGCAGGGCCTGGTGCTGCTGACCTCGTCGGTGCTCGCGATTGCCACGGTGCGCCTGGCTCGTCGCAAGGTGCTGGCACAGCAGCTCTACTGCATCGAGACGCTTGCGCGCGTCGACGTGCTGTGCCTGGACAAGACGGGCACCATTACCTCGGGCCGCATGGAGGTCGAGGGCACCTACCCGCTGCCCGTTGAGGGTGTTGGCTTTGGCGCGGACTCGGACGAGGCGGCTGTTCCCGTCGAGACCACGGTGCTCGACTTTGCGCTTGCCAACGTGGCACGTGCGACCTCGGCAGATGCCAACGAGACCTGCCAGGCGCTGCTCAACTACTACGCCGATCGTCGGGTCGAGGTGTCCGAGCCGCTGTCGGTCATTCCGTTCTCGTCGTCCAAAAAGTGGAGCGGTGCGTCGTTTGTGCAGGGCTCCTATGTAATGGGCGCCGCGCAGTTTGTGCTTTCGGACCGTGTGTTTTCGCAGGTCGAGAACCGTGTCGCCGAGCTCGCCGATACCTGCCGTGTGCTCGTGGTGGCGTGCGTGGACGGCTTTACGCCCGATGGCGATATGGTGGGCGAGGCCGAGCCCGTGGGCTTTGTGACTATCCGTGACGAGATCCGCACCTCGGCAGCTGAGACTATCGGCTACTTTAACGAGCAGGGCGTGACCCTCAACGTGATCAGCGGCGACGACCCGCGTACGGTATCGTCGATTGCACGCGTGGTGGGCGTGCCGGGCGCCGACGCTTACGTGGACGCCACGACCCTCGATACGCCTGCCAAGCTCGACGCGGCGGTGGACCGCTACCACGTCTTTGGCCGCGTGACCCCGCAGCAGAAGCGCGAGCTCGTACAGGCGCTCAAACGCCGCGGGCACACCGTGGCCATGACGGGCGACGGCGTCAACGACGTGCTGGCGCTCAAGGAGGCCGACTGCTCCGTGGCGATGGCCGCCGGCTCTGATGCCGCGCGCAATGTGGCCGAGATCGTGCTCGTCGATAACGACTTTGCCTCGATGCCCGCTGTGGTGGCCGAGGGCCGTCGTTCTATCAATAACCTGCAGCGCTCTGCCGCGCTCTTTCTGACCAAGACGCTTTTCTCGATGGGCCTGGCGGCGCTGTGCATCGCGCTGCCGCCGTATCCCTTCGAGCCTATTCAGATGACGCTCATCAACTTCTTCTGCATCGGAGCGCCGGGCTTTGTGCTGGGCCTGGAGCCCAACAACGCCCGCGTGAAGGGGTCGTTCTTGATCAACGTGCTTAAGCGTGCGCTGCCGGCGTCGATTGCGGTCATTTTGGCCGCGGCGCTCGATATCTTTGTGGCGCGCGTATTTGGCTTTAGCCAGCTTACGCTTTCGACCATGTGCCTGCTCACGTCGTGCGCGGCGAGTGTCAGCCTGATCTGGCGCATCTCGCAGCCGCTCACGCCTTTGCGCGTGGTGCTTTTCGTGTTTGTCATCGCCGCTATTTTGACGGGCGTTATCGGGTTCCCGGAGCTGCTGTCGATTGCCAACTTGTCGATGGGTCAGATTGTCATCTTGGCGGCTATCGTCGTCTTTACCTGTGCGGTGTTCTTTAAGCTTGCCACGATGATGGACTCGCTTAAGCCCCGTCGCCGTCATGCGGCCACCGGCTTTGGCCGTGGCGTGCGTGTTCGCCTGGGTCGCGGCGGCGGCAAGGTGAGCTCGACGGGTTCGACGGCGGAGCGTTTTGCCAAGCGCGTCGCCGCCGACATGGCGCAGCGCCGCGAAGCTCGCATCGTTCGTGAGGCCGAGGCCCGCGCACTCGAGGGCGTGGCCCAGACCCAGCCCAAGAAAAAGAAGAGCGCCGGCGTTAAGCGCTCCCGCGTGACCAAATCGCCCCAGGGCATCAAAGTCTCGATGCCCAAGAAAAAGAAGTAGTTCGCTGCCTTCAGGGATGATTTTTCTGGCGATGTTGAATTGGTGCCTTGCGCTTGTGGGGCCGTGTCGATGTTATGCTCTAACCTCGATTGTTTGAATTGCTTCGGAAAGAGGATGCCGTGATCTGCCCGCATTGCCTAAAGACCATCGAGGACGGCGCCTCGTTCTGCCCCTATTGCAACGCATACGTTGGTCCGGGCGATGGCCCCGAGCATACCGAGTTCGTGTTCTGCGACGGCTGCGGCGCCCGTCTGTCCCCGCATGACCGTACCTGTCCCAAGTGTGGACGCCCCGCTCCAGGCATCCTTTCCGAGGACGCGGCCGCATCCGACCTGGCCGCAGGGCGCACGGCCGGCTTTCCGCGCCTGACGCAGGAGCAGATCGATACCGAGGTGCCCCACGCGCCGGCATCTGCCGCCGCGGTGCTCTCCGACGCAGCCGACCCCAACGAGACCTGCGTGCTGCCTGCCTTCGATAAGGACTTTGGTATCCCCAAGGTCGATATCCCCACGCCGATGTCCCTGCGCGATGATGCCCAGCCCAAAAAGCAAAAGTCCAAGCGCAAGGTCCACCCCGACGAGGATGCCTATCACAAGCACAAGCGCCATATCCCCAAACCGCTCATCGTCATCGCGGTGCTCGCCGCCGTGTGCGGTGGTGCCTATTGGTTTGTGACTGCCGATCCCATGGGCGTCATGCCCGGCTTCTACGACCAGTTTGGCCAGGCCGCCAAGACCACCTTCCCGTCGCGCCAAAAGGGCGAGGCCACCGAGAAAGAGCCCAAGCAAGAGGATACGTCCGAGGTCGTTCAGGAGGAGACCGTCTTAACCGACGACCAGCTCTACACCAGGCTCGACGGCCTGTACCAGACCATCGTGTCGTACAGCGACGAGGACCAGATCGGCGAGGTCATCGATTCGTTTAATAACGGCTATCTGCGTACACCGCTCTCCACTCGCCAGGAGCTGTCGCAGAGCGCCTATGCCCTGCGCGATCAGATTAAAAAGACCCAGGATGAGCTCAACAGCCTCAAGGTTCAGGACGACACGGTCTATGCGGAGGACATCGATCATCTAAAGCAGCTTGCCCAGTGGATGTACGAACGTGTCGACGTGATCTGCCAGAGTTGGGATATCTCGCTGTCCATTCCCGACGGCGAGTCGCTGAGCGCCCGTCAGAGCGAGATCCTGGCGCCCATCGCACAGGGCGGCAACAGCGCGCTTAACCAGTACGACGCCAACGTGAGCGCATGGAGGCCGCAGCAGCGTTCGTAATTTGTTGCCCTCCGGCGGCATAACCTGCGTGCGCAATTGATGGAAGCCCGTGCTTATTGCTACAATTCGTACAAATATGCTTTAAACGCACGAGGAAGGAACCACATGTTTGGTTTTAAGAAAGAGCTCTATACGCCCGAGTACCAGCTCGTCGGTGACGAGTGCGCGGTGATCGAGACGTCGAAGGGCACCATCAAGGTCAAGTTTGACGGTGAGGGCGCCCCCATCCATGTGGCGAACTTCTGCGAGCTTTCCACGATGGGCTTCTATGACGGCCTTAAGTTCCATCGCTATGTGCCCGGCTTTGTGATCCAGGGCGGCGACCCCAATACCCGCGATATGTCCGGCACCGACGTCGCTGCCGGCCTTGAGGGTCCCGACGGCATGCCCGGCACCGGCGGTCCCGGCTACTGCATCAAGGGCGAGTTTGCCACCAATCCGCGTAACAGCCATGTTGACGGCGCGCTTGCTATGGCTCGCTCCATGGATCCCGATTCCGCGGGCTCGCAGTTCTACTTCTGCCTGGGTGCCCAGCACAACCTCGACTCCGGCTATACCGTCTTTGGCACCACGGTCGAGGGCCTCGACGTCATCTCGCAGCTGCGCGCCGGCGACGAGATCGTTCATGTCGAGATCGTTCACGAGTAAAGGGGACTTCCTTGAATAGCCAGCTGATCCAACAGGGCCGCGCCGCTTATCGCGCGGGTGATTTTTCCGCAGCCGCCCAGATGCTTGGCGCGGCAAAGACTCCCAACGAGATCATGGGTGAGGCCGACCACCTGCGCGGCAATGCCCTGATGCATCTGGGCATGTACGCCGAGGCCGCCGAGGCCTACGCCGCCGCCCTCAACGACGGCGCCTATGGCAAGCGCGGCGCCCTGCTCACCAACCGCGGCAAGGCACTCGCCGCGGTGGGCGACTACACCACGGCTGCCCAGGCGTTCTCTGCAGCTACCCAGGACGCTTCCTACGCCACGCCTTTTAAGGCCTACCTGGGTCTGGGCAACGCGCTGTTCCAGTCGGGCGACTATGCCAACGCCGGTACCGCCTTCCGTCAGGCTGCCATCGACGGCGCCAACCCCGCTCCTGCCGCCGCCCTCGGCGATCTGGGCCGCTGCTTCATCAAGCTCGGCCGCCCCGCGGACGCCGTTGAGGCCTACCGCACGGCTATCGACTTTGCCGGCCCGCGCGACGATACGCGCGCCCTCAACGCCGGCATGGGCCAAGCGCTTTCCGCCGCCGGCCGTCCCTCCGATGCGCTCGATGCCTTTAACGCCGCTACTGCCGACGGTATCTACCAGCTCACGCCCGAGCAGGCCGACGAGCTTGCCCGCGTGCACGACTCGCTCGCCGCGCTTTCGGCCCAGACGGCCATGTCCACGGCTCCGGCTCCCGCGATGGACGCTCCCGCTGTCGACCCGCTCGATCCCACGGGCGCGACCGGTCAGTTTATGCCCGACCCCTCTGACACCGGTTTCTTTACGCTGTCCGAGTCCGAGATGGTCCAGCAGGACCGCAAGCAGGCCAAGGTTCGTCGTCGCCACCGCCACACGGGTCTTAAGATCTTCCTGGTGCTGCTTCTGCTCATCGTGATCGCTGCCGGCGGTCTTGGCTATGCTTATACGCGCGGCATGGGCTATCCCTCGCAGGAGTCCGTCATCACCGACCTGTTCCAGGCTGCCGGTGACGGCGATACCGCCAAGGCCGAGTCCTGCCTGGCCTCGAGCCTGTCCGAGGACGCCAAGGCGATGATCGTCTCCTCGATCCCGCAGGGCGCCACCGTCTCGATCGAGGGTATGGATCAGTCCATGACCGAGACCACCGCCAAGGTGAAGGCTTCGCTGTCTAAGGGCGGCGAGCAGGAGTACACCGTTAAATTCGTGCGCTCCGATAACCATATCGGTTGGGCTGTCTCCTCGCTCGACATCGATTTCTCGGCCGCTGACAACCAGTAGTGACCTTATGAGATTTGGCGCTGCCCGGTGCTTCACCGCAAGTGAGGTGCCGGGCTTGCGCTAGTATGATGGGCTAGTAGTTTTCCAGCAATCATCCAACACATCAGGAGTTGCGTTGTTTTCTTTGATGGATATGTTCTTCGGTAGCTATGCGGGCGATCTCGCCATCGACCTCGGCACCGCCAATACGCTTGTCTCCGTGCGCGGCAAGGGCATCGTCATCCGCGAGCCGTCCGTTGTCGCTATCGACAAGAACGACGAGCGCATCCTGGCAGTCGGCATCGAGGCCAAGCGAATGCTCGGCCGTACGCCCGGCAACATTGTGGCCGTTCGTCCCCTTAAGGACGGCGTCATCGCCGACTTCGATGTCACCGAGGCCATGCTTCGCTACTTTATCGACAAGGCTTCCGAGAAGCGCTATCCGTGGACTCCGCGTCCACGCGTCGTCGTCTGCGTTCCCTCCGGCGTCACGTCGGTCGAGAAGCGTGCCGTCTTTGAGGCCACGATCCAGGCCGGCGCTCGCCAGGCCTATCTGATCGAGGAGCCCATGGCGGCTGCCATCGGCGCTGACCTACCCGTCGAGGAGCCTACGGGCTCCATGGTCATCGATATCGGCGGCGGCACCACCGAGGTCGCCGTTATCGCTATGGGCGGTATTGTCGTGTCGCAGTCCATCCGCATTGCCGGCGACGAGTTCGACCAGGCTATCCTCACCCATGTTCGCGATGCCTACAACCTGGCTATCGGCGAGCGTACGGCCGAGGACATCAAGATTAAGGTCGGCTCCGCCGTGCCGCTCAAGGATGAGCTCGACGTCGAGGTCAACGGACGCGACGTTATCACGGGCCTGCCCAAGACCGTGCGTATCGAGAGCGAGGAGATTCGTCGCGCGCTTAACAAGCCGCTCGACGAGATGGCCAAGGCCGTTAAGGACGCTCTGGACGCCACGCCGCCCGATCTTGCCTCGGACCTTATGTACTACGGCATTCTGCTGACCGGCGGCGGTGCGCTGCTGCGCGGCCTCGACGTGCGCCTGCGCGACGAGACCGGCGTTTCGGTCAACGTCAGCCCCACGGCGCTCGATAACGTCGTAAACGGCTGCGCCCGCGTGCTCGAGGCCAACGCCTTTGACGGTGGCTTCGTCCAAACCAATGCTTAATTTCCAAAAGGTGGATTCCATTTGGCACGATCTTCGGGTTTCTCTCCAAATCTGAATACCAAGCGACAATCAACGGGTATGCGCCCGTTGATTGTTTTCAGCCTGATTTCGGTGTTGCTGCTCACGTTTTATATCCGTGAAGGCGAGGCCGGACCGATTCATGCCGTACGCTCGGGCGTGACGACGATTACCTCGCCGGTGCGCTTTGTTGGCTCGGCCGTGGCGGCTCCCTTCAACGCGATCGGCAACGTGTTCTCCAACCTCACGGCTTCGCAGGAGTCGCTCGATGATCTCAAGAAGCAAAACGAGGTGCTGACCTCTAAGGTCGCCGAGCTTTCCGAGGCTCAAAAGACTGCCGAGCGCCTGGAGGGCCTGGTCGGGCTGCAATTGACCTACAACCTTAAGTCGACCGCTGCCCGTATTGTCGGTGCGTCGGGCGATGCCTGGACCTCGACCGTTACCATCGACAAGGGCTCTGCCGACGGCCTTACCATCAACATGCCCGTGACGAGTTCTGCCGGTGTTATCGGCCAGATTATCGAGGTGTCGGCCAAGACCTCTACCGTGCGCCTTATTGGCGACGAGAACTCGGGCGTGTCGGCTATGGTGCAGGACACGCGCGCCCAGGGTATGCTGCAGGGCCAGCCCGATGGCACGCTGCGCCTTGAGTACGTGAGCGTCGACTCCGACGTCAAGGTGGGCGACATCATCGTGACCTCTGGCATTGGCGGCGTGTTCCCCAAGGGCCTGCCGCTCGGCACTGTTTCTTCGGTGGAGAAGTCGGCCAACGATGTGTATTACACCATCGTCGTACGCGCCCAGACCACGGCAGAAAATAACGAGGAGGTGCTCGTCATCACCTCGTTGACCGACGAGCAGTCGGCCTCGGACGAGGACGTGAGCTCTGCCAACGGCACACCGCAGGGCACCTCGCGTGATTCCGCGACCAAGACTAAGGACGAGGACTCGGACGAGAGCTCCGAATCGTCCGAGACAACCGATTCCGGCTCGAGCGAATAGGGAGGGCATGTCCATGGATCTACACGAACAGGGGGCGAGCTCCCGTACGTTTGCTATCGCCGCCATTGCCTGCGTGCTCCTGCAGGCGGGCCTGGCGCCGCAGATTTCCATCGCGGGCGGTCGCGTCAACTTTATGATTATCCTTGTGTGCCTGAGCGTGTTCTCGGGCGATCCCACGCGGGCTGTTGTCTGCGGTTTTTGCAGTGGCCTGTTCTATGATCTTTCCGCTGCCGTTCCGGTGGGCGTTATGTCGCTGCTGCTGACGGTGGGCAGTTTTGCCCTGGTGCACAGCGCGGCCGGTCAGACGGCCGGCTCCCCGAGCGCGCGCGGTATTACCGTGGGCGCCTTTGCGCTTGCCATCAACGTGGTCTACAGCATCATCTTGCTGTTTATGGGTCTGGAGACGAGCTTTGTGGTGGCTTTTTTTGGCCATGCGCTGCCGTCTTCGATCCTGACGGGTCTGGTCGCCATTCCGTTTTTGATGTCCGGTGTCGTGCCGCAGTCCGGTTACGGATTCTCCGCACGCGGTGGTCGTCAGACGGGCATGCGCTTCAAGCCCAAGACCCGCAAACTCAAATAGGGGAGGCCCGTAGATGTCTTCCCAGATGACGGTTATCATCGCCGGTATCGTGCTGGTCGTGGCCATTGTGGTCGCGCTGGTCATCATGCGCCGCGGCGATTCCCGTTTTACCTACGACACACAGCATGGAACGGCCCCGCGTGCCACCGAGGGCGAGGGCAATACCGCCGCTACCGCCTTCAAGGGTCGCTTCTCCATCCTTACCGCCGGCGTGGGCGCGATGTTTGCCGCGCTCGCCGTTAAGCTGTGGGGTATGCAGATGGTCTCGTCGGACTACTACGACAAGCAGGCCAAGAGCAACCAGACCCGTACTGTCACCACGCCGGCTGTGCGCGGGCGAATCCTTGATCGCAATGGCGTGGCGCTTGTGCAAAACCGTCCCTCACTTGCCGTCGTGGCCTACCGCGACCTTGCCGAGGACACCGTGCTGGTGCGCCATCTTGCCAACGTGCTAGGTATGCCCTACGTCGCGGTGCTGCGCAATATCCAGGACAATTCCGAGGGCGCTCAGAGCCTGCATACCATCGCGACGGACGTGCGCCGCTCCACGGTTGCCTATATTCAGGAGCATGCCGGCGAGTTCCCGGGCGTGAAGATTGCCGAGCGCACCGAGCGCCAGTACCCGTATGGCGAGACGGCCTGTCACATTTTGGGTTATACCGGCACCATTACCTCTGAGCAGCTCGAGGCACAGAACAAGAAGGCTTCGGGCGATAACGATAGCGCTGCCGGTCAGATTACGTACCAGTCTGGTGATATCGTGGGCCAGGCGGGTGTCGAGAGCTACTACGAGAACTTGCTGCAGGGTATTCGCGGCGAGCAGACGGTTAAGGTCGATGCCTCGGGCAACGTGACCGGACAGGCCGGCGCCGTGCCTGCCAAGGCCGGCTCCGATATTAAGCTCACGCTTGACCTCAAGATCCAGCAAGCCTGCGAGACGGCGTTGGCGAGTGCTATCGAACTCGCCAAGACCACGGGTTACAGCAACGCCGGCAACGGCGCCGTGGTGTGCCTCGACCCCAACAACGGCGAGATTCTGGGCATGGCAAGTGAGCCCAAGTTTGATCCGTCCGTGTTTATCGGTGGTGTCTCCAACGACGTGTGGACCGAGCTCAACGACGACGAGGGTTCGCACCCGCTGCTCAACCGCGCCATTAGCGGCCAATACATGTCGGCTTCGACCATCAAGCCGCTCTCTGCTCTGGCCGGTCTTGAGTTTGGAACCTACACCTCAACGCAGACAACCAACTGCACGGGCTATTGGACGGGCCTGGGCAAGGCTTGGGGCAAGCGCTGCTGGCTGACGTCTGGCCACGGCACCATGACGCTGCAGTCGGGTATCGCCAACTCGTGCGACCCCGTCTTCTACGACATGGGCAAGGCGTTCTTTTATGACGAGCAGCATTCCGAGGGCCTGCAGGAGGTCTTTCGTCGTTGGGGCCTTGGCAAGACCTGCGGTATCGATCTGCCGAGTGAGGGCGCGGGTCGTATTCCCGACGCTGAGTGGAAAGAGTCGTACTTCACCGACGCCTCTGCCGAGGACCGCAAGTGGAACGCTGGCGATATGACGAACATCGCTATCGGCCAGGGCGACATTCTGGTGACGCCCCTGCAGATGGCGTGCGCCTATATGGGTCTTGCCAACGGCGGCAAACAGTACGTGCCTCACGTGTTTTTGTCTGCCGTGTCGCGCGATGGCGACGGTGATGCCTATAAGTACAACGGCAAGGGCAAGAAGAAGCGCCTGGAGGCCAAGATCAACAGCGATTCGGATTTGGCTCTTGTTCGCAACGGCATGCACGACGTGATTTATACGGCATCGACGTCCCTGGCGGCACACTTTGGCACCCTGACGCCGCAGGTATACGGCAAGTCGGGCACGGGCGAGAAAAGCGGCGAGGACGAATACGCGTGGTTCTGCGCCTATGCACCGGCCGATAATCCCAAGTATGTCATCGCTACAATCCTGGAGCAGGGCGGCGGTGGCTCAGATACCGCAATGCATGTCGTGCGTGACGTGCTCGGCGTGATCTATGACGAGCCCGATACCTCTTCGGCCTCGGGCGATTCTTCGGTTCGATAGGAGATTGCGATGGACTTTTCGCCGGCGGACCTGTTCCGCTCAACCAAGACCGGCTCCCGCAGCAGCCTGGACCGCGTTAACAAGCAGCTCTCGGCCTCGCGCGGCACGTTTCGCCAGAAGGTACACATCGGTGTGCTGCTGGCTACCGTCGCACTCGTTGCCTATGGCGCCATCATTATTTGGTCGGCGTCACAGTTTAAGGCCGACGCCTCATTCTCGCGCCACCTGCTGGGCATTGGCATTGGCGCGGTGCTTGCGGTGCTCGTCTGGCGTACCGATCTGCGCGGCATCTCTAACTTCTCGACGGCGCTGCTCGTCATTGACCTTATTGTGATCTTCTCGCCCAAGATTCCGGGCCTGTCCTATACGGGCGGTCTGGGCATGACGGGCTGGATCAAGATCCCCGGTATCGGCCTGACCTTCCAGCCCGTTGAGCTCGCCAAGCTCATTACCATCTTCTTTATCGCCACGCTTGGCTCGCAATACAACGGCCGCATCGATACCGTTCGCGACTACGTCAAGCTCTGCGGTATGCTGTCCATCCCGTTTTTGGCCGTCGTCGCCATGGGCGACCTGGGCTCGGGCCTGGTCGTGCTGGTGTCGGGCGCTATCGTCATCTGCATGAGCGGTGCACGCCGCGAATGGGTGCTGTCGACCTTGGCCCTGCTGGTTGGTTTGATTGCGCTCATCTTGGCGCTCGACTCGGTCTTTGATTCGCTCCTTGGCCACGACGTGCTCATCAAGCAGTATCAGATGAACCGTCTGACGGTCTTCATCGACCCCGACAATGCCAATTCGGATGATGCCTACAACCTGCAGCAGTCGCTCATCGCCGTCGGCTCGGGTGGCTTCTTTGGTAAGGGCCTGGGCCACGCGACGCAGTCGGCCGGCGGCTTTCTGCCCGAGTTCCACACCGACTTCGTCTTTGCCTTCCTTTCCGAGACCTTCGGCTTCTGCGGCTCCTTTTTGCTCCTGTGCCTCTACGTGCTGCTGATCTTCTCGACGATCCGCGTTGCCTTTAAGTGCGAGTCGCTGTTCTTGCGCCTATCGTGCGTGGGTATCGTCGGCATGTGGGCGTTCCAGACCTTCGAGAACATCGGCATGTGCATCGGCATGATGCCGATTACTGGTATTCCGCTGCCGTTTATTAGTTTTGGTTCGTCGTCGATGATGATTCAGTTGCTGACGGTGGGTATCGTACAATCCATATGGCGGCATCGTTCGGGCGCCGCGTAACCGCTGGAGGGGTTTGCCATGAAGATTCCCGTAGATAAGTTGACCAGCGCTTTTAAGATGGGCGCGTCTGTTAAGAAGGATTCCGATACACCGGTGCGTGTCTCGGTTTACCTTGATTCGACTGCGTCTCGCTTTTTGGTCGAGACGGTGCGCGATGCCTTTGTGCCGCAGACGACTTCGGGCATTGTGCGTGTTGATCGCCTGGGGGAGGACCGTATCGTTCCCAAGGCCGATACCGACGTGGTGTTGGTCCTCTCGTGCGGCTCCGACCGCCTGGAGAGTGCCGTGCAGGAGCTCGTGATCGCCGGCGCGCCCGTGTGCGTGCTTGCCGAGTCCGCCGTCGAGGTACCGTTCGTTGAGGAATCTACGCCCATGCTTGGCGTGGTGGCGGCGACCGACAAGACCTATCTGCTCGAGACGCTTGCCCGCTGGATTCTCGATCGTACGGACAAGGAGACGGCTTTTGCCGCCAACTTTGCCTTCATGCGCATCGCGGCGGCCAATCGTATCATCACCTCGTGTGCGCTCACCAATATGGCGACCGGCGCGCTGGTGTTTTTGCCGGGCGCCGATTATCCCGTTATGGCGCTGGCGCAGGTGGGCATGCTCTTTGAGCTCGCGGCCATCTTTGGACGCGGCATTAAGCCTGAGCGCGGCTACGAGGTCGCAGGCGTGCTCGCCGGCGGTCTGGTGATTCGCGCCGTCACCCGCGCATTGGTGAAGCAGACGCCGCACATCGGCTTTGTCGTTAAGGCGCTTACCGCCGCCGCGGGTACCTATGGCATGGGCCGCGCGCTCGTGTCGCTCTACGAGCGCGATGTGGACTACAGCCGTGCCAACGAGGTCGCTGCCGCCACGTTCTCGCGCGTTCGCGACCTGGTGACCACGGTCGCCGGTGCCACCCGTCCTATGGCGTCCTATCAAGACGCATCCGATCTCGCTGCTTAGGGGTTTTCCGTTGCGCGTTCCGTATCAAGACTGTTTTCATTTAATTGAGCCACTGCTCGCCAAGGTCGAGAAGCCGAGCCGCTATATCGATCACGAGTGGGGCACGCTTTCAAAGGCCGATGCCGACTATCGCTGCTGCATGATCTATCCGGACGTGTATGAGGTCGGTCTGCCCAACCAGGGCATCGCCATTCTCTACAACATCCTTAATCAGGCCGAGGGCATCTCCTGCGAGCGAGGCTACGTGCCGTGGCCCGATATGGGCGACGCCATGCGCGAGGCGGGGATTCCGCTGCTGTCGCTCGAGGGTGCAGCGCCCGTGGCCTCGTTCGACATTGTCGGTATGCACGTGCCGCACGAGATGGCTGTGACGAACTTCCTCGAAGCGCTCGATCTCGCCGGCATTCCGCTGTTGGCTGCCGACCGTACCGAGGACGATCCCATTATCGTCGCCGGCGGTCCTTCGGTGTATAACCCCGAGCCGTACGCGGCATTCTTCGATGCCATCCTCATTGGCGAGGGCGAGGAGTCGCTGCTCGAAATCTGTCAGCTGCATCGCCGCTTGCGCGACGAGGGCGTCTCGCGCGCTCAGATTGTCGAGCGGCTCGCGACGGTCGCCGGTACCTATGTGCCGTCCCTGTATGAGGTGCGCTATGACGAGCCCTGCTCGCCGCATGGCTACACCGTGCCGCGCGAGGGTAAGGACGTTCCGCCGGTAGTCTACAAGCGCGTCGTCGAGGACTTTGGTGCCACCAATCCGCTTTCTCAGTCGTGCGTGCCGTATGCGCAGCTCGTCCACGATCGCCTGTCTATCGAGATCTTGCGCGGCTGCGCCCGCGGCTGCCGTTTTTGCCAGGCAGGCATGACGTATCGTCCGGTACGCGAGCGCTCGGCCGACCAGATCGTGTCATCGGTGATCCAGGGCTTGGAAAAGACTGGCTATGACGAGGTGTCGCTTACCTCGCTTTCGACGACCGACCACTCCTGCATCCGCGACGTGCTCGGTAGGCTCAACCGTCGTCTGGAGGACACGGGCATTCGCGTGTCCATTCCGTCGCAGCGCTTGGATTCGTTTGGCGTTGATATGGCCGAGTCGGTCGCCGGCGAAAAGAAGGGCGGCCTGACGTTCGCGCCCGAGGCGGGCAGCCAGCGTATGCGCGACATCATTAACAAGAACGTGACCGAGGAGGACCTGGACCGTGCGGCCAAGGCGGCCTTCGAGGCCGGCTGGAACCGCATGAAACTCTACTTTATGATGGGCCTTCCCGGCGAGCGCGACGAGGATATCGTGGCTATCGCCAACCTGGCCGATCACGTGCTGGAGCTCGGCCGCTCCGTGGTGCCCAAGGCGCGCCGCGGGTCTATCTCGGTGTCTATCTCTGTTTCGGTGTTCATCCCCAAGGCGGCAACGCCCTTCCAGTGGTGCCCGCAGCTCGATTACGACGACGTCAAGCGCCGCCAGAAGCTGCTCATCACGAGCGTGCGCAACCGCGCCGTTCGCGTACACTACCACGATGCGGAGACCTCGCTTATCGAGGCAGCGCTCTCCCGTGCCGGTCGCGATATGACGCCGGTCATCATCGATGCCTGGCGTGCGGGCTCGCGCTTCGACGCCTGGGTGGAGCACTTCTCGCTCGACAACTGGAAGGAGGCCGCTGCCAAAAACAGAATCGACCTTAATGAGCTCGTGCACCTGCCCTACGAGTTGGACTGGCGCCTGCCGTGGGAGCACGTGAGCCCCGGCTGCACGCGCGGCTTCCTCGAGCGCGAGTACCGTCGCTCGCTCGAGGGCGTCACGACGCCCGACTGCACCCGCACGTCGTGCACCGGCTGCGGAATCTGCCCCACGCTCCATGCCAAGAACGTATTGATGGGTGATCGCGCATGAGTGAGCGCTTGACCGACAACCCCACGCTCTTTAGGCTGCGCGTTCGCTACGGCAAGCGCGATCGCCTTAAGTACCTGGGCCATCTGGAACTGGTCCATACCATTGAGCGCATCGTGCGCCGTGCGGGCCTGCCCTATGCCGTCACGCAGGGCTTCTCTCCGCACATGCGCGTGGGCTTCTCTTCGGCGCTTCCGGTGGGTACGTCGTCGACCTGCGAGTGGTATGACCTGTTTATGACCGAGTTCGTGGCGCTCGACGAGGCCTTTGAGCGCCTGGCGGCGGCATCGCCTGCCGATCTGGCGCCTATCGAGGCTGCCTACATCGACGTGCGCACGCCGGCTCTGACGGCTCAGCTTACGCGTCTGTCGTACCGCATCGACTTGCATCTGGACCCCGAGGCCCCCGTGAGCGCCGAGGAGGTACGCGCCGCGATCGACACGTTGCGTGCAGGCCATGGCATCGACTATGCACGCGGTAGGAAGAGCAAGCGCTTAGACCTTGACCACACACTGGTGGGCTATGAGCTCACGGAGGGGGAGCGTCCGGACCATCTGGTGCTCATGCTCGACACCCATGCCGACAACGAGGGCTCCATGCGTCCGGAGATTTTGCTTTCTGCTGCTGATGTTTTGTTGCAGGGCTTGACCCCGGGCGTCGATGCACCTATTGTTTCCACCGGTATGCAAGACCTCGTGACCATCTGCTCCTACGATGTCGAGCGTCAGAATCAAGCATGCGAGGACGACGAGGGCCGACTCGTCAGCCCCATACCTGTGCGAACTTGTGGATTTGCTCCACATACTCGTTGACGGGGGTATTATCGCCTGCTACTATATTCGGCTGTTGCACTAACTGATGCATGAAGGGCAAGTAAACATGTACGCAATCGTTAACACGGGCGGCAAGCAGTACAAGGTCGCCACCGACGATGTCATCACCGTCGAGAAGATCGAGGGCAATGAGGGCGACAAGGTCACCCTGCCGGTCATCTTCCTCAACGATGGTAAGAAGATCGTCACCGATCCCGACAAGCTGGCCAAGGCCAAGGTTACCGCTCAGATCGTTGAGCAGTTCAAGGGCGAGAAGCAGCTGGTCTTCAAGTTCCACAAGCGTAAGCGCTATCGTCGTCTGAAGGGTCACCGTCAGCAGCTCACCAAGCTGAAGATCGTGAAGGTTCAGGCTACGTCCCGCGCCAAGAAGGCTGTCAAGGCAGAGGCCGAGGCTGTTGCCGAGGCTCCCGTCGCCGAGTAGATTACACTCGTAACGAAAGAGTAGGTATACACAATGGCACACAAAAAAGGACTCGGTTCCTCCCGTAATGGCCGTGACTCCCGCGGTCAGCGCCTTGGCACGAAGCGCTATGCCGGCCAGACGGTAACCACGGGCACGATTCTCGTCCGTCAGCACGGCACTCACATCCACCCGGGTGAGAACGTTGGCCGTGGCAAGGACGACACGCTGTTCGCGCTGGTCGACGGTACCGTTGAGTTCCACAAGGGTATCAAGCACAGGGTCAGCGTACGCCCGCTCGCGAACGCGTAATTCACCCTTCATAGAGCACATATGTGGGAGGCACTTGAGTTTTAGGATTCAAGGGTCTCCCTCTTTTTGTAGGAGGCGATTCTGTTGTCACAGTTCACCGATATCAGCCGCATTAACGTGTGCGGCGGCGACGGCGGTGCCGGATGCATGTCGTTTAGGCGCGAGGCCTTTGTCCCCAAGGGTGGCCCCGATGGCGGCGACGGCGGTCGTGGCGGCAATGTCGTCATCCAGGCCGATGCTCAGCTGTCTTCACTGATCGATTACCGCTTTAAGCATCATTTTCGTGCCGAGCGCGGAACGCACGGTCAGGGCGCCCGCCGTAACGGAAAGAGCGGCGAGGACCTTATCTTGAAGGTTCCCATGGGCACCGTGGTGCGCGAGCTCGACCCCGAGACGCAGACCCCGATGTTCGAGATTGCCGATTTGGTGCATGATGGCGAGCGCGTTGTCGTAGCGCCCGGCGGTGCCGGTGGCCTGGGCAATACGCACTTTGTGACGTCGGTGCGCCGCGCGCCCGCATTCGCCCAGCTGGGCGAGCCGGCCGAGGAGCACTGGATTGAGCTCGAGATGAAGCTCATGGCCGATGCCGCGCTCGTGGGCTTCCCCTCGGTGGGTAAGTCCTCACTCATCGCGCGCATGAGTGCCGCCCGACCCAAGATCGCCGACTATCCGTTTACCACGCTCGTGCCCAACCTGGGTATGGTGCGTGCCGGCGAGTACTCCTATGTCGTTGCCGACGTCCCCGGTCTTATCGAGGGTGCGAGCGAGGGCAAGGGCCTGGGCCATCAGTTCCTGCGCCACATCGAGCGCACCGCACTCATCATGCATGTCGTCGATATGACGGGCGGTTTTGAGGATCGCGATCCGGTCGAGGACTATCGCATCATCAACCGCGAGCTCGAGCAGTATGGCGCCGAGCTTTCGGAGCGCCCGCAGATCGTCGTCGCCAACAAGTGCGATGCACCGGGCACGGCTGACAAGATTGCCGACCTCAAGCGCGCTGCGCTCGACGATGGACATATGTTCTTTGCCGTGTCCGCCGTGACGGGCGCCGGTCTCAACACCCTGATGCTTGCCGTGGGCGAGCAGGTGGCTAAGCTGCGCGCCGAGTTGGCTGTCTCCGATGAGCCGGTCGATCTGCGCGATGATGAGTGGGAGCGCCGTCGCTTGCAGCGTGAGAAGCGTTTCCGCATTGTTCAGGAAGAGACCCATGCCTTCCGCGTGGTCGGTCGCGCCATCGAGCGCATGGTCATCCAGACCGACTGGGAAAACGAGGAGGCCGTCATCTACCTGCAGCATAAGTTTGCGCGCATGGGTGTTGACGACGCGCTCGAGAAGGCCGGCTGCCGTGCGGGCGACGAGGTCCGCATTTGCCAACGCGCCTTTGACTTTGAGGGCGCCGAGGACTTCTCGGAGTACGAGGAGGAGCTTGGGGACGAAGGCGTTGAGGTCTTTGACGTAGCCGATGCTGCGGACGAGGGCGTCGAGGTTGTCGATGCGGCGGACGTCGCGGATGATGTCGAGACCCCGGAGGGCGAGTAAGTCATGTCGCTGCGCGGTGGAATTGGTCTGCCTGAGCTGCCTATCAAGGATGGGCAGGAGTTTCGGCTTGGCATTATGGGTGGCACCTTCGACCCGATTCATTACGGGCACTTGGTTACCGCCGAGCAGGCGCGCGAGTCGCTCGACTTGGACGCCGTGCTCTTTATGCCGGCCGGCTCTCCCGCCTTTAAGCTCGACAAACCGGTGACGCCTGCTGAGGACCGTTATGCCATGACGGTCCTCGCCACCGCTGCGAATCCGGCTTTTTTGGCGAGCCGATTCGAGATCGACCGTCCGGGCGTGACCTATACGGCCGATACGCTTCATGCCCTTCGCGACTTTTACCCGCCTCAGGTAAAGCTCTACTTTATTACGGGCGCCGACGCGATTATCGATATTGTGACCTGGCATGATGCCGACCGAATCGCCGAGCTTGCCACGTTTATTGCGGCGACGCGACCGGGCTTTGATATCGATACTGCTCGCGCGCGAATCAAAGAGTCAGGCCTGCCGTTTGACGTGCGGTATATCCAGATTCCGGCGCTGGCGATTAGCTCGACCAACATTCGCAAGCGGGTTGCCCGTGGCATGAGCGTGCGCTATCTTACGAGCGAGTCCGTGCTCGGCTATATTCGCAAACGCGGGTTGTATACCGATCTGGGTCAAGAAGATTTTGAGTGATGGGGGTCTACGTTGTCGGTAGAGGATCAGTTTGAGGGCGATGAGCGCGCGCTGCTCAAGCGCATTCAAGAGCTACTCGATGTGCGTATGAAGGATAAGCGCAAGCGCTACATGCATTCGCTGGGTGTTGCCGAGACCGCGCTTCATCTGGCTGAGGTCTACCGCGTTGACCGCTTTGATGCCGCTGCCGCTGGCCTGATTCATGACTGGGATAAGGTACTCTCCGATGACGAGCTCGTGGCCCGCGCGTTGCACTACGGCATTAAGGTTGCCGGCTCTCCTTCGGCCGCGACGCCGCTGCTGCATGGCCCGGTTGCCGCCTATGAGCTTCCGCAGCTATTTCCCGAGCTATCGCCAGCCGTTTTCCAGGCTGTCGACCGTCACACGGTGGGCGCCTGCGACATGACGCCGCTCGATATGGTGGTCTTTGTGGCCGATGCCATCGAGCCCAACCGCCATGGTGATTATGCCCACGCGCTGCGCAAGATGGTGGGGGAGTCGACACTTGACGAGTTGTTCTTCTCCTGTTTTGCGCAGGGTCTGGTCTACGTGATCCAGTCCGGGCGCTATCTTTATCCCACGGCTATTACGATTTACAACCATTACGCCCAGCTGCGCTAGCTCGGGTGTGTCTAGAAAGAGGTATTCCATGGCCGATGAGACCATGACTGACGAGCAGATTCTTGAAGGTGTGGAGCACAAGAGCTTCGTTGCCACGTCCGACCGCACCGCTGCCTCGCTGTCCGCGAGCGGTGTCGCCGCCGAGGATGTCGCCCGCGCCGCCGCGCAGGCCGCCTACGACAAGAAGGGCGAGGACGTGCAGGTGCTCGATCTGACCGAGCTCTCCGACGTGTGCGATTACTTTGTGATCGCCACCGGTACCAACAACCGTCAGGTCGATTCTATCGTCGACGAGATCGAGGAGAAGGTTGCCGAGGCCTGCGGTGAGCACCCGTTCTCCATCGAGGGCCGCGAGCAGAAGACCTGGATGCTCATGGATTACGGCTCGGTTGTCGTCCACGTCTTCACCCCCGAGGCCCGCGACTTCTACCGCCTCGAGAAGCTCTGGGGCGACGCTCCCCAGCTCCCCCTCAATCTCCTCTAGGACCTTATTTGGGCGGGGCTTCTCTAGAGCCACCCTCTACCGTTCGCCGGGCAGTTGCACTACCTGCAGCTGCCCGGCTTTCTTTTTGCCCAAAACGCAAATCATTGGGAGGAGAAGCGGGATTGGCGGCCGAAGGATAGGGCGGTGTCGCCGAATTTGTCTCGGACGGCGTCGATGGCGACGGAGAGGTCGCGGCGGTCGCTGGATTGGGCTCCGCGGTCATCGATCTCGCAGAACAGGTCGGTCTGGATACCGCCTTGGTGGTTGAAGTCGCTCATGCCGATACCCGCCAGACGCACGTGCATGCCTTCTTGCCAGATATTGTCGAGCAGCTCGAGCGCTACGGCCACAAAGATATTCTCGTCGTCGGTGGGGTGGGGCAAGCGGCGCTGTGCCGTGCGTCCGCTGCCGTAAGAGTATTTGAGCTTGAGCGTGACGGTTCCGCCCGTCAGCTCCTGACGGCGCAGGCGGCGCCCGACCGACTCGCCGAGCAGCGCGATCGCCGCCTCGATATCCCCACGCTCAGTCAAATCCTTCGCAAAGGTGCGCTCATTGCTCACCGATTTAACTTCACGTTCCTCTTCCAGGCTGGTGACCTCGGATACTTCGAGCCCCAAAGCACGTTGACGCATGCGCTCGCCATTCACGCCAAAGATTGCAGCCAGGGTGGACTCTGGTGCGCGTGAAAGCTCGCCGAGCGTATAGACGCGCATGCGACGCAGTCGCTCCTCGGCTGAACGCCCGATTCCGCTCATGGCAGATACCGGCAGCGCGGCCAAAAAGCGCTGCTCGGTTCCGGGGCGCACGATGGTCAGACCATACGGCTTGTCGCGCTCGCTTGCGATCTTGGCCACTGTTTTGTTACAGCCTACGCCAATGGAGCAGGTCACTCCCAGCGCTGCCACGCGGTCGCTTATACGCCGCGCAACCAGCAGCGGGTCTTCGGGTGCAAAGCGGCCTGGCGTAATATCGATAAAGGCCTCGTCGATGGATACGCGCTCCACGCGCGGTGTCTCATCGGCAAGGATCGCCATGACCTGCGTGCTCACCTCACGGTAGCGATCAAAGTGTCCGTGTGTCCAAATGGCCTGCGGGCACAGGCGCCGCGCCTCGGCCGAGGGCATGGCAGAATGCACGCCAAAGCGACGCGCCTCGTACGAACACGTGGATACGACACCGCGTGACTCGGCGTCTCCGCCCACGATGAGCGGCTTTCCGCGCCATTCGGGATGATCGAGCATCTCCACGCTCGCAAAAAATGCATCGAGGTCCATGAGGCCCACCGCCGGACCCGTCCAGGGCGGCGGCGTGACGCCCGCAGCATCCTCATAACCGTATGTATGTTCGCGTCTTTCCATGTCATGAGTATACCGCGCAGCTCATGTGGGGTGCGTGGATGTGCTTGCAAATCGCGAATTCTTGTCTAAGATATGGATTTGCCCTCGACTACACCGAAGAAGTTGGTCTCACGGACTTCACCTGCCCGCGTCGATGGCGTATTATGTTCAACTGTTTGTTTGTAGTTGCAGCCTAAAGCTGCTTGGTTGGAGGAGTTTCCTTTGGCAGTCAAGATTCGCCTTGCTCGTCACGGCGCTAAGAAGCGTCCGTACTACCGTGTCGTCGTCGCCGATTCCCGCGCCCCGCGTGACGGTCGTATCATCGAGGAGGTTGGCCGCTACAACCCGATGACCGCCCCCAAGACCATCAACCTCGACCTCGAGAAGATTGCTGACTGGCAGTCCAAGGGCGCTCAGCTCACCGACGCCGTCGCCGCTCTGGTCAAGGCCGCTAACGAGGGCGAGAAGACCGAGACCGTCGTCAAGAAGTCCAAGAAGCAGCTCGCCAAAGAGGCCGAGGCCGCTAAGGCTGCCGCTGAGGCCGCTGAGGGCGCCGAGGAGTAAATCGTGCCTGAGGTTGACGCTGCACAGCTCGAGGGTGAGGCAATGCTCTCAGATCGCATCGCCGATCTCGTCGAATATCTCGTTGTTCAGATCGTCGACGACCCGGATTCCGTGAGCCTAGAGGTCATCGATGGTGACGACGCCTCTACGATTGAGGTTTCGGTTGCCGAGGATGACGTCGCTAAGGTCATCGGCCGTCGCGGCCGTACCATCAAGGCCATTCGCACGCTCGCCCGTGCACTGGCCGCTCGCCTCGACACCGCTGTCGAGGTAGAGGTTCTGGGCTAGGACCTTGAGGTCCCAGTACAAAAACATCGCCCGTGTGGACAAGCCGCACGGAAGGAAGGGGGAGGTCCTCGCGCAGCCGCTGCGGGGGCTTCCTTCTGTATTGGAGCCGGGTATGCGTGTCGCCTTGACGCCGCCGGCGCTCAAGCGCGACCGTTTTTGCACGGTCGTGTCCGTCACCGATACGGGCGATGGCGATCTGGTCTCGTTTGAGGGCATAGATGACTTGACGGCCGCTGAGGGCATCACCGGATGCTATGTGCTGGCCAATCGTGATGACTTCGAGCTCGATTCGCTCGACGCCGCCTATACCGACCTTATGGGTCGCGAGGTGGTCGATGAGCGCTTTGGCTCGCTCGGTACGATTGTCGAGATCATGTCGACGCCCGCCAACGATGTTTGGGTTGTCGAGGGCGATCGGTACGGCGAGGTGCTGATTCCCGTGATCGAGCAGGTTGTGCTCGATCTTCCCGACACAGGAACAATTTCCGTCCACGTTATGGATGGCTTGATCGATATGGACAAGTAGGGAGGACAGCATGCTGATTGAGACCCTTTCGGTCTTTCCCGAGATGTTTGAGCCCGTCATGTCCACGTCGATTTTGGGCCGCGCCCGCAAGGCCGGCCTTTTTGATTTTAAGGCGTATAACCTGCGCGACTGGACGCACGACCGCCATCGCACCGTCGATGACGAGCCGTATGGCGGCGGGCAGGGCATGCTCATGAAGGTCGAGCCCATTGCCGAGGCAATCGAGGCCATCAGCTCCGAGGGTCCCAAGCCCACCGTGGTGTTCTTCACCCCCTGCGGGGAGCCCTTTACGCAGCATGTGGCCGAGCGCCTGCTCAAAAGCGAGCGCCTGCTGTTTGTGTGCAGCCGTTACGAGGGCGTCGACGAGCGCGCATATGCGTATGCCGATGAGCGTCTGTCGATCGGCGACTACGTGCTCACAGGCGGCGAGCTGCCCGCTATGGTCGTGGCCGATGCCGTCGTACGGCTCATTCCCGGAGCCTTGGGCGACGAGATGAGCAACGTGGACGAGTCTTTCTCGACCGCCGAGGACGGTGGCCTGCTCGAGTACGCGCAGTACACCCGCCCCGCCGAGTTCAATGGCGAGGGCGTGCCTCCAGTGCTCGTAAGCGGCGACCATGCCAAGGTCGATGCCTGGCGTCGCAAAAACGCCATCGAGCGTACCTGTCGTTGGCGTCCCGATCTTATCGAGACGGCACGACTTACGGTAGAGGAGCGCGCGTACGCGCAGGAGATCCTGGACGCTTCGTATTCACAGAGCGAGGAGTGAGAATGGTTCCATCGCAGCATTCCGTGCTAAAGGGCGCGTTTGAGTGGATCGTGGTCGTCGCGATCGCACTGGTCGCCACCTTTTTGATTCGCTCGTTTGTGGTCGAACCCTTTGTGGTGCCTACCGGTTCCATGGAGTCCACGATCGAGATTGGCGACCAGATCCTGGCGCAGAAGGTGACGCTCGAGCTTGGGCAGCCCGTCAAGCAAGGCGATATCGTGGTGTTCCACAACCCCGATGCCACGTCCGAGCATGACGTGCTGGTAAAGCGCGTCATCGCCACGGCCGGTCAGACGGTCGACCTGCAGGACGGCAAGGTTGTCGTCGACGGCCAGGCGCTCGACGAAGACTATACGACCGGCATGAGCTGGCCGCTTTCGGTCCAAGCCCCCGGCGCTCAGGTGAGCTATCCCTACACCGTCCCTGACGACTGTGTGTGGGTGATGGGCGACAACCGCGAGAACTCTGCCGACTCCCGCTACTTTGGCCCGGTCGACCGCTCCGACTTGATAGCCGTTGCACTTGTGCGCTACTGGCCGCTCAACCGTATCGGCGCTATCGACTAAAAACCGCTATAGTACAGTACCTAACCGTGTAATCGTTTCGACGAGGGGATATTAGAGGCATGAACGCTTCATCGCTTTCCTTCCAAGACATCATCCTGCGCCTCCAGCAGTACTGGGGCGAGCAGGGCTGCGTCATTATGCAGCCCTATGACTCCGAGGTCGGTGCCGGTACCTTCCATACCGCGACCACGCTGCGCTCGCTCGGTCCCGCCGAGTGGCGCACCTGCTATGCGCAGCCCTGCCGCCGTCCCGCCGACGGCCGCTACGGCGAGAACCCCAACCGCATGCAGCACTACTATCAGTTCCAGGTGCTCATCAAGCCCTCGCCGGTCAACGCCCAGGAGCTCTACCTGGGTTCGCTGGCCGCCATTGGCCTGGACCCCAACGACCATGACGTCCGCTTTGTCGAGGACGACTGGGAGAGTCCGACGCTCGGTGCCTGGGGCCTTGGCTGGGAGGTCTGGCTCAACGGCATGGAGGTCACGCAGTTTACGTGCTTCCAGCAGGTGGGCGGCATCGAGGTCGACCCCGTGCCCGTCGAGATCACCTATGGCCTGGAGCGTATCGCCATGTACGCCCAGGGCGTCAACTCGGTTTACGACTTGGTGTGGAGCTACCTGCCCGACGGCACGCCCATGACCTACGGCGACGTGTTCCTGGAGAACGAGCGCGAGTTCAGTGCCTACAACTTTGAGGTCGCCAACGTCGAGATGATGCGTCAGAAGTTCGACGACTATGAGGCCGAGTGCCACTCCTGCCTGGAGCGCAAGCTACCGCTGCCGGCGTACGACTGCGTCATGAAGTGCAGCCATGCCTTCAACCTGCTTGATGCCCGCGGTGCGCTGTCCGCAGTCGAGCGCGCCAACTACATCCTGCGCGTCCGCGCCGTCGCCAAGGCGTGCTGCGAGGCCTATATGGCCGAGGTCGCCGGAGTCAACGAGAATGCCGACCAGGAAGGCGAGGTGGCGTAAGCCATGGCAGACGCTAAGGATTTCCTGTTTGAAATTGGTACGGAGGAAATGCCCTCTGCACCGCTGAACAATGCCGTCAAGCAGCTTGGCACCATGATCGCCAAGGGTCTCGACGAGGCCGGTCTGGCCCACGGCGAGGTCCGTGTGATCTCGAGCCCGCGTCGCCTGGCTGCGCTCGTTGCCGACGTCGCCACCGCGACTGATGAGGTTCACGAGGTCAAGCGCGGCCCCGCGGCCAACATCGCCTTCGACGCTGACGGTAACGCCACCAAGGCCGCCCAGGGCTTCGCCCGCAAGTGCGGTGTGGCTGCCGAGAATCTGGTTCGTCGCGAGGACACCGACGGCCGAGAGTACGTCTTTGCCGAGAAGAACATTCCTTCCGCTCCGGCCACCCCGATCCTGACGGCCCTGTGCGAGAAGACCATCGCCGGCCTGCAGTGGCCCAACTACCGTTCTCAGCGCTGGGGCCACGAGCACGCCACGTTCGTGCGTCCGGTCCGCTGGATCTGCTGCCTTTTGGGCGAGGACGTCGTGCCCGTGTCGTTTGCCGACGTGACGAGTGGCAACACCACGCGCGGCCATCGCGTCCTGGGCCCCGGTGACCATGTGGTCGCCAGCCCCGCTGTTTACGAGCAGGTGCTCGAGGACGCCGGCGTGCTTTCTGCCGAGCGCCGTCGTGAGGCCATCCTTGCCGGTATCGCCGAGGTCGAGGCCGCCCGTCCTGGCTGCCACGTCGATACGCCCAAGAAGGTCTTCGAGGAGGTCATCAACCTCTGCGAGTGGCCGACGGTGCTCGTCGGTACCTTCGATGAGGAGTTCCTCAAGGTCCCGCACGAGATCATCTGCGAGTCTATGCTCACCAACCAGCGCTACTTCCCGATTTATGACGGCGAGGGCAAGCTGACGCGTGAGTTCGTGGTCGTCTCCAACAGCAAGCCCGAGAATGCCGAGCGCGTGATTGACGGCAACGAGCGCGTCGTGCGCGCCCGTCTGGACGACGCCAAGTTCTTCTACGAGGAGGATCTGAAGATCTCCCTCGACGAGTTCCGTGAGCGCCTGGCCAAGGTCGCCTTCCAGGAGAAGCTCGGCAGCGTGCTTGCCAAGTCCGAGCGTATTGAGCAGCTCGCGCTCGCTATTGCCCGCGAGGCTCACCTGGGTGCCCATCTGGCCGCTGATGCCGGCCGCGCCGCACATCTGTGCAAGGCCGACCTGGTGTCCAACGCCGTCGTCGAGTTCACGAGCCAGCAGGGCGTGATGGGCGGTTATTATGCCTCCGCGATGGGGGAGAACGACGAGGTCGCCCACGCCATTCGCGATCACTATCGTCCCCGCTTTGCCGGCGACGAGCTGCCCGAGGGCACCGCTGGCTGCATCGTGGCCTGCGCCGACAAACTCGATACCATTGCCGGTATTTTTTCCATCGGCGAGCCCCCGACCGGCTCTTCCGACCCGTACGCGCTGCGTCGCGCCGCTATCGGCATCATCAACATCCTGCGCGATCGTCTGCCGATCGACCCCACGTCGCTCATCGATTTTGCACTCGAGCTCTACAGCGAGCAGGGCATTGAGTTTGACGCCGCCGCGGTCTCCCAGCAGGTTCGCGACTTCTTCCACGGCCGTCTGGTGAGCATGGCCCGTGACGAGAAGATCCCGGCCGATACCGTCGCCGCCGTATCCGCGGTGCACATCATTGCCCCGTCGGTCTTCTTCGCCCGCTGCGCCGCCCTTGACGAGGCCCGCAAGAACGACGCCGAGACCTTCGACAACCTGGCGACTGCCTACGCCCGAGCCGCGCATATCTCCAAGCCCGAGCTGGGTGTGGAGTACGACCGCAGCCTGATGGGCGAGGTCGAGCTTGCACTTGCCGACGCTTCCGAGTTCGCTCAGACCGCTGTCGATGCCGCCCTTGCTGCCGAGGATTACCCTGCCGCGTTTGCCGCTCTGGCCGCCCTGCGTGCCCCCATCGACCGTTTCTTTGACGAGGTTATGGTCATGGACAAGGACGAACAGCTTCGCGATAATCGCCTTAAGCTGCTCAACCGCTTCGAGGCCGTTTTCTCCGGCATCGCCAACATTGGTGAGCTTGCCCGCAAAAAGTAAGCTAGCCTGCGCATAAGCGTAAAAGGAGCCCCGCATGGATTGCCCGGTCACCGCTCGTCCCACCGTTATCGTTATCTCCGACTCGCTCGGTGATACCGCTTGTGAGGTGGTGCTTGCGGCGTCCGGGCAATTTGATGAAGGGGCTTTTCGTGTTTTACGTCTGCCTAAGGTGACCTCGGTGGAGCAGGTCAAGTCGTTTGTGGGCCCGCGAGTCGATGCCGACCATCGCGATATCGCCGTGTTCCATACCATCGTCGACCCGGGGCTTCGTGCTCGCGTGCTCGACTACTTGGGCATGCTGCATATTCGCTCGGTTGACCTGATCGGGCCGTCGCTCGCGGTGCTGTCGTCCCTCATCGGTATGCCGCCCAAGGGCGTTGCAGGCGTGATTCACAAGACCGACGATCGCTATTTCCACCGTATCGAGGCCATGGAGTACTTTGTCGAGCACGATGACGGACGTGGCTGCGATGATCTGTCGGGTGCCGATATTGTGCTGCTGGGCGCGTCACGCACATCCAAGACGCCGCTGTCGATGTATTTGGCCTATCAGGGCTATAAGGTCGCCAATGTTCCGCTGGCGCACGGTATGGAGCCGCCCAAGTCGATTTACGAGGTCGATTCGATGCGTCTTTTCGGTCTGATTTCGACCGTCGATGTGATTTCCGAGATTCGCGATAGCCGCCTGGGCGACGACTATGCCCGTGCCGTTGCGGGCTCCTATGCCGAGCCCGAGAGTGTGCGCAGCGAGCTTGAGGAAGCCCGTGCCCTCATGAAACGTCTGGGTTGCTTTGTGGTACGCACCGACGGCAAGGCGATTGAGGAGAGTGCCTCCGAGATCATCGCTCACCTCGAAGAGATCCAGGAAGCTAGGGCCCGCCGTGCCGGCCGCCGCGCTCAACAGCAGTAGTCCTTTCTGGGATGATTTTTCGGGGACGGGGATTAAAAAATCATCCAAGATGACAAGGCAACTAAAATTGCCCGGTCTCAAATTGACTGGTTTTGATAAAGCGATTTAGCAAGAAACTAGCATTTAACCTGCGAATTTATTGTAGTGGTATCTTCATAAGGTAACCACCTTTACCTACCGTTTACCGCAGGTTTTAGCACGTTTACCAAACCGCGCATCCTCTGCTCAAGCCCGTTCAAATCCCGCCGTATAGTTCCCTCACGGCCCGCATCCGGCGGGTCGATTCGTTACCACGGTCGTGCGCGAGAGCGCATGGAAGGGGAAGTATCGTGAGCGATTGCAAGAGGGTTTACCGTTTTGGAACCGATGCCCAGGGCACTTGTGTCACCGAGGGCGACAAGTCCATGAACTTCGTGCTTGGCGGCAAAGGCGCGAACCTTGCCGAGATGAGCCGTATCGGCCTGCCGGTTCCCGGTGGCTTTACCATTACCTGCCAGACCTGCGTTGAGTACTCTGGTGCCGGCAACGTGTGGCCGGAGGGCGCGCTCGACGAAATCGTTGCCGCCGAGGTCGACCTCGAGGCCCGCTGCGGCAAGAAGCTCGGCGATGCCTCCGATCCGCTGCTCGTGTCGGTTCGCTCGGGCGCTCCGTTTTCCATGCCCGGCATGATGGATACGGTTCTCAACCTGGGCCTCAACGACGATTCCGTCCAGGGCCTTATCGCCCAGACGCAGAACCCGCGCTTTGCCTGGGATAGCTATCGTCGCTTTATCCAGATGTTCTCCAACGTCGTCATGGGTGTCGATGCCGACTTGTTCGAAAACGCCCTGACCCAGGCCCGCCTGGTCGCCGGCGTTCGCGTCGACTCCGAGCTATCGGCCGAGGACCTGCAGGAGCTCGTCGAGACCTTTAAGAGCATTTTCTCTGAGAACGTCGAGGCCGCCCTGTACCCCGAGCTCGAAGTCGCCGACGGCAAGCCCGTCTTCCCACATGATCCGGAGCTCCAGCTGCGCCTTGCCATTCAGGCCGTCTTTGGCAGCTGGATGAACGAGCGTGCCTGCATCTACCGCAAGCAGCACGGCATTTCCGACGACCTTGGCACCGCTGTCAACGTCCAGGCTATGGCCTTTGGCAATAAGGGCGAGACCTCGGCGACCGGCGTCGCCTTTACGCGCAATCCGGCCGACGGCACCAAGGAGTTCTACGGTGACGTTCTGGTCAACGCTCAGGGCGAGGACGTCGTCGCCGGCATCCGTAACACCGAGCCCATCGCCGACCTAAAGACCACCCCGGGCCTCGAGTCCGCGGGTGAGGAGCTTGAGCGTGTCTTCCTGACGCTCGAGGATCACTACCGCGACATGTGCGATATCGAGTTCACCATCGAACAGGGTAAGCTCTGGATGCTCCAGACCCGCGTGGGCAAGCGTACCGCAACCGCCGCCCTGCGCATCGCTATCGAGATGGTCGGAGAAGGCCTCATCACCCGTGAGGAGGCCGTGAGCCGCATCGACCCCGCGCAGCTCGACCAGCTCCTGCACCCGCAGTTCGACTCCTCCAAGAAGTACGAGGCGCTCGCATGTGGCCTTAACGCCAGTCCCGGTGCCGCTGTGGGCGAGGTCGTGTTCTCGAGTGACGACGCCGTCGCACGTTCCTCCGAGGGTCACAAGGTCATTCTGGTCCGCTGGGAGACCAACCCCGACGACCTGAAGGGTATGGTCGCCGCCGAGGGTATCTTGACGAGCCACGGTGGTAAGACGAGCCATGCCGCCGTTATCGCCCGTGGCATGGGTACCCCCTGCGTCTGCGGTGTCGAGCGTTTCCATATCGACGCGGCCGAGAAGGTCGTGTGTATCGAGGGCAGCGATCGCGTGCTGCACGAGGGCGACATCATCTCCATCGACGGCACTCAGGGCATCGTCGTCGATGGCGCCGTCGATTTGGTCTCCGCCGAGCTCACCGGCGACCTGGACACCATCCTGTCCTGGGCCGACGAGATCCGCCTGGACGAGACTGACGGCCACGCCAACCACGTGCGCGTCAATGCCGACAATCCCGAGGATGCCGAGCTCGCGCTCGAGTTTGGTGCCGAGGCCATCGGCCTGTGCCGCACCGAGCATATGTTTCTGGGTGATCGCAAGAACATTATCCAGAGCTTCATCCTGTCCGATGACGAGGCTGTGAAGCAGCAGGCCCTGGCCGATCTGCTCAAGGTCCAGACCGAGGATTTCTTGGCGATGTTCAAGACCATGTCCGGTCGCGACGTGGTCGTTCGCCTGCTCGATCCGCCGCTGCATGAGTTCTTGGATGATCCGCGTGAGCTCGAGGTCGCCATCACCAAGAAGGAAGCCGCTGGCGCCAGCGAGGAGGAGCTTGCCGCCCTGCGCGCCCGCCTGCGTCGTATCGACGGCATGGTCGAGTCCAACCCGATGCTCGGCTTGCGCGGCGTGCGCCTGTCCGTCGTCTTCGGTGACCTGCCGCTCATGCAGGTCCGTGCCGTGGCAACGGCTGCCGCCCGCCTTATCAAGGAAGGCGTCGACCCGCGTCCCGAGATTATGGTTCCGCTCGTTTCCATTACGGCCGAGCACGTTCAGACTCGCGAGGTCATCGAGCGCGTGATCGCCGAGGTTTCCTCCGAGGAAGGCGTCGAGCTCAACATTCCCGTGGGCACGATGCTCGAGCTGCCGCGCGCTTGCATGGTCGCCGACGAGATTGCGCAGCATGCCGACTTCTTCTGCTTTGGCACCAACGACCTCACGCAGACGACGTTCGGTTTCTCGCGTGACGACGCCGAGGCTAAGTTCATCCCGCTGTACATGCACAAGAAGATCTTGAAGGACAACCCCTTCGAGACCATCGACTCGGCGGTACTCGAGCTGGTGCGCATGGCCGTGGTGAAGGGTCGCGCTACCAACCCCGGCATGCACTTTGGCGTGTGCGGTGAGCACGGCGGCGACCCTAAGTCCATCAAGGGCCTGTTCAACGTGGCCGATGTGGACTATGTGTCCTGCTCGCCTTACCGCGTGCCCCTGGCGCGTCTGGCTGCCGCTCAGGCCAAGCTCGAGGCCAAGCGTTACGCTTAGCCGAGTCGCGTTCCATTTGCGCCTTTTACGCCCCCCTTCGCGCCGTCGCGCCCCCTGTGGACGCGGCGGCGTTTTACGTTGGTTCAATACATTGGCAACTGATGGGAGGACTGCGATGAAAAACCTCACCAGGTATTTGCAACGAGCGCGTCGGGGGGCACAGATGACCCTGTGCTGGGTGGTCGTTGCGGTCACGGCGCTTTGCGGGATGCCGACAGCCGGTTTTGCCCTTCAGGATGAATCACGCGACGAGCTCTATGGCGACGTGGTCAACCCGCTCACCATTACGGTCAACGATCGCGAGTGCACGTTTGTAGATATCGATGAAGGTAAGCTCGAGGGCCGTACCTCGATGTACGACAACGTCTCGTTCTACACGGCCGCCGTCAAAAAGGTGCTGCCCAACTGGGCATCGCTTGCCTATAACATCCTTGGCTATGGTGGAGGCGACGACTCCAAGGACTTTTTGTACTGGGACCACGCCGGCAAGGGCTTTGAGAATGACTTCGGTAAGGGTCACTACATCTATCTGTATGATGCGCTTTCGGGCGGCAACGGTGAGCATTCCGACGGCGCCGACAAGTCCATTCAAAGTGGCCTGACGTCGGCGAAAGGTCTGAACGCGGTCTATGAGCGCCTGACCGAAGATATCGCCGACTGCATCGGCCACAAGCTGACCGGCGAGGATTTCCGTAAATATGTGCCACTCGACGGCCTGTCGCAAGACACGAGCGAGCAAGACGTGATATATGCCACCATCGCGTGCGTGGACAAGCTCGGCGGCACCTATCAGTACGATTTCAATGGCTTTGGCATCGCGTTCTATAACTTTAGAGTTCAGCAGCTCAACAGCGTGAACAAGCTTAACTGTGCGCCCGAGGACGCGCCGGGCTATTCCTTTGTTGATTCTAAGACTGAGCAGGAGCTCGTTACCTCGGCACTCAACGTCGGCTATGAGGACGCCTCGCAGAGCATCACGCTCGCCCGTGGTACCGAGGAGACGGTCGGCACGAGCACTTCTGAATCCACATCGTATTCCAAAGGCGGCTCGTGGGGCGCATCGGTAAGCCTCAAGGAGTCGCTGGGCGTGCCCGGAACGGCGAGCGAGGAGATCGAGACCTCGTTTTCGGCCGAAACCACGATGTCCCAGTTGTGGGAGGCGAGCAAGACCGAGGAACAGTCGATCACCACAACGGACAATCAGTCGGTCACCGTCAATATGACGATCCCGGCGCACACACAGGTCAATAGCAAGCAGACGAGTTCTACCACGACGCTGTCCGAGGACTATGACCAGCCGGTGGGCGTGACGTTCGACGTGATCATCTTTAACATGAACGGTGAGTGCTACGACGATAACGCCGCCGTGCAGGAGTTCCATACTGCCGGTTATGACCAGCGCTCGTTCTACACCACCTTTGGCGATCAGTCGACCGACGCCGTGCAGAACTTGTTCCTGCGCTCAATCGCCCATCGTGGCGACGACGGCTACGATACCACCGCCGGAAACGTCACGAGCTGGTCGTATCGCACCAACAACCACATGGTGCGCGCCATCGATTGGAATTCGGTCCTGGCCGATCGCGAGGTGCCTTCGCGCAACGGCGGCGCCCCGCGCACGTGCAACGTGCTCAACGACATGGCCGCGACCTATCCCATGTCCATTACGGGTTCCAATCTGTCGTTTGAGTCGGTGACGGTCGATACGCAGCTGGGCACGCCGCAGCCTATTAAGCCCATCTCCAAGATTCTCGTGTCGCTGCAGACCGATAAGACCCGAAGGCTTACGGTGGGAGACGAAGACCCCATCTCTTCCTATCGCGTGCGTGCAAGGGACGAGGACGATGTTGACTACTACGGCTTTGTAAAGTCGTCGGGTGACTGGCGTGTGGTCGATAAAAAGGGCAAGGAATGTAAGTCCGACGTCATCGAGATCCAGACCGACCCTGTTACCCACGAGCAAGTCGTGGTGGGCAAAAAGGCCGGCACCGCCTACGTAAAGTACTTTATCCCCGAGGACACCTATGTGGACGTGAACTGGCATGTCTCGACCAATGACGAGATCGACGCCGCGGCCTACAAATACAAGGTAAGTGACGTGGCGCCTGAGCCGTTTAACGGCAGCATCAAACTCGAGGGCTCGGCGCAGACCGTCGTCGGCGTCGAGGAAAATCTCAACGGCATCGAAGGCCTGACGGCTACGGTCTATGACACGACGGGCAAGGAAGTCGATAGAGTCTGCAGCTGGGAGGCCCAGGAGCTCGAGAGCAAGGGCATTTCGGTCGCGACAGACGGCGCGATGACCATCTCGCAACCGGGCACCTTCCATGTTCGCGCCTTTATTGACAACGTGTATTCCGATTGGGCCGAGGTCATCGCCGCGCCCGCACCGGTCGACCCGATGACGACCGTGGTCGAGACACCGGTGAGCGTTACGTCCGATTCTTCGGGGAATTCTTCGGCAACGATGGATAGCGCGGCTCCTGCCCGGGGAGAGCAGGCGGCTTCCGATGCGAACACGGCCGAGTCTGCTCCGGCGAGCGACGATGCCGCTGCATTGACTGATGGCACCGCGCCCGCTGCCGCGAAGGATGCCTCGCCGATTCCTACGGGCCTCGTTACCGTTTTGACCGATATCTGCCGCTACGGCATTGATCACGGCCTCATCAGCACATCAAACAAGGAAGAGATGACCAAGCAGGACTTCGACATCTTAGGCATCCTGTACCTGATGGCAGACAGCCAGGACCTAGTGCCCCAAGACGCCGAGGACGCGATGAACGAATGGGCCCATGACAACTATAATGAAGGAGATCTTGCCACCTGGAAGCAGCATGCGCTTTCGGTGCTGCTCGAATACGGCTATATCGCGCCCGGAACGACCGTGACGACGCCGTCGACTGATGCTGCGGACGGCGCATAAGTGCAGAAAGAGTGCGTGTTTTTGTCTTTTTGCGCACGGGCAAAATAGTTCTTGCAGCCAAGGTCGTGGCGTGTATACTCGAATACGTTTGTTCAACTACGTGCCGGCCAAGGTGGTACGGCACCTCTAGAAGAGTAAGGAATTGCACATGGATTACATCCGCGCAATCGAGCGTCAGCAGATCCGCGAGGACATCCCGCAGGTCCGCGTTGCCGACAACGTCAAGGTTCACTACCGCATTAAGGAAGGCGACCGCGAGCGCATCCAGGTTTTCCAGGGTGACGTCATCCGCATGGCCGGCGCCGGTGCCCGTGAGACCTTCACCGTCCGCAAGATTTCCTTCGGTGTCGGTGTTGAGCGTACCTTCCCGCTTCACAGCCCCAAGATCGCCAAGCTCGAGGTCGTCCGTCATGGTCGCGTCCGTCGCGCCAAGCTGTACTACCTCCGCGACAAGGTGGGCAAGGCTGCTCGCATCCCCGAGAAGCGCTAAGAAGATCGCAGCGTCTGTCCACTCGTTTGGACAAAAGGGTCACCTTCGGGTGGCCCTCTTTTTATCTGATTTGCATGCAAGGAGGCCCCGATATGGCCAACATGACGAGCTCGGTTTCGGCATCGCAGGTTGCCGGTGAGCTGGCGAGCGCCACGTTTGAGGAGATTCCCGCCCTCGTGGAACATTATCGTGAGGATCCGCGCCAGCAGGTGATCAAGGCTTGCGAGCGTGCCCTTAAGCGCCATGCCAAGGAACTTGCCGAGCGCGAGCGCGTCAACGGTATGTACGAGCTGATGCACGAGCTCGGTGGGGATGGCGTGGTCGTGGGTGTCGACGAGGTGGGTCGCGGCTCGGTGGCCGGTCCTTTGACGGTGTGCGCCGTGTGCCTTCCCATGGAACCGCGCGTCTGGGGCATCAACGATTCCAAAAAGCTCACGCCGGCGCGCCGCGAGCTGCTCTCGGTGAAGATTGCCGAGGTCGCGACGGCGATTGGTTTTTGCCACATCGCGCCTGCGGATATCGATGATATGGGCATGGCCCGCGCCATCCGCGCTGCCGTTGCCGGCGCCGTAGCCGATACGGGACTCGAGCCCGATTGCGTGCTTATGGACGGTAACCCCTTGGGTGCCGTTCCCAACGAGCGCGACGTGGTGAAGGGCGATGCCAAAATCGCCTGTATCGCCGCGGCGTCCATCATGGCCAAGGTCACGCGTGACGAGATGATGGTCGAGTACGATGCCGAGTATCCCGAGTATCACTTGGCCGAGTCGAAGGGCTACGCAAGCCCCGAGCACATTGAGGCGATTCGCAAACATGGACTTTGTCCGCTGCATCGTGTGAGCTTTTGCGGAAACTTTCTGCAGACTGAGCGCCTTTTCTAGGTCAATTGTGGAGACAGGGACCTCTGGCGTTTCATAAACCTGCTGGTAGCGGGCCGTGTGCAACGTGATTGTTGCGTACGGTCCGTTTTTTGTCGGCATTTGGTCAGCTTTTGGTTTGTTTCCAGTACTTACCCGCATGAAAGGTGCCCTCATCATCGGGGCAATGCAGTGTGCGGGAAAGGAGACCCCATGTGTGCCGCAAGCAAAAAGAGCAAGACGCAGCAACTCAAAGAGCGCTGGGAAGACGGCGAGCTCGACTGCGGGGCGATTACGCCCGAGTTTATCAAGGGACTCAGTCCCCGCGAGCTCGGCATGCTGGGCGAGCTGATTACCATCGATTACTTTAACGAGCGTGGATACACCTTGTTGGAGCAGGGCTATCGTTGCATTGAGGGCGAAGCCGATCTGGTGCTGCTCGATGAGCTCGACGATGTCGTGGTGATGGCCGAGGTCAAGACGAGACGCGTCGCCCTGGATTGCGCCACGCGGGTCTTTCCCGAGGAAGCCGTGGACGCCCAAAAGCAGCGTCGGTATCGTCGTATCGCAAGTTGTTATCTCATGGAGCACTATCCGCTCAGGTCGATTCGCTTCGATGCCGTGGGTGTCACCATCCGCGGCGGACATATCGCCGAGATCGAGCACCAGTACAATGCGTTCGATTGGCAGGTGTCGTGATGGCGTTCGAGACGTTTGCCGTACACGCGGCCTGTATCCGCGGCGTCGAGGCAATTCCCGTCACCGTCGAGGTCTCGCTTGCCGGTGGCGTTCCGGGCATCCAGATGCTCGGCATTCCGAGTATGGAGGTGATGGAGTCGCGCGGGCGTATCCGGTGCGCCATGCGCTCGGCAGGCTTCGAGATCCCGCGCTCTGGCATTACCGTCAACCTGGCACCCGGCGATATCCGTAAAACTGGTAGTGGGTTTGACCTGCCGATTGCCATCGCGGTTCTGGCGGCCGATGGGCAGATTCCCCGTGACAACCTCGATCGCTGCCTTATCGCAGGCGAGCTTGGTCTGGACGGCACCGTGCTGCCCGTCAAGGGCGAGGTGGCGTTTCAGCTGTTGGCGCGTGATATGGGGCTTTCTTTTATTGCCGGTAGGTCCGATCAACACGTCCCGCTTGCGGGCGTTGACTGCGGGTTTATCGACCACCTATCTCAGCTTGCCCATGGCATGGGCGATGCCGCACGGCATTATCTGGATTCTGAAGTGCTCGAGGCGGCCTTTGAGCCCGAGCTCGATTATGCCGACGTTCTGGGGCAGGAGGTCGCCAAACGTGGCATGGCGCTTGCGGCCGCCGGCGAGCTCGGCCTGCTCATGATCGGCTCGCCCGGTTCGGGCAAGACCATGCTTGCGCGGCGCATGACGGGTATTTTGCCCGAGCTTTCTCTCGAGGATCAGCAAGAGGCACTGTGCATCCATTCGGTCTTGGGCGAAAATATAGATGGCCTGCTGGCGGGGCATCGGCCCTTCCGCAGCCCACATCACAGCATTTCGACCGCTGGACTCATCGGCGGCGGGCGCCCGGTGCATCCGGGCGAAATTAGCCTTGCTCATGGCGGCGTGCTCTTTTTGGACGAGCTCGCCGAGTTTCCCACCGGCGTGCTGCAGACGCTGCGTCAGCCCATCGAGCGTGGGTACGTGAGGATCGTGCGTGTCGACGGGGCCTTTACGTTTCCGTCGCGCTTTCAGCTGCTAGCCGCGAGCAATCCCTGCCCCTGCGGGTTTTTGGGCGATCGCGAAGTGCCGTGTCGCTGTTCCGCTTCGATGGTCGAGCGCTATCGGGGCAAGTTGCGCGGTCCTTTGGCTGATCGAATCGACATGATGATCGACGTGACCCGCCCCGATCCTCAGGTGATCATTGAGGGCGCGGAGGGTATGTCATCGGCCGAGCTGCGCGATTATGTCGTGCGAGGGCGTGCCTTTCGCGCCTGGCGTGAATCCCGTATGGACGATGCGGACTCCGAGGCCGAGGAAGATGAGTCGCGGTCCATTGACGGCGTCGTTTCGACCTTTGGGCTTGATGAGGCCGCCGAGAAATGCGTGCTCGGCCTGTCGAAGCGCACGCATCTCACGGGTCGCGGCATCGTGCGCCTGGTGCGCATCGCACGTACGATCGCCGATGTTGCCGAAAGCGAACGGGTGACGCAGGATCACGTGCTCGAGGCGGCGATGTATCAGGGAAGGAGGGACCAATGATGTCCGAGGGGTCCTTCGAGCTGCATCCAGGTGATGCGTTGTATCCCGAGACCGTTTTGGAGCTTTCTGATGTGCCCCAGACGCTCTATGTGCGCGGCAACGCCGAGGTGCTTTCGACGCCTGCGCTATCCATCATCGGTGCACGCAAGGCATCGCCGTACGGTCTCGCCGTGGCAGAACTTGCGGCCAAGGTGGCGGTTGAGGCGGGAGTGACGGTGGTCTCGGGCGGCGCGGTCGGCTGCGACCAGGCGTCGGGTTGGGCTGCGGTCAACGCCGGGGGCAAACACGTCGTGGTACTGGGTACCGGTGCCGATGTTGTCTATCCGCGCTCGAGCGCCGGCCTCATCACGCGCACACTCGATACGGGCGGCGCGGTCGTTTCGATTTCGCCGTGGGGTATGGGGCCGCGTAAGTTTGCCTTTCCGCGCCGCAATCGCGTGATCGCAGCCCTGTCGCAAGCCCTCTTTGTTTCCGAGGCTGGCATGCCCTCGGGTACGTTCTCCACGGCGGAGGCTGCTATGGACTTGGGTCGAGAGCTCCTTGCCGTGCCGGGCTCCATCCTTTCGCTCGAGTCGCGCGGGACCAACTACCTCATCGCTAACGGCGCCTGCTGCATCATCGACGAGGAATCAATCGAGATGGCCATTTCGCGCATCTACGGCACGCTGCGCTACTCGCGTCCCGATGCACCCGGTATTGCCGATCTGGACCCCACGCAGCAGGCCGTGATGCACGCGCTTATCGCCTCGCCGCTCAAGGTCGATGACATTGCCGCGCTCGTCTCGCTTGATGCTGTCGGCGTGCTCAAGCTCTTGGGCTCGCTCGAGCTCGAGGGCCTTATCGAACGTATGATGGATGGAAGGTATGCGCCCTCAAAGTTTGCGCTTCACGCCCAGACGCCCTTCGGTCACAATGGAAAGCGTGTCAATTAGAAAGGTGTTTGCAGATGCAGTTCGATCAGGTGACGGTTATCGGTGGCGGTCTGGCGGGTTCGGAATGTGCGATCCAGCTGGCAGATCGCGGGTTTGCCGTAAAGCTGTGCGAGATGCGCCCCCAGGTGAGCTCTCCGGCCCACCATACCGATCACTTGGCCGAGCTCGTCTGCTCAAATTCGTTTAAGTCAACCCGTCCGGATTCCGCTGCTGGCCTGCTAAAGGCCGAGCTCGAGCGCATGGGTTCGGTGCTGCTCGATTGCGCCCATCGTGCGGCCGTTCCCGCGGGCGGTGCCCTGGCGGTCGACCGCGTCAAGTTTTCCGAGCTTGTCGAGGCCGAGGTTGCCGCCCGACCCAGTATTGAGGTCGTGCACGGCGAGGTCACGCAGATTCCCGAGGGCCACGTGGTCATTGCCGCGGGCCCGCTGTGTTCGCCGGCATTGAGCGAAGAGGTCATGAAGCTCGTCGGTGGCGACGCCTTGGCGTTCTTTGACGCTGCCGCGCCAATCGTCGATGCCTCCACGCTCGATATGGACGTACTGTTCTCGCAGTCGCGCTACGAGGAGCAGGGGAGCGGCGACTATCTCAACGCTCCGCTCAATAAGGAGGAGTACGAGGCCTTTATCGAAGCACTCACCACCGCCGACCGCGTTGTGCTCAAGGACTTTGAGGGTGGCGACCTCTTCCAGGCCTGTCAGCCCGCCGAGGAAGTCGCCCGTACCGGCAAGGATGCTATCCGCTTTGGCGCCATGAAGCCCGTCGGCCTCACCGACCCGCGAACCGGACGTCGTCCCTGGGCGGCGATTCAACTGCGTGCCGAAAACAAGGAAAAGACCGCATATAACCTGGTAGGCTTCCAGACTAATCTGACCTTTGGCGAGCAAAAGCGCGTCTTTCATATGGTTCCAGGTTTGGAGAATGCCGAGTTCTTCCGCTATGGCGTCATGCACCGCAATACCTTTGTCGATGCGCCGCATGTTCTTGACGGCACCTTTGCCGTGCCTGGCACGGGTGTGCGCCTCGCCGGTCAGATCACCGGCACCGAGGGGTATATGGAAGCGGTGGCGACCGGTCTGCTTGCTGCGCTTAACACCTATGCTGAGGCTATCGGTGCGGCTTCTGTGGAGCTTCCTCGCGTGGGCGCCCTGGGTGCGCTCGTGGGCTATGCGACCGATCCGGCAACCGTGGGCTACCAGCCCATGCATGTCAATTTTGGCCTGGTGCCGCCGCTCGAGGACGGCAAGCGCCGCAGTAAGCGAGACCGCTACCAGGCTTATGCGGATCGCGCCCTCGAGGCCCTCGATGCCTACTTGGCCACGCGTTCCGACTTGTTTGGAGGCGACCGGTCATAGCCTTTGACCTATACGATACCGTCGACTCGTTTATCGCCTACATAGCTCGCGTCGAGGGGCTCTCTCCTAATACGGTGACTGCCTATGGATCGCGGTTGGAGCGCTTTGCTGCCTGGTGCGAGCGTGCGGGTGTCGATGCGCGTATGGCCGACGTGCGTACCGTCCGAACATATTTGGCCGAGCTTTCGCGCGAGCAGGTGGCGCCTCGAACCATTGCGGCACATTTGTCGGCTATTCGGTCGCTCTATCGTTGGATGGCTGCCGAGGAAATCGTGGAGGGCGATGCGGTCTCGGCGATTTCCTCGCCCAAGCTGCCGCGCGACCTGCCCGGTGTGCTGACGACCCAGCAGGTCGAGTCACTGCTCCAAGCCCCCGACACCGCAACGCCCGCCGGATTGCGTGATGCGGCGATGCTCGAGCTTCTCTATGCATCCGGCGCGCGCATCTCAGAGCTTGCGGCGCTCAATGTGGAATCCATCTCATGGTCTGAGTGCACGCTGCGGCTATGGGGTAAGGGGAGCAAGGAGCGTATCGTTCCTCTGTATCGTCGCGCACTCGAGGCGACGCGCACCTATGTCGAGGAGGGGAGACCGGCGCTGTTCGCGCAGGCAAAGCGTCGCGATGCTGCATACGGTCCCCATCCGCTGTTGATATCTGTGCGCGGCAACCGCATGAGTGCTGCCATGCTCAGGCGACGGTTCCATATGCTGGCGACGCGTGCCGGCATTCCGGCCGACATCGCGCCGCATGCGATGCGTCATACGTTTGCAACCGATCTGCTTGAGGGCGGCGCTGACCTGCGTTCGGTTCAAGAGTTGCTGGGACATGCGAGCCTGTCCACGACGCAGATCTACACGCATCTCACGCCCGACCGGCTTAAGCGCGCCGTGACCCAAGCCCATCCCCGGGGCGAGTAAGCTGGGCGGCTCGCGTTGCGCTTAGGTGTGTGGTTTTGATTGCGGGTTGGCAGGAAGAGGTAATCCTGCTATCATTCATCGGGTTGCTTCACGGCAACAGGTTTTTATCACGCACGCGCGGCTACTTCATACCGTGGTGCCCGGGCTTTGGTAGCACATGTCCGGGTTGGTTTTGGAGGATGACCCCGCGCGGAGGCAAACCACAGGAGGTTTAACATGGCTACCAAGATTAATATCCGCACCCTGCTCGAGGCCGGCTGCCACTTCGGTCACCAGACCCGTCGCTGGAACCCCAAGATGAAGCCGTTCATCTTCGGTGAGCGCAACGGTATCTACATCCTCGACCTCAAGCAGACTATCCTCGACGCCGACCAGGCCTACACCTTCGTCAAGAACGTCGCCAAGGGTGGCAACGTGCTGTTCGTCGGCACCAAGAAGCAGGCTCAGGAGGCCGTCAAGAACGCCGCTGAGCGCGCCAACATGCCTTACATTAACCAGCGTTGGCTCGGCGGCATGCTGACCAACTTCGTTACCATTCGCTCCCGCATCAACCGCATGGAGGAGCTCGAGGCCATGGTCGAGGACGGCCGCATGGCAGTGCTCCCCAAGAAGGAGCAGGCTGTGCTCGGTAAGGAGCTCACTAAGCTCCAGACCAACCTCGGTGGCGCCCGCGACATGAAGGGTCTGCCCCAGGCTCTCTTCGTTATCGACACCAAGCGCGAGGAGAACGCCATCAAGGAGGCCCAGCGCCTGAACATCCCCGTCGTCGCTCTGATCGACACCAACTCCGATCCCGACGAGGTCGAGTACGGCATCCCCTGCAACGATGACGCTATCTCCGCTGTCACCCTTATGTGCGAGCTCATGGCTGACGCCTGCCTCGCTGGCTCCGGCAAGGAGCAGGTCTCCGAGGCCGAGATGGCCGCTGAGCCCAAGGCCGAGTAAATCAGTCTTAGTTCATTCTTTTTCATCTCTTTGAAAGGAACCACAATGGCCCAGATTACCGCCGCTATGGTCAAGCAGCTCCGCGAGATGACCGACTCCCCGATGATGGAGTGCAAGAAGGCTCTCGTCGAGGCTGACGGCGACATGGACGCCGCTGTCGACGTTCTGCGCAAGAACGGCCTCGCCAAGGCTGCCAAGAAGGCTGGCCGTGAGACCAACGAGGGCGCTGTCGCCGCGTTCGTCTCCGAGGACGGCAAGACCGGCGCTCTGCTCGAGCTCTCTTGCGAGACCGACTTCGTCGGCTCCAACGCCAAGTTCACCGGCTTTGCTTCCAAGGTCGCTGAGGTTGTCGCTACCACCGAGCCTGCTGACGTCGACGCTCTGCTCGAGAAGCCGATGGGCGAGGAGACCGTTTCCTCCGAGCTCACCGAGATGATTCACATCATGGGCGAGAACATGAAGATCTCCCGTTTCGCCGCCCGTAAGGCCGAGAACGGTGCTCTCGCTTCTTACATCCACATGGGTGGTAAGATCGGCGTCCTCGTCGAGTTCGCTTTCGAGAAGGCCGAGACCGCTCAGGCTGAGTCCTTCAAGACCTTTGCTCACGACGTTGCCCTTCAGGTTGCCGCCGTCGCCCCGATCTGCGCTACCCGCGATCAGGTTCCGGCCGAGACCGTCGAGCACGAGAAGCAGATCTACATGGCTCAGGCTGCCGAGTCCGGCAAGCCCGAGGCTATCCAGGAGAAGATGGCTGTTGGCCGTCTGGAGAAGTTCTACAAGCAGTCCGTGCTCACCGAGCAGGAGTTCATCAAGGACAGCTCCCTCACCATCAAGAAGTACGCTGAGCAGGTCTCCAAGGAGCTCGGCGACACCATTACCGTCGTTGCCTTTGACCGTCTGGTCCGTGGCGAGTAAATAAGCTCTTGTAGCTGGTAATGAGCAGGCTGTGGGTTTTACTCACAGCCTGCTTTTTCATGGCTCCCCGTTAAGCCTTTGATATTATGTTGTGAGTCTAATTAAAGGAGGATCGCTTTGTCCGACATCCGATATAAACGCGTGCTTCTGAAGCTCTCCGGCGAAGCGCTGATGGGCGATGGCAACTACGGCATCGACCCCAAGGTTACCGATCATCTTGCCAAGCAGGTCAAGGAGCTGCTCGCCGTTGGCCATGAGGTTGGCGTCGTTGTCGGCGGCGGCAACATTTTCCGCGGCATGGCCGGCGCCGCCGGTGGTATGGAGCGCGCCCAGGCCGATTACATGGGCATGCTCGCTACCGTTATGAACGCGCTTGCCCTGCAGGATGCCTTTGAGCACAATGATGTTCCCTGCCGCGTGATGAGCGCTATCCAGATGAACGAGATCTGCGAGCCCTATATTCGCCGTCGCGCCATCAACCACCTGTCCAAGGGCAACGTCGTAATCTTTGCCGCCGGATCGGGCAATCCGTACTTTACGACTGACACCGCCGCGGCCCTTCGCGCCTGCGAGATCGGTGCCGAGATTCTGATTAAAGCCACCAAGGTTGATGGCATCTACGACAAGGATCCCGTCAAGTGTGCCGACGCCGTCCGCTTTGACAAGATCACCTATCACGAGGTGCTCGTTCGCGGCCTGCAGGTTATGGATTCCACGGCTACGGCTCTTTGCCAGGACAACCGTATGCCCATTTTGGTCCTCAACATCGATGGCGAGGACACCGTCAAGCGCGCGCTCGCGGGTGAGCCCGTCGGCACGCTCGTCTATCAGGAGGATTAAGCATGGCAGAGAACATCACCGCCCACATGGACAAGTCGCTCGAGTCCCTCAAGCACAACTTCTCCAAGGTCCGTACTGGCCGCGCTAACGCCAACATCCTGTCCGACATCACCGTCGACTACTACGGTGTTCCCACGCCCGTTACGCAGGTTGCCGCCGTTAAGACCCCCGAGGCCCACATGCTGCTTATCGAGCCGTGGGATAAGGCGCTCATCAATGCCATCGTCAAGGCCATCAGTGCCTCCGACCTGGGCATTACCCCCAACTCCGATGGTACCGTCGTACGTCTGCCGTTCCCGGCTCCCACCGAGGAGCGTCGTCGCGAGCTCGTTAAGGAGTGCCGCGAGTACGCCGAGCAGGCCAAGGTCTCCATCCGCAACATCCGCCGCGACTTTAACAACAAGCTCGAGCGCGACGAGGAGCTCACCGAGGACGACGTCCGTCGCGAGCAGGCCAAGGTCCAGAAGCATACCGACGAGTATGTTGCCAAGGTCGAGGAGCTTCTGAAGGAAAAAGAAGCCGAGGTCATGGAGATCTAAGGTGCAATACGACGAGCATAAACTGGTCGAGTACTTTGCCGACGCCCCTGCGGGCGTCGGTTTTTCCGACCTTGACCTCAATAACATTCCGCACCATATTTCGTGCATCATGGACGGCAACGGCCGTTGGGCCACGGCGCGCGGTCTTGCCCGCACCGAAGGCCACAAGGCCGGCATCGTCTCGCTGCGCGAGATCATTACCGCCTGCGTGCGCCTTGGCGTCGACGTGCTTTCGGCCTATGCGTTTTCGACTGAAAACTGGAATCGCCCGCAGCACGAAGTCAACGTTCTGATGCACCTGTTTGCCAAGACGTTTATCGATGAGTTACCGCTGCTTAAGCGCGAGAACGTTCGCGTTGTCTTTTTGGGTGATATTTCCGCGCTGCCCAAGAAGACCCGTGACGTCTTTGAGCGCGGCCTTGCCGAATGCGCCGACCATACCGGTATGACGCTAGCGCTGGCCGTTAACTACGGTGCCCGTGCCGAGATCACCCGTGCTGTCCGCCAGATCGCACTTGATGCCGCCGCTGGAAAGATCGATCCCGCCGCTATCGACGATGATATGGTTGCTTCGCACCTGTACACCGCCGGTCTTCCCGATCCGGAGCTCGTGATTCGCACTTCTGGCGAGTTGCGTCTTTCGAACTACCTGCTGTGGCAGGTCGCCTATTCCGAGTTCTATGTCACCGATACCTATTGGCCCGACTTTGATCGTTGGGGCCTTGTCGACGCCATTTTGGCCTACCAGGGTCGAGACCGTAGGTTTGGTGGACTGAGTAAGACCGAGGAGGCTTAATCGTGTCCGAACGTCCCAAGGCATCCGTTTCCAAGGCGCCTACTTCCGCGACGCCCGCGCGTAAGGCTGCCCCTGCAGGGGCGCCCGCAGCGAAGGGCAGCTCCGGTTCGTGGCTGGCGGGCTTTATCACCCGTGCCGCCGCCGGTATCGTCTATGCCGTTGCCTTTATCCTGTGCCTGGTTTTGGGTATTGTTCCCACGGCCATCTTCGTGTCCGTCATGAGCGGTCTGTGCTGCTATGAGTTCTTCCGTATGACGAGGCTCGACGGCAAGGTTGCCAACGAGCGCCTTGGTATCGCTGCCGCCGTGCTCTTTCCGCTCTCGGCACTGGGCGATTCGCTGCTGTTGAACGCCCTGTTGTTCGCTTTGATGCTTGCAGTTGGTATCTGGTATGTCTGGTCTCCGCGCACTCGCATCTCTGATGTTGCCGTGACGCTCATGGGCCCCATCTACACTGGCTTTATGCTGTCGGCTATCGTGCTGTTGCGCGATGCCGTGCCCGGTTTTGCCGGTGCTCTGCTTTCGGTTGGCGTTTGTGCGTCCCTTTGGCTCTCCGACTCGTTTGCCTACATCGTGGGTAGCCGCATCGGTAAGCATAAAATGGTTCCCAAGATCTCTCCCAAAAAGAGCTGGGAAGGCTTTGTCGGCGGTATTTTGGGCTCTGTCTTGATCTGGCTCATTCTGTGGGCGACGCACTTCTATAAGCTGAGCCTGCCCTATGCACTGCTGTGCGGCGTGGTCGTCTCCATCCTGGGCGTTATCGGCGACCTCATCGAGTCGCGTATCAAGCGCGGTGTGGGCGTCAAAGATTCCGGTAATCTCATCCCGGGCCACGGCGGCATGCTCGACCGTAGCGATTCGCTCATCTTTGGCTGCATTACCGCACAGCTGCTGCTGATGATCGGAGGCGTGCTGTAATGGCTTATCAGACCACCTACGGTCCCGATGGGCGTCTTCGTGTTGCCATTCTGGGCTGTACGGGTTCTATCGGCACTCAGGCGCTCGATGTCTGCCGTCAGCATGCCGATCGCTTGCAGGTGACGGCGCTGTCCGTTAACTCCAGCACCTCCGAGCTCGTTGCCGCTGCCCGTGAGTTCTCGGTTCCGGCGGTTGCCGTGGCGGACGCCTCCCATGGCGCCGACGCTGTGCTGCAGGAACTGCCCGAGGGCACGGAGCTCGGCGTTGGCGCGCAGGCCGTGTGCGAGCTCGCGTGCCGCGATGATGTCGACTGCGTGCTCGTGGCTATCGTGGGCGCTGCCGGTCTCGAGGCGAGCCATGCTGCCCTGACCTCGAACAAGCGTCTTGCCCTGGCCAACAAGGAGTCGCTCGTCGTCGGTGGCGATTTGCTGATGCCGTTGGCGCAGCCGGGTCAACTTATCCCGGTCGACTCCGAGCATTCTGCCATCTACCAGTGCTATCTGGGCGAAAATCCGCGCGAGGCTCACTGCATTTGGCTTACCTGCTCGGGCGGTCCGTTCTTTGGCCGTACGCGTGACGAGCTCGATCGTGTGACGCGCGCCGATGCCTTGGCGCATCCCACGTGGGCTATGGGTGCCAAGATCACGATTGACTCCGCCACCCTCATGAACAAAGGTCTGGAGCGTATCGAGGCCATGCATCTGTTTGGCTGCGATCTCGATTTCATTAACGTGGTCGTGCAGCGTCAATCTAAGATTCACTCCATGGTCGAGTTTGCCGATGGCTCTGTGATGGCGCATCTCGGCGCCTCCGACATGCGCATTCCCATCCAGTTTGCCTTCTCGTATCCCGAGCGTTGGGATTCGCCGGCTCCGCGTATCGATTTCCGCGAGCTAGGGCAGCTTACCTTTGACGCGGCCGATATGGATACCTTCCGCTGCCTTGCGCTGGCCGAACGTGCCGGCAAGACGGGCGGCACCATGCCGTGCGTGCTCAATGCCGCCAACGAGGTCGCCGTCGATGCCTTCCTGCATGATGGCTGCAGCTTTACAGAGATCGACCGCATTGTGGAATCCTGCATGGATGCTCACGATGCGCAGACGGTCGATTCGTTTGAACAGCTTCGCGACATCGATGGCTGGGCGCGTGAAAAGGCCGCGCAGGTGCTCGCCGCAACCCGTTCTTAACCCATAAGGATTGCTTTTTCGTTTTATGGATACTGTTATGAGCGTTCTCTCATCGGTCTTTTGGGGCCTGCTGATGCTTTCCGTCCTCGTGTTTTTGCACGAGGGCGGCCACTTTTTGGCGGCGCGTGCCTGCGGCGTCCGGGTGACTGAGTTCTTCTTGGGCCTGCCGTGCCGCTTTGATATCCATCACACATCGCGTCGCATTGGAACCAAGTTTGGCGTGACGCCGCTGCTGCTGGGTGGCTATGCTGCCATTTGCGGCATGGATCCGACCGACGTTTCGTGTGCCGATCGCGTGCTCGCGGCCATCTATCGCCACGGTCGTGTGACGGTGGCCGATCTTGCCGTTGAGCTTGAGCTGTCCGAGGAGGATGTGCTCGAGGCCTGTGCTTTGCTGTTGGGCTGGGGCTCCATCGCTCCCTGGTATGAAGAAGGGGAAAAGCCTTCGCCCAGTTACTATCCCACCAAGTACCAGACCCTGCCGCGTGACGCGGCGGGCTACACCACCTTTGATGGTCGTCGGTTCGATCGCGAGCATGCGACTACCGAGGGCGATGTATGGGAACTGCCGTGCGGCGAGGCTGAATTCCTTGCACGTGAGCGCTCGCACACCTATTTGGGCCAGGGCTTTGTCAAGCGTGCCTTTATGCTGCTTGCGGGCATTATCGTCAATATCCTGACGGGCTTTTTGCTCCTTATGAGCATCTATTCCATCGCCGGTGTCACCGTGCCGGTGGATACTAACGTGATCGGCCAGGTTGACGAAGGCTCGATTGCCGCCGCGGCGGGAATCGAGGGCGGCGACGCGATCATTTCGGTCGACGGAGTATCGTGCTCTACCTGGATGGACGTTTACGATGCCATCGGCAAGGCTGCCGGTAAGGACGATATCGCCATTGAGTACGAGCGTGACGGCAAGCAGCATTCGACCACGGTTGCACTTAAAGAGGGCGAGCGTCTAGGTGTGTATGCCTCTACGCAGGTGGTCCGTTTGGACCCCATTACGTCGGCTCGCCTGTCGTTCTCCTATGTCGTGCAGACGGCGGAGGGCGTGATGCGTCTGCTCCAGCCGCAGCATACGATGGAGATTCTCGATCAGTCCTCTTCGATCGTGGGTATTAGCGTTATGTCCTCACAGGCTGCTGCTGCCGGCCCTGCCACGTTCCTTTCGTTTGCCGCCCTCATTTCATTCTCTCTTGGCTTTATGAACCTGCTGCCCATCCCACCACTCGATGGCGGCAAGCTGGTCATCGAGATCATTCAAAAGATTGCGGGCCGCGAGCTTCCGCTCAAGGTCCAGACGATTGTGAGCTATGTGGGCATCGCGCTCTTCGCGCTGCTGTTTGTCTATATGCTTCGTTCCGACATCCTTCGATTTATTCTGTAGGGGAGTGTTTGGATTGTCTTTATCCCATCCTTTGCCTCGCGAGCTGACGCGCCCCGTGCATGTGGGCGGCGTGCAGATCGGTGGCGGCGCGCCGGTGGTGGTCCAATCTATGACCTGCACCGATACCGCCGATGCCCAGGCAACGCTTGCGCAAGTGTGCGCGTTGGCGCAGGCTGGCTGCGATATCGTGCGCGTGAGTGTGCCCACCGAGGCCGCACTTGAGGGTTTCCGCACCATCTGTGCCGAGTCTCCGGTGCCGATTGTCGCCGATATCCACTTTAACCATAAGCTCGCCATTGGTGCCGTTGAGGCCGGTGCTGCCAAGCTGCGCATCAATCCCGGCAATATCGGCGATTGGGCCAAGGTTGACGCGGTGATCGATGCTGCGGGTGCCGCGGGCTGTGCGATTCGTATCGGCGTCAATGCCGGTTCGCTTGAGCAGGATATCGCCGAGCGCGACGACCTCACGCAGCCCGAAAAGCTTGTGATGTCGAGCGAGCGTTTCGTCAAGCATTTTGAAGACCGCGGCTTTACGAACATTGTGCTTTCGGCCAAGGCCCATAGCGTGCAGACGACGCTCGATACCTATCGAGCCCTGTCGCGTGAGATTCCCCACGTTCCGCTTCACCTGGGCGTAACTGAGGCAGGTACCAAGCTGCAGGGCACCATCAAGAGCTCGGTGGGCCTTGGTATCCTGCTGTCTGAGGGTATCGGTGACACCATGCGCGTCTCGCTCACGGCCGATCCGGTTGAGGAGCCGCCGGTCGCCTGGGGAATTTTGCAGTCGTTGGGCCTGCGTCGCCGCGGCCCCGAGATTGTCTCGTGCCCCACGTGCGCCCGCTGTCAGGTTAACCTGATTCCTATCGCCGAGGAAGTAACCGAGCGGCTTAAGAACTATACCGCGCCGCTTTCGATTGCCGTCATGGGATGTGCCGTTAATGGTCCCGGTGAGGCTTCTGATGCCGACCTGGGCGTTGCTTGCGGACGTGGTCAGGCCCTGCTCTTTTCGCATGGCCAGATCATTGGTAAAGTAGCTGAGGATCAAATTGTCGACGCGCTTATGGCCGAGGTCGACAAGCTTATTGAGGAGAAATAAATGACTCGAGCAATGTATATGTCTAAGCTCTATGCGCCGACGCTCAAAGAGGATCCGGCCGACGCTGAGCTCGCCAGCCACCGCCTGCTGCTCCGTGCCGGCATGATCCGCAAGGAGGCCGCCGGTCTGTATTCCTATCTGCCGCTCGCTTGGCGCTCGATTCGTAAGATCGAGAACATCGTGCGCGACGAGATGGACGCCGCCGGCGCCCAGGAGCTCATGATGCCCATTATGGTCGATGCCGAGCTGTGGCGTGAGTCCGGCCGCATCGATGCCTATGGCAAGGAGCTCGTGCGCTTTGACGACCGTCATGGTCGCGAGTTTGTGCTGGGCCCCACCCACGAGGAGACCGTCACGGCCCTGGTGCGCAACGAGCTGCGCTCCTATAAGCAGCTGCCCGTCAACCTGTACCACATTCAGGATAAGTTCCGCGATGAGTTCCGTCCTCGCTTTGGCCTGATGCGCGGCCGCGAGTTCATCATGAAGGACGCCTACAGCTTCTCTGCCACGCAGGAGAGTCTGCAGGAGGAGTACGGCAAGATGAAGCAGGCCTACGCCAACATTTGCGAGCGCTGCTACATCAAGGCTCTGCCCGTTGTCGCCGACTCTGGCGAGATCGGCGGCGACACCTCTGTCGAGTACATGGCTCTGGCCGACGCCGGCGAGGCCTCGCTCGTTTACTGCGACGATTGCGGCTTTGCTGCCGATGACGAGGCTGCAAGCACCAAGGTCGTTGTGACCGAGGGCCCCGGCGACGGCACGCTTACCAAGGTCGAGACTCCGGGTATGGGCACCATCGAGGCCGTCGCCAAGTTCTTCGGCTTCCCCGAGAACGGTACGCGCAAGTCGCTGGCGTTGATCGACTCCGAGGGCAAGCCGGTCGTGGCCATTGTCCCGGGCGACCACGAGCTCAATGACTGCAAGGCCGAGCATGTCTTTGGCAAGGGCTATCGCATGATGACCGACGAGGAGCTTCAGGCGAACGGTCTGCACAAGGGCTTTATCGGACCGGTTAACCTGCCCGAGGGCATCCGTCTGGTGTGCGACGAGAGCCTGCGCGAGTCCAAGCAGTGGGCCTGCGGCGCCAACGAGGTCGAATATCACTTTACCGGTGCCTGTCCCGAGCGCGACTTTACCGTCGACCAGTGGGCCGACCTGGTTACCGTCGTTGCCGGCGATCCCTGCCCGCACTGCGGCAAGCCGCTCTCTGCTGCCCGCGGCATCGAGGTTTCCCAGGTCTTTCAGCTGGGCACCAAGTACTCCGAGGCCATGGGTGCCACCTTTATGGACGAGGACGGCAAGGAGAAGCCGCTTATCATGGGTTGCTACGGCGTGGGCGTGTCTCGCTCGCTCGCTGCCGTTGTGGAGCAGCACAACGACGAGCACGGCATCGTTTGGCCGGTCTCAGTTGCTCCGTACGAGGTCGCGGTGATTCCGCTCGACCCCAAGAAGGAGGAGTGCGCTTCCGTCTGCGAGCAGATCGTTGATGGCTTGTGCGCTGAGGGTATCGAGGTCGTCGTCGACGACCGTGACGAGCGTCCCGGCTTTAAGTTTGCCGACAACGACCTTATGGGCTTCCCGTATCAGGTGGTGCTCGGCAAGCGTGGTCTTAAGAACGGCACCGTCGAGCTCAAGGACCGTGCCACGGGTGAGCGCGAGGACGTGGCGATCGACGAGGTCGTCTCCAAGGTTTCCGAGCTTGTGAAAGCTGCCCGTCGTTAATCGGCGATTTCGCTTGTAGTTCGATATGCGGGACGGCCCCGCATTTCTCCAGATCGGGGAGATGCGGGGCCGTCCTTTTATCTTCTCGACGTACTCAATCGCTAAAAGGAAAACCCCACAGCCCATGCGAGCTGCGGGGTTTTTTCTTTGTGCCTCCGATGCGAAATAAATCGCTCAGATATTACTGATAATCGACGACGTCGATCCAGTTCTTCAGGAACTCATCGTTCACGTTGCGCTTACGAGCGAGCTCGGAAGCGGCGACGATGCTCGTCCACTGGCGTACGACCTGCATAGGCATGTCGGCGCGGTCGCAGTAGAGCTCCAGGTAGGCCTCGGCCTGATCCTTGCTGTTGAGGGCAAAGAGCAGGTAGGTCGTGGCAACGTCGGCGGCAGGGGAGCCCTGGGTGGCGTGTGCCCAGTCGCAGACGTACAGCTGGCCGTCGTCGCCGACGATGACGTTGGAGGGGTTGAAGTCGCCGTGGCAGACCTTGAACTCCTTGGTCATGCCGTCCAAGCGCTCCTGAAGGTTGTAGCGCGTGGTGGCATTGAGCTGATCGAGGCTGTCGATCATGCGGGCGAACTTGTCGCGCTGACGGTTGAGCAGCGGGGAGGTGTAGCCGTGGATCTCGATCTGGAGGTCGACGAAGATCTCGAGGTACTCACCAAAGCGCTGGGGCTCGGCAGTCATCTTCTCGGCAAGGGTGGTACCCGGGACCTTCTCGGTCACGAGCGCCCAGCCGTTGGCGTTCTCGAGCTGGGAAACCTCGAGAGCCTTGGGGCTGCGGATGCCGCACTCATTGATGCGGGCAAGATTCAAAGCCTCGTTGAACACGTCGGAGACGGGCTTGGTCTCGTTAAAGACCTTGACGATCTTGTCGCCCAGGTCGTAAACGACCTTGTTGCCACGGCGGACGAGCTCGGTCTTGGAATCGGGTAGCAGCATGGTTGCATCCTTTCAACGATGCGATAGAAGCGACGGCGGGGGTGTGTGAAATACCCGTGCACCCCCGCCGTTAAAAACCGTGCTAGAACTAGCAGACGGCGTAATCCTGAGGCTCGCGGCCGTAGTAGGCGTCCAGGTAGAGCTCCTTGATCTCGCTCATGAGCGGGTAGCGCGGGTTAGCGCCGGTGCACTGGTCGTTGAATGCCTGCTCGGTCATCTCGTCGAGGGTGTCGAGGAAGTACTGCTCGTCGACACCGTAGTCGGCGATGGTCTTCTTGACGCCGATGAAGTCCTTGAGCTCCTCGAGCTTCGTGATGAAGTTCTCGAAGACCTCCTTGTCGTCCTTGCCCTCGATGCCGCAGTACTTGGCTATCTCGGCGTAGTTGTGCAACGCGTTGGGGTAAGGATACTGGGAGAACGTACCCATCTTGACGGGAGCCTCAGCGGCGTTGTAGCGCATGACGCGGGTCAGGATGACAGCGTTTGCGAGGCCGTGGGGCAGGTGATGGAAAGCGCCGAGCTTGTGGGCCATGGAGTGGTTGAGGCCCAGGAAGGCGTTGGCGAAGGCCATACCGGCCATGCAGGAGGCGTTGTGCATCTCCTCGCGGGCGTGCGGGTCCTTGGCGCCGTTCGTGAAGCTGGAGGGCAGGTTCTCAAAGACGAGCTTGGCAGCGCGCTCGGAGAGGCCCTTGGTGTAGTCGGAAGCCATGATGGAGACGTAGGACTCGATGGCGTGGGTCATGACGTCGATGCCGGAGGCAGCGGTCAGGCCGCGCGGGGCGGTCATGCAGTTGTCGGCGTCGACGATAGCCATGTTGGGGAGCAGCGCGTAGTCGGCGAGCGGCCACTTGATGCCGGTCTCCTTGTCGGTGATGATGGCGAACGGCGTGCACTCGGAGCCGGTACCCGAGGAGGTCGGAACGGCGACGAAGTAGGCCTTCTTGCCCATCTCGGGGAAGGTGAAGATACGCTTGCGGATGTCCATGAAGTCCATGGCCATGTCCTCAAACTTGCACTCGGGGTGCTCGTACATCATCCACATGATCTTGCCGGCGTCCATAGCGGAGCCACCGCCGACGGCGATGATGACGTCAGGCTCAAAGAGAGCCATCTGCTTGGCGCCGCGACGTGCGCACTGCAGCGACGGATCGGGCTCGACGTCGTAGAAGCAGTCGTGGGCGATGCCCATCTCGTCGAGCTTGGCCTCGATGGCGCGGGTGTTGCCATTCTTGAAGAGGAACTGGTCGGTGACGATGAAGGCGCGCTTCTTGCCCATGACGTTGCCCAGCTCGTCGAGGGCGACGGGCGTGGAACCCTTCTTGAAGTAGACCTTCTCGGGAGCGCGGAACCACAGCATGTTCTCACGGCGCTCGGCCACAGTCTTAACGTTGATCAAGTGCTTCACCCCAACGTTCTCGGAGACGGAGTTGCCGCCCCAGGAGCCGCAGCCCAGGGTCAGAGACGGCTTCATGCCAAAGTTGTACAGGTCACCGATGCCGCCGTGCGAAGACGGGGTGTTGATGACGATGCGGCAGGCCTTCATGACGTGCTCGAACAGGCTGATCTTCTCGGCCTGGGCGGGGTGCACGTACAGAGAGGCGGTGTGGCCCGGGCCACCGGCGAGCACCAGGTGCTCGGCCTTGTCGACGGCCTCCTGGAAGTCCTTGGCGTGGTACATGGCCAGGACCGGGGAGAGCTTCTCGTGGGAGAACTCCTCCTTGGCGGGGTCGGTGGAGGTGACCTCGGCGATCAGGATCTTGGTCTTGGCGGGAACCTCGATGCCGGCGAGCTCGGCGATCTTGGCGGCAGCCATGCCGGGGATGCGGTGGTCGAGAGCGCCGTTCTTGAACATGGCGGCACGCAGTGCCTCCATCTCGGCACCCTGCTTGACGAAGTAGCAGCCGCGCTTCTGGAACTCGGCCTTGACCTGGTCGTAGATGGTGTCGATGACGGTCACGGACTGCTCGGAAGCGCAGATCATGCCGTTGTCGAAGGTCTTGGAGTGGATGATGGAGTTAACGGCGAGCAGCACGTCGGCGGTGTCGTCGATGATGACCGGGGTGTTACCGGCGCCAACGCCCAGGGCGGGCTTGCCCGAGGAGTAAGCGGCCTTGACCATGCCCGGGCCACCGGTGGCGAGGATGATGTCGACGTCGCGCATGACCATGTTGGTCAGCTCGATGGAGGGGACATCGACCCAGCCGATGATGCCCTCGGGTGCGCCGGCCTTGACGGCGGCGTCAAGCACGAGCTTGGCGGCGGCGATGGTGCACTTGGCGGCTGCCGGGTGCGGGGAGATGATGATGCCGTTGCGGGTCTTCAGGCTGATCAGCGTCTTGAAGATCGCGGTGGAGGTGGGGTTGGTCGTTGGGATGACGGCGCCCACGATACCGATGGGCTCGGCGATCTTGGTGATGCCGTAGGCCTCGTCGCGCTCCAGGACACCACAGGTCTTGGTGTTCTTGTAAGCGTTGTAGATGTACTCTGCGGCGTAGTGGTTCTTGATGACCTTGTCCTCAAGAACGCCGCGGCCGGTCTCCTCGATGGCCATCTTCGCCAACGGGATACGAGCCTTGTTGGCGGCCATGGCGGCCTCGTAGAAGATCTTGTCGACCTGCTCCTGCGTGTACGTAGCAAAAAGCGCCTGGGCCTCTCGCATCTGAGCGAGCTTAGCCTCAAGCGCCTCTACGTTGTCCACAATTGCGGGAGTAGTGTTTTCCGGTGACTTTTTCACCATTTGTGTCTCCTTGCGATCGGAGATTTACCCTACGCCTTGCATGATAGCAAGAAATTATTCGGCGAACGGTAAGATTCCCGTAAAAGGCACACTAAAACGCTTCAACCTAATGAAGCGTTTTAACTAAAAACTATCCGCCTACTGCATCACCTCGCTCATTGGGGACAGACTTGCATGAGTATTTCAATGGGAAAACGGGGAGAACGGGGCAACTGTTTGATAATCGCTATTCGCGGGGCGCGGTTGAGTCGGACACGCAGGCGGTGCAGCTGCTCGATTACATCCATCTCAATCCTGTGAAAGGTGCGCTTGACTCGCTCGAGTCGTACTGCTGGTCAAGTTGCAAAGCATATCAGCTGGGCTACGATCCTTTTGATATTTGTGATGCGGCCCCTATGCTCGAAAGCACTCATGTAAGCCTGTCCCCAATGAGTGCAAAAAGGCGCCCTCCGTAGGGGAGGGCGCCTTTGGTAAGTTCTATGTGAACGCGAGGTCTTTGACCCGGAGAGTCCGAGGTACTTGTTGGTAAGACCTTATTTAGGAGCGCGCAACCTTGCCGGACTTGAGGCAGGTGGAGCAAACGTTCATCTTGCGACGGTGACCATCGAGGACGACGTAGACGCGCTGGATGTTGGGGCGGAACTTACGGTTGGTGACGCGGTGAGAGTGGCTGATGGAGCGACCGGCAACGGGGTGCTTACCGCAAACTTCGCAAACTTTGGACATAACTGACCCTCCTTGGGCGACAAACGAACATGTCGCGTTAACAAACAAGCCTGAACTATAGCACAGAAGCATGTCTCTGTGCGCAATCTACACAGAGATATTTCTCTTTTGGCGATAGTGCCCACGCTATGGCCCTGGACGTAGATCCGATTTGCGTGCAGCAGAGGGGATTATGCCAGCTCGCAACAAGGTTTTCAAGCGCGTACCACAAATATATATAGGTTTATGGAGCGATTGGCTCCGTTTACGGATTGGCTAGTATTTATGCTCGCAATTGAGCTCGATGTTGGCTACACTATGCCTTGACCATTAAAGGGGTACGAGATACCCACATGGAATTACATAGCTGTCAATGAGCAGTACTTCCTGTGGGTGTCTGGTTCCGCTTTAAGCGGTCGGGCATCTATTTTTTTGACTGTGTCAGCAGTCAAGACATGTGAGGAAGGAGATCGATGGGCACGACTTCCCCCAAGGCGGTCATCATGGACGAGACCGCCGTCAACCGAGCGATGACCCGCATCGCGCACGAGATTCTCGAGCGCAACGAGGGCTGTGAAGACCTCGCTCTGGTCGGCATCGTCACGCGCGGCGACCTTCTGGCAAAGAAGCTCGCCGAGGCGATCAAGGAGATCGAGGGTGTCGACGTTCCGCTCGGCAGCCTGGACATCAGCTTCTATCGCGATGACTATGCGACCAATTTCGCTCCCGCGATCCACGCTACCAACATTCCCTTCAGCGTCGACGGCAAGCGCGTCGTGCTGGTGGACGACATCCTGTACACGGGTCGCACCATCCGCGCCGCTCTGGACGCCGTTATGGACCTGGGCCGTCCGAGCCGAGTCGAGCTGGCAGTTCTCGTTGACCGCGGTCACCGCGAGCTCCCTATCTCGCCGGACTTTGTCGGCAAGAACGTCCCCTCGTCGCACGAGGAGAACGTGCACCTATATATGAAGGAAGTCGACGGCCGTACCGCTGTCGAAATCAACGACGTCGCGCCGGGTTCCCACGTGGGCTCCGCGCCGCTGGGAGGTGAGTAGTACCGTGGCGTTCAATCATAAGCACCTGATCGACATTACCGAGTACTCCGAAGAGGACATCAAGCTCATCCTCGAGACCGCTAAGGCGTTCTCCGAGGTCAACGAGCGTGCCATCAAGAAGGTCCCCACGCTCAAGGGCAAGACCATCGTCAACATGTTCAACGAGCCCTCGACGCGTACCCGCAGCTCCTTCGAGCTCGCCGAGAAGCGTCTTTCGGCCGACAGCCTCAACTTCGGCGGCTCCTCGACCTCCACGGTCAAGGGCGAGAGCCTCGTCGATACCGTCGAGACCCTCAACGCCTACAAGATCGATTGCATCGTCGTGCGCGATAAGCACGCCGGCGCTCCCCACATCGTCACGCAGAATTCGCCCGCGAGTGTTATCTGCGCCGGTGACGGTAAGCACAACCACCCCACGCAGGCCCTGCTCGACCTGTACACCATCTGGGAGCACAAGGGTGACTTCCACGGTCTGAAGGTCGCCGTCGTCGGCGATATCGCCCACTCCCGCGTTTGCGGCTCGCTGATCCCCGCGCTGAAGATCATGGGCTGTGAGACCTACGCCGTCGCCCCCGGCACGCTGCTGCCGCCGGCGCCCGAGGTCTTGGGCTGCGACCACGTGACGAGCGACCTCGATTCCGTCCTGCCCGAGCTGGACGTCGTCTACATGCTGCGCGTGCAGCAGGAGCGCCTCGAGGGTGCCCCGTTCCCGACCATTCGCGAGTACCACAAGCTCTTCGGCCTGACCAAGGACCGTGAGAAGCTCATGAAGCCCGACGCGATCATTTGCCACCCGGGCCCCATCAACCGCGGCGTCGAGTTCGACTCCTATATGGCCGACCACCCGCAACGCTCCGTCATCCTGGAGCAGGTCTACGCCGGTATCTGCGTGCGTATGGCTATCCTGTATCTGCTGCTTGGAGGTGCCGATAATGGCCTTGCTTCTTAAGAATGCCCATGTCGTCGACCCGTCCGTCGAGCTTGACGGTGTCGTTGACGTCCTGATTGACGGCGACAAGATCGCCGAGGTCGGCGAGAATCTCGCCGCCGAGGGAGCCGAGGTCCGCGACCTTTCCGGTAAGTACCTCGTCCCCGGCCTGGTGGACATGCACGTCCACCTGCGCGAGCCCGGTTACGAGGTCAAAGAGGACATCGAGAGCGGCACCCGCGCAGCTGCCAAGGGCGGCTTCACCGGCGTGTGCGCCATGCCCAACACCGACCCCGTTACCGATAACGGTACCGTCGTTGAGTTCGTCAAGTCCCGCGCTGCCGAGGTCGGCCACTGCCGCGTCTATCCTTCTGGCGCCATGACCCGCGGTCTTAAGGGCGAGGCTATGTCCGAGATGGGCGATATGGTTGCCCACGGCGCCGTCGCCTTCACCGACGACGGTCGCGGCGTGCAGGGTGCGGGCATGCTCCGTCGCTGCATGGACTACGGCAAGATGTTCGGCAAGGTCTTTATGAGCCATTGCCAGGACGAGGACCTGGTCGGTCACGGTCAGATCAACGAGGGCAAGGTCTCTACCCGTCTGGCCCTCGAGGGCTGGCCGGCGGCAGGCGAGGAGCTGCAGATCGCTCGCGATATCGAGATCGTCAAGCTGACCGGTGCCAAGTTGCACATCCAGCATATCTCCACCGCCCATGGCCTGGAGCTCGTGCGTGCCGGTAAGGCCGCTGGCGTGCAGGTCACCTGCGAGGCCACCCCGCACCACATGTTCCTGACCGAGAACGACCTGGACGAGACCTACAACACCTCGCTCAAGGTCAATCCGCCGCTGCGTACCGAGGAGGACGCCGAGGCTATCCGTCAGGGCGTCATCGACGGCACCGTCGACGCCATCGTCACCGACCACGCTCCCCATACTCCGTGGGAGAAGGCCCGCGAGTTCGAGCTTGCGCCCTTTGGCATGATCGGCCTCGAGACCTCGCTGGCGCTTGTGCTCACCGAGCTGGTCAACACGGGCAAGATGAGCATGGGCCGCATGGTCGAGCTCATGGCCATCAAGCCGCGTGAGATCTTGGGTCTGGACCAGGTTCAAGTCAAGGCGGGCTCCGTTGCCGACCTGACCGTGTTCGATCCCGCTGCTACCTGGACGGTCGGCGAGGACGGCTACGAGTCGCGCGCCGAGAACTCCGGTTTCGCCGGCCGCACGCTCACCGGTCGTGCCACCGATGTGTTTGTCGGCGGTAAGCAGACGCTTGCCGACGGCTGCATCTGCTAGCATAGCCTTATCGCTTTTGTGCGCGGCGCCCTTGCGGTGCCGCGCTTTCTGTTCGCCTGAACCATGCAACCGCATGGGGGATTGGAGCGTCTATGCCCACACCTTCCACTGCACGCATGCACGACTTCGAGGTCGTCTCGAACCAGGAGATCGCCGACGGCATCTTCTCGCTCGTTATCTCGGCCCCCAAGCTTGCAAGTGCGCTCAAGCCCGGTCAGTTCGTGAATATCGCCGTGCCGGGCGATGCTTCCTCGCTGCTTCGCGTGCCCCTGAGCTTCTATCGCGCCGACGCCGAGGCCGGCACCGTCGAGCTGTGGTACGCCGTCGTGGGCGATGATACCCGTCGTCTGTCGCAGATGGCCCCTGGCTCCACCTCCAACTTGCTGGGCCCCGGCGGCCGTGGCTGGATGGTGCCCGAGGGCACCAGGAAGGCGCTGCTCGTGGCGGGCGGCATCGGTGTTCCGCCCGTGCTCTGCCTGGCTGACTTGCTTGCCGAGCAGGGTGTGACCGTCGACGTGTGCCTGGGCTTTGGCACCGCGTCCAAGGCCGTGGGCGTCGATGAGTTCCGCGCGCTGGGAGCCACGGTTAACGTGTGCACCGACGATGGATCACTGGGCACGCACGGCTTCTGCACCGATCCTGCCGCCGAGCTGCTCGGCGAGGGCGGTTACGACTACGTCGCCAGCTGTGGTCCCGCCGTCATGATGAAGAAGGTCGCCGCCGCTGCCGCCGAGGCCGGCGCGTACTGCGAGGTGTCGCTCGAGCGCATGATGAGCTGCGGCTTTGGTGCCTGCAACACCTGCAATGTCGAGACGGTCGACGGTATGAAGGGTGCCTGCATGTGCGGCCCCGTGTTTGATGCTTCCAAGGTGGTGGTCTTCTAGTGGGTACCGTGAACATGGCCGTCGATTTCGGCGGCGTCAAGATGCAGAACCCCATCAACACCGCAGCCGGTACCTTTGGCTACGGTTGGCAGTTCCAGAACTTCTTTGATGTCTCCCAGCTGGGTGCCATCACCACCAAGGGTTGCGCTGTCGAGCCCTGGCCCGGCAATCCCGCACCCCGCATGGCCGAGATCCCCGGTGGCATGATCAATTCCGTGGGCCTGCAGAACCCCGGTGTGGCCGCTTTCGCCCGCGAGTCCGGTCCGTGGCTCGAGCAGCTCTCCAAGGACGGTTGCCAGGTCATCTGCCAGGTTGCCGGTCATTCCGTGGACGAGTTTGTCCGTGCGCTCGAGATGTATGTCGAGCTGTGCCCCTGGGCTGCCGGCTATGAGATCAACGTGAGCTGCCCCAACATTGCTGCCGGCGGTGCCGCCATGGGCTCCACGCCCGAGGGCGCCTCTGCCGTCATGGCCGCGTGCCGCAAGGTGACCGACAAGCCGCTGTTTGTGAAGATGGCCCCGGTCAACGTTGCCGAGATTGCCAAGGCTCTCGAGGCCGCCGGTGCCGATGGTCTTTCGGTCATCAACTCCATCCAGGGTATGGCCATCGACGTCCACACCCGCAAGTCGCGTGTGGCCAAGCCCAAGGGCGGTCTTTCGGGCCCGCTGTGCCATCACATCGCCGTGCGTATGGTCTGGGAGGTTGCCCAGGCCGTCGACATTCCCATCAACGGCGTCGGCGGCGTCATGACCGGTGAGGACGCGGCCGAGTTTATCCTGGCTGGCGCTACCTGCGTATCGGTCGGTATGGCCAACTTCGTCGATCCGTGCGCTTCGCTCAAGATTGCGCGCGAGCTCGAGGCCTGGGCCGAGTCCCAGGGCGTGAAGGACATCAACGAGCTGGTAGGTGCTTTCGAATGCTAGAGACCGATGCCCGCGACCGCGTTATCGTTGCCCTCGACTGCGACCGTGAGCGTGCGCTCGAGCTCGCCCATGAGCTTTCGGGCCATGCCGCCTGGCTCAAGGTGGGCATGACGCTCTATTACGCTGAGGGCCCCGAGATCGTCAAGACCTTTAAGGACCTGGGCTTCAAGGTGTTCCTCGACCTTAAGTTCCATGACATTCCGCATCAGGTGCGCGGTGCCGCTCGCTCGGCCTCGCTTGCCGGTGCCGACTTGCTTTCGGTTCACGGCTTGGGTTCGGGTGCTATGCTCGCCGCCTGTCGTGAGGGTGCCGAGGAGGCACGCGAGGATCGAGCCAAGCTCGTCGCCATTACCGTGCTTACGAGCATGAATCAGGATGCGTTGAGCGAGATCGGCGTCGAGTCGCCCGTTGCCGAGGAGGCCGCCCGTCTGGCAAAACTCGCCCAGGCCAACGGTATCGACGGCATCGTGTGCTCGCCGATGGAGGCTCATGACATGCGTGAGCTGCTGGGCCCCGATGCGTTGATTGTGACCCCGGGCGTGCGTCCGGTTGGTGCTGCGCTGGGCGATCAGTCCCGCGTGGCCACGCCTTCCCAGGCTATCGAGCGCGGCGCGAGCCATATCGTGGTGGGCCGCCCCATTACCGGCGCCGACGATCCGGTTGCCGCGTTTGACGCCATCGTTGCCGAGCTGGTCGAAAACGTCGCGTAAAAGAATCCCTCAAGTCACCACTTTTGGGTCTCATTAGCACAAATTAGCCCCTGTGCCTGCGAAAACTTTCCCATCCTTTGTGTGGAATCGCAGGTCGGGGGCTCTTCTTTTAGCGCGATATATTGCACTTTTTGCGGGTATCGTCTAACCTATGGAGCCGCGATTGAGCATTTTGTACGTTTTACGTGCTAAAATGCCAAATATTGAATCAGATATAACCCAACTATTTGGAGGTACGAATGGCACTCCCTCAGCTTACCGATGAGCAGCGCAAGCAGGCTCTTGAGAAGGCTGCCGCCGCACGTCACGCTCGCGCAGAGCTCCGTGAGCAGATCAAGAAGGGCGAGAAGTCCCTCGAGTCCGTGCTCAACTCCGATGACCCCATTGCTTCCCGCATGAAGGTTTCCACCCTCATCGAGTCTCTCCCCGGTTATGGCAAGGCCAAGGCCGCCAAGATCATGGAGGAGCTCGGCATCTCCGCTACCCGTCGCGTCCAGGGCCTTGGCGTCCGTCAGCGCGAGCAGCTCCTCGAGCAGCTGACCAAATAAGTGAGCGCTCAGGATTCAAAGCTCTTTGTGATTTCTGGACCGTCAGGCGCGGGCAAGGGCACGCTCGTCACTCGTGTGCGCGAGCGTCGCTCTAACCTGGGCCTGACGGTTTCGGCTACCACGCGAGCCCCACGCAAAGGCGAGGTCGATGGCGTCAATTACTTTTTCCTGACGCGCGAGGAGTTCGACCGCCGCGTGGCAAACGGTGAGTTTGTTGAGTGGGCCGAGGTCCACGGTAACTGCTATGGCACGTTGGTGAGCGAGGTTCAGTCCAAGCTCGCCTCTGGTTCGTCTCTCATCTTGGAGATCGATGTCCAGGGTGCCCTGCAGGTTAAGGAGCGTTTCCCCGAGGCCGTGCTGATCTTTATCAAGCCGCCCTCGCTCGAGGTGCTCCGCGAGCGTCTGGTCGGTCGCGGTACCGAAACGCCCGAGACGATTGAGCTGCGTATGGCAAACGCCGCCCATGAGCTTGCCCTTGCCGACCGCTACGACGACGTCGTGGTGAATGACGATCTCGACCGCGCGACCGACGAGCTCGTTCGCGTTCTCGATATGCATGAAAGGATCTGAGGTCCGTGTCCGTTGTAAAGCCTTGCATTGACGATCTTCTGGAGAAGACCGATCACAACCGCTTCCTGCTCGCTTCGCTTGCCTCTAAGCGTGCCTGCGACATCAATAGCATGCTGCGCGGCCAGCATAACCGCGTGCTTGCCGTCCAGGATGTCGACGACATCACCATCGCGCTCTCCGGTGCCGATACCATCTCGATGGCTATGGACGAGATCGTCGACGGCGATATCTCCTACGACGAGGCCCGTTACGAGAAGGCGCTCGGCCATAAGGTTGCTGAAGCCTAAATGGCAGCTCGCGTCTGCCTGGTCCACTATCACGAGGTTGGACTGAAGGGCAAGAACCGCGCACATTTTGAGCATATCCTCATGGATAACATTAAGGCGGCTTTGGCCGCCTTTTCCGTGAATGCCGTGTCTCGAATTTCCGGTTATATCCTCGTGACCTTTAACGAGCATCAAGCCGACGAGGCGGCGCGTGTCATTCGCACCGTCCCCGGCGTTGCCCGTGTCTCCCTGGCCTATCACACCAATCGCGACCCGCAGGAGTACTGCGCGGCGGCTGTAAAGGCGCTGCGTGAGTTTGGCCCCTTCGACTCGTTTAAGGTACACGCCAAGCGCTCCAACACCGATTACGAACTCACCTCGATTGATATCAATCGACAGGTTGGCGAGGTGCTGTGCGAGGCGTTCCCCGATAAAAAGGTCCAGATGCACAATCCCGACGCGATGGTGCACGTGCTCGTGGTTCAGGGCAGCGTCTACGTGTACGCGCGCTCCGAGCGTGGTGTGGGCGGTCTGCCGGTGGGGTCTGCCGGTAAGGTCGTGACGCTTCTGTCGTCGGGCATCGATTCTCCGGTGGCGACCTGGATGCTCGCGCGTCGCGGTGCCGTGTGCGTGCCGGTGCATTTTTCCGGTCGTCCGCAGACGCCAGATACCAGCGAATATCTGGTGCAGGACATCATTCGCGCCCTTGAGCCGGGCGTCCAGATCGGCCGTCTGTATGTCGTTCCGTTTGGCGATTGCCAGCGCGAGATTTCGGTGACCTGTCCCAGCAACCTGCGTGTGATCATGTATCGCCGCATTATGTATTCGGTTGCTGAGCGCATCGCGCATATCGAGGGCGCCAAGGCCATTGTGACGGGCGAGTCGCTTGGTCAGGTTGCCTCCCAGACGCTCGAGAACATCATGGCCGTCAACGAGGCCGTGAAGATTCCCGTTTTCCGTCCGCTCATTGGTTCTGATAAGCAGGAGATCATCGCGCGCGCCCAGGAGATCGGTACGTTTGATATCTCGACCGAGGCGGCGCCCGATTGCTGCACGCTCTTTATGCCGCGTCGTCCCGAGACGCATGCCAAGCTCGATGCCGTGCACGAGGCCTGGGAGCTGTTCGACCACGAGGAGATGATCGAGCGCCTGCTTAAGCAGACCGAGTACATCGACTTCTCCAGCAACACGTATAAGGCCCCTAAGACCTTAAAACGCAAACATCCGGAGCTTGCTCCGCGTGAGATTTACCAAGATCACGAGTAATTGCCTGCATAGACCGACGATGCGCCTGTATCGTCGGTCTTTTGCTATCTGGGCAAATGATGCCAAGATGTTCGTTCGCTGACGTGTGCCTGAATAAATGGACATGTTCCCGCAAGGTTTTGGTCAGCTTTTGGTTTGACCGCTAAAACTGGTGTGGACGTGCGGAAGCTGCGGCGTTCGTTTCCTGACACGATGGTGTTGGGAGGTGTTTGCTATGGCGCAGCGCGAGCAACACGAACGGGTTAAACGGATGGACCGCTTGGCGGGCAAGTTACTCGGTCACAAGGCGGTGGTGGTGGCGATTCTGGTTGTCATTGCCGCCGCGAGTGGCTTAGCGATGGCAAGTTTTAATAGCCGCTCCAGCGGCGTGTCGTTTGAGCGTAGTGATGAGACGATCTCCTCGGATGTGCACGGGGATGGTGATGTGTCTCATGATGATGCCGATGAGTCTTCGGCCAAGAGCTCCTCTGCTGCCGAGGTGTACGTCGATGTAGATGGCGCCGTTGTGAGGCCTGGCGTGTATCGGCTCAAAGATGGAGCACGGGTGTCCAAAGCGATCGATGCCGCCGGAGGGCTTACGGCCGAGGCGGATGTGACAGGGCTTAATCGTGCGTCCAAGATCACAGATGGCCAAAAGATCTATGTTCCGACAGTGGGGGAGCAACAAGCGACTGCGGCGGTCGGCGGGGCCGAAAGCGGTGCTGGCGCGACTCCTAGCGCGGGGTCTTCGTCGGGGCTCGTGAACATCAATACGGCAAGTGCGGCGGAGCTGCAGACGCTTTCGGGCATCGGGCCTTCTATGGCTCAGTCGATTATCGATGAGCGGACAAAGAACGGTGCTTTTGCCTCAGTCGATGACCTGATGCGCGTATCGGGGATTGGTGAGAAGAAGCTCGCCAAAATCAAAGATTGCATTTGCGTATGAGTGCGACCGATCGCGAGCAAGTGATGCCACCACGACCATTGATGCCGTGGACGATGGCGCTTTGTGCCGGCTTGTGTGTGAGCTGTGGCTTGGTACTTAACATGGCGGCCGATTTGCTGTTGGGAGAGCGGGTAGCGTCCGTCGCGTCGCTTATGGCCATTCCCGTTGCGGTTGCGGCCTGCATCGTATTGGCTCGGTCCTGTATGCGCCTTGTGCGGTGGAGACGATGGCTTTATGCCGCGGGCCTTGGCTTCTTGGCGGGGGCGGTCGTGTCCGCGGGTTGGGCGATCGGGGCGCTGCGTGCTTCGAGCGCACTGGATAATCGGGCTGCGAGCAGTCTCGAGTTTGTTGTGCACGGCGACCCGTCCATCAGTGACGGTGCATACTCCTATACCTGCGATGCGTATGCAGGCGAAAAGCGTTTGGGTCAGGTGCGGCTGTCGTGTGATTGCGAGCTCGACGCCGGTTCGCATGTACGTGCTATCGGTCGAATTTCGCGCTTTGAGAACGATGCGTATGGGCGCTCACGCGTGCTTCGAGGCGAGCTGCGAAAAGTGAAGGTCATCCGGTTGGCGTCGGTCGACGAGGGCTCTCCGGGGCCGCTGCTTCGGCTGCGAAATGGGCTGCTTGCGTCCATCGCGCCTGCGACCGACCCGGCGCGTGCGCTCATAGCCGGTGTCGTCTGCGGTCGTTCGGCCGAGCTGCGCTCCCAGCCAGCGGGCGACTGGTTTTCGGTGACGGGAACGGCACATCTTATCGCCGTCTCGGGCAGCCATTTGGCTATCGTGGGGTATGTAATCGAGGGCGTATTGCAAAAGACCCGGTGCTCACGTGGTCTTCAGCGGGCGATATTGGCGATAACGCTTGTGGGCTACGCTGCCTTTACGGGCGCCTCGCCTTCGGCCGTGCGCGCGTGCTGTATGGTCTTTGCGACGCTTGTCGTAAACGGCGCGGGGCGCCGCCGGCATGGCGCATCGGCACTCTTCGTAACCATGTCAATCTTTGTGCTACTACGGCCGACGGTGCTGTTCGAGATGGGCTTTCAGCTTTCATGTGCCAGCGTCTTTGCCATCTTGTGCTTTTGCCCGTACGCCACCTACGCTTTGGGAGAGCTGGGTGTGCCAACGGGCATTGCCGGCATGCTTTCCGTCACGCTTTGCTCGCAACTGGCGACGCTGCCCATCACCATTCCTGCCTTTGGTACGTTCTCGCTCATTGCTCCGTTGGCGAATGCGGTCATCGGTCCGGTGGTGAGTCTGCTGCTCGCTGTGTCGATCGTGCTGGTTCCCTTTTCGCTTGTGGCGCCGTTGCAATCATGGGCACTCGTTGTGCCCATGATTGCCGCCCGGTGCGCACTGTTCTTTGAGCAGCTCTTTGCCGCCGTTCCGGGTGCATCCGTGAGCGTGCCGCCCGATAGCATGTGGATTTACCTGGTGCCGTGTTTGCTGGCGGCTCTGCTGGTCTGGTGGCCGCGTCCCCGTGCACGTCCTATGGCGGTAGGGCTTGCATGCCTGGTGCTCTTGGCTGCGATTCCGTACGTCTATTGGGATCGATTCGCCCCGCCTTCGGTGACGGTGCTCGATGTTGGCCAGGCCGATGCCATTCTTATCCGCCAAGGTGGGACCGTGGCGCTCGTTGACTGCGGGCTTGATGAGCGCGTGGTGAGCGCGCTGGTTCGCAATAACGTCCACCATATCGACGCCGTCTTCGTGACACATTGGGACGAAGACCACTGGGGTGGTCTTCCCGATGTGCTCGATCAGTTTTCGGTTGGAACCATTGTGGTCGCGGCCGATGCGCTTGACGGCGCGCCTGCTGAGGTCCTGAATCGCCCCGGCGTAGCGTATCGGCAGGTGGCTTGCGGAGACACGGTCGATATCGATGCATTCCGGACACGTGTGATGTGGCCGTTTGACACGGTGGATGGGGAGGGCAATGAGGACTCTCTTGTTTTATTGCTCTCCTATGCTCAGGAAGGCAAGAGCCTGCGCGTGCTCCTCACTGGTGATGCCGAGCTCGATCAGGAACGCGAGTTTGTACAGGAGGTGGGTGATATCGATGTGCTCAAGCTGGGGCATCACGGCTCAAAAGTTTCCGTCGACACAGACCTGCTGGGCACGCTTAAGCCCGAGCTCTCTATCGCGAGCGCGGGCGAGGGTAACCGCTACGGCCATCCGTCGGATGCCTGCATCGATGCCGTTAAGGAAGCGGGCGGCGCTTTCGCTTGCACCATCGAACAAGGAGACATTATCGTCTCGCCGACCGTAACCGGTTTTGCTATGCGATGCCAACGACCGTGATGCTGCCGTTGGCGCGGGACCAACCCGTGGGCTAGAATGGCACGGTACGTATTCGAGAGTCTGCGAGAGGGGAGCGCAATGTCCGAAACCGGTCTGCTGCCGGCATATCTAATCGTCGGCACCGATGGGGTCAAGCGCGACCACGCCGTCTCGCGTATGAAGGCGCGTCTGGAAAAGACGGGCATGGTCGAGTTCAACCTCGATGAGCGCGATATGACCAAAGACCCTGATATCGAGTCGATCATCGGCTCGCTCAATACCTTTCCCATGGGTAGCGAGTTTCGCCTGGTGATCCTCGACGGCTGCTCCAAGCTTGCTAAGGCGGTCTCCGAGCCGCTTGTCGAGTATCTGACGAGTCCAAGCCCCACGACGGTTTGCCTTATCATCGCCGATTCGCTCGCCAAGAACACGCGCCTGTATAAGGCAATCGCCAAGATCGACAAGAAGGCTATCGTCGATTGCTCGGGTACCAAGCGCTGGGAACTGCCGCGCCGCGTTCAGCAGATGGCAACGCAGCACGGTAAGTCCATCTCGACTGCTGCTGCCGAGGAGCTCGTCTCGCGTTCGGGCGAAAACACGCGCATGCTCGATAACGACCTGGCAAAGCTCGCCCAGATGGTCGAGGCACCCCAGATTGAGCTTGCCGACGTGGAGCGTTGGATCGTGCGTACGGCCGAGGTTCAGCCCTGGGACTTCCTCAACGCCGTCTCGGCTCGCGATATGCGCCGTTCGCTCGAGCTCTTTAAGATTTTGCCCTACAAGAGCTACGTGTGGACTTACACGCTGCTATGCGGTCGCATCCGTGAGCTTATCGTCGCTAAGGCGCTCGACTCTCGTGGGCAGGGGCGTGAGCTTGCCGCGACGCTCAAGCTTCAGGCCTGGCAGGTCAAGAATCACCTTACCTGGGCACGTCGTTTTTCGATGGCTGAGCTCGTTGACGCGCTCGAGGGTGCTGTCGATGTGGAGCTCGCGCTCAAGGGTTCGGCCGATTCTCAGACCGCGCTTTTGCTCTGGATTACGAACATCTTGAGAAAATCGTGATGATACCTGCCTATTTGACAAATTCGTTCTATCCCTTTGAGGGGGAGCGTGCTATAGTAGGCGCTTGCATGACCTCACCGTGTCTCAGAGGTGTCATACATTTTTTGCAAGGAACTCGAAAGGAACTCCAGAAGTGGCAAACATCAAGTCTCAGAAGAAGCGTATCCGCACCAATGAGGCAGCTCGCATGCGTAACAAGGCTGTCAAGTCCGAGCTCAAGACGCTGACCAAGCACGTCCAGTCCGCCGTCGCCGAGGGCGACGCCGAGAAGGCCCAGGCTGCCCTCAAGACCGTCACCAAGCGTCTCGACATGGCTGCCGCCAAGCATGTTATCCACAAGAACCAGGCTTCCAACCGCAAGTCCGGTCTTGCCAAGCTCGTGAACAGCATCAACGCCTAAGTTGTAAATTTCACACCACACAGATTACGCGCATAAATGGAGCCTGTTTTATGGAACAGGCTCCATTTTTTGTACCGCTCGGGTAAGATAGTCCGCATGAATACTTCAATTGACATTTCCCACATTCGCAACTTCTCGATCGTTGCGCATATCGACCATGGCAAGTCCACGATCAGTGACCGCATTCTCGAGCTCACCCATACCGTCGATGAGCGCGACATGGAGTCGCAGCTGCTCGACACTATGGACATCGAGCGCGAGCGTGGCATCACGATCAAGTCCAATGCCGTCCGCGTGTCCTATGACGCCGACGACGGCGAGACGTATCAGTTCAACCTGATCGATACGCCGGGCCACGTGGACTTCACCTACGAGGTCTCGCGTTCGCTGGCCGCTTGTGAGGGTGCGGTGCTCGTCGTGGACGCCACTCAGGGCGTCGAGGCGCAGACCGTCTCCAACGCGACGCTCGCCATGAACGCCAACTTGGACATTGTTCCGGCCATCAATAAGATCGACCTTCCCTCGGCGCACCCCGACGAGGTTAAGACCGAGATCGAAGACGATCTGGCCATTCCCGCCGACGATGCCGTGTGCGTGTCGGGCAAGACCGGCGAGGGCATCCACGATCTGCTGGAGTCCATCGTCTTTTTGATCTCGCCTCCCAAGGGTGATGCAAATGCCCGTCTTAAGGCACTTATTCTGGATTCGTACTTCGATGAGTACCGCGGCGTCGTCGCCACGGTGCGTGTCTTTGACGGTTCCATCAAAAAGGGCGACACCCTGCGCATGATGCAGGCCAAGGGCGACTTCTTGGTCGACGGCGTGGGCGTCAAGCGCCCTGCCGAGACGCCGGTCGATGCTCTGACCGTCGGCGAGGTCGGCTATGTGGTCACGGGTCTGAAGGACCCCGAGGCCGTGCGCGTGGGCGATACCCTTACGTGGGCTTCGAACCCCTGCCCCGAGCCGCTGCCGGGCTACCGCGAGGCCAAGCCCATGGTCTACACGGGCCTGTTCCCCATCGACAACAAGGACTACGAGAACCTGCGCGACGCGCTCGATAAGCTGCACGTCAACGATCCGTCGTTGGTGTGGGAGCCCGAGACGTCGGTGGCGCTGGGCTTTGGCTTCCGCGTGGGCTTCCTGGGCCTGCTGCACATGGAGGTCGTCAAGGAGCGTCTGGAGCGCGAGTTCAATCTGGACCTGATCGCCACGAGTCCCTCGGTCGACTACCACGTGTACAAGACTGACGGCGAGATGATCGATGTCCGCAGCCCGCAGGATCTACCCGAGGCCACGCGTATCGAGCGTATCGAAGAGCCCTACCTCAAGGCAAAGATCATCTGCCCTCCCGAGTATACGGGCGCCGTCATGCAGCTTGCTATCGAGCACCGCGGCATTACAACCGACATGATCCATCTCACGAGCAAATCGGTCGAGATGCGCTTCGATATGCCGCTCGCCGAGCTCATCTTGGACTTCTTCGATCAGCTCAAGAGCCGCACCAAGGGCTATGCCTCGCTCGACTACGAGTTCAACGAATATCGTCCCTCCGAGCTCGTCAAACTCGATATCCTGCTTTCGGGCGACGAGGTGGACGCGCTGTCGTTTATCGTGCACAAGGATAAGGCCTATGGCCTGGCCCGCGGCCTGTGCGACAAGCTCAAGGAGATCATCCCGCGACAGCTGTTCGAGGTGCCTATCCAAGGCGCCATCGGCAACAAGATCATCGCCCGCTCCACTGTTAAGGCGCGCCGTAAAGACGTGCTGGCCAAGTGTTACGGCGGCGATATCTCGCGAAAGCGCAAGCTGCTCGAGAAGCAGAAAGAGGGCAAGAAGCGCATGAAGGCCATCGGGTCGGTCGAGGTTCCGCAGGAGGCCTTTATGGCGATTCTCAAGGTGGACGAGTAGGTCCATGGCGCTTTCTGAATACAGCAAGCGGCTGCTGGGCGCCTATGCCGAGCAGCCGTTCCTTATGGCTCCCATGGCGGGCGTAACCGACCCCGCCTATCGCATCATGTGTCGCCGCCGCGGTGCCAACCTTGCCTACAGCGAGATGGTGAGCGTTGCGGGCCTTGCCTATGCCAGCAACAAGACGTGGCGCCTGGTGTTGCCGGCCGACGAGGAGCAGCAGATTTGCGTGCAGCTCTTTGGATCCAAGCCCGATCAGTTTGCGAGTGCCGTCGCTGCCGTCGAGGAACGCGTGGGCGATCGCCTGTCTTTGATTGATATCAACATGGCCTGTCCGGCTCGCAAGGTCGTTACCAAGGGCGAGGGCTCGGCGCTTATGCGCACGCCCGACCTGGCCGAAAGAATCGTCGAGGCAGCGGTGGGCGCGGCGCATGTTCCCGTGACCGTGAAGATCCGCAAGGGTTTTTATGCCGAGGATCGTAACGCCGCAACGTTTGCCCAGATGCTCGAAGGGGCGGGCGCCTCCGCAGTTGCCGTGCACGGTCGTTGTGCCACGCAGCTCTATACGGGCCAGGCCGATTGGTCTGTCGTCGATGAGGTTGCCGACGCTGTCGAGATTCCCGTGATTGGTTCGGGCGATGTGTTCTCGGCCGAGGACGCTGCCGAGCATCTGAGCGGCTCGGGTGCCAGCGCGGTGTTTATCGCACGCGGCATCTACGGCAATCCGTGGGTGTTTGGCGATGCCCGAGCCCTTGCACTCGATGGCACGCCGGTTCCTTCTCGCTCCTCGGTCGAGCACCTGGAGGCTCTGCGCGAGCACCTGACGTTGACGCACGAGCTTCTGCCGCTTATGTCGCGCGCCCGTACGTATGCAAGCTGGTACTTAAAGGGCATGCCCCATGCCGCCGCCTGGCGCGCTCAGGTGGTGCGCTGCTCCACGTACGAGGAATTTATGGCGCTGGTCGATGATATCGAGCGCGACGTTGTGGTCTGCGAGGCCGCGTTTGCCGCCGGTGAGTCGGTGCCCGCCCATCCGCTGGAGGCTTAAGGGTGGCCGTTACCGCACTGTATGTGCACGTGCCGTTTTGCGCTCAGAAATGCCGCTATTGCGACTTTGACTCGCGCAGCGTGGCGCCGTGCGACCTGGACGCTGCGCTCGATGCCTATTTTGAGCAACTGCATGCGCGGCTCGATGCTTTTGGCAACGCTGGGGCACTCAGGCAGATTCGCACAGTCTACGTAGGCGGCGGCACGCCGTCGCTGGCAGGGGAGCGCCTGGTGAAATTTGCCCGTCGTATCTCCATGTGGTGCAAGCCCGTTGAGTTTACTTGCGAAGCCAATCCTGAGTCGCTGACCGATGGGCTCGCCACCACGCTTGCCGAGGCGGGTGTCACGCGCATCTCTCTGGGTGTGCAAACCCTCGACAATACCGAGTTGGCCGTCATCGGCCGCATCCATAATGCCGAACGGGCGCTTGAGGCTATTGCGACGGTGAAGGATGTTGGGCTCGATGTGTCGTGCGACCTTATGTGTGGGCTTCCCGGACAGACTATGGCGAGCTGGCAGCACACGCTTAATGGAGTGCTTGCGGCGGCCCCGCACCATGTGTCGGTCTATCCGCTTACGCTCGAGGAGGGCACGCCGCTTTACCGCATGGCGTGCCGTGACGAGTCGCTTGAGCCCGATGAGGATTTCCAGGCCGCATGCATGGACGTTGCGCGCCAGCGGCTGAGTTCGGTGGGCTATCATCCGTATGAGGTGGCGAGCTACGCGCTCGATGGGCATGAATGCGCCCATAATATCGCCTACTGGACTGGTCGGGGCTATCTGGGTTTGGGTCGTTCTGCCGCGGGTATGCTCGATGCCGAGGATTTCGATCGCCTGGCTGGATTGTTTCCCGGCGTGGCCCCCCGTGGTGACTTTCACCGCGTGCGTCTGGTCCAGCGCAACGATGACGCGACGGCATTTGAGGCCGAGTACCTGACGCATCGCGAGGCGGCGGCCGAGGACCTGATGCTCGCCTGCCGCATGACGCGCGGTGCCGGGCCTGACCTGTTGGTTCGCTCGGCAAGCATGATTGCCGCAGACGAGTTGGCGGCGACCTGTGACCGTGCGCTCGAGTTGGGCCTTGCCACCTGGGTGCCCGATGATGATGGGGGACATGCGAGGCATATCGCCTCGAAAGACGTTATCGCAGGTCGCGTCCTTGCCCGTTTAGCGCCGACCCACTTGGGTTGGCTCGATGGAAATGTTCTGTTCGAGCTGTTTTGGGGTCTAGCTTAGGCCGCTCGGGTAGAATTACCGCAATATATACGCTGCTGTGAGCAGGAGGTTGCCGCACATGGCGACGATGAACGAAAAAGATTACTACGAGATCTTGGGCGTCTCCAAGGACGCCAGCTCGCGTGATATTCAAAAGGCCTTCCAGCAGAAGGCCCGTAAGCTCCATCCGGATGTCAATAAAGAGCCGGGTGCCGAGGAAAAGTTCAAAGAGGTTTCCGAGGCCTACGCTGTGCTTTCGGACGAGCAGAAGCGTGCGCGCTATGATGCCATGCGCTCGGGCAATCCCTTTGCGGGTGCACCTTCGGCCACGCCCTATGGTGGCGGCTATGCCGGCGGCGCCGGGTACGGCAATCCCTTTGAAGGCGGTTTTCCCTTTGGCGGCGCTTGGGGTCAGCCGCGTCGCGGGCGGGCAGCCTACAATCCCGAAAGCGGTGCCAACGTGGTCGTCGACATTAAACTCGATGCCAAGGAGGCCAAGGGCGGTGCCCGCAAAACCGTTCGCTACACGCGATTCGATACGTGCGGACACTGCGGCGGCTCGGGTTCTGTCTCCTCCGAGCATGCCCATACCTGCCCAAGCTGCGGCGGACGCGGCCATATCGATGTGGACCTGTCCTTCCTGTTTGGCGCCGGCACGTTTCAGTCGGTTTGCCCCGAGTGCGGCGGCTCGGGCAAGGTCGTAGCCGATCCGTGCCCCGATTGCGGCGGCAGCGGTCGTACTCGCGTGACCTCCGAGCAAACGATTGAGTTTCCTGCCGGCACGCATGACGGCGACGAGGTTCGCATTAGCGGCATGGGCCACGCTGGTACCAATGGCGCCACAGGTGGTGATCTGGTCGGTCGCGCCCATGTGGAGGCCGAGCGTCTGGAGGGCAAAGCCCGTACCGGGTTTTACCTGATGGGCATCGTGGCGCCGTTTTTGGTGCTGTCGGCCATCTCGGGCGTGTTCTCGGCCTTTGCCGTGATGTGTTTTATTCCGTTTGCCATGGGCCTGTTCATGGTGCTATCGGATGGGGTGCTTCACCGTAGCCTGCTGTGGTGGAAACGTGGCGCGATGCAGTTTGCCAACGGTTTTGCCAACGGCTTCATGTTCGCGCTCGTGTCGGTATGGTTTGCGAGCTGCTCGCAGCGCGCGATGCTTGCGCCCTACGGGATGCAATAACATCAAACCCTCTGTTTGCGGCCGGCCCTGCATGGGTATAGGACGCACTGTGACAATATTGAAAGTCGGAAGGATTCGGTCGTGTCGGAAAATAGGGATTACTACGAGGTACTTGGTGTCGATAAGGATGCCGACGCGCGGACCATTAAGCGCGCGTTTCTAAAGAAAGCCCGTACGGTACACCCGGATGTTTCGGACGACCCCGAGGCCGAGGCCAAGTTCAAAGAGCTTAACGAGGCCTATTCTGTCCTTTCCGATGAGCAGAAGCGTGCCAACTACGATCGCTTTGGTACTGCCGATGGCCCTGGTGGCTCCGGTTATGTCGACATCAACGATATCTTTGGCGGTATGGGCATGGACGACCTGTTCTCGTCGTTCTTTGGCGGCGGCGCCGGCGGTGGTGCCCGCAGCCGTCGCGAGCGCCGTCGCGGTCGCGATATGGCCATTTCGCTATCGGTGACGCTCGAGGAAGCTGCGCTTGGCTGCAAAAAGACGATCAGCTATGACCGCCTTGCTCCCTGCGAGGACTGCAACGGTACGGGCAAGGCTGACGGTGCGACCGAAAAACAGTGCAGCCGCTGCCACGGCACGGGCTATGTCACCACGGTCCAGCGCTCGTTTTTGGGGCAGGTCCAGTCCTCTTCGCCTTGCCCCGACTGCCACGGCGAGGGCACGGTTATCGACCATCCCTGCGAGACATGCGACGGTCAGGGCCGCACGCCTTCGCACGAAAAGATCGACATTGATATTCCCGCCGGCGTCTCGACCGGTCGCCAGTTGCGCGTGAGTGGCTTTGGCGAGGCTGGCCTTCGTGGTGAGCCCTCGGGCGACCTGATCGTCAACGTGCGTGTCGCCGATCACGAGCGCTTTAAGCGCAATGGCGACGACCTGTACCTGGTGAGCGATATCTCCATCGCGCAGGCCGCGCTCGGCTGCGAGATCGAGGTCGAGGGCATTATGCCCGACGAGGTCGTCAAGGTGTGCGTCCCCGCCGGCACGCAGTATGGCGACACCGTCAGCGTCAACAACTTCGGCATGCCGCGCATCGGCGGTGGCGGCTCGCGCGGTCGTCTGGTCGTGCAGCTGCGCGTGGTCGTTCCCACGAACCTTTCCAACAAGCAGCGCGAGCTGCTGCGCGCTTTTGCCGACGAGATGGGCGATGACGTTGCTTCCGGCAAGAAGTCGGTAACCGATCGCATCAAGAGCGCCCTCGACGATATCCTCGATTAAGGAGCCCGCTTGCTCGCACCCCATATTTCCGTCATCAACCTTGGCTGCCGCGTCAACCGGGTTGAGTCCGACCGTATCACTGCCGATCTTATGCGCCAGGGCTTTGCGATGGTGGAGCCCCAGGATGCCGACCTGATCGTCATCAATACCTGCGCTGTGACGGGCGAGGCCGAGGCTAAGACCCGCAAGGCCGTCCGTCATGCGCTGTCATATCCAGGTGAGCCCTACGTGGTCGTGACCGGCTGCGTCGTCAACTTGCATCCCGAAGAGCTCCTAGAGCTTTCGGACCGCGTGATTGCCGAGCCGTCGAAAATCGACGTCGCCGAGCGTGTCTGCGAGGTGCTGGGTGTCGAATCCGATAGTGTGGCCGCCTGCAGCGACATCGATGTGGTCGACGCTCTGGGTCGCTCGCGTCTGGGTGTGAAGATCCAAGACGGCTGCAATCACCGCTGCACGTATTGCATCGTGTGGAAGGCGCGCGGCCCCGAGCGCTCCGTGCCCGTCGAGTCCGTGCTCGAGCAAGTACGCGAGGCCCAGGAGGCCGGTGTGCCCGAGGTGGTGCTGACTGGCGTGAACCTGGGAGCCTATGACGGCAAGAGCGCGACCGACGAGCATGTCGAGATCGATGAGCTGCTCCAGGCCATCATGGAGCGCACCGAGATCGCCCACGTGCGCATCTCCTCGGTTGAGCCCATGGATATTTCCGAGCGCTTGCTCAAGGTGATGGCTCGCTATCCGAAGCGCATCGCGCCGTTTTTGCACCTGCCCGTGCAGTCTGGCTGCACGGCGACGCTGCATCGCATGGGTCGTCCCTATAGTGCCGAGGCCTTTGAGGATACGGTGCGCATGATTCGCGCGAACCTGCCACAGGCTGCACTTTCGTGCGACGTTATCGTCGGTTTTCCTGGCGAGACGGACGAGGAGTTCGAGGAGTCGCTGGCACTGTGCCGTCGCGTGGGCTTTTCGCGCATGCACGTGTTCCGCTATAGCAAGCGCCCCGGCACGCTTGCGGCCGATATGCCCGATCAGGTGCCGCCCGAGATTATGGCCGAACGCAGCCGCCGCATGCGTGCCGCCGCACAGGAGCTCGCGATCGCCGATGCCCGCCGCCGCGTGGGCACGGTCGAGCGTGCGGTGCTCGAGTATGGCGACAACCTGACGCTCGGCTCGTTCCATCATGCCCGTCTTGATGATGCCTGTGGACTCACAGCCCCGTACCTGCTCGATGTTGCTATCATCGGAGTCGATGATTCCGGCTTGGTCCATGCACGCAGGGAGGTTCATGGAAGCCTCGAAGATTAGACTTACCGTTCCCGAGGGTATCGACCCCTCGTGCGTTTTGGGCGCCGGCGACGGGGTCCTTCGTGCACTCGAGAACTTGGTGCGCGCCCATGTGGTTGCCCGCGGTGACAGCGTTGCCGTGAGCGGCGATCCGGACGAGGTCGAGCTGGTCGCGCGTTTTTTCGAACATGCCTTTCGTGAGGCTGCTGCCGGGCGCACGCTTTCTGCCGATGATGTCTCGCGCTGTCTGGCCGTTCTGCGCGACGGCGAGCATGATGCCTCGTCGCTGCGCGATGACGTGTTGCTGTCGTATCGCGGTCGCGTCATCCGCCCCAAGACACTCGGTCAAAAGCGCTATGTTGACGCCATCCGCTCCCATACCATCACGTTTGGCCTGGGCCCCGCCGGTACCGGTAAGACCTACCTAGCCATGGCGCTCGCCGTCGCCGCGCTCAAGCGCCACGAGGTGGGCCGTCTGGTCCTTACGCGGCCCGTTGTCGAGGCGGGGGAGAATTTGGGCTTTTTGCCCGGCACGCTCGAGGAAAAGATCGACCCTTACATGCGTCCGCTCTACGACGCCCTGTTTGACATGATGGACCGTGAGCGTACCGATGAGCTTATGGAGCGTGGCGTGATCGAGATCGCCCCGCTCGCCTACATGCGCGGTCGAACGCTGAGTGATGCCTTTGTGGTGCTTGATGAGGCGCAAAACACGACGCCCGAGCAGATGAAGATGTTCCTAACGCGTCTGGGTTTTAATTCCAAGTTCGTGATTACCGGCGACCTGAGCCAGCGTGACCTGGTGGGTCGTCGCGGTGGCCTTGCCGATATCGAAAGGATTTTGGGTCGCGTCGACGATGTGACGTTTTCTCACCTGGAGCGCGCCGATGTGGTGCGCCATGCCCTGGTGGGCCGTATCGTCGAGGCCTATGATGCATACGACGATGCGCGCGAGCAGCGCGCACACGATCGAAAGGAGTCCCGTTGAGTGTATTGATCAGCAACGATGCCGAGCTCGATACGCTGCTCGATGCCCAGGAGGTGGAGCACATCTGCTCAGTTGTGCTTGCCGCCGAGGGTGTTGAGCGTGAGGTCGAGATTTCCCTTTCGTATGTCGATGAGGACGAGATGCACGAGCTCAACCACGAGTGGCGCGGCATCGATCGCACGACCGACGTGCTCTCGTTTGAATGCGACTCGGCCTTTGACGAGGACATTCCCGCCGACGAGACGCTCGAGCTCGGCGATATTATCCTGGCCCCGCAGGTTATTGCCCGCCAGGCCCCCGGCTTTGGCAACAGCCCCGCCGATGAGTGTCGACTGATGCTCGTGCACGGAATGCTGCACCTGCTGGGTTACGACCACATCGAGGACGATGAGGCCGAGGTCATGGAGGCACGCGAGGATGCCATCCTTCGCGACCTGGCGCTTGAGCGCGGCGAGGACCCCAAACTCGTCCACGTCGGCCCCATAACCAATCATGCCCACGACTAGGAGCCGTCTATGATTCCCGGATCGAACAAGGATCATCCGTCCTTTTTAAAGTCGTTCTCATACGCTCTGGAGGGCTTCGTCACCGCCGTCAAGACCGAGCGCAATATCAAGGTCATGCTCGTGGCGGGCGTGTGCACCGTCATTACCGGCTGCATCGTGGGGCTCGATATTGCCGAGTGGGCTACGGTCATCATCTGCTGCGGCCTGGTGATTCACGGCGAGTTGTGCAATACCGCCATGGAGGCGATTGTCGACCTGGCGACCCAGGAGCTGCATCCGTTGGCCAAGCGCGCGAAGGATATCGCCGCTGCCTCTGTATACGTTCTTTCCATTACCGCCGCGATCGTTGGCTTGCTTGTCTTTGCCCACGCGCTCGACTTTATTTAGAAAGGGATTCCCATGTCCGACAATATGCAGCCTGCCGATGAAGTTTTGGATGACGAGGTCCTGGACGAGGCTGAAGGTGCCGATTCGTTTGACGAGGTCGAGGAGTTCGATCCGTTTGAGGGTATGAGCGACGAGGAACTCGATGCCCTGTGCGACGAGGACGAGAGCCTCGTGGGCTTTGGCGACGTGGAACCCGGTTTCCGCAGCGGCTTTGTGGCCCTGGTCGGTCGCCCCAACGCCGGCAAGTCCACGCTGCTCAATGCCTGTTACGGCAAGAAGGTCGCCATCACCTCTCCGGTGGCCCAGACGACCCGCCGCCGTATGCGCGCCGTGGTCAACCGCCCCGGTTACCAGCTGGTCTTCGTTGACACGCCGGGTATCCACAAGCCCAAGGACGGCCTGGGATCCGAGCTCAACAAGAGCGCCCTGTTTGAGCTCAATGACGTAGACGTCGTCGCGTTTCTGATCGACGCCACCAAACCCATCGGCAGGGGAGACGCCTGGGTTGCCGAGCGTGTCAAGAGCGCCCGTTCCAAAAAGGTCCTGGTGCTCACGAAGGCCGACGAGGCCGATCCCGCCCAGGTTATGGAACAGCTCAAGGCCGCTCACGAGCTCATGGAATATGACGACGAGATCGTGACGTCGTCGGTCAAGAACTTCAACGTCGATGCGTTTATCGAGACCGTCGCTCACTTTTTGCCCGAGGGCCCGCGCTGGTTCCCTGAGGACATGGGCACCGACGCGTCCGACGAGACCCTCGTGGCCGAGTTTGTACGCGAGAAGGTTCTGCGTCGCACCCGCGACGAGATCCCTCACTCCGTGGGCGTCATCTGTGACGCGCTCGAGCAGACTAAGAAGGTTCTGCGCGTGCACGCCACGATTTACGTCGAGCGCGAGGGGCAGAAGGGCATCATCATCGGCAAGGGCGGCGAGATGATTAAGCATATCGGCATCGATGCCCGTCGTGACCTTGAGCGTATCTTTGGCACGCAGGTCTATTTGGAGCTCGACGTGAAGGTCAAGGCCGGCTGGCGCGATGACGAGGCACAGATCCGCCGCTTTGGCTACAATGCCGAAGATTAAGCCTCGGCGTTCATGGCAGGCTCTCGCACATATCGCACAAAGGTGCTCGTCCTCGACAAGACCAAGCTCAAGGAAACCGACCTGATCTTGACGATGCTCGACGAACGGGGGCGGCAGGTGCGTGCCGTGGCCAAGGGCGCACGTAAGCCTGGTGGTCGCCTTGCGGCCCGCTGCGAGCTCTTTTGCACCGTTGATATGCTGTTGGCGCATGGTCGCTCGCTCGACGTGGTTTCTCAGGCGGAGCTTATCGAGGCGCCGCTCGGTGCCGCTCCTGACTACGAGACGATCTGTGCCGCCAGCGCGATTGCCGAGGTTGCGCGCGTGTGCTCGTTCGAGGATGCCGAGGATCCATTTACCTTTGCCATCACACAGCGGGCGCTCACACTTGTCGGCGGTGGGCTCGACTCGGCACACATGGACCTGCTCGTGGCGGCCTTTGTCTTCAAACTGCTGTCGCACGTTGGTTACCGACCCGATTTCTCGGCTTGCGTCTCGTGCGGCGATCCCATGCTCTCGCATTTCTCGGCCCAAGCCGGCGGGCTTCTGTGCGGGTCGTGCGCCTCGAGCGTGCCTGGCGCCGAGTTGGTATCGGTCGGCGAGGTCGCATGGCTGCGCGCTCTGATGTCCATGACCTTCGATGCCCTTATGGACGAGCAGATCGATCCGCATACGGCTGCGTTTTTACTGGGGCTTTCGCATGTTTGGGGCGCCACGCACACCGATCAGCGGCTCCGTGCGATGGAATTCATGTTGGGTCGGTGATGATGCGCAGGCGCGCGCCGCTTGTGGTAACATACCGACCTGTTGGTACCTCGACCTTGGATGTTCGCTCCACCGGCGGCTTCCCAGTCCGAGGCGAATAGAGTCGCCCACAGGCGACGCGAAACGAAAGGTGAAACAATGACTGTTTCCAAAGAGCGCAAGGCGGAGCTGACCGCCCAGTTCGGTAACTCCCCGGTCGATACCGGTAACCCCAAGGTTCAGGTCGCCATCCTGTCCGAGCGCATCAAGGAGCTGACCGAGCACATGAAGTCCCACCAGAAGGACTTCCACACCCGTCGTGGCCTGCTCATGCTCGTCGGCCGCCGCCGTCGTCTTCTCTCCTACATCAAGAAGAACGACATCGTCGAGTACCGTGAGCTGATCAAGGCTCTGGGCATCCGCGACAACATCCAGTAACGGATTTGTACATGCTAAGAGCGTCCTGCGCAGCGGGGCGCTCTTTTTGTGTAAGGGCGTGAACAATCACGCTCTGAAGCGTGGCGGGGGCAGGGGGCCCGCGTCACATGAGAAGCCCGCAGGCAAGGGGCCTGTGGGGTAAAGGAGAACAATGACACTCGTATCCAAGACCTTTGAGCTGTACGGCAAGACCTTCACCTTTGAGTCCGGCGAGCTTGCCAAGCAGGCCACCGGCGCTTGTCTGGTCAAGCAGGGCGACACCACGATGCTCGACACCGTGGTCGTCTCCAAGGAGCGCAAGAATTACGACTTCTTCCCGCTGACCGTCGACTTCAACGAGAAGATGTACGCTGCCGGCCGCATCCCGGGCGGCTACCTCAAGCGTGAGGGCCGTCCCAGCGAGAAGGCCACGCTCACGGCTCGTATGATCGACCGCCCGATCCGCCCGAGCTTCCCGGACGGCTTCCGCAACGAGGTGCACATCGTCGCCACCTCGCTCGTCGCCGACCAGGTCAACCCCTTCGACGTCATCAACGTCATGGGCGCTTCGCTGGCCATGACGCTCGGCGGCGTGCCCTTCGAGGGCCCGCTTGCCTGCGTGCGCATCGGCCGTAACGTGGAGACCGGCGAGTTTATCGTCAACCCCACCTATGAGGAGCGCGAGAACTCCGACCTGGACCTGGAGCTGGGTGGCTCTGCCGACTTCATCTCGATGGTCGAGGCCGGCGCCGAGGAGATCTCCGAGGACGACATGCTCGCCGCCATGAAGTTTGGCCAGGAGGCCCTCGCCGCCTTCTGCCAGGCTCAGGACGAGTTCGTCGCCGAGTGGGAGCAGGTCAACGGCGCCATCGTCAAGAAGGAGTACCCGCTCGACCAGCCCGTCGAGGAGGTCCAGGAGCGCATCTTCGCCCACTACGACGAGATGGCCGCTGCCCTGCGCGACGCCGACAAGCTTTCCCGCATCGGTAAGGTCGAGGCTCTGAAGGAGTCCATCCGCGCCGAGTTCACCGACGAGGAGCAGGCCGCCTGGGAGCGTGAGATCCCCGTGGCGCTCAAGAAGCTCGAGAAGAAGGCCATGCGCACCATGGTCGTCGAGACCGGCGAGCGCGTCGACGGTCGTGCCGCCGACGAGATTCGTCCCATCATGGTGAAGGACAACTACCTGCCGCTCGTTCACGGTTCCGGCCTGTTCCAGCGTGGTCAGACCCAGGTGCTCTCCGTCCTGTCGCTCGGTATGCTCAACGAGGGCCAGCGTCTGGATACCATCGAGCCCACCGAGGGCAAGCGCTATATGCACCACTACAACTTCCCGCCGTTCTGCACCGGCGAGACCGGCCGCATGGGCAGCCCCAAGCGCCGCGAGATCGGTCATGGCAACCTTGCCGAGCGCGCCCTGCTTCCGGTGCTCCCCGACGAGAACGAGTTCCCCTATGCCATCCGCGTCGTCTCCGAGGTCATGGAGTCCAACGGCTCCTCTTCGATGGCTTCGACCTGCGGTTCCACGCTCGCCCTTATGGACGGCGGCGTGCCCATTAAGCGCCCGGTCTCCGGTATCGCCATGGGCCTGATCCAGGAGGAGGGCAAGACCGTGGTCCTGTCCGATATCCAGGGTCTCGAGGACTTCCTGGGCGACATGGACTTTAAGGTCACCGGCACCACCGAGGGCATCACCGCCCTGCAGATGGACAACAAGGCCACCGGTCTTACCTTCGACATCCTGGCCCGCGCCCTGCAGCAGGCCAAGGAGGGTCGCGCCTTCATTCTGCAGAAGATGCTCGATGTGATCCCCGAGCCGCGCCACACCACGCGCAGCACCGCTCCGCGCATCGTCTCCATCCAGGTTCCGACCGATAAGATCCGCGACGTCATCGGTTCCGGCGGCAAGGTCATCCGCGGCATCCAGGACGAGACCGGCGCTTCGGTCGACATTCAGGAGGACGGCACCGTCTTTGTCGGCGGCACCGGCGAGTCCGTCGACCAGGCCGTCGAGCGCATCAAGCTCATCATCAAGGTTCCCGAGCCGGGCGAGGAGTACACCGGTCGCGTGGTCTCCATCCAGCCCTTCGGCGCTTTCGTGAACCTGCTGCCCGGTAAGGACGGCCTGCTGCACATTTCCCGCGTCGCCAAGGGTCGTGTGGAGAAGGTCGAGGACGTTCTCAACGTGGGCGACGAGGTCAAGGTCGTCGTCATCGAGGTCGACGATCGCGGCAAGATCTCGCTCGATCGTCTCGACAAGCCCGAGGCCCCGGCTCGCGCCGAGGGTGCCTCCGAGGGTGACGGCGAGCACTTCCAGCGCCGTGAGCGTCCGCGTCGCGAGCGCTCCGAGCGCGGCGACCGTCCGCGCCGTCCCGGCGACAACGGAGGCCGCAAGCCCCGCCGTCACCACGACGCCGAGTAACAGCAACACATAAGTAGCTCAACAAGGGCGACTCCGGACAGGGTTCGCCCTTTTGCTATTCCCGGCGGGGTCCGCGGGTAAAGTTTCCTGCTCTACAGTCCTTCTCGCACGGAGAGCACATTAAGTGCTCTCCGGCTCGTGCGGAACTCGCGATAAACTTTACCCGCGGACCCCGCCGGGAATAGCAAAAGGGCTGGTTGGTGCGGGTTGCGATTTTGTTAGACAGTCTATTCAGCTATCTGAATTCAGATCTTTAGATAATCGCATGTGCGACATTTCCCCAGATAAAACCGACCAAAATAAACCTGTCCCTTTTTGTCAGGTCTGGTCTCAGCGGGCCCGGCACGGGCTAAGTTTATCGCGAGTTCCGCACGCAAAGGAAAGCACTTAATGTGCTTTCCGTCTTGCGCAGGACTGTAGAGCAGGAAACTTAGCCCGTGCCGGGCCCGCTGAGACCAGACCGGCGGGATAGACGGGTTCAGATGGGGCTTTGATGCATGGGTGGTCTGTTGTTGTGCAAATGGGTATCATACTGTGGTTAATGTGTCGACTCCGTGATGCATGTTTGTACGTTCCCGACGGTCGGTTTGCCAGAAGCGCCCCGTCGGTTGTTTCAGACCCGTTTCGAAGAAAGGAAACAACACTCACCTATGGCAGCTAAAAAATCATCTCCCTTGAAGATCATTCCGCTCGGAGGCCTTGACGGCATCGGCAAGAACATGACGGTCTTCGAGTGCGGCGACGACATGGTGCTCGTCGACGCTGGCCTCATGTTCCCCGACGACTCCCAGCCCGGTATCGACCTGGTGCTTCCCGACTACACCTATGTTCTGGAGAACGAGGAGAAGCTCCGCGGCATCATCGTCACCCACGGCCACGAGGACCACACCGGTTCGCTTCCGTATCTGCTGCAGGACCTCAACAACAAGGTGCCCATCTTCTCGAGCAAGCTGACGCTTGGCTTTATCGAGGGCAAGCTCTCCGAGTTCCGCATTCGTGCACCCAAGTTCCGTGAGGTCAAGGGCGGCAGCCACGTCAATTTGGGTGGCATTTCGCTTGACTTCTTCTCGATGACGCACTCCATCCCGGGCGCTCTGGGCGTGTTCATCCGCACCAACCAGGGCACCGTTATGCACACCGGCGACTTTAAGCTCGACCAGACGCCCATCGACGGCGTCACGCCCGACTATGCCGCTATCAGCCGCTTTGCCAAGCAGGGCATCGACCTGCTGCTGTCCGACTCAACCAACGCCACGGTCCCCGGCTTTACCAAGTCCGAGGCCGAGGTTGGCCCCAATCTGCTGCATGCCATCAAGAATGCTCCAGGCCGCGTGTTCGTTGCTTCGTTCTCGAGCCACATCCATCGTCTGCAGCAGATCTGCGATGCCGCCCGCAAGTGCGGCCGCAAGGTCGTCGTGACCGGTCGTTCTATGCTCACCAACACCCGCGTGGCGCGCGAGCTGGGCTATCTCAACATCGATGATGCCGATATCATCGATGCCTTCGATATTGACAACCTGCCCGACGACAAGATTGTCGTCATGTGTACCGGTTCGCAGGGCGAGCCTCTGTCGGCCCTTTCGCGTATGGCCAACGGCGAACATAAGACGCTCTCCATCCACGAGGGCGATACCGTCATCCTCTCGGCAACGCCGGTTCCCGGTAACGAGAAGGCCGTTCAGCAGGTCGTCAACAGCCTCGCTAAGCTTGGCTGCGACGTCTGGGATAAGAACCGCGCCCTCGTTCACGTCTCGGGTCACGGTAGCCAGGAGGAGCTCAAGCTCCTGATGGCCATGGCCAAGCCTACGTACTTTATGCCGGTCCACGGCGAGGCCGTGCATCTGCGCGCCCATGCTCAACTTGCACGCAAGATGGGCCTCAAGGACGATCATATCTTTATCCTCGACAACGGCGATACGCTCGAGATGCGTGGCGGTATCGTCAAGCGCGGCACGCCCGTCGAGTCTGGCGTCGTCTACGTCGACGGACTGCGCATCGGCGATACCGACCCTATCGTTCTGCGCGATCGTCAGAAGCTTGCCAACGACGGTATGGTCACGGCTGTCGCTATCGTTTCGCTCAAGCACAAGAAGATCGAGGCCATCGAGTTCTCGGGCCGCGGCGTCTCCTTTGCCATCGATGACCAGTTCTCCGAGGACGCCTCGGCGTCCATCATGAAGACGATCGAGAAGGGCAAGTTCAGCTTTACGAGCAGCGGTTCCGATGCCATTCGCAAGGCCGTGCGCGACTCGCTCTCTAACTTTATCTGGAGCCGTACGCGCACTCGTCCGATGATCATCCCGGTCGTCATGGAGGTTTAGTTTGGCGCGCGGATCTGCACAAAACGCCAAAGGCAATAAAGCCAACAACCAACCGGCATCTGCTAAGGGTGCCGGTTCCCATCTTCGTGCCAATAAGGGCCACGAGGCCGAGTTCGACGATTTTGAGCCCCTGGTCGAGCCTTCGGCCAACCGCGATATCGCCGGCGTGGTCATTGCCGTTTTGGCGATTGCGTCCTTTATTGCCGTGATTTCGCCGGCGACCGCACCCGTTACTGCTGTGGTTGCTGGTTTCTACCACCTTGGCTTTGGCCTGGGCGCCTACGTGCTGCCGATCGTTATTTTGCTGTTTGCCGCTACGCTCTTTTTAGGCGAGGACTCGCCGCTCAACGTGCGCTCTGTTGCGGGCGGAGCCGTGGTCTTTATCGCCGTCGTCTCCCTTCTTTCACTGATGGTGCCGGGTACGAGCGACTCGTGCGACCTTATGTTCACGCCGCAAAACCTGTCCGCCTCGGGTGGCTACATCGGTGCGTTTATTGCGAGCGCGCTGCAGAATGCCCTGGGTAAGCCTATTGCGATGGTGGTCCTGTTGGGTTTGGCCGTCGTCGGCTTTGTCATCATCGGCTTTTCGGTGGGCGGCGTTTTGCGCTCTGCCCGCGACCGTGCGGCCGATTTTGCCGAGCGCCGTCGTGCCGATGTCAACGCGAGCCCCTGGGGTGACGACGAAGCTCTGTCGGTGCCCGGCGTTGTCCGTCCGCACCTGAGCATTCTTCGTCAAAAGGGCTCTGATGCTGCCGTGACCACGGTCATGGGCAACGATGCCGACCCGTTTTTGGACGATGATGACGAGGACGAGGACCCGTTTGTCGACGTGTCCGATGCCGTGGAGGCCGAGCGTGCTAAGACCACGCTGCTGCCGCGCCGTCATGCCAAGAAAGGTAAGACGGCTCCCAAGCTCAATACGAGTGAGCCCGACCCGTCTTGGTCCGAGAGCGAGATTGAACTTACTGAAGGTGATGACGAGGACGACGAGTCCCCGCTCGAGACTGCTAAAACCACCTTGCTGCCGCGACGTCATGCAAAGCGCGGTCAGGTGACCGGCCAGCTTTCAATGGAGGACGATCCGGCCAAGATCGACGAGTCCGAGCCGCCGTTTGCCGTGAATCCCGTCTCGGCCGCCCCTCAAATCCCTGATTTCCTCAAGCATCCCAAGGTTGCCGATACGGCTGTCGCGGGCGCTGCCGAGGCGTCTACTTCTAGCGATGGGGGAGCGGACAATGCCCCCGCGGATAACGAGGGCGAAGATGAGGACGGCCTTAAGCTGCCGCCTCTCGAAATCCTGCATGCAAACCCTCAGTCCGCTTCTGCCGCGTCTTCGGACAAGGAACTGGAACAGACCGCCGAGTCGTTGCAGTCCACGCTGCTTGAGTTTGGCCGTAGCGCTCGCGTCGTCGGCTGGATTGCCGGCCCCACGGTGACGACCTTTAAGCTGCAACCCGGCGAGGGCGAGCGTGTGAGCAAGATTTCGAGCCTTGAGGACGACATCGCGCTGTCGCTTGCTGCTCAGTCCGTGCGTATCTTTGCGCCGATTCCCGGCACCTCGCTCGTGGGTATCGAGATTCCCAATCGCAAGCGTCAGAACGTCAACTTGGGCGACGTGCTGCCCTATGTTAAGGGCGGTCCGCTTGAGCTTGCCATCGGCCGCGATGCAGAGGGCACGCCGGTCGTCGCCGACCTCGCCAAGATGCCCCACCTGCTGATCGCCGGTACCACGGGTTCCGGTAAGTCGGTCATGATCAACTCCATCATCACGACCCTGCTCATGCGCGCCCTTCCCGAGGACGTTCGCTTGATCATGGTCGACCCCAAGCGCGTCGAGCTCGCTGGCTATAACGGCCTGCCGCATCTTTACGTGCCCGTAGTGACCGAGCCCAAGCAGGCCGCGAGTGCCTTACAGTGGGCGGTGTCCGAGATGGAGCGCCGCCTGAAGGTCTTCGAGCGCCTCAACGTTCGAAAGATCTCGACCTATAACGAAAAGCAGGCCGCCGGCGAGTTTGAGCACTATGATAACCCGCCGCAAAAGATGCCCTACCTGGTCATCATTATCGACGAGCTTTCGGACCTGATGATGGTTGCCGGCAAGGACGTCGAGGCATCGATTGTGCGCATCGCCCAGCTGGGCCGTGCCGCCGGTATCCACCTTATCGTGGCGACTCAGCGTCCGAGCTCCAACGTGGTGACGGGTCTCATCAAGGCAAACATTACCAACCGTATTGCCTTTAACGTCGCAACGGGCATCGACTCCCGCGTCATCATCGACCAGATGGGCGCCGAAAAGCTCACCGGCTTGGGTGACATGCTGTTCTCAAAGGTCGACTGGGGCAAGCCCCGCCGTATCCAGGGCTGTTTTGTTTCGGATGACGAGATCAACGAGATCGTTGAGTTCGTCAAGTCGCAGAGCGAGCCCGACTATCACGAGGAGATTCTGTCGGCCGTGGCGCCCGCTTCCATGTCCATGGCGGGCGGCGGTGGCATTGTCCGCACGGGCGTTGCCGAGCCTCAGGATGACGACCCGCTTATCTGGGAGGCCGCCCATATTGTGGTGGAATCGCAGCTTGGCTCCACATCTGGCCTGCAGCGCCGCCTTAAGGTTGGCTACGCGCGCGCCGGGCGTATTATGGACATGCTGGAAGAAAAGGGTGTCGTCGGCCCGCCCGACGGCTCCAAGCCGCGTGAGGTCCTGCTGGATGAGGAGGGTCTTGCCGCACTGGAGTCTGTCGACACCGAGATGGCACGTGAAGATCGTGAGTTTGGAGGATTCTGATGGCTGCACGCTTTGGTGACATGCTGCTCGAGCAGCGTCGCCGGATGGGCCTTTCCATTCAGCAGGTCGCCAACACCATCAAAATCAGACCGCAGATCATCGAGTTTTTCGAAACCGGTAATTTTGCATCGATGCCCCCGCGCGGTTATGCCCAGGGCATGATTTCGAGCTATGCACGCTTTTTGGGCCTCAATCCGCGCGAGGTCGTCAACGCTTATTTTGATGAACTCATGGCATATGAACGCGAGACGTCGCAGCAGGGCGGTCGTTTTCAGGACGCCGCCGGCTACGTCAATTCGCGTTCCTCAGTCGACAACGGCCGCTTCATGATGGTCCAGGGCGGGCGTTCGACGCGTTATGGCCAGCGCCCTCAGCAGGCTGGCTATATTACCGAGACGGGTTCGAGCGAGGAGATTCGTTCCCAGCGCGATCGTTTTCGCAGCACGCCGGCGCCCGAGGAGCGCGCACTCCCCGCTGCTCGCGGTGTCGCTCGAGACCCTCGTGCCGGCTACGGCGATGGTGGTTATTCCGATCGCGGGTACCGTGGCGTTTCTTCCGGTCGTCCGCGCGGCGGCTATGCAGACGCCGATACTACGCAGGTGACGCCTCGCCTTCGATCTCAGTCGCAGCCCTATAGCCAGCGCTCCTCAGCGCCTCGTTCGGGCCAGCGCAACTACCAGGGTCGTGGCGAGCTCGCCCCCCGCTCGGGCCAGCGCAATATGCAGCGCCAGGGTAGCTATCGCGGACGTTCCGACAATAACCGCGGTCGTATGCCCCAAGGCGCTGGTCGCGGTGGTTCCAATCGTGGGCGCGGCGGTGGGCGTACTCCCCAGAACAACGGTCTCGATCCTCGTATCGTTTACGCCGGTATCGGCGCCGTGGCGCTGCTGCTGATCGTGCTCATCGTGGTGCTCCTGCGTGGCTGCGGCTCGTCGGCGCCCGAGTCGACGCCCGAGACGCCCGTTGCCACCAAGACAACGACTAAAAAGTCTTCCAACAAGACCGAATCCGTCGATGAGGATGAAGATACCGATGAGACGACGGACGAGTCGACCGATTCGGACGCCGCCAAGACGACGGCCAAGAAGGAAGAGAACGAGGTCACAAAGGTCAAGATCTCCGTTGCCAAGGGTAAGACTGCTTGGATTGAGGTCAAGGTTGATGGCAAGTCGGTCTATGGCGCCCAGGCGACCGGCCCCTTTGAGCAGGAATACACGCCCGAGTCCTCGATCGAGATCACCACGTCCAAGCCTTCCGATGTCACCGTTACCAAGAACGGCGAAAAGGTCCGCTACGACACCAAGACGTCGGGCGTTGCGCGTGTGACGATCACCGTTCCCAAGAAGGAGACGACCGACGCCGAGGACGGCGAGAGCGCTGACGGTACCGATGATGCCAACAGCGCGGATGGAACCGACGCCCAGTCCATGGAGGGCACCGATACCGCTACCGACGGTCAAACGACGACCGATTCTACCGATTATTCGTACGACAGCTACTAGTCCGCTCGTAAGCGAAAGGATTAACCATGGCTAAAGATTCCAGCTTCGACGTCGTGTCCGAGGTTAATATGCAGGAGGTCGACAATGCCTTCCAGCAGACCACGCGCGAGATTTCCCAGCGCTATGACCTGAAGGACTCCGGCGCCACCATCGAGCTTTCGAAGGGCGACAAGCTCTTTACGATCAATGCCCCGGCCGACTTTGTCTCCAAGCAGATCATCGATGTCTTGAGCTCCAAGCTCATCAAGCGCGGCATCGATCTTAAGGCCGTGTCCTGGGATGCGCCTCAGGCTGCATCGGGCGGCACCGTGCGCGTGCTCGGTCACATCGTCGAGGGTATCGACCAGACGACTGCCAAGAAGATCAATAAGGACATTAAGGATCAGAAGCTCAAGGTCAAGGTGACGATTGAGGCCGACAAACTGCGTGTTTCCTCTGCTTCCAAGGATGCGCTGCAGACCGTGATCCAGTTCCTGCGCGAGCAGGACTACGGTCAGCCGCTGCAGTTCACCAACTACCGCTAATTCATTCGAAAGGACCGCTCTCCAACATGGATACACCGTTGGGCTCCGTGCTCTATATCACCCTCGGGTGCGCCAAGAACGAGGTCGATACCGACCGTATGCGTTCGCTGCTGACCGCCGCGGGCTACGAGGAGGCATTCGATCCGCAGGATGCCGATATCGCCATCGTCAATACGTGCTCGTTCCTTGCCTCTGCAACGTCCGAGAGCATCGAGACCACGCTCGAGCTTGCCAACGAGGTGCAGGACGGCGTTCGTTCCTGTCCGATCGTCATGTGCGGCTGCGTGCCGTCACGCTACGGCGACGACCTGCCCGACGAGCTGCCCGAGGTCGCGGTCTTTGTGAAGGCCGACGAGGAAGACGGCATCGTGGCGGTCATCGATGACGTGCTGGGTGTTGAGCGCGAGATTGCCGCCTATATTCCGCAGGTCAAGCGTACCGTCGAGGGCGCTGTCGCCTACGTTAAGATCTCCGATGGCTGCAACCGCTTCTGTAGCTTCTGCATGATCCCGTATATCCGCGGTCGTTATCACTCGCGCAATGCCGCGAGCATTATCTCCGAGGTTCGCGACCTGGTCGCCGGTGGTGTGCGCGAGATCGTTCTGATCGGTCAGGACACGGGCATTTGGGGCACTGACTTTGCGGATGAGGACGTAGCCGAGGGCGCGCCGCGCAATCTGGCGCAGCTGCTGCAGGCCGTTGCCGAGGCGGTGCGTCCTCATAACGTTTGGGTCCGCGTACTCTACCTGCAGCCCGAGGGCATGACCGACGAGCTTATCGAGACCATTCGCGATACGCCCGAGGTGCTGCCCTATATCGATATCCCCGTGCAGCACTGCGACGCGCGCATCCTCAAGGCCATGCGCCGCTCTGGTTCGCGCCAGGAGCTTGAGGACCTGTTCCGCGATTTGCGCGAGCGCATCCCCGGTATCGTGATCCGCTCCACGGCCATGGTGGGGTTCCCGACCGAGACCGACGACGAGTTCCGCGATCTCATCGACTTTATGGACACCGTCGGCTTTGACTACACGAGCGTCTTTGCCTACTCGCAGGAGGAGGGCAGCCTGGCCGCCAAGATGGAAGGTCAGGTCGATGAAGAGGTTAAGCTCGAGCGCGCCCAGGAGGCTATGGATCTGGCCGAGTCGCTCGGCTTTGCCGCCACGGCGGCCCATGTGGGCGAACGCGCCCAGGTGATCGTCGACGGTATCGAGGAGACCGAGGACGGTGCCGAGCTGATCGGACATGCCTGGTTCCAGGCGCCTGATTCCGATGGCGCGGTGCATCTGGATGCCAGTGAGGCATCTGTGGGCGATATTCTGACGGTCGAGTTTACCGATAGCTTCTGCTACGAGCTTATCGGTCATGTTGTGGAGTAGGAGAGCGTCGTGGCTAACGAGAGCAATAAGGAACTGACGAGTGTTTGGACGCCCGCCAACATCGTAACGTGCGTGCGCATCGTCTTTATTCCGGTGTTCATGATCGTGTCGGCGCTGTCTCACACGAGCGTTGCCGGTACGGATTGGAGCATCTTCGACGGCCCGCTCGCTGCCGCTGCCTTTATTCTGTACGTCATCCTGTCTTGCACTGATAAGGTTGATGGCTACTTGGCTCGTTCGCGCAACGAGATCACTGACTTCGGCAAGTTCTTGGATCCCATCGCCGATAAGTTGCTCGTGTTCTCGGCCCTGCTGCTGTTCTTGGACTTTGGTGCCGTAACCGTGTGGTCCGTGTTCATCATCCTGTTTCGCGAGCTGCTGGTGAGCGCCCTGCGCATGGTCGCGAGTGCGGCCGGTGTGGTCGTTGCGGCCGATAAGCTCGGAAAGTACAAGACGGCGACTACGATGGTTTCCATCTGCGGTTATCTGTGCGTCTTTGCGATGGCCGGCTTGCACCTTGGCCCGGTGGCGCTGACGCTCGGCATCTACTCGGTGTCGCGCTTCCTGTACGCCGTGGCCGTTATCCTGACCGTTATCTCGGGTGCCCAGTACTTCTGGAACTGTCGCAAGATCGTCTTTTCGGTCTAGGTCCTGGTAGGCATGACGGAATCATTTGAGCAGATTGCGGCGCGCAATGAAGAGCTCGCACGCGATATTGTCGAGCGTTCAAGCGCTCGTGGTGTGACGGTTTCGACGGCTGAATCTCTGACAGCGGGCATGATCGCCTCGACGATCGCCGATATTCCCGGTGCCTCGGCGGTGCTGCGCGGCGGTGCGGTGACGTATTGCGACGAGATTAAGCATCGCGTGCTCGGCGTTGAGCGAGAGACGCTCGACCGCTATACCGCGGTGTCGCATCAGACGGCGCGCGAGATGGCTGCCGGTTCGCTGAAGCTGTACCAGAGCGATATTGCCGTGAGCGCGACGGGCTATGCCGGCCCCGGTGGAGGTACCGAGGACGATCCGGCTGGAACCTTTTATATTGGCTGGGCGTATCGCTCTGCCGATGGGGGAGTGTCGGTCGTGGACTCCATTCGTTGTCACTATGAGGGCAATCGTTCGTGTGTTCGTGCCCATGCGGTCGCGGAGGCACTGGGTCGCATTGTGTGCGTGCTTCATTCTATGGAATAGGCGTGTTTTAAGGGGCCTCCGGGCCCCTTAATTGTGGAGATAGGGACCTCGGCCGAATTTACTCTTTGTGCAGGTCGTTGGCGTATTCTTCCTCGTCATGCCTTGCTTGGTTCACCTGCTGTCAAGTTTTTGGTCAGTGTTTGGTCGGCGTTTGGTCGGGTTTTGGAAAGGTCGGCTGCATATGATTTATCTGAACGGTTGACCACGAACAGCCGTTCGTTTATTATCGATGCAGGTTGTTAAGAGGAGGGCTATTCATGGCCAAGAATTCAGGTCCCGTACGTACCGTTCATGCTCGCACGACGGGTAAAGAGCGCGATGAGATGATCGCCACCACCAAGGCCGAGATCGAGAAGAAATTCGGCCAGGGTTCCATCATGAGGTACGGCGACGGTGGTCCCGAGCTCGAGGTCGAGGCCATTCCCACGGGCGCCCTGGCCCTCGATGCCGCGCTGGGCATCGGCGGCGTGCCGCGTGGCCGTATCGTCGAGATTTACGGTCCCGAGTCCTCCGGTAAGACAACGCTTTCGCTCGAGATTTTGGCAGAGGCCCAGGCTATGGGCGGCGTCGTGGCATTTATTGATGCCGAGCACGCGCTCGATCCCACGTATGCCGCGCGTATCGGCGTGGACATCGATGAGGTCCTCATTTCCCAGCCCGATACGGGCGAGCAGGCGCTCGAGATCGTCGACATGCTCGTGCGCTCTGGCGCCATCGATGCCATCGTCGTCGACTCTGTCGCCGCTTTGACCCCGCGTGCCGAGATCGAGGGCGAGATCGGCGATACTACGGTCGGCCTGCAAGCCCGTCTGATGAGCCAGGCGCTCCGTAAGCTCGCCGGCTCGCTCGCCAAATCTAAAACGACCTGCATCTTCATTAACCAGCTGCGCGAGAAGATCGGCGTCATGTTCGGCAACCCCGAGACCACGACGGGCGGCCGCGCCCTCAAGTTCTTCTCGTCGGTGCGCATCGATATTCGCCGCATCGACAGCATCAAGCTCAAGGACGAGGTCATCGGCAATCGTGTGCGTGCCAAGGTCGTTAAGAACAAGGTGGCGGCACCGTTCCGCTCGGCCGAGTTCGACATCATGTACGGCACGGGCATCTCTAAGGAGGGCTCGATTCTGGACATGGCCGTCGAGTGCGGTATCTGCAAAAAGATGGGCTCTTGGTTTGCTTACGGTGAGGACAAGCTCGGTAATGGTCGCGAGGCCGCTAAGGCCTTTCTGCGCGAACACCCCGATTGTGCTGACGAGATCGAGCATAAGGTTCGCCTCGCCTGCGGCCTTGAATTCGATGACGATGCTCCGTCCGAGGTCGAGTTGACCGATCAGCCCGAAACTGAGGAGTTCGATGAGCTTTACGCCATCGATGGCTCCGCGATGCTCGATGATGATGACGAGTAGCGGATGCCCTCATGTCGTATACGGTGACCGAGGCAACGGTCGTCTTTCCCGATAAGAAGGCGGCCTCCTCGTTTTCGAGTGGGTATGCATCAAAAAAGCCTTGTGCACATATCGACTGTGAGCTCGAGGGCGGTTTTGAACGATCCATCTGGATTCCTGTTCGTGTCGCGCGCCTGTTCCTTAAAAATCGACCCGATCTTCCCTGCGATTGGGATGAGTTTCGCGAGGCGGTGCAGCTCATTGAGCGTAAATGCGCGCTTACCATGGTGACTGAGATGCTGTCGCGCCGCGACCATGCCACGGGTGAGGTCCGTGACAAGCTGACTCGTTACGGATTTCGCCAGCCCGCAATTGATTTCGCCGTCCAGCGTGCCACTGAGTATCGATTTTTAGATGAGAACCGCTTTTGTTCGTACTTTATCGAGGAACGCAAACGACGCGGCTGGGGACAGCGCAAGATTGAGACCGAACTTAAGCGCCGTCATGTCGTACTCGATGATATCCCCGGCTATCCCGAGGATTTTTTTGCCGTCGAGGACGACTTGGCTCGCGCAACGGCTTTACTCGCGAAGCGTCGCGTTCCCGAGACACGTGGATTCGAAAAGCTCGTCCGGTTTTTGATGGGTAAGGGCTTTTCGTACCACATCGCCGCCGATGTCGTTAAGGCGCGTCTTGATGCCGAACGTGAGGAATGCGCAGTTTAGACACATGCTAGAAGCATACGTTTTGCGTACCTGCCGTTCACCGCGTTTTAGACGCCGTGCTGGGTGCATTTATTTGACAGTTGTTGCGGTTCAACGTACGATAAACACTGTCATTTGCTTTGTGATATGTGCTCATCTTTGATGAGTTTGTTTATATGTTTATCTGTATCCGACCCGCATAAGCTGCGCCCATATTACTCAAATGTCGCGAGCCGTTCGCAAGGACGGTTCGCTTTGTTGTGTAACGAATCCATAAAAAGGAGTGAGCATGCCTATCATCGCAGCGCTCGTTGGCATCGTTTTGGGTGCCATCGCCGCCATTGCCTACATGCGCACCGCCAAGCAGGGTAGTCTTCACGAGGCCGACGAAAAGATCCAGTCGGCACACGCGCAGGCAGAGTCCCTAATCGGTGATGCTAAGCGTCAGGCCGAGACCCTCAAAAAAGAGGCTCTGCTCGAGGCTAAAGAAGAGATCATCAAGAACAAGCAGGCTGCCGAGGCCGAGGACAAGCAGCGTAAGAGCGAGATTCGTACGCTCGAGAACCGCGTGATGCAGCGCGAGGAGTCCCTCGATCGCCGCAACGATGCCCTCGACAAGCGTGAGCACCAGCTGTCCAGCCAGGCTGGACAGGTCGAGAAGCGCTCCCGCGAGCTTGAGGAGCTCTGCGCCAAGCAGACCTCGGAGCTCGAGCGCATCGCCGACCTGACCCGCGAGGACGCTCACAAGGAGCTCCTCGACAAGGTTCGTGGCGAGGTTACCCACGAGGCCGCCACGATCATCCGCGAGTCCGAGCAGCAGGTTCGCGCCGAGTGTCACAAGACCGCTCAGGAGATCTTGTCCCTGGCGATTCAGCGCTGCGCCGCCGACCACACCGCCGAGGTTACCGTTACCTCTGTGCACATTCCTTCCGATGACCTCAAGGGTCGCATCATCGGCCGCGAGGGTCGCAACATCCGCACCTTCGAGCAGGTTTCCGGCGTCAACCTCGTGATCGATGATACGCCCGAGACCGTCGTGCTTTCGAGCTTCGATCCGGTCCGTCGCGAGACCGCCCGCGTCGCCCTCGAGAACCTTATTGCTGACGGCCGCATTCATCCTGCCCGCATCGAGGAGATGTATCACAAGGCCGCCGACTTGGTTCAGCAGCGCGTGCGCGAGGCTGGCGAACAGGCTGCCTTCGATACCGGTATCCACGATCTGCACCCCGAGATCGTTAAGACCCTGGGTGCTCTGCGCTACCGCACCTCGTTTGGTCAGAACGTGCTCCAGCATTCCCTCGAGGTTTCTGACCTTTGCGGCGTGATGGCTTCCGAGCTTGGCCTGGACGTTGTGACCGCCAAGCGTGCCGGCCTGCTGCACGATCTCGGCAAGGCTATCGACCATGACGTCGAGGGCCCGCATGCCGTTATCGGCGCTGAGCTCGCCCGTCGCTATGGCGAGAAGCCCGTTATCGTTCACGCTATCGAGGCTCACCACGCCGACGTCGACCCTAACACGGTGCTCGATGTTCTGGTCCAGGCTGCCGATGCCGTTTCTGCCTCTCGCCCCGGTGCCCGTCGCGAATCGGCCGAGAACTACATTAAGCGCCTTGAGAAGCTCGAGGAGATTGCCAACTCCCATGACGGCGTCGAGCGTACCTATGCCATGCAGGCTGGTCGCGAGGTTCATGTCATGGTTCAGCCGGATAAGATTTCCGATGCTCAGTCCACGGTCTTGGCTCATGATATCGCCCATCAGATCGAGGAAGAGATGGAGTATCCCGGTCAGGTGCGCGTCGTCGTGATTCGCGAGAGCCGCGCTGTCGATATCGCGAAATAATATGAACGACGCGAACGAGCTCATCTCATTTATCGCGTCGATGTCGGGGGAGGGCAACCTTCGCGTCGAGGAGAACCTTGGCGAGGGGTATGTCCGCCTCCGCGTTTCGGAGGCCGAGCGGCGCCAGGCAAAGCACGACATCCAGCATGTCGAGGATATTGTCATCGAAATGCTGCGCAACGCTCGTGATGCCGGCGCCGACAAGGTCTATCTCGCCACGACCAAGGAAGATGGCGTCCGTACGCTTGTCTTTCTGGATAACGGCTCGGGCGTGCCGCAGGATATGCAGGAGCGCATCTTCGATGCCCGCGTTACCTCCAAGCTCGAGAGCATGAAGATGGACCGTTGGGGCGTTCACGGTCGAGGCATGGCATTGTTCTCGATTAAGCAGAACACCGACGAGGCACGCGTTGTCGCGTCGGATGTTGACCTTGGCTCGGTCTTTAAGGTGAGCGTCGCTACCGACCGCCTTGGCGAGCGCGCCGACCAGTCCAGCTGGCCTCAGGCCGTGAAGGACGAGGACGGTCACTATGTCTGCGCCCGTGGGCCTCACAACATCATTCGTGCCGCCTGCGAGTTTGCCCTCGAGGAGCTGCGCGCCTGTGATGTCTATCTGGGGTCTCCGTCGGAGATCGCCGCGACGCTGCATGCGCAGGCTTCCAGCCGTCTCGATGCTTCTCGTCTTTTGTTTATCGATGACGAAGCCGAGCTTCCCGTGGTCGATCGTCTGGGTCTTGCTTCGGATGCGGAAGACTTTATCCGTATCTGTTCGGGTTTGGGCCTTGAGATGTCCGAGCGTACGGCGCATCGTATCTTGGCGGGCCAGATTAAGCCCGTTCGTGGTGTGACCGCACGCCTCCTACGCGAGCGTGATTCGTCTTCACATCCGTCTGCTCCGGTTGATCTCGCCAAAGATCGTCGCGGGTTGCGTATTGCCAAGGACGACATGGCGCAGTTCTCGCGAGCAGTGGAACGTGACTTTAACGATCTTGCAGCACGGTACTATCTCAACCTTTGCGGCGACCCCAAGATTCGTGTTTCGCGTGATCGTATTACCGTGACGTTCGATCTTGCCAAAGAGGAATAGCATCTTTACCGAGTCCGTTCGGTACGATACAGTTATTGCAGTTAAAACGTACTTTTAAACGCAGGAGTTTCTTCATGGATTGCCTGAAGGTATCAAGCAAATCGTCGCCCGCGTCCGTTGCCGGCGCCATTGCCGGCATGGTCAAAGATGGTGTTCCCGTCAATATTCAGTGTGTCGGCGCGGGCGCCGTCAACCAGGCCATTAAGGCTGTAGCCATTGCACGCGGATTTTTGATTCCGACCGGGTTTGATATTTCCTGCGCGCCGGTGTTCTCCGACATCCTCATCAACGGTGAGTCGCGCACGGCTATCCGTCTTTCTATTTACGTTCATCAAATTAATCGAGCTGCTATGGATAACGTTGTGATGGACGACGTTAAGCCTGTGGCATAGAGCGTTTACTCTTTGCCCGCCCTCGTTGATTCCGCCTATTCCACCTCGTTAGGACTTATACATATGGACCAGGGTTCCGTACGCGATATTCTTGCCGGTAAAACCTACTTTATCCGCACCTTTGGCTGCCAGATGAATCAGCACGACTCCGAGCGCGTGAGTGGCCTGCTCGACTCGTATGGTTGCCTCATGGCGCTCGATCCGGAGCATGCTGACATTGTCGTGTTCATGACGTGCTGCGTTCGTGAGGCCGCTGACACCCGTCTGTACGGTCAGTGCAACTCTTGTAAGAGCCTCCCACCTTCGCCTTCTGGCAAGCGCGTTGTCGCTGTGGGCGGCTGCATCGCGCAGCGCGACGGCGAAGGTCTGCTCACCAATGTCGATAACGTCAATGTCATCTTTGGCACGCATTCCATCGCGCATGTGGCCGAGCTCATTGCCGAGGCATTCTTGGACGGCAAGCGTCATATTCGCACCAATGAGCACGAGGACACGGATGCTATGAGCATGCCGTGGCATCGTGAGACCCAGTATCACGCGTGGGTCCCCATTATGACGGGCTGCAACAATTTCTGCACCTATTGCATCGTGCCGTATGTGCGCGGCCGCGAAAAGAGCCGCCCCTTCGAGGAGATTGTCGATGAGGTGACCGGTCTGGTGCGCCAGGGTGTGCGCGAGATCACGCTGCTGGGTCAAAACGTTAACTCGTATGGCCGCGATCTGTTTGGGAAGCCGCGCTTTGCCGACCTGTTGCGTGCCGTGGGCGATACGGGTGTAGAGCGTATCTTCTTTACTTCCTCGCACCCTAAAGACCTACTGCCCGAGACTATCGACGCCATGGCCGAGACGCCCGCCGTCATGCCGCAACTGCATCTGGCCGTTCAGTCGGGCTCGACGCGCATTCTAAAAGAGATGAACCGTCGCTATACGCGTGAGGACTATCTGGACCTGGTCGATCGCATCCGCAATCGCATGCCCAATATCGCGCTCTCGACCGATATCATCGTTGGCTTCCCCGGAGAGACCGAGGAAGACTTTGAGCAGACGCTCTCGCTTGCCGAGACCGTTCGCTATGCTCAGGCCTACACGTTTATCTACTCCAAGCGCGCTGGTACCCCGGCCGCCGAGATTGATGATCCCACACCGCACGAGGTCATCCTTGAGCGCTTTAACCGTCTGGTCAAGGTTATCGAGACGACAGCGCACGAGTACAACCAGGGTGAGCTCCATACCGTGGTGCCAGCGCTCATTGAGGGTACGAGTAAAAAGAACGATGCGGTGCTGCTGGGCAAGAGCCCCAAGAACCAGACCGTTCATGCGCCCATTCCCGAGGGATATAGCATCGACCAGCTTATCGGTAAGATCGTTGATGTTGACGTCGACGTTGCTAAGACGTGGTATTTGTCAGGCTCCGTTGTGGGTGAGCCGCGCTAATGATTTCTCCCGGGGCGGGTCTATCCGCCGTTGCGATTGTCGGTCCGACTGCGGTTGGTAAAAGTGAGGTCGCTGACCGTTTGGCCGCTCGCCTTTCGTCTGAAGTGCTTTCGTGTGATGCGATGCAAATCTATCGCGGTATGGATATCGGTACTGCCAAGATGGCACCCGAGGAATGCACGGCGCCGCTACGCCTGGTCGATATTGTTGAACCGGGCTTTGCATATTCTGCGGCGCTGTATCAGGCAGACGCTCGTGTACATGTTGAGCGCTTGCTGGGCGAGGGCCGCCTACCGGTGTTTTGCGGGGGTACAGGCCTGTATCTCAAGGCCGCCCTGGATGAGATGGATTTTCCCTCGGGCGAGCTTGAGGACGATCGCCGCGCAGGGTATCAGGAGCTTGCCGAGCGCATAGGCGAGGAAGCGCTGCACGCGTTGCTTGCCGAGCGTGACCCCGAGTCCGCTGCGGTCATCCACCCCCATAATGTTCGTCGTGTGATTCGCGCGCTCGAAATGCACGATGATGGCGTATCCTACGCGCAGCAAAAGTCGCAGTTTAGTGTTCCGCGCGAGCATTATCACGCTCTGTGGTTTGGATTGTCGCGTAATCGCGAGGCGCTTTACGAGCGTATTAACCTTCGCGTCGATCTGATGTTTGAGCAGGGTCTTGTTGATGAGGTTCGCGGTCTTATGGACCAGGGGCTGGAAGATGCACTAACTTCGATGCAGGCGATTGGCTATAAAGAGATTATCGATGCCTTTGACGGCGTCATTTCTATGGATGAGGCTCGCGAACTCATCAAGATGCGTTCGCGTCGCTATGCCAAACGTCAGCTTTCGTGGTTTAAACGCGATGACCGCATCGTGTGGTTCGATATGGACGAGTTTACGATCGATGAGGTCGTTGAGGATATCCTTCACCGTATCGAGGTGGCCTAATGGCTCGGTTTCCCCTCGTTCCCACGGCGCCTGAGCCCGAACGTGCCGTTCTTGTCGGAGTTGAGTGGCGCGATAACGCCTGGCCGCTCAATCGTTCGCTTGACGAGCTTGAGCGCTTGGCCCATACGGCTGGCGCCCAGTGCGTGGCGCGTTTGTCACAACGTCTAGTTAATCCGTATCCAAAATCGTTTATTGGCTCCGGTAAGGTTGAGGAGCTTTGCGGGCTCGTGCATCGAATGGATGCCGATGTTGTTATCTTCGATGACGATTTAACGCCCTCGCAGCAGTCTTACCTGGAGAAAGCCGTGGGCGAACCGGTTAAAATTATCGATCGTACGGCGTTGATTCTCGATATCTTTGGCCTGCACGCTCAGACCCGTGAGGGCCGCCTGCAGGTGCAGCTAGCCCAATTGCAGTATCTGTTGCCCCGTTTGCGCGGTATGTGGAGCCATCTTGCTAAAGAGCAGACACGAGGTGGCATTGGTTCGCGCTTTGGCCAGGGCGAAAGCCAACTTGAGGTTGACCGACGTTTGATTCGCAACAAGATTGCCGCGCTTCGTCGCGAGCTTAAGCAGGTTGAACAGCGCCGCGATGTCCAGTCAAAGAGTCGTATCGAGTCGCCGGCGTTTCGCGTTGCCTTAGCCGGTTATACCAATGCCGGTAAGTCGACGTTGCTCAATCGCCTGACCGGGTCTACGGTGCTTTCACAGGATAAATTGTTTGCCACGCTCGATCCGACGACGCGCTCGTATCGCTTGCCCGGTGGTCGTGGCATGACCATTACCGATACCGTTGGCTTTATTCAAAAGCTACCGCATGGTCTCGTTGATGCCTTTAAGTCCACGCTGTCTGAGGTCCTTGGTGCCGACCTGATCCTTAAAGTTGTGGATGCCTCTGACGAGGATTACGAGCGCCAGCTCGAGGCAGTCGATCGCGTTCTTGACGAGATTGGTGCCGGCGAGCGTTTGACGCTTACGGTGTTCAATAAAATCGACCTACTCGATAGCGTCGATCGATTGAGTTTCCATCGTCGCTATCCCGAGGCCGTGCTGTTCTCGGCCCAGACGGGTGAGGGGCTTGACGATCTCGTCGACCGTATTGCCCGTGAGGCGGCTGCCACCGATGTGTTGCTCTCTGCTGATATCCCGTATCGCGAGGGCGCCCTCATCACGCTGGTGCATGAGCAGGGAACCCTTCTGTATGAGGAATATCTAGAGGACGAAGTTCGCATTGTGGCGAAGTTGCCGGCCCGAATCGCCCCGCGTCTTGAGCGCTATCGTACGGAATAAACGAGTTCTAGTACGCCTAGGATGACAGGCTGATGGAGCAGGTAGAACGGTAAGGCATGCCGACCGAGGACTGCGAGCGCCGGGACGGGATTGGCGTATGCCCATGTTGGCGCTTCGAGGCTTGATGCTTGTGCTGCCCGGGCAGCAAAAAAGCCGGTAAGGTACATAAAGATAAACGGAATGAGCGGATAGTAGTCTCCCGAAACAAAATCCGGGCTCGGGAATCCAAGCCATGCCAGGTAGGGGAGTGGGTAGACCGCTTTTGGAATGCCCCAGGTGAGGGCAAAAAGAACAAGACACGCCGCGATGCCCCATGAACCCGGTAATTTTTGGAGTAACGGACGGGTGAGTGCAACTACCGCAGTGCACGCCGCCATGCAATAAATGATGCCAAAGTTTACCGAATCGTCGACTGATACCAGTGTAGTTGCAATCCATACGATCAAGGCTGCGGTCGCGTATTTGAGGGCGCGCTTAACGTTATTGCGCGAGAGCGTGCACATCCAACCGGCGATAAACAAAAATACCCAGCTGATACTAGCGCGCCAGATATCCTGGAAAACCGTTTCGGTAAACCATGGCATATCCCATCCATATAGGTAGGCCAAATCGTAGCAGGCGTGAAAACCTGCCATCGACAGCATCGTAAACCCGCGGACGGTATCAAATATGGTGATGCGTTTTTGCATTACGAGAACCGGCGCATTAAACCGACAACCTTACCCAAAATAACGGGGTTCGTCGCATAGATGGGCTCCATGGTGTCGTTCTCGGGCTGCAGTCGCACGCGCCCCTGCTCCTTGTAGAACGTCTTGACGGTCGCCGAGCCATCGATCATGGCCACGACGATTTCGCCGTTCATGGCGCTCTTTTGCTCGCGAACGATAATGTAGTCACCATTGAAGATACCGACGTTGATCATTGAACTCCCATGCACCTCAAGGATAAAGGAGCCCTGGTCTGTGGCGATTTCGGTCGGGATGGTAAAGGTGTCCTCGATATTTTGCTCGGCCAGAATGGGAATCCCGGCCGCGACGCGACCGACAAGCGGCAGCGAGACCGTTCCGCGGGGCGCTGTGGGTTCATCGGATTTGGAAATCGAGACAGAAGATCCGTCCTCATCAAAGAGCTCTAGGGCGCGAGGCTTGGTGGCATCGCGCTTGAGCAGCCCTCGAGCCTCCAGGGCAGAGAGGTGAGCGTGCACCGTGCTGGGGGAGGAGAGGCCTACGGCAGATGCCATCTCGCGCACACTGGGCGGATAGCCCTTCTCCTGCTGATATTCCTTGATGAAGTCGTAAATCTGCTGCTGACGCTTGGTAATTTTGCGAGCCATCAGAGGATCCTCTCTGCCAATGTCAAACAAATGTTCGATTTTGCTTGACAGGAACAACTGTTCGAAGATAATAATAACCGAACATTCGTTCTCGCGCTAGACGTTTTTTGTCCGCGCGGCTTGATAAAACTGTTCTCAGCAAAACACGCGAGAGGAGAACATGATGAACGCAACGGATATGGTCCAGGGAAACCTCGCCCTTAAGCTCGAGACGCCTACATCGCCGGTTTTCACGGTTGTCAAAGGCGGCCGATCTGGTTTCCAAACATTGCCTGGTAAGCCCGTCCGCAGCCGGTGCGTCGCCACGACTTCGGCTCCTGTTGCCCTAAAGGCCTCGACGATTGTCGCTCTTGCCGTTGCGCTCACGCTCTTCTTTGTACTTGCCACCTCGATCTTCAGCGCACGTCACGCCGCATATGCCGAGTCGGTATCCAACGTTACCTACGAGACCGTCCGTGTTCAGCCAGGCGATTCCTTGTGGTCGCTTGCCCAGGAGCATCCGATTGAGGGCCTTTCCACACAGGAAACCTCTGATATGATCCGCAACGTCAATCACCTGGAGCATGGCTCGCTCGATGCCGGTGCGCATCTTAAAGTTCCCGCACGTTCCTAAGATTTATGTACCGTCGCATGGTACCCTTGTAATCGTTTTAGAGGAGGTATCATGCGCTGTCCCAAATGCGGCAAGGCACATACTCGCGTCGTTGATTCCCGCATGCAGGAATCTAATAACACCATCAAGCGCCGTCGCGAATGCTGCTCATGCAATTATCGCTTTACGACATTTGAGCGTTGTGAAGACCCTATCGAGGTCATTAAGTCAGACGGAACCAAGCAACGGTTCGATCGCAATAAGCTGCTGGTCGGTTTGATGCGCGCCACGATCAAGCGAGATATCGACACTAAAAAGCTCAACGAGATCATTGACGATATTGAGGTCGAGCTTCGCTCCCGTACGCTCACGGCCGTTACGTCTCATGAGTTGGGCGATATGGTTCTTAAGCGGTTGGCCAAGATCGATAAAGTTGCCTACATCCGCTTTGCCTCGGTCTATCGCGATTTCAAAGACGTCGATGAGTTTTTGCAAGAGCTCGACAAGCTAAGGTGATTTCATGTCCAACATTACCGTTAACATTAAACGTCTCGACCCAACCGTCGAGCTTCCCAAATACGCCCATCCTACGGATGCCGGCCTGGACCTGCGTTCCAACGAGGATTGCACTCTGAAGCCCTTTGAGCGTCGTCTGGTCTCCACGGGCCTAGCTATCGCCCTGCCCGACGGCTATGCCGGCTTCGTCCAGCCCCGCAGTGGCCTGGCCATCAAGCAAGGCCTGTCTATAGTCAACACGCCGGGCCTCATCGATGCCCACTACCGAGGAGAGCTCAAAGTCATCCTCATCAACCTAGACCCCACGAACAACATCCAAATCAACAAAGGCGACCGCATCGCCCAACTTGTCATCCAAGAAGTCCCCACGGTCAACCTCGTAGAAGTAGACGAACTAGACGAAACCGACCGAGGCAACGGAGGCTTCGGCTCCAGCGGAGTCGCTTAATCATTTTTAACATGTAGGGTCGGCCTCTCACCCGGGGCCCACACATATTATCTCGTGCTCAAACATTCTCGCGGGGGGGGGCGCTCATATCCCTCCCGCCTGCCTCTCACACATATCATTCCATGCTCAAACATTCTCGCTTCGCTTCGCTCGCTGCGAAACTGCGCGTGGAACGATATGTGTGAGAGGCAGGCGGGCGGCTACTCGCTTGAAATAATATTACATTCTAGTCAGCCAATGCGACAAAGGAACTATCCCTTTGCCGCATTGGCTGTCTGTATTTAGAATTTCCGGTTTCGCCTTTGCAGGTTCTAGTGGTGGGGAATCTGGGATTAGCCGCTAGCGCGTAAACGCAGCCCTCCCACGGGAGAGCGGACAGTCCGTCCTACCTGATATGCGCGGGTTTTTCGCCCCAGTAGAAGCGGCAGAAGGCTCGTTTGCGCTTTTGGGGTTTGCCTACGAATTCCATGGTGGCGATGGCAATGTCCTCGGCTGCGTGGGGGCGGCGTAGTACTTCGCCGTTGATGAGTAGGGCTTTGAGTGATTCGGGATGGTCGTGCAGGTGGCGCAGGGTTACGATGAGCTCTCGTGCCGTGGTGACGTGCATGCTGGCGCCCATGCCGGTGAGCATGGTGGTGTTGGCCTTTTCCTGGCCATAGGACTTGCCCAGCAGAATCATCGGCAGATGTCCGCATAGGCACTCGGTAACCGTGAGTCCGCCCGATTTGAGGATTGCCAGGTCGCAGCCGTGCATGAGGGCCGCCATGTCGTCGACATAGTCCAACACCGTGACGTTCTCGAGCTTCATGGCGTCGAAGAGGGTCTTCAGCCGGGTGGCATACTCCACGTCTTTGCCGGGCAAAAAGACAAAGTGCATGTCTTCGAAGCTGCGCAGGAAGGGGAGTGTGTGGTCCATCGCCGCGCGAAAGCGGACGTAGGGTTGAGGCAAGCTGGCACCGGCCATTACCAGCACGATGGTCTTGTCGGTGGGGAGGTTGAACTTGGCTAGCTCTTCCTCGCGATCGTAATCCGTGTCAAATCCGGCGCGAATAGGAATGCCGGTAATGCGAATCTTTGTCTCGGGCACCTTGCGCGGACGCAGCGTTTCGGCCATAAATTCGTTGGCAACACAGAATAGATCGGTGTCCTTGTGGGGCCACCAGCCCTCGACTTCGTAGTCGGTCGGCACGCAGATGACCGGATAATCGATACCCGTAATTACGCGGGCGCCCACGGCAACATTGGCTGCTGTGATGTGCGTTGCGACCACGGCTATAGGCCTGCGGCTACGAATGTATTCGTTGAATGCGGGGAACATAATTCGCGACCATGCCGTGCCGCCACCCCAGAGCAGATGTCCCGTAAGCGTATATCGCCAGGTCAGGTCGTAAATGGGGCGCGTGGCTCCCGTAAAAGAAGCTGCGGTTTTATTGCCGTCGAATTTAATGCGTCCAAAATCAAGGATATCGAGCACTTCAATCTCAACATCCTCGGGGATGCCATTGGTGCCGCGGATGAGGTCGAATGCCTGCGCAATCGCATTTGCGGCGGCCTTGTGGCCCGAGCCGACCGAGGCGTGCACGATGGTCACGAGAGGTTTTTGCTGAGCCAAGAGCCCGGTTTGCTCCGATTGGGGAGTGCTGAGCTTGAGCAGGGGAGCGTCGTCGCTCGTCTGCGTTTGATCCATCGAAAACTCCCCTTCATCTTTGTGTCGCAAAGAATCATTGTAGTGCATGAGTGTCATGTTCGTCTGAATTTGGGTATGAGCGCAAAGAACGACAATGTTTCGACGAGAGGAAGCTTTATGACTACCGATCAGCCGATTGATGTTGCGATTATCGGCGGCGGCCCTGCGGGCTATGCTGCAGCCATTTATGCGGCGCGCGCCAACCTCACGACGACTGTGATTGAGCAAGGCATGTCGGGAGGCCAAATTGCCACAACCAATGAGGTCGAGAACTATCCGGGTATTCCGCTCTTGAGTGGTGCCGAACTCGGCGAGCGTTTTCAGCAGCATGCAGAGGGCCTGGGAGCGCAAGTTACATGGAGCATGGTGACGGGCATCGATTACGATGCCGATACAGCGCTGTTTACGGTGCATCATGATACGGGCGATACGCTGGCCTCGAGTGTTATCGCTTGCATGGGTGCCACACCGCGATCTGCTGGTTTTGTTGGCGAGGATACGTATCGTGGTCGTGGCGTTTCGTATTGCGCGACGTGCGACGGAATGTTCTTTCGTGGCAAGCAGGTTTTTGTCATCGGCGGCGGTAATGCTGCCTGTGAGGAAGCCCTGTTCTTATCAGAAATCGCCAGCAGCGTGACCATCGTCTTGCGCCGCGATCAGTTCCGTGCCCCTGATGGCGTGGTTCAAAAGGTGCTCGCAAAAGATAATATTTCGGTTAGGTACCAAACTAGTATTGTGGAACTATCGGGCGAGGCCATGCCCACGACTATCACATTTAAGAACAACGCCACCGGTGAAACCTATTCCGAGTCCTTTGATCCTGGTTCGTTTGGCATCTTTGTCTTTGCTGGCACGCATCCCCATACTGAGCTTGTAGAGCATCTGGTGGATCTGGCGCCCGACGGCGGTATTGTGACCGACGAATCGATGGCAACCCGCACGCCTGGCTTATTTGCTGCCGGCGATATCCGTTCCAAGCATTTACGCCAAGTTGTGACCGCCGTTTCGGACGGAGCCATAGCGGCTACCAGCGCATACGCTTTCTTACGCGGATAAGTACGATAATATATCTTATGTAAGGTTGCTGTTTTTAAGCAAAGTGGTTGGGCGGTGCATCTATGTGCCGCCCAACCACTTTTACTTTGCGGCTATGTGGTATGTAAAACTAGATAACCTAGAATACAATATAGAAAACGAACGGAGGCCTCTTATGAACCACGCTAAACATGTTATCCCGATGTCAGATACATCGGTCAGCATTAAGCCGGAGGATATTCAGCCGACGGTGCTGCCGGATGCATTTATTCAGTCCGATATGGTCGGTAAACTCAACACGTTGAGCCTGCCGCGCTATGAACAGCTGCCCAATGTAACGCTCTATCGCGATCAGGTTATTGAATATGTTGCGCTGTGGATGGAGCCGCTTTCGATTTGTGTAGAGCAGCCCGTTATCACGCCATCGATGATCAATAACTACGTGAAGGTCGGCCTCGTTCCTGCTCCGGTTAAAAAGCAGTATGGCCGTGAGCAGATTGCGCGTCTCATCGCCATTTGCATCTTTAAGCAGGTGCTGCCCATCGCTGCGATTCAGGCGCTCTTTAATATTCAGCGTTTGAGCTACGATGCTCCGACCGCCTTTGATTATGTTGTCGATCAACTTGAGGCATCGATTCGTGCGGCGTTTTCCGTCGAGCAGACTCCCGTGCCCGATACCGCACATCAGGTTACGCGTGAGTCGTTGCTCGTACGCAGTGCGGTATCGTCCTTCGTTTCGAAGGCATACCTGATGAGCTACCTTAAGTTCAATGGGTTTAATAGCTAACCGAGGTAAAAGACGGGCGGGATAATGAGCCATTGGCCCGTTATCCCGCCCGTGCGTTTGTCTAGTTGGACGTTATCGGCCCGAAGCCACGCCCATGCCGTAGCCGATAATAAGACCGTGCATCTCGGCATAGTATGAATCCAGTCCGTTGCAGGGCAAGATAATGGTCTTGGAGCCAGGCCAATGCTCCACAATGCGGCTGGCAAGTGCCTGGGCGCCTGCCTCATTCTCGACATGGTCGATAACGACCTCGCCGCCGGTAAAGCCCTCGGCCTCCATGGTATCGACTATCTTGCCAAGCATCTTCTTTTCGCCACGGGTGTGACCAACGAGCTTAATCTCCCCCGCCTCGCTTGCTGTGCCTAAAACACGAATGTTGAGTTTATTGGCGATGACCCCGGCCGCCTTAGGGATACGTCCGGCCTTCGCAAGGTTTTCGTAAGTGCACAAACTAAAGAGGATCTTGCTCTGCTGCTCCAAGCTATCGAAGTAGGCGCAGGCGTCCTCAAAGGAGGTATCCGGGTTCCTCGTAAGATAGCGATCGAACAGCAGGAAGATTAGGTCCATTTTGCCACCTGCGGCTCGCGAGTTAACCAAATGAATCTGACGGTTGGGCTCCTCGGCAAGCACCATGTCACGTGCGGTGGCCGCGGCATTGTAGCTTCCCGAGACGCCCTCGGAGATGGGCATGCAAATCGTCTTGTCGGCAAGCTTAAAGAGTTCGGCCCACTCCCCTACGCTTGGACAGGCGCTCGAAGAAGCGCTCGACTCCGCCAGCACGGCGCAATTGAGCTCGTGAACGTCGAGCGTGAGGTCATCGACAAACTCGCGCTCCCCCACTCGAATCTTAAGGGGTGCAAATGCAAAGGTGGTATGAGGTGCGGTTGGCTGCCAATCGCGAAGATTGCAGCTCGAATCGGAGATAAGTGCCCAGCTCATTGAGGGTCCTTTCTATTTGTTCCTCAACAATTATAGCCGTCTTTCGAATCGAGTGGACGGCTATCTAGTTTTGAATACTAGATAGTCTACTGATCTTAAGGCAAACTGTAGGGGCAAAAAGAATGGGCCTCGTGACTCAAGATCGCGAGGCCCACGTTCGTTCGCTGTAGCAATAAATTAGTAGCGTACGAAGATGTAGTTGTTGTTCATACCGGCTGCGACGGAGCTGATGATAACGCCCGTGTTGTAGTCGGAAGCATGGATCATCTGACCATTACCGATATAGATGCCGGTATGGTAGGAGTTAACCACAACATCGCCGGGTTGCGGATCGGACACGCGGGTCCAACCCATGAAGGTGCCGGTGTTGCCCAGACGGCAGTAGCGGCCCGTGAGGCAGTAGCTAACGAATCCCGAACAGTCAAAGCTGTTCGGGCCAATGCCGCCCCAGGAATAAGCGCAACCAAGTTTGCTGTAGGCACGCGAAACAACGGTGCCGCCGTCAACGGACTGGCTCGGTGCGGAAGGCGTCGGTGCCGGTGGGGGCGTCGAGGGCTGCGGCGTAGGAGCAGGAGCCGGAGCGGGTGCAGGCGTGTTGCCGCCATTGTTGGTCGTGCCGCCACCATTGTTGGTGTTCTCGATCGTGCCAGCGGTCTCGGTGTTCACCGTGGCCTTCTCGGCGGTGCTGGCGTTGATACCGGCCTGCAGTGCGGCGTTCGCCTCAGCCTCGGCGGCAAGCTCGGCCTGCAGCTGCGAGTCCAGAGAGTTCACAACGTTCTGAGCCTCGGCCTGCTGAGCGTTGAGCTCGTCGACCTTCTTCTGCGTGGCGGCGACGTTCTTCTCCTGCTCGGCCTGCTTATCGGTAAGCTCCTGCTTGAGCTCCTTGACCTCTTGGATGGTCTGGGCCTGTTTGTCGGACACCTTACCGTAGTAGAACAGACGGTTGAGCATGTCGCCCAGGTCGTCGACGCCCGTCAGAACCTGAAGTAGGCTCAGGCCACCGGTCTTGTACTCACCGGCAACGTAGTTGGAAAGCTTAGTCTGGCCATCGGCGATTTCCTGCTGCTTTTGCGTGATCTCGCCGGCGGTCTGGTCGAGCGCCTGCGTCTGAGTGGCGAGCTCGTCGTAGATCTGCTGGGTTTGCGTGCCAATCTGCTCGAGTTTAGTACGAGCAGCGGCAAGGTCGGATGCGGTATCGGCGTAGGCCGGAGCCACGAGGCCCAGGCCCAAAACACAAGCGAGGGTTGCCGTAGCAGCGCAGCGTGCCATATTTTTGTGCGTGTTTGCTGTGCGCATGGAGCTTCCTTTCCGGTATCTAAGGGTAGCGGCTAATCCACCGTTACCAGGCTAAAGAGCTCAACGTCCTCATTGGAAGGCGTGAGCTTCTTGCGCGGGTTGAGAAACGCAAGCTCAAGGATACAACCGTAACCCACGAGCTTTGCGCCCATATCTCGCACCAGTTTACCTGTTGCCTCGACGGTTCCGCCCGTCGCGACCAAGTCATCTAGAATCAACACGGTATCTTTAGAGGTAATGGCATCGGCATGGATCTCGACAGAATCCGTTCCATACTCGAGTTCGTAGCTCTCGCTGACCGTCTTGCGCGGCAGTTTGCCCGGCTTACGTGCGGGGACAAAGCCGGCACCCAGCGCGACGGCCACGGGCACACCGACCATAAAGCCGCGGGCTTCGGGTCCTACAACCTTGGTAATGCCCATATCGGCAAAATGCTCGGCCAGGGCATCCACCATGGCCTTCAGGGCCTCGGGATTGCCAAAGAGCGGCGTGATGTCCTTAAAGACGACTCCGGGCTCGGGATAGTCGGGGATATCGACGATATGAGATTCGAAGTCGTACATGGCGTGACCTTTCATGGATTGCCGGGTGGACGGCGATTATTTACCCGTGTTAGAAGACGAGCTATGCGAGGTGACGACGACCTTGGACGGTTGCACGAGCGACTCCTCGTGCGCGGCAACCGCGGGGACGCTTGCCCCATCGCTTTTAGCCTTGGTGGATTCGGAACGCGCGATCTCTTCATCGAGGGCATCGATGTCAGCGTCCTCGACCACGGCGTTGAGCGACTCAAAGACACGGTTCTTAAGTAGCGCGGTATGCACACCCTCGGTGAGGTCGTGCAGCTTTTTAAAAGCGCGCTCGAGCTTGGCGTCGCGCTCATCATCGGAGGTATCCATGCCGAGCATGCTCACGAGAACCTGCTCAAACATCGAAGACTCGCGATTTGCCGACGATACGTACTGACGCAGGTTGCGCGGCTCAATGTGGAAACGCGACAGCTCCGAGCAGTAACGGATAATCGGGAAATCGCGACCATCGACAAGCTCACGGTTCTGCGGGCTCTTGATGATGCGGATAAGATCGTTCTCGGCAAGGGAGCGGATAAACGAGATCTCAACGCCGAGCATGTCGGGGATCGTCTCGATGGGGTGCAGCTTTTGCTTGGTCTCCTTGGGCTCCGTCTTAAGCGGAACATCGGACAGAAGACCCACCTCGTAAGCCAAAGTGGACAGGTCCGTTGCGTTTTCCAAGCGCTGCTTAATGACGTTGAGCGGCATGTAGCGGGTCTTCTGCAGGTGCAGGATGACCTCGAGACGGTCAACGTCTTCCTTGGAGTACTGGCGATACCCCTTAGGCGTACGATGAGGGGTGATGAGCCCCTCATCTTCTAGAAATCTAATTTTTGAGTTCGATAGATCGGGGTATGCGCCTCGAAGTAGGTTGACGACTTGGCCGATACTCAGATAGTTGCGTTCGGCCATTACCTACTCACCGGTTTCGATGCGCTCCGGCGTGCTCTCGTGATAGATGAGCGTGAACGTACCGATCTGAACGGAAGAGCCGTCGTGTAGCGGAGCACCGTTGACGATGGCGCCGTCGACCCAGGTACCGTTGAGCGAGCCCAGATCCTCAATACGAGCGCCCAAGCCCTCACGAATAATGCGTGCGTGACTGCGCGAGACAGTCATGTCGTTGAGGAAGATGCCGTTCGCGGGATCGCGGCCGATGGTGGTCACGTCATCCTCGAGCTCAAAGGCAGCGCCGGTCTGCGGACCCTTGACGATGGACAGAACCGGAGCGGTGATGTGCACGTTGGCCATAAGGTCGGGAACGGTGACATCGCTCGAAGGAACACGGAAGACGCAGGTAGCGTCCGCAGTCTTATCGTTCTGAGGCATATTGTTAACCTTGTTGTCCATGACAACCCCTATCTAACGCGGCCACGCCGCAAAGAATGAACCGTACGTAATCATACCCCAACGACTTAGTCTTCGATTTCGGGGTTAAGAAAGTCGATGTCCTCGTCCTCGGGATGCGCGATGGCCTGTTTAATGGCAGCCCCGCCCTTAATGGAATAGATGACAGCGGTGAGCATGGAGAAGATGACGCCGCCGTACACAAAGAAGATGCCGAGGGGCACCGAGCTGCCGTTGAGTCCCGGGAATGTCGTGTACGTGGCAGGCAGCAGATGCCAGCCGTCCACGACGGGGAACCCAAGCAGCATAAGCGAGAAGCCGGTCATGAGCAGCGCCGTGGCAATCTTGCCGGGAAAGACGACGTCGATGGGACGACGGTGATAATGGCGCACGATGAGCGTGCCGATGCCTAGGTAGATATCGCGGCCGATAATGAGCACGCAGACCCAGATGGGAAGCTCGCCGCGGACTACCAGGCCCAGCACGCCGGTAAACAGCAGCGCACGGTCACAGATGGGATCCATAACCTTGCCGAGCCATGAGACCGTTTTGGTCATGCGGGCAATCTGACCGTCCATCCAGTCGGTGGAGGCCGCGATGGCATAGATGACAATGGCGACGACACGGTTGTTGTCCGTCACAAACAGGTACAGGAAGACGAGCGTGAGGATCAGGCGCGTAAAGGTGATGAAATTGGAGATCGTAAAGATCTTATTCGACGGGTAATCGGAAGTGCCGATAAGCTCCTTTTTGATCTTCTTCTTGATGCCCACAGGACTCCCCCGCTGGTAAACGACAAAACTTTCGATACTATACCCGTTCTGGCGATGTCTATCCAGCGTAAGCATAGAGAGTCCAGACATATGGAGGATGCTACTGGGTTGTGCGGGTTTCTGCATTTGTGTACATCAGCCTCCAAATATGACATTTTTCGGCATCTTTGATGGCTGATGTACACGTTTTGATTCGGTGATTACATCGATCGGGAAAGTTGTTGCCTTAAGCAAATTAATCATGATGTGCGGGTCGAGAAGAGTTTGCGCCAAAAGAACCCAACGGCCGTTACGGCTTCGTTAGAAACGCGCCCCACCATGGATGGTGAACCCGAAAGGTAAGGCGCGCGGGCACGGCGACTCGGCCCGCGCGCCCGGAAGAGAAAGGATAAACCCATGGGTTACATGCTCGAGACGCGCGGGCTCACCAAGCGCTTCGGCCGCGGCGACCAGGCGCAGGACGCCGTGGCCGACGTGAGCCTTCATATCCGCGAGGGCGAGGTGTACGGGCTGCTCGGTCCCAACGGCGCCGGCAAGTCGACAACGCTCAAGATGATCTGCGGGATGCTGCGGCCGACGGCCGGGGAGATCCTCTTTGCCGGGCACGCCTGGTGCCGCGAGGACCTCTACGCAATCGGCAGCCTCATCGAGGAGGCGCCGCTCTACCCCAACCTCACCGCGCGCGAGAACCTGCGCGTGCGCACCACGCTGCTGGGCCTTCCCGAGAGCCGCATTGATGAGGTGCTCGCCGCCGTGGACCTCGCGGACACCGGGAAGAAGCGCGCCGGGCGCTTCTCGATGGGCATGCGGCAGCGATTGGGGCTCGCGCTGGCGCTGATCGCCCGGCCACGCCTGCTCGTGCTCGACGAGCCCACCAACGGCCTCGACCCCATCGGCATCGAGGAACTGCGCGACCAGATCCGCGGCTTCGCGGCGGCGGGTACGACGGTGATCGTCTCGAGCCACATCCTCTCCGAGGTGCAGCAGATGGCGGACACCATCGGCATCATCTGCGGGGGGCGCCTCGCCTACGAGGATGCGCTTCGGCCCGGGCAGGACCTCGAGGAACTCTTCATGAGCTTCTGCCGGGAAGGGCGACGAGCGCACGGGGAGGTGGCGGCATGACGGGCGAGAAAGGCGGCCTGCTCGCGGCCCTGCGCGCCGAGGCCCTGAAGTCGCGCCATGCGGCACCGGTTCGCCTGGCCGTGCTCATGGCGCTGCCAATGCCGCTGCTCGGCGCGATGCCCTACCGGGGCGTGCAGATCTTCAGCGCGTGGAACTACTGGTACGCGCTCTTCCTGCCCGTGTGTCTCTCGCTCGTGGTGGCGTGCGTCGCGCGGTCGGACGCTCGCACGCGGATGCGGGGGCTTCTGGGCCTGGGCTTCCCGCTCGGGCGCGCCTGGTGGGCCAAGGCGCTCTGGTGCCTCGCGCTCTGCACGCTCTCGAACCTCGTGGTCTTCGGCATCTACCTCGCGGGATCGGCGTTCTCTTCGCAGGGCCTCACGGCCGCGGGCACGCTCACGATGCTCCTCTGCGCGCTCGTCAACACGGTGACTGCGGCGTGGATGATTCCCGCAGGGCTCTTCCTCACGGCGCGGTTCGGCATGCTCGCGGGCATCTTCTGCCCGCTCGCCGCGCAGCTCGTGGGTGGGTTCGCCTGGTCGTTGGTGCCGCTGCCGCAGCTCTTTCCGCCGTCGGCGAGCATGGTCATCCCCACGAGCTTCATCCCCGTGCTGCCGAGCGGCGAGCCACTCGCGGCGGACATGGCGCTCGGCGGGGCGCTCGCGGCGGATGGCATGCTCACGCTGGCGGGCCTTGTGGTCTGCGCGCTCGCGTTCGCCGCGCTCACGGCGGCGGGCGCGGCCTGGTTCGCGCGCTCCGAGGAGAGGTGATGGCCATGACACGGCTCTCCGACCCGACGCCGCGCATGACTCTCTCGCGGGCCCTGCTCTCCGAGGCCCTGCGCCTGGCTCGCTCCCCGCTCGCGGCGGTGCACCTCGTCTGCGGCCTGGCAGCCGGTCTTGCCTGCGGCGAGTACTTCTCCGTAACCCGATGGGACCCGGCGCTGGGCGCGGACGCCTACGCCCAGTTCCTCGGCGCCCTCATGCCGCTCATGTCCGCCATCGTCTGCGCGCTCGCCGTGGACGACGAGCGCGCTGCCGGGCGCCTCGCCAACCTCACGGCGGTCCCCTCGCGCGGGCGCGCCGTCGCGGCGAAGCTGCTCGTCCTTGCGGCGCTCGGCGCGGGCGCGCTGGCCGTGGCGCTCGGCGTGTTCGGGGCCGTGCTCGCCGTTGCCGGGCGCCTGCCGCTCGGGCCCGCTCCGCTTGCGGGCGCCTGGGCGGGTATCGTGCTGGGCAGCCTGCCCCTCTACGCGCTGGGGCTCGGCGTGGCCCTGCGCCTCGGCCGCAACGCCGCCATCGGCGCCGGCGCGGCGGGTATGCTCCTCGCGTTCTTCTCGGTGGGCGGACTTGCGCACGGCCTCATGACCGGCGAGCTCACCGGTGCCCTGGCGACGCCCCTGAGCTGGGTGCCGCTCGCCTGGCCCGCTCGCCTGGGGTCGCTCGGGGTGGAGGCCTTCATCGACGCCGCGCGTGCAGCGGGCACTCTCCTCGCGACTGCGCTCGCTAGCCTCGTGCTCACCCTGGCAGCCGCCGCCGTCCTTCTCGCCTGGTTCTGCCGCTTCGAGGACGGGAGGGCAGATGCGTAGGAGGCCGCTCGCCGCCATGCTCGTCCTCCTCTCCGCAGCGCTCGTCCTGGGCGGGAATGCCCTGCTCGACGCGGCCGAGGCACCCGCGGCTGCGCGCAGGGCTATGGACCGCTGAGCGCGGCGCTAGTACAATTCCGACGAGAGTTTCAGGAGGTCAACATGGCGAGGATACTGGCAGTGGATGATGAACGGGCGATCCTCGACGCGCTCGCGCGCGTCCTCGGCCGCGACGGCCATGAGGTCGTCAGGGCGACGGACCCAACGGCGGTCCCGGGGATGGACCTCTCTCGCTTCGACCTCGTGCTCTGCGACGTCATGATGCCGGGGCTCGACGGCTTCGAGCTCGTGCGGCAGATCCGCCCGGACTTCGACGGGCCCATCGTCTTCCTGACCGCGCGCGTGGCCGAGGAGGATGCCGTGGCCGCCTACGGCCTGGGCGCCGACGACTACGTCCGCAAGCCCTTCGGGGCCGCGGAACTGCGCGCCAAGGTCGCGGCCCATCTACGCCGTGAGCGCCGGCCGCGCTCGCACGCCCTCTCCTTCGGGGAGGTGCGGATCGACCTCGGGGCGCGCGACCTCGCCGTGGGCGGCGAGACCGTGCCGCTCACTCCCACCGAGTACGCCATCTGCGAGTACCTCGCGCGCCACCCCGGGCAGGTCATGAGCCGCGCGCAGATACGCGAGGCGGTGCTCGGCTGGGAGAGCGACGCCGACGACGCGGCCATATCCATGCAGGTCAGCCGCGCCCGGAGGAAACTCTCCGAGGCCGGCGCCGATCCGATCGCGACCGTCTGGGGGATGGGGTACAAGTGGCAGCTCTGAGGACCGGGGCGCGAGGTCGCGGGGGCATGCCTCTCTCCTTCGTCATCGCGCGCTACTTCGCCTACGCGTTCGCGGCGGTCGCCACGGCGTGGCTCGCCTCGTTCATGGTGCTCTCCGTGGCGATCAACGCGGGCTTCGTCTACGAGGCAAGCTGGGGGCCGGCCAATGCGCGCGAGGTCGCGGAGGGCCTGGCACGCGACGGCGTCTGCGGGCAGCAGGACGTGCCGACGGCGTACCGCTATCTCATCCTGAACAAGGACGGAAACGAGCTGATGACAGACCTCGAGGGCACGCGGCTCGAGGACGCGACGGAAATGGCCCGTACGGCACTCGCCGCGGATCCGGGCGCAGTGGAGATCGAGGGCGGTGGTTCGGGCCTCACCTACGCCGCGTTCCCGCTCAAGGGCGGCGGGGCCTGCGCACTCGTCAGCGAGTACCTGCCGCAGTGGGTCTCGCGCGACCTCGCCGGCCTGCTTCCCAACCCGCAGAACCTCATGCTCGTCGGCGCTGCGGCGGGAAGCGCGCTCGCGCTCGCGCTCGTGGCGCGCCGCGCGAGCCGCGTGATCTCGCGCAAGATGGCGCCGCTCGCGGAGGCGGCGGGGCGCGTCGGCGCGGGGGAGCTCGACTTCGCGGTCGGCAGCACCAACGTGCGCGAGGTGAACGACGTCCTCGCAGCGATGGACGCCATGCGGGCCTCCCTCGCCGAGTCGCTCGAGGCCCGCTGGGCCGCGGAGCGGGGGCAGCGCGAGCAGATGGCGTCGCTCGCCCACGACCTCAAGACGCCGCTCACCGTGCTGCGCGCCAACGCCGACTTCGTGGCGGAGGAGCTGGAAGACGAGAATGACAGCGACCTCTCGGCCGCCGCGCGCGACATAGCCGGCGGTGTCGAAAGGCTCGACGGCTACGTGCGCCTGCTCATCGAGGCCTCGCGCGGGTCCGGCGGGGCGGAGAGGGCCCCCATACGGCCGGCCGAGCTCTGCGAGCAGGTTCTCGCCGAGGCCGCCCAGATCGCCCGGGCGCGAGGCGTGACGCTCGACGCGGCCACGGGTCCCGTTGTCGCGGGCGCGCCCGAGGCCCCGCTCGACCGAACCGCCCTGGCGCGAGCCGCCGCGAACCTCGTGGCCAACGCCGCCGAGCACGCACGCTCGCGCGTGGCGGTCTCCTGCGACGTCGCGGGCGGGCGCCTCGTCATCAAGGTGGCCGACGACGGACCGGGCTTTTCTCCCGCCGCCCTCGAACGCGGCTGCGAGCGCCTCTTCACAGACGACTCCTCCCGCTCCTCGCGCGACGGATGCCGCCACTACGGGCTCGGCCTCCACGTCGCCTCCGAGGCCGCGAGCGCCCACGGGGGCTCCGTCTCGCTCGCCAACAGCCCCTCGGGCGGCGCGGTGGCCACCATCGCGGTCCCCCTGTGCGGGATCTGACGACTTCCTCGATGTCTACCACGACTGCGATATGTCGCTCGCCGAGGCCGCGACGAGATGGTGTTGCGGCTGCCCCGTTTTTGGTGCTTCTAGCTCAAATTTGATCTGATGTAAGGCCCGTGCCATCCTGCATGGGCCATTTCTTTTGGCAATTGCTCGACCGATTCGTGGCTTGAAACACAAATTATCGAGTTGAGGAGACATGGGGCCATACAGCGGCTCTCAGAGCGCCTGCCGTACTCCCCCGTCATTACCTCTGCGGCGTCCTCATATAGAGCCCATCCCGCTTGGTGTTTCGTTGCAACGGCCCACTTGTCCACCGATCAAGTGAACTACTGGAATAAATACAGCGACACGCTTGATCGTTACAGTCGCTATATCTGTGTAAATCGCCGCGATAAATACAGCCTGTACTCGGCTGTATACCAGCTACGCGTATGTAGATTCATATCGCGTTAATAAATCGGCTCAAGCGCGTGCAAAACGCGCAAGTAGCCGAAAAGGCGATTATCACGTAGGTAGATTTTTGGCACCCTGTTGATTAATCAAAATAAAGCAATTGCTTAAAACAAAAAAGGTCAGGCACTAGGTGCCTGACCTGCAAACTTCTGGTCGGGACGACTGGATTCGAACCAGCGACCCCTTGACCCCCAGTCAAGTGCGCTACCAAGCTGCGCCACGTCCCGAAGCTTTTGTTTGTTGCTCTGCTCTCGCTCGCAACAGGGAGTATATTAACCCGAAACTTTGGCCTTGTGCAAGAACTTTTTTAATTATTTTTGAGCAAGTCCAAAATTGTATCTGCGAGCTGGGGTTTTGTTAGCACGGGAAGTTCCTGCGTCCCTGCTGTGCTAACAATCCAGGCCTTATTGGTGTCGGTTCCAAAGCCCGAATCGGCGCGCGTGACATCGTTGGCGATGATCGCATCGCAACCCTTACGGGCCAATTTACGCTCAGCGTACTCCACGACGTTATCGGTCTCGGCTGCAAAGCCGATCACGCACCGCTCTCCCTTTTGGCACGAAAGCTCGGCCAAAATATCAACGGTCTCGACGAGCTCGATGCGATTCAAGCGTTCATTAGCCTTTTTGAGCTTGTGGTCCGCAGGGGCCGCGGGCGTGTAGTCGGCGACGGCTGCCGCGCAAATGGCAGCGTCGGCCGTCTGGAAGGCGTTTAACGCCGCCTGCAGCATCTCTGCGGCGGTCTGCACGCGCACGCACTCTACGCCGTGGGGAACGTCGAGCGATGTCGGTCCCAGCACGAGCGTGACGGCGGCACCGCGACGTGCGGCCTCCCCCGCCAGGGCGATACCCATCTTGCCCGAAGAACGGTTGCCAATGAAGCGCACGGGGTCGATCGGCTCATGCGTGGGGCCGGCAGTGATGACGATGCGCTTGCCTGCGAGGTCCTGGGGCGCGGGGTTGAATACCTCGCAGATGGCCTCAACGATGTCCTCGGGCTCGCTCATGCGTCCCGTGTCCACGTCGCCGCAGGCAAGGTAGCCGCTGCCGGGTCCCACCACATGGACGCCACGGTCGCGCAGCGTGGCCATATTGGCCTGCGTCGCCGGCGCCTTCCACATGCCATTGTTCATGGCCGGCGCGATCACAATGGGTCGCGGCGTGGCGAGCAGCGTGGTGGAGATGAGGTCGTCGGCGATGCCGTTGGCCATCTTGGCGATGATATTGGCCGTCGCGGGCGCCACGACCACCAGATCGGGCTCCTGAGCCAGTGAAATGTGGTGGATGGGGTCGGAGGGGTCGTCGAACAGTCCCACGGCGACGGGCTCGTTGGTGAGTGCACGGAAGGTAAGCGGCCCCACAAACTCGGTGGCATGCTCGCTCATAACGACCTTGACGCGCGCGCCGCGCTTTTGCAGCAGGCGCACGATATTGCACGACTTATAGGCGGCGATCCCGCCGGTAATACCCAGCAGGATCGTTTTTCCCTCAAGTTGCATTGAATTGTTGGGCGCCGCCATCGTTTACGCTTCCTTGCTCGGGAGCACCAGCAGGCGGTGGCAGTACGGGCAGTGCGTAATCTCGCTACCGTCGTGGTTGAGGTCGCTCATGGACGATGCCTGCAGCGCGGTGTGGCAGACCGTGGGGATGTTACCCTGGATGGTCTCGACAGCCAGGCCGCGGAACTGCTTGAGCAGGCGCTCGTAGTCGGTGAGCACGTCGGTCGGCAGCGTAGCGGCAAGGGCGGTGCGCTCCTTGGTGGCGGCGTCAATCTGAGCCTGCAGGTCGGCGGCCTTGGCGCGGGCGGCCTTGGTATCGGCCTTCACGCCCTCCTCGAACTTGGCGATGATGGCCTGCGCGCGAGTCTCGCGGTCGAGCGCCTCCTTATGGGCGACGACGACATCCTTGCGGGTGTGCTCGATCTTGTCCAGACGCTTTGCCAGGGTGGCGAGTTCATTCTCCAGGTCCTGAACCTCGCGGTAGTCGGAACCATCGACGTGACGCTTCTTGGCAGCCTCGATGGCGTTGTTGGTCTGAATCTCGGTGGTGTTGAGATCGTCGAGCTCAATGTCCAGATCCTTGCGCTGAGCGTAGAGCTTGGTCATCTCGGACTTGAGCTTCACATAGGTCTTGCGTTTGGAAGCGAGCTCCTTGAGCTCCGGCATATTGGCAAGTTCGCTCTTGTTGCGGGCGAGCTCCAAATCGATCTGTTGCAGCTTGAGTAGCGTAGCGCCGGCGCTCATAAGTTCTCTCCTTTTGTCACAGTCCACCATTGGCAAGGGTTCAGTATTTTAATCGTATGACGGGGGTCGACCCCGGCGTCAACTGCAGAGTTCATCAAGATATCCACGAACGGCTCTTCGGAGCGGTCGTGGCCGAGTAGTATCACGCCCAGGCCACGCAAGGCAAGGTCCTGCGCCACGTGGTAGCCAGCTTCTCCAGTCACAATAACATCTGCGCCTGCGGCGATGGCAAGCTCACCAAAATCGCCGAGGGAGCCGCCCAGAATGGCAACGGTGCGGCACGGGTGCTCGGCTTCGCCCCATACGCGCGGGTCACTGCCATAGGTCGTGGCGGCACGATTGGCGAGATCGCGCAGGTTGCAGGCGTCATGGAGGGTCGCAAGTGCGCCCAGACCGGTGAGCTCAGGCTCGTCCACATGCTCCAGCGAGCTCATAGGCTCTGCGCCCAGCAAATCGCTCAGGCGAACGCGCGCTTCGTGCGAGCGGTCCAGGTTGGTGTGAAGCGAGATGATGCTCACGCCGCAACGAGCCGCTTCGTACAGCGCAGCGCTGCACTGGGGACGTGCGGAATCGGCCGGACAAAAGGCCTCGGGCGCCTTGATATAGATGGGATGATGAGTCAGCAGCACGTTGGCGCCCGCCTCGAGAGCGCGGTGCACGTTGGCCTCGGTCGCGTCGAGTGCGCAGGCAACACCGGTGATCTTTGCAGCGGGATCTCCCACAGATAGCCCAAGATGATCCCAGCCCTCGGCGTCCGCCTTGGGGTAGCGCGCCAGCAGCGCACGTTCAAGCTCGGAGACAATCATGCGGCACCTACGATCGAGAGCAGCGCACTTGCAAAGTCGTCCAGATCGCTCGGATCCACGCGGTCATCGAAGGAAATGCGCAGTGCGCCCAGTGCCTGCTCGCGACCAATGCCCATGGCGCTGAGCACGTGGCTCGGGTCCATGTTGCCGCTCGAGCAAGCCGATCCGGCCGAAACCTCAAAGCCGGCGGCATCGAGCTTGATGATGAGCTCCTCGGAGTCCATGCCGTCGACGTAGATTGAAACCATACCTGGCAGACGATCGGCCTGCGCGTAGTCGCCCATCGTGGCGTGAATGCGAGGATGGGCCGTAAGCGTGGCGTAGAGCTTATCGGACAAGGTCTGCAGTTCCGCGCGCTCCTGGGCCACGTGGGGCGCCAGCGTACTGGCGGCAGCGGCAAAAGCCAACTGCGTGCGCAGATCCTGCGTACCGGCGCGACGGCCGGCCTCCTGTCCACCGCCAAAGATGCGGGGGCGCAGCGGCGTGCGGGTCTTTACGTAGAGCGCGCCGGATGCCACGGGGCCGCCAATCTTGTGGGCGGCAACGGACATGGCGTCGACGCCCAGCTCGGCGGCATCGAGCGGAATGTGCAGATAGCCCTGGATGGCATCGGTATGGAACAGGGCGCCCACGGTATGCGCGGCGGCGGCAAGCTCGCGGATGGGCTGCACCACACCGGTCTCGTTGTTGGCGACCATAATGCTCACGAGCGCCACGTCGTCGCCGAGCAGCTCGACAAGCGTGGCAGGCTCAACGTAGCCCGCGCGGCAGGGCTGCACCAGGTCGACGGTAAAGCCGGCGGCACGCAGCAGCGGCAGGTTGTCCAGAATCGAATCATGCTCGATGGCAGATACGATCACACGGTTACGCTTGCGATCGCGCTGACGAGCGCCCTCGGCAAGACCGAGCAGCGCCAGCTGGTTAGCCTCGGTGCCGCCGTTGGTAAGGATGATCTCGGACGGGCGAACGCGTACGCCAAAGCTACGGGCGATCTCGCGACGGGCGACTTCCAGGCGTGCGGCGGCCTTGCGGCCGAGCGAGTGCAGCGAGTTGGGGTTGACGCCGGCAAGCTCGCTGTCGTCGTACTCGCGCTGCGCAAGGAGCGCCTCGGCGCGCATGGGCGTCGAGGCGGCATAGTCAAGATTCACGGGTATGCGGTTTTGACCTGCGGTCATAAGGGTTTATGCCTCCTGTGCGGCCTCGTTGCCCAGCTTCTGCAGCAGCGCAACCTCGGCGGCGGGATCTTCGGACTTAAATACGGCGGAGCCGGCTACGAGCACGTTGGCGCCGGCCTTGACGACCTCGGCGATGTTCTTGGAAGAGATACCGCCATCGACCTCGATCAGGGGCGAAACGCCGTGGCGCTCACACATGGCCGTAAGCTCGTGCAGTTTGGCAATAGTACCAGGGATAAAGCTCTGGCCGCCAAAGCCGGGGTTCACGCTCATGAGCAGCACCATGTCGACAACGTCGATGATGCTCTCGAGTACGCACACGGGGGTAGCGGGGTTGAGCACTACGCCGGCCTTGACGCCGCGCTGCTGCAGATGGGTAAGCGTGCGGTGCAGGTGCGTGGAGGCCTCGTAATGCACGGTGATCATATCGGCACCGGCGTCGGCGTACCAATCGACCGTCTCGTCGGGGTTCGACACCATCAGGTGCGCGTCGACCGGTACGTCGGTGGAGCGCTTGACGGCCTTGAGGATATCGACGCCAAAGGTGAGGTTGCCGGTAAAATGACCGTCCATAACGTCAAAGTGCACGTAGTCGGCGCCGGCGATCTTGTCGAGCTCGCCTTTCAGGTTGGCCATGTCGGCCGAGAGGACGGACGGAGCGATTTTGATGGAACCCATGGTAGTAGCCTTTCTGCGCTAGTCGGTGAGTCCGTAGAACTCTTGGGAGGGTACGCGGTCGGTAAGAATCTCGAGCGCCCTATCCAAAGTAACACCGTTGTAGAGCGTTTGCTCCACGGCAAAGGTGAGCGGAATGTCTACGCCCAGTGAACGGGCGAGCTCGCTCACGCTGCGGGCCGCGACGGCGCCCTCGACCACCATATGTGTTCGCGTCTGGTACTCGTCGAGCGAAACGCCGTGGGCAAACTCGTAGCCAAAGGTGCGGTTGCGCGAATGCTCCGAAGTGCAGGTGGCGATAAGGTCGCCCATGCCGGCGAGTCCCATGCAGGTCATGGCCTGACCGCCGCGGGCGTGTACCAGGCGGCTGATCTCGGCCAGACCGCGCGTCATGATGAGGGCAAGCGTGTTGTCGCCCGCACCGGTGCCGGCAGAGATGCCGCATACGATAGCGATGACGTTTTTCATGGCGCCGCAAACCTCGACGCCTGTCATATCCTGCGACAGGTAGATGCGGAAGGCCGTGGAAAGCAGCAACTCCTTAAAGGTCTCCCCCACCTGCTGGTCCTCGCTGGCGATGACAGCGGCCGAAAGCCCGCCGCGGCAGACTTCCTCAGCATGGTTGGGACCCGAAAGCGCCGCCACGCGAGATTCGTTGCCGATCTCGCTGGCGATAACCTCGCTCATGAGCAGGCCGGACTCGGGCTCGATGCCCTTAGTGAGGCAGAGCACCGGGGCGTCGTCGGCGATGAACGGCGCCGCCTGGTGGCAGACGTCGCGCAGGTGTGTCGAAGGCACGGCAAAGATGATGGCCTCGGCGCCGTCGAGCGCCTGGGTCATATCCGACGTGGCAACAACATTGGTCGGAAGTTCATAGTTCACTAGGTAGCGAGGATTACGGTGCTCGCCGTTAATGCCGGCGGCCGTCTGCTCACTATGGGCCCACATGGTCACGCGCTCGGCTCGCGCGGCGGCAAGGCCGGCGACGGCAGTTCCCCAGGAGCCAGAGCCAATCAGCGCAACATTCATGACTCTCTCCTACTTATCGTCGGGCTCGGTGACGCGCTTGGTAAACGAGAGCTTGGACTCCTTACCCGTCATGAGCTTTTTGATGTTCGCGCGATGGGCCCACACCACGGTGATGCCGATCATCGCCATGCAAAACTTGAGACCTAGGCTGCTGTACGGAAAGACCGCACAAGCGGCGATGGGAAGGCCGATGGCGGCGGCAAGCGAGCCCACCGACACGTACTTGGTAATGGCGACGGCTACGATAAACATGCCCAGCAGCGACAGGCCAATGGGCCAGTACCAGGCAAGGATAACCCCCAGACCGACCGCGATGCCCTTGCCGCCGTGGAAGTTGAGGTAGGGCGAGAAGATGTGGCCCCATACGGCTGCCAGGCAGATGACGCCGAGCATCCAGTCGCCGGGGGCTCCAGGCGCCAGGATGTTCGGCGGAAAACCATAGCCCAGATCGGCGATGAGCGGGCGGGCGATGAGGACACAGATGGCGCCCTTCAGGCAGTCGAGCAGCAGCGTGAGTGCAGCGACCTTGGGGCCGGCCACGCGCAGCGCATTGGTGGTGCCGATGTTGCCGGAGCCCGCCTTGCGAATGTCCGTGTGGTTGAACACGCGGCCCAGGATCAGGCCAAACGGAATCGCTCCGATAAAGAACGAGACCACGGCGCAGATGGCGGTCAGCAGAATCGGATTATGCATCCTTTTGCTCCTTCTTCCTAAAGAAGAGTCGAATGGGCGTGCCGGCAAAATCGAAGGTCGAGCGCATGCGGTTCTCCACGTAGCGCTGGTAGGTGTCGTTGACCAGGTCGCTGTGGTTGACGAAGAACGTAAACGTCGGCGGGTTGATGCCCGTCTGGGTCACGTAGTGCATGCGCAGGCGGCGCTTGCCGTCCACCACGGTGTGGCCGAACTCGCGCAGGTCGGTGAGGAACGTGTTGAGGCGCGAGGTGGTGATCTTTTGTGAACGCGTCTTCTCGGCGGCGTCGACCATCGCCCATATCTTCTCGACGCTGCGACCGGTGAGGGCAGAGATGCGCAGGTACTGGGCCCAGGGAGCCATGACGCCCAGACGGCGGTCGACGGTCTCCATGCAGGCCTCGCGCTTGCGGTCGTCGTCGAGTAGGTCCCACTTGTTGAGCAGCACCACGATGGCGCAGCCGCGCTCGATGGCAAGGCCCATGACCTTCTGGTCCTGCTCGGTAACGCCCACGGAGGCGTCGACGACGAGCAACGCCACGTCGGCGCGGTCGATGGCGCGAAGGCCGCGGACCATTGAATAATACTCGATGTTCTCGTACACGGTGCTCTTCTTGCGAATGCCCGCGGTGTCGACCATGCGGTAGTGCTTGCCGTCGCGCTCGACGACGGTATCAATGGCGTCGCGCGTGGTGCCGGCGATGTTCGAAACGATGGAGCGATCAGCACCCAAGATGCGGTTGAACAGCGAAGACTTACCGGCGTTGGGTCGGCCGATAATGGCAACGTTCAGCGCGTCGGGGTACTCGTCGGCGACCTCGTCCTCTTCCTCCGGCAGCAGCGCCACGATGTCGTCGAGCAGGTCGCCCGTGCCATGGCCGTGCAGGGCCGAGAGCGGTGTGGGCTCACCGATGCCAAGCGAATAGAACTCCCAGATGTTGTCGTTCTCGCGATCAGGATTGTCGAGCTTGTTCACCAGCAGAAAGACCGGCTTGTCGGAGCGCTTGAGCATGCGGGCAACCGACTCGTCCTCCTCGGTGACGCCGGTGCGGCCGTCGACCACAAACAGGATGACGGCAGCTTCCTCGGCGGCGGCGAGTGCCTGGTCGCGGATGGACGTGGCAAAGACGTCGTCGCTCTTGAGCGGCTCGATGCCGCCCGTGTCGACGATGGTGAACTCGCGGCCGTTCCAATCGGCCGTGTGATACGAGCGGTCGCGCGTGACGCCGCGCGACTCGTGGACGATGGCGTCCGAGGTCTGGGCTAGGCGGTTAACGAGCGTGGACTTGCCCACGCTAGGGCGTCCTACGACGGCGACGATAGGTTTCATCTGCTCTCCTTTAATGGGTAGGGTCAGCGGAATTAGTAGAGTCGGCAGGCACAATGCCAAGGATGTGCTCCAGGGTATCGAGCAGCTCATGCGGCATGGTCGACACCACATGAACCTCGGCGCCGCGACTGGTAAGGCTTGCGAGTAAATCGTCACGATGATACTCGTCAAGCGTCATGCCGTCAGCGTTGAACATGAGCTTAGGCACAAAGAGCATAACCCCCGACAGGTCTTGCGGCAGCTGCTCCAAGATGTCACAGGCGACGATGAGGCCGGTCACGTCCACGTTGCCGCCAAAGTAGCGGTTTTTGATGGCTGTGACGGTGCCGGCGAGGCCGTGCGGCGATTCCACAAAGCGCGCGACCGTATCGCGCGCGCTGGCGCCCGAAAGGCACAGCAGGCGCTGGCTGCGGGCGGCGATTCCCTCGCGAACGCGGGTCAGGCGCTCGGCATCGGCGGCGAGCACGTTGTCGGTCTCGTCCAGATAGGAGCGGATCATGCCGATGCCGTCGTAGTACTGCGGGTAGCCGTCGTAAAAGTCTGCCTCGGGCGGCTCGATGCCGGCGTCCAGATAGAACTCGTCGCTCATCTGGAACGTGTGGCGGCCAAAGCGCTCGAAGGCACGGTCCTGGAAGGGACGGATCATGGCAATGGTTTCGCGTGCGAGCTCGGGCTTGTCACTGTAGGACCAGCTAAAACGGTTCTGATGCTTGGTAAAACCGAGCGGCACGATACCCAGGCTCGTGATCTGTTCGTGATCCTCGCAAAAGCGAAGAGTCTTTAGCAGTTCTTCGCCGTCGTTCATGCCGGGGCACAGCACGATTTGCGCATGAATCTCGATGCCGGCGGCCATGATGGCCTCGAGCACGTCCATGCCGCGCTGGGCGTTGCGGCCCATCATGCGGCGGCGGACATCGGGGCTCACGGCGTGGACCGATACGTTCATCGGACTCATGTTGCGGTCGATGACGTTTTGCACGTCCTCGTCGGAAAGGTTCGTGAGCGTGACAAAGTTGCCCTGCAAAAAGCTCAGGCGATAGTCGTCGTCGCGAATGTAGAGCGTGGAGCGACCGCCCTTGGGCAACATAGTCATAAAGCAGAACACGCAGGCGTTGACGCAGGTACGCATACCATCGAAGATGGGGCCATCGAACTCCAAGCCCCAGTCCTCTCCCGGGAAGCGGTCGAGCTCCACGGGCGTGACGGTGCTGTCGCGCGGGTCGAAAACGTCCAGCTCGACGGTATCGTCGTCAGCCTCCCAGAGCCACACGATCATGTCGGTCAGCTTCTCGCCGTTGACCGTGAGCACGCGCATGCCCGGCTCGATACCCACATCCCATGCGGGCGATTCGGGACGCACGTTCTTAACGAGCGCGCCCTCACCCGGCTCGGGGTCGCGGCTGCGCCCGTAATCGGCCACCTCGGCGGCGTATGCGGGTACGGTCTGGTCCATAACTAGCGGCAAAGCTCCTTGATGCGCGCAACGGCACGTTCGATGTGTTCTTGCGGGGTGGAGGCTCCGGCGGTGATGCCGATGTGGCGCGCGTCGGCAAACCATGCGGCCTCGAGCTCGGAAGCTTCCTCGATGTGATGCGTGTGCTCGCAGGCATCGGCACAAATCTGCGCCAGGCGACGCGTGTTGCCCGAATTTTTGCCGCCCACGACGACCATGCAATCACAGCGGTTGGCAAGGGTTGCGGCTGCCTGCTGGCGCTCGCTCGTGGCGGCGCAGATTGTGTTGATCACACGCAGCTCCTGCACGCGCGGGGTGATAGAGGCCACAACCTCGGCCAGGTTCTGCGCGGTCTGGGTGGTCTGCACAACCAAGCCTACCTTGCCCTTGAGCGGCAGTGCGTCCGCATCGGCGGCGCAACTCACGACTTGAGCGTCATCGCCAGCGTGGCCCAGAATGCCCTCGACCTCGGGGTGGCCCGGCTCGCCAACGACGATTACGCGGTAGCCCTCGCGCACCAGGCGCTCGGCCGCCACATGGACCTTCTTCACGTATGGGCAGGTGGCATCGACTACGGTAAGGTCACGCTCGCGAGCGGCCTCGATCACCTGCGGCACCACGCCGTGGGCGCGGATGATCACGGTGCCCGAAGCGGCGTCGTCCAAGGTGTCTGCCAGACCAACGCCTGCCTCGGCGAGCTCGCGCACCACGATGGGGTTATGGATGAGCGGACCCAGGGTGTGGATCTGAGCGTTCTCCCCCGCCTGCGGGGCGGCCGCCAAGGCCATGTCGAGCGCGCGTTGCACGCCGTAGCAGGTGCCCGCGTGGGCAGCGATCTCGATGGTGGGGACGTCTGCCTTGCTGGCCACAGCCTCGGCAGTGATCATAACTTCCTCGCCCATGGCTAGAACCTACCCGGGTGCTCGGCGCACAGGTCATCGCGCATGGCGTAGACGCGACTCATGGCCTCGGACTCAAACCAGGCCAGGCGCTCCTTGCGCTTGAGCTCGGCCGGAGCATCGGATAGCGAGATGGCCTTGCCGGCGCGGATCCAGCACTTCTTGGGGCGCATGAGCTTTTTGCCTTTAGGAGTGATATCGGACCAGCCACAAATGGCGAGCGGGTTGACGGGCGCCTTGCCCATCTGGGCGATGAGCGCAAAGCCGCCATGGACCTCGGGCTTGATCTCGCGCGAGCGGATGCGCGTGCCCTCGGGGAAGATCAGGACGTCCTCGCCGCGCTGCAGCGCATGCTGGGCGGCGCGCAGGCACTTCATGTCGGCGGTGCCGCGCTCGACGGGAATGCCGCCCACGCGGCTAAAGGCCCAGCGTATGATCTTGCTCTTGGCGAACTCGGACTTAAAGATGGGGCGGATGCGGCGGCCGCCAAAGAACAGCGCCGTCTCCACGGCCAAGAGTTCGGCCATCGAGGTGTGGTTGCAGATGACCACGCTGCCGCGGCCCTCCTGGCGCTCAAACAGCAGGTCGGCGTCCTCGACCTTCCAGCGCCACATGAGCTTGGAGAAGACCCACAGGATGCCCATGACTACGGCGACAGTGCCGCGGATGAGCGCCGGGAACTCGGCGTAGGGAGCGTTGTAGTAATCCTCGGGCGTCTGCTTAAACAGGCGCATGGGCTACCTCCTTTGGTTGATGAGGTCCTCGATTATCGTGACGACCTCGTCGATGGTGTGGGCGGTGGAGTCGACGTGCACGGCGTCCTCGGCGGGCACGAGCGGTGCGACCTCGCGGCTGCTGTCGAGTTTGTCACGCTGCTTGAGGGCGTCGAGGGTCTCGTCGACCTCGGCCTCGAGCTGCTCTGCGCTGAGCGGTTGGGCGTCGTTTTGGTGGCGCTGCAGCACGCGGCGGCGGGCGCGCTCACGCGGGTCGGCGGTCAGGAACACCTTGACCTGCGCGTTGGGGAATACAACGGTGCCGATGTCGCGACCCTCGGCGACGATGTCGCGGTCCTCGGCGGCGCGGCGCTGGTGGATGAGCATGGCGGCGCGTACGCCCGGGTAGGCCGAGACCTTGGACACGTTGGCATCGACCTGCGGGGTGCGAATGGCGGCCGATGCGTCCGCGCCGTCGATGGTCAGACGCGTGTCCTCGCCGGTGCCGTTGGTAAAGCGGATCTCGATCTGCTCGGCGAGGGCGTCAATGGCCGCCTCGTCGTCCAGGTCGATACCGCGGTCGAGCGCGGCGAAGGTGACGGCGCGATACATGGCGCCCGTGTCGAGCTTGTTAAAGCCCAGCTGGCGGGCGATCTCTTTGGCGATGGTGGACTTGCCGGAACCGGCGGGTCCGTCGATGGCGACGATCATGCAATGCTTCCTTTCGGTGGTTGACGTGCTGGTATGGTACGCGGACGCTACGGCTTGGCGGACTGGCTAGCCCGTGTAGCGCTCGCGGTAGGTGTTGCGCTTGGGTGCGGAGCCGTGGCTGCCGTGGTGGCGCGTGCGACTCGCGGTGTTGGTCGCGGGCGCCGCGCCGCGCTTGGCGCTCGCCTGCTTGGGCGGGATGCCGCCGGCCTTGAGGACCTGTACCTCGCGGTCGGTGAGCTCGCGCCATGAGCCCTTGGCCACGTCCTTGAGCTCCAGGCCGGCAAAGTTGCAGCGGTGCAGGCGGATCACCGGGTGGTGGATCTTGCTCAGCATGCGCTTGACCTGGTTTTTGCGGCCCTCGCGGATGATGACCTCCACGGCGGTGGTGCCGGGCTTGACACCTTGCGGAGCCACGGCCTCTGCCTCGCGCGCGTTGATGACGCGGCAGATTGCCGGCTGGCACAGGCCGTCGTCGAGCTCGATGCCGCGGCGGAGTGGCGTGAGGTCGCGGTCAGAGAGTTCGCCGTCAACGAGCGCCTGATAGGTCTTGTAGACGTGCTTACTGGGGTGCAGCAGGTCCTGCGACAGGTCGCCGTCGGTGGTAAAGAGCAAAAGGCCCGTGGTGTCACGGTCCAGGCGACCCACCGGGAAGAGCCCCGGGAATCGGTCGCGCGGAACCAGATCAGCCACGCAAGGGCGCTCCTGCGGGTCGCTCATGGTGGTGAGGTAGCCAGTCGGCTTGTAGAGCATCAGGTACACGGCGCCCTGGTTGAGCTTGACGGGCATGCCATCGACCTCGATATGGTCGCGGTCGACGTCGACCTTGGTGCCCAGTTCGGTCGCGACCTGGCCGTTGACGGTCACGCGGCCGGCGGTCATCAGGTCCTCCGAGCCGCGGCGGCTCGCCACGCCCGCGCGCGCCAAAAAGCGCTGCAGGCGCATGGTATACGGGTAGACGGGCTGGGCGTCGGTCGCGGGCGCACCCGAGACGCCGGCGATGTGCGTCTCCCCTACTTCGTTAGTCCTCGTCATGCAAACCCTCCGAGGTCTCGTCGACGACCAGGGTCTCCAAGTCCTCGACTGCCTCAACATCTTCAACATCGGTATCGATCAGTTCGCGTTCTTCGTCCAGGTCCTCGGCCTGCTCCTCGAGCGTGGACTGAATGCTGCGGCCGCTCAGGCGCTCGCGGATAAACTGACGCGACTGCTCGTCAGGGGCAAACTGCTCCAGATCGGGCAGGTCGCGGGTGGAGCGCAGGCCGAACTTTTCCAAGAAGGCATTGGTCGTGCCGTAGATGATGGCCTGACCGCGCTCGGGGTCGCGACCGAGCTCGCGCACCAGGCCCTTGTCCACGAGCGACGCGATGACTCCGTCGGAGTTGACGCCGCGGATGCCCTTGACCACCTCGCGCGTGACGGGCTGGTGGTAGGCGATGACGGCCAGGGTCTCGAGCGCCGCCTGCGACAGCTTTTGCGTGTCCCAGCTCAGCACGTAGGCCTCGACCACATCGTGGTAGGCGGGGTGCGTAAACAGTCGCCAGCCACCGGCGACCTCGCGTAGCTGAAAGCCGCGATTGGCCTCCTCGTACTCAACCTTGAGCTCGGCCAACAGCGACGCGCACTCGCCGGGGGCAATATCCAGCGCACTTGCCAGCGCGGGTGCGCTCACGGGGTCGCTCGAGACCAGCAGCAGCGCCTCGAGGGCGCCTTTGAGGCTGTTTGCCTCCAGCGTTGAAAGGGTTGACATGGTTGCCGCTCCTATTCGGTGAGCTCGGGGCCCTCGCCGGGCACGTATGCCTCGGCGCCCTCGACTCGGTTGATGCAGATAGTTCCAAAGATCTCGTCCTGGCTCAGCGTGAGCGAGCCGCGTTTGGCGAGCTCCAGCATGGCTAGGAAGGTGACGACGAGCTGCTCGGTGGTGGCGTCGCCGTCCAGCAGCTCGCGGAAGGTGCAGGTTTGGTGCGCCATGGTAAAGCGGTCGACCGAGGCCACCGTCAGGTCGAGCGGCACGCGATGCGGTGCCACGTGCTCGGCTTCCAGCAGGAAGGTCTGGCGCTTACCGTCCAGGTCGGCGCAGATGACGGCGAGGCCGCGCAGGGTGATGCCGGCCAGGTAGTCGGGCATAAGGCCCAAGAACTCGGGGTCGGGGCCGGCCACGCGCGGATGCATGCGGCTTTCGGCCTGCATGCGCGCGCCCAGGGCCGCCGCCGCGCCCTTAAACTGCTTGTAGGCGATCAGGCGCTGGATCAGGACCTCGCGCAGGGCATCGCCGTCGAGCGCGCTAAGCTCCTCGAGGTCTTCGTCGTCCTCATCATCTTCGTCGGTGTTGCGCGGGGCCTCCTGGGGCACCAGCGAGGCGGCCTTAATGTCCAGAAGGGTTGCCGCGACCAGCAAAAAGTCGCTCGCCACGTCCAGGTCTAGTGCCTCGATGCGCTCGATCTCGGCAAGGTATTGCTCGGCCACCTCGCTAATGGAGATAGCGCCGATATCTACTTTTTGGCGAGTTACCAGCTGCAGCAGCAGGTCGAACGGTCCGCTGTAGACCTGCGTCGACACGCGATACGACATCTTCGACCTCCTTTGACGGCGCCTTCGCGGCGCGGTTTGGGTGCATGTTGAGACCGTTTTGCACGGTCGACCTGTAAGTTTACCCTAGATGCCAGCGATTGCGAAGTCGAGCAGCCGCTCAGCCAGCGGATACACGGTAACGTCGAAATAGCGGCCGATCACGTCGATGCCGGTCCACATGGGCAGCAGGTACAGCACAATGATAAGGATCGGCATGGCGTATTGCTGCAGACGGTAATAGTTGTTGAGCGCCTTGCCCTTGAGGAATGGGACGATGATCGACGAGCCGTCGAGCGGCGGGATCGGGATGAGGTTAAAGAACGCAAGCGACAGGTTGACCACGATAAAGGTGGCGCCGAAGTTCATGATTTGGGACGCCACGGCAAAGGACATGCTGGCGTAGAGGTTGCCATATGCTGTGTGCATGAGGGCGGCCGCGAGGCCCGCGAGTGCGATGTTCGACGCGGGGCCGGCTGCGCTCACCAGGACCTCGTCGCGCTTGGGGTGCTTGAGGTTGTTGAGGTAGACGGGTACCGGCTTGGCGAAGGCGAACACCGGGCCGCCGGCGGCGAGCATGAGCAGCGGCAGGAGGATGGTGCCAAACGGGTCGATGTGGTTGAGCGGGTTAAGCGAGACACGGCCGCGCGAACGGGCCGTCTTGTCGCCAAGTGCCCAGGCCGCGGCGGCGTGCGCGCTCTCGTGGATGACAATACCCACGATGACGGCAACGGCGCTGGCGAGCAGGTTCAAGAGGTAGCTGCTGGACATGGCGCTCCCCTAGCGGACGCGGCGCGAGGCGCGCGTGAGCAGGTAATCGGCCACAAACAAAATGACGGCCACGATGGCGTAATCAAGGCGGAACACACCGCCAAAGGGTGACGTGATGACGCCGTAGCCGGCGATGGCGCTCGGCAGGGCGCGCGAAAGCTCAACGACAAAGCCCACGATCTGTAGCTTGGCGGTGAGGCCGCTAAAGCACAGCAGCACGGTCATCGCGCTCATAAAGATGCCGCAGATGCGACAGACGATGGCAATGATGCTCATTGCCACGGCAGCAGCCTTACGAGAGTTCACGCGCGGTCTCCTCTTCGATCTGGGTGGAAAGCTCGAGCCATTCGTCCTCGAGCTTAGGTAGCTCTTGCTTAAGGCCGTTATATTCCCCCAGCGCGGCGTTGAACTTGTCCTGATCGGCATAAAGCTCTTCGCTTGCCATCAATTCCATAAGCTCGTCATAGCGGGCACGCTTCTTGTCAAGCTCGGTCTCGATCTTCTTGAGCTGGTTGCGCACGCCCTTGAGCTTTTTGTTGAGCGCGGCACGGGCCTGGGCCTCGGCGCGCTTTTGCTCCTTGGTCTTTTTGCCCTCGGCAGGCTTAGACGTCGCGGCGGGGGTGTCGGCCTGGGCGGCGCTGGCTTTGGTGGACTTGGCCGCCACAGGCGCGTTCTCCTTGGGCGCCTCGGCGGCGGCGCGGGCTGCGAGGTCCTCGCGCTTGTAGAGGTAGTAGTCGTAGTCGCCGTCGTAGACCGTGACCTTGCCGTCGCGAATGACGATGACGCGGTTGGCCACGGCGCGCACCAAGTGCTCATCGTGGCTGATCAGCACGATGGTGCCGGGGAAGCTTTGCAGGGCGTTCTCGAGCATGTCCACCGAGTCGATGTCCAGGTGGTTGGTGGGCTCGTCCAGGCACAGGAGTGCCTCGGGGGCAACGAGCATCTTGGCCAGGGCCAGACGCGCCTTTTCGCCGCCAGAGAGGACGCGGACCTGCTTTTCGATTGAGTCGTTGTCGCTAAACAGGAAGGCGCCCAGCAGGCTGCGCTGCTGCGGCACGGTCCACTTGGGCGTGACGGTGTCGATCTCTTGCAGGACGGTGTTGGACTCGGTCATGCCCTCGAGCGCGTGCTGGGCGTAATAGGCTACACCCACGTTGGTGCCCAAGTCGCGCGTGCCGGTGGTTGGCGGCTCCAAGCCGGCGATGATCTTCATGAGGGTGGACTTGCCGGCGCCGTTGGGGCCGACGAGCGCCACGTGCTCGCCGCGGTAGAGCTTGATGTCGATATCGCTGTAAATGTGCTTTTCGCCGTAGGACTTGGAGACGCCCTCCAGGCCCACGACCATGTCGCCCGAGCGCGGCGGGTCGGGGAACTTAAAGTCGATGTGCTTGTGGCCCTCGGGCAGGATGACGAGCTCCTTTTTGATCTGCTCGATCTTGCGGATGCGCTCCTGGGCCTGCGCGGCTTTGGTGGGCTTGTAGCGGAACTTGTCGACGAAGACCTGCATATGGGCGATGTCTCGCTCCTGGGCAGCACGCTTGGCGCGCATCTGCTCCAGGTTGTCCTCGCGCTGCTTAAGGTAGCTGCTGTAGTTGCCGGTGTAGGTGGTTACGCGGCGGTTTTCAAGAGCGGCGACGTGGTCGACGCACGCGTCCATGAAGGCGCGGTCGTGGCTGACGATGAGGACGGCGCCGTCGTAGTTCGCGATAAAGCCGCGCAGCCACTGGACGCTTTCGAGGTCCAAGTGGTTGGTGGGCTCGTCCAGAAGGAGCAGGTCGGGGTGGCGCAAGAAGAGCTTAGCCAGCGCGATGCGCATCTGCCAGCCGCCCGAGAACTCGGAGCACGGACGCTCAAAGTCGGTGACTTTAAAGCCCAGGCCGGACAGGATCTTGCGGGCGTTGCTCTCGAGTTCGTAGCCGCCCAGGTGCTCAAAGCGGTCTTGGACCTGACCGTACTCGTTTAGGAGCGCGTCGACGTCCTTGCCCTGCTCGGAGAGCTCGGTGATCTGGGCCTGCAGTTCGTTGGCGCGCTCGCCCATGCGACGGATTTCCTTGGCGGCGGCCATGACCTCGGCAAGGATGGTAGTGTCCTTTTGCTCCAGGTTGGTTTCCTGCTCTAGGTAGCCCACCTGGCAGTCCTTGGCGTACTGGACCTGGCCGGCGTCGGGGCTGTCGATACCCATGATGATTTTGAGTATGGTGGTTTTGCCGGCGCCGTTGGGGCCCACGAGCGCAAAGCGCTCGCCGGGGTTGATCTGGAAGGACGCGCCGCTAAAGAGGACGCGCGCGCCGAAGCTTTTTTCGATCTTGTCGACCAGGAGGATCATGGTGCCGCCTTTGACCTTGTGTGCCTATATGAAAAAAGGCCCCAACTTGCGTTGGAGCCTCATTCAATGCTCGGGTGGAGACGAGGGGGATCGAACCCCTGACCTCTTGACTGCCAGTCAAGCGCTCTCCCAGCTGAGCTACGCCCCCGTGCGAAGAAGTACTATACGGGAACTCCCCCGCCGATGCAAGGACAATTCTGGAAAAACTTTCGGCGGAGCGTAACGGGTGCGTGGCGTATCGCGCGGCCGCTGGCTCGGGACGCGCGGGGACCGTGACGCCCGGACCCGCCCGCGGGGCGGTGGGTGCGGGAGCCCGGGCGTGTGCACCTCGGGGCCCGATCCCGCCCGCGGGGCGCGCCCCGCGGGCGGCGGCGATACCGCCGCCCACCTTTCCGGGGCCCGTCCCGCCGCCTTTTGGGCCGCCCGCCACGAAACCGGGGCATCTACTGCGTTTGGCCGGGCGCCCCCGCGGGACGCTGACACGAAACCCGCCCATCTACTACTTTTGGGCGGCACCCCTCGACCACACCGCCGCTGGCAAAATAAAAACCGCAGGTAGACGGCTTGCGGTTTTCGCGAAACAAAGGTTGTGGTCGAGGGGTCGGGTTAAAAAGTAGTAGATGCCCCGGTTTCGTGGCGACGGTATCTCGGACACCCTGCCCAGGGTGTCCGAAAGTGGGCAA
>DXMV01000019.1 GCA_019414055.1 Collinsella sp.
CCCAGCTACTACCGCCACTACATTAAGTGGGGCAAGGGCGAGGGCCGCCACGCCAGCGGCTGCGCCTCCCTGAGGGACCCCGCTACGAAGGCGGGCGGGGTCGACTACTCGGCGGTCTACGACCCCGAGTATTACCTGGAGAACAACGGCGACGTCCGCTCGGCATACACCGAGACGACCTACGGCGGGGTGACCATGCTCGACGACTCGGCGGTCCTTCGCCACTTCGTCGGCTTCGGCATGGGCGAGGGCCGCCGCGGCAACGAGGCCTTCGACGTCTATGGCTATAAAACTCGTTATCTGGATCTTCGTCAGGCGTACGGAAATGATTTGAAGGCATACTACAATCACTATCTTACGTTTGGTATTAAAGAAGGCCGTGATGGTTCGAGTATGACCGGCTACGAGGGGTTCATTATGTCACCCTCTTTTTCTTCTTATCAAATTGCTGCAGCTCATTACTTAAGCACTGTTGGCGATCATTCTTATCCTGCTAATTCCTATAAAGATAAGGGAGCGGATTCTATTTTAGAGTTCTGCAAGATTCTCTATGAAGAGGCTAGCGCCGAAGGAGTATGCCCAGAGGTTTTATATGCTCAGGTAATGAAGGAGACGGGATATCTGAAATTTGGGAATTTGGTTCAACCAGATCAGTGCAATTTTGGCGGTTTAGGTGCGACTGGCCCCGGTCATCCCGGTTATACGTTTGCTTCTGTTCGAGAGGGGCTTAGAGCTCAAGTCCAGCACCTGAAAGCATACGCAACGACTGAGCCTTTGAATAATTTGTGCGTTGATCCACGATTTTCGTTTGTATCACGTGGATGCGCGCCTAAGACGACAGATCTTAATGGTCGTTGGGCTGTCCCGGGTATTGGCTACGGCGAAAGTCTTAATGCAACAATTTATGACCTACTATATTTGAAGTAGTAGGAAACTCGAAGTTTCTCTCTTGTATTTCATCCGATAGCTTTTGCTTTCTCTATTAGGCTTCAATTAATTGCTTTTAGTTATTAGATTCCCGCATTCATCCGCAGCTGCACGGATGAATGCGGGAAGTGTTCGAATTAAATTGATATTTAAGGCAGAAAAAAAGTTAAGATTATTCTTAGGATTGTCTTGAATGGCAATCGCCATTCCGCATTTTAAGACTTATCCCCGCAATTTCTCTGTCTCTATATTGAGTTTGAATTCAAAGGATTCCCATGACAAGTTTCGTAAGATATAAGTCCGCATTCATTGCCTTTGTCATCTTTTTCGCGATCTATTCAGTCTTCTGGTACCTGAATAATCCCAGATCGCTTGTTCTACTTACGATTGTTGCTTGCTTATTCTTAATTATTGCACTTGGCAGCGGATTTACTGGTGAAAAGGATTGCCTAAAAAGTGAGTGGGTATTCTTATCGCTGCTCATATCATTTTTAATCATATTTTGCTTTATTTTCCCTCCGTTCACCGTACCCGATGAGGGTCATCATTACTTTTCGACTTATTGGTTGGTTGATAGCCTTCCATTTAATGCTCATATGACTAAAGACGGCACTTTCCTGGTGCGAGATATTGATTACGCACTCTACAATAGTCGTCAGCCGGGTGATGCGATTAATTCGGCTTCATTTGATTCTATTATCGATGGTTTTTCATTGTTTGGAAGCGGAAAGCTGATTCCATTCAGTGAGTTTTCTTTTAGTGTCGGCAGCGAGAATGTTGCTGCAAAAATAGGTTCTATCATCGGTTTACAGATAGGACTGTTTTTTGGGCTTGGAGCTTATCCTGCGTTTTATATGGGTCGAATTGGCTCTGCTCTATTTTTTTGCTTCTGCGCTTTCTTTGCATATCGAATTGCTCCTAGGGGCAAGTCGGTCATAGTGTTTGTATCGTTGCTACCTATGACGCTTCATCTGGTTGCATCATACTCTTATGATTCGGGAATTATTGCATATTCGCTCATACTATTCGCTTGTTTGATGCGTGGGTTTTTCGGTGAACAACGATCGGTAGGATATAAAGAAATATTCTTCTATTTGGCCATCTCTGCTTTTTTGGCTCCGTGTAAGGTTATATATTCTGGGCTGGTATTGCTTGGACTATTCGTACCCCTTTCGAAATTCCAAGATGAGAGAATCGGACGTTATAGCAAATTGTTATTAGTCCTTGCTGTCGTAGTTTCCGTCTTAGCGCTTCGCATAGCATCAATGAGCGGATTAGTCTCTCAGCCCTCGGGTGTTACTCGTGGCATGGAGGCCGCGCAATTTTACACTCTCAACGATATTATTTTGCATCCGAGAAATAGTTTTCTGGTTTTCTTTAGGACCTTAGATTCATTAGGAGATTTTTATTGGGAAACAACTTTGGGCTATTCCCTTGGATGGTTTCAGGAAAACCTGCGTTTTCCAGCCTTCTATATGATTCCGTATTTGTTGTTTGGTTTTATCTGCTGCCTTGATTCTGAGGATGAGCCTTCATTCCTCAGTCCTTCTTGTTCCGCTCTGTTCATTATTGCCTTTGTTTTGGCTGCACTCGGTTCTATCGCGTCTATGTGGCTGGGTTGGACGTTCAATTACGAAAAAGTAATTCAGGGTGTTCAGGGCCGATATTTTCTTCCTGCTTTACCTGTATTGATGTTTGGTCTAAGAACTCGGTTATTTAGTTTTAAGTCATCATCAATTATCTTCATTACTCTCGGTATGTGTCTAATGAACTGTTTGTATCTCATTCGCTTTATTAGTATCGCAACTTGTATGTAGGTCCCTTATGCGTAGAGTGGCTTGGGTTATTTCGCCACCGACAAAAATTAGGAAGAAGGGGACTGCCGGTAAAACCGGCAGTCCCCTTCTTCCTTCTTTACGCGTTCATATTATCAGCGTCATAGTGTCTTTTAAATTTGATAATACAGATTTCCGCTGACGATATTTATGTTTATATACGGATCGCCTTTCACGTAGTACTCTGGCCATAGGTAGTTGAGCAATGAGTATTCACTATGGAACCTCATTTTCTTTTCATCGCTAATTTCATAGCCTCGCGATAACGACTCATAATGATACAGCTCGGTATCGGGTGTATATACAACCAGGTAGTTGTGGCTTCTCACTTTGAGGCAATAGTCAACATCGTTAAAAGCAACAGCCAATTCTTCTCTAAAACCGCCGACTTCGTCGAAAACAGCCTTCTTTGTCATGAGGCATGCTGCGGTCACGGCACTTAAATCTTGCGTGCGATCGCATAGATTGAAGTAGCCCCATTTACCTCTGGGGTAGTCTTTTCCGAGATGGCCGGCTCCAATCCCTCCGATACCGACGCCTGCATGCTGCAGAGTATTGTCGCTGTAGAAAAGTCTCGCACCAACAATGCCAACTTCTTTTCGCGAACAAATGCCCAGCATGTTTTCAATCCAGTTTGGGGTTATAACTTCTGTATCGTTGTTTAACAAGAGAAGATAATCGCCCTTTGCTTTGCTAGCGCCAAAGTTCATCAGTTTTGAGAAATTGAATTCTGCATCCCAATATTCGATGCGAATAGTATCGGGATACCTTTTCTCTAATTCGGAATAGTACTCGAATGTTTCTTGGTTTTCGCTGTTGTTTTCGATAATGACGATTTCGTAGTTATCGTACGTTGAGCGTTCTATGATCGACTTAATGCACGTATCGAGAACAGTGGGGTGGTCCTTTGTCGGAATAACAATTGAAACAAGTGGATGACTTTCTGGAACTGCATAGTCAACTTTATAAGTGAAGGGGTCGTTTCCGCGGCAAACTTTCGCTGCAATTCCAAGCCTGTCCAAATGGGCCTGTACAGCTTTGACACCAGCATCCCATGCATATAGCTTTGAGTTCGGGTCGCCTGCAGTTGAGTTCTCGGTAATTCTCCAGTGGTACAGGATTTTAGCCACGTGTGCCACGTTCCGCGCGCATTCGATCGCTTTAAGCGTCAAGTCGTGGTCTTGGGCTCCATCGTACTGCTCGTCACCGTACTCTAGAGAATCGAATAATGTTTTTCTGATTGCAAGAAAATGACAAATATAATTAACGCTCCGCAGCAAATCGATGCTTAAATCTGGCTTAAAGAACGGATCACCATAGCTGCCATTTGCAAACAGTTTGTCTTCGTCGCAGTAAATCAGATCGATATTGGTTTTAGCATTTATCGCATGCGCATATTCATAAAGCGCCGAGGGTTCGAGAGTGTCGTCGTGGTCTAAGAAGCAAATAAAATCTCCATTCGCTGCTTTTGTCCCCTCAAGAGTGTTTCTGGAAATGCCGGAATTGTTCGCTAGCTCTATCACCCTAATGCGAGCGTCTTTATTCTTGGCGGTTTCGATCATATCTACAAGCGTACTGTTATCTGGGCTTGCATTGACCAGCACAAGCTCCCAGTTCGCATAACTCTGTTTAAGAACTGATTCCACCATTTCCCTGAACAAATTATCGGGTGTGTTGAATAGGGGAACGACGATGCTAAACAAAGGCATTTTCTTGAAGGTAACCATCGATTGTTTTTCGAGCATCGCCGAGCTTGCCTTGTGTTGTTCAAGCCATTTTGGATATGCAGATGGATCAATCGAAATGGGTTTCATCTTCGACGTGGTTAAAATGCGCAGCTTTTCGAGCTCTTCATTGTCCACAACAGCGAAGCTGTTAAAGCTCGGATGGTTGTCGTCTTCGATTGTGAAGATTAACCTATTTGTGCTATTTGGGATTCGGACCGAGTATTGAATCTCGCGACGTTTTTTATTGGGGGCAAACCACAACGGAATCGTAATGTCATCGGTGGTGATTGGCTCGATCTCAATGCGATTCATTGAGGTATCGAAGCAGTTGATAACAATTTTGTTGTTGTCGCGCTGAGGAAGTTTTACAGAGCAACGCAGAATGGCCTCATCTCCATCTTCGATAAACTCGTGAAAACGCATGCTTGCTACATCCAGGTCATGCTTATCGTCATAGTTCCTTATGGAATGGGACAAATCATTTTTAATTTTGTAGTTTAGTCTTGACGCCCATTTTGCCGTGCCAAAGCTGATTTTAATGGCATTGTAGGCATATTGCGCGCTCAAATCATTAATCTGAATATTGCAATCACCAGTTCCGAGGTCGGGAAGAACTATGACGTATTGATTGTTATTTGACTCGTATGGATAGATTGAGCTTGGTATTGTCGTTCCGTCGCTCTTTGCTGCTGTCACCTGAATATTTGATGCATCTGTCTCAACATTCTTTAGGAGAACGTACACCTTCCCGCTTCCACGGCAAATACAATCCATGTTAATTTTCATTTCATTTTACCTTTCCGTTGCACTGAAGATGTCTGTGCTATTTCACTTTGATCTAGGGTTTATTCTTACATTGAATTAACCCAGTACAGGTAGCCTCTCTATTCTTTCTTGGTATCGAATGCGCGCTGCTGTAATTCGACGTTCATGCCATGTGGCCATAGTTGAATTGCTTTGCTCGTCTAGCGGATGAATATTTTCATACCCAATCGGATGCATATACTCTTTAGGATTCGCTATATACATTTGCGTTGCTTCGAGATTCCCGCTGCACTTACTTCTTAAATCGGGATTTCCATTCAGAAGAGAGCCAATAGAAAAATGAGGATGCGCAACTCGATGTTCGTTAATGCCGATTGCAATAAAATGTTCCAGCGCTCCATGGGGGTCGTCTTTATATCTATCGAATAAATCCTCGTAATGATTTACATAAAAGGAATAATCAAATACAGATGAATAGTCTACTCCGTTAAATATAGCATCCGTAGAGCAAGCGTATGTAAGTTGCGGTCTCCTTTGAGGCCACGTGCTTTGATCGATCGTAAGGGCCTCTTTATTTATTGGGTTAAAGATGTGACATTCATAGCATCTTATGTCTTCCTTTTTAAGGAAGACATTGAATAGTCGTTCTGAGATAAAGCCAGGCATCCTTTGTTGATAGCTATCGCGACCACTTATATAGTCAATTCGCTTCTCAAGCTTTTTTTCGATTTTGAAAAGCCATTTACAATATCGGTCCATCAGCTCTTTTTTGCAAATAATCATATTGCATGGCGAAAAAGAGCACTCCTCACAAATTGCATCATCAAAAGCATCCAAGTAGCCAGGGAATTTCGTCCTGATGATTTCCCTTGCCTGTAGCAGGTCTGTCGAAGAGTGGATCATTCTATATTGCTCAGCAACAGTGATTAAGTTGCATCCGACTGAGCTTGTGCAGGGTTCTTTGGCTGCAACAATACAGTCATACTTAGTAAGAATGTTCTCAATTTCATAGTCTCTGAGCATCTGCTTCGAGTCGTTGGGGGACTCAAATGCCCTTCGATAATGCGTGAGCCCAACTATCGACTCAGGAGAATTCTTCCATATCCAATAGAGGCCGGTAAGCTCACAGTAGTGCTTGTTTTTTTGGGATATATTATCGCCTTGATCGTCGTACAGCCATCCAGCTTGTCGATTTTCCGTTGGAATGGAGCTTGCCCCGACGAAGAGCGGCTGGTAAGGCGCCTGTGCATCAATGTCAAAGTGCTTATGAGCTGCGATGTAAATCTTCACTGTTCCTGACGCTCTTTCCGTGCTGAGGCAATTAGTCGCCCTGTTCAATGGGTATCGCTCATATATTTTTTAATTGATATGACCGATAGAGTTTATTATATAAGTCGTAACAAATTGAGTTATATGACACGGAGGACTACATGAAAGGCATCATCCTCGCCGGCGGGTCTGGCACCCGCCTTTACCCGCTCACGCTCGTGACCTCCAAGCAGCTGCTTCCGGTCTACGACAAGCCCATGATCTACTACCCGCTGTCCACCCTCATGCTGGCGGGCATCCGGGACATCCTGGTCATCTCCACCCCGACCGACCTCCCCAACTTCGAGCGCCTGCTCGGGGACGGCTCGCGCTATGGCGTCAACCTCTCCTACGCCGAGCAGCCGAGCCCGGACGGCCTCGCGCAGGCGTTCACCATCGGCGAGGAGTTCATCGCCGGCGAGCCGTGCGCCCTGGTGCTCGGCGACAACATCTTCTACGGTAACGGCCTCAGCCGCCACCTGACGCGCGCCGTCCAGAACGCCGAGTCGGGTCGCGCCACGGTCTTCGGCTACCACGTGGACGACCCCGAGCGCTTCGGCGTCGTGGAGTTCGACGGCGAGGGGAGGGCCGTCTCCATCGAGGAGAAGCCCGAGCGCCCCAAGAGCTCCTACGCCGTCACCGGCCTGTACTTCTACCCGGGCGACGTGGCCGCCAAGGCGCATGAGGTGAGGCCGTCGGCCCGCGGCGAGCTGGAGATCACCACGCTCAACCAGATGTACCTGGAGGAGGGGACGCTGTCCGTCGTGACCCTGGGCCGCGGGTACGCGTGGCTGGACACCGGCACCATGGAGAGCCTCCACGAGGCGGCGGAGTTCGTCCGCGCCGTGGAGCACTCCCAGGACCTGCCGGTCTCGGTCCCCGAGGAGATCGCCTGGGAGAACGGCTGGATCACGACCGCCGGGCTCGAGGAGGCCTCGAAGGCCTACGGCAAGTCGGTCTACGGCCAGCACCTGAAGAAGGTCGCCGCCGGCGAGATCGTCAACAGCCCGCGCGAGTACTAATTGCCCGGTGGAAAGGGATGAGATATGACCGACATTTTGGAGCGCGATGGCCTCTCCGTTGAGCTGCTCTCATCCCTTTCTTATAAAAGCGAGCTGGGGATATCGTTTAAGAAGAACCTGCATTATTTTGATCGTGACCTTCTGCTTGATGAGCTCTTTCGAGTTAATGAGTGGTATCAAGGCCAACCAGCCTTGGTTGACTTGCCTATAGACAGTCGGATTAAATCTCTTCAGTCTATCAAGCTTAAGTTGGATCGTTATTGGCCCGATCATCAAGTGCGTAAAGTTTTTAATGATCTGCTCGGCTTTCGATCCATTGTTGATTCTTATGAGTCCGTTCTTGCGTTAAGCGGTTCTGATTTTAAAGTCGTTGATCTATCTGCTGGTAAAGCCATAGACGACGGTTATCGTGGCGTTTATCTCTATTATGTGCGTGAAGCTCGCTGTTATCCGATAGAGCTCCAGTACAATACTTTTTTTGATAGGCAGTTAAATAACTGGCTTCACAAGTATTTGTATAAGAAGGCCGTTGATTCTTCGATTGGTGCCTTCTTGCGAATGCGCTACGAGGCTGGTTTGATTCATGATGAAGCTGAGTTCAGAAGGGAGTTGGCTGATGCGCTATCTGGTTGCTAAGTGGTTTTCTAAGCAAGGTTCGCTGGTGATGGCCGTTAAACCAGGCAAGGAGCTTGTTGAGATGATGCTAAGGGTGCAGGGTCGTTTTGGCACTTCTGACCTTCAGCTCGTTACCATCAGTCGTCCTTCCGCATATGGCGAGTACGAACCGTTTGAGTTTGTCCATTCCGAAGAGCAGCTTGTGGCACGCCTTGAGCAGCAAGCTGCGTAAATAAGGAGAATAATGTCTGAGATCTTTGAACCCAAGAATATCATCGTCACGGGCGGCTGCGGCTTCATCGGCAGCAACTTCGTGCACTACGTGGTGGACAACCACCCCGAGGTGCACGTGACCGTCCTGGACAAGCTGACCTACGCCGGCAACCCCGAGAACATCGCCGGGCTCCCCTCCGACCGCGTTGAGCTCGTCGTGGGCGACATCTGCGACGCAGAGCTACTGGATCGCATCGTCCCGGGCCACGACGCCATCGTGCACTACGCCGCCGAGAGCCACAACGACAACTCCATTGCCGACCCGGAGCCGTTCCTGCGTACCAACGTCGAGGGCACCTTCCGCCTGCTGGAGGCCGTGAGGAAATACGACGTCCGCTACCACCACGTCTCCACCGACGAGGTCTACGGCGACCTGGCGCTCGACGACCCGGCGAAGTTCACCGAGGAGACTCCGTACAAGCCGTCGAGCCCTTACAGCTCCACCAAGGCGAGCTCCGACATGCTCGTGCGCGCCTGGACCCGCACCTACGGCCTGCGCACCACGATCTCCAACTGCTCCAACAACTACGGCCCCTACCAGCACGTGGAGAAGTTCATCCCCAGGCAGATCACCAACATCGTCGACGGCGTGCGCCCCAAGCTCTACGGAAAGGGCGAAAACGTGCGCGACTGGATCCACACCGAGGACCACTCCTCGGCCGTCTGGGACATCCTCACCAAGGGCCGCATGGGGGAGACCTACCTCATCGGAGCCGACGGCGAGAAGAACAACATCACCGTGCTCCGCATGATCCTCGAGGCGATGGGAAAGGACCCCGAGGACTTCGACTGGGTCGCCGACCGCCCCGGCCACGACCGCCGCTACGCCATCGACAGCACGAAGCTGCAGCGCGAGCTGGGCTGGAGGCCGGCGCACACCGACTTCGCCGAGGGCCTCAAGGCCACCATCGACTGGTACGTCGAGAACGAGTCCTGGTGGCGCCCGGCCAAGGAGGCCACCGAGGCCAGGTATAAGGCCCAGGGGCAGTAGGCCGAACCCCGGCATCCCGCACCGCGGGGCGCCCCGGGCGGACCGCAGGGCATGGGGATGATCCTGCGGCCCGCCCGGGGCGCCCGCAACCACCGTATCGTCGATAGGAGCTTTTCCCACATGGCTGACATCGCATTCGAGAAGGACCTCTCCGTAACCGAGACCGGCATAGAGGGCCTCAAGGTCGTCGACCTCGCCGTCCACGGCGACTCGCGCGGCTGGTTCAAGGAGAACTGGCAGCGCGCCAAGATGACCGCCCTGGGCATCCCCGACCTCCGCGTCGTCCAGAACAACGTCTCTTACAACGAGAAGAGGGGCGTCACCCGCGGCATCCACGCCGAGCCCTGGGACAAGTTCATCTCGGTGGCCCGCGGCTCGGTCTTCGGCGCCTGGGTGGACCTGCGCGAGGGCAGCGCCACCTACGGGAAGGTCTACACGACCGTGCTCGACCCCTCCAAGGCCATCTACGTCCCGCGCGGCGTGGGCAACTCCTTCCAGGCCCTGGAGGACGGCACCGCCTACACCTATCTGGTGGACGCCCACTGGTCGCTGGAGCTGAAGAGGACCTACACCTTCGTTAACCTCGCCGACCCCGAGCTCGCCATCGAGTGGCCGATCCCGCTGGACCAGGCCACCGTCTCCGAGGCGGACAAAAACCACCCGATGTTGAAGGACGTCGTCCCCATGGCGCCGAAGCGCACCCTCGTCACCGGCTGCAACGGCCAGCTGGGCCATGCAGTGCGCAAGCTCGCCGAGGAGCGCGGCGTCGCCAAGGGCTTCGACTTCTGCGACATCGACACCTTCGACATGTCCGACCCGGAGGCCTACGCGCAGTACGACTGGTCGCTCTACGGCACCGTCATCAACTGCGGCGCCTACACCGCCGTGGATAAAGCGGAGACCCCCGAGGGCCGCGTGACCGCCTGGAAGGCCAACGCGACCGGCCCGGCCCTGCTCGCCCGCACCTGCGCCGGGCACGGCATCACGCTGGTCCACGTGTCCTCCGACTACGTCTTCGACGGCACCGTGGAGGTGCACACCGAGGACGAGCCCCTCAGCCCGCTGTCCGTCTACGGCCAGACCAAGGCCGCCGGCGACATCGCCGTGGCCGGGTGCCCGCGCCACTACATCATGCGCTCCAGCTGGGTCATCGGCGAGGGGCACAACTTCGTCAAGACGATGAAGGGGTTGTCCGACCGCGTCGCCGACCCCGAGGACGGGCTCACGCAGGTCACCGTGGTCGACGACCAGCTGGGCCGCCTGACCTTCACGCGCGACATGGCCGAGGCCATCTTCCACGTGCTGGGGACGCACGCCCCCTGCGGCACCTACGACTGCACGGGCTCCGGCGCCGTGAAGAGCTGGGCGGACATCGCCCGCGCCGTCTTCGAGGCCGCCAACGGCAACGGGGAGAGGGTCGTGCCCGTGTCGACCGCCGACTACTACGCGAACGCCGCGGGCCCCGTCGCCCCGCGCCCGGTCCACTCCGCGCTCGACCTTTCCAGGCTCGAGTCGATCGGCTTCCACATGCCCGACTGGGAGGAAGGGCTGGGGGAGTACCTCAAGACGCTCGTGTAATGAATCGGTCCCTCGAGGAGTCTCGAGGGACCGATTTTTTGGCATTCTAAACGTTGGCGGCGATTATAGATATCGCGCCGACTTCTTAAGTGAATCCGACAGTTTTTCTCGAGGGTAGCCGCAGGCTGCCCGGGGAACCGAGGACCACCTAGAACGCCGTCATTCCAGCCCATGTCACGCCGCCTTCCTGCCGGGAACGGGGTTGTCGGCCACGACGAGCGTGATGATCCTGACCGCGTGCTCTGCGGCGGTGTCCTCGTCATCGCGACCAGGGGTCATGAGGTTGAACTTGGTGATGGTGGAATTGCGTGACTATCCCAAGATGCGGTGTTTGATGCTTGAGAGAACCCCTCTAGTGTAGATTCGCTTGGTCTCGGCGTCCTCGTTTCGCTCGATGTTGAGACGCGGATAGCCGCTCGTATACTCAACATTGGGATTCGCGAGTACGTCGGCACGCATGGAGGGCCAGCGGCGCCACAGGCGGTGTAGGGCGTGGGTGCTTCCGTAGGCGGCGCTGAGGTCGCGGGCTTCCATGTAGGAGCTGCCATGGGTGGTGGCGCGTGCATGCGCGGTGCTCACCACGACCCGGTTCATCTCGCGTAGGAGGAACGAGAGCTCCATAGCCTCGGTGAGCAGGTCGCCGTGTTCGCGCATCCTGTCTACCACGGCTTGCAGGTCTGCGCGGCGCACCATGAAGGCGTCCGGGGTGGAGATGCTCGTATCGTATGTCACCTCGGCGAGGCCCGCATAGCCTCCGCCCATGTTGTCCACGAAGTTGCGGTTGGGCGCTACCGGGCACCCGTCGTTCAGAAGCACTGTGCCGGCTTGGGCCACCAGGCCGTCGGGGTAGAAGAGCTTGGGGTAGGCCGCGCCCACCTCCTTGCGGCAGAAGTAGGTTGCGAGGGTCTTTGCGCAGGCGGGGTCGGTGAACTCCACGGCATCCGTGGCGAAGAGGATGAGCTCGCTATCGAGCGTGTCGAGCGCGTGCTCGGCTACTGCCTTGAGGCTTTTGGGATGCGCGACCGCGACCGTGCCCGCAATCCCGTCTAGGTGCTCGATGGATGCTAGGGCGCGTTCGGTGCGCATGGTGTCTAGGCTCATGACCACGGCGTCAACGCTCTTGCCGTTGGGCGCGTAGTCCACACGGTAGACGCAGGGGATGTCCGTGGCGTGGGCGGTCGCGGCGATTCCGCGGCGGTGGAAGTGCGCGTTGAGCGCCCGCTCGCCGGCGGCGATGGCATAGGGCTTTGACTCCATAACGCCGCCGTTGGTGGAGCCGGCGTGCACGCGCCAGTGGTAGAGGACCTCGGGAATGTGGCAGATTCGGCGGGCATGCTCGGCGGCCTTGAGCGAAAGGTCGTAGTCCTGCGCACCGGACATCTCGTCGCCCGAAAGCTCCACGCGGCCCAGCACGTATCGGCTCACCATGAGCATGTGCACCACGTAGTTATACGAGTACAGCAGGTCACGGTTGAAGTCCGGCTTGAAGCGCGGCGCGTAGCCGGCGTCATCGTCTTTCTCGAAGTTGTCCTCATCGCAATAGAACAGGTCGGCATCGGGGTGCTGGGCCGCGAAAGCCATATAGCGCTCGAGCACGTAGGGCGAGAGCGTGTCGTCGTGGTCGGCAAAAGCCACGTAGTCGCCCGTGGCGGCGCGAATGCCTATGTTGGTATTGCCGGCGATGCCTAGGTTCTCGGGGAAGTCAATGGTCTTGATGCGCGGGTCCGCGTAGGTGGCCAGTGCTTCCTGCATGCCCTCGTTGTCTGGGCTCGCGTTTACCATCACGAGCTCCCAGGTGGTATAGGTCTGCGCGAGTACCGAGTTGATCATGTCGCGCAGGTAGGGCAGCGGCGTGTTGTACAGGGGGCAGATGATGCTCACGAGTGGGTGGAAGTCTTGGGGGATGGAGCCCTCCGGCAGGGGCTGGGGCTTGGGGTAGCTCGCGTACGCGCCGTCGATGCTGGGATTCACCATGTCGAGGTCGCGGCGGATACGCATGCGTTCGCGGCGGCGGCCCGTCATGGTGTCGAGCGAAATGCCCTGGTAGGTAAGGGTGAAATTGGCGGTGGAGCCGGTGGTGAGAATGGACAGGATGGGCGCGCATCCGGGCGTTTGGGGCTCCAGGATGTAGAAGCGGGTGTGTGCGTTCGCGGCAAGCGGGGCGCCGTTCTTGCCGGTGAGGGCAAAGTCCGCGGGGTTGGGAAGCTGCACGTCCGCGCCGGTGCCGCAGCCGTGAAGCTCGGCGCGGTAGACCACGTGTCCGTGCTCGGCTTCGAAAACCTGGGAGATGTTAGCGGTTAAGGGCAATGCAGCCATGGGGAATCCGATCTGCTAAGGAGTAATGGGGTGGCGAGGCGTCGCGGGCGAGGCGAAATGCCTGCATCCCCTAAAGTATGATGTTGCGATTAAAATAATAGCAAAGGGGGCACGTTGGTGGCGTATCCTTGGTATCCTACTTCTGATATGAATATGACTTCGGGTTCTAGGAAGGCTGCTGTTCATTAAGACTTGCTGCAGCTTAACCATGCCCTATGAAAGGTCGTCCTGCATGAAATCCGACGCTTCCGCGCTCGTTTCCGTCATCATCCCCGTATGCAACGTGGAAAAGTACCTTGCTCAATGTTTGGAGAGTATTTGCTCGCAGACGCACCGCGAGCTGGAGGTCATCTGCTTAAACGATGGCTCGAAGGACGGCTCCCTCGCCATTCTGCGCGAGTTCGAGGCGCGCGATTCGCGTGTGATCGTTGTCGATAAGCCTAACGAGGGCTACGGCGCCACGTGTAATCGCGGCTTGGAGATGGCCCATGGCGCGTGGGTCTCTGTTGTCGAGCCGGACGACTGGATCGATCCGGTCATGTACGAGTGCATGCTCAGCCGCGCCGCGCTGGTGGACGTCCCCGTGGATATTGTAAAGTGTCCTTGGATCGATGTGCACGATTGGGACGATCCGGACACGCAGTACGAGCAGCGGTGCGTGTTGGCGCACCGCCTGCCCAACACCACGCGTCCCGTGACCCTGGCCGACCTGCCCATCATGGTGGAACAGCACCCCAGCATCTGGAGCGCCATCTACCGTCGCGACTTCTTGAACGAGTGCGGCATTCGCTTTGTTCCGTACCCGGGCGCCGGTTGGGCGGACAACCCGTTCCTCATCGAGGCATTCTGCCAAGCCAAGGCCATCATGACGTTCGACGAGGCGTTCTACCATTACCGCTGCGATTTGCCCGGCGCTACGTACAACCACAAGAAGGACGCGGCTGTCGCTCTGCCGTTCGACCGCTGGTGTGACATGACGGACATCCTCGAGCGCCTACACGTGACCGACCGTGGCATCCTCGAGGCGCACTACATGCGCGGCTTCAACTACATCCACGGCGGAATCGTGGACGATGGCTGGGAGAACCCCATCGTGCAGGACGGCACACGCCGTGTGTTCTCGCGCATGGATGCCGACATCGTGCTCGGGCACCCCAAGCTCTCGCCCAAGCGCAAGCGCTTCTACTTGGAGCAGATGGGCATTACCGGCCGCCGCGTGTCGGTGTGGCCGCGACTGAGGTACTTTTCGAGCGAGGCGGCGTTCTTCGTGCGCACCAACGGCGTGGCCGGTTTGGCGCACAAGGTTGGCAGCTTTGTGGGCGGCAAGCAGGTCGCCCGCGCCCGCGCGAAGGAGAACGCGAAGGGGTAGGGGTACCCTCGGGCATCGTTTTCCGCCCCGATCGGCGGGCTTCGGGCGAATTGGCATATTGTTACCCTGAGCGGAGTTGCTGAAGGCGACGTATCAGAAGGGTCTTTAGAGGGGCTGTAGCTCGCTCCGAGAACCTTCGACTGAGGGCGCTGCTGCGCCCTCAGCCCTGGCCGTGCTGTCACGCGTTTCCGAGATAGACCTTGGAATGTATCGCGCCTGTCCACAAGCGCGCACCCGACTCTCCTGATTGTATGCAGCTCGTCGAGGCGAGAAATCGCGCAAGTGTCCCTGTGCTATCATACGTTGTTCAGCAAGAGCGGCATCTGCCGCTAACGTGCAATTAATAGGGAGGCGTCATCGGTGTCCTCACAAACTCTCGCAACCGAAAAGGTCCCGCGTCCGTATAAGAAGGACCTGCTCATCCTCGAACAGCTCGTCACCAAGGACTTCAAGCTCAAGTACCGTCGTAGTTTCCTCGGCGTGTTGTGGAGCGTTCTCAACCCGTTGCTCATGATGATCGTCATGTCCATCGTGTTCTCTTATATGTTTGGCAGCAACGTCCCCAACTTCCCGCTCTACCTCATCGTGGGCAACGTCACGTTCTCGCTCATGAGCGACTCCACCAGCGCGGCGCTCACGAGCATCATCGACGCCGCGCCCCTGCTCAAGAAGGTCAAGGTCAACCGGTACATATTCCCGGTGCAGAAGATCTTGTTCGCGCTCGTGAACTTCGCTTTCTCGCTCATCGCCGTGGCCATCGTCATGCTGTTCTTCCAGGTTATGCCCACGTGGCACTTCATCTGGCTGCCCCTGTGCCTGTTCTTGCTGATGCTCTTCTGCATTGGCGTGGGCATGGCCATCGGCGCGCTCTCCGTCTTCTTCCGCGACATCATCCACCTGTGGAGCGTCGTCATTATCGCGTGGACCTACCTCACGCCCATCTTCTGGGACCTCTCCCTGCTTATCGACAAGGGCGCCCCGCACTGGATCATCATGCTGGTGAAGATTAACCCCATGTACAACTACCTCGAGTTCATGCGTGACATCTTCCTGTGGCAGCAGAACCCCACGCCCACGGTGCTCCTCATGTGCATCGCGTGGGCCATCATCGCGCTCATCATCGGTATCTTCGTGTTCAGGAAGACCGAGCACAAGTTCATTCTCTACGTCTAAGGCGGCACTATGGCAGACGCTACCAACACCGAATACGCCATCGAGGTCGACGATGTCACGATGGTCTTCAACATGGCCAGCGAGCAGCTCAACTCCCTCAAGGAGTACTTCATCAAGCTCGTGCGCCACGAGTTGTTCTTTAAGGAATTCCATGCTCTGGAGCACGTGAGCTTCAAGGTTAAGAAGGGCGAGGTCATCGGCCTGGTGGGAACCAACGGTTCCGGTAAGTCCACCATGCTCAAGATTATCGCCGGCGTGCTCGAGCCCACGAAGGGCACCGTGACGGTTCGTGGCAACATCGCGCCCCTCATCGAGCTGGGCGCTGGTTTCGATCTTGAGCTCACGGCGCGTGAGAACATCTTCCTCAATGGTGCGCTTTTGGGTTACTCCAAGCAGTTCATGGAGGAGCACCTGGACGAGATCGTGGACTTCGCCGAGCTGCGCGACTTTCTCGACATGCCTATGAAGAACTACTCATCTGGTATGGTCGCGCGTATCGCGTTCGCCATCGCCACCGTGGTGGAGCCCGACATCCTCATCGTCGATGAGACGCTCTCCGTGGGCGACGTGTTTTTCCAGGAGAAGTGCGAGCGCCGCATCCAGAGCTTCATAGATTCCGGTAACGTGACTGTGCTGTTCGTAAGCCATTCCATCGAGCAGGTGGAGCGTATCTGCACCTCCGCGGTGTGGATCGAGAAGGGCCACGAGCGCATGATCGGCCCGGTGGACGAGGTCTGCGCGGCTTACAAGGCGCAGTTCGACTAATATGTCCGGCGCGTGCGACGAGGCGGCCGCGAGCGAGCGCCGCCCCTTCTTTTCCATTATCATGCCCTGCTATGGCGTGGCGGCTTACCTGCCCGATGCTATAGCGTGCGTCCGTGCTCAAACGTGTGCGGATTGGGAGCTCATCTGCGTTGACGACGCCTCTCCCGATAACGTGGCTAGGATCGTGGAGGCGGCCGCTGCACAAGACGCGCGTATTCGTCTTGTGTGCCACAAGGAGAACCAAGGCCTGTCCGGCGCGCGCAATACCGGCATCGCGGCGGCACGCGGCTCTTACGTATGGATGCCCGACCCAGACGACACGTACGACCCCGAGCTTCTCGAGGAGTGTCGCGCGGCCATAGCCTTGGGTGCTGGTGTTCCTATGGGAGGCGTCGTCGATCCTGCGAGCTTTCCGCTTCGCCCGAATACCCCGTGCGATGTCGTCGTGTTTGGTTGTCGCGAGGAATACCGCGCTGACAACGGGGCCGTTACGGGTACGCGAGAGCTTGTGCCGGCGCTGGACGGCGCAGTCTTCAGCACGGATGACCTCGATGCCCCCACGTGTCACGTCGTTGCAGCGGATTCTCCTGCGGCTATCGAGCTTGCCGCGGGGCGAAGCGCGTTTCTGCTGGATCGCGACGAATACCGCTCGAGCATTCTCGACCTCGAGGAGCTCACGCTCTTCGGGTACGCTTGGAACAAGGTCTACCGCCGAGAGGTGCTCGATGGCCTCTCGTTCGAGGATGTACCGCTCATCGAGGACGTCTGCTTCAATATCGAGGTTGCGCGTCGTGTGGGTTCGGCCGCCGTGATATGTCGTCCGCTTTATCGCTATCAGAAACGCGAGAATGTAAACCTTACGAACAAATTCGTGCCGCGCTATTACGAGGTGCACCGCAGGCGCGTGGCGGAGTTGTTCGAGCTGCTGCGCGGTTGGGGCCTGGACAGTACCGACGCTCGTTCGCGCTTGGGCTTTAGGTTTGCGCGGTACGTGCTGAGCGCCATCGAGCGCACGTTCGACGAGCGGGCGGGTATGGACGCGGCGGCCCGCCGTGCGTTTTGCGCCGAGCTCACGGCAGACCCTCTGTATCGTGAACTCATCGTCGAGGCTCCGGCGAGGTCGGGACTCGTCTCGCGCGCACTCCATGCCCTGCTCGCCAGGGGCAATCCGCACCTCATGCTCGCCGCGGGTCGCTGCGTGCATGAGGTGCGGGGAAGGTGTTCGCGCGCATACGCGAGCGCGAAGACGGTTGGATAGGATGCCGCGCGGTCTGTCAGCCGCGAGAGGGGTGTATGCATGAGTGCTGTTGAGAGTCGGGGCGGAAGCGCGCTGCAGCTTACCGTCGCTGTCCCTTCTTATAACGTCGAGAGCTACCTCGCGCGAGGTCTTGAGTCCTACCTCGACCCGCGATTCGTGGGCAAGCTCGAGGTCGTCGTGGTGGACGATGGCTCTACCGACGGCACCCGTGCGCTTGCGGAGGAGTTCGCCGCGCGCAGCCATGGCGTGATCCGCGTCATCTCCAAGAAGAACGGAGGCCACGGCTCGGCCGTGAACGCCGGCCTGGCCGAGGCGCGCGGGCGCTATTTCCGCGTGGTGGATGGTGACGACTGGGTGAACACGGACGGTATGGCCGAGCTACTCGAGCGTCTTGCCGACCTCGATTGCGACCTTGTGGTAGACAAGAAGCGCGAGATTGACATGACTTCTGGCGAGGAGCGTCCGTTCCCGCTCGCCAAGGGCGTTGTCACGGGTCGTGCGCTCGACTTCTCCAGCGTTCTCACCAACGGCGACACCGTGTTCCAGATCATGATCCACACGCTCACCGCGCGTACGGACTACCTACGCGGTATCGGCATCAGTCTGCTCGAGCACACCTTCTACGAGGACTATGAGTACGTGGTCAAGGCAAGCGTGCCCGCTTCTACCATCTGCTACCTCGATATCGAGGTGTACCAGTACCTGGTGGGCAACGAGAACCAGTCCGTGAGCCAGGCGAACTACGTGCGCCGCTGGGACGATCACGACCGCGTGGTCATGGAGCTCCTGGACTACCTTGAGCGCTGCGAGCATGGCGAGGTATGCGCCGCGAGCGGGGAGAGGCTTTCGGATGAGTCCGTCTACTACGTGCGCGAGAAGGTCCACCTCATCGTGGACACGCACTACAACATCGCGTTGCTGTTCGATGAGGATCGCAGCCGTGGGCGTGCGCGCGCCAAGGCGTTCCGACGCGAATTGAGGTGTGCGGACATAGACCAGTGGGCGCGCGGCGAGCAGCGATACCGTATGGCCACGCTTCTCAACCGCTTGAGCTTCTCGTACAACTCTATCAAGCGCTTGGTCTCCAAGCGCCGTCACTAGCACGCTACCAAGGGATGATTCATGAGCCGCAAACCGCGCATAGCCATATTCAGCGCCGACGCCAAGCTTGGCCATGAGGTCAAGGGTGCCACGCGCTACACGTTCCTCGCGACGCTTCTCGTGGAGCGTGGCTTCAATGTCGACTTTATCACGAGCGGCTTCCAGCACTGGGAGAAGCGCCAGCGTGATTTGGCGACGTTCGACACGAGCATGCACGCGTTCAACGTGAAGTTCATTGCCGAGCCGAGCTATCCCGCCAACATGTGCCCCCAGCGCATCTGGGCGCACCATGTGATGGCCAAGCGCGTGACGGCGTACTTCGATGTGGACCACGACTACGACCTCATCTACTGCCAGATTCCGCCCAACGATGTGACGCTCGCCGTGGGACGGTCCGCGAAACGCTACGGCATCCCCTTCGTGGTCGACGTGAACGACCTGTGGCCCGAGGCCTTCCGTATCGCGCTCGACGTTCCGGTGCTGTCCGACATAGCCTTCGCTCCGTTCGAGCGCCAAGCTCGTCGCGCGTACGCGTTGGCGGACGCCGTGGTGGGTACGTCCGACGAGTACGCCGCGCGCCCATTCCGCGACCGCGCCGAGGATATCCCCAAGCTCGTGGTGTACGTGGGTAACGACCTCGAGGAGTTCGACGCGGGCGCCGCTGAGAACGTCGGCTCCGTGGAAAAGCCCGAGGGCGAGGTCTGGGTTACTTACGCGGGTAATATCTCGGCACTATACGACTTGGAGACGCTCGTCGAGGCTGTGGCGATAGCTGCCAAGGCGCATCCCGAGCTCAGACTCAAGATTCTTGGCGATGGCCCCGAACGCGCATCCGTCGAGGCGGCGGTTGAGCGAACCGGGGCGCCTGCTGGGCTTTTGGGCTACATGCCGTACCGTGTCATGGCGGCTTGGCTCAAGGCGTCCGACATGGTGGTCAACTCGCTGGTGGCGAACGCGCCCCAGAGCGTGCCCACCAAGATAGGCGATTACCTGGCCTCGGGACGCCCCATGATTAACACGTCCATGAACGTTGAGTTTCGCGAGAAGGTCGTGCGTGACGGCTTTGGCGTGAATGTTGTGCCGGGTGACGCCGAGGGGCTTGCCAGGGTGATCTGCGAGCTTGTCGAGGACGAGGCGGGACGCGCGCGCATGGGTCGCGTGGCACGCGAGCTCGCGGCGGCACAGTTCGACCGCCCGCATTCCTATGAGGCTACCGTCGACCTCATTCGAGGCTTGATCGCCGCGCGCGCGAAGTAGATTGCCCCCGTGAGGCGTGCTCGTCCTATACTCGGACTGATAGGAGAGTGCATGGTGTGTCGGGGTTGGGCGAGGCCGTGCTTGAGGGGTGACCGACCGCAAGCTGTCCGATGAGCCGGCAATCGTGGAGATGGCCCGCTCTATTTCCAGGTTGCCCGACGATACCAAGATGGCGCTCGTTCCAACCGGTCTCTTGACGAACATCACGCTGTTCCCACTTACGTACTCGGGGCGTGCCGATCGTATCGACCGCATCGTCCTCATGGGCGGCACCATGGTTGGCGGAAACGCGACCGTGTACGCCGAGTTCAACATATGGGACGACCCCGAGGCTGCGCAGATTGTGGTCTCGAGCGGGCTACACATCGTTATGTGCCGCCTCGATGTGACCCAGAATGGCGGTTGCGGCTTTGCCTTTCCGCCATTCTGGGTCACATCCGGAGTACTGGTTATGAGACGCGCTCGGCGAACTCCAGGTATTGCGTGCGGCGCCACTTGTCCATCGTGGCGGCGTAGAGGCTTTCGGTGTTGTCGATCTCGAGTGCATCAGTGACTTGGTTGTTGTTGAACCAGCCCTGAATGCTGTTCCCGCATACGACCGCGAGCACGACAGGTGCGGTAGCGGCCGCGATGTTCCAACGCCGGCGTAACGCGAGCGTGAGGGCGGATCTGGCGCTCGATTCGAGCGAAGGGTGGCTACCGAGTGCGGTGTGCGCCCCCATCGCCGTATTGGAGGAGGGACACGCGTCGCGGTTGATATGGGAACCGATTGTCATTCTGAGCGAAGGACGCGCAGCGTCCGTAGTCGAAGAATCTTCGCGGGCGTTGCTGCCCGCCTTGAGATCCTTCGGCATGTCAACTGAACTTGCTTCAGTTGACATGTTGCCGCCCACCGGCAGTTTCGGCGGGCGTATCAACGACAGTATCGCGAGCGCTATGCACAGCAGCCCCAGCGCATCCAACATCGCTGGCGTGAGCACGTAGTCGTAGCCGGCGGATACGGCGGCGGCCGTACCCAGGGCGAGCAGGTCGCTTGGCAGAATTGCCGCTCCCTTGAACGCGCAGATGAAGCTCTGCGCTATGCCCACGCCGGCGCACGCTACGGCCGCGAGCGCTGGGCCGGCGCCGCGGCGCAGGAATGCGAAGTAGGCCACGGCCATGAACGCGGCGATGAGCGCTACGGAGAACGTCACGGACGACCACGGCAGCAGATCCACGTTGTTGTTCCACGCAACCTCGAGCGCGCGGAAGGAGAGCGTGGCCGCCACGAGGATGCACATCGCGTCGCGCAGGGTGCACGCGAGCAGGCGCATCGGCGCCTTGGTTGCATCTATAAGGCGGGCGAGGGGTCCACGCAGCAGCGGTACGAGGCGCAGATGCCCGCGGCCCAGGCGAGGCCCGTCGTGGCGCTGGTGTTGCCCGTATCGGCGGTCCAATCTTCCACAAAACCTTGTCCGGTCCAATAGATGATGAACCCAAGCAGACCCACGAACGGAACCTGCCACAGAAGGGTGGTGACCTCTATGCGGCGGTGGCGCCAGAACTGCCACACCTGCCATGCCGCGGCGGCGAAAAGGATGAGTATGAGCGCGCCGGTGGCGGGGCCGGCGTTCGCGGCTATGGTGGTGGGGACTTCAGTTTCCATGCGGGCAACTCTTGGACCGCACGCAGGCGGCAGACAATCTCTTTACATGCTTTTTACTATAACAGGTGCGTGAACCTGCCTCGCCTGTTACCCTGGCCGTGGCGCTATGCGCCCAGGGTGAGTTCCTAAAGGAAGGTCGGTAGCGATTCCTACTCGTTGTAGCACGGCACGACGATGGGAATGCGCGGTATGGCGGTTTACCTTGCGTTCGGGTTGTCGTTGCGATAGTCACCGAAGGCGTATTTGCTATACACATTGACTTCCCACTGCTTTTTTTCGACCTTTGCCACGGAGTCGAGGATAAAACCAGTCGCGAGACTTAAGCCGCACAGGAACATAAACGATGCGGCGAGCAGGGCGGTTGGGAAGCGCGGAACAAGACCGGTCTGGAAATACTCGACAATGATGGGAATGCCCAGGGCAAGACCGATTATTGCAAACAGGAGCGCAACGAGGCTGAAGAATTTAAGCGGTCGGTAGTCCTTGAACAGCGTGCCAATCATAGCGATGACCTTGATGCCGTCTCTGACGGTATTGAGCTTTGACTCGGATCCTTCGGGGCGATCGCGGTACTCAATGGGCACATCCTTGATGCGCCAACGGTGGTCGACGGCATGGATGGACAGTTCGGTTTCGATCTGAAAGCCCTCGGAAAGCACGGGGAACGTTTTGACAAAGGGGCGGCTCATGGCGCGATAGCCCGTCATGACGTCATCGAAGCTGTATCCGTAAATCCATTTGATCATGGCACGAACCAGATTGTTGCCAAAGCCGTGGAAGGCGCGCTTGTTTTCCTCGGCGTAGGTGCCGTTGGACAGTCGGTCGCCCACGGTCATGTCGGCCATGCCGTTGAGGATGGGCTCGCAAAGGGCTTTGGCCGCCTCGGCGGGGTAGGTATCGTCGCCATCGACCATCAGATAACAAGCGGCGTCGATATCGCGAAACATCTGACGGCAGACGTTGCCCTTTCCCTGTCGGGGCTCAAAGCGCACTGTGGCGCCGTGTTCCGTTGCGATGCGCGAGGTATCGTCTGACGAGTTGTTGTCATAGACGTAGACCGTCGCCTGTGGAAGCTCGCGGTGGAAGTCGTCAATGACTTTGCCGATCGTGAGGGCTTCGTTGTAGCAGGGGATAATGACGGCAATAGATTCAGGATTCAATCAATGCTCCTTATACATTCAATGCTCCTTATACATTCAATCGTAGAAAGTATAGCCGTTTGGCCCTGGCATCCTGAGATGTAGCCGTCTTCCACAAGTCCGAGCGCAAATTCATCTTCTGCATCTAAAGGAATGCTGTGATGACTGAATCTGTTGTTGATTACAACGAGCAGCCCCTGGCTGTCGAGGTCGACGCCACCACCATGATCTTTAACATGGCGTCTGACTCGCTGACCAGCCTCAAAGAATGTTTTATTAAGCTCGCTAAGCATGAGTTGTTCTTTGAGGAGTTTAGGGCGCTTAAGCACATCTCGTTTGATATTCACCGCGGTGAGGTCGTGGGCTTGGTCGGTACTAATGGTTCCGGCAAGTCCACGATGCTCAAGATTATCGCTGGTGTGCTCGAGCCTAGCGAGGGCAGCGTTAAGGTTCATGGCAACATTGCACCTCTGATTGAGCTTGGAGCTGGCTTTGATCCTGAGCTGACGGCACGCGAGAACATTTATTTGAACGTTGCGCTAGTCGGCTATACCAAGGAATTTATCGATGCCGACTTTGATGGCATTATCGAGTTCGTTGAGCTGCAGAACTTTGTCGACATGCCGCTCAAGAACTTCTCTTCGGGTATGGTTGCGCGCATTGCTTTTGCAATCGCCACCATTACCGAGCCCGATATCCTGATCGTCGATGAGATGCTTTCCGTCGGCGACGTGTTCTTCCAGCAAAAGTGCGAGGCCCGTATTCAGCACTTTATCCAGAGCGGTGACGTGGCGGTTTTGTTCGTGTCGCATTCCATGGAGCAGGTTGAGCGCATCTGCCAGCGTGCGTTTGGATTGAGAAGGGCGACCTTCGTATGGACGGACCGGTCGATGAGGTATGCAAGGCATACCGCGAACAGTTCAAGTAGGTTATACTTATTTGCGCTTGGCGGGCTCGCGCTTGCTTGGCGTGCGGTTATTTGCTCCATTAGCTCAGTTGGATAGAGCAGGGGACTTCTAATCCCAAGGTCGACGGTTCGAATCCGCCATGGAGCACCTTTTGTTTAATAAGCTCAGCTTTTGCTGGGCTTTTTTGTTCACAAATGCGAAGTTGAGCTACTCTGTTTCTGCGGGCTCCACGATTTATGAGTTATGTAGCAATTCCAGATTCTAAGACAGGGGTCGCTTGCGTTTGGCGGTTAGCCATCGACATCCTTACACTAACGCTGACTCGAAAGGCCTTATCTCCTGCCCATTTTTCTCTGCACAATTGAAGTCTGAAGTGGTTGGCCATACGGCTTTGTTATGATCGATGAGATCGACCTGCATTTGCATCCCCGCTGGCAGGCGCGGATTCTCGAGGACCTGGTTCGCATATTTCCAAACGTACAGTTTATACTTACAACGCATTCACCTGTTGTGGTGGCGTCGGTACCTCGCGGTAACATCCGCATTCTTGGTGAGGACGCTGCAACGGTGCCTGCTATGGAAACGCGTGGACGCGATGCCGGGGATATTCTCAACACCGTCCTGGGCGCATCCTCTCGACCTGAAGAGGTAGCTCAATTGTTCGATTTGTTCCAAGAGGGCCATACGCAACACCCCCGATACGACGTTTAATTACACGGCGTTGCGCGGAGAGAGCAAGCGAGAAGTTCTGGAGGCCTTGCTTGCGGAGCAGGGCCGTCTCTGCGCTTATTGCACGTGCATGATCGGCGTTGGTGATCGTCTGGCTACGATTGAGCATTTATTTCCACATTTTTGTTTCGTTGGGTTAGTTTTGCCTGAATGTATCCTCTAATTCAATGAATTCTCTTTACATTATCGATTGTATAGCCGCTTATAAAGCTATATATACATATATACTAGTTTATAAATCTATATAAGCGACGTTTGTCTGAGGATTCTGGTTATGGACAAAGCCAAGTTCTACAATCCATTTCGTCCGACCGCCGGTGCGGAGCCTCCTCGAATCATCGGTCGTGATGATATCTCTCTCGAGTTCGTGGAGGGTCTCATGTCCGGCGTTGGCGCCCCCGCACGTCTTATGCGAATTACAGGCCCGCGCGGGTCGGGGAAAACGGTTCTTCTTTGCGATCTGCGCGACCGAGCGATTGAACTGGGTTGGAAGGCCGTTGTTGTTTCGGCTGGTCCGCGTTTGTCGCATGATCTTATGGAGCAGATTCAAGACCAACTGACTTTTTCCTCCGCTTCGCTTGGCGTTAACGTTGGTATTGCTTCTGCCAAGTTGGACATTTCTTCAAGCGAAATGAGCCTTCGGGCAAAACTAAAGCAGATTGCACAGGGTTCAAAGGGCCTGTTTATCGCTGTTGATGAAGTCCAAGATGCCCCAGTTGAGGAAATGCGCATTATTGCCTCAACAGTTCAATTGCTCATTGGGGAGAAAGCCAATATCGCTCTTGCCTTTGCCGGATTGCCATCGGGCGTTATGGATCTCATTAACGGCAAGGCACTTACTTTTCTTCGCCGCGCGGTTCCCGAAGACCTTGCTCCTATCAATCAAATCGAGATTGCACTTTCTTTGAGTGATAGCTTTAACGCGACCGGTCTTTCTCTCGACGGGGATTTGCTATCAAAAGCGGCGAGAGCAACAAAAGGTTATGCGTATTTAGTTCAACTTGTTGGGTATTCAATCTGGCAGCGCGCCAACCTTCATCGGGAAAAATCAACTCTCGTTAGTGAGCGCGATGTTGATGAAGGTATCCTGCTTGCCGAAGCTCGTTTCCACGACGTGGTTCACGAGCCTGCAATTTCGGGTCTTTCCCGTAATGAAATCAACTACCTGTATGCCATGTGCGAGGATAGTAGGCAATCCAAGACCTCGGATTTAGCCAAACGCCTTGGTAAAAAGACGAATGAGCTGAGTTCTGTTAGGGCCAAGCTGCTTTCACGAGAAGTAATCCAGGCGCCTCAGAGGGGCTATGTTCAATTTGCTGTGCCGGATTTGGATGAGTATCTCAAAGATAATAGAGATGAGATTCTATCGAGGTATTAAAGCTCCAGATTAAATCCTCGAGATTAACCGTACAACGATTGAGGGCGCCTCGGCTTGCGTTGACAGCGTACAATACGCATGTTTGACTATGGCAAAAGTGGAATTTAAGGGAAGGGGCGCGCCATGGAGGTGCTGGTTGTTGGCAATACCGCGTATGTTGACGACGACTTTTGTGCCAAGGCGTTCCCCGGTGACCATGTTCAGGTTGTAGCTGCCGACGATGCGCAGCGCGAGTCATCATCCCACGGCTCGTGGAAAGAGCTGCTGCGCCACCTGGATCAGGCTTACGAGTTCGACCGCGTGGTCTACCTCTCTACTTATCTCACTCCGCATACCGAGACCTTTGGCGACATTGAGTTGCTGCGCTCGGTGTTTCGTGCCTGTATGGGCCGCCGTGTGCAGCTGCTGTTTGTGTCGGGGCCTGCGGGCGCGGAACGTACCGGCGGCGCGGCGAGCGTCGACGATGCCGCTAATGCAGCAGATGCTGCCGCCCAAACGGGTAAGGGCATTATCGCCCGCGCGGCCAACGACCTGTGCCGCTACTATGCCTCGCATGACGACATCCAGGCCAAGATCCTGTGCACGCCCTATCTGTATACCGCGTCCGCGGCGCTCAACGATCCGTTTCTGGTGCCGCTGTTCGAGGCATGCTCGACCGGGTCGGTCGCGCTCCAAGGTGCCGTGGACGCGCCGTTTCCCCTGTTGTGCGCGGAGGAACTAGCGGTGCTGGTGCATCGCGTCTTTGACAGTTGGGATGCGACCTTTGAGACGCTCGACGTTGCAGATGCTTTCCATCGCACAACGGGCGACTTGGGCGGCGCGCTCCAGGGTCTGTTTCCCGGGCTGTCCGTTGCGTGTGGTGAGTCGACCGGCCATGTGTTGCCCGCAGGCGATGTGGCTCGCAAACGCTATGGCTGGTTTCAGCGTTATGATCTGCTGCGCGACCTTTCGACCATCCACGCCCGCTGGGCTAACACCCGTACCAAAAAGGCCAATCCCCTTCGTGCGGCGATCGATCGCATCCAGCTGCGCGCGTTGCCCATTAAATGCCTGGAGACGGGCTTCGCATGGGTGCTGTTCGAGGTGCTGGAGCATCTGTTCTCCCAATCTGCCCAGCTTAACGTGCTCGACTATCGTCTGCTTTATGTGGTCCTGATTGGCACGCTCTACGGGCTCGACTTTGGCTTGGTCGCCGCACTGTTGGCGTCGATTGGTCTGGCGGTGAGTTATTTTGCCCTGTACGGATACACTTTCCAGGGCCTGTTCTACGAGCCGTCCAACTGGCTGCCGTTTATCGCGTACTTTGTGGTGGGCGCCGTATGCGGCTACGTGCAGCTGCGCAACGGCGAGGCCATTAAGGCGGAGCGTGACGAGAACGAGCTTGTGCGAAACCGCAACACGTTCCTAACGCGGCTCTATCACGACGCGATTGAGGACAAGCGTGCCTATAAGCGACAGATTGTGGGGCGCCACGACAGCTTTGGCAAAATCTTTGCTGTGACACAGGAGCTCGACGTACTCAACCCGCGTGATATATACCGCAAGTGCTGTGAGCTGCTGGGCGAGATTCTCGAGAACGATTCGGTGACGATCTACCATGTTTCGGGCGGGGCATTTGCACGCCTGGTAGCGGCGAGCCCGGCGATTTCCAACGATGTGCCGCGTTCGCTCTCGCTCGATGACCTTGCGCCCGTGCTCCAAGGTGCGATTTCGGGTTTGTGGGTGAACCGCGCGCTGACGTCGGGGCTTCCGATGTTTGGCTATGCGATCGAGCGCGATGGAGCCCCAGCCGTGTTGATTTTTGTGCGTCACGTGGCCGAAAGCCAAATGACCCTGTACTACCAAAACCTGTTCCGCATCCTGTGTGGGCTGGTGGAAAGCGCGCTGGGACGCGCCTTCGATTACGAGGCCGTGGCGCAGGATAAGCGCTGCGTTGCCGGCACGTGCGTTCTCAGCCACGATGCCTTTGGCCAGGAACTCGCCGCCGAGCAGGCGCTTGCGGACAATAAGATGGGGAGCTTCTTGCTCTTGCGCGTGGTGCCGGGCATGGAGCCTGTTGGTGAGCTGGTCGGCGCCATTGGGTCGGCGATTCGCGAGAGTGACGCTGCGGGCCTGGTCGATGGTGACACACTTTACCTGCTCATGCGTCAGGCGACCGAGGCCGACCTGCCCGTTATTTGTGCGCGCTTGGCCGCCAAGCACATTACGGTGGAACCCGTCGGCAGCGAGGATGTAGTGGCCCTGCTGCAGCGCATTGCGCCCGCTGGCAACGGTGAGGGGGAGGCCGCTTGATCTCGCTTGTTGTTGCTACCGTACTGCTATTAATTCATGCGCTGGTGTGTCTGGTGCTGTGGACGCTTATGAAACTGGGCTTGCTGCCGGTTCGAGGGCACATGCTTGCTGTGATGGTGCTCGTACCGCTGTGGGGCCCGTTGCTCGTGGCACTACTCTCGGTGCGTAGCGCGGTGTTCGGCGCGGACCTCAAGGACGCCACGCTGGAGACGCTTCGCATTAACGACGACATGCATCGCAGCATGCTGGTGCAGGGGCGCGAGGGTGATGATGGCGTGGTGCCGCTCGAGGAAGCACTGATTGTCAACGACCCGGGCGACCGCCGCCGTCTGATGCTCTCGATGCTTACCGAGGATCCGGATGCGTACCTCGCACAGTTGCAGGCAGCAAAACTCAACGACGACGTTGAGGTGGCGCACTATGCCGCGACGGCGGTGGCGCAGATCTCCAAGGAGTCCGACCTTAAACTGCAGCAGCTGGAGCACGCGTTTAAGACCGATCCCAGCTCGCATAACCTGGATGCGTATTGCGACTTTTTGGGCGCCTATCTGGACTCGGGTTTGGCAGAGGGCCGCGTGGCACAGATTCAGCGTCAGCAGTATGCACGCTTGCTCGCGCGTCGTTGCGAACGCGAGGACGGGCCGGCGCTGCGCATCCGCTATGCCACGGCGCTGGCCGATGCCGGCGAGATCGATAAGGCGGAGGACGTCGCGAGCCAGTTGGTGATCGATGCGTCAGACGAACAGGACGTGTGGATGCTCTGCCTGCGCTTGGCTGTGATTCGTCGCGATGGGCAGGCGGTACGGCGTGTAATCGACGCTATCGACAAGCAGCATGTGTACTTGAGCGCCGCCAACCGTGAGGAGCTGGCGTTTTGGCGTAACGGAGAGGAGGCCTGATGAGCGTGGTGCAGCATATCCGCGAGCGTGCGGGCCATTTTCGCTGGATGGGGCTGCTCGTGGTGTGGGCGGTCTTTATTGCCATGGCCGCCGTGCTGCTGGTGGAGCGTGCCGGCGTGCAATACAGTGCGGGTCAGCGTAAGCTGGGCATGCTCGCTGCCAACGACGCGGTGCCGGCAAGCTCGGCGATGTTTGGACAAAAGCCCACGTGCTTGGTTATTACCGACTCGGACCAAGATGGCGTCGAGGACGTCAAAGAGCAGTTCGACCAGATCTTGCTTGACATGAAGATCGCCCACCGCGATGTGGATATTGCCACCGATGGTGTTGATGCGATTCCTTCCCTCACATCCTTCGACCGCGTGATTTTACTGATGCCGTCGCTCGACGGGCTCGGTACGCACCTCTCCGACATCATGAGCTGGGTGAGTGCCGGCGGTTCGCTGATGCTCGCCATGACGCCGGATAACTCCAGCTACCTGCAGGCAATCGGTCCCAAGCTGGGCATCGATTCTGCCGGCTATGAATATGCGACGGCAGAGAGCATCGTGCCGAGCGAGGACTTTATGCTGGGCGGGGGAGAGCGCTATGAGCTCTCGGACCCCTTTGATTCGTCGCTTTCGGTTTCGCTGCGTGAAACGGCCCGCGTGTGGGCTAAAACCGGTGACACGGGTACTCCGCTTATTTGGTCGAGCGATTGCGGCAGCGGCCGTACCGTGGTGTGCAATATCGGTATCTACGACAAGGTCATGCGCGGTTTCTATGCCGCGGCCGTGAGCCTATTGGGGGATGCCACGGCCTATCCGGTCATCAATAGCGCGGTGTTTTACCTGGACGATTTCCCGAGCCCCGTGCCCTCGGGTGACGGCACTTACATTAAGCGCGACTACGGCCTTTCCATTGCTGATTTTTATGCCAAGGTCTGGTGGCCCGATCTGCAAAAGCTCGCGCAAAAATACGGCATTCGCTATACCGGCGTGATGATCGAAAACTACGAGGATGCGGTCAACCAGACCGAGCCCGCGCGCCAAGCCGATACCACACAGTTCCGCTACTTTGGCGGCATGCTGCTGCAGATGGGCGGAGAGCTGGGCTTTCACGGCTACAACCATCAGCCGCTGGCGCTTTGGGACACCGACTACGGCACGCTGTACGACTACAAGACGTGGAAGAACAAGGAGACGCTCGTCGCTTCGCTCAACGAGCTTATCGCCTTTCAGGACGAGGTACTGCCCAACGCGCACGGCTCGGTCTACGTGCCGCCGTCGAATATCCTTTCGACCCGCGCGCGCAAGCTTATCGGTACCGATGTCCCGCGCATTAAGACCATTGCCAGTACGTATTTTGAGGACGGCACCGACCTGCCCTACGTGCAGGAGTTTGGCGTGGCGAGCGATGGCATTGTGGAGCAGCCGCGTATTGTCTCGGGCGGCATGGTCGACGATTCCTACATGCGCCTGGCTGCCGTGTCCGAGCTCAACATGCACTACGTGAGCACGCACTTTATGCACCCGGACGACCTGCTCGATCCCGATCGAGGCGCCAAGGAGGGCTGGGAGGTCTACAAGGGCGGCCTGACCGCCTACCTGGACTGGCTTACCAAGTCTGCGCCCGACCTACGTCGCCAGACCGGTTCGGAATGCTCGGGCGCCATCCAGCGCTTTTCGTCCGTGACGGTTAGCATGGATGCAAACGCGGATGCCTGGACACTCAGTCTGGGCAATTTCCACGACGAGGCGTGGCTCATGTTCCGCGCCAACAACGGCGAGCCGGGTGCGGTCACGGGTGGCGAGATTACGCATCTGACGGGCGACCTGTACCTGGTCAAAGCCACGGACAAGACGGTGACCATTGCACGCAAGGAGGGTGGCGACAAATGAGAATCTGCTTGGTACTCGAGGGCTGCTACCCCTATGTGCACGGCGGCGTGTCCACATGGATGCACGGCTATATACAGGCCATGCCCGAGCACGAGTTTGTGCTGTGGGTGATCGGCGCGCATGCTGCCGATCGCGGCAAGTTTGTCTACGAGCTCCCCAAAAACGTGGTCGAGGTGCACGAGGTGTTCTTGGACGACGCGCTGCGTCTTTCGGGCGAGCAGGAAGAGGTCGGCTTTGATGACCGCGAGCGCGAGGCGCTGCGCCGCCTGGTATCGCTTTCTAATCCGGATTGGGACGTGCTGTTCGATATCTTCCAACGCCGTCGCGTGCATCCGCTCTCGTTTTTGCAGAGCCGTGCCTTTATGGATATCTTTCGCGACGTGTGCCTGGCCGAGTACCCCTACACGCCCTTTGCCGATGCATTCCACACCATGCGCTCCATGTTGCTTCCCGTGCTCTACCTGTTGGGCAGCGAGGTGCCGGTGGCCGATGTGTACCATGCCATCTCGACCGGCTACGGCGGCCTGCTCGCCTGCCTGGGCTCAAGCGTTCACCATGCGCCGGTGCTGCTGACCGAGCACGGCATCTATACCCGCGAACGCGAGGAAGAGATCATTCGCGCCGACTGGGTGGTGCCGTCGTTTAAGGACCGCTGGATTCGCTTTTTCTACCTGCTTTCGGAGGAAATCTACCGCCGCGCCTTTTGCGTGACGAGCCTGTTTCACAACGCCCGCAAGACGCAGATCGATATGGGCTGCGATGCGGACAAATGCCTGGTCATCCCCAACGGCATTCAATTCGACCGCTTTAAGGACATTCCCTTAAAGCCCGATGACGGCTGGGTGGACATTGGCGCGGTGGTGCGCCTAGCGCCCATCAAGGACGTTAAGACCATGATCTATGCCTTCTTTGAGCTGCACGAGCGCCTGCCCAAGGTGCGCCTGCATATTATGGGCGGCGTGGACGATGAGGAGTACGGCGCCGAGTGTCATGCGCTGGTGGAGACATTGGGCGTACGCGACCTGATCTTTACCGGCCGCGTCAACGTGGTCGAATACATGGAAAAGCTCGACTTCACCATTTTGACGAGCATCTCCGAGGGCCAGCCGCTCAGCGTGCTGGAGTCGCTTGCAGCGCGTCGTCCCTGCGTGACGACCGAGGTGGGCTGCTGCCGCGAGCTGCTCGAAGGCGCTCCGGGTGACGACTTTGGCGTGGCGGGTTTTGTGACGCCGCCTATGTATCGCAAGGGCTTGGCCGATGCCATGGAACGCATGTGCGCGAGCCGTGCCCGCCGTATCGAGATGGGGGAGCGCGGCCAGCGTCGCGTTGCCACATACTTTTTGCACGAGCAGATGCTCGCCAACTATCGCGCGCTGTACGACGAGACGGCGCGTGCGTTTGACCTGCCCAGAGAGGGGGAGTAGCCGGTGGCCGGAATCGGTTTTGAGCTCAAACGCCTGTTTAGGCGCAAGGGCCTGTTTGCCACGATGCGCGCCTATGGCTACGCCGGCATTGTGTGCACGGGCCCCATGCTGCTGGGCGTGCTGCTCCAGGTGGGTATCTTGGTGTTGTGCGGCCTGTGGGGTGTGGGCCGTGCCAACCAGGATTTGCTGGTGTGCATGGTGACGTATACGCTGCTGGCGTCGCTTACGCTCACGAGCTTTTTCTCCATGCCGGTCACGCGCTTTTTGGCCGACATGCTGTTTGCCGAGCGCGAAGAAGAGGTCCTGCCCTCGTTTTGGGGTTCCAACGCCATCATGCTCGTTGCGGGCACGGTGCTCTACGGCGTCTTTTTGCTGTTCTCGGGCGCCACGCTGCTGCAGGGGCTGCTGTGCCTATGGCTGTTCAACATTATGATCGTCAACTGGAACGGCATGAGCTATCTCACGGCCATCAAGGATTACCGCGGCATTCTGTGCAGCTTTGCTGCGGCCATTGGCGTGGCGTGCCTGTGCGCCCTGGCCGCGCTGGCGCTGGGGCTGCCGCCGGTCGAGGGCCTGCTGGCCTCGATCGCCCTGGGCTATGGTGTGATGCTCGCCTGGGATGTGGTTCTGCTGTACCGGTATTTTCCTCAGAGCGATCGCAGCCCCTGGCTCTTTTTGCGCTGGCTCGACCAATTTATGCCGCTGGCGCTCACGGGCCTGTTTACCAACCTGGGGCTCTTTGCGCACCTGGTGATTATTTGGGCAGGGCCCATTGGCGTGCAGGTCAAAGGCCTGTTTTACGGCGCGCCCTATCATGATGTGCCGGCGTTGCTTGCTTTTTTGACCATTCTGGTCACAACCGTCAACTTTGTGGTGTCGGTCGAGGTCAACTTCTATCCGCGCTACCGCGACTACTACAGCCTGTTTAACGACGGCGGCGTGGTGGGCGACATCGTGGTGGCCGAGGAGGAAATGCTCGCCACGCTCAACCGGGAGCTGCGGTTTTGTGCGCTCAAGCAGCTGTTTGTGACGGCGGCGGTCATTTCGCTCGAGACCACGGTGCTCTCGGCCCTGCCGCTGGGCTTCAACAACCTGATGCACGGGTATTTTCGCACGCTTTGCGTGGGCTATGGCCTGTATGCCGTGGGTAATACGGTGATGCTCATCTTGCTGTACTTTACCGACTACAAGGGCGCCGTGCTTGCTTCCGGGCTGTTCGCGGGCGTGGCGGGGCTGGCGACCATCGTCTCGCTGTTCTTTCCGCAGCAGTTTTATGGCTTTGGCTTTTTGCTCGGCGCGGCGGTGTTTTTTATCGTGGCGCTGCTGCGACTCGATACCTATACTGCCAATTTGCCGTATCGTATCCTGAGTCAACAGCCCATTGTGGCGACCGACAAGACGGGTCGCTTTACGGAGCTGGGCCGCTTGCTCGACCGTGTCGAACAGCGCTACGAGGAGCTGCGTTTAGAGGGCGAGCCGCATGGTGCGTTTGAGCGCATGGTGGTTCGCGTGTATCGCAATCGTTGGGGAGGTCCTGATGACCGATAGGATGATATCGCGTCGCCGTTTGATTGAGGCGGCTGCCGGCGCATTGCTGCTTTCGGGCTGCTCTTCGCAGGACGAAACCTCGACCAAAAAGGTCAAAAAACAGGACAAGATTAACAAGGCCGATGCGTCTAGCAAGACCAAGCATCTTCGCGACAAGGATGAGCTGTATGAGGTCTACGACGACTCGGGCATTGTGACCATGTACCTGACGGTCTCTCGCGGCAACAGCTCCGAGAATACCGACCACAGCTGGGCCGAGATCAATACGTACTCGGTCTACGACTATGCCGACATGGGCGTGACGCGCTATCAGGTTATGGGCCTGCTGCAGGCGGGTGACGAGGACGGTCCCGTTGCTGGTGAAGTGGGCTATGGCGAGGAAGCGCCCAATGCTACCGTGCAGGTGCGCGGCCAGACGTCGAGCATGAACTCGCAAAAGAATTACAAGGTAGAGCTCAAAAAGGGCAAGGGTACCTGGCGCCATCAGCGCGCAATCGCGCTTAACAAGCACATGGGCGAGGGTATGCGTTTTCGCAACAAGATGGCCTACGACCTTATCCGTGGGATTCCCCAGATGATGGGCTTGCGCACGCAGTTTGTGCATCTGTGGGTGTGCGACCAGACCGAAAAGTCCAACGATACCTTTGAGGACTACGGTCTGTTTACGCAGGTGGAGCAGCTCAACAAGACGGCGCTCAAGGCCCACGGTCTGGATAAGAGCGGGCATCTGTATAAGGTGAACAACTTCGATTTCCATCGCTTCGAAGACACCATCAAGCTGGCGGATGACCCCGACTATAACCAGACGGCGTTTGAGGGCAAGCTCGAGATTAAGGGCGACTCGGACCATACCAAGTTAATCGAGATGCTCGATGCGCTCAACGACGATACGCAAAAGGTAGACGATGTGCTCGACACCTACTTCGATACCGAGAATTTGGTCTATTGGCTGGCGTTTCAGATTCTGACAGGCAACTGCGATACGCAGAATCGCAACTGCTATCTGTACAGCCCGCTTAACTCCAAGGTCTGGTACATCCTGGATTGGGATAACGATGGCATGCTGCGCAAGCTTGAGCTGAGCCTGAAGGGGTTCTCGGATTATTCGAGCTGGGAGCGCGGCGTGAGCAACTACTGGGGCAACGTGCTGTTCAATCGTGCGTTGCGCAGCAAATCGTTCCGCAGCGAGCTCGATAGCGCCGTGAATGATCTGCGCTCGTACATGACCAAAGAGCGTCTGAGCAAGATGATCAAACATTATCGCGAGGTTACCGAATCCCTGGTTTTTGCCTCGCCCGATATCGACAATCTGCCTGTCACCAAGGACCAATACGAGCAGATCGCCGCGGCGATTCCCTCCGAGATCGAGGAGAACTATAAGAGCTTTCGCGAGAGCTATAAAAAGCCCATGCCGTTCTACATTGGCGTGCCGCAGATCGATAACGGTAAGCTGCGCGTGAATTGGGACGCGTCGTACGACTATAAGGCGCGCGACATTCGCTATACCGTGGAGCTAGCGCGCGACTACGCCATTACCGACGTGATCTTTAAAGTCGAGGACGTGCTTCTGCCCGAGGTAACGTGTGATGCGCCCGATACGGGGCAGTACTTTGTGCGCGTTCGCGCCACCAACTCCGACGGCTATACACAAGATGCGTTTGACTACTATGTGACCGACGATGGTAAACAGTACGGCATGAAGTGTTTTTACGTGCAGGACGGCGGTAAGGTCGTGGAGGACGCGTATGAGGAGGGCTAGCGCGCTGCTTGAACGCTTGGCGGCTCCGCCTGCGCGTACCACGCAGGAGCGTTACCGCCACGAGCTCAAATATCTCATTAACGAGGGTGAGCATGCCGCGCTTACCTGCCGCATGGCGCCGGTGTTTAAGCTGGACAAGCATGCGCGCTCGGGTGGCTACACCATTCGTAGCCTGTACTTTGACGACTACTGCAACTCGGCCTACGAGGAAAAAGACGCCGGCATCCTTATGCGCAAAAAGTATCGCGTGCGCATCTACAACGGCAGCGACAAGGTGATTAAGCTCGAGCGCAAAAAGAAGTACGGCAGCTGGATCTACAAGGAGGACGCGCCGCTCACGCGCGACGAGTTCGAGCAGATTCTGGGCGGCGACTATGACTTTTTGCTGCGGAGCGCTCATCCGCTCTGCCGCGAGTTCTACATCGAGTGCATCTGCAACATGATGCGACCGCGGACCATCGTGGACTACGAGCGCGAACCGTGGGTGATGGATGAGGGCACCGTGCGCATCACGTTTGACATGAACGTGCGTGCCGCGGTGGGAAGCTTCGATATCTTTGACGCGACGCTGCCCGCGCTGCCGGTCCTGGAGCCCGGCAAGCTGGTGATGGAGGTCAAGTTTACGGAGTTTTGCCCGCAGCTCGTGCGCGATATGGTGCCGCCGGGCGCAGCCGAGCTTACGGCGGTCTCCAAGTACTGCCTGTGTTACGAAAAGACCGCCTACCTGCGCGGCTTTACCTACTGGGAATCGGATTTTGAGAACCGAGGGGATATTTAGACCATGAGCACCAGGGACTTTTTTAAGAACTCCGTCTTGGAGGCGTTTGGTCAGGTCGACCCTGCCAAGATCGGCCTGTCGCTGCTCGTGGCGCTCGCCATGGGCATCCTGATCTATTACGTGTACAAGCGCTTTTTTACCGGTGTGGTGTATTCGCGCAGTTTTGCCGTGACGCTCGTGGGCATGTGCGTGCTCACCTGCATGGTGACGCTCGCGATCTCGACGAACGTGGTCATCTCGCTCGGTATGGTCGGTGCTTTGTCCATCGTCCGCTATCGTACGGCGGTCAAGGACCCGCTCGACCTGCTGTATCTGTTTTGGGCCATTACCACGGGCATTACGGCGGGTGCCGGCATGTATGCACTCGTGGGGCTTACGGCGGTGGTGATCGTGGTGATGATCGCCGGCTTTGCGAGCCACCAAGACAAGGCGCGCGTGTACATGATGGTCATCCACTACACGGGCCAGACCACCGGCGACGATATCGTGCGTGCTTTTGGTCGCACCAAGTTTACGGTGAAGTCAAAGACCATGCGCGGTGACAAGGTCGAGATGGCCGTCGAGGTCTTCTCGGACGGTGTCGACATGCCCTATGCGGACGCCATTCGCGCGCTCGACGGCGTGGAAGACCTAACGTTGATCCAATACAACGGCGAATATCACGGCTAATGATGTTCCGGCGTTCTAACGAACGCCGGACCGCTCGACGCTGCGCAGGCATCTGCCGGGCGATCTGCCGCTCAAACCGTCGCTCGCGTACATGAAGTACGCGTCGCTCCTCTTTCACGGCACCTCGCCACGACAGCTGCCCGCTCGCTGGCGTGTGC
>DXMV01000002.1 GCA_019414055.1 Collinsella sp.
ACCGCCCGGGAAAACCATACGGCGAGGGCCGCGCCCCCGGTCCCCGGGGCGCGGCCCTCTTGCTTAAACTGCTCAATTTTTCGTGCTCACGGTGCTCATTTCCCAGTGATCACTCGGACCACTTCTTAGTGAACATCAACAGACTGAGCCGAGGTGCCCTACTTCTCGCCCTCCAGCAGCACCACGATGCGGTCGATGTCGACGGCAAAGCGAGGCCTTCCCTCCTGCTCGTAGCGGTCGAGGTATGCCTGGCACTCTGAGACAATGCGCTTGGTGCTGCCGTCGATGATGCGTTGGAGCGTCTCGTAGTAGGCCGAGCCCTCGGTCCTGAAGCGGCGCTGGTAGGCCTGGTTATGGGGAATATCTTGATGTAGTGGATGCCGTGGCGGCAGTTGGGGCGCGTCGTGGGGCGGGGTGGCAACGCAAAGTACTGGTCTTTGGGCACGTTAGGGGCGATGTTGGAACGCAGCGGCACGGCGAAGTCCCTGCGCTTCCCGCGGAAACGCAGCCTCACCACTACGATGCAGGGACGATTGTGCTTAAGCATGAGCTCGCGGTCGCCCTCGGCGTGGACGAAGAAGTCCTGGGGATGGATACAATCTTCATCGGTTACGCCCCCTTCATACGAAGCGGGGCCCGCATCGCTGCGGGCCCCTACAGGTGGGCGATATTCTACGCTTTGCGGCACCCCATCGCCCACGGAGGTTAAACGTACACGTAAGCCGTACTCTGAAAGCCGCAGCTTCCGGCAAGTAGTTTATACCACGAGAGGTCGCTTTCAATGCGCATAGCTCGCAAAATAGCACTCGCTGGGCCGTCACCCCTGGCCGTTACCCTCCAATCTTCATTAAAGTCAGCAGGTCAATTCATATAGTCATGGGGGTTTATCCTAAAGGGAATCAAATTTTTACCCCCATAACTAAGGAATTTTCTATTCCCACTCAATGACTAGAGCCCTGGTGTAATTGGCTGGATCACCGTTCCGGGAACCGGTATCGACCTACCTGTCCGCCAAGCTCCTTCTTCAGCTCCAGCCTAGTATCTGACTCGCGCTGTTATAAGCAAAAACCGAAGAGATGCATCTTAGCCAAGAAAAAAGGTTAGCCTTATCTTACTGTATGATTCGTGTGTTATAGTTAGATGGCTCTAACTGTTTGGGGGCGATAGCCATGCACGAACGCAAGGGCTTCTGGGACAAGAATGCCGGTCGGTACGACCGTTTCATGCGAAAGGACCGGGCGGCGTATGAGAAGATGTATGGGCTGATCCGGCCGGTAGTGAAAGCAAAAACCGTACTGGAGGTTGCCACCGGCACGGGGCTTATCGCAAAGAGCATCGTGAATGCGGCGGCACACATCGAGGCTACGGACGCTTCTGCAAAGATGATCCTTGAAGCAAAACGGGACATTCAATCCGCAAAGCTGCACTTTTCCGTACAAGATATGTTCCACCTGCCCTATGCACAGAAGTCCTTCGAAGTGGTGATTGCGTCCAACGCGCTTCACATAGTGCCGCATCCGGAAAAGGCCCTGCAAGAAATCAGGCGGGTGCTGAAGGACGACGGCGTGCTCATCGCGCCAACCTTCACCCACGCGGAGAACTCGGTTTCCGGCAAGGCAAAAGCCTTTTTCATGAGTATGGCGGGATTCCCCCTCCACAGCAGGTGGACAAGCGAGGAATACCTACGTTTCCTGCGTCAAAACGGCTGGGCGGTGCAGAAAAGCGCGGTGTTGAAGGCCTCGTTCCCGTTGACCTATGCGGAATGCACAAAATCGGAGGGGGCAGATGTCGTTCTTTGAAAACACCCGCAAGCCCGTGGGCCTCGGCGGAAAACTTATGGTTGCCATGATGAACCTGGGCCACAGCCCTGTGGCGCGGTGGGGACTTCGATTTCTACGACTTGCGCCAAATGCCAAGGTGCTGGATTGCGGCTGCGGCGGCGGGGCGAACATAAAACGGCTGCTGAAAAAATGCCCGCATGGCGTCGTCAAGGGCGTCGACTATTCGCCCGTCAGCGTGGAGAAGACTAGAAAGCTCAACCGAATTGCAATTCAGGAGGGGCGTTGCGCCGTTCTGCAAGGCAGTGTGGCGGATATGGTGTTTGAGGATAGCTACTTCGATGCCGCCACGGCCTTTGAGACCGTCTATTTTTGGCCTGATTTGCCCCGATGCTTCCGTGAGGTCTGGCGGACGCTGAAGCCAGGCGGGACAATTCTCATCTGCAACGAGAGCAATGGCGATACGGACAAGGACGAGAGGTGGACGCAGATCATCGGCGGCATGACCATCTATAAGGACGTTGAATTAAAGGCATGTCTGGAGCAGGCGGGTTTTCACGAGGTGCAGATACGCAAAAAGAAAAGGTGGCTCTGCGTCACGGCGCAGAAGTAAGGGCATCAAGCACGGGCATTTTTCATCCATCCTGCACATGGCGATAGGCATGACGGTCATAGCGGCTGTGCTGGCGGCAATTATGACAGTTTTTATTCACTGAGGAAGAAACCTATGAAATGTAAAATTGAGAAAAACACCGTGCAGGAGACGCTGATCCTCCCGCTGTATTCCCGGAAGCTGTGTACGGAGTTGTACCCGAACCTTTACAAGGATGAAACAGCGGTTCGTCTGCTCGGCCAGATCGACTACGACTTTTCAGAGGCAGAGAAAAACTCCCGCAGCCTGATGCAGCGCTTTGGTGCGCTGGAGGTGGCCATGCGGCAGGGTGATCTTGCTTTCGAGGTGCGGGATTACCTGAAAGACCACCCCAATGCGGCGGTGGTCAATCTGGGCTGCGGGCTGGACAACACCGGCAGAACCTGCGACAACGGTAGATGCAAGATCTACAATCTGGACTTCCCGGATGTGATTGCCTTGCGACAGCAGCTACTGCCCGCCGGGGATCGAGAACAAAATATCCCCTGCGACCTGAAAGACACCGCATGGTTTAGCAAAATCGATGCCTCCCGCGGGGCGGTGTTCTTTGCCTCCGGGGTGTTCTATTACTTTCTGACCCAGCAGGTCCGGGAACTGGTGCGGGGGATGGCGGACGCTTTCCCCGGCGGTGTGCTGGTCTTTGATGCTGCCAATCGGACGGCAGTAAAGATGATCGCAAAAACATGGCTTAAGACTGCAAAAATCAAGGATGTGGGGGCATTTTTTGCGGTTTCGGATGCCGCCAAGGAAATCGGCACGTGGAACAGCCGTCTGCAGGTCACAAGTCGCGGCTATATGCTGGGTTACAACGATTTGAGAGACCCTTCTGTCAGCGGCTTTTTCCGGTTTCTCGCAAGGGTCGGTGACAACGGGATGAAAATGCAAATCGTGAAAATTAGATTTTAAAAGGCAAAAATGAAGCCCATTCACTTTGACGTTGAAGAAGACGGCTTTTACGGCACATATTGGGCGTGCAAGGACACACATACAGCAGCGGGCACGGATTCGATTGAAACCGTGCCCGCTATCTGACACTATATTATTTTATCGAACGTCTGTTCTATTCCCACTCGATGGTCGCGGGCGGCTTGGACGTGATGTCGTAGCACACGCGGTTGGCGCCGGGAACCTCGGCCACGATGCGGCCGGAGATGCGGGCCAGGACGTCGTAGGGCAGCTTGGCCCAGTCGGCGGTCATGGCATCGCTGGACTCGACGGCACGCAGGATAATTGGGCGCTGGTAGGTGCGCTCGTCGCCCATAACGCCGACGGACTTAATGTCGGGCAGGACGGCGAAATACTGCCAGCAGCTATGCTCGGAGTTGCGCTCGCCGGTCTGCTCAAACAGACGCTGGTTGTAGGCATCGAGCTCCTCGCGCACGATAGCGTCGGCGTTCTTGAGGATCTCGAGCTTCTCCTTGTCGACTGCGCCGATGATGCGGATGGCCAGACCCGGGCCCGGGAAAGGCTGGCGGAACACGATGTTACCCGGCAGGCCCAGCGCCAGACCAAGCGCACGGACCTCGTCCTTAAAGAAGTGGTCGAGCGGCTCGATGAGGTCGAAGTGCACGCCCTCGGGGAACGGGATCAGGTTGTGGTGGCTCTTGATGGTGGCCGTCTTGCCGCCCGTCTTGCGCGCACCGGACTCGATGATGTCGGGGTAGATGGTGCCCTGAGCCAGGTACTTGACCGGCTTGCCGTCGCACTCGAGCTGCTGCGCCACGGCGAAGAACTCTTTCCAGAACTGCGTGCCGATGATGCGGCGCTTTTCCTCGGGCTCGGTTACGCCAGCCAGGAGCTCGGCATAGCGGTCCTCGGCGTGGACATGGATAAAGTCGACATCAAACTGCTTGGTGAAGACCTCCTCCACCTGCTCGGGCTCGCCCTTGCGCAGCAGGCCGTGGTTGATGAACACGCAGGTCATCTGCTTGCCCACGGCGCGGGCGCCCAGGGCAGCCACGACGGAGGAGTCGACGCCGCCGGACAGGGCCAGAATCACGCGGTCGTCGCCGACCTTCTCGCGGAACTCGGCCGTCATGGTCTCGACCAGGTTGTCCATGCTCCAGTTGGGCTCCAGGCCGCAGATCTCAAACAGGAAGTTGCTCAGCAGCTGCTGACCGTACTCGGAGTGCTTGACCTCGGGGTGGAACTGCGTGGTGAAAATCTTGCGCTCGACGCACTCCATGGCGGCAACCGGGCATACGTCGGTGCTGGCGGTAACGGTAAAGCCCTCGGGCACCTCGGACACGGCGTCGCGATGGCTCATCCACACGGTCTGCTCCATGGGCGTGGAGTTAAAGAGCTTGGCGCCGGCAGTGCGCGTAATAGTGGCGCGGCCGTACTCGCCCACCTCGGAGTGCCCGACCTTGCCGCCGAGCGTCACGGCCGTGATCTGATGGCCGTAGCAGAAGCCCAGGACGGGAAGGCCCAGGTCAAAGATGGCAGGATCGATGGACGGAGCGTCCTCGGCGTACACGGAGGCCGGGCCGCCAGAAAGGATGAGCGCAGAGGCGTTCATCTCGCGAATCTCGTCGGCCGAAATGTCGCAGGGGACAATCTCGGAATACACGTTGAGGTCGCGGACGCGACGGGCAATGAGCTGACCGTACTGCGCACCAAAGTCGAGTACGAGGACCTTTGCGGAAGCATTTTGATCCATGGTTTCCCCCTCTTGTTGGCGGGGAGCCGCTGCCCGCCCGCGCGAATGAACGAAAATAACTTTCATAGTGTACACGTAACCAGCGGTTCTGCGCCCGTCATAGCCATCAGAGCACGGCAAACGCACGACCTGGGCCCCTATTTGACAGCAATTGGAGCGTTGCCAAACGTTACAGATGATGTAATACGTTTGAACATTGGACGCCCTGTGCCACAATACTGCCGAACGACTCCGCCTCTGTGGCGGCAAATACGATAGGAATACCAGCATGAAGCGCATCCTTCTCATCGCCACGGGCGGCACCATCGCATCGACCGAGGACGGCAACGGCCTCTCCCCCGCCCTGACCGGTGAGGAGCTCGCCCAGAGCGTCCCCGAGATCTCGGGCCTCTGCGAGCTCGACGTCGTGCAGCCCATGAACATCGACAGCACCAATATGCGCCCCAGTGACTGGATGCGTATCCGCGACGTCATCGTCGAGGGTTATGCCGACCACGACGGCTTCGTGATTCTGCACGGCACCGACACCATGAGCTACACCGCGGCGGCGCTTTCCTACCTGATTCAGGACAGCCCCAAGCCCATCGTACTCACCGGCTCGCAAAAGCCCATGGGCAATCCCTTTACCGACGCCAAGCTCAACCTGTACCAGAGCCTGCTCTATGCGCTCGACGAACACTCGCACGACGTCTCGATCGTGTTTGGCGGCGTAGCCATTGCCGGCACGCGTGCCCGCAAGCAGCGCACCATGAGCTTTAACGCGTTCATTAGCGTCAACTATCCGCCCATCGCCTATATCCGCAATGACCGCATCGTGCGCAACGGGCTTCACGGCACGCATCAGGGCGAAAACCCGGTGCGTTTCTACGACAGCATCGACCCGCGCGTATTTGTACTCAAGCTCACGCCCGGCGTGAACCCAGGCATTCTGGACGCCCTTGCCGATAGCTACGACGCTGTAATCCTTGAGACCTTTGGCATTGGCGGTATCCCCGAGTTTGGTGAGTCGGGCGAGTCGTTCCAAGAGGCAATTTTCCGCTGGGTCGATTCGGGCCGCACCGTCGTTATGACCACGCAGGTCCCCGAAGAGGGTCTCGATCTGGGCGTTTATGAGGTCGGCCGTGCTTACGCCGATCATCCGGGCATTCTGCGCGGCGACGATATGACAACCGAGACGCTCGTGGCCAAAACCATGTGGGCACTCGGCCAGTCACGCGATGCCGCCGAGATCCAGCGTCTGTTCTACAGCCAAGTCAACCACGACCGCATCCCGATGGCGTAATCCCTAAGGCAGTTCCACTTATCGCAGCCTCAAACGACAGGTGGTCCCCCTCAGGCCGTGCAAAAATCGGAGTATTCTGCAATTTCTCCGCCGGAGGCGCAGAATCGGCTGATTGTTAGACAAACTTTTAGGACGAACGGGCCGTCTAGTAACTATTTATTCCTCATTTTTATTTAGCGCGTGGATTAACTACTGTTAAAAAGGCAACGCCAGCCGCTCGGGCTACCATCTACGGCTGAACAGGTGCTGAATACTCGCGATTTTGCACATCGCAACCAGGGGGACCCGCCCAAAGAGCGTCAAATACAGCGGGGGAACGCCCTATTCGATACCCTCGAGTAGCTCTGACACCGTCATGCCAAGCGCGGGCGCAATTTTAAATAGAATCTCGAGCGTACTGTTTGCCGTTCCGTCCTCAATTCGGTCGAGATAAGGTCGGCTGATTCCGACCGCTAGGCAAAAATCGACCTTGGAAATACCAAGGGCCTTGCGCGTCCGCTCGACTCGCTCGCCAAGAATCTGTTTCGCATGTTCATTCATGCAGACGAGTTTGAAATGGAGCAAAACAAAAACGTAAACTATAGTTTACGTTTTGTCGAATATCCAGGAGTTTTCTATGTCGGCTTGCTCGATTTCAATGCGTCAGAGACCACATTGCGCAGACGGCGTGCAGCCCAAGCTTGTCGTCGTTGAGGCCGAATACCTTTCCCCTGACGAACGCACAGCCGCGACACTGCTATCGAGCCGTGTCGCGACCGCATTGCTCCCCAACCCAACGAAAGGCGAGCTCGCCGCTCAATGCCAGACGCACGGCTGTGCCCTTGCCCAGGCCGTTGTGATAGCAACCAGCCAAAGCGGCCTGCCCCTTCTCTTAGAAGCCGGTATCGCGCTCACCCTTCGCGGCGCCGGATACGAAAACGAGGCCGCCGCCGATATGGTCTTTAAACCACGATCGAGCGGCGGCCTCGCAGCAGCCATTGAATATGCGTGCAGGCTCGTTGCCTAAAAGGACAGGCTAGAAACCAAAGCCAAAGCCCGTTCCGGTAATCGCCGAGTACATAAAGTAAACGTTGATCACGTTGAGGAATACACCCGTAATGCAGCCGTTTCGCAGGTAGCGCTCGCACACGATGCGCGCCATAGCGGCGGAGTCCTCATTGTTCTTGGCCTGGCGTCCCGCCGTAAAGTAGGTCGCCACGCTCAGCAGCAGGTTGAGTACCGGCAGCGCCAGCAGCTCGTAGCTCTTGCCCCAGCGCGTCACCTCGCCGGCCGCGTTAAACTTCGTTGCCACCTCGGGACCAATGTTGGGGAGAACAAACGCCGCAACTAACAGCGGAAGCACCGCAAGCACCAGCAGCGCGATGCCCATGTAGCCGGCTTTTTTGCCATATTTGAACATGTGCATTGTCCTTACACGTTGAAACGGAAGTGCACGACGTCGCCATCGGCCATGACATACTCTTTGCCCTCGATGCGCAGCTTGCCGGCAGCCTTGGCGCCCTGCTCGCCGCCGAGCTCGATATAGTCGTCATAGCCAATGACCTCGGCCTTAATAAAGCCGCGCTCAAAGTCGGTGTGAATGACGCCGGCGGCCTGCGGAGCGGTCGCACCCTGACGCACCGTCCAGGCCTTGACCTCCATCTCGCCGGCCGTAAAGAACGACTGCAGGCCAAGCAGCTTGTAGGCCGCCTGGGCGAGCACGTCCAGGCCGGGCTGCTCCAAGCCCAGGCTCTCCAGGTAATCGGCGGCATCCTCGGGATCGAGCTCAGAAAGCTCGGCCTCGATCTTGGCGCAGATGGGCAGCGGCTTGACGCCATCGATGGGTGCCAAGTCGTCGTCGAGCATATCCTCGTCCACATTGGCCACATACAGGATAGGCTTCATGGTGAGCAGGAACAGGCCCTTGGCGGCGGCACGCTCCTCGTCGGTCATCTCCATGGACGCGGCGCGCTTGCCCTCGTTGAGCCAGGCAAGCAGGCGCTTGGCGACCTCGAACTTGGGCATGAGCTCCTTGTCGCGCTTGGCCTCTTTCTCGAGCTTGGGCAGCTGCTTCTCGAGCGTGCCCATATCGGCCAGGATGAGCTCGGTCATGATGGTGTCGGCGTCACCTGCGGGATCGACGAACTCGCCCGTGCGGCCCACCTCGCGCATGACGTTGGGATCCTTAAAATAGCGCACGACCTCGCAAATGGCATCGGTCTCGCGGATGTTTGCCAAGAACTGATTGCCCAGGCCCTCGCCCTCGTTGGCGCCCTTCACCAGGCCCGCGATGTCGACAAACTCGACCGTAGCCGGCACAATGCGACCCGGGTTGACGATGTCGGCAAGCTTTTGTAGGCGGCTATCGGGCACGTCGACGATACCCACGTTGGGGTCGATCGTAGCGAACGGGTAGTTGGCGGCAAGGCCAGTCTTTTTGGTAAGCGCGGTGAACAGCGTCGACTTGCCTACGTTGGGCAGGCCCACGATACCGATGGAAAGGGACACGACAGCTCCTTTTGGTACAAGCATTTCAAACTGCATAAGTATAGCGCCGCCGCAGCATCTGGGCGAACCCGGACGCCACGGCGGCACGAGTGAAGCAGAGATAGGGGTCGCTGACTAGTCCGCGAGCTTCTCCACCTGATCGAGCATCTTGTCGAGCTTGGCCTTCGCCTCGGCCTTGACCTTCTGGGCTTCTTCGTGGGCCTTCGCCTTCTGGGCGGCCTTTTCCTCGGCTTCGGGATCGACGACGACCAGATTGGACGCGTCGTGCTCAACCAACTTGAGCGCATGCTCAGGGCACACCTTGACGCAGGCACCACAGCCCAAGCAATACGTGGACTCCAACGCAAAGCGGCCGCTTCCCACCAGGTCACAGGCAAACGTGGGACACACGTTAACGCATTCGCCGCACGACGTGCACTTGTCAAAATCGCACTCCGGCGTGCTCACCTGCATGTTCTGGGCAAGCTCGGGGTGGTTTTGCAGCGTCGAGAGTACCAGCTGGCGCCCATGGGTGAGCGAACGGCGACGCTTGGTCGTCGTGGTACCGCACATGGTGTTGAGCGTGCGCTCCAGCTGGGTGATCTGATGGCGATGGGCTTTGAGCTTCTGCGTCACCGAAGCCAGTGCCGCCGTCGCCGGATTGAGTTTGGTCACGGTCAGGCCCGTGGTACGGGCGATCTTTTCCATGTACTCCTTGCGCTCGTACTCGCGGCGCTTATGGCACTTGAGGCTCTTGGGGTCGATCTCCAGACCCATGCCCGTGCCCGCCCATTCCTCGGCCTTCGCAATCGCCTCGCCCAGCATGTCCTCGCCACCGGTGTTGCGGCATTTATCGCACACGCCCAGCGGCAGGTACACACTCACGTTGGGATAGTCGGCAAGTACCGAGAACCAGGTCTCGGCCGTAATATCGCCCACGCAGGCAACGACGACCTCGTTTTCGCGCGGCATGCGCTTAAGGGCACGCGTGCAGGTGACGTAGGCGGTCTCGTGGCTCGTAGCCGCCGAGACGATGTCGTCATACAGGTTTTTGGGCGCCAGGCGCGGCGAGATGATCGCCTCGGTCGGGCAGGCGGCGGCGCACAGGCCGCACTTGCGGCAGGAGTCGAGGATCTCGATGGCGTCCTCCTCGACCTCGATGGCGTCCACCGGGCACACATCCATGCACGCGGTGCAGCCGGTCTTTTCGTTTTTACAAGTCAGGCACGGAATGGTGTTTCCGCGCGGGCGCTCCTTGTAGTCGGCGGGATTCCACTGCGGCGCCGACGGATCGAGTGCGTCGGTCACACCGCCAAGCGGGTTTTTAAGAAAGTCGAAACCCTTGCTGATCTCGATAATGTCATCAAACAGATCGTGTTCCTGCGCCATGCGCGGCCCCTCCCTGAGCAGTGCAAACAAGCAAGAGATAATGATACGCTATCGGCCCACGCCTCGGGCAAATTACACGCGGCGCATCTTTGCGGCAAATAGCCCATGGCCTATCGCCGCCCCGATTGCACAAGGTCGATCAAGCGCCAAGCTATGCCTCGCACATGAGCTGCGCGAGCTTTTGTTTGGTCACCTTGGCCTGCTCGTTTGCCATGTTGCGCTCGTTTCTAAAGACCGCATTTGCAACACTCTGCAGGTCGGCATCGGAAATCTCGCCGAGGCCCAGCTCCTCGAGCGTCGTCGGCAGACCAACGCGCTGGCAAAACTCGAGCACCTGATTAAGCTCGGGCGCACGCTCCAGACGCAGCTGAACCACCAGACCAAACGCCACGGCCTCGCCGTGCATGGCCTTGCACTCGGGCAGAATCGTCAGACCGTTGGCGATGGCATGCGCCAACGCCAAGCCACCGCTCTCAAAGCCAACACCCGAGAGCAGAATATTGCACTCGATCAGGCGTTCAACCGCTGGCGATGTACGCCCCTTTTTGAGATCGCGCTTGGCAGCGATACCGCACTCCATAAGTGTGTCATAGCAGGCACGAGCCGCAACCAAGGCCAAGTGTCCCGGCACGCCACCATGTTCGTTGGCGCCACGCGCCGCGACGCACGAACGCGCCTCGAAGTACGTTGCCAGCGCATCGCCCATACCGGCGACCGTCATACGCAGCGGGGCCGCCGCGACCACGTTGGTATCGACCACGACCAGGTCCGGATTCTTCTCGAGCATCAGGTAGCGATCGAACGACCCGTCCTCGTGATACAGCACCGAAATCGCGCTGCACGGACCGTCCATCGAAGCCGCCGTGGGACATACGCACAACGGCAACTCGGCATAAAACGCTACTGCCTTGGCGATATCGAGCATTTTGCCGCCGCCAATACCCACCACCATGTCGCAATACTCGGCCCGGGCTTCCTTGGCCATTTCGACAACGGCATCTTCCGTACACGGACCGTTGTAAATCTTAAAGAACGGCTCGCTTAGATCTTCATCCAGAAATCCATCGACGATCTGCCTGCACAGCCGATCCTCGGTGCCCTGGTCAAACAAGACATAGGCAGCGCAGCCCAACCATGACAAATACCTGCCCTGACGCGAAAGTTCGCCCGGCCCCTGAACATACCGGCCAGGACCACCGTAAACCATAGGAAGCGCCATACGAGAATCCGCCCTTCATCAAACAACGATTGGTGCAAAGCCATCTGCTGACTTTGCCCCTTCCTTAACTTAGCCTACTCATCCATGAGATAGTAATGGCCCAGCGCATCGGCACCCAAAATGGCGTTTGCGACCATCTCGGGCGTCACCTCAAACGGCATGTTGCACATAGTGTCCTCGGGCGCGCACGCGGCCTCGGCAACGACCATGGCCTGCTCGCGCGTAACCTCGGCAACGCCAAGTTCCTTCATCGTGACCGGCAGGCCCAGCTCAATGCAGAAGCCCAAGACTTCCTCGAGCTTCTCGGTCGAAGCGTCCTCGAGTACCAGCTGGACGATGGTGCCGAAGGCGACCTTCTCGCCGTGGTACATGCCGTGACACTCGGGCAGCATCGTCAGGCCATTGTGGATGGCATGAGCAGCAGCAAGGCCCGAGCTCTCAAAGCCAATGCCCGAAAGCAGCGTGTTGGCCTCAATGATGTGCTCGACGGCAGGCGTGAGCGCACCCTTCTCCAGCGCGACCTTGGCCTTGACGCCATCGGCCATAAGCGTCTCGTAGCAGAGCTTGGCGAGCGCCAGGCCGGCCATTCCGCCCTTACCGCCGGCGCAGGTGCCGCCGTCGGCATCATGCGTCGCCTGGGCCTCGAAATAGGTTGCGAGCGCATCGCCCATACCGGAAACCGTCAGGCGCACCGGGCTCGCCGCGATAACCGTCGTATCCATCAGGACGATATTGGGGTTTGCCTTAAGGAAGAGGTACTTGTCGAACTGGCCGTCATCGGTATAGAGCACCGAAAGCGCCGAACACGGGGCATCGGTCGAAGCAATGGTGGGGCAAATGATAACCGGGGACTCCAGGTAATAGGCGACGGCCTTCGCGGTGTCGAGGATCTTGCCGCCACCGACGCCAACGATGATGTCGCAACCGTTGTCGTGAGCGAGCGCCACCAAACGGTCGACCTCGCCCTTGGAGCATTCGCCGTTAAAGTCCTCAAACAGCAGCTCGGCCTTAGCCTCGGCAAAACCGCCCTCGATCTTGGCACCGACGCGCTTCTTGCCCGAAGGCGTCACGATGACGAGGGCCTTAGCGCCGAGCGGCTCGACATAGGAGCCGAGCTTGGCGAGCTCGTCCGGACCCTGGATGTACTTGCTGGGGCTATTGAAAATTGCAGCCATAACTATCCCATTCTCTAAAAGAAAAAAGAAAGGGGCTCCGTACGGATACGTGCGGAGCCCCTCGTTACGATAACAAGAGTCGATTAGAAATCGATGTCGGTGTCGTAGTAGCAGGCCTTGAGGATCTTCTCGAAGTCGGCAGCCTTGGTCTCACGCGGGTTCTCGGGCGTGCAGGCGTCCTGCTCGGCGTTCGCGGCGATCTCGGGCAGCTTGGCGAGGAACTCCTCCTCGGAGACCATCTGCGGGTTCTCGGCGTCGACCTTCACGCCACCATTTGCGTAATCCTTGATGGACTGCGGAATGTTGAGCTGGTCGTTGAGGTCGCGAATCTTCTGGACGAGCGCAGCGATGAGCTCCTCGTTGGTCTCGCCGGGAAGGTGCAGGATCTCCTTGGCCACGTAAGCGTAACGCTCGGCAGCACGCGGATCCTTGGAGTTCCACTGGATAACCTTGCCCAGGTACATGGCGTTAGCAGCACCGTGGATGATGTGACCGTTCTCGAAGGCAGCACCGGTCTTGTGAGCCATGGAGTGAACGATGCCGAGCAGGCCCGAGGAGAAGGCGATACCGGCGATGCACTGAGCCTCGTGCATGTGCTGACGGGCCTCATGGTCGCCAGCATAGGACTTGGGCAGCCACTCGACGATCTCGCGGATGCCGTGCAGGGCGTTGGCGTCGGTGAACATAGAGGCGAAGGTAGAAACGTAGGCCTCCATGCAGTGGGTCAGAGCATCCATGCCGGTGTGAGCGCACAGCTTGGCGGGCATGGTGTAGGTGAGCTCGGGGTCGACGATGGCGACATCAGGGGTGATGTTGAAGTCGGCCAGCGGGTACTTGATGCCCTTGGCGTAGTCGGTAATGACGGAGAACGCGGTGACCTCGGTAGCGGTGCCGGAGGTAGAGGAGATGGCGCAGAAATGAGCCTTCTGACGCAGCTCGGGGAAGCTGAACGGCTGGATGATGTTATCGAAGGACTCCTCGGGATACTCGTAGAAGACCCACATGGCCTTAGCGGCATCGATGGGCGAGCCGCCACCGATGGCGATAATCCAGTCGGGCTCGAACTCGCGCATGGCCTCGGCGCCCTTCATGACCGTCTCGATGGACGGGTCGGACTCGACGCCCTCGAACAGCTTGACCTCGAAACCGCCTTCCTTAAGGTCGTTCTCGACGTCCTGCAGGAACCCGCCGCGGCGCATAGAGCTGCCGCCAGAAACGATGATGGCCTTCTTGCCCTTGAGGTTCTTCACCTCGTGGCGAGCGCCCTCACCAAAGTACAGATCGCGAGGATTGGTAAAACGTCCCATACTGTGCCTCCTAAACAAGCCCCTCTTAGACTTGCGTATATAACGGAGCACCCGATTGGCTCCGTTAGGACCGTTTTGCGCGTTGCCGGCGATGACAATGCGCGATGTCTAAACGTCTCAACGCTCAGACAAATACTATTCTACCGTTCTGGTTGGTCAGTTATTCACCTAAAGCCGACAATGATGAAACGTTTTTTCTATCCCTGAAGGCCCTTGTGGGGCATTCATACTCCCAAGCTGGGCAAACGTTTTATCAAGGTTGACCACATATCCCGGGCAGGACGGTGCTCCTCCAAAATGTGCCCCGTTCGCCGCCAAAAATCGACCGTTTGCGGCACCGTGATACCACTCGGTCGTCCAAGGTGCCGACATTTGTGCGACATCCGTCTTCGTGGTGCAAAGGTGCAAGTCCAAGTGCGGCACCCCCGGTGTGCCACATGCGGGTAAACTAGAACCTTATATAGAGACATTTGAACCCTAACCGCAGCAAAGGAGGCCCCATGGCATTCGATCCCATTCAAGAGGATTGCCATCGCCTCGTTCTTGAGGCCTTGCGCCGCGACAATATCCCGCTCACCGACGGCCCCGCCGTAGAGCGCCTGATGGAACAATTCACCCGTAACCCCGCGCTGCTCATCGTGCACGACCGCGACCGCGCCGGGCACCTCATTGCCAAGGTGGTCGAGGCTGTCGACTACCGCATTCCCTTTATCCCCGACGATACCCAGGCAGAGCAAGAAGAGACCGCAGCCGAGAACATGCTCCGCGAGGCAGCCGCGCTCGACCCGGCCAACTGGGATGCCCAGCGCATGCTGTGCGCGCTCACCGCCGAATCCAACGAGGAATACGTACAGTATTTGGTGTCCAAGTGCGATGAGGTGGAGCACGATCTGGCGCTCAAGATTGCCTCGGCGCAGGACCCCTACGAGCGTGAGGCCGCAGGCGACCTGACCCGCCGTCCCTACCTGCGCTGGCTTGCCGCCTTGGCATCGCGCGCGCTCATTAGCGGCCGCTACCGCATGTCGCTGGATGCCGCGAATCGCAGCCTAGACTTTGCGCCCAACGACCCCGCCGGCGTCCGCCATACTGCGATGCTTGCCATGGCAAAGCTCGAATACCCTGCCGAGGAGCTCAAGCGTTTTCGTTCCGCCCACTCCGTGCCCTATCTTGCCAACACACCGCTGCGCCGCCGTCCCAAGGACGCAGAGCGCGACCTGGACCCGTGGACGCTCATCGCGCTGATGAGCGCTGCCTGGCGCGAGCTGGATTACGAGGTCGCCGAACACTACCTGCGCATCCTTGCGCGCTCATGCCCGCACGCAGCCGAAGCACTCTACTTCCAAACCGAGTTTCCCGATGGCGTCTATGCCCGCGTCAACGTGGGTACAGGCTCCACCGACGAGCTCGTCCTTGCACTGTCCGAGGCGACGCCGGTACTGCAGGAGGGCCTGGGCGCTCCCGACAACGCCAGCTTTGCCGCCTGGGTCGCCACCAACGACATCGTGCGTTCCCAGATCGACGAGCGCATCCTGCGCGCAGCCGAGCAGGGGCTTCCATTTAAGGGAGGGGACCTCTAATGGATCCGAGCGTCTACATCCCCGCCTACTTGGAGCGCACCTATCTGGCGTCGCACCCCGAGCTCACCGATGCAGCACGCGAGCTTGTCCATAACGACATCAGCGCAAACCCTCACAAGTATGCGCAGTCCGAGCATGCCCAGGCGCTGCTGTCCTATGCCGGTGTTCATCGTCACCTGCTCGACGAGCTCCATCGCATCGAGGACATGGGCAGCGACGAGGAGTTCGAGCAGACGCGCAATCGTCTGTTCGACGACATGCGCGATGAGCTGCTCAAGATCGTCCGCGTTGATGCACTGGCCGTCGATGCCCAGTTGCTCGCCATCATCCTGGCGGACACGCCCGTCGATGCCTGCCTGGGTGACCTGATGAAGCTCGAGGCGAGCACGGCCGACTACCTGCAACAGAGCGTGCCCGGGTTTGATATGGAGGCCCCGCACTATTGGGCCAATAATGTTTTGGCCGACGGTGTCACCGCAGCAGACCTTACCGTGAGCGAGCCTGCCCTTATCGGGTGGCTCCACACGCTCGAGGCCATCTCGCAGCTGTGCATGGCGAGCGCCCGCTACCGTGCTGCTGCCAACTACGCACGCCGTGTCCTTAAGGCGGAGGGCTATCCCACCCGGGCCGCCGGCACCGTGTTGCTTGCCCTCGCCCGCTTGGAAGACCAGGACGGCTTTTTTGCCCTGGCTCATCAGCTCGAGGAACAGATGGGGGCAGACGCACTCGAAAACTCTCCTTGGTACCTGCTCGCCCGCACGATTCTGCTGTTCAAAACAAACAAGATGCGCCCGGCGACGCGCGCGCTGCGTGAGTTCGCCAACCGTTGCGAGGGCGGCGCGTTCTTCTTGCTGAACCCCATGTACCAGACGCCGTATCTTCCCTGCCGACCCGAGCCGCGCGACCCCTGGGACCTCTCGCACCAGGCGGTTTGGGAAGCCGACGGCATTATCTCGGACACCCCCGACTTTGCCCCCTGGGCCAGCGCCTGCGAAGACGTATCGCAGCTTGCCCAAGAATTTGCGCGCCGCTACGGCTTTTAGCGACGCGATCGCCCCGACCATGTCATCTATGTTAGGAACGGCTTCATGAACCTCCGCTCATCTCTCGCCTGCACCTCGAGCGATATCGCCCGCTGGGGACTGCGTTCTGTCCTCAAACGCCAGGGTGGCGTTCTTCCCGGCCGCATCGCCATGAAGATCGACCCCGAGCTGCTAAGCGACCTCGCGAGCCTGGTCGACCGCAGCGTGGTGATTACCGGTACTAATGGCAAGACCACCACATCCAACCTCATCGCCGACGCCGTTGCTGCCAGCGGTGCTACCGTGGTGTGCAACCGTGCCGGCAACAATATGGAGCCGGGCGTAGTGGGCGCGTTACTCGAGGCGCGCGGCAACCTTAAGCGAACCGCCAGCAGCAAGCGCGTAGGCGTCTTTGAGTGCGACGAGCTCTACACGGTGCGCGTCCTACCCAAGCTCAAGCCGACCTACTTTGTGCTGCTCAACCTGTTCCGCGACCAGCTGGACCGCTACGGCGAGATCGACCACACCCAGGACGTCATCGCCCATGCCTTGGAGCTCTCTCCGGCAACAACGCTCATCTACAACGCAGACGACCCGCTTTGTGCCGCGATCGCCGCCCGCGTTCCCAATGCAAGCATCGCCTTTGGTATCGACGGCGCCACGGGCACCGAGTCCGATCGCATTAGCGACTCGCGTTTTTGCTCACAGTGCAACGCACCGTTGGAGTACGACTATGTGCAGTACGGACAGCTTGGCGCATACCATTGCCCCTCGTGCGGCTGGGCCCGCCCTGCGCTTGTCCGTCGCGTGACGGGCGTGGAGCTCGGCTGCGACGGCTACGACTTTGACCTGGTCTTTGGACCCGATACCGACGCACCTGCAACGCACATCGCCACACGCTACAACGGCCTGTACATGGTCTACAACATTGCCGCCGCCTTCTTTGCGGCGCGCGAGATGGGCGTGGACGCGGCGCATCTGCAGCCCACGCTCGATGCCTACGTCCCCGCCGGCGGACGCATGGGCCGCTGGAACATTGCCAGCCGCACCGTCGAGGCAAACCTGGCAAAGAATCCCGTAGGCTTCGATCGACAAATCCAGTCCATCAAGACGGCAGGCGGCAGACTCTGCGCTTTCTTCCTCAACGACAACGATGCTGACGGCCACGATGTATCGTGGATCTACGACGTCGACTTCGAGCGCATCGCCGACACGCCGGGTCTTGTCGCCTTTGCCGGCGGCACACGCGCGCACGACATGCAGGTGCGCCTCAAGTACGCCGGCATCGATGCCACGATTATCTCGAATGTCGAGCAGGCGATTGGTGCCGTGGCAGACGAGGCCGCCGGCGACACTTTCTATGCCGTCGCCAACTACACGGCCTTTCCGCCGCTGGTCAAGGAACTCGACGGACTCAAAGGCACCGATACGAACTCGGTAGCCTCCCACGCCGTAACGCGCGCCGATGGCAGCGCTGTCCCCACCGATATTGCGCCGGTCGAGCTTTCGCGCCCGCTGCGCATCGTCTATCTGTACCCCGATGCCCTCAACCTCTATGCCGACGGCGGCAACGTCATTGCCCTCGAGCGCCGCTGCGCCTGGCGCGGCATCCCCGTTCGCGTGGACGAGGTCCGTATGGGCGAAACGCTCGATCTGCATGATGCCGATATCGTCATGATGGGCGGCGGCTCCGATCGCGACCAGCTGGCTGTGGCGCACGAGCTGCTCGCTCAAAAAGACAAGGTTGCGGCCTATGTTGAGGATGGCGGCGCACTGCTTGCCATCTGTGGCGGCTATCAGCTGCTCGGCCGTTCGTACTATATGGGCGAGGACCGCATCGAGGGTCTGGGCGTCATTGCCGCCGAAACCGTACGCGGCTCCGACCGCCTGATCGGCAACGTCGCCGTTAAGACCGACCTGGCACCCGAGCCCTTTGTGGGATTCGAGAACCATGGCGGCCGCACCCTGCTCGATACAGAGGCCACGCCGCTCGGAACATCCGTCGTCGCGGGCACCGGCAACAACGGCGACGATGGTTTTGAGGGCCTCGTCTACAAGGGCGTCATCGGCACGTACCTGCACGGACCGGCACTGCCCAAGAACCCCAAGCTCGCCGACTGGCTCATTACCCACGCCCTCGAGCGCCGCGGCGATGCGCAGGCCGCAGCCGTGCTGCCGCTCGAGCCCCTCGACGACACCTACGAGCACGCCGCTCACGACGCCGCGATGAAACTCCTCCCCTAACACCCCACCACCACAAAGGGGACAGGCACCTTTGTGGTGGTTTTCCAGTTTGCCAACGATATACGCGCCGGCAAAAAAGTCTGCTATACTCTTTCCCGCTGTCCCCATCGTCTAGCGGCCAAGGACGCCACCCTTTCAAGGTGGATATCGCGGGTTCGAATCCCGCTGGGGGCACCATTTAAATTAAGAAGCCCGTTACCCCCGCGGTGACGGGCTTTTTGCTACCCATGTGCCGGGATTCGAACCCAACAGGTGCGGATTCCGGCATCTGCCGATGGACCGTGTGCAAAAAATGGCAAATATGAGTACTGTTACCGATTTAGTAACAGCAAATTCGGCCTTTTTGATGGTGAATCAGATGTCAAATCAACAACCTGGTGCCCAGATTGAGCCAAACCTCAGCTATATACCTGGACATATGTGGTCTAACTCGGCAAAAACTGCCATTTCGAGATGGCAGTAGTTTAGTGACAGTACTCATATTTGACGTTATTTGCCCACGACCCCTTATTGCGTTGGCAAATCAGTTGCAAAACGGACTCCAAATCGTCCTTCGCGAACAAAAAGCCGGGGCCCGCGCGATGCGGACCCCGGCTCAATACCATGACGATATGTCGGTTACGCTCTACACGTAGAACAGGATGTCGTCGTAGGTCGGAACCGGCCAGTAGTCGGCGGCCACGATCTCTTCCATGGCGTCCACGGCGGCGCGCAGCGTATCCATAGCGGGAACGACCTCGTGCGCGTACACGTTGGCCTGCTCCTGGCCATCGAGGGTCTCGGCCTTCTGGTGCACGGCGTCGAGAGCCTTGATGGAATCGTTGATGGCGGTGATGCCGTTGCAGAGCTTGTTGAGCGTGTTCTGCTCGCACTGCATGGCAGCGTCGGCACCGGCGGCGCGGATTGTCTCCAGGCCCTTAGCGACCTTGGTGGCATAGGCGGTGATGACCGGGCGATAGGTACGACGTGCCTCGCGAATCATCGTGGTAGCCTCGATGTTCATGAGCTTGTTGTACTTCTCGAGCTTGCAGTCGTAGCGGCACTGGGCCTCGGCGCGGGTCAGAACGCCCGTCTCCTCAAAGAGCGCGATGGCCTTATCGGAAACAAAGGCAGGCAGTGCGTCGGCCGTGGTCTTGTTGTTGGCAAGGCCGCGCTTCTCGGCCTCGACGGGCCACTCGTCGGAGTAGCCGTCGCCGGAGAACAGGATGCGCTGGTGATCGGTCAGGACCTTCTTGCAGTACTCGAGCGCAGCGTCCTGGAATTTGTCCTCGGGCGTGCCCTCAAGTGCATCGGCAAAGGACTTGAGCGACTTGGCCACGGCAGCATCGAGCACCAGGTTGGAGTCGGAGACGTTCTGCTCGGAGCCGCAGGCACGGAACTCAAACTTGTTGCCGGTGAAAGCGAACGGGGAGGTGCGGTTGCGGTCGGTGTTGTCCTGCATCAGCTTGGGCAGGGTGTCGGCGCCCAGGTCGAGCACGCCGCGCGTGGCGTGGACGGAAGCCTTGCCGTCGATGATCTTCTCGACGACCTCGGTAAGCTGGTCGCCCAGGAAGATGGACATAATCGCCGGAGGAGCCTCGTTGGCGCCCAGACGGTGGTCATTGCCGGCCGAAGCGACGGAAGCGCGCAGGAGCTCCTGATAGTTGTCGACGGCCTCGATCACCGCGGTGAGGAAGACGATGAACTGCAGGTTGTCGAGCGGGGTGTCGCCCGGATCGAGCAGGTTCTCGGACTCGGTGCCGAGCGACCAGTTGTTGTGCTTGCCCGAACCGTTGATGCCCTCGAACGGCTTCTCATGCAGCAGGCAGACCAGATCGTGGCGGGAGGCGATGAGCTTCATCTTCTCCATCATGACCAGGTTCTGGTCGATGGCCTCGTTGACCTCGCCGTAGACGGGGGCGAGCTCATGCTGGCAGGGAGCGACCTCGTTGTGCTTGGTCTTGGCGGGAATGCCGAGCGCCCACAGCTCGTTGTCCAGGTCCTTCATATAGGCCGAGACGGTGGGGCGGATAGCGCCAAAGTAGTGCTCCTCGAGCTCCTGGCCCTTGCAGGGAGCGGCGCCAAAGAGGGTGCGACCGGTGATGACCAGGTCCTTGCGCTTGCGGTAGGCGTCCTTCTTGATCAGGAAGTACTCCTGCTCGTCGCCCACGGAAGGAACGACCTTCTTGGGGGTCTTACCAAAGAGGGCGAGAACGCGCTTGGACTCACGCGAGAGCGCGGTCATGGAGCGCAGCAGCGGGGTCTTCTTGTCCAGGGCCTCGCCCGTGTAGGAGCAGAACGCCGTGGGGATGCACAGGACGTCGTCCTTGATAAAGGCGGGGCTGGTGGGATCCCAGGCGGTGTAGCCGCGGGCCTCGAAGGTGGCGCGCAGGCCGCCGTTGGGGAAGCTGGAGGCATCCGGCTCGCCCTGGATGAGGTTCTTACCCGTGAACTTGGTAATGGCGGTGCCGTCGTGGTTGGGCTCGAGGAAGCTGTCGTGCTTCTCGGAAGTGATGCCCGAAAGCGGCTGGAACCAGTGCGCGTAGTGCGTAGCGCCCTTGGAGATGGCCCACACCTTCATGGCGTGGGCAACGGCGTTGGCCACATCCAGATCGAGCGGCTCACCATCCTCGAGGGTTGCAGCAAGGCGCTTCCAAATGTCCTTGGGGAGGTAGTCCTTCATGACTTCCTCAGAGAACACCATGGTCCCGAAGCGGTCAGTAAGTTCGGCCATACGGAACTCCCTTCGTATCGGCACCGCGCGAGAAGCGGTGTTGATTACTAACGAACGAGTCATAGCTTAGGCTCGCCGTGTTTCCGCGACATTACCGTTATGTTGCTGTCGCGAAACCAATCAATGAGGTTACCGCATCATGACAGCATTGCCACCCTTAACAGCCAATGAACTGTATAAATTGCAGACCTCCCCGCACGGTGTAAGAGTAGTCAATTAGGGACGGGGCTATTTTAGCTGCCTCGGCTGCCAGCGCTAGCGTTTTGCCTGACTGACGGTCGAGGTAGCTAAAATGGCCCCGCCGGGAACACTCCCGACGGGGCCATGATCAACAGCACCCTATGCGAACCCGTTTGCCGCTACAGGCAGACGCCGTCTTTCCAGATACCGATCTCGCGACAGCCGCGGCGCCGCAATAGCATGGGCCACCAAATTAATCCAGGTCGGCTCCGTTAGTCTCGATCACGTGCTTGGCCCAGTAGTAGCTGTCCTTGAGGACGCGCTTGCCGGTACCGTGGCCGTAGTCATCGCGATCGACGTAGATAAAGCCGTAGCGCTTGGACATCTCGGAGCTCGAGCAGCTCACAATATCGATGGGGCCCCAAGCGTAGTAGCCGCGCACGTCGACGCCGTCCGCGATGGCCTCGCGCACCTGCTCAAGGTGCGCACGGTAGAAGTCGACACGATACGGATCGTGAACGGTCCCGTCCTCCTCGAGCGTGTCGTAGCAGCCCACGCCGTTCTCGGTAATGTAGATGGGCTTGCGGTAGCGATCCCAGTACGCGTTGAGCGTAAAGCGCAGGCCGAGGGGGTCGATGCACCAGCCCCACGGATTCGCCGGCAGCTCCTTGTTGCGTTTGGCGTCGTAACCGTCCTCAAACGATTCCTTGCTCACCACGCGCACGTAGTAGTAGGAGAACGTGCAGAAATCGGCCGTGTTGCGCAGGTCCTCGATATCCTGGTCGGAGATCTGGACCTTGATGCCGTTGTCCTCCCAAAAGCGGTATGCGGATCCGGGAACCTCGCCGCGCAGCAGCACATCCGAGAAGAAGAACTGCATCTGGTTGAAGCGCAGCGTCGCGAGCGCGTCCTCGGGTTTGCACGAAGCTGCATACGAGGGACCACCGCAGAGCATCATGCCGATCTGCATCTCAGGATGGTGCTCATGGGCATAGCGCGTCGCGCGACCGCATGCAACCATCTCGTTCATGACCGCCTGGTACTTTGCAGAAGGCAGATCGTCGACCTTGTCCTCGGCAACGCCCAGATGGTTAAAGGACTCATGCTCGATCAGGTTGATCTGGTTGACCAGAATCCAGTACTTGACCTTGCCGGCATATCGGTCAAACACGACCTTGCAGTAGCGCTCAAAGCAATCGATCGTCTCGCGCGAGTACCAGCCCGTATAGGAGAGGGTAAGGTTGATGGGCATCTCGTAATGCGAGAGCGTGACCATCGGCTCCATGCCGAGCTCGATCATCTTGTCAAAGAGCCGGTCGTAGAACGCAAGGCCTTCCTCGTTGGGCTCCGCATCGTCGCCGTTGGGGAAGATGCGCGACCACGCGATCGAGGTCCTAAAGGTGTTGAGCCCCATATCGGCAAGCAGCTCAAGGTCCTCAGGGTAGGTATGGTAAAAATCGATACCCTCGCGCTTGGGGAAGATGCGGTCCTCGCTCTCGAGTGCTTCCTTGATAAACGTCGTGGTGATCTCGCGGTTGTGCTTCTCACCGATGGGGACATCGTCGCGAAACTCGTTGATATCCGCCACGCTCGGAGCCTTGCCGTCGACGTCCCATGCGCCCTCGCACTGGTTGGCGGCAACGGCGCCGCCCCACAAAAAGCCCTCGGGAAACGTGCGGGGAACCTTATGCATGGCTCTCCCCTCCCTCAAGCGCGCTCAGGCGGGCATCGAGGCTCTTGCAGATCTTGAGGATCTGCTTGGTGATCACGATTTCGGAGTTGACCGTCATCAGGTGATCTTGGGCGTGGGTGAACAGCAGCGAGTACTCCTGCTCCCCGCCGGCGGCCTCCTCCTGAATCGCATCGGTCTGCGTTTTGTGGGCGGCGGTGATCTTCTCGTGCGCGAGCTTCATCTTGTCCTCGGCAGCAGCAAAGTCCCACTGGGCCATAGCCTCGAGCGCGTCTTTGTTTGCAAGGCGGGCGTCGCCGGCGTTGAGCACGATGGACATTGCCGCCTGGATCTTATCGTCAGTCATGATGTAACATTCCTTACTTGAGCAGGGCAGACAGGGCGTCGCGCCGCGCCTGCCCAGAAAACAATACGTACCGTCCGCTTATGCCTCGGCGGAATCGAGGGCGCCCCTGTCGCCGGCCTCTGCGGCCTCCTCGGCAAGAACCTGCTTCTCGTACACCTTGAAGAACGGGTACCACACGAGCGTCGTCACCACAAAGATCAGCACGCACAGAAGCACGGCCTGGATGGAGCCCTCGGTGGCAAGCCAGGTGCTGATGGGAAGCGGGCAATACCACAGCTGGAACAAAATCTTGGGCACGGGGGCAAACAGCACGATCTTGGTGAAGAAGAACGAGATCAGGCTCGCAAGCACCGTGTTGATGCACATGGGGAGCATGAGGATCGGGTTCCAGACGATCGCGCCAAAGACCGTGGGCTCGTTGATGTTGAACAATGCCGGGACCACGACGGCTTTACCGAGCGCCTTGAGACGCTTGGAGCGCGAGAGGAAGAGCATCAGCGAAAGACCGAGCGTGCACCCCACGCCGCCGATCGTCAGATACGAGTAGTTGAACGAGCTCGTGAAGACGTTGGCGGCACCCGCAGTCATGTTGGCCTCGATGCCCGCAAGCCTGAGCGGCGTGGTGATAGGTGTGAGGATCCAAGCGGAGATGCCCATGGCGTAGAAGATCGTTCCGATCAAGTTGAACAGCGCAAAGCCCCACCAGGTCTCGACGAAGTTCTGCAGTGGCATGAAGATCATCAGAACCGTGTTGTACAGGTCAAACCCGAGGTTGAGCACGACGATCCAACCGAGCAGCACGATGGTGCCCAAGGGCAGCATCTGGTCAAACCAGGCGCGGATGAAATCGGGAAGCGAGGACTCCTCGCTAAAGAACGAGAACTTGCCAAACGCCCTGAGAATCAGGCCCGTGATAATGCCGCAGACGATGGCGGCAAACATTCCGCCCGCGCCGAAGGCGCTATGGGCAAAGCCGATTGCCTCATCGGCCTGCAGGCGCGGCGTGATGCAGATACAAAAGAGGATGACGCCGCTGATACCGGCGATGATGCGCGATTTGCGCAGGCGGCTCTTCTCCATAAAGTTAAAGGGGATGAGAAACGCCATCATGAGTGAGATCAGACCCATGGTCCAGTTGGTGAGCTGGCCAAACTGCGGCCACCATTCCCATCCAAAGGCAGACCCTGGAATGCTCAGCAGCGAGAAGATCGAGCCCAGAAAGATCAGGGGCATGGTCTGGTTGATAGAGTCCTTGAGCGTGATCACCCAAACGTTGTGGTTGATCTTGTTCATCATGGGGGTGAAGCTGGATTCCATCCAGTCGAGCAGCTTTTTCATCCGATCCCCCTAGCCGATATTGCTGAGCAGGTCGTCGAGCGCGGCGGCGCCGTCGAGCTTTGAGTAGTACTCCGCCTTCATAAGGATCACCTTCACATCGGCGCCCTGCGTGTACTCATCGATGTCGTCGAGGATGTAGGCGAGGTGCGGACCGACCATAAGGGCATCGATCTCGTCGATATAATTCTCGATCTCGCTTTCGCTGCGGGCGGTCACCGCGATATCGAGGCCGCGCTCCTTGATCACCTTGCGCATATTGGCAGCCATAAAGCCAGAGCTTGCGCCCGAGCCGCATACGAGCAGAACGTTGAGCTTAGACATGGTCGTATCCTTTCTTGCCACGCTTGTCCGCGTGATTTCTGTTTTGTGTCGCTGCAAGGGCCCTTGCCTTTTGACGCTTCAACCCTACCCCGTTGCGCGCAAGAACGCATCTTGCGTTTTGCACACCCGTTGTGAAACGCGCGTATCGGTCCCGATTCACCCCCTGCATGCAAGTCCTCACTTGCCCGCCTTTGCAATTTGACGGAATATGAGACGCAGGAAATCAAGGTAGAAGGAGCTATCGTGAGGGCGGTACATCATCAGCTTATCCGCAGTCTTGTCAGCAACTCGCCGCAGACGGCCGCGACACTCGCCGAGACGCTCGATGTGAGCGTGCGAAGCATCAGGACCTATGTCCGCGAGATTAACACCTCATGGCCCGGAATCCTCACCTCAACGCCTGTCGGCTACACAATCGACCGCAACCTTGCGGCAGACGTCCTCAAGACGGACGACGGAGAGCGCTTCGGCTCCTCAAAGGAACGCAGCGACTACATCGTCAACCATCTGATCGTGCAGCCCGATGGAGACCCCATCGACCTGTGGGACCTATGTGACGAGATGTCGGTAAGCATGTCGACGCTCAAAACGGACCTCGCGCGCGCCAAGCGCACCCTCGCGCGCAACGACCTTGAGCTTGTTACCCACCGAGACCGCATCTCCCTCAACGGAACGGAGCGCAACAAGCGCAAGCTCCTCTCGGGCATGCTTCGGCAAGAGACAAACAACGGCTTCATGGGTACCGACGCGCTCTCACGGGCCTTTCCCGATATCGACATCAAGTCCGTTCAACAGCTGGTGAGCGACACGCTCTATCGCCACCATCGCTTTATCAACGACTATGCGCTCTCGGACCTGCTGCTGCACCTCGCAATCTCAATCGATCGCATCCGCAGGTCCGAAAGTCTCGATGCCGGCGATACCGCGGACCTACCGGAGGAGGACCGCACCATCGCCTGCGAGCTCGCGGACGCCCTGGGGGCTTCCCTCTCGATTGAGTTTCCCGCAGAAGAGCTTCGCGAGCTCACCCTGCTCATCATGGCGCGTTCGACCGATATCGACTACCGTTCGGCAACCGAAAGCAACCTTGCGGAGCTTATCGGCACGGACTGCATGGCGCTCGTCGAAAAGCTCGCCGCGCAATTCAATGAACTCTATGGCATCGACCTTTCTGATCGGGGCTTTCTTGTGCGCTTTGGCCTGCATGTGCGAGGTCTCCTTGTCCGGGCGCGCACCCAAAAGCCCTCGCGCAACCCGCTTACCGAAAGCGTCAAAACCGGTTGCCCCCTTATCTACGATGCCGCCGTCGCACTCGCATCGACCATCACCAACGATCTTGGCGTCACGATCAACGATGACGAGATCGCGTATATCGCCCTGCACCTTGGCAGCGCCGTCGGCACCCAGCGCGAAGCTGACGCCAAGGCAAAGGCAACCATTTTCTGCCCCTCCTATTACGATATGGGGCCACGCCTCGTCGAACAGCTCGCTGGGCGCTTTGGCGAGCAGCTCATGATCACGCGCATCGCGACAGACGAGGCGGAGCTCACGGACTGCCCCGACGACCTCGTCATCTGCATCTCGCCCATCCAGAGCGTGCTCCAAGTCCCAACGCTCCAGATCGCCCCCGTGCCCTCAAGCACCGACATCGCAAACCTCAGAAGCAAGGTCGAGGGCATCTTGGACGCACGTAAGCGCTCCGCGTTCAAAGACCTGCTGCACGAACTCATCGATCCTGTGCTCTTTGAGGTTCGGGACGATCTTTCCGACCGCGCCGCCTGCATCGAACACATGGGGCGCGGCCTGGTCGACAGCGGTTTTGCGGATAGGCCCTATATCGACAAGGTATTTGAACGCGAGGAAATGTCCTCGACTGCCATGGGGGCATTTGCCATGCCCCATACCGTGGGACTCGTCGGCAAGCATTCCCGCATTTCCGTGCTCATCTCCAAAAAGCCCATCCAATGGCAGGATACGCAGGTCAACCTCGTTCTCATGCTGTGCTTTAGCCCGGCGGAGCGCTCGTCGTTCAACACGGTATTCGACCGCGTGGCGGGCTCTCTCATCGAACCCGCCAACATACGTCGACTTTTGGAATGCACATCATACGAAGCCTTCGTCGACGCGCTCGCCAGCTTGGCCAATTAGGCTTACAGCAACCTTCCCGCTCGGCGGATACCTGCTGCGTATCGACGGCGCGGTTCTTGAGCGTACGCTTGATCATGGCGTACCTCGCATCCTCGGAGCACGCAACCGCGTAGCCCGAGCCGGCTCAGGGAAACGGGACCGCTCTAACCGCACCAGACAGCGCTCGCAATACCAGCCAAAAGCCCCGTCTCAAATGAGCTACGTCGTTATAGGAAATGCCGATAGCGAAGCATCTTCGATTGGTATTCCCAAATAGCGAGTAAAACTCCACCGTGGCGTAGTGGTGCTGTAGAATCCTTACAACACATCGCACTAAAGTATCTAAAGGAGCACGATATGCGCGTCGACGAGGTTTTTAAGCAGGCAGCATCCCAGGGCACCGCGCCCGTTTCGTTTGAGATGTTCCCGCCCAAGGGCGAGCTTTCCCTCGACACGGCTCGCGAGGTGGCAGGCAATCTGTGCAAGCTTTCGCCGAGATTTGTCTCGGTCACCTGCTCGGCCGGCGGCTCGGGCAACGGCGCCACCACCGCCCCCATCGCGCATATGATTACGAGCGAATTCGATACACCCTCGGTGGCACACCTTACCTGCGTGGGCCGCTCGCACGCCGATATCGCCGCCAAGATCGACGAATACCGCTCCGCCGGCGTTGAAAACATCCTGGCCCTGCGCGGCGATCTTCCCGCTGGCGCGACCGAGGACAACAAGCCCGCCTCGGACTACACCTACGCCCGCGACCTCATCCCCGAGCTCGTCGACGCCGGCTTTTGTGTGGGCGCCGCAGCCTACCCCGAGGGCCACATTGCCTGTGAGGATCTCAACCTCTCGGTCGAGCACCTCAAACAAAAGCAAGATGCCGGCGCAAGCTTCTTTGTGACACAGCTCTTCTTTGATAACGAGTGCTTCTATCGCTTCCGCGAGCTTGCCGACAAGGCCGGCATCACCGTGCCTATCACCGCGGGCATCATGCCGTTTATGGGCAAGTCGCAGATCAGCCGCATGGTCTTTATGTGCGGCGCGTCGCTGCCCTCCCCCGTCATCAAGATCCTCGCCAAATACGAGAACGACCCCGAGAGCCTGCAGGCGGCCGGTGTAGATTATGCTGCTCGTCAGCTTTGCGACCTTAAGGAGCACGGTGCCGACGGTCTGCACCTGTACACTATGAACCGTCCTGCAATCGCCGCAACCATTATGGAGCGCCTGGGGTAATGGAAAAACCGCACATCGATACAACCGTTGTTGAAGTGCCGGCCGACCTTGCGTCGCCGGCGCTTTACCGTATCGACGCTGCCCACCACCCTCGTGTCGACCGTGCCGAGATGCTGCGGTATCTGGGCTACGGCGGCCAGCAGATTGAGCCCGAGCTGTCCCGACGAATTGAGCTTGTCGTTGAGCGCCTAGAGCTGGATATCGAACCCCGCGGCGTGCGACGCGTGTTTGCCATCGATGCCACGGGCGTGGACGAGCAGGGAGAGCCTTGCATCCGCTTGGTTGGCACCAATGTTGAGCTGCGGGGTCGTGATATCTATCGCCACCTTAAGGACGCCCGCCTGGCGGCACTCATGGCATGCACCCTCGGCATGGACGCCGAGCGTCGCCTGCGCACCACGGGAGCTCAGCAGCCCCTAGAGGGAGCCGTGCTCGATGCCGCGTGCTCCGCCTATGTAGAAGCTGCTGTTGAGCAGATGGACCAGCAGGCCAAGGCTGCGGCCGCTGCACACGGGCTCGCCGGCAACTGGCGCTTCAGTCCCGGCTACGGCGACTGCCCACTTACGGCCCAGCGCTCGATCGTGGCTGCGCTCAACGCTACGCGGCTCATCGGGCTTACCGTCACCCCCACCAGCCTGCTCATGCCCACCAAGAGCGTGACCGCGGTGATTGGTCTGTTCGACGGCGAAGTCCACGACGCCCAGAGCCGCCCCACCTGCAATATCTGCCGCATGCGCGAGCACTGCCGCTTCCGCGCTGCCCACACCACCTGCTATTCCAGCCATTAGGAGCCATCGATGTTTACTCCGCTTATCACTCATGATCTGGACGGTGCCGCGCTGGCGGCACCCGTTGATGCCGCACGCCGTAATGGCGCCACGTACAAGACGCGCACGATCGACGACCTTCGCATTAAGGACGATCGCCTGCGTGCGGCCATCGAGGGCACGGGGCACCTGCTGTTCGACGGCGGCATGGGCACCATGCTGCAGGCGGCCGGCATGAAGGCGGGCGCCCTGCCCGAGCTGCTCAACTTTGAGGAGCCCCAGGTCATTACCGACATTCAGCGTCAGTACGTCGAGGCCGGCTGCGACGTGATCACCGCCAACACCTTTGGCGCCAACGCGCACAAGCTCGACGGTACCGCCACCGTGGCAGACGTCTTTGCCGCGGCCATCACCTGCGCCCGCGAGGCCGGCGCCCGCTACGTCGCCGGTGACATCGGCCCCATCGGTGCCTTACTGCGCCCCCTGGGTACCCTCAGCTTTGACGAGGCCTATGACCTCTTTGCCGAGGAGGTGCGCGCCGGCGTCGATGCGGGCGTGGACCTCTTTATTATCGAGACCATGACCGACCTTGCCGAGATCAAGGCGGCCGTCCTCGCCTGCCGCGAGAACTCCGACCTGCCCGTCTTTGCCACCATGACCTTTGAGGAAGACGGCCGCACCTTCCTGGGCACGAGTCCCGAGGTTACCGCCATCACGCTCGATGCCATCGGCGCCGACGTTTTGGGTATCAACTGCAGCCAGGGACCGGCCGAGCTCCGAGGGCTCGCCGCTCGCATGCTCACCGTTACGGACAAGCCCGTTATGGTGCAGGCCAACGCAGGACTGCCCCGCGTGGACGACGACGGCAACACCGTCTTTGATATCCAGGCGCCCGAGTACGCCGTGGCCGTCGCCGGCATGATCGAGGACGGCGTGAGCGTCGTGGGCGGCTGCTGCGGCACCACGCCGGCGCACATGGCCGCCTTGCGCACCCTCATCGACAACCACACGCCCAGCCCGCGTCACCGCAAGCCCAGCATGTCGGTCACGAGCGCCCAGACGGTCGTGGATCTTCCCTGCGACGGCCACAAGATCGCCGTCATCGGCGAGCGCATCAATCCCACCGGCAAAAAGCGCCTGCAGCAGGCCCTGCGCGACGGCGACCTGGACTACGTCGTGAGCCAGGGCATCAGCCAGCAAGAGCAGGGTGCCGATATCCTGGACGTCAACGTGGGCCTGCCCGAGATCGACGAGGTCAGGATCATCCAGCAGGCCACCGAGCAGCTCCAGGGCTCCACGCTGCTGCCGCTGCAGATCGACTCCACCGACCCCGCAGCCGTCGAGGCCGCCGTGCGCCGCTACGCCGGCAAGCCCATCATCAACTCGGTCAATGGCAAACAGCAGATCATGGATGAGATCTTTCCGCTGGTCGCCCACTATGGAACCAACGTCGTCGGCCTCACGCTCGACGAAGGCGGCATCCCCGATACCGCCGAGGCTCGCTTCGCCATCGCCGAGCGCATCGTGGCCGAGGCCGCCCGCTACGGCATCGGCCCGGACCGCATCCTCATCGACTGCCTGGTCATGACCGCCTCGACCAACCAGCGCCAGGCTGAGCAGATCCTGCGCGCCATGTCTATGTGCAAGGAGCGCCTGGGCGTCAAATGCGCACTCGGCGTGTCGAACATCAGCTTTGGCCTGCCCGCGCGGCCGCTGCTGGGCTCGGTCTTTTTGGCCGCCGCCTTTGGTGCAGGTCTGGACGCCCCCATCATGAACCCGGGTTCCAAGCGCTTTATGGATACCGTCTACAGCTATCGCGTGCTGAGCGTTGAGGACGAGGGCTCGACCGGATACATCGAGCGCTACGCCGGCTGGACCGATCCGTATAAGATCGCCGCGAACCCGGCAGCGGCCCAGACCGCATCGACCGACGCCGCGCCCGCTGCTGACACCGCCGGCACCGACGGCAACGACGACCCCATCCGCCACATGGTCGTCTCGGGCCGCAAGGGCGAAATTGCGGCCGAGACCGAGCGCCTGCTGGCCGACCACGACGCTATGGAACTCATCAACAATCACTTTATCCCCGCCCTCGACGAGGTCGGAGTCCTCTTTGACCAGGGCAAGTTCTTCTTGCCGCAGCTCATGGCCTCGGCCGAGGCCGCGCGCGTGGGCTTCGATACCATCAAACGCCTGATGCCCGCCGGCGAGATTGCCGACAAGGGTAAGATCTGCGTGGCCACCGTCAAGGGCGACATCCACGATATTGGCAAGAACATCGTCAAAATGCTGCTCGACAACTACGGCTACACCGTCTTTGACCTTGGCCGCGACGTCGATCCACAGGAGGTACTCAAGACCGTCAAGGAGCGTGACATCAAGCTCGTCGGCCTCTCGGCGCTTATGACCACCACGGTCGTCGCCATGGAAGAGACCATCAAGTTGCTCCATGCCGAGGTTCCAGGCGTCAAGATCATCGTAGGCGGCGCCGTGCTCACCCCCGAATATGCCAAGCAGATCGGCGCGGACTACTACGCCAAGGACGCCGCCGAAAGCGCCCGTATCGCCGAAGAGGTCTTTGGGCAGTAACACAACGGAAACAACCGAGCACCAAAACGTGCCGCATGCGCCACTTGGCACGTGCGGCACGTTAGAATAGATAAGATTATGCTCGTTTTGGCAGATAGGAGCGCAAGGATGGCGATCACGCCCGCAGAAATCGCGGAAACCCGCGGCATGGTTGAGGAGCAGAACCTCGACATCAGGACCATCACCATGGGTGTTTCGCTCATGGGTTGCGGCGACGAGAACCTCGACCGCATGTGCACGAAGATCTACGACCACGTGACGCACACGGCTGAGCATCTGGTCGAGACCGCCGAGAACCTCGAACGCGAGTACGGTATCCCCATCGTCAACAAGCGCGTCTCCGTCACCCCGGTGGCGCAGATCGCCGCGTGCTGCAAGGATGAGGACCTCACCCCCATCGCGCATGCCCTCGACCGCGCGGCAGAGACGCTCGGCATCGATTACCTGGGTGGCTTCTCCGCACTCGTCCAGAAGGGCATCGGCGACGCCGATCGCCGCGTCATCCAGTCCATCCCCCAGGCGCTCGCTACCACCAGCCGCGTCTGCTCCAGTGTCAACGTCGCTAGCCTGCGCGCCGGCATCAACATGGACGCCGTGCTTATGGCCGCCCAGACCATCATCGATGCCGCTAAACTCACGGCCGACCAGGATTCCGTCGGCGCTTCCAAGTTTGTCTGCTTTGCCAACATGGTCGAGGACTCCCCGTTTATGGCGGGCGCCGTCCACGGCGGTGGCGAGGCCGACGCCGTCATCAACGTAGGCGTCTCGGGCCCCGGCGTTATGGCCGCAGCCCTGGAGACGCTGCCCGATTCCGCATCGATGATGGAAGTCGCCGAGAAGATTAAGCAGACCGCCTTTAAGATCACCCGTGCCGGTGAGCTCATGAGCCGCGAGGCCGCCCATCGCCTGGGTGTCGAGAAGGGCATTGTCGACCTGTCGCTGGCTCCCACGCCTGCCATCGGCGACTCCGTCGCACGCATCCTCGAGATCATCGGCGTGGGCACCTGTGGTGGCCCGGGCACGACCTGCGCGCTCGCCATGCTCAACGATGCCGTCAAGAAGGGCGGCGTCATGGCCAGCTCCAGCGTGGGCGGTCTCTCCGGCGCCTTTATCCCCGTATCCGAGGACGCCGGCATGATCGCCGCCGTCGAGGCCGGTGCACTTTCGCTCGAGAAGCTCGAGGCCATGACCTGCGTGTGCTCCGTTGGCCTGGACATGATCGCCATCCCCGGCGACACCCCGGTCGAGACCATCGCCGGCATCATCGCCGACGAGATGGCTATCGGCGTCATCAACAACAAGACCACGGCCGTCCGCGTGATTCCCGCCATCGGCAAGGGCGTGGGCGACTGCGTCGAGTACGGCGGCCTGTTTGGCCGTGCGCCCATCATGCCGGTGAACCCCAACGCCGGCACCGTGCTTGCCCACCGTGGCGGACGCTTCCCGGCGCCGCTGAACTCGCTCAAGAACTAGCCCAGGGATACGAGGCGAGGAACCCCGGAAAGGGCAAATATATAAGGTCGCCTGCTCGGACAGTCCTGACTCGCACGGAGAGCACATTAAGTGCTCTCCGGCTCGTGCGGAACTCGCGATCGACCTTATATATTTGCCCTTCCCGGGGTTCCCGCACATCTCAACCTTGGCTGAGTTCTGTCCCATGTTGCAGTTGCTTCGCTCCTGCACCACATGGTTGATACGGCGGTTTGGCGTTGGATCGGTTCTTTCTGATATATGCTGGTTGCGGCTCTTCTTTTGGGAGGAGTCGCTTTTTTGTTGTGAGGGGGATGGCCCGTGGCTGATGATTTGATTCGCTCTGAGCTTCTTTCTGCTGATTGGAATGGCGAATGGATGCGCCTGCAGGCTGGTCGGCGGCGGGCTGATGATTCTTTTGAGTGGGATAAGCGGGCTCGGCATTTTCGGCCGCTTGAGACTGCTCCGTATGCCCGGGATTTTATAAAGCTGTTGGCGTTAAAGCCTGGCGAGTCGGTGCTTGATATGGGGTGTGGGGCTGGGTCGATTGCCATTCCGCTTGCTCAGGCTGGGCATCCTGTGATTGCTGCTGACTTTTCCCCTGCTATGTTGGGCACGCTTGATGCTGGCATTGAGTACTATGGACTCGAGGATCGCATTACACCGCTTGAACTTGCTTGGGATGATGACTGGGATTTGGTTGGACCGGTCGCGAAAGCGGTAGATGTTGCCTTTGCCAGTCGTTCTGTCACCACGACCAACCTAAAAGGCGCGCTTGCCAAGCTTGATCGAACGGCTCGTCGGCGTTGTGCTGTCACGATGGTCGCCAACTCCAGCCCGCGCTATGACCTGCACCTGATGAACGCCATCGGTGCCTCGGTTACCTGCAGTAATGGCTTTGTGTATGCCTTTAATATCCTCATTCAGATGGGGGCGCTGCCGCAGGTTACATACTTCGAATCGCCCCGTCGCGATACTTTCGATAGCCTTGAGGCGGGCGTGGCGGACTTCTCCCGCATGCTCGAGCACGGTAACGAGGATAAGATCGACCGTCTGCGCGACTACGTCGCTCAGCATATGATTGAGAATCCCCGTGCTGGCGAGCCGGGGTCCAAAGGAGTGCCGCAGGGACGCTATATGCTCGACCATATCCGCAAGGTCCGTTGGGCGTTTATTGCATGGGAGCCGGTCTCTTCGAGCCGTCCATAGACCGCTTTCGGCCGTCGTACACGTCCGCCTGTAACCCGCGCCGTTCTCCCGCTCGGCATCCGCATTCTTTTTGAACTGGGCAAACACGCCCCACACCGCGCCGTTCCTGCGCTATCGTGGGACAGCTCACGTAGATTAAGGCCCCATCGCGGGGCGCCCCATAACATAGAAAGCGAGAACCCATGGCACTGACAGGAGCCCAGGTCAAGCAGCTTCGCAGCATGGCCCATCACCTCAACCCCGCCATCATCATCGGCAAGTCCGACATCAACGAGGGCACCGTCGAGCAGACGGTCGCCTACCTGGAGAAGCACGAGCTCGTTAAGTGCTCCGTACTCGATGGTTCCAGCCTTTCTGCCCGCGAGGCCGCCGAGGAGCTCGCCGAGCGCTGCCACGCCGAGGTCGTCCAGATTATCGGCCGCAAGTTCTCGCTGTATCGCGAGTCATCGCGCAAGGACATCGAGAAGATTAAGCTCGTCTAAGAGCCGACGATCCGGCGAGCCAGCATACATCAAGCTTGTGAGCGTCCGAGCAATTCGGACGCTCATTTTTTATCGCTCGACGAGCACGCGGTTGAGCCTGCCCTCCACCAAGCGCTCGTACAGACGCCGCGTCTCGGGCTCGGGCACGCCATTGACCTGCTCCCTCAGGTGATGCATATGACCACTGTACAGCTCGACGATATCGCGTCGTCGCCCCGCCGCACCGTAGACGCGCATAGCGCAACGCACCATGTCCTCGCGCGCCGTCTCTTGCCGCAGCCCCGACTCCACCAGCCATACCGCCGACTGCAGGTCGTTTTCTTCTAGAGCGGCATTCGCGCCCCGAATCATGCAGTCGATATACTTCGATTCCATAATGCGCCGCATACGCAAAAAGTAGGTGGGATTACAGCCATTGGGAACATACAACGGGCCGGCGTAGAGCTGCTCGATCTTAAGGCACAGCTCGACCAGATGGGGCCCGCGCGCGCCCGTGCGATTTCCCAAAACTTCGCGGCTTATCTGATCAAATAACCGCACGTCGGTCTTGACGTAATCGCCGTTAAGCCCAATGCACTCGTTTTGAATCAGCACACACGACTTGCCGTCCGGTGTCGGCCCCAAGGCCGAACGCAAGCGCGATATCGTCGAGTACAGATTGTTACGAGCGCTATTGAACTCGGCATGGGGCCACAGCTCCATAGCCAGCGTCTCGCGGTCGACCAGTGTATCCATGCCCAGCGCAAGTCGCTCGGCAAGCGTCGCCGCTTTCTTGCGGCGCCACATCTTATCCGTGATGGGAAACCCGTCGCGCTCGGCGCGAAACGCCCCAAACATGCGGATCTCGATATGGCCAATCACATCGACACCCTCGGCATCGCCGGCCTGGAACAGACGCTCGCCTTCGCCCTCAAAGTCGTCACGCAGCGAATACCGCGACAGCTCGCGCACCGGGAGCTTCTTTCGAATTCTAGCAGCCGGCTCACCCAGACAATGCATCGCAAGACGCGCAAACAGCCGATACGACGGATCCAAAATCCCCGGGCGGTTCATGGACATCCAGGCTGCAAGGTCGCTATCGCGGCCCGCGGAGGCCAAATGCAGCGCCACCATCCAAGCCTCGGCACCACCGACCTGCGTCCGACTCAAATCGAGCAGCTCTGCCTCTTCGCGCACCGATACCATCGATGTATTGCGTAAGTACGCCGCGCGCTCTAGCAGCAGCGCGTTGTCGCGTATGTATCCAATCGATTCCTCGGCAAGCCTAAGCACCTGCACCGCACGGAATTTGGCATTGACCGGACGCCCCTCAGCCAGCGACTGCCAGCCTTCCAGTATTAAGCCAAACAACTGGACTTGATTGTCACGCACGCGCACGGCAAAACGGTCGAGCTCATTGAATGCCTGCTCGTCGGTCACCGGCATGCCGGCAAACAGGCGCCGCGCCGATAACACCATGCGCACCCAGATGGCAAGCGCTCGGATTCCACGCGCTTCGAGTGCCTCGAGCGTCAGGGCCATCTCGTCATCACGCTCGTCAGTCCCCGCATACGACCCATCAAATAGCTCCGTTAACATGCGATCCGCCCGCACAAACGTCCCCGCGATATCGAGCTCACAATCGTAGGCCTTATCCGTTTTGAGCCCCGCGAGGATCTCGCCACCCTCCGCCCGCTCGGTCAGTCCATGCTTTATCTCGACATGTGCGGACAGCATGTCGAGTGCGGCACAAGACGCCTCGCTTTCCAACGCCGTATGGCTTGCCGGAAGCCCCAGACCACTATCTCCATAACAGGCGGCCGTAAACGCGTGCGCCACCTTCCACGACACGGGATTGAGCTCGGAAATCGCTTGTTCGCCCGCACGCTCGATAATTGAGGCCATATACCGCGCAAGCTTTGTATTGGAGACGCTCACCGCCGCCAGATAGATGCCGAGCGCCTCGTCAGGCGTCGGCTCCGAGGCCCGGTCATCTGCCTCGGTCTTTCCCAGCGCCGCGCGGCAGACATCCCCTCCATGCCCCGTCAGGGCCAGATCGACCCCATACTGCCCGGCAAGCTCCAACACCGCACTGCGGTCCAAAAACGCGTCGGCGAGGTCCATCGCGGTATCGCAGCGCCCCGCTTTAATCAATATACGCGCCGCCCGCACAACGAGTTCGGGGCGAATTTCGGCGACCAGCTTGCGCAATCGCAGGCGTGCGTTGTCCTCGGTACCCAAGCAGGTAAAGCGCCGGTCTGCCGGATCAACGCCAAAAATGGGATAATCGCGGACAAGATAGGACTGGTCAATCGCCGAAAGCCTAACACCGCAAGCCTCGAGCTCCGAAATATTGCCCTCACCCATTAAGACCATCAAGCATGCCACACTAAACAGGGCGTTGTTCTCGAGCGACGCCAGATCAACAAGTGCCGCACCGTAGATATTGACGATCTCGTTTTCGAGCATCTGGGCAACGTCTCCCTGCCCGTATAGTCCCGACTGCATAGCCGAGACGAGCTCGGGCACGCCCTGCGTAAGCTGATAGAAGTCGAGCGACGTGCTGATCGAAAACGCCGATGCCCACGCCGAATACTCATAGGCATGCACCTTGAGCATCTGCGCGTTGACTTTAATCGAATCGCCCAGTCCGTGAATCAGCTGGCGATTCGAAGGACGGCAGCTCATAAAGACCCCAACCCCCATAGCACGCAGGGTTCGGATTCGGTCGATCAGCTCCTCGGTCTCGCTCTGGCTGAGGTTAGGCACGTTATCGATTGCAATCAGGGAGTGCGGCTTGTCCTTAAGCTCTTCGGTAACGACCTCGAGCTGCATAAACACCTCGCGCCCAATGGCGCGGTCTGCCTCGATGATCCGCACAGGACCTCGCGTCGGATCGCTTTTAACCTCTTGGGCATACTGCAGCAGCACCGAGGTTTTCCCAAAGCCATCAGGCGCGTAGAGGACTACGATGCCGGCCTTTCGGCCCTTGGCGATAAGTTCGTTCATCAAGCGATCGCGCCGCACCATATAGCTACTGCCCAGCGGCATAAGCTCGAGGTCGTCCGTATTGCCCAAATCGTTAACCATGCCCGCTCCTCAACTCGACCACATGGACACCGTAACGCTAGACCATATGTATCGCTAGATGAATAGAGCGATGCTACGGTTTAGGATGTTTGCTGGTACGCAAATGGCAAGTTTTTGTTCAGCGTGGTCCGATTGAAACTTATCCCCCAACCAATCAGTCTTTGCGCAGGTCAATGCGCTTGCCAGCTTGTCCCATCCTTTGGCAGTTTACCTTAAATGAGCGCTGTTCAATTGTGTTGCGCAACTCACCTAGCGCCAGCTACCGTCTGCGACCTTTTCATAGCATTTATGCATAGTATCTGTTATGGAATGAATCATGCTGCACCAGACGCACCCGTCAAGTTCGCGGCAAGGTTTTCGTCAAGCACACGGCGTGCACTCAGAAAAAAGGCCCCCGCAAAGCGGAGGCCTTCGGCAAAGCTATGTCGAGGTGATAGGCTTTCGCTACTCGCAGAGCGAAAGGGCGGCCTCGTCGGCAACGACAACGCAGTTGGTGTGCAGCTGCAGGATCGAGGCAGGGCACTCGGGGGTAACCGGACCAAAGCACATGTCATGCACGGCTTGGGCCTTGGCCTCGCCATTGGCGACAACCAGGATCATGCGGGCATACATGATGGTCTGAGTGCCCATGGTGTAGGCCTGACGAGGCACGTCGTCGATGCTGTCAAACAGGCGGCTGTTGGCCTGAATAGTGCTCTCGGTAAGGTCGACACAGTGCGTACCCTTGGAGAAGTGATCATCGGGCTCGTTGAAGCCAATGTGACCGTTGTTACCGATGCCGAGCAGCTGCAGATCGGGGTAACCGGCAGCAGCGACGATCTTGTCATACTCAGAGCAGGCAGCGGCAGCGTCGGGATTGGAGCCATCGGGCACATGCGTGTTGTTCAGGTCGATGTTAATGTGATCGAAGAAGTTCTCACGCATAAAGTAGTGGTAGCTCTGGGGATCGTCGTGCGAAAGGCCACGATACTCGTCGAGGTTGTAGGTGCTGACCTCGGCAAAGTCGACGTCACCCTTCTTGTACCAAGCGGCGAGCTGCTTGTAGGCGCCAATCGGGGTGGAGCCGGTGGCAAGACCCAGCACGCAATCGGGCTTGAGGATAACCTGGGCCGAGATGATATTGGCGGCCTTGCGGCTCATATCCTCGTAGTCTTTAGCTTTAATGATCTTCATTACGCGTCCTTTCTCGTACAAGAGAGGCAAGGCTCCCCTTACAAGCACTTGCCCGCGGCCCGCGTCGGCCGCAACCAACGTGTGCGGCCACCAGGGCGAGGTCGCGTAATGTATGTGTCTCGTGTCTACCCGCGTCGAGGCCCCTGCCCGTCCACGGTGACCCAAAGCTGTTTAGCTTCGGACAAATCCCATCTTGCCACGGAGGGCGCCCTGTTTCAAGGGCGCCCTCCGTAAACGTGTTTGAATTGTAGGCTAAAGGCAAAGCGGAGCGACTAGCGCTCACGCGCGACGATGAGCTGGTCCATCTCCTCGACATGCTCGCCAACGGAGCCTTTGATGCTCGAGAACTCAACGGAGTTGCACACCAAGATGGGAACCGTCACATCGTAACCCTCGGCAGCAATTGCCTCGCGATCGAACTCGATGAGCACATCGCCCTTATGGACGATGTCACCCACTTGCGCATGTACAGTAAAGTGCTTGCCCTCGAGCTGAACAGTGTCCAAACCAACGTGGATGAGCACGTCCAAGCCATCGACCGTGTTGAGCGCAACGGCGTGACCCGTGGGAAAAATGGCCTCGACCTTGGCGTCTGCCGGCGCAATCACACGCGTACCCGTAGGCTGAATGGCAACGCCCTGGCCCAAAAGGCCGGTGGCAAACGTCTGATCGTTTACCTCGGAGAGCGGAATGACGTCGCCCGAGATGGGAGCATCCAGCGTAAGGACTCGACCACGCATACCAAAAGACCTTAGGACTTTAGTGAACATGCTCCCCCTCGGACATACCAATCAATCAAATTTGCTTTAACAGTTTACCACTTGGCACCCGTTTTTGACCATTAGGGAAGTTCACGCTTGACAACCTCGACGATGTCGTCGACAACGCGCTGGGTGAGCTCGTGCGTCTCCGCCTCGGCCATAACGCGAACCAGCGGCTCGGTACCGCTCGGGCGCACCAAGATGCGGCCGCGGCCGTTGAGCTCCTTCTCGGCGGCAGCGACGGCGTCCCAAATGGGCTGGCAATCGTCCAGGCCGGCCTTGTTGTCCGAATGCACGTTGACGAGTACCTGCGGGTACTTCTTCATGATGCCGGCAAGGTCGGTGAGGGTGCGGCCGGTGCGCTTGAGCACGGCCAGCAGCTGCAGGGCTGTCACCAGCCCGTCACCGGTGGTGTTGTGCTCCAGGAAGATGATGTGGCCGGATTGCTCGCCACCGATGACGGCGCCATCCGCGAGCATGCGCTCAAGAACATAGCGGTCGCCCACGGCGGTCTGGACCATCTCGAAGCCCTGCTCCTTCATTGCGATGGAGAAGCCCAGGTTGCACATAACGGTCGAGACGATCTCGGAATTGGCGAGCTTGCCGCGAGCGGCCAGGTCGGAGCCGCAGATGGCAAGGATGTAGTCGCCATCGATCTCGTTGCCCCCGCTGTCCACGAACAGCACGCGATCGGCGTCGCCGTCGTGGGCCAGGCCGATGTCGGCGTGGGTGCGCAGCACGAGCTCGCGCAGGGGCTCAAGGTGCGTAGAGCCGCACTCAACGTTAATGTCGGTGCCGCAGTAATCGGTGTTGATGGCATGAACCGTGGCACCTAGGCGCTGCAGCGCGGCGGGCGTGGTCTGGCAGGACGCACCGTGGCCGCAGTCGACGGCAACAACCAGTCCGTCGAGCTTAAGGCCGTCGAGCGTGCTGATGGCATGATCGACATAGGCCTTGCGGGCATCCTTCATCTTGATGATGTGACCCACACCGGCGCCGGTCGGCAGCGTGTCGGCAGCCATGGCCTCCTCGGACATGACCCAGGCGCTGATCTCTTCCTCGACAGCATCGGGAAGCTTCATGCCCTTGCGGCTAAAGAACTTGATGCCGTTGAACTCCGGCGGATTGTGCGAAGCGGAGATGACGATGCCGCCGTCGAGCTCATTTTGGACGGTGAGCAGCGCCACGGCCGGCGTGGGGATAACGCCGCAGCAGTGCGGGCGGCCGCCCTCTGCCATGATACCGGCGGTCAGAGCACTCTCGAGCATGGTGCCCGAAAGACGTGTATCGCGACCGATGCAGATGTCCGGGCCAAGAAACTTGGTCGCCGCGCGACCTAGGCGAAACGCGAGGTCGCACGAGAGGTCGGCGTTGGCGACGCCACGGACGCCATCGGTACCGAAGATGTTCTGGGGCATAGGATCGCTCCTTCCCAAGTGGGCAAAACGAAGCCGCCCACCCTAGTCGAAAAGAAAAGCGGGACCCACCGAGCAGTCGGTAGGCCCCGCTTGTACATTGTATCTCGTAAGGAGATAAAACCTTAGCGCTTGGAGAACTGGGGAGCGCGGCGGGCCTTCTTGAGGCCGTACTTCTTGCGCTCGACCACGCGAGCATCGCGCGTAAGGAAACCGGCCTTCTTGAGGTCAGCACGGTAATCGCCAGCGTTCAGAAGAGCGCGAGCGATGCCCAGGCGCAGAGCGCCGGACTGACCGGAGATGCCGCCGCCATCGCACAGAGCGATAACGTCGAACTGACCGGCGGTGTCGGTCACCTTGAAGGGAGCAAGGGCGTTCTCAACGAGCTGATGACGGCCGAAATACTGCTCGGCGTCACGCTTGTTGATGGTCACCTTGCCGGTGCCGGGGACGAGACGGACGCGGGCGACGGCGTTCTTACGACGGCCGGTACCCTGGTAGACAACGGTGTTCTCAGCCATCTTTAAGCCTCCAGCTCAATCTTCGTGGGGTTCTGGGCAGCGTGCGGATGCTCGGCACCAGCGTAGACCTTAAGCTTGGTCATCTGGGCACGGCCGAGGGTGGTCTTGGGCAGCATGCCGCGAACGGCGCGCTCGATGACCTTCTCCGGGTGCTTCTCCATAGCCTGGCGGAAGCTCTCAGCCTTGAGGCCGCCGTTGTAGCCGCTGTGGCGATAATAGGTCTTCGTGTCGGCCTTGTTACCGGTAAGCTGGACCTTATCGGCGTTGATGACGACAACGAAGTCGCCGCAGTCGCTGTTGGGCGTGAACTGGGGCTTGTTCTTACCGCGCAGGATCATTGCGATCTGGGTGGCAAGACGGCCCAGGACAGCACCATCGGCGTCGACGAGAACCCAGTTGCGCTGGACCTCGCCCTGCTTGGCGTAGTGAGTCGATTTCGAAATCACTTAGACTCCTCCATGTACAGTACGTGTTGTTACAGAGATTCACGGGGCTCTGCAAGTAACCCGTCCATATTACCCCGCTCGCCGCTCGAGTCAACAGGTATTTTGGCTCCGACCAGAGTTTCTGCACATGTCATCCATGGGTCATGACGTCGTGACACTAGCGCTCGACAAATGTCTCGATATCACTCAGTAGGCGCTTTGCCTCCTGGCGGCCCTGAATATACAGGTCGAGGAGCTTTGCCGGATCATGCTCAACGTGACCGACCTCGACCGGCTTTTGCGGAGCAACGACCAGCGCGCGGCCCTCGCGCTCATACTTCCACAGATGCATGCGCTGGATGTTATAGCGGTCGTGGCGCGTCTCGATGGCCTCGAGCAGGTAGGGGTAGTCGGCATAGCGGGCGCGTGCAGCGGGCATAAACTCGTAGGGCTTTTTTTCGTACGAGCGGTCCTGCGTGACAATGACGACTGCACGGTCGAAGCCCGCCTCCTTCAGTACGTGCTCGATAGGGACCGAATCGGCTACGCCGCCGTCGACGTATTTGTGCCCATCGATCTCGACCGGCGGCGTCACCAGCGGCAGCGACGTCGAGGCGCGCACGGCGTCGAGATCGAGCACGGCGCTTTTGACCGGGAGGTACGCGGCGGTTCCAAAGAGCATGTCCGTCGCGACGGCGTACATCTCGATGGGGCTCGCGTCGAACGTCTCGTTGTCAAAAGGATCCAGGCGGTCCTGGACATCGTTGAAGATAAAGTCGTAACCCACAATAGAGCCCGTGGACGCAAACGATGCGGCGCCCATGAAGCGGTTGTCGTTGCAGAAAGCCAGGTTGATGCGGTTGGCACGGCCGATCTGGTGCGACTTGTAGTTCACGCCGTTGAGAGCGCCAGCCGATACGCCATATACCGCCGGAATCTCGATGCCGGCCTCCATGAGAACGTCGAGTACGCCTGCGGTAAATTGCCCGCGGAAGCTGCCGCCCTCCAAAACGAGCGCGACCTTGCCGGCGTTCTTTGCCTTATCTTCTGCAGTCATGTTGACCTCCTGCGATTGCGTTTTGGCTTTCTTCTACCCAGTTTTGGAATGGAGGGCGCATAGGTTTTGGAGTTGAGGAGATGGAGCGGAAAGCGCGTCCCAGCTTGAGGCGGGATTCCGGGATGAACTTTCCGCCAGCAACCCATCCGGAAAATGCATCCCATTCTGAGCCGATATTCTGGGACGCAGTTTCCGTTGGACGACCGTTAGGAAAGCGCGTCCCACCCTGCGTTGCCGTAGCGTTTTCTTTACGCCCGCGCCCTGCACAGAGTTCGATTCTCCGCGGTGTGGGTGATCCGTTGGGACGGGGCGCGCCGGCAGGGATTCGATCGACATCGCGTCTGTTTCGGGTCGACACTTTGCGCGGAGAATCCGCGTATTTGCTTCGCAAATCCGCACCGGCTTCGGCCGCCTGCCGGCGTCCTCGCCCGCGGGCTACAAACGCTTCGCGTTTGCTTAACGCCCGCGCCCTGCACAGAGTTCGATTCTCCGCGGTACGGACTAGAAATAAAAAGGCAGGTAGATACGAATATCTACCTGCCTGTTACTTATGGTGGAGGCGCGGAGAATCGAACTCCGGTCCACGAAAGCCCCCTGATTGGCATCTCCAAGCTCAGTCGCTGGTTTTGTCTCGGACGCTTTGCGCGCAGCGACACGCTCGCGGCGTCCTAACCGGTTCAGTCTTAGCCTGCGCCATACCGATTACGTGCGCAGGAGCATTCCCCTAACATGACGTCGCGCCGGTGTCGGGGAAATCACCGGGTTGACGCGCCGCTATAAATTAAGCAGCGAGAGCCATAGGCTCAAAAGAAGAGTTGTTGTCAATTCAATTTGACGGTACCCCTGTTTAACGAGGCGAGGAGACCTCGGCTTGCTTCCTCTCTCAGAGCTATCGTGTCGAAACCAGTCGCCCCCGAATGCTGGGAAAGTCTGGATGGTATCGGGCACAAAAGCACCCAACAGCCGTCGACTATTCAAGGAACATGCGGGACGAGCCCCGCTTGTGGAGTGTTATCTTACCACGTTCTGAAAGCGGACAGCTGTTCTATGCACGAGCTGTGAAGACCCCAATGTGCGCCGCACTTCGCACTTTTGCTACCGATCGCGTCACGTATATTTTCGCCAAGCACAACTGCCCCGTCGAAAGGACCGTTATGGATACCAAGCAGCAACTCGTCAATGCCCTCGCAGGCCTGGGCTCAACCATTACCGAAGCTATGGATGTCATCGAAGGCTTTGTCCCCTGCGGACATCCCGCCCTCACGGTATCGAACGCACTCGTCGCGCTGGATGCTAACGATGATGTGGCTCTCGCCCAGCAGCTTGAGACCGTCGAGGGCTTTATCGACCACGTGAGTGAGAACCGCGGCGTGGTCGCCTACCACGGCATCGAGGTCGAACTCGCGGGTCCCAAAGCCGATCTGCTCGCAGCAATCCGCGAGGTAGGCGCCCTCATGCAGACCGCAGGCGTCAAGAACACCCAGGTCAACGAGTGGGTCTACCGCAGTCTGGCAGCACTCGACAGCTCCGACGAAAAGGCAGCCGAGCAGCTCGCAGAAAGTCCCGCCATTAAGGCCGAGCTTTTGTAAATAGCAGGCGCGGGCCCCTTGGCGCATCGTCGTCCAAGGGGCCCGCAAACAGTTCGCGTCAACCGATAGCCGCGCCGCCGCGTTCGGCCAGCGCGAGAATCGGCATCATTTGGCGCGGGGTCTTTGCTGCAAGATCGGCATGTTCGAGCAGTTTGCGATCGTTGGTCACCAAGTAATCAACCTGCGCGCGCTTGCACGCGGCGAGCACCAAGTTGTCCTCGTAATCGCAATGGAGCGTCAGATATTTATCGGCTAGCCACAGATCGGATGCGTCTGCGCCCGCGGCCGTGGCGTTTTCGGTCATATTTCGAACAAACGCCAGCGCCGCATCGCCAATTGCACGGGCAGATGCCTCGTCGAGCGCTCCCCCACTGGCGAGTACGCTACGCTTCAGCTCGTGTTGGACAACGTACAGCACGTCCTTGGCGATATGCACCGGAAAGAACAGCAATGCCCCCGCCTCCGCCGCCTGTCCAATAAACGCACGCGCGGCAAGCGACTCGGCATGGTCGACGCAAAACGAATCAACCCATACGTTGGCATCCACCATTATTTTGAGGGAAGTCCCGCTCACGGGATCATCCCCTTTTGGCGATAGCGCTCGTCCATGGCTTCGGAATAGATTGTGTCCCAATCGCGATCGTCAGATACGGGCGACGTAGCGATGCCCAGGTCCGCGTAAAGCTGATCCGCCGCCGCCCAGGATGCGGCAAACGGAGCATCTGGCATGACGCCCCGCTGCCGCTCGTTAACAGCCCCAAGGATTTCCTCGCACGAGCTGCCGCCCTGTGCAACCTTTGCCACGACCTTCTTGATAAGTTCGGGCAGCGTTCCACCCGAAAGTTGAAGCGCTTCCTCGGCACGTTCTTTTACCGAGCGATCCACACGGACATTTACCTGTACCATGCTGCCAGCAACGCTCATATCGATCACGCTCCCCCCCGTCTGCTATCGCTACTAGCACTACTATATAGACCCGCTAGCACACAGTCAAACGCAAATAAACCCTGAATGTGACAAAGGGACTGTCCCTTTGTCACATTCCGTTCCTACAACTGCCAGGTAGCCGCTTCCTTTTGCAGCGCCACCATGCGAGCGAATTCTCCACCTGCCGCCTTGAGCTTCGCCGGAGCGCCCTGCTCGGCTACCACGCCATCCTTGAGTACAACGATCTTGTCGGCATTTTCCACCGTGCGCATACGGTGGGCAATCACGATAACCGTCTTGCCTGCAAGCAGGCGGGAGAGCGCCTGCTGCACCACGGTCTCGTTCTCCACATCCAAGCTCGCCGTCGCCTCGTCCAGCAACACGATCGGCGCGTCTTTGAGCAGCGCACGGGCGATGGAGATACGCTGGCGCTCACCACCGGAGAGCTTGGAGCCGTTCTCGCCAATCATAGTGTCATAGCCCTGCGGCATGCGGCTTACGAACTCGTCGCAGTTGGCGGCACGCGCGGCGGCAAGCACTTCCTCATCGGTGGCATCGCGTCGGCCAAGACGAATGTTACCCATCACCGTGTCGTCAAAGAGCAGCACATCTTGGAACACAATGGCGTAGTCGCGCAGCAGCACCTCGGGGTCCACGCTCGCAACGTCTACGCCGCCCACGGTAACCGTACCTTCGGTGGCATCCCAAAAGCGTGCGGCCAGGCGGCTCACCGTGGACTTACCCGAGCCCGAAGGACCGACCAATGCCGTGACTTCGCCTTCCTTGGCGGTAAAGCTCACATCGGTTAGAACCTTCTCGCCGGCTCGGCCGTCCTCGCCCGCGCCATAGCCAAATGCCACGTGATCGAACACCACGTCGTGGCCCACGGGCTCAAACTTCTCGCTGCCCCGCGCCATGGGCTCCTCCATGATGGAGCGCATGCGCTTGGCCGACGACTCGGCGGCAAACAGCTCGGACATCAGCATCAGTGCCTGATCGAAGGGCGCATAGATGCGGCTCACCATGAGCAGGAAGGCAAACATCACCAAAAAGTCGACCTGGCCGGAGGCGACCATCTCGGCGCCCGTGACCAACGTGGTGGCAATCCCCAAGCGCAGGATGGCAAAGGCGGAGTTGACCAAAAGTCCGTTAGCGAGCTCGCCTCTGGTGGTCTCGCGCTCCTCGGCATCGATCACGGCGTTTAGTCCCTCAAGATAATGGGCCTCCTGGTTGGTAGCGCGGATCTCGCGCACGCAGTCGAGCGTCTCCTGAATCGCCTCGGTGACCTTGACCTTCTCGGCGCGTACGCGGTCGAACACCGGGGTCATGGGGCCGCGCGTCAGGTACAGCACGGCAAAGGCCACGGGCACGCTCCAAAACGCCGCAATCGCCAGCTGCCAGCAAAAGAACAGCGACGACACAAACACGATCGCGCTTGCGATGATGGCACCCCAGAGCTCTCCCAGCACATGGCTGTAAGCATGCTCCATGGCCTGAGCGTCACCCATGATGGTTTCGGTTAAATCGGCCAGATCGCGGCGGCCAAAAAACGACAGCGGCAGCTTGCGCAGGCGCTCGGCAATCTCCATACGCTGTTTGCCGCACTCCTCGTAAAAGATGCAGTACGTGTAGTAGTACTGCTGCCAGTTAGAGGCAAAGAGCAGCACAAAGAAGATAACGAGACCACCCACGATGGGCAGTGCATCCGGCAGGTCGGCCCCATGCGCGAGATGCTCGACAAAGCCGGCCATGACCAGGAACAAAAAGCCCATGCCGGCCATAGTGATGAGATTGGTGAGCGTGGTCCAGAAAATGCCGCGCTTAACGCCGGCGATGCCTTTATCGGATAGGAAATACTTCTTTTGGAATGAGGCGAACATCTAGGCCTCGCCTCCCTTCGCGGCGGCGACATCCGCGGCCGCAGCAGTGATCTTCCAGCTCGCGGCCTGTTCGTATTCGGCCCACATCTTGGCGTACAGGCCGTTTTGGGACAGCAGCTCGGCATGGGTGCCGGCCTCCTGCACACCACCCTGGTTGAGCACCACGATCTTGTTGGCCCCCACCACGGTCGAAAGCCGGTGCGCAATCATAATGACCGTGCGGCCCGCCGCCAATTTGCTAAAGGCGCGCTGGATGAGCGCCTCGTTCTCGGGGTCGGCAAAGGCTGTGGCCTCGTCGAGCACCACGATGGGCGCGTCCTTAAGAATTGCGCGGGCGAGTGACACGCGCTGGACCTCGCCGCCCGAAAGGTACGCCCCGCCGGCGCCGAGCATGGTGTCGATACCCTGCGGGAGCTTGGCCACGATATCGTCGCACTGGGCCGCGGAGAGGGCCGCGCGCACTTCGTCGTCAGTGGCCCCAGGCTTGGAGGCGCGCACGTTATCGGCAAGTGTTTGGCGAAACAGCTGGTTGGTCTGAAACACAAAGGCGACCTGGTCCATGAGCTCGTGCGGATCCATGTCGCGAACGTCTACGCCGCCCACAAGCACGCGACCCGAGGAAACATCCCAAAAACGCGGGATCAGGCTTGCGCAGGTTGACTTACCGCCGCCCGAGGGACCAACCAACGCAAGGGTGCTGCCTGCGGGAACGCTAAAGCTCACATGATCGACAGCAGGCGCTTCGGCACCCTCGTAGGTAAAGCTCACGTCCTCAAAGCGCACATCGCTGCCAGCAGGGTGCTTGGGCAGGGCGGGCACGGAGAGCTGCTTGGAATCCATAACGCTTCGGATGCGCGCCAGCGAATCGGCACTCATCTGAGACGCCTCGCCCACAAACATGAGCTTGGTCATGGCCGTCGGCACCACGGCCGAAAAGATCGCGTAAAACGTGAAGTTGACCATAAAGTGCGCGAAGTCCGTCTCGCCCGGCGCCAACAGCAACGCCACGGGCAAAAGAAATGCCACGAGGCCATTGAGCGCGGTAAGGTTGAGCACCTGCGGGCCTCGGCAGAACGTGCCCGCATAGCTTTGCGCCATGTCGGCGTATTCGGCGATCGCATCGTGAAACGCCTTAAAGGAGTAGACCGTCTGCTGGAACACCTTGACCACGGGGATGCCGCGCACGTATTCGGTGCCGGTCTTGTTCATCTTGACCAGCGCGCCCATGTAGGCCTTCATAAATTCGGCGCCCTTGCCGCTCATCATGGTGGCCATGGCGCAAAACGAAACGACGACCGAGATTAAGCATGCCGCGCCCAAACGCCAATCGAGGGCGAAAAGCAGCACGAGCAGGCCCACGACCATGGCGGTGGCGCCTGCGATATCGGGCAGCATGTGCGCGAGCAGCGTCTCGGTGGAGGCGGCGCAGCCGTCGACGATACGGCGCAGCTCACCGGTGGCGTGCGTGTCAAAGTAGCCGAGCGGCAGCTTAAGCAGATGCTCGCTCGTAGCCTTGCGGATATTGGACGCGCAGCGAAACGCGGACAGGTGCGTGCACATGAGTCCCACGAAATAAACCACAATGCTCGCCAGGGCAAAGCCCACAGCCCACCAACCATACATCGCGATGTCGGTGGCCTCGCTCCAGTTGGGCGCCACGGCGATAAGATCTCGCGCAACAAACCAGATGCAGACGTACGGGCCAAAGCCCAGCAGCTGCGAGAACGCCGAGAGGGCCATGCCCAAATACGTTAGGAATTTACGGTCACCGGCATATGCAAGCAGCTCACCGATGCCGCCACCTTCCTTTTTTGATCCCTTTGCCATGAGATTCCTTTCTAACGGCTTGAGAGTTAACCGTTAGAATCTTATCATTGGCGTGTTAGCCAAGGCACACAATCGAGCCAGGCGTGGACGTTTCCGCAAAGGAAGGGGACGCTTTTGAAAATGCGGCGGGCAGCAACCGATATAACCGAGCTCTACGCACCGCAGTTTGAGCAGTTTGGCCTGCAACTTTCCGGCAAGGGCGCCATCTTTACCGGTGAGGTGGCAAACGATCGGGCGCACGGACGCGCATGGATCATGCCCCTCTCCCCCACTTGCATCGTCATGGAGCATTTCATTACCCCGATGCACAACATGCACCTAGCCGAATACACGCCCGAACCGTACGCGTGCGTGAGCGAGGTCAGCGCGCCCACGCTCATGTGCATGCCCGAAGCCGGCATAACGCCTGCGAACCTCAAGCCGCTGCGTGGGCCGTGGCCGAGCAGCGCAGTCTGCAGCTTTATCCAAGACAATTGCGGCGAGGAGCTAAGCCCGCTGTTTGCAGGGCAACTCTATCACTCACGCTCGGTGCTCTTTTTGCCCGGGTATTTTGACGAGCTGGAGCATTGCTATCCCGCCGAGTTCGCGGGGGTCTTTGAGGCGTTTGCCGAGTCATGGCACGAGGAGGCAGCGTCTGCCATCTGCCACACACTACGCCGAATCAACGAGGACCGCGCTCGCGCCGTAGGCGGGCATGTCTATATGCGAGGCATTGTGGAGGCTATGGTCGCCGAACTCGCATGCTCACGCGCGGCCCACAGGCAAGCGCAGCGAGCGATAGACACGCACGCCAGCGTGACCAGTGCCGCAGAAGCAATGAGTCTGGTAGAGCGCTCGCTCGACAAAGGCAGGCATGTGAGCATCAACGAGGTGGCCGAGAGGCTCTACACAAGCCGCTCCAAACTATGCGCCACCTTTAAGGCCCAAACTGGCGAGCCCCTGGGCGCCTACATTCGCAGACGCCGTATGGAGCGAGCACAGGACCTTTTGGCCGATAGCGCGCTCACGATAGCGCAGGTGGCAGAGCGTCTAGGCTACCCTCAGCAGGCCGCCTTCGCCCAAGCATTCAGACAATACACCAGCACCACCCCCACCGCCTGGCGTTCCCAACATATATAAAGAATGAAGGCGCCAACGGCGCCCTCATTCACCAAATTCCATTCAGCCCCGCCTGACCCGAACGGCCGAGTCGTTGCAAAACCCGGGAGCCCCGGCAGGGCGGGTGCTTGCTCAAAATGAGTTCCCTTCAAAACAATGGGCGCGCCAACGGCGCGCCCATTCACTCTATTCAATTCAGCCCGTCTGACCCGAACGGCCGAATCGTCTGGCCGGGGAAGCCCCGAGTCGCCGGGGTGCTTGCTCAAAATGAGTTCCGCACGCAAAGAAGGCCACTTAATGTGGCCTTCGTCTTGCGCAGGACTGTTCGAAATTTTGAGGAAGCACCCGCCCTGCCGGGGCTCCCGGGTTCCCGTTTACGAGAGCGACGTTCTCAGCAACTCGTTGAAGAGCTTGGGGTTGCCCTTGCCGCGGCTCGCCTTCATGCACTGGCCCACCAAAAAGCCGATGACCTTCTGGTTGCCGTCACGGTACTGCTGCGCCTGCTCGGCACAGTTTGCCAGTACCTCGTCCACGATCGGCTGCAGCGCGCCGGCATCGCTCACCTGACGCATGCCGCGCTCGTCGACGATCTTGTTGGGGTCGTCGCCGGTCTGGGCCATGGCCTCAAAGACCTCGTGCGCCTGGTTGGAGCTAATGGCATCGGTCGCCAGCAGCTTGGCAAGCGCTGCCACCTGAACCGGCGCAATGCCGGACTCGGCCAGCGACACGCCCGCGCCCTTAAGGTAGGCGATCATCTCGTTCACCAGCAGGTTTGCGACTGTCTGGGCCTCCTTGCCAGCCATGCCGGCAGCGGCAGCCTCAAAGAAGTCGGCAAACTCGGGGTCGCCGGCGATTTGCTCGGCATCGGCCGCCTTAATGCCAAAATCGGCCTCAAAGCGGGCACGCTTGGCATCGGGCAGCTCGGGAATCTCGGCGCGGCAGCGATCGATGAACTCGTCATCCAGATCGAACGGCGCCAGATCGGGGTCGGGGAACAGACGGTAGTCGTCGGCCGTCTCCTTGACGCGCATGACCACGGTGCGCTTGCGGCTGGGCTCCCAGTGGCGGGTCTCCTGGTAGATGATACCGCCCTCCTCGAGCACCTCGGCCTGGCGGCAGATCTCGTAGGCAAGGCCGTCGTGCAGGCTCTTAAACGAGTTGAGGTTCTTGAGCTCGGTCTTGGTACCCAGTTTGGTCTCGCCGCGGCGACGCAGCGAAACGTTGCCATCGCAGCGCATGGAGCCCTTCTCCATGGAGCAGTCGGAAATGCCCAGCGTCACAAAGATGCGACGGAGCTTTTCCATAAACAGGCGCGCCTCCTCGGGCGTGCGCAGATCGGGCTCGGTCACGAGCTCGATGAGCGGCGTGCCGCAGCGGTTATAGTCGACGAGCGACTCGGCCGCGGCGGTAATACGGCCCTCGGCGCCACCCACGTGGACCATCTTGGCGGCGTCCTCCTCCATGTGGATACGCAGGATGCGGATGGGCACCGTGTAGGAACCGTCCTTGCGACGCTCGGGCATCTGCAGGTTGGACGCGTCATAGCTGGCCAGATGGCCAGCACGCTGATTGCCCTCGCGCATGGTCGACGTCATGGACGTGGACAGGCCCTCGGCATTGGCCGAGGCGCTCGCCAGGCTCTGGGCCTCGGCCTCGCCAAACGCGCAGTCGGGGCGCTCGGCGGCACCGCGACCGGTCACGTCCAGGTCCAGGTGACCGTACATGGCAAAGGCGACCGGACCCTGCGTGGTCTGGAAGTTCTTGGCCATATCGGGATAGAAGTAGTGCTTGCGGTAGAACATCGAGTGGCGCTGGATCTCGCAGTTGGTGGCGAGACCTGCCTTGACGATGCTCTCGATGGCGCGCTTGTTGGGCACCGGCAGGGCGCCGGGCAGGCCCAGGCACACCGGGCACACGTTGGCGTTGGGCTCGTCATCGTGACTGAGCTTGCAGTTGCAGAACATCTTGGTGTCGAGTGCGGTGAGCTCGGTGTGGATCTCCAGGCCGATCACGGCCTCCCAATCCTGCAGGACCTCGGAAAGCTCCTTCATTACAGCTCGCCTCCCTTCCCGGCAAAATCGGGCGCTACGGAAAGCGCGGGCGCACCCGTGGCGGCATCGGCAAAGCCGCGCTCCAGGGCGCGGGCAAACGTGAGCAGCTGACGGTCCTTAAAGGCAGGCCCCACCAGCTGGGCAGAAACGGGCAGCTTGCTGTCCTCGCCCAGGCCCAGCGGCACCGAGATACCGCCGTTGCCGCAAATGTTGAGCGAGATGGTATACAGGTCGGAGAGATACATCTGCGTGGGGTCGCTGATCTCGCCAAACTTAAAGGCCGTGCGCGGCGAGGCGGGCATGAGGATGGTGTCCACCTTGGCATACGCGGCGTCGTAATCCTGCGTGATGAGTGTGCGAGCCTTCTGTGCGGCGTAGTAGTACTTGTCGTACACGCCCGAGCTCAACAGGTAGGCGCCGAGCATCTGACGGCGCTTGGCCTCGGCGCCAAAGCCGTGGGCGCGCGAAAGCGAGCTCTGGTCGGACAGGTTGGCGCAGCCCTCCTCCTGATAGCCGTAGCGAATGCCGTCGAAACGAGCCAAGTTGGAGAACGCCTCGGCCGGGCCGATGACGTAGTAGGCGGCGATGGCGGCGTCCAGGTGCGGCAGGTCAACCTCCACGAGCTCGGCGCCCTGGTTCTGCAGCTCCTGGGCGGCGCGCTGAACAGCGGCCTTGACCTCGGGCGTCAGGCCCTCGGCCTCCATAAACGCAGGGATAATGCCCACGCGCTTGCCCTCGATGCTGTCGTTGAGATGTTCGGTAAAGTCGACGGCGCAATCCTGGCTGGTGCAGTCGTACGGATCGTGGCCCGCGCCGGTAAGCGCGTTCATGGCCAGCGCGACATCCTCGACCGTGCGGCCAAAGGGGCCCACCTGGTCGAGCGACGAGCCAAAGGCAACCACGCCGTAACGGCTCACAGCGCCATACGTGGGCTTAAAGCCCACCACGCCGCACAGCGACGCCGGCTGACGGATGGAGCCGCCGGTGTCCGAGCCCAGCGAGAGCGCGACCTCGCCCGCGGCGACGGCGGCAGCGGAGCCGCCCGAGGAGCCGCCGGGCACGCGCTCGGTATCCCAGGGGTTGTTGGTGCGGTGAAACGCCGAGCTCTCGGTGGAGCTGCCAAAGGCAAACTCGTCCATGTTGGCCTTGCCCACGGGCAGGCAGCCGGCATCGAGCATGCGCTGGACGCAGGTGGCGGTGTAAACGCTCCGGTAGTCCGCGAGCATGCGGGAAGCGCAGGTGGTGCGCGTGCCCACGAGGTTCATGTTGTCCTTGATGGCCAGCGGCACGCCCGCGAGCGGGGGCAGTGGCTTTCCGGCGGCACGGTCGGCATCCACGCGCGCGGCGGCCTCGAGCGCAAGCTCGGGCGCCACCTGCAGGAATGCCTGGACCCCGCCCTCGCGCGCCTCGATGGCGGCGAGGGAGGCTTGGGCCACCTCGGTAGCGGCAAAGTCGCCGGCGGCAACGCCCGCGGCGATCTGGGCGGCGGTAAGGGAATCGAAGCTTAGCGCCATTACTCGCTCTCCCCCTCTCCCAAAATGGACGGCACGCGGAAGTAGCGGTCGCGCGCGCTGCCGGCGTTTTCGAGCGCAACGTCGAGCGGCAGATCGCGCTCGGGCTCGCGCAGGTCATCGCCCATCACGTTGGACAGGCTTCCGATGGGATGGAACGTGGGCTCCACGTCGGGCAAGTCATATTGCAAGACGGGCTCGAGCATCTGGACGGCGTCGTTCATGTAGGACGTCATCTGGGTGAGCTCGTCATCGGTCAGTGCGATCTTTGCGTACTCGGCGATGCCGCGCACGTCTTTCTCGCTGAGTGCCATAGGCGCTCCCTTCCGCATAACAGATAAACCGCTCTAGTATACAAGGCAACGCCGCTTGGAGCAGGCGCTTTACCCAAATGCAGCGAAAACGTAACAAGGGCAGCGGTTGACAGGCGGCGGGCTGGCGGTTCTGCAGCGAAACCGTCCCGCCCACAACGAAAAGCATCACAACATTCGACGCTTTTCGCCAAAATCGAGATTTTCATCGAATGATGTGATGGTTTGGAAGTCCCGACCACCACAAAGGTGCCTGTCCCCATTGTGGTGGTTCTTCCCCGGTGCTACAGCAGGTGCTCCTGGATAAAGATCGCGATGCCGTCTTCGTCGTTACTCGCGGTTACAAAGTCGGCGGCGGCACGGGTGGCGTCGCTGCCGTTTGCCATGGCCACGCCCACGCCGGCGTCAGCCACCATGCAGGTGTCGTTATCGGCATCGCCAAACACGCAGATGTCCTGGAGCTCCATGTCGTTGAGCTCTGCCACGCGCACAAGGCCGCGCGTCTTGGACACGCGCGGATCCATGAACTCGTAGAGCCGCTGCGTGGTTTGCAGAGCCGCCGCCTTAACAGTGTCATCGACAAACGTCGACGCCCGCTCAATCACCCGCGGCATTACCTCGGGCGCCATGGTAAACATCACCTTGGGCTGCGGCTCGCGCAAAAACTCGGCGAAATCGACCACCTGGTAGGGCACGCCGTCGACGCGCGACAGGTGCTCGACGCACGCGTTGCTCTCGGGCACGTAGAACACGCCGTCTCGGGGGCAGACGGGCGTTGCCGGAAGGTCTGCCATGTGCTTGCAGATGCGCGCGATGGTCTCGCCCGGCAGCGGGTAGCTCAGCTCGTTGATGTCGTGCGCGCGGTCGATGACCTCGGCGCCACCGCAGCCCACCAGCACGTCCACCAGGCCCTCGATGCCCCAGAGCTCGTACATGGCCTCGGTCGCGTGGGCGTCACGCCCGGTGCACAGGCCAAAGAGCACGCCGCGCTCGCGCAGGGCGCGGATCGCCGCAACGGTGCGCGGGGACACCGTGTGCTGGCTCGTGAGCAGCGTACCGTCGATATCGCAGAACACGGCTTTGATGTGGCTGAAGGTGGTGTCCATGGGGGCCTTTCTGGGTTGTGCGGCGGTGTGGGGCGTATTCGCGAACGGCGTACATGGTATACCAAGGCTCGGTCGCGGCCCGTCAAAGCAAAAACCGCCACAAAGGTGCCTGGCCCCTTTGTGGCGGTCGCGGCGTCTACGGGCCAAAGCATCACAACATTCGATGTTTTTCGGCAAAATCGCGATTTTCATCGAATGTTGTGATGGTTTCTTACCGCTTTACGGCACGTTCTAAATGATTGCGTCCAAACAGCAGCAACGCCGCGGGGACTGCCGTCACGACCATGCCTGCTCCGATGAGCGTCTGCTGCACGCCAAACGTCGCCGCCAGCCACGGGGCAATCGCCAGCGGGGCCACGCCGGCGAACATGTTGCCAAAGCCCATGACCGAGTTCACACGGCCGAGTTGCTCGAGCGGAGCCGTCGTCTGCACAATGGTGTTATGGAGCGGGTTGACGACACCCCAAGCTATACCCAGGGCGATCTGGCCGACGAGGGCCACGCCCACGTACGGTGTCCCCACATAGAGCAGACTTCCCAGGCCCACGGACATAAGCGCCACGAGCAGCGTTTTAAGGTTGACCAGGTGCGGCGGCAAGCGGAGCGCGAGCACGGCACCCAGCACCGCGCCGACACCGCAGGCAGACGAGAGCCAGCCCATCCACTCAACGCCAACGTGTAGGACATCACGATAGAAAAACGACTCGAGCGGATCGAAGGCTCCGTAGCCAAAGTTCGAAAGAAAAATGATGCAGAAAAGTAGCGCGAGGACGCTGTTGGTGAAGACTGTCTTGATGCTGGCTGCGAAGGTGGCGCGAGCGGACGTGCTGGGGTTGGAGCTTTGTCCCGCACGCCCCCCTTCCTCTGCCGAATCGGCATCCTCATGCCCGGCGACATGGCTGGTCTGCAGCCTAAAGCCCCAACCGACGACGAACGCCAGCACGGTAAAGAGCATCATAAGCACAAACACCGCGCGCGACGACGCAGCCGCCGCGACAAAGCCGCCCAACGTGGGTCCGACGATAATACTCACGTTTGAGAACATGGCGATGGCGGAATTGATGTCTTTGAGCTCGACAGGGTCGTTGGTGAGGTAGGCCGGATAGGACGTGGCGATGGGCTGGGCGAATCCCATCACAAAGCCCAGAAACACCGCGCCGAGCAGGACGACGCCGGTCGCGCTACCAAAGGCGATGATTGCCGTGCCAATTGCGAGAGCGCCGACGATGCTCAGCAAGAAATGGCGGCGCGGACCCCAGGCGTCAAGCGCCGCGCCACCCGCAAAGGATCCCAGGATCACAAAAACGTTCATAAAGAGCACTGCCAGCGATGTCGCGACGACCGAGGCATCGTCCGCATAGGTAAGCGTTCCGATGACGCCGATAAAATAACTGGTCTGAAACCCGGTGTAGATGAGAAAGCGCATCGCCACCAGGCGCTTGGCCTGCACGGACAGCGATGATTGAGGCTTTGAGAAAAGAGGGGCGAGCATGGAGACTCCTTGTTTCATACGAATACGGGCGGTGGGCATTCGCCACCGTCTATCGAATCAATCTATCTGCTTGAAACATTAAGGACGCATCAAGCCCCTTCTCTCCGTTTTTCGCCCGTCATGAACTACTTGGTAGATTGTAAGGCATGTCCCAACCATCTACCAAAGCAAAAACCACCACAAAGGAGCCTGGCCCCTTTGTGGTGGAAATGACGTTTGCCCAGATAAAACCTGCCAAAACAAACCTGTCCCTTTTTGGCAGGTTATGGCAGCGCAGCGAGCCGGCCCTTAAAGATGGTCTTGGATCAGGTCGCAGATGGCTCGGGCGTCGTTGATGTTGATGGCTCGGGTCGCAAAGCCGGCATCGAATGCCTGGCGTGCCAGGGCCTCGTTGCAGGCAAGGGCCAGCGTGCGACCGTCGACCAGGTCGAGCGAGCTCTTGCCGCGCAGACGATCGACACCGGAGCGCGCGACGACGATGTTGTCGAAGCCCTCGGTCTTGTAGCCCTCGATGATCACCACGTCGACATCGTTGTAACGCGACAGCAGCTCGCGCGCGGGCATCTCGTCCTCCTCGCGCGTGTCGGCGTACTCCGCCCAGCGCGTGGCGCAGATAAGGCCCACGTGCTTGGATCCGGCTTGGTGATGGCGCCAGGTGTCCTTAGCGGGTACATCGATGTCAAAGCCGTGATGCCCATGATGCTTGAGCGAACCCACGCGCAGGCCGCGGCGGGTGAGCTCGGCAATGACCTTCTCGACGAGCGTGGTCTTGCCCGAGTTTTGGTAGCCGATAAACGCGATCGCGGGGACGGCCGGGGCCGGAGCTGCGGGCGCGACGGCGACGGGCGCGCTCGCGGGTGCGTCGCCCGCGGCTCCCACGGCCTCAACAGCAGCGGCCTGACGCTCTGCACGATCCCACACGCCCGAGCGGCCGCCTTCCTTGTGCAACAGGCGAACGTCGACGATCTCCATGCCGCGATCGACGGCCTTGCACATGTCGTAGATGGTCAGACACGCGGCACTCGCGCCGGTCAGGGCCTCCATCTCGATACCCGTCTTGCCCGTCACGCCGGCCGTAACCAGTACGTGAAAGCCAACCTGTCCGTCCGTGCGCGCCGGCGCCCAGCCCTCGGGCATGTCCTCGGCCGGCGTCCCCGCCGGAGCGATGGGCGCAATGTCACACTTGCTCTTGGTAATGAGCAGCGGATGACACATGGGGATGATATCGCTCGTGCGCTTGATGGCCATGATGCCCGCCACACGCGCGCAGGCAAGCACGTCGCCCTTTTTGGCGCGGTCCTGCAGCACCATGGCCTGCGTCTCGGGATGCATGAGGATGGTGCCCTCGGCGATGGCAATGCGATGAGTCTCGGCCTTGTCGGACACGTCGACCATGCGTACCTCGCCCTTGGCATCCACGTGCGTCAGCTCATCGCGACGGGCGTCGCGGGCGGGCTCGGTGGCAGCACTGGCAGTCGGCTGCGCGGGCACGGCGGCGTTGCCTGTATTCGCCGCAGCCGTGGCTTTGTGGGCAGACATCGCGGCCCTGCGAGCGGCCTTGGTGGCATCGGCGTACCTGCTCTTGGCCATATGATCATCCTCCGATTTGGGACATAAATCGTTGCGTGCCCTCAATTATCGCGTGTTCCTGCGGTTTGTGGGCCACGGCATCGCGCCAAATCGAAAGTACCTGCATATCATCACCACGGCGCAGGGCATCGCGCACCGAATACTCGGCATCGCTGAACAGGCACGGACGCACGCTGCCATCGGCCGTCAGGCGCAGACGGTTGCAATTCGCGCAAAAATGGTTGGACATGGCGCTAATGAAGCCGACCGTTCCCGCCGCGCCCGGAAAGTGCCAGTAGCGCGCAGGGCCCGCGCCGGCAGGAGCGTCGTTGATGTCGAGCGGCTCGAGCTCGCCCAATCCCGTCGCGGCGGCCCCGGCATTGACGCGCGCCCGCAGCTCGTCACTCGGCACGGTGTCGCTCGCGTCCCACAGCTCGGGGTTGAGCGCGGGCGCATGCGGATCCACGGCACAATGCGAGCTCGTGCGCTCGTCGCCAATGGGCATGTATTCGATAAAGCGCAGGTGAATGGGGCGGTCGACGGTCAGCCGTGCAAGGGCCGCCACATCCTGGTTGAGCCGGCGCACTACAACGCAGTTGACCTTAACGGGCTCAAAGCCCCAAGCCAGCGCCGCGTCGATGCCCGCCATGGTCTGTTCGAGTCGACCCAAGCGCGTGATCTTTCCAAACAGCGAGGGGTCGAGCGTATCGAGCGAGATGTTGACGCGGTTAAGCCCGGCATCTTTGAGCTGCGGTGCCAGCTTGGGCAGCAGGGCGCCATTGGTGGTAAGCGAGATGTCCTCGATCTGCGGAATCGCGCGGATGTCGCGAATAAGCGGAATGATACGGCGGCTGACCAGCGGCTCGCCACCCGTCAGGCGCACGCGGCGAATGCCCTCCCCCGCCACCAAGCGCACAAAGCGGGCGATTTCCTCGGCGCTGAGCAGCTCGTCGTGCGCGCGGGGCGCCACGCCATCGGCCGGCATGCAGTAAATGCAGCGGAAATTGCACTTGTCGGTAACGGCAATGCGCAGGTAGTTGATATCGCGGCCAAAGCCGTCATGTTGCACGCGCCCGTCCACGCAGCCCTCCCCTCACGCGGCGTTTTATTCTTCGGGGAATATAGTACCGCACGGGAAGAATGGGTCGACATGCGTACGACACGAAAGACCTTTGCGAGTAAGACCGGCTTCCCAAGCCCATCCTCAACACACAAACCATCACAACATTCGATGCTTTTCCCTATTTTGGCAAAAAACGTCGAATGTTGTGATGATTTGCCTGCCCGCAGCACCCCGTAGAAGGGCCGAAACGCCCCTAAAGGCCGCCGTCCCAGTGTCGAATCACGAATTCTCGCAGGTCATTCTGACGTTTCTGGAACGCTTCGCTTCGGTCGCACCTGAGGCCCATAGCAAGCGCGATGGCGTTCATCGCCCGGTGCAATTGCAGCTGATGGGCAAACTGAGTCCCGGTGAGGACGATCATCCTAAAGCCCAGCGTGCTCAGCACGGTCATACGCTCCGCATCCGACGCGCTGCGCTGTTTATCAAGATGGTCCGAACCGTTGTATTCAATTCCCGTACCGCTCGCAGGCGCATATACGTCAATCTCGAAATACCCGGCCTTAGCGAGATACTTGAACTCGCTGGGAACATCGACCCGATGGTTGAGCTCGATCTTGGCGTATCCCAGCCCTCCCTGGGAACGTTTTGCTACGACCATGATTGAGGTGGCCGTCTCCATGGGCGATCGCGCGCCATCGTGCACGCGTTTGAGCACGGCGGCCGCGCGTATGGCCCCCTGACGAGATCGGTTCTCATTGCAATAAGCAATCAAATCGGCAACGGTATACCTCTGCCCCATCTCGATATAATCGCCTGTCGACAGATGATTCAAATGGTATCGGGCACAGATTTCGTAGCCATATTCCAGCTGCTCGGGCTCGCTCATCCACGAACCCGCTTGGACAAAGCACATGACCTCATCAACCACTAGAAGGCCCTCCGCCACCTCGATAAGATGGCCTGGGGGTACCGGCGCCCCAAACACGTGGCACCTAAATCCAGCCGGCGTCGAGCGCTCAAAATCGAAGTTAACGAGCGTATCGATATGATCGAGCTCTTCTCGTGGAATACCAAGCGAAACCAGATAGTCGGTAACGATCCCAACTGCCGTCGAAGCCCTCAGCCCCTTGGCATCGAGCCCCAATTTGGGCAGGCCCGCGGTCGGCTCCGCCTCGCTAGCAAGCGAGTCCTCATCGTATAGGCTGCTTGCTCGCGAGAGCGGCTCGGACGGGCGCGCCACGTTGTGGTACAGCCAGGCAGTCTTATGGGACAGGACGATCGGCAGGTCCATGAGCCCTCCAATGGAGTCGGATAACCAACCTTATTCCCCTGCCCACGGGTCCGCACACCTGCGTGCGCAAGAAAGCGATTCCACCCGATCGAGTGGCAGAAAAACCATCACAACATTCGATGCTTTTCCCGATTTTGTCAAAAAACGTCGAATGTTGTGATGGTTTGAGGCGAGGTGAGGGGGCACGGAGGGGTCAAAGCATCGTATTCGGCAAGGCGCGCCCCCGTATTCATTTGGAAATGTCCGCGGTCGTGACTTTTTCGCCCCGCCGCCAATACAAACCTTGACTCTACAATCGTTGTAGGGTTTTCACTACACTGGTAGCTAAACGAACCAAGCCAGAAAGTGCCCCGCCCATGGAACACGACCTCACACGCGGCAATGTCCTTAAGACCATCGCGGTCTTTGCCCTGCCTTATATGCTCTCGTACTTTTTGCAGATGCTCTACGGCATGGCCGATCTGTACATGATGGGGCAGTTTAGCGGCGCTGCCGGCATCACCGCCGTGGGCAACGGCGCACAGACGCTCTATATCATTACCGTGACACTCGTTGGTCTGGCCATGGGAACGACGGTCATCGTCGGCCACGCCGTGGGCTCGCGCCGCTTCGATCGCGCCGAGACCGCCATCGGCAATACCATCACGCTCTTTATGGGTGTCTCGGTGGTACTGGCCGCTGTCCTGCTCGCGCTTTGCCCGCGGATCGTGGCACTCATTGGCACTCCCGCCGAAGCCGTCGAAGGCACTGCCGCCTACCTGCGTATCTGCTTTATCGGCATTCCCTTTATCGCCGCGTACAACATTCTTTCGGCCATCTTTCGCGGGCTGGGCGATTCGCGCTCGCCCATGTACGTAATTGGCGTGGCATGCATCATCAACATCGCGCTCGATTTTCTGTTTATCGGCCACATGGGGCTCGGCCCCGTGGGCGCCGCACTCGGCACGGTCATCGCACAGACGGCCAGCGTTGCCCTCGCGCTCATGTGGCTCAAAAGCCGTCGCACGAATATCCACGTTAAGCGCAGCGACCTGCGCCCCCAGCCCGAGGTGCTCGGCAGCATTCTTAAAATCGGCGTGCCCGTGGCTGTGCAGGACGGCTGCATCCAGGTGGCGTTTATGTTTATCACCGTCATCGCCAACCACCGCGGTCTGGTCGACGCCGCCGCCGTGGGCCTGGTCGAGAAGATGATCAGCTTTTTGTTCATTGTGCCGAGTTCCATGGGTGCCACCGTCAGCGCGCTCACGGCACAAAACGCCGGCGCGGGCAAGGGCGACCGCGCGCGTCAGGTGCTCAAGGATGCCATGACCATCTCGGTGGTGTACGGCTGCCTGATTACAGCGCTGATGTGGCTGGTGGCGCCGGCGTTTATTGGCTTTTTTGCCAAGGACGCCGCGGTGGTCGCGGCCGGTACCGGCTATATGCACAGTTATATTTTCGATGCAATCTTTGCCGGCATCCACATTTGCTTTAGCGGCTTTTTCGCTGCGTATGGCAAGAGCTACATCGGCTTTGCGCACAACGTGCTGGCTGTGGCACTCATTCGCGTGCCGGGCGCTTGGCTGCTGTCGAACGCCTATTCCGATACGTTGTTTCCCATGGGCATCGCATCGCCGTGCGGCTCGATTCTGTCGGCGATCATCTGCGTGATTGCATTTACCGTGCTCAACCGGCGCGGGGCTTTTGACAAGCTGGTGGCGTAGCGAGGCGACGCGAAATCGCCCTCATCGACGGCATCATCAGCGACGACCCCAGGAGAACCGCCATGTCGAGGACAATCCCCGATATGGCAGATTTACTCCTCCGGAATCGGAAACGCCCGGATGAACTCTGCGGGCGAGAAGGTCTTGATGGTCGAGCGCACAAAAGCGGCTCGATCGCGCGTGATGATAAAGTCCGCACCGGCACGCTCGGCCATCGCACGGATACAGCCGTCCTCAAAGTCCGGCTCATCGGAATAGGCGGAGGTAAAACAAGCTTCTTGGTCGAGAGGCTCTAACGAGTAGCTCTTAAGGCAGTCGCGTACCACCTCGCGGGCGCGCGCCTCGCCGGCCTGTTTGGTGAGAATGTAGTACGCGTCCTTGAGAGAACAAGCCGAAACAACGCCCTCGATAAGCCCCACGTCGACGAGCCCCTTGATCGCTTGCGCCGACGCATGTTCCGGCCGGCCCGGAAGCACGCAATCGAGCAGAAAATTGGTATCGAGAAATGCTCTCATAGGTAGCGCTCCCTCGCAACGCGCTTTTCATCTTCAACTGTCATCGTATCGAGCGGCGTTCCTTTTGGCATTTTGGCTACGATATCGAGATACTCCTGGTAGTCCTCATCCTCCGCGAGCATTTCGCGAATCTCCTTCCAGGTGATCTTGGGATGCCACATCGTACCCACGTCGCGCTTGGGCTTGTCCGAGCCGCGCGTCGGCTTTGCGCCCCCGCGCTCCTGGGTAGCGTCATATTCCACTGCAACCGGGCCTTGATAGTCGAGCGGCACGATCTTGAACAACGGCTTGCTCCGCTTGAAGACCACAACTTCCTCGCCCTCATTGGCAACCTTTTCGGCCACCTGCGTAAGGTTTTGGCGCAGTTCCGAAAACGCGACGGTAACCATAGCGGCTCCTCTCAACATATATCTTCGCTGCTTAGTATACACGTTAATGTTAATGTTAGTGTATATAAAAATCACCACAATGGGGGCAATCAACCATTACGGGCACCTCTGCTTTGTATGAATCTCTTATCGCTCCGAGACGGTACCGATCCGCAGGATCACCCTCAGCAACCTACATGACGCAGATCACGGTGTCCGTCACCGCACCCAAATAAAAACCTCCCGGAAAGTATCAGACTTTCCGGGAGGTTATCCAATTTGATTATCGGCACCTTAAGCCTGGGGCACCTCACCAGTAGCTAAGATCTGCTCGAGCGCGTCCTCGTCCAGCACGGGCACGCCCAGCTGCTCGGCTTTGGTGAGCTTGGAGCCTGCTTTGGGGCCGGCGACCAGATAGCTCGTCCTCTTTGACACGCTACCCGAAACCTTGGCGCCGAGCACCTTGAGCGCCGCACCCGCCTCGTCGCGTGTGCGGTTGACGAGCGTGCCGGTCAGCACAAACGTCAGGCCCGCGAGCGGCTGGGCGTCGACGAGATCGCCTGCCACGCCAGCGTCGGCTGCGGCTTGCGCGTGCGCGGCGCCCAAGTCGACCTCGAGCGACAGGCCCGCCTGGCGTAGGCGCTCCAGCACGGCAAGGTTTTCGGGCACGGCCAGGAACTGCTTGACGCTCGCCGCAATCTTGGGACCGATGCCCTCGCACTCGGCAATATCCTCTTCGCTTGCCAAGATAAGCTTGTCAATCGACAGGAATCGCTCGGCAATGACCTCGCCTACACTCTTGCCCACGTGGCGGATGCCCAGGGCAAACAGCACGCGACCGAGCGGCTGGCTCTTGGACTTGTTGAGCTCGGCGATGATTTTCTCGGCCGTCTTGAGGCCTACCGGAATGGGGTTGCCCTTCTTGACGCCCTTTTTGCTATTGGAGCTGGCATAGGTACGCCCCGTGTCCAGTCCGGCGATGTCGTCAACCGTGAGCTGGTAGAAGTCCGCGACGTCGTGAATCAGCCCGGCGGCGATCATCTTGTCGACGATCTCGTCGCCCAGGCCGTCGACGTCCATGCAGCCGCGGCTCACCCAGTGGAGCAGGCGCTCCTTGAGCTGTGCGGGGCAGTCGATGGACACGCAGCGGTAGGCCACCTCGCCATCCTCGTGAACCACGGGGCTGCCGCACACGGGGCAAACCTCGGGCATGTGCCAGTCGACCGAATCGGCCGGGCGCTTGTCGAGCACCGGGCCCACAACCTCAGGGATTACGTCGCCCGCCTTGTGCACGATGATGGTGTCGCCCTCGCGTACGTTTTTGCGGCGGATCTCGTCGATATTGTGCAGTGTCGCGCGCGCGATGGTAGAGCCGGCGACCGTCACTGGATCGAACTCGGCGACCGGCGTGAGCACACCGGTGCGGCCCACCTGGATGCGAATCTCGCGAAGTACCGTCTGCTTTTCCTCGGGCGGGAACTTAAAGGCGATGGCCCAGCGCGGTGCGCGAGCGGTAAAGCCCAGGTCGAGCTGCTGCTGGAAGCTGTCGACCTTTACGACCACGCCGTCGATGTCGTAGTCCAAGTCGCCGCGATGCTCGAGGGCCTGGGCGCAGAACTCGTGGACCTCGGCCGGCGTGGCGCAGCGGGCCACGTTGGGGTTGACGCTAAAACCGGCGCGGCGCAGCCAGTCGAGGAACTCACGCTGGCTGTGGACGTGCAGCGGATCGGTATCGGCAATGGCGTAGATAAAGGTGGCCAAGTCGCGGCGCGCCGTGACCTTGGGATCCTTCTGGCGCAACGATCCGGCGGCGGCGTTGCGCGGGTTGGCGAAGGGGTCGCGGCCCTCGGCATCGGCCTCTTCATTCAGACGAACAAAGCTGCCTTTGGGCATATAGACCTCGCCGCGTACTTCGATGGTACGCTCGCGGTCGGCACCCATGTGGGCGAGCGCCGGCTCGGACAGATGCATGGGCACGTCCTTGATGGTGCGCACGTTAAGCGACACGTCCTCGCCCGTTGTGCCGTCACCGCGCGTGGCGGCGCGCACAAAGGTGCCGTTTTGGTAGGTAAGCGCCACGCCCAGACCGTCGATCTTAAGCTCGCAGGTATAGGTGACGCTGCCGGCACCGAGCGCATCCTCGGCGCGCTGGAGCCACGCGTCAAGTTCGTCCAGATCCATGGCATCGTCCATGGAATACATGCGCGCCATATGCGTGACCGGCGTAAATTGCTCGCTCACGTATCCGCCCACACGCTGGGTATAGCTGTCGGGCGTCACCAGGTCGGGATAGGCCGCCTCGATCTGCTGGAGCTCAACGAGCATTTTGTCGAAGGCGGCGTCCGTGATCTCGGGTGCGTCGAGCATGTAGTAGCGATAGGCGTGGTAATCGAGCTCGTGGCGCAGCTCGGCCGCGCGCGCTGCCGCCTGGGCACGGGCGTCGGTCGGTGCGGCGGCGTCCGCGCTCGCGGGCGTTTCGGTATCGATGTCCACACCGTCACCAAACAGGCTCGATTGCTCCATTGCGGCACTCCTTCGCTCGATTTCAAACGGATACTAGAGTACCACCGGTCACGATGGGGCCGAATAGCGGTCTCAAACCGCACCGAATCGGCAGCCGCCGGACTGGGGTGGACAGTTAGTTCAGATACGTATAAATCCTGGAGCTGGATCAGGCACGAACACTTCTGTTTCGACTAATTTGGGCTCCTCGGGACCATGTAAACGTCCCGCTCGCCCTTCCAAACGCCCATCCGAGCCCCATCCCAATCAAAAATTGCTCAAAACGCATCCCAGGCTGTTCCAGATTTATACGTATCTGAACTAACTGTCCAGACCATTACGAACCAGGCCGCTTGTCAGCCTTAAGTGGTCCGTTTTCCTCCGTCCCTAACGGATCAACAGGAAAAGAGGGGGCTGCCCCGCGTTGGCGGGACAGCCCCCTCTGGCTTCGATATGTGTGGAGTGGCTCGTTAGTAACCCTGACCGTAGCCCTGACCCTGTTGGCCCAGCAGCTCCTCCAGATACTGGCGCAGTTGCTCGTCGGTAATGCCGCCGTTGCCGGTGTCGGTCGCGCTGTCGTTCTGCTGCTGGTTCTGCAGCTCCTCGTCGGAGCCCAGCTCGACGGTGACCTTCTTCTCTTCCTTGCCGCGCATAAGCGTAATCTCGACCTTCTCGCCCACCTCGTGGCTGCGCAGTGCGATGATCAGGCCATCAGCACTCGTAATCTCGTCGTCGCCCAGCTTGGTAATGACATCGCCCTCTTGGATGCCAGCCTTGGCGGCGGGACCGTCCTCGACGACGCTCGCCACGTACGCGCCGCTATCGGTGCTCAGCTTGTTGGTGCGGGCGTTGAGCGCGTTGACGCTCGAAAGCGTGGCGCCCAGGTACGGATGAACCGGCGTCTTGCCGTCGATGATCTGGTCGGCAATGTTCTTGGCGTAGTTAACGGGAATAGCAAAGCCAACACCCGAGCTGGAGCCCGAGTAGCTCTCGATGAGCGAGTTGATACCCACCAGCTCGCCGTTGTCGTTAACGAGCGCGCCGCCGGAGTTGCCCGGGTTGATGGCGGCGTCGGTCTGGATCATGTTGGCGTAGATGGTGTTACCGTTGGTAGAGCTCATGGCCGTGGAGCGATACAGCGCCGACACAATGCCCGTGGAGACAGACTGCTCGTTGCCGAACGGCGAGCCGATCGCCATGACCCACTCGCCCACGTTGAGCTTGGAGGAGTCACCAATCTCAATCGGCGTGAGCTTGGAGGCGTCTGCATCCTTGAGCTTGATGACGGCCAGGTCGCTCGAAGCATCGTTGCCCACGAACTCGGCCTCGTAGGTGGTGCCGTCGTCCATGGTAACCACGTACTGGTCATAGCCATCGACCACATGGTTGTTGGTGAGGATATGGCCCTCGGTATCGAGCACAACGCCCGAACCGACGCTGCCCGAGCTATCCGACTCGTCGGCAGACTGCGAAAGCGAGCCATTCTGGCCGCCGCTCGAAGTGGCGGTGATGGAAACGACAGAGGGCAAGGCCTTGGCAGAGACGGCCTCGGCCAGCGTGGTGTCCTCGGAGTCGATCGTAATCTTTTGCGTCGATGAACCCGAAGCACCCGCCGTCACGGCATTCTTGCCGCCACCGATATTGAGCGTGCCACTCATAATGAGCGCAATGACCAGCAGGGCGCCGCAGGCACAGCCGGCGAGTGCCGTAATAAAGATCGGCAGCTTTTTGGTCTTAGTCTTGACCACTGTGTGCTTGTTTACAACCTGTTGGCCGCCCAGCGGCTTGCCGGTCTGCGTGTCATAGGCCTGCACGTAGGGAATGTTGCTGTCGGCAGGCGTCGACTCCACCTGCACACGCGGCTGCTGCTGGGTCTCGCCGGCGTTGCCCGCATCCTGGGGACGCTGGGAATCGTTCTCGCTCATAGCTGCAATCCTTTCGTCAAATAACCAAAGGCCCGCCAAACATGTGGCGGGCCATCATTGTTCACGTTGAGTTGTACCCCAATATGCGAGCGCAAGTGTATGAGAACGCAATCTTTTAGGAAGGCTTAAGTTCTGCTGCAAACTCGAAGGGAACCCGCACCTGCGGCAAAACCACCACAAAGGTGCCTGTCCCCTTTGTGGTGGAAATCTAGTCCTTAAACAGATAGCCCACGCCGCGGACGGTGGTGATGTGCGCCGCGATCTGCGGGCCCACTTTGGAGCGGATGCGTCGGATGTGCACGTCGACGGTGCGCGTGCCGCCGCAGTACTCAAAGCCCCACACGCGGTGCAGCAGCACCTCGCGGCTGTAGGCGCGGTTGGGGTGCGTCGCCAAAAAGCTCAGCAGCGAGTACTCCATTAGCGTCAGGTCGATGGGCTCGTTATCGAGTGTCACCTGGTAGGTAGCCAGGTTGATCTCGAGGTTATCGATGTTGAGCACATCGTCGGCGGCCACGGTCTCCTCCTCGCCCATCAGGCGCTGCGCGCGAGCCTTGAGCTCGTTGGGCGTCGCCGTGGGGCATACAAAGTCGGCATGCGCGTGATTGGGCAGGCGCAAGGTACCGAGTGCCTCGTCGTCGACGATCACCAGCATGGGGACACCGCCGCGATCGTCAAGCCACTTGGCAATCTGATCGATGCGGTCGCTGCGGATGCCATCGGAATCGAGGATCAGCAGGTCAAAGTCATGCGCCGCAGTCGGCGAATCGGGAGTGGCCAGGCTCACCTCGACACCCAGGGTGGTCGTCAGGCTGCGGGCAAACTCATGGAAGCGCGTCGTGCGCGCCATGAACAGGGCACTCTTTTCGGACATATCGGCCTCCAAAGAAATGAGCTCAATCGTACTGGAACAAACCAGCGCGATTAGGAGTTCGCCAGGTAGTGCTTGATCTCCCACTCGGTAATCGTAGACTCAAACTTATGCCACTCGTCGCGCTTCTTTTTGAGGAAGAAGCTGTGGATGTGCTCGCCGAGAGCATCCTTCATAAACTGCGAGTCCTCAAAGACGTCGAGCGCCTCTTTGAGCGAGCGCGGCAGCGGCGCGTAGCCGGCCTCGACCATCTGGCGGTCGGTAAGCTTGAGCGTCTCGGCCGTGGCCTCGGGCGGGAGTTCCAGCTTGCGCTCGATGCCGTCCAGACCAGCCGCCAGCGTGACGGCGTTGACCAGGTACGGGTTGGCCATGGGGTCGGGACTGCGCAGCTCGATGCGCGTGGACAGCGGCTTGCCGGGCTTGTAGACCGGGATGCGGACCATACTCGCGCGGTTGCGCAGGCCCCACGTGGCGTACTGCGGCACGGAGTCGCCACCCGTGGTGATGCGCTTGTACGAGTTGACCGTGGGGTTGGTGATGGCGCTGATCTCGCGCGCGTGCGCCAAGATGCCGGCCATGTAGTGCTTGGCGATTTCGGAGAGGTGGTACTTCTCGTCGTCCTCGCCCCAAAAGACGTTGTTGCCGTCGTGGTCGAACAGCGACTGATGCAAAAACATGGCGCTGCCGTCCTCGCCCGCCAACGGCTTGGGCATAAAGGAGGCGTGGCAACCGCTCTCGTAGGCCTGCTGCTTAATGATGAGCTTGGCCGTGGTGACGGCGTCGGACATGCTCAGGGCCTCGGCATGACGCAAGCTCATGCCGTGCTGCGAGCGGCCGGCGGCGTGGAAGGTGTACTCCACGGGCACGGACATCTTCTCGAGCGTGAGGACCGTGTTGCGACGCAGGTCGCGGGCGGCATCGCTCACCGAAAGATCGAAGTAGCCCACGTTGTCGAGCGGCTCGGGGGTGTGCTCGTCGGGGAAGTAGTAGTACTCCAGCTCGGCGCCCACGTTGAGCAGATAGCCGGCCTTCTCGGCCTTGCGGAACATGCGGCGCAGGGCATCGCGCGGGTCGCCGGCAAACGGCTTGCGATCGGGAGTACACACGTCGCAGAACACGCGGGCGACGCCGTTGTGGCTCGGGCGCCACGGCAGGATTTGGAAGGTCGAAGCATCAGGGAATGCGAGCATGTCGGCTTCCTCGGGCGTGGCAAAGCCCTCGATAGCGGAGCCGTCAAAGCCAATACCCTCCTCAAAAGCGACCTCGAGGTCCTCGGGGCTAATGGCAAAGTTCTTGAGGCGGCCGAGAATGTCGACAAACCACAGACGCACAAAGCGGATGTCACGCTGCTCTACGGAGCGGAGTACGTAATCGATGTTCTGCTGGTTCATGTCGCTCCCCTTTCTTTCGGGCGGGTTTCGACTGGTCTATATCGCAGATACTATCGCAGAAAAATGTTTCCGCAGGGTTAAAGCGTATCAAGCGCTCAAAAAACGTGCGCGAACAGGCCGTCTGACTTACGCGCGATCATAAAGGATCACTCCTTCGCGCTCGATTACCGCGGCAAGATCGTCATCAAGATCGTCACTCGAGACGAGGTCGACCTGCCTCCCGGTTTCTTTGCGCACCGCCTCACCAAACGCCGACAACGCGAAAAGACCAAAGCCCTGATCGCGATCGACTTCGAGACGCAAGTCAATGTCACTATCGGCACGCGCCTCGCCACGAGCATACGAGCCAAAAAGAATCACGGTTTTGATGGCGGGAATCGGGCTGGCCGCCTCACGGACGGCTGACTCAATCTGAGCAGTATCCAAAATGCCCGCCGCAGCGCTTTCGCTCGCAGAGCTTTTACCGAGTGAAGGAACAAACGGCAGCGAGCGCTCGCGCAGCATCTGTCTCATAAACATATTGACCGCAACAGACGAAGTCATGCCAAGTTCTTCGCACAGCTCGGCAAATGAATCTTTAATTGACGAGTCCACTCGCACACTCAGCACAGACGCAGCCATGGGTACCTCCTGTATGACATTGTCTATATAATATCACACAGGCTAGCGCGAGGTCGAAGCGCGGTGTTCGATGTGGCCGGGGACCTCGATGCGCTTGGGGGCGAGCTTTGCGGCATCGCCCACCGTAGTGGTAACGACGTCGATGCGCTCGGACAGGCGCTCGACTACGCGCTCGGCAATGGTAAGGGTGTCTTGCGCGGCCGTGGTCACACCGCCAAAAAGCACGTGGTTCCAGGGGTAATCGTCAAACGTCGCGATCTTGAGGCCAGCCGGCAACGAGGGGCCGAGCTGGGCCAGCGCCTCGGTCAGACGCAGGAAAACCAGGCCGTTGACGGCAATGAGGCCGAGCTTTTTACCCGCATAGCCGCGGATGGTCTCGTCCAGGCGACTGACACCCTCGACGCCACCGTCCGCCAAGGTGACGACCTCGCCGGCCAGGCCGCGGCGCGAGAGCTCGTCGGCAAACGCCTCGGCGCGTTCGCGACGCACGGGGCTGTCGTCGCTTGCCTCGGCGAGCAGGCACAGGCGCTCGCTGCCCGCAGAGGCCAAGGCGTCTACCAGGCCGGCGACCAGCTCACGGTTGTTGGAGGTCACCAGATCGACACCGCCGTCGGCAACATCGCGGTCGAGCAGCACGACAGGCAGGCGTCCCGCAGCCGCGGCGATGGCCCCGTCGTTGCCGCCACAGGTGTTGACGACCAGGCCGTCCGCGCCGGCATCGATAAGTCTGGTAAGCGACTCTGCCTCCTTGGCGGGTTCGTTGCCGCTAATGGCGGTCATGAGCGAGCAGCCGCGCGCGGCGGCGCTGGCGGAAAGCCCTTCGAGCATGGCGCTGGAGAACGGGTTAGCGATGTCGGCCAGGATCACGCCGATGAGGTTGGTGCGCGAGCTGCGCAGGTTGCGCGCGGCGGCACGTGGGCGATAGCCAGTGCGCTCGATAACCGCCGCGATGCGCGCGCGAGTTTCCTCGGTCATCTGCCCGGGGCGGTTGTTGAGATAGCGCGAAACCGTGGCCGGGCTCACGCCCGCCTCGGCGGCAATGTCCTTAATCCTCATCTGCGCCATAGCGCACCCCGTTCCCCAATTGTCGGCAGTCTGAGCCATTTTAGGCATTTTTAAAAAACTCGCTTGCAAAACGTTGTAGGTGAGCAGCATCGTTTTTGCGTCTCGAGCAGATGCGGTGATGGGCTAGATAGACGAGTCTTTGGAAAGCTCGAAATAGTCGGGATGCAAGGCGATAACCGGGCCCTGCTCCTCGGGCATCAGGTGCAAGTGCGTCTCGGCAAGATAGCTCGCCGTGTCGGTATCGCCCCTCTTAATGGCCTCGAGAATCCGACGATGTTGTCGACGAATCGGCTCCCAATCCAGATCCTGCGACACCATACGCAACCAGTTGTATCGCTCAAAATGCGTATTGATGCTCTTCATCCAATCCCACAACATGTGACGGCCGGCAATCACAAAACACGTCTCATGAAACAGGTTATCCAAGTCGAAAAAGCGACGCGTTTCGCGATGGTCGAGCGATTCGGACTCGGCAAGAATCTGCTCAAGCCGATGCTTCTGCTCGGACGTGGCTGCCGAGCAGCATTTAATGAGTACGCTTCTTTCGAGTTTCTCGCGCAAGAAACAGGCGTTCTCGGCGCGCTCCATGCTGATTTTTGAGACATAGGTGCCGCTTTTGGGACGCGTTTCCACTAGCTCCTGCTCACGCAGACGCACAAAGGACTCGCGAATGGGCGTGCGCCCGATTCCCGTCTCCTTTTCCAGACCAATCGCCGAAAGGCGCGTGCCGGGCTTGAGCTCGGCATAGATGATCCTGGAGCGCAATGCGTTGTATGCCTGATCTTGCAGGCTCTGATAATGCTGGTGTTGTTCCATAAAGCCCTCGAATGAAGCTCACGGTTTGTCGAATAACACCACGTAATACTATCGCATCCCCCATCCCCTCAATTGCGGTGAAAGAGGGAGTGCTCACGTCGCCAGCACCGCAAGAGCAAGCGGTGGCATCCCGAAACCCGGGACACCACCGCTATTTTGCTATCGGATGGCGCAGAAACGCCCCTCCTCATGCACCAAGGGGTTGACTAGAGTTCGCAGGCAACCTTGTAGCCATCCCCGATGGCATCGCGGATGTTGCCGCACTTGTTGGCATCACCCAGCACGTGGGTGGCAACGCCGGCAGCGGTAAGGTCGTCGGCCAGCTTGGTGTTGGGACGATAGCCCATGGCAAGCACCAGCGTATCGGCATCGGCGATGGTGTGGACCTCGCCGTCCTTTTCGTAGCTGATGGCGTCCTCGGTGATTTCGGTCACCTTGGCCTCGGTCAGCACATGGACGCCCTTGGAGAGCATGCGCGTGATGAGCACCGCGCGACCGGCACCGCCCTCGTTGGCGGCAAGCGTCTTGATCATCTCGATAACGGTGACATCGCGATTGGCCGGCGAAAGGTCGTTGACCAACGGGGCCAGGTAATCGGCCGTCTCGCAGCCAACGGTGCCGCCGCCCACAATGACGATCTTCTTACCCGGGAAAGCCTTGCCACCCAGCAGGTCGTCAGCCGTCATAACCTGCTTAAAGCCCTGCATGAATGCCGGAGCGATGGGCTCGGCGCCGTAGGCCAGGACAACCTCGTAGCCCGCGTAGTCGCGCTGAATGTCCTCGGCAGTAAGCTCGGTGCCAAATACGCACTTCACGCCGGCCTCGGCCAGGCGACGGTACTGATACTTGATCACGCGGGTCAGCTCCTGCTTTGCCGGCGGAACGGCCGCGATGCGCATCTCGCCACCCGGCTCGTCCTGCTTGTCCACGAGCACCACGTTATGGCCGCGCTTGGTGGCAATGTAGGCTGCCTCCATGCCCGCAGGACCGGCACCCACAACGAGCACGTTCTTTGCCTCGGCGGCAGGCTCGTAGCCGGCCTCGTCGCGTTCCACGTCCGGGTTGACGGTGCAGGAGATGCGCTTGCCAAACATGATGCCGTTCAGGCAGCGCAGGCAACCGATGCAGGGACGGATATCATCGGCATTGCCGGCAGCGGCCTTGTTGCAGAACTCGGCATCGCACAGATTGGCGCGGCCCATCATGCAGATGTCGGCAGCGCCGTCCTCGATCAGCTCCTCGGCAATCCATGCCTCATTGATGCGGCCGACCGTGGCGACGGGAATGTTCACATGCTTTTTGATCTCGCGCGAGCAGGCGGCGTGCGAGGCCTGCTGCGTACCGGCGGCGGGAATCGCGGAGCCGCGCTTGATGGTAGTGCCGCCCGACACGTGGATCATGTCGACGCCAGCCTTCTCCAGGCGACGCGAGACGTAGATCATGTCGTTGAGGGTCAGACCGCCATCGGTGTACTCGTCGCCCGAGATACGGACGTCGATGATGAAGTCCTTGCCGCAGCGCTCGCGAATCTCGGCGATGACCTCGAGCAAGAAGCGCATGCGGGCATCGAGCGAGCCACCGTACTCGTCGGTACGCTTGTTATAGAGCGGGGTCAAAAAGCCGCCGAGCATGCCGTGGGCGTGCGCCGCATGGACCTCGACGCCGTCGACACCGGCCTTCTGCATGCGCACGGCAGCGTCGCCAAACTGATGCGTGAGCTCGTGGATCTCATCGACCGTGATAGGGCGCGGCGCCTCGCGGGCATAGGACGGGCCCACAAAGGACGGGGCGACGAGGCGCGGCGTGCCCGGAATGTTAAAGGCCATGTAGGCGGGGTGGAAGAGCTGCGGCATGATCTTGCAGCCATACTCGTGGACGGCCGCGGCGAGCTTTTCCCAGCCAGGGATAAACGTGTCGTCGTAGCAGCACATGTCACCCGGCAGGTAGGTATAGATAGGCTCGACCGTCACGACCTCGGTGATGATGAGGCCCACGCCGCCCTTGGCACGGGCACGGTAATGATCGACCAAGTCGTCGGTCACATAGCCATGATCGGCCAGGTTGGTGGACACCGGCGGCATAAAGACGCGGTTCTTGACCTCGGTCGTACCGACCTTGATCGGACTAAAGAGCATCGGGTAGGCGGAGGACTCCATACAGGGTTCCTTTCGTTTGGGCCGCTCGGCGGCAGTTGCTAACGTACTTATCGTATCAGCAACTGCCGTATCCGAAGTCATGCATTCCCAAACGCTGGTCGGCTAATGAATACCGCGGCTCAAATCTTCGGCAATTTTGTCCACGCCCTTAAGCGCGGCGCACGTCTTTTTGTTGGAGCAATGTCCCGTGCAAACGCCACCTTGAGCGCAGTCGGCGCAGGTGCCCTTGCGATAAATGCGCACGCACACGGCGACAAACGCAATGCCGATAACAGCCAGTACAACAATATCGATAGGTGCCATAGCAAGCCTCCTCTAGTTAACCACCACTTACTTTACCCCATTCTCCACCTACCAAAAGGGGACAGGTTTATTTTGGTCGGTTTTATCTGCGGAAACGCCACATCTCCCCCACCAAAAAGCCCGAGTGTCGCTGGGACACCCGGGCTCGTGGAAAGGGGCTAATCCTTATTCGGACTTAAGCGGAAACTGCGGCGGAAGCGGTGTTGGTCTCATCCTCGTCGGTCCAAGCGTGCTTGGGCATGGGACGGAAGATCTGGAAGAGCATCGCAACCAGCAGCACGATGGCCACAACCGTCCAGATACCAAACTGGCCAAGGACAAGCAGGTTGTAGAACTGGTTGATGAACAGGCCGATGACCCAAGCGAAGGCGCACTCGTAGCCGATGGCAATCGCGGTCCACTTGCCGGAGTCCATCTGATTGCGGATAGTGCCCATGGCGGCAAAGCACGGGGCGCACAGCAGGTTGAAAGCGCCGAAGGCAACGCAGGCGCCCATAGTCGGGAACATGCCGGCAAACGCGGTCCACAGGCTCGGGTCGGTCTCGGCGGCGTCAGCAACCGACAGCAGCGAGCCGGCGGTGGCGACGACGTTCTCCTTGGCGACAAGGCCAGAGACAGTCAGCGCAGTTGCCTGCCAGGTGCTAAAGCCGAGCGGGGCGAAGATCCAAGCGACCAGGTTGCCGAGCATGGCAAGCACGGAGTAGTCCATAAACTCCTCGGGGATGCCGTCCATCGCAGGCAGGAAGCCAAAGGAACCGTTATAGCTACCAAAGTTGGAGAGGAACCAAACGACGACGGTGGACGCGAAGATGACCGTGCCGGCCTTCTTGATAAAGGCCCAGCAGCGTTCCCACACGTGCAGCGCCCAAGAGCGGATCGCCGGGAAGTGGTAGGCAGGAAGCTCCATAACGAACGGCGTCGGACGGCCGGCGAAGAGCTTGGTCTTCTTGAGCATGAGGCCCGAGGCGATGACGGCAAAGACGCCCAGGAAGTAGAAGAGCGGGCTGATCCATGCGGCGGTGGTGGAAGAATCGCCGATGATGGAGCCCATGAGCAGGGCGATGATCGGCAGCTTGGCGCCACAGGGAATGAACGTGGTGGTCATGACCGTCATGCGGCGGTCCTTCTCGTTCTCGATGGTCTTGGTGGCCATGACGCCGGGGACGCCGCAGCCCGAGGACACGAGCATGGGGATAAAGGACTTACCGGACAGGCCAAAGCGGCGGAACACGCGGTCCATGATGAAGGCGACGCGGGCCATGTAGCCGCAGTCCTCCAGGAAAGACAACATCACAAAGAGCAGGAACATCTGCGGCACAAAGCCGAAGATGGCGCCCAGGCCGCCGACGATGCCGTCGCAGACCAGCGAATCGACCAGGCCACCGTCCTCGGTGCCGCCCGCCACAAGGGCGTCGTGCACCACGGTGGTGATACCCGGGACATAGGGGCCGTACTGCGCCGGGTCGACCGAGTCGGCGTTGTCGCCCGCAGCCTCAACAGCTGCGTCATAGGCGTCGCGACCCTGACCGAGCACGTACCAGCCGTCGGTGCCGAAGAGTTGGTCGTTGGTGAAGTCGGTCACCGTGCCGCCGAGGGTAGAAACGGCGATGTAGTACACGCAGAACATGATGACCACAAAGATCGGCAGGCCCAGAATGCGGTTGGTAACCACACGGTCGATCTTCTCGGAAGTGCTCATCTTGGCCGGAGCCTTGGTGAGGCACTCGTCGATGATGTGGGCAATCACGCCGTAGCGCTCGCCGGTGATGATGGACTCGGCGTCGTCGTCGCAGTCCTGTTCGCACTGGGCGACCAGCTGCTCCACGCGAGCGGCCTTCTCCTTAGTGAGGTTGATGAGCTTGCAGGCGTCCGCGTCGCGCTCGAACAGCTTGACCGCGTAGTAGCGACGCTTGTTGGCGGGAACGCTCGCCGGCAGGTTGTTCTCGATGTGGTCCAGAACGTCCTCGATGGAGGAATCGAACTTGTGCTCCGGCACCTGGCCCTTGGAAGCAGCGGACTTCTTGACCTGCTCGAACAGCTCCGTGATGCCCTTGTTCTTAAGAGCGGAGATCATCATGACCGGGCAGCCAAGCTTCTTGGAAAGCTTGTCCGTGTCGATCTTATCGCCGTTCTTCTCGACCAGGTCGGCCATGTTGAGGGCAACGACCACGGGCAGGCCGGTCTCGATGACCTGAAGCGCCAGGTACAGGTTGCGCTCGAGGTTGGTGGCATCGACCACCTGGACAACGACATCGGGCTCGCCGCTCATGAGGTAGTCGCGCGAGCACTGCTCCTCGGGGCTGTAGGGGGAAAGCGAGTAGATGCCGGGGAGGTCCGTAATCGTGACGTTCTTGTCGCTTAGGAGCTTGGCTTCCTTTTTCTCAACCGTGACGCCGGGCCAGTTGCCAACGTAGCCGTTGGCGCCGGTGATCAGGTTGAAAAGCGTGGTCTTGCCGCAGTTGGGGTTACCCGCCAGCGCGACATGGATCTGAGAATCCGCCATTCAATCCTTCTTCCTTGTGTGCCCGCGCTGCTTTCTCCGCGCAGGCTGGATAATGTGCTTCAAAGATGCTGCATTAAGTTAGAAAAACCTAACTTTATCTGCAGAAATATGTGCCGCCGGCCCTTACTGGACCTCGACGACGGCAGCCTCCTCCTTGCGGATGGAGAGCTCGTAGCCACGCACGTTGATCTCGACCGGATCTCCGAGCGGTGCAACCTTTACGACCTTGAACGAAGTGCCCTTGATGAGCCCCAGGTCCATAAGGTGGCGGCGAAGCGCACCCTCACCGTGAAGCTTGACGATGGTGGAGCTCTCGCCCACCTTAACGTCACCCAACGTCTTCATTTACTTGTCCCCCTTTCGGTTTTTTAAATGCTGCGGACTAACTGACGGTCATGATGTGCATGGCAACCTTGGAATCGATACCAAAGCGTGCGCCCAGCACCGTGACGATGATATTGGCGCCACTCGAGCTCACCACGTGAATTTCGCTGCCCTCGACAAAGCCGAGGTCCTTGAGGTGGTGCTTCATATCCTCATTGCCCTTTACACGAGACACGCGCACGGTTTCGCCCGCTTTTACCATCGAAAGCGGCATTGCCGGCATCTGCGGTCCGCAAGACATGAGTGGCTCCTAACGTCAGTTCGTCCTCAACATCGACGCGGTAAAAGTTAACCACATCTATGTTCGCTTTAGTAAACTAGCACGTGGTTAACTTTTTGGAAAGGGTCCCCATTTAGATTCCGAAAAAGTTTCCTATACGAAACAAAAAGGCGCGGCAAAGAGCTGTCCTTTGCCGCGCCCTGTCATGCTTAGAGCGAGAGGTTTCTGATCGACGTGACGCAGGAAGCCTCGTCTACGCCCGAAACGCGGAAGATGATGTCCTCGCCGCACTCGCCGTAGAGAGCCATGAGCCCCATTACATCGCGGCCGTCGGTATGGCGATCGCCGATACTGACCGATACGTTGCTACGATGCTTGGCAATGATGTCGTAAAGCAGCGCAACCGGGCGGGCATGCAGTCCCAACGGATCTTTAATCGTCTTTGTAAACTCGACCATGTCCCCTCCCGCGGCATCGCACATTCGGCCGGCAAACCCAGCCACGTGGTAGTTATTGTAGCGTTAGATGCTTGTCGAGAGCTCCTCTGAACACCTCGTGGGCAAAAAGTGGCAAATATGAGTACTGTCACCAATTTAGTAGTAGCAAAATCGAGAGCAAAGTGCCTACTTTGAGCGATTCGAAGAGGTTGAAAGCCGTCAAACGCCCTTTAAAGGGGGTTAGATAAATTGATTTTGAGCCCATTTTCGCTCAGAACGGGCCGAAAAATATGACACCTCTTTTGCAACAGTACTCATATTTGGCATTTTTTGACCACGGGGTCCAAAACCATGTCCCAAAACACAAAAGGAGGGGCCTCGTAAGGCCCCTCCTTAGGAAAGGGAATCGATTTATTCCACAGCCGCAGATTAATCCTAGCCGCTACTCCATCATGTCGAGGACGGAGGGGCGAAGCTCGCTCTCGGCAGCCTCGGGATCGGTCTCGCGCAGGCGGTTGATGTAGCGGTTGTACCACATCACGGCAAGGCCCAGGAAGATAACTACACCGCCAACGTTGTAGACCAGTGTCAGCCACAGAGGCTGATCGAGCGGGATGGTGCCGCAGATAAGCACGAAGCAGAAGACCACAAGCAGGAATGCAGCAATGGCCAGGCCAAAGGTACGCGAACCCATGCGGAAGCCACGGGGAGCAGCGTCGAAGTTCTTGCGCAGCATAAAGTAGGCAAGCAGGATCAGCAGCGGCGGGAGCAGAGCGGTGGCAGCCGTCATGTTGGTGACGATCATGAGCAGGTCGTCTAGGTTGCCGGAGCCCAGGGCCGGGATGATCAGGATGGGGACGACGATGGCAAACTGCAGCCAGGCAGCGCGGGCAGGAATGCCGTGCTCGTTGAGCTCGACGATCTTGCTACCAAAGACGCCCTTGGGGATCTCGGTGAAGAAGACCTTGATGGGAGCAGAGGTCCACATCATGAGGGAGCCCAGCGTGGCAGCGAGAAGGATCAGGCCAATGACGCGCGTGGACACTTCCATGGGAATGCCAAAGTGGGCAAAGACAGCGCCGAATACGTCGAAGATACCGGTGGAGATGGCAACGCCGCCCTCGGGAATGAACAGGTTGACCAGCAGCGAAGCGCCTGCATACAGAAGGCCGATGGTCAGGCCGGCGATAACGACGGTGCGCACGAAGGCCTTGACGCCACCCTTAAGGTCGTTAAGGAACACGCCGACAGACTCAGCGCCGCCAACGCCCTGGATGATCCAGGCAAGCGTACCGAAGAAGCCCCACATAGTTGCGAAGTTGGTCGTGTCGGGAGCCATGTTAGCGGGGGTAGGAGCCGTAGCGAACTCGACGCCGCCAAAGGCAGCAGCCAGGGACAGCAAGATGAACACGGCAGTCAGGCCGAGAGCCGCGGTCGAGCCGAAGGAGGAAATGGAGCCGATCCACTTAGCGCCCTTGGTCGAAACCCACGTGGCGATAGCAAAGACGACGATCTCGATAATGGTGATCCACAGCTGCGAGAGCTCGGCATTGGCACCAAAGAACACATAGCTCGCGTAAATGATGACGTTAGGCAGGACGGACGCAAAGTAGAACAGGTTAACGAACCAGTAGCTAAACGCCGTCAGGAATGCCCAGCGGCCGCCCATCGAGGTCTTGACCCAGGCGTACACGCCCGACTCGGAGTCCTTGTTAAGGCCGACGAACTCGGCGGTAACCAGGGTATAGGGGACAAAGTACAAAAGCGTGGCGAAGAAGAACGACGGCGCAGCTGCCAAGCCGATGGCCGCGTTGTTGTTGATGATGTTCTTGATACCGAACACGGCGGCGACCGTCATGCCCAGCAGAGCGAACGAACCAATCGTTCCTCGTTTTTCAGAGCTCATAAGCCCTCCCAATCATCCGTTATATCTCATCTAAAACCGTCCGGACTGCAAGCGCAATCGTGGACGGCGCACCTGCTAAGGGGAATGGGGAAAAGGGAGTCAACAAAGCCATCCCCCTTAACGGCGCTAAGCAAACGCCCAAACGGACGAATACTACTTGTTGGGGAAGGAATAACCTTCAACCGTCACGTGCAGTACCACGACGCGGGAATCCGCGACATCGGCCACGACACGGTAGGCCTCGTCAATTTCGACGACGGCAACGCCGCCGGCGGGAATCGTCACGGTCTCCCCCATACCCTCAAAGCGCTCGCGATCGTCGATATCGCTGTAAGTGCGCGTGCAGGTAAGATCCGCCTTGGAAGCCACCTCGACGGTCAGGTCGCCGTCGAGCGGAGCGAGCACGGCATGGTAGCGACGGTGACCGACCAGATCGGCGGTAGCGGCCTCGCGGGCATAGACCCACCAGTACACCAACGAGTCGCCGATGGAGTAAGCCACGTCGTGCTGCAGGTCGGCAACGCCATCGAGCGCCTGACCGGTGCGCATCCACTTCTTGACGGACTTCATCTGAGCGTCGAAATCGGCGCGCGAGTTAAAGACATGCATGACTTATGCCTCCTTAATGGGTGCCAGCGCCTGAGCCAGATCGGCAGACGTCAGCGGTCGCAGGGACACCTCAAAGCTGAAGCTCTCAAAACGGGTGCGGTAGGAATCGAGCACCTCGGAACCCCAAGAGTTCGAACCAAGGCCGAGCAGCTGGTCGTTGATATTGACCGTAACCGTGTCGCCCTTGACAAGGTCGTAGACGTGCTTGGCGTTATCGATGGCCTCGCAGCTATAGGGCCATGCCGAGAACGAGAACGGGTTGGAAGCGGCGTCGCTCGGACGCGTCACGACCAGACCGTCACCGTGGCTAGAGCGCAGGGCGACCCAACGGGTGCCCTCGCGGTTAGCGCAATCCTGAGGCATAACGTAGGGCGTGAACATGTCGTCGACCGTAGTGCGGTAATGACCGACCGGGTTGGCGCGCAGCGAGTCCGGATAGTTCTCGCCCGGGCCGTGGCCATACCACTCGACGGCACGATCGTAACCGGGGACCTCGAAGGAGATGCCGATGCGCGGGATGATATCCGAGTAATCGCCGTAGGGCTCGCCGGAAACCTTGAGGTCGACGCGACCGCTCGGAAGCACGGTGTAGACGAGCTCGACGCGCATGCCGAACGCGCGGACGGGAGGAGCGATACGCTGGCTCACGGTAACGACGACCGCATTGCCATCCTGCTTCCAAGAAACCTTGCGGGTAGACGTCTGCATCACATCGATGAAGTTGTCCTTCCACAGTGAGTCATACTCCTGGGCATGGTTATCGACGAGCGGATGCCAAAAACCAACCTGGGGACCAGAGGCCATTACGTCGCGGCCGGATGCCTTCCACTCGCTCACGGTACCGTTGACTTTGCTGAAGGTCAGCTCGCCGTTGAGGGAGTGGATGCGGATCTCCTGCTCGGTCTCCTCAACCGTAAGCTCAGGACGAGCGGGGGGCACGATGGCCGGCGCCGGATGGTTTGCGATGGCAAACTGGCTTGCGCCCAGCTGGAACATCGGCTCGCACCAGACGTGAGCGGCCATGGTGTAGGCGCGCACGGTCAGCAGGGTCTCGCCCACTGCGGCCTCGCGAATCACCAGCGGCAGCTGGACGGACTCGCCGGGGGCAACCGCGCCGGGCATGAGCGTCTTGCGGCAGACCACGTCGCCGTCCACCAGGGTCTCGGCCGACAGGCAGACATCCTCGAGGGTGGTGAACCAACGCTTGTTGGTGACGGTCAGCTCGCCTGCCTCGGCGTCGTAAGCCATGCGGACCGGGCAGATGACCTGGCCGTACTCGGTAAGGCCCGGGCTCGGCTGCTGCCAGGGGAACACCATGCCATCGATGCAGAAGTTGCTGTTGTTGGGGTAATCGCCGTTGTCGCCACCATACATATCGTAGGCAACGCCGTCCTCGGCCACAGCAGCCAAACCGTGGTCGCACCATTCCCAGATAAACTGGCCTTGGATGCAATCCCAGCGATCGAAGACCTCCTGGTACTCGGACAGGCCTCCGGGGCCATTGCCCATGGAGTGGCCGTACTCGCAGTTGATGCGCGGCTTGGGGAACGGATGCTCGCCAAAGTCGTTCATCTGCGACACACGGGAGTACATCGTGGAAATGACGTCGACGGTATCGGTGTTGCGGTCCTCCTCGTAATGGACCGGACGATCATCGAGCTCGTGAGCCTTGGCGTACATCGCGCGGATGTTGCAGCCATAGCCGCTCTCGTTGCCCATCGACCACATAATGATGCAGGCGTGGTTGCGCTCCTGCATCACCAGGCGCTCAATGCGGTCGACGTAGGCCGGCTCCCATGCCGGATCGTCGGTGACCAGGGCGATGTTGCCGATATTCTCGAAGCCGTGGCTCTCCATATCGGTCTCGGCGACCAGCATGATGCCATACTCATCACACAGCTCGTAGAAGCGCGGGTCATTGGCATAGTGAGAGGTGCGCACCGCGTTGATGTTGTGCCGCTTCATGAGCTCCAGGTCGCGGCGCATGCGATCGAGGCCCACGGCGCGACCCTTGTGATCGTCGTGATCGTGGCGGTTGACGCCATGCATCTTAAAGTAAGTGCCGTTGAGGTAGATATGATTGCCCTCGACCGTCACCTCGGCAAGTCCCTGGTGATGCGGAACGTACTCGCTGACCTCGTCGCCGTCGTAGACCTCAAACGTAAGGTCATAGAGGAAGGGGTCCTCGGGGTTCCAGAAGTGGGCATCGGCAACGCTGCACTCGGCATGGCCATCGACGCACTCGCCCGTAGCGACCACGTTCTCGCCATCGCTGAGCGTAAACACGACGCGGGAAGCGCCCTCGGCCACCGTATCGAGCGTGATCAGAGCGGCATCGCCCTCGCGGTGCGTGCGGAACCTAAAGTCGACCAGGTGCGCGGCGGGACGCTGCATAAGGTACACATCGCGGAAGATGCCCGAGGCCCACCACATGTCCTGATCCTCGATATAGCTGCCATCGCTGTACTGCAGGACCTTGACCGCAAACAGGTTGTCGCCCTCGACGAGCGCGTCGGTCACGTCGAACTCGGCAGACAGGCGCGAGCCCTTGGTCATGCCGATAAACTGACCGTTGACGTACAGCTCACCATAGCTCTCGATGCCGTCAAAGCGAATGATCTCGCGAGCGCCGGCAGGCACGGCGGGAAGGTTGACGATGCGCCGGTAGACGCCCGTGGGGTCGTCGGAGGGAACGAACGGCTGATCCACCGGGAACGGGAAACCCTCGTCGGTGTAGGCAAGGTTGCCATAGCCATCCACCTGCCACAGGTGCGGAACCTCCACGTGATCCCACTCGGGCTCGTACGTAGAGAGCTCCTCGTTGGAAACGGCAGCAGGCCCCTCAAAGAGGCGGAACTGCCACGAGCCGGACAGCTGGACAAACCCGCGCGACAGCTCGCGGCTGTACGTAGCGGCGAGATCGGCGGTCTCGTAACCCATAAAGTACGCATGGGGTGCCAGGCGGTTCCTGTGGGTGAGCGCTTGGTTTTCCCAATCGTTAATGGCGTCCATGGTGATGCTCCTTCGTCATCGTAGTGATTCTTGTGCAACCGGTTGTCCTTATCTTACGGGCGATGCAAAACCCTGTGCAACCGGTTGTCCGCTGAACGGTCGATTCTGCCGGATTAACGGTGCAACCGGTTGTACAACCGCCTCACTTATGTCACCCTGAGTATCGAAACTCAGCGCAAAACATCATTCTTAAGCTCGTAGGCAACCGCCACGCCCGCTGATATCTCACCCACACGAGACGTATTCGATTGCGGCTTGGTTGCAAAACGACACCTGTCACCGGATATCATGAACGCTGTTCAGGTGCACTATAGTAAGCTGTATCCGCACCAGCCCGTATCAGTGACAACATCGACCGCATTTTCCAGGAGACGCCATGACCCAACCAGTTCGCACCGCACCTACGCTTGCCGAGGTTGCCGCAGCTGCCGGCGTGTCGCGCTCCACGGCATCGCGCGCCCTCAACGATTCGCCCCGCATTAGCGAGGAAACCAAAAAGCGCGTCCGTGCGGCGGCCAAGAAAGTCAATTTTGTCCCCAACGCTCGTGGCCGAGCGCTCGCTGTCGGGCGCACGGAAATCATCGCCGTGCTCGTGACCGAGCCCCTGAGTGAACTCTTCAGCGACCCCATCTATAGCGAGTTTTTGAGCGGCATTACCGAGGAACTGTCGGAGTCGTCCTATCTGCCCGTTATCTTGCAGGCGTCTTCTACGCATGAGCGCAACCGCGCACGCGAGCACTTTGAGCGCCGCTCGTTCGACGCCGTGATCGACGTCTCCCCCTACAAGGGCAGCGAGCTGCTCGAGGTGCTGCGCGAGCTGGGCGTACCCACCGTGTTGTGCGGCCAGCTCGAGGGCCACCCCTATCGCGACGTGTTCTCGACAGTCTACTCTGACGACGAAGAGGGCGGACGCTTTGCAGCGCTCGCTATGAAAGAGCGCGGGCGCAAAGATATCGTCGCCGTGTTGGGACCGCAAGACAACCCCGCTGTTGTCGACCGCCTGCGCGGCTACCGCACCGTCCTGGGCGAAGACCTCCCAGGCGCAAACGTTATCTATACCGGCTGGAACAGCGGAGACGGCTATCAGGCCATGCACCAGATCCTCGCGCGCGAGATTGCTTTCGATGGCGTGCTCTGCGGATCGGACCGTATCGCGGCTGGCGTCATCACCGCACTCAACGAGGCAGGCCTATCTGTTCCGGCGGACGTTTCCGTCGTCGGCTTCGACGATCACGAGATTGCGGCGCGCTGCGTCCCCGCGCTCACGACCGTCCGCCAGCCCCTGCGCGAAGAAGGCCACATGGCCGCCAACATTGCGCTCGACATGATCAAGGGCGCCGAGCCCACCACCTCCGTGATGCACATGCAGCTAATCCAGAGAGACTCGCTATAAGAAACTGGGACAGGCTTTCCGCCAGACAGTTGTTGCGGAAAGCCTGCCCCGTTTTGAGTGCTCATTCTGGGGCACAGTTTCCGTTAGACCGCTCAACCGGAAACTGTGCCCCATTATTTTGCCGAATTCTGGGTCGCGCTTTCCCAGAGGATTCCCTTTGGGAAAGCGCGACCCGTTCTGGACACAGATTCCGGGTCGCAGTTTCCGCGACGTCCGGTCACCCCATGCCCTCACAATCTCGGCGTATAAAAAACGAGGGAAGGCACGCGTCCTTCCCTCGTTGCAAGCAATTTGTAGCCGCTCGCCTACACCAAGCGCAGGCTGACGTCCTTGAGCTGGGCGCCGCTAACGGCACTCGGGGCGCCCGACATGAGGTCGGAGCCGCTGGCCGTCTTGGGGAACGCCATGACGTCGCGGATGGAGTCGGAACCGGTGAGCAGCATGCACACGCGGTCCAGGCCCAGAGCAAAACCGCCCATCGGGGGCGCACCAAACTTGAGCGCCTCCATGAGGAAGCCGAACTGCGACTCGGCGCGCTCCTCGGTAAAGCCCAGGAGCTTGAGCATGGACATCTGCATCTCGGCGTTGTGGATACGCATACCGCCGCCGCCGGCCTCAAAGCCGTCCATGACAAAGTCGTAGGTGCACGAACCGGCTGCCAGCGGGTCGGCCTCGATCTTGGCGATGTCGGTCTCGGTCGGCAGGGTGAAGGGCTGGTGCTCGGCAGCGTAGGCCTTGCGGTCCTCATCCCAGTGGAACAGCGGGAAGTTGACGACCCACAGGAAGTCGTGGCCCTCGCGCTTGATCTCGAGCGCGTTGGCCATGTGGGAACGCATGCCGCCCAGGATCTCGTCGGAGAGCAGGCGCGGGCCGGCGGCGAACATCACAAGGTCGCCGGGCTCGACGTCCATGCGCTCGCGCAGAGCGGCCATCTCCTCGTCCGAGAAGAACTTGACGATGGGGCTGTTGATGGAGCCGTCCTCGCGGAAGGCGATCCAGGCCAGGCCCTTGGCGCCAAACGTGGAGGCCACGCCGGCGAGCTTATCGATCTTGGCACGTGCCCAGGCACCGGCGCCCTTGGCGTTGATAGCCTTGACGACAGAGCCCTCCTCGTTTGCGGCAGTCGCAAAGACCTTGAACTTGGAGTTGGCGAAGATGTCGGTCAGGTCGACCAAGTGCATGCCATAGCGGGTATCGGGCTTGTCGGAGCCATAGGTGTCCATGGCCTCCCAGTAGTTCATGCGACGCAGCGGCGTGGGCATCTCGACACCCATGCGGCCGAAGGCATCGGCCAGGACCTCTTCGAGCGCGTTCATGACGTCATTCTGGTCCACGAAGGACATCTCGATATCGACCTGGGTGAACTCGGGCTGACGGTCGGCACGCAAGTCCTCGTCGCGGAAGCACTTGGCAACCTGGTAGTAGCGCTCGACGCCACCGACCATAAGCAGCTGCTTCAGGAGCTGCGGGGACTGCGGCAGGGCGTAGAAGTTGCCCGGCTGGATGCGGCTGGGGACGATGAAGTCGCGGGCGCCCTCGGGCGTAGACTTGAACAGGGAGGGCGTCTCGACCTCCATGAACTCACGGTTGTGCAGCGCCTCGCGAATGGCAAAGGTAAAGTCGGAGCGCAGCTTGAGGTTGGCCATCATCTCGGGACGACGAAGGTCCAGATAGCGATAGCGCAGGCGGGTGTCCTCGCTGGTCTCGATGCCGTCCTCGATTTGGAACGGCGGGGTGACGGACGTGTTGAGCACCTCGGCGTGGTCGGTCAGGACCTCGATCTCGCCGGTCGCGAGCTTGGTGTTGGTGGTCTCCTCGCCACGGGCGCGCACGACGCCGTGAATCTTGATGGGCCACTCGGGACGCATGGTCTCGGCGATCTTAAAGGCATCGCCGTCGGAGTGCTCGGGGTCGAAGGTGAGCTGCGTGATGCCCTCGCGGTCGCGAAGGTCGCAGAAGATAAGGCCGCCGTGGTCGCGGCGACGGCTCACCCAACCGGTGAGGGTGACCTCTTCGCCCACGTTCTCGAAGCGAAGCTCGCCGCAGGTACGGGTGTGCATGGAATGCTCATCGATGGGACGGGTCTGGCTCATACCAGTGATCCTCCTTTATGGATCTGTGCCGCCCCGTGTCGTTCCGGGCGGCGTCGTACAGATTTGCCCAGCCTGCGTAAACCGCGCAGCCAGACATGGCGTTCTATCTTATCGCACTCGCGTCGATGTGCCGCGAAAAAGTGGCTCCTGCCCAAAGACTTGACGGAGACGAAACAATTGACGCGCCGCGGCACCCGCCCGCGCTCGTCACGTGCGACAATATGCCCCAATAAAACAGCACTCGGAAAGGCCCGCCATGACTGCACGCCTCATCGTTATGGATATCGACTCCACGCTCATCAACCAGGAGGTCATCGACCTGTTGGGCGAAGAGGCCGGCGTGGGCGAGCAGGTAGCGCAAATTACCGAGCGTGCGATGCGCGGCGAGCTCGACTTTAAGCAGGCACTCGAGGAGCGCGTTGGGTTGCTTGCCGGCTTGGACGAAAGCGTGTTCGAGCGCACCTTTGAGCGTGTGACGTTTACTCCCGGTGCGCTGGAGCTTGTGCGCTCGGCGCACAGCAAGGGCTGGAAGGTCGGCGTGGTAAGCGGCGGCTTCCACGAGGTCGCCGATAAGATCGTGGCCGCTGCGGGCATCGATTTTTGCCTGGCCAACCGCCTGGAAGTCGTCGACGGCAAGCTCACGGGTAAGCTGGCGGCAGAGATCGTGACCAAGGAGTCCAAGCTCATCAAGCTGCTGGATTGGGCAGTCGAGTGCGGTGTCGACATGGCTCATACCGTCGCGATCGGCGATGGCGCCAACGACATCCCCATGATCCAGGCCGCGGGCACGGGCATCGCGTTTTGCGCCAAGCCCAAGACGCGCGAAGCCGCCCCGTTTGCTATCGACGAACGCAACCTGATGCTCGCCATGGACATCATCCTGCGCGACTAGTCGATCCATCTAACAACAGAATTAAATCCTTTATGTCTAGTTTCCGAACAATTTTGTTCTAATGTTCGGAAACTACCTTTTGAGTGCTAGACTTTGCGCCGTCGAAGGGAACATATATGGATAAGCGAGATCTTGAGCAATTGCTGAGCGATGTTGCCGGCGGAACAGTCACACCGGCCGCCGCCCTCACGCGCATCCAGACAGCGCCGACCGCCGATCTGGGCTTTGCGCAACTCGATCTTTCGCGCGGGGTACGCCAGGGGGCCGGCGAGGTTGTCTACGGCGCCGGTAAAACCGCCGAGCAAATTGCCGCCATTATCAAAGCATTACTCGATGCCGGCCAGGAGCGCATCCTGGTCACACGCTTGGATGCCGAGAAGGCAACCCGTACCTCGGAGCTCCTCGACAACGGCATCGACCTGGGATATATCCCGGACGCACAGCTCGCCCTCGTGGGCGGCAAGCCCTCCCCCACCGGCAACGGACGCATTGTCGTCGCCTGCGCCGGCACGAGCGACTTACCCGTCGCCGAAGAAGCCGCGTTGACGGCCGAATTCTATGGCAACGAGGTCGACCGCCTCTACGACGTAGGTGTCGCCGGCCTGCACCGCCTGCTCGCGCATGCCGAGGAACTTGCTCAGGCGCAGGTGGTCATCGCCATCGCCGGCATGGAGGGCGCCCTGGCGAGCGTTATCGGCGGTCTGGTGAGCTGCCCGGTCATCGCCGTTCCCACCAGCGTGGGCTACGGCGCAAATTTTGGAGGCGTAGCCGCGCTGCTCGCCATGCTCAACTCCTGCGCCAGCGGCGTTTCGGTCGTCAATATCGACAACGGCTTTGGTGCCGCCTACCAGGCAAGTCTTATCAATCATCTGAGCGCCGGCACATCCTGCGCCCGTTAAGGAGCATTCCATGTCCAACCATCAGCACGCGCTTATCATCGACGGCACTTCGGGCATCAGCGGCGATATGACCGTCGCGGCCCTGCTCGACCTGGGCGCCAGCGAGGAGCACCTGCGCGAACAGCTTGCCACGCTGCCGGTCGACGGCTTTACGATCGCCGTCACGCGCGCAAACAAGCATGGCATCGACGCCTGCGATTTCGACGTCCAGCTTGCAGCGGAACTCGAGAACCACGATCACGATATGGCCTGGCTCTACGGCAACGAAGCAGCTGCCGAGCACACACATGAGCATGAGCACCACCATCATGATCATGGCGAGCACGAACACGTGCACTGCCACGAGCATGACCATGAGGGCCACGGTCATGGCCACGAGGGTCACCATCACGCCCACCACCATCACCACCGTTCTTTGGCGGACGTCACCGCCATCATCGATGGCTCGCAGCTAAGCGATGGCGCCAAGCGTCGCGCGCTCGCCATCTTTACCGCGCTCGCCGCCGCCGAGGCCAAGGCCCACGGCAAAACGCCCGAGACCGTCATGTTCCACGAGGTGGGCGCCGTCGACTCCATCGTTGACGTCTGCTCTGTCGCCATCTGCCTCGACGACCTGGGCGTTGAGGATATTGTGGTCGAATCGCTCTCCGAGGGGCACGGCACCATTCGTTGTGCCCACGGCCTCATGCCCATTCCCGTGCCCGCCGTCGTCAACCTGTGCCAGGCGGGCAATATCGCTCTCACGCCCGCCCCGGTCACCGGCGAGCTCGTGACGCCCACGGGCGCCGCCATCGTCGCCGCACTGCGCACGTCCGAGCACCTGCCCTCTCCCTACCGCATCGAGGCCGTCGGCTACGGTGCCGGCAAGCGCCCCTACGAGGGCTGCTCCGGCACACTCCGCTGCCTGCTCGTTCACGCGGACGAATAGCCATGGATGCCCGCAAGGCAAAAAGCCGCGCCGCCATCGTTTCGGCTTTCTCCGAGCTCCTGCGCGAGGAGGACTACAGCAAGATCACCGTTGGCGACATCATCGTGCGCGCTCACGTAGGCCGCGCGACATTCTACGGTCTCTTTAAGAGCAAAGACGACCTACTGTCCGAGCTCGTGAGCGACATCTGCGCCCACGCCCTCGACGACGATGGCACACCGCTCGACGACCCACTCGTGCAGGTCGAGCATATTCTCAACAATCTATGGGAACGTCGCAAGGGCGTCCGAGCGCTGGTAGCCGGTGCCGGCTCCCGCGTCTTTGCCGACTGCTTACGCAAGACCATCATGTCACGAGCAGCCGAAACCGTCCCTCCCGACCCAAACGGCCCAGCCGCCACCATGAACCGAAGCTTCCTACTACACCACATAGCCTCAAGCTTCGTAGGAATGGTCCAATGGTGGGCCTGGCACAACTTCCAAGCCCCAAAAGAGGATGTAGCCAAAGACTACCTATCAGCCATAAAACCCCTCTTCAACTAAGTAAGAAGCTCATCCCAAAGCAGCGCCCCACCCCAAGGCGCCACGCATCCCAAAGTGTCACTCGCACTTCAACGCCCCCAACAGCAACAAGCCCCTCCCCTCCAAATTCAGATATATACGTTGGGTTGCTTGTTCCAACGCGACTAAATTCCCGCAGCTGGTCGCATGGGGTAACTTCCCAGCGCATTCCGCAGGACGCAAAAAGGCTCGCCGCACGAAGTGCGCAGCGAGCCTTTTTGCATGCCCGAGGACGTGCTGGGAAGTTACCCCATGCGACCAGCGGGCGACTATGTAGCCTTGAACTAGAACATGCCCAAGAAACCGTGCACAAACAGCGCGGCCACAACAGCACCGATAAACGGCGCGATACCAGGAACAAGCAGGCCATACTTCCAGTTGTTGTCGGCCTTGTTCTTAATCGGCAGCACCTGATAGGCAAGACGAGGACCAAGGTCACGTGCCTGGTTCATGGCAAAGCCGGTGATGCCGCCCATGCCCATGCCAACAGCCCAAACGATCAGGCCGACGCAGATTGCGAGCATCAGAACGTTCTCGCCAGCACGACTGGCAGCAGCAAGGATGGCGCTGATGAATACGAAGGTGCAGATTGCCTCGCAGAAGAAGTTGCGGGCATAGTTGGTACCCTCGGTGGTGGGGTTGGTCGAGAAGATGTTGCGCTGGGCAATGGGGTCGACGACGCCCTCGGAAGCCTTGAACTCATCGGCATACATAAACCAAGCGATCACGGCTCCCACAAAGCCGCCGAGCATATCGGCAAGCATGAAGGGGATGCAGCTGCCCCACGGCACCAGGCCAACGATGCACTGGGCAAGCACCATGGCGGGGTTCATGCACACGGCGCCACCAAAGACAAACAGGCAGACCGAGATGCCAAAAGACCAGGTGGTGATGGCAAACATGTGGCCGGAGCCCTGATACTTGGTACCCTTGAGCACAGTATCGCAGTGCACGCCCACGCCAAAGACGATCATGAGGGCCGTAGCGCCGAATTCGCAGAGGAGTTTGGTAAGCATAAAACCTTATCTTTCTTGTCGGTTATAAACGATTCGTTTAAGCCACGCGCTAGTGCTGCGCAACGACAACGCCCAGGCCATCGGGAATGACAGCCACCTTGGCATCGGCGCCCTTCATCTCAAAGGCAAGCTTGAGCGCCTCCTCGATGGTATTGACCGGCGTCATGTGCATATCCTTGAGCATCTGGTGATCGCACAGGTCGGTAACCATGATCACAGGGTGATGTGCCAGGATGCGGGCGAAAATCTGGCTCGTCCACTGGTCGGGCAGGGTCTCGTCCTTGGGACGATCGATGCAGGCGCGCTCAAACTCCGCCGGATCGTTGTCAGCGATGTTGTGATAGAAGCCCTCGCCGCCGTGACCGTCGGCACAACCGGCGACGTCGATGATCACACCGCCCTCGGGAAGCGTGGCCTCGGCAGCGCACATGCCCTTCACGGCCTGGTAGATGTTCTGATCGAGCGGGTAGCCACCGTTGGTGGTGATGGCAATCTCGCACTCGACGGGCTCAACACCGGCAAGGCTCTTCACGAACTCGCAGCCAGCCTCGTGTGCCTTGTGGATGTCACCGGCAAAGGAGCCAATGACCTCGTGCTTGCCGTTAAGCACTACGTTGAGCACGAAGGCGAGATGCGCCATCTCGGCAGCGGCGAACATGTCCTCGCTCACGTGGTTGTGGCACAGGTTGCCGGCACGCGAATGGGAGTCGTTCACAAACTGACCGTTGTGGTTGTACATGATGGTCTTGTAGCTGGCGATGCCAGGCAGGACAGACTTGCGGCTGCCAGAGAAACCGGCAAAGAAGTGCGGCTCAATAAAGCCCTCGGCGAGCAGCAGGTCGCAGTCGGCAGCGATTTTGTTGATGATGCACTCGCCACCAGAAGGCAGGGTGCCGATCTTTTTCATCATGCTGTCGTCGGTCGCGACATGCATGACGATCTCCTCGTTCGCAACAATCTCCTCGCCGTACTTGTTGACGAGCTCTTCGTGCGTCGACGGACGGTGCATGCCAGTTGCAACCAGAATACGAACGCGCGCCTCGGGCGCAGCGGCATGAATGTGATGCAGCAGAATGGGCATCGTCACACGCGAAGGAACGGGACGCGTATGGTCGGAGCTAATGATGACGATATCCTTCTTGCCAGCACAAAGCTCCTCGAGCGAAGGCGAGCCGTAAGGGTTGGCAAGCGACTCCTCCACCAGCTCTTCCTGCGATTTCGTGGTCTTAAACTCGTTTTGATGACCTTCCATCACACCCGCGTAGTTCTTATCCTCGAGTTCCAGATGCAACGTCTTGTGGTCAAACGGCAGTTCACATTCAAACAATGACGAGCGCCCTCTTCCTTTCAACTGACACACTAGATAAACCGTTGGAAGGATACGCCGCTCACCGAAAAACACCACCGTCTACCGACTCATTAACACAACGTTCATATTTGACCCACAACAAAACGGCCGCGATCCCAAACGAGACCGCAGCCGCTACAGTCGTAAGGCGCGAAGCGCACTTAATTCTCATCAGCCCCAATCCCCGAAGACCGAGGACAAAAGGGCCCGATGGGTCTCCCTCTGAATGCATTCCGCAGCACGAAGCCTTTTCCAAACGCGCGAAGCGCGCCATTATTCCCCCAGCCAGTAATCCGCCGAAGACCGGACATCGCAGGGGCCGCCGTATGTTTACTTTCCGGCGCACTCCGCAGGACGCAAGAAGCCCTCGCCGCACTCCACATTAGGCGCGAAGCGCACTTTTATCCCTTCAGCCCCAATCCCTGAAGACCGAGGACGAAGGGACCCGATGGGTTTCCCTCTGAATGCATTCCGCAGCACGAAGCCCCCTTATCCGCAGCTCCGAAGGAGCAGGATAAGGGGGCCTCAAGTGCGAGGACGCATTCAGAGGGAAACCCATCGGGTCCCGGTGAGAGCCGCAGGGCTATCGATTACCCCGTGTTTTGCAATCCTGCCGAGACGCCGGTCACAGTCGAAAGAATCAGGCTCATGTACTCGGCCTTCTTCTCCTCGGCCATCTCGTCCTGGTTCATACGCACCTCGCGAAGGGCGCGGACCTGGGCGATGGACAGGGCGTCAACGTAGGGGTTGCGCACGCGGACAGCGCAGCCAAGCACGCGGCGGCGCTGCAGCGGCCACTCGTCACCGACGATGGCAAGGACCCACTTACGGGTGAGCTGCATCTCGGTGAAGACCTTCTCGGACAGATCCTGGCGATCGCCCAGGTGCAGGTACATCTTGGCGATGCGCTGATCGGTCTTAGCGATCGACATCTCGATGTTGTCGATGAACGTGCGGAAGAACGGCCACTCCTGGTAGGCAGCCTTAAGCTGGTCCAGATCGCCAAACTGCTCGCAGGCGGTACCCAGGCCGTACCAAGCGGCAAGATTAATGCGCGCCTGGCTCCAGCTGAAGATCCACGGAATGGTGCGCAGGTCGTCGAGCGACTTGGCACCCAGACCGCGCTTGGCCGGGCGCGAGCCGATCGGCAGCAGACCGACCTCGGTCAGCGGCGTCACGGTCGAGAACCACGGTGTAAAGTCCTCGGTGTTCAGCAGGTCCAGATAGCGCTCGTGGCTTGCGGCGTTGAGCTTCTCGGCCATGCCCCAGAACTTCTGCGTGGTCTCGGTGTTGGTCTTCTCGACACTCGGAGCCGACTGCAAAAGCGTTGCAGCGGCGACGGACTCAACATGGCGCTGAGCTAGCGTGCGGTTGCCGTAACGGGCAAAGATGACCTCGCCCTGCTCGGTAAGCTTAAAGAAGCAGTTGACCGAACCCTTGGGCTGCGCCAGCACGGCCTTGTTGGCCGGACCGCCGCCACGGCCCACGGCACCGCCGCGACCGTGCATGAGCACAAGGTCGATATCGTTCTTCTCGGCCCACTTGGCAATGCGCTCCTGCGCGGAGTGCAGCGCGAGCATGGCCGTGGTAGGACCGGCATCCTTGGAGGAGTCGGAATAGCCCAGCATGACCTCCATGCGGCGGTTGGTCTGGGCAAGGCGCTTTTGCACCACGGGCAGCGTGAGCATCTGGTCGAGCACGTCGACGCAGCCCTCGAGGTCCTCGAGCTGCTCGAACAGCGGGATCACGTCGAGCTCGGGGACATCCTCTTCGTGTGCAAAGGACAGGTGGGCCAGCTCAAAGACGTCGGCCACATGCTGGGCGCTCTTGGTGAACGAGATGATGTAGCGGTGCGCCATCTTCTTGCCGTAGCGCTTTTGGATGGAACCGATGGCACGGAAGGTGTCGATAACCTCGCGCGTCATGGGCTGCAGGTCGCCATGGATACCGTTCTCGTGGATATCCTTGAGGGCGCGGGCGTGCACCACGGAGTGCTGACGGAACTCCATCTCGACCATGTGGAAGCCGAAGGACTCGACCTGCCAGATGATGGTCTGGACCGGGCCGTAGGCGGCACGGACGGCACCGCAGGCGGCCAGGGAGCGCTGGACGACGCGCAGGTCATCCAGGAACTCATCGGCACTGTGGTACATGGTATCGGTGATGCGACGGACGGTGGCGTTCAGACGGTCGGCCATGACGAGCATAACGGCGCGATGCGGCTCGTGCTCGGAGATCAGTTCAGCACGTGCGGTGTACTGAGTGCTCATCTCGACCTGATGGTTCCACAGGTTGATGAGTTCAGCAGACGGCTTGCTGTAGGTGGCCTCAAGCGTCAGGTTGCGGCCGATGCGGCGGCACTTGTCCTCGAGCTTGAGCACCATATGGGTGAAGTACTTGGCAGCAACCTCGCGGCTCACCTTGGCGGTGACGTTGGGGTTGCCGTCGCGGTCGGAACCGATCCAGCTGCCGGGGTGGAAGAACGCCGGGCACAGCGGCGGCACGGTGCCGGCCTTGTCGCCCAGCACCCAGTCATCAAAACGACGATAGATAACGGGAATGACGTCGAACAGCGTGTTATCGAAGATGTCGATGATGGTATCGGCTTCCTCGACGGGCGTGGGCTTCTTCAACGCGATGGGGCTCGTACGCACCAGGGCGTCGATCTCCTGCAGCATATGGCGCTCGTTCTCCACCAGGTCGGAGCCGCCCAGGCGCGGACGCTCCTCCAGCAGGTTGGAGATACGGCGAATCTTGCCCTCGACGGCCTTACGACGGGCCTCGGTGGGATGTGCGGTAAAGACAGGGTGGAACTCGAGCTTGTCGAGCAGCTCGTTAGCGCCCTCGACACCCATCTCGTTTACCAACTGGTGATAGGCGACGGTGAGTTCGTTGGCGGGATCGACCTCGGTATCGGTCGACGCACCTGCCTCGCGCTCGCGCAGCTGCGCCACGCGGTAGTTCTCCTCCGACAGGTTTGCCAGATGGAAGAAGCTCGTAAAGGCGCGGACGATAACCTGCTGCTTATCGAGCGGCAGACTGTCGATCAGATCAACGACCTCGCGAAACGCCACGGCGGTGGGCTCGTCGGCAGTGGGCACGCCCTGCTCGTCGACGGACTCGTCGGCAGCACGGGTGCCGGGGTTTCCGGCATTGGCCACAATCTCGGCTGTCAAAATCTTGTCGAACAGGTCCGCGATCTCGGGATCATACTCGCTAAGCACACGGCGCTCCAGGCGCAAGAACAGCGCCAGATTGTCGCGCAGCTCCTCGGGGATCTCGATCTCGGCGAGACGCTCCTTGGATTCGGCATTCGAGCCGATTCGGTTAACGAGGCGGTTGACCACGGCAGCGACGCGCGCCGCGGCTTCGGGTACAGACTGGTTGCTTAGGTTCTCAGCCACGTTTCCTCCCATTCCTCCTTCTATGCACGTAACATGCGGTATTCATTATAGGCACTCGGCAAAAACTTTCGGCGCTGATTGCGCTTTACCACACAAAAGTATTTTCTGCATTGCAAGAGTTTTTGCCCTAAATGGTCGTATTTCTCGGTGGGCGGCATACGTAAACGGGGGCATTCCGCATAAAAGCGAAACACCCCCGTAACAATCGCTCTCAATGAGCTGAGCGCTTTAGTGAGTCCACAGCTCAAAAATCATGCGCTACAGGCGCTCACGAACCGCCTCGACCACGTTGGCCAGATCGACGAGGGCCTCGTCATGGCTCTCCATGTCGCGCACCTTGACCTTGCCGGCGGCAAGCTCGTCGCCGCCCAAGACCAAAATGAGCTTAGCGCCCACCTTGTCGGCCTGCTTAAACTGAGCCTTAAGCGAACGACCCTGATAGTCTGCCTCGGTCACGATACCTGCGGCGCGAAGCTCCTGCGTAATGGCAAAGACGTTCTGGCGCAACTCCTTGCCGGCGTTGGCGACGTAGACACACGGGGTCTCATCGGCGCCCAGGTCGCTGCCAAAGGCCTGCAGGGCCAGCAGGGCGCGCTCAAAACCGACGGCGAAGCCGACGCCGGCCGTGGGCTTGCCGCCCTCGAGCTCGACCAGGCCATCGTAGCGGCCGCCGCCACCGATGGAGCCGACGCCGGCACCAGGGGCCTCGACCTCAAAGACGGTACGGGTGTAGTAGTCCAGGCCGCGTACCAGGGTGGGATCCTCGACGTACTCGATACCGGCGGCGTCCAGATAGCGCTTGACCTGCTCGTAGTGCTCGCGGCACTCATCGCACAGGTTGTCGCCCATCAGCGGGGCGTCGGCCATAATCTCGCGGCAGTGGTCGTTCTTGCAGTCGAAGGCGCGCAGCGGGTTAAGCTCGGCGCGCTCGCGGCACTCGTCGCACATCTCATCGGCGTGGTCGAGAATGAACTGCTTAACCTGCTCGCGATAGGCCGGACGGCATTGGGCATCGCCCATCGAGTTAATGAGCAGACGGAGCTTGGACAGACCGAAGCCCAGGCGCTTGTAAAACTCCATGAGCATAATGATGCACTCGGCGTCTGCCGCCGGATCGGGAGCGCCGAGCCACTCGATGCCCACCTGATGGAACTGGCGCAGGCGGCCCTTCTGGGGACGCTCGCCACGGAACATGGCCTCGGCGTAGTAAGCCTTAAACGGCGTGGAGCCCTGGGGCACCAAGTTGTTCTCCACGACGGCGCGTACCACGCCAGCCGTGCCCTCGGGACGAAGCGCCAGGCGCTGCTTGGGCTTGAGCTTGGTATCGGTGCCCTCGGTAAAGACGCGCTCCAGGTTGGCGCCGCTAAACACGCGGAACATCTCCTTGCGCACGACGTCGGTCGACTGGCCGATGCCGTGGACAAACACGTCCACCTGCTCGATCGCGGGCGTCTCGATGGGCTTAAAGCCAAACGGCTCGAACACGCCGGCAGCGATCTGCTGCATCTTTTGCCAGGCGCGCATCTCGGCGCCGATAAGGTCGCGGGTTCCCTCCGCCTTCTGTGCCTGCATGGGCAAACACCTTTCTTTTGTATCGCGTCATAGGTAGTGGTCATTATACGGCACAAACACAAACCGCGGCGGTGCATCTGACCGAACGAGGGTATGGGGGCTCGTTCGGCCAGATGCACCGCCGTGGTGTGCGATCTGCAATCCTTCCGCCTCTTCGGATCACAAAATCCGTTGGACGGAAAGACTTCGGGTCATCTCTTGAGCCCGTGGCTGCATGGGAAACCGAATGACGGCACGAGCATCCATTCGGCTTCCAAGGCAGCCACGGACAAAACGGGGCAAAGAGCTACGAGCGACATCGTCCCTACTCCCCCGCCACGCTCGCGCGCAGCTTAGCCGCGATGGGCTCAGACGCCAGCAGGAACACCAGCATTGCCACCGAGCACGCCAGGCACACGATCCATGTGCTCGTAAAGGCACCCGTGGCATCGAACAGTATTCCCGAGACGATGGCGCCCACCGTGCCGCCAACCATCTCGAGCGAGGTGATGGTGCCCGTCACCGTGCCCAGGTCGGCCATGCCAAACTGCTTGGACGCAGCGATAGTGGGCGTTGGAGATGGTGTACTGCGCAAGGGAAATGCCCAGGTCGCTGACGATGAGCGGCTGGAACAGGCTCATGCAGTTGACGAAAATGGTGTAGCACGTGGCCATGATCACAAAGCCGGAGGCCACCACGAGCCAGCCGGGGAAGAACTTACATTGCTGGGACATACTGTTCCTTTTTTAAACAAATCACAAAGTAATTTTTGACTATCTTTTCAAAAGTTCTTATATGCCGGTATAGCCTATTGTTACAGGCTTTTCCGGCATTTTTCATTGTGGAAGATACTCTCAAATCTTCTTATATCCCCGTATGTTTTTGTGTTCAAAAGTAGTATGTGGAGTAGTAAATTCTCCATTTACTACTATGCAATCAGCCGCTTCATTTCGGTTATTGACGTTTCGGAAGTTGTGTGTGCGTAATAGTTCAGCGTCATATTGATGTTGGAATGTCCCATGATGTATTGCAATGCTTTAGGGTTCATTCCCGCATTTGCTAACGTGGTGCAGAATGTGTGGCGTAAGGTGTGCGGTGTCATTACCTTTGGCAATGCGACCTTTTGCGTTTTGTTGTATTTCCTTACAAGCCCCCGGAACATACTTTCATAGTTGACTGCCACTTTTGGCAAGCCGTTCCGGTTAAGGAACAGAAACTTTGTGTAGCCCTCTAAAATAACAGGCTGTACATATTTCCGTTTATTTAGCACCCGTTGAAATGCTTCCAACACTTTTTCACTCATAGGAATAACCCGGTTGCCGCTTTTCGTCTTAGGCGTTTCCACATAGTAGCCCACATCTGCAATCTTCAAAAGTTGGTGGTCTACATTGATAAGCTGTTTGTCTAAGTCAATGTCAGCTTCCGTCAGTCCGCAGAGTTCCGAAATGCGAAGCCCTGTCCCTAACAGTATGATAATCTCGTCGTAGTATTTCTGATAGACTTTATCATGCTGTACAAAGGACAGAAAAGCCGCTTCCTGCGTAGGGGATAGAGGTTCCTTTGGTTCCGTATCATCTTCAAGGACTGTGTTCAACTGGAAGTCAAATGGATTTTTACGAATACAATCGTCCTGTATGGCTGTGTAAAAGGCAGCCTTTAAGGAACGCTTGTGGTTGTTGATAGTCTTGAAGCCGTAACCTTTTTCTTTCATGCGTAACGCCCATTCCTTTGCGTCGGAGAGCTTCACATTTTCAATCCGGCAGGCTCCAAGTTTATCCTCCTGCAAAATCCGCATGAGCTGTTTTCGCCCCTGCTTTGTACCATGCCGCACATTTGCCCGGTGGCGTATCTGCTTTGCGTAGAGTTGGCAGACCGTCATTTTCTTTCCGATATGGTCGATACCGTCGTCAAGGTCTTTTTGGATTTCTTTCTCTTTTTCCCTCAACGCTATATCGTCGCGCTTTCCTGCCGGGGTTTTGTCCGTAGGCACTAACTTCCAAGAATAAACAAACTGCGGTTTCCCAAAGGTATCTATATATTTGTAGGCATATCTCCCGTCTTTTCTCTGGCTCTCTCCGGTGCGGAGAATACGATTTTTATTATCCCGTCTTTTTTCCGACATCGTTATGCTCCTTTCCATAATGGAAAGAGCCTTGATATGCTTGACTACATTGTACCACATTCAAGGCTCGATTTCACTATTAGATTGCGTCCACCGTATCAATCATTTTTTCAAACTGCTTACGCTTAATCTGAATACGGTTTCCGTTCATCATTACCCAGTCCGGGACGGGATTTTCTTCTGCCAGTTTCCGCAGCTTGCTTTCTCCGATACGGAAATATTTTGCTGCTTCTTCTATGGTAAGAGTGTACTTTTCCCAAATCGGCACGTCGTTATTGTTCAATTTGTCGTCCCCCTTTCTTAATGGGTCAAAAATCAATCTGTAACATAGGCTTTAATCGGACGGCTATTAGCGTAACCTCATGGGAGTTGCACCCCTCCGGCGGTCTGCCGAAGCCCTACCCATTGCCTGCGACGCTTCTAACGCTCGGACTATGGCTGTAAGGAAGTATCATTAT
>DXMV01000020.1 GCA_019414055.1 Collinsella sp.
GAGAGGGCGCGGGCGGCCTCGAGGGCCTCGCCGCGGCCCGGGACCCCCGACAGGGAGTCCGGCACGCCCAGGGCGGTCCGCGCGATCACCTCGGCGTCGCGCTCGTCGGTCTTGGCCTCGCCGGCGAACAGCCCGGCGGCGCGGCTGGCGGCGAGGCCGGGCAGGTAGGCGACCGCCAGCCCCGCGGCGCGGGCGCGCCGCACGGCGAGGGACCCTATGTTGCGGAACTGGTCGACCACGACGAGCGTGCCGGCGGGCGCGGAGGAGAACAGCGCGTCGAGAGCGCCCTCCCGGTTGCGGACGGGGGCGCTGGCCAGCACCTCCCCGCCGCGGTCGATCAGGCAGGCCCAGTGGGAGGACTTGCCGACGTCCAGGCCGAGCACGGCCCCTGGTCTGGTCGATGGCGCTTTCACGGTGGTATCCTTCCGGTAGTCGTTCGACCGGATGGCCTCCCCCTCGGCACTCACATTACCAGCCGCGGCCTCTGCCCGGCACTTTCCTATCAGCCGTCGGGGGTGGCGCGTCCCGCGCCGGCAGCACCCAACAGGCCCTCTCGGGGGGCAGGGACGTTCGGCCGTGCGCGGGCGCCCGGTCGGCGGCCCGTCTGGGCGCGCCTCAATCGTAGCTCGAGACGGGCCCGGGCTGACAATTTCGACTGTAATGGACGTTCTTAAACGACTAGTCATTCAAGAATGTGTTTCGTCAAGAGGATTTGAGCAAAAAGAGCATCGGAAATTGAGCAGCTTGAGCATCGGAAGTGCGCACGCTTTTTGAGCGGCTAGCCCTCCTGCATGAGGGCATGGCGGACGCGGTAGGACTCGCCGCGGAACTGGACGAGCCTCCCGTGGTGGACGATGCGGTCGATCACGGCGGCGGCCATCTGGTCGTCCCCGAACACCGACCCCCACCTGCTGAACTCCAGGTTCGTGGTGATCACCACCGACTGCCTCTCGTATGCGTCGGCGAAGATCTGGAAGAGCAGCCTCGCCCCGTCCGCGTCGAGCGGGAGAAACCCGAGCTCGTCGATGACGAGCAGGCGGGCCTTGCCGATGAGCGCGGCCTCCCGGTCGAGCCTCCCGTCGTCGCGGGCGCGCCTCAGGCGCATCACGAGCGAGGACGCCGTGAAGAAGCGCGCCTCGAGCCTCCTCTCGCACGCCAGCGCGCAGAGGGCCGACGCCATGTGCGTCTTGCCGGTGCCGACGTCGCCCATGAGCACGAGGTCCTCCCTGCGCTCGACGAAGTCGAGCGCGAGCAGCGACTCGCGCCCCATGTCCTCCGGCCACGACACGGCCGACCAGTCGTAGCCGTCGAAGGTCTTGGGCGCCGGCAGCGCGCAGCGCCTGAGCAGCGTCGCGCGCTTCGAGGCCTCGCGGCTGGACCTCTCCGCCTCGAGGTAGCCCGCCAGGTACTCCACCTGTTTCGGGGTGCCGAGCCTCGACCACTCCTCCAGAACGGCGGTGGTGAGCGAACATGACCGCCCGGCCTCGACGACCCTGCGGGCCAGCTCCTCGCTAGCGGCCATCGGCGACCGCCCCCTTCAGGAACCCGTCGTAGACCGACAGGTCGGCTCCGCCGGCCCCGCAGCCGCCTCCCGCGATGCGTCTCGCCAGCACGTCGACCGTGGCGTCGTCGGGGACGCGGCCGCCCTCGACGACCCTGAGCGCCGCCTCGCATGCCGCCTCGAAACCCGAGGACTCGCTCGCCCGGCCGATCGACCTGAGCGTGCGCCTCCTGCCGGCGGAGTCCATCCGGTCGATCCCCTCGACGAGCCCCGGCGGCATGTCGCGCCTGATCGTCGACTCCCCGAAGGCCCTCGGCCTGGCGATGATGGCGGGCACGAGCGAGAGGGGGTTCCGGACCGCGGGGCCCTCCCCGAAGGCCCTGGGGAGGACGGCGACCCGGCGGCCGCGGTCGGCGAGGATCTCCACCGTCGACGCGCGCATGCCGACGAGCAGGCTCCGCCCGTGCCAGGCGGGCCCGGCGACGTACTCGCGCCCGTCGGCCTCGACGTAGCCGCGCTTGTCGGCGCGGGCGGTGACCCACCTCACCGCGTCGAACTCCACACCGGGAAGGGCGCGCATGGCGGCGAGGTCCTCCCGGTAGGCCTCTCCGTGCGGCCTGCCGTCGCGGCAGTGCGCCGCCGCGTTGACCCTCGCGCATCCATCGGCGAGGAACGCGTTGAGCTCGGGGAGCGTGCCGAACGCCGGCACGGGGACGAGGAGGTTGCGGCGGAGGAACCCCACGGCGTTCTCGACGGAGCCCTTCTCGTTTCCCGAATAGGGGTTGCAGTACCGGCTCTCGAAGCGGTAGTGGGCTCTGAACTGCGAGAACAGCCTCGATTCCGTGACCTCGCCGCGCACCATCCTGCCCGCCTCGGTGGCGTTATCGAGCACCATCGCCGCCGGGGCGCGGCCCCAGCGGCGGAAGATCTCGAGCAGCCCGGCGCACAGGCACTCCGACCTCTGCGACATGAGGGCGACGCACTGCCGGTCGTTCGAGTGCGGAAGCGTCGCGACCAGCAGCTTGAGGTCGAGGGTCCTCCCGCCGACCGCGGCGCGAAAGTTCCCGAAATCGACCTGGCAGGTGCCGGGCGCCCACTCGAGCTCGAGGTACCCCTCTCCGCCCGCCGCCACCCGGGCAAGCCTGAGCTCGCGGACGAATCTCTGCACGGTGGAGTACGAGCCGCCGTAGCCGCGCTCGGCGACGAGCCTGTCGTAGATCCGCCTGGCGGTGTGGCGCTGCTTCCTCGGTGCCCCGAGGTCGGCCTCGAGAACGCCGATGACCCATTCCTCGTTGCCCTCGAGCGCGGGCCTGCCCCTCCTCTGGGGCATCGGCGCGGCGGGCGACATGTCCTCCATGTCGGCGTACTTCGCCACGGTGTTCCGGCTCACGTGGAGCACTCGGGCGATTTCGGACCTCGAGCGCCCGGCGGCATCCATCGACCGTATATCATTCACTGTGTCCAGGGGCACGGTCATCTCCTCCATCCTTCCCGGGCGGGCTCGCCAAAGTAACCGCCCGGGAAAACCATACGGCGAGGGCCGCGCCCCCGGTCCCCGGGGCGCGGCCCTCTTGCTTAAACTGCTCAATTTTTCGTGCTCACGGTGCTCATTTCCCAGTGATCACTCGGACCACTTCTTAGTGAACATCACCCGCATGGGCGGGTGCGCCACTCGCTCTCCAGCCAGGAACACCTCGACCGTCGACTCGGTCACCCTGATGTTGACCTCCCTTCCGACGAGCAGGTGGCTCACCGAGCAGCAGTTCCACCTGTAGGAGACACACACGACCTTGAGGCGTTCAAGAGGGGTGCCACGTGATTGTCACCAAACGTTGGGCAACGAGCTCGCGGACGTTGCGGACAAGGTGTAGACTCGCAATTTGTTTAAGAGACTAGAAGGGAAGGCCTTGTGCAACATCTCGCATTCCTCTTAGCCGGCAGTGCCGATACTCTCATTGGCGGGTTCATAGGCTTCTTTAGCAGCTTTGTAATTATGCTCATTACAAGGTGGCTTGATCGCAAGGGAAAGCTTAGAATTTACGCTAAACGCACGGTCGTTGACAATAAGAAGAGATGGGGATTTCACGAGGACGGCGGGCAATCTTTGCTTGTTGTGCCGCTCAAGCTCGAGTTCCAGAACACGACGGGACGTTCGCGGGTGGTCCGAAACGTCGATGTTGTTCCCTACAGGAACGGCAAGGAAGTCGCTAAAACTGTGCAAATCGAATACACAGAGAAAAAGCGAGCTGCGGGGGAAAAGGTTACTGAAGTGACAACTTCAGAGTATGGCGAGGAGGATGCCCATAACTCGTATTCTTTCACGCTGCCTCCCAACAGCATCGTGAACAAGAAGTGCCTTTTCTGCCTAAAGCATGAAAACGTGCCCGATTTCGACGAGCTCAGACTCGATTACTTTGACGAGCGTGACAGGCGCATATCACTGCACATCGACGAAATCGCCGGGGATTGGAAGCCGCGCGTGTTCGAGCCCGACCTCGATTGGGTGCTGCTCAAGAAGCGGTAGCAGCAAATAAAGATGGACTTGGTTTTGGAGCGCCCGAGAATTTTTCGGATGCTCCATTGTTTGACGGCGGGCTTCATGAAGTGGCCCCGTGTGGGGGCGACAGCGTTTACGGCGCGTCCGCGCGAAGCTGTGTTGTTCTCGAAGACCCTTTAATTTGGCCACAGCGCCTGCCGCCCGGAGCCGCCACACGCAGGTGCTTGCCCGTCGAGGGTTGGGCCGCGAGCGCGGCCCGTGCTTCGTTGGCAAGGGCACGCGCCACCTCGTCCTTATCAACGGCCTCCTTGCCGACGACCAGACCCATGACGCGTTGCAGGAACGCGACCTGGGCTCCCGCTATGAACCCGTATTCGCCGGCATTGGCCCCCACGATCACGAAGTCGCGCGTCACAGCGTCGAAGCTTTTCACGAGGATGCGGCGCGCGCGAGGAGACGGTCAGCACGTCGTAGTAGGAGTCCCCCGAAAGCGCGGCCCTCGCCATAATCACGAAGCGCTCAGTCGCAATTCTGTTGATCGGCTTCTCGGGGTGCTTCTTGATGCGGTCGCTGGAGAAGTAGCCCAGGGGGATGTCGCTAACGGGCCCGTCGCTGTTGGCGAACGCGGCCACATTGACCGTCTTGCGCCTGAAGAGGGTCTCGAGGGCCTTGGTGAGGAGCTCGGCGATGGCAAGCATGGCGCGGCCTCCCTACGGACGACGGAGATTGAATTGGGGTTTTGATGCCCGGCTATGATAGCGCTGCCCTCCCGTTCCGAGTGTCAGCTTTCGATGCCCAGACGGCCATATTCCGCGAGCATAACATGCCAAAATAATCATTGACATATACATTTTGATAAATACTATTGCGCCAACGACCGGTAAGGCACCCGCTGTCATGGAAAGTGGCGTCGCGACGAACGAATGATATGCACAACGCCTCCATGGCTTGCCCTAAACAAGAAAGGCCCCCAGCCACCGCGTGGTGGCTGGGGGCCTCTTATCGCTCCGAGAAAGCTCGCTAGTCGCGCTTGAAGAGATCGCGCGTGTACACCTTATCCGCCACGTCCGCGAGCTCGTCGCTCCAGCGGTTGGCCACGATGATGGAGCACTCACGCTTGAAGGTCTCAAGGTCATGGGTGACCTCGCTGCCGAAGAAGTCCTCAGCGTCCAACGTGGGCTCGTAGACCACCACGGGCACGCCCTTGGCCTTCACGCGCTTCATGACGCCCTGGATGGAGCTCGCGCGGAAGTTGTCGGAGTTGGACTTCATCGTCAGGGTGTTGACGTCCGCGATCAACTTCGGCTTGCCGGCATGCTTGAGATAAATAGGATTGTGTATGGCCTTGCTCTCAACAAGCGATTCGAGTTGTGCGGTTATACCGATGGATGCGATTCTTGGTAAAGCGCAACAACTTCAAGTTGATAAACAGGCTTGCCGCTAATTTCCATTATCGCAACCGAATCACATTTAATTGGACCGGAATTTAAGGCCGCCACCGACTTGATAAGCGCCTCTTTGCTGTCGGTGTCCGTAATTTTGGTAAATACAGTATTTTTCATCAATTGCGTTCCGTCTGGAAACACTCGTTTGATTTGTGCCAAACAGGTCAGTTCTACATCTATAATATCCTGCCGATTAGCTTGATATAGATTTTGGTCAGTTATCGTACCAATTACGGCATAAGCATCGTTTTCCGAGACTATCTCTTCTGCGGAAAATAGCTCTTTGGTGACAGCTCCGATTTTTTTCAATGAAGCTGAGGTGGCGTTATTTGATCCCTTGAGCTTGGTTCCGCCAACCTCTTGCATTTTTTGGCTGAGCTCAGTCATTTCAATCGCTTCATCAACGAGACCTTTAATGGAATTGATCTTAAGATTGACCGGAATGCAGACAAAGTCTCCAGGCTGAGACTTCAAAATCTCTTTTAAGAACTTATGTTGGGACAGCTGCTCGATCACCATGCTCAACATTGAAGTTGTGGTCTGGACCAACTTTGATTCCTTAGAACTCGAATTTCCAGAATTCTTATTAAGCTCCGCTTCGGCTGTTATCCCAAGCTTAAAAATCTTAAAACCAACGCCAGCACCCCCTCTTTTTGAGGAAGTTTTTCCTGAAGACGATTCTTCTTTAATCTCTTCGTATTCAGAAAAGCCCCTATTTAGAATTGCGTAAATATCCAACAGTCTATTTTGGTTTACATAGTATGGGAAAAATACCGAATCAGTTACAGATAAAGGTTTCTCGTCCATATTCCGAATCCCTTCCAGACGATAATCAAATTGACCTCTTGTAGAAAAGAAAGTCTACAAGAGGTCAATTAAACAAATATATTTAGCCTGTTAACACTGGTAGAAAACCAGGCAGGTTACATATGCCGCACCAAATGTCGACTGTTCTATAAGCTCTTCCTCCACACCATCTTGTCCACGACGCCGGTGTAGCTCTGGATGATCTTTACCACCTTGGTGGACACGGTCTCGTCTGCGTAGTCGGGGACGGGCGCCTCGGGCAGCGACCCCTCCGCGTCGAGCTCGACGGCGGTGTGGACGGCCTGGAGCAGGCCGCGCTCGCTGATGCCGGCGAGCGTGAAGCAGGCCTTGTCCAGGGCCTCGGGGCGCTCGGTGGAGGTGCGGATGCACACCGCCGGGAACGGATGCCCGACGCTCGCGAAGAAGCTGGACTCCTCGGGCAGCGTGCCGGAGTCGGAGACAACGGCGAAGGCGTTCATCTGCAGGCAGTTGTAGTCGTGGAAGCCCATGGGCTCGTGCATGCGCACGCGCGGGTCGAGCTTGAAGCCGGTGGCCTCCAGGCGCTTGCGGGAGCGCGGGTGGCAGGAGTACAGGATCGGCATGTCGTATTTCTCGGCCAGCGCGTTGATGGCGGTGAACAGGCTCGTGAAGTTCGCCTCGGTGTCGATGTTCTCCTCGCGGTGGGCGGACAGCAGCATGTAGCGCTTGGGCTCCAGGCCGAGCTCGGAGAGGACGTCACTCGCCTCGATCTTGTCCAGGTTGGCTCGCAGGACCTCTGCCATGGGCGATCCGGTGACGTAGGTGCGCTCCGGGGCGCAGCCGGTGTCCTTCAGGTAGCGACGAGCGTGCTCGGAGTAGGCCAGGTTGACGTCGGAGATCACGTCGACGATGCGGCGGTTGGTCTCCTCGGGCAGGCACTCGTCCTTGCAGCGGTTGCCCGCCTCCATGTGGAAGATGGGGATGTGCAGGCGCTTGGCAGCGATGGCGGACAGGCAGCTGTTGGTGTCGCCCAGGATGAGCAGCGCGTCGGGCTGGACCTGGACCATCAGCTTGTAGCTCGAGGCGATGATGTTGCCCACGGTCTCGCCCAGGTCGGCGCCCACGGCGTCCAGGTAGACGTCGGGGTCGGCGAGCTCCAGGTCGCGGAAGAAGATGCCGTTCAAGGTGTAGTCGTAGTTCTGCCCGGTGTGCGCCAACAGGCAGTCGAAGTGGCGGCGGCACTTCTTGATGACCTCGGACAGGCGGATGACCTCGGGGCGTGTGCCCACGATGATCAGCAGCTTTAGACGGCCGTCGTTAGAAAAATTAACTTTAGAATTATCGTTACTCAACATGAGAGCCCCATTCTTTACAATTTGTTATAGCTGATATTTAACGCGAATTCATGCTTTTAGCGGTTTTTTGATATCTTGCGATTACGGATAAGCGGTAGATAAATACCGACACCTCGGCAGCACTTGTCGCGAGGCACATTGTATAGACATTAAAATAATCAGTTACAACAAGAATGATAAGTGCAAGCAGCTGAACGCAGAGACCAATAAAATTTGAAAAATTTGCCCTTGATGAAAGGCCTAGGGGGACAAGCACGGGAAAACAAATAACGTACGACGGGAATATCACCATTATTGCTGGAAGTAGACAGCGCACTATCATGCCGGCCTCTACATAGCTTGGTCCAAAAACAAATTCGCAAATTTGATTCGCATAGATATACAGCACTGCAGCCCCTACAACAATAAAAGGAGTTGTAGTAAGCAATATTTTCTTAACAAGCCTGAAATCTTTGTTTTTAACCATATACGGATATAGGCTATCCGCAATAGGGGAAACGATTGACTTAGAAACGGACAAGAATTTTTCTGAGGCAGAATAGAATCCAACAACTGGCAAGCCTGCGTAGAACATATTGAGAACAATTGGATTTGCTGTTGAGTATACCGTGGAAGAAATGCGTGAAAAGAAAAACGGTAAAGAGTCCTTCGCAAGTAACTGCACCTCGACAACCGTGGGGCGGTGAAGATGTATGCCAAAGACTCTACGATCATACCTAAGACATACCGCTAGCGCCGTAACATTTCCAACTAACAGACAGATCGGAAGCGCTAAAACGTCACTGTCTGAGTGGAGAAATATAAATGTGCACGCAGTTGCAAAAGCGCGTATCGCTACAGTCCTGAAGGTTATGACTTTCATGCGCTCAAGCCCTCGGTATAAATAATCAGGCAGCATCGCAGCAGCGACATAAGCTAAATAATAGAGAGCGTAGAGTAGGAAATATCGGCTATGGTATGGAGACGAGCAGCATGCTACCGCCAAACAACATCCACAGATAATAGCTGAAATGCCTTTTAGAGCGAAAACATTGCCATAAAGATGTGAAAGAAATACAGTATCTTCAGCATGCTGTGCGACTTTTGATGTTGCAGATAAAAGGATTCCAAAATCTAGCACAAGCGACATAAACGTCATAACAGAAATGGCGACGCCAACGACACCATAAGTTTCCGGTGTAAGCACGCGTGTTTGATATGGAATTGTGATCAGAGCGAGAACTTGAGATGAAAACGTTAAAATATACAGAAATAACGTATTTTTAAGAAGTTGCTTCTTGGAATTATCGATCATGAACTATTGCTTTCAATTTAATGAGACGTCCACGTACTACGTTGGGAACTAAATACTTAACGAGTCTTTTGAGTTTCTTTTTAATTGTACGAGAAGGTGTGACATCGGCAGCAACTGACGCGATGCCCGTCTCATGTATCCGCCTGTATACGTTGTCTCTCAAACCAGGTCGAACTACTGGATGTGAAAGCTGAGCATTCAATTGAATTTCCCGTTGATAATCAATAGGAACGAAGGTAAAAAGGCTCTCTACCTCTGACCAGAAATTTCTAGCCTTTTCAGTGTTTAAGGAAATTGAAGAAAGCTGAACCCAGGGATAGAACTTTGGGTAGCAATTCGATGACGCGCAGTCGCCAATGGTCACATCACCAACGCGTTCAGAACTGGCGTATTTACACGTATAGCAGCTTTCCCTATTTGCTGACCCCGTAACAAACAGCGCCATATACGGATCGTCAAATTCATCTCGTCCTTTATATCGCAAACCGGGCGCATTAATATCAACTGAATAAGTCGTTCTCGCAGAGACGTCTTTCCTTCTGAATGTAATGCTTTGAGCTGGTTTTCCACCAGTAATTGACTCGACATGGTCTTCCCATACCCTCGGAGAAGGTACTCCATGACAAATCAAATCCATCGTAATCAGATTGTCATATGCTTTTCCCAAATATGAAATCAAGCCAGCAACCTGACAAGGACATCCTGAGAATAAGACCCTTCTACCAGATTTAAGACATTTTTCAATTTGACAATATATTCCCTGACAATCGCTTTGAACGTACTTTGATTTCTGAAGAAACGAAATTTCATTTGAGTTAGTTATAAGTCGATGATAAACGTGCCCAGTTGAATCAACCGCTGCTCCGACTACGATTCCTCCATGATCGACAACATAGCGTGCGCACGTGGAAAATACACCGCCCGAACTGCTCTCATTTCTCAGCTGATGGTCATTAGAAAATGCTGCATACATATTTGAAATTGGGCGCAACGTGCAGCGATTAACAGCAGGGCATACTCTGAGGCATTTACCACAAGCAAGACACGATGCACCGTTTATCGAGGGATAAACAAAGCCTTCCGCATCTGGGACCATAGAGATTGAATCGACAGGACACGCATCGGAACATGCAGCACAGCCAGTGCATGCTCTACCCACGCATGAAATATCCTGATTACTAGTCATTTAAGGCACCCTTAATCCACGCCATGCATCGAGAGCGCTCCTCGCAAAGGGCTGATTCAGCATAGCTATAGTCTAAATCGATACTAGGAAGCTCACATGCACTTTCAGCCAGCATGCGATTATCCATTCCAACTAAATTAAGCAAATCAACAATTCGGGCACGATTACCTCGAATAGGTTCCATAGCGACGAACGGCTTACCCATATTCACTGAAAACGCCGTTCCGTGAAATGAATCAGTAATCACATATTGAGCGTGATCAATAAGCCAAACAAATTCCTCTGGGGTCATACCCAATAGGAGCCTATCGAAAACCTTGTCCTTAAAGGTATTGTTGCTAAGTCGCCAAAGAGGCAGTCCCGAATCTATTGAGAAACGCTTCCAAAGTTCCATTTCTTTATCGGTTCTGCTCGCGAGATTGAAAACCAGAATGTATCGTTCATTCCCTTTAAATCCTTCGGGCTTTTGGGAAAAAGCACGCCAATATTCACGATCAAGAAGTAAAGTTGGATCGAGACACCTAAATACTGGCTTCTCCGTCAACGGCGCGATTTGCTCTACTGCATGAGCTTCTCGCACGCTTATCGCATCGAATTTAGTAAGGTACTCTCGAATTTCTTGTTGCTCTATCTCGTTATAGATATGACTGCCGAGACTCGAAGCAAGTGAAAGACGGCGAGTTGCTTTGCCGAATTGAAGAAAGAAAGCGGGCTCAATGCCGCCGGTAATAAAAGGATTCCAAACCTGATCGCTGCCGACGATTAGCGCATCAGCTTCAATATCAGCCATTTGAGCACACGAAGTATACACCCGTTCCGTTCGAGGGAGCCTCGAATGGAATTTTTTAAAAGCGCGCGCATGCAGCTTTGCACGCTGGAAAATGATATTTTTGGCCGCTGCTATAAGGCCAGCTTTAAAATCACCATCCTTGATGAGCTGGAAAGGAGTCTCATTTCCTTTTCGCTCATAAGGATTAATGAAATTGAGAATCTCCGCCTTGCAACCAACATTCTTAAGTGCTTCTAGAGTTGCAAATGCTTGCAAACATGCGCCATAGCTCCACGTCATGTGAAAGGTCAGCAGATAGTTGTTATTCGACATCAGATATCCTTTCTAGGGATTAATTCATGCGAACAGATTGAATAAAGAAGAACAAATGCGTAGACAAGATGTTGATAAGGAAAAAATCCATTTAATAGCAACGGAAATAAAATGAAAACGGTGAGGAGTACGGCTGCACCCTTATTTAAAGAAGCGAACAACGAATGAAATAAAGTACATAAGCATGCAAGATACAGGCAAAGACCAGTTAGGCCAAATCCATACAGCAACATTACCAAGTCGTCATGAGCCCAAATATAAAGACTGAGCGAACGTTTATTGAGCTCATAGATTGTTGAAAAAGCGTTTCCAAAAGCTATGCCCATTGAACCAGAATTAGCCCATGCCAGGATATCTGTGAGCCAAATTTCGTTTCTACCATTAGTAATTGCGGATAGCAGCGAGTCTGCGTATATATTTCCGCTAGCAAACTCAAATTTATTAGCCATTCCAGACTTCAGAAATACGGCCTCTCCAAAAAATAAAACAAGGAGTAGCAAGGCAGCTTTAGTCCATTTGTAAGCAAATAGATTTTGAATGAGTAGCAGCAAACAAATAAGAACTGGCACAAGAAACGTTCGGGCGCCAGTCTCCAGCGTCGCATATATGATGACAAGCGAGCACCCGCAATATACAGCCTTAGATCCATTAGTCCGAACGAGAAAAATAATAAGGACAAGCAAAAGAGTACATATAGACGCAAGAGTGTGTTCTGTATTGCATAGCCCCTTAAAGTAGGGGGCTTCTCCCCATGCGACAACATAACCAGTGCCAGTTGCAAGTAGTAAAAGAAGAAACATAGATGAAAAGATTACGACAACAGATATATAAGTTCGATATTGGAGCAATGCTTCTAAAATAGATGTTCGAAACCTAGGCGAACATATAAGGGAGATCATCAACATTGTGCTTGCGAGATACACCAAGTCGTTTAGCTCCTGAGAAGCGCTTATCATAACAAGAGTTGAATGGAGTGACAGAAGAACGAAGCAGAGCAGGCCCAAATAGGACAGATGTGATCTGCGAGTTGAAACCCATTCAAATATAAGTAGAACTACAAGAGCGAATCCAAGAATCTTATTAATAGGAATAGAGCCAAGAGCACCTTGAAGTAAGGTAGTCACAATATACGTTGCAACAATCAATACAATTGGTCTAGCCGCCATTCCTGTTTCGGAGACGATATTTTGATCGGCGGCATTTAGGGCCTTTGCCATTGAAATCAAGCTATCAACTCCCTATATAGAGCGAATAGTGTTTGAAGATACGCCTGAAATGAGTAGCATTCACGCACCTTGTTATATATACGGCTTCCCGCAACCGATATCGCTTCTGGATTTGACAGCACATTCACGAGCGTGTTCGCAAGCATTTGAGTGTCCTGTGCATTTACTAGCCAACCTGAGTCTCCATTATCGATAATCTCGGAGATTGACCCGACTGATGATGCGATAGAAGGGATCCCATAAGCTGAAGCCTCAAGAAGCGAAAATGGCATTGCCTCGTGATGAGAAGGCAGTACGTTTAGAAGATATTTCGAAAAGAACTTACGATTGGGCTCTACGATGCCGCGATATTTAACACGATGAGAAAGATTTCGTTTTTCAATTTCAACTTGAACCTTGATGTGATCCCTACCGCACAGCTCGAAAATTAGTTCTGGGTCAAGCTTGTCATCGATCAGAACGAGCGCATCCAGTAAATCCAAGACGCCCTTGTCCTTAGAGATATTTCCCAGAAATAAAACTCTAGTGCGGCCCGGCGTGTATAAATTCTCATCTGGACAAGAAACGGCATTGGGAAGAATTAATACACGCTCACTTGGATAATCCAATTTTTGGAACAAGGGGTTCAGATATGTTCCTAGGGCAATGATGCGATCTGATTTTAATAGCGACCAATCTATCAGCTTTTTCATATGACTTGAGGACCGAGATCTAATCTTTGCCAAGTCACAGTGAATGTGAAGTACGACAGACTGTCGATATCTTTTAGCTAGGAATATGATAACGCACGACCTGATCACGCTCGCATTATCAGCCATGTGTATATGAACAATTCCTTCGCCGGTTGAAAAGCGTTTTCGGGCCTTTAAGAGCGCGCTTACAAAACAACGGATCTTTTGAAGGGCATTTCCCTGATTGGTCGTTATTAAATAGCAAAAATCAACTTGCTCGGATCTATCTAGCTCAAAAGAAAGCATGCGCGTTAGCGTACTAATGCCTCCTAAACAGCTCGGATCAACACCAAACATACTTAAGGTGCCAAACTCCGTCTTATTCCTAGTCATCAAATCGTCTCCCGATTAGACGTGCGGGAACCCCCCCCCAAATGCAATTTTCTTCATAAGGGCTACGAACGACGAGCGCACCAGCAGCAATTACTGTTCCATCGGGAATATGCACACCTTTTAAAATCGTAACGTTTGCCCCAATCCAAACATCGTTACCAACAACAATGTCTTGGTCATTACTGGGTAATTTTTCAGTTGGCCTTACAGCTCGCATAGGCTTGTCTTTGACATCAGTGCGATGATCACCAGAGATTAGAGTTATATGTGGGCCAAACATAACATCGTTACCGATAATTACTTCTGCGCCCGTTGTCCAAATTCTTGTATCGGGCCCAAATGACACATCATTACCGACTGAAATGTTCTCCAAGCCTTGCAAATCGCAACGCTTTCCAAGCGAGAAACCCTTTCCGCACCGTGCAAAAGACCGTTTAACGAGGGGCTGAACTATAGCTTTACGAGGAAGCGCTTTCACACTGCGGCCAAAACATAGAAGCGACCGCGAAAAAGAGCCCATGCGGCTAGACCTCCTCGTAGTAGGTGTCGGGGTTCTCGGGGTCGAAGGGCTCGTTGGCCCACATGACCGTCACGAGGTCCTCGGTGTCGGACAGGTTGGTTATGGAGTGCGTGTAGCCCGGGATCATCTCCACGGCGCGCATGTCAGACCCAGAAACTATGTACTCGTCGACGGGGAACGGGCTCCCCTCGGCATCCTCCCCTACTTTCCTCAGCTTGATCGACGCGGTGCCGGAGACCACCAGGAACCTCTCCCACTTGCTCATGTGCCAGTGGTTGCCCTTGGTGATGCCGGGCTTGCTCACGTTGACGGAGACCTGGCCGCGCTCGGGCGTGCGCAGGAACTCGGTGAACGAGCCTCGGTCGTCGGTGTTGGGCTTCAGGCTATAGGCGAAGTGCCCCGGCTCGTAGTAGGACAGGAACGTGCTCCACAGCTTCTTGGAGAAGGAGCCCTCCGAAAGGTCGGGCACCGACAGCGTCTCGCGGCTGTCGCGGAAGCTGTCGAGCAGGTAGACGATCTCGCCCAGGGTCTTCACGTCGGTCCCGGGGACGTAGCAGAACCCGTCACCGTCGACGCGCTCGAGGCCCTCGTATCCGCAGCGGTGCTCCTCGCTGAGCAGCGCGCCCAGCATCTCGTCGACCAGGTCGTCGATGTAGAGGAGCTCCAGCTCCACGCTGGGGTCGCTCACGGTATAGGGGCGGCCGTTGGCGATGGCGTCGCAGAAGGTCGCCACGGCGGAGTTGTAGCGCGGGCGGCACCACTTGCCGTAGAGGTTGGGGAAGCGGTAGATGAGCACCGGCGCCCCCGTGCGCTCCGAGTACTCCCGGAACAGGCCCTCCCCCGCCAGCTTGGACTCGCCGTATACGGAGCCCTCGAAGCGGCCCGAGAGGCTCGCCTGCGCGGAGCTGGAGAGCATGACGGGGCACGCGTTCCCGTGGCGCTCCAAGGTGTCCAGCAGCGTGGAGGCGAACCCGAAGTTGCCCTCCATGAACTCCGCCTGGTCCTCGGGGCGGTTGACGCCCGCAAGGTTGAAGACGAAGTCGGTGCGGGAGCAGTACCCGTCGAGCTCCTCCGGGGTGGAGTCGATGTCGTACTCCATGACCTCAAGGGGAAGGAGGGTCTGGTATTTGGCACGGCGGTCCTTGCCGTCCCTTATGTTCTTCAGCGCGCAGCAGAGGTTCCTGCCGACGAAGCCCCTCGCGCCGGTGACGAGGACGCGCACTCTACTGCACCGCCTCGTGCTCGCGGCCCTCGAGTGCCAGCTGCACGTACTCGGCGGTCTTGATCTTGGCGATGGTGCCCTCCACGTCGAGCCTCTCGGTGTTGTGGGAGGTGTAGGACTCGTCGGCCTGGGTCTCCACCTCGCCGTCGACGACGAACTTGTCGTAGTTCAGGTCGCGAGAGTCGCAGGCCACGCGGTAGTAGCCGCCCATGTCCTCGGCCCTCAGGCGCTCCTCGCGGGTCATGAGGGTCTCGAAGAGCTTCTCGCCGTGGCGGGTGCCGATGACCTGGGTGCCCACGCGGCCGAAGACCTCCTGCACCGCCTCGGCGAGGTCGCCGATGGTCGAGGCGGGGGCCTTCTGGATGAACAGGTCGCCGGGGTTGGCGTGCTCGAAAGCAAACTGGACCAGATCGACCGCCTCGTCCAGGTTCATGAGGAAGCGGGTCATGTTGGGGTCGGTAACGGTGAGAGGCTCGCCCTTCCTGATGCGGTCGATGAACAGCGGGATGACGCTGCCGCGCGAGCACATGACGTTGCCGTAGCGGGTGCAGCAGATGGTGGTGCGGCCGGCGCCGTTGCGGGCGTTGGCGTAGATGATGGACTCCATCATGGCCTTTGACTTGCCCATGGCGTTGATGGGGTAGGCGGCCTTGTCGGTGGACAGGCAGACGACGCGGTCCACGCCCTCGTCGATGGCGGCGTGCAGCACGTTGTCCGTGCCGATGACGTTGGTGCGGACGGCCTCCATGGGGAAGAACTCGCAGGAGGGCACCTGCTTGAGGGCGGCGGCGTGGAAGATGTAGTCCACGCCGTGCATTGCGTCGCGGACCGACTGGGCGTTGCGGACGTCGCCGATGAAGAAGCGCACCTTGGAGGCGAGCTCCGGGGACTTCTCCTGCAGGCGGTGGCGCATGTCGTCCTGCTTCTTCTCGTCGCGCGAGAAGATGCGGATCTCGGCCAGGTCGGTGTTCATGAAGTGTTTGAGCACGGTGTTGCCGAACGAACCGGTGCCTCCCGTGATCATGAGGGTCTTGTCTTTGAATGCGGTCGTGGATTTCATCTACTTGCCTTCCTTGCGTTTTGCGCCAGTGAACTGGTAAAAGAGAAACTTAGTGTTAGTAATGAGGTATCGCTTGAAAAGCCGTTTCGGCTCTTGGATAAGTCTGTATAGCCATTCGAGGCTCAAGTCCTGCATCCAGATCGGTGCCTCCGGCACCACTCCGGCGAGGACATTGAAGGCTCCCCCGACACCGATCATTATTGGCTGGGGGCCACCTTTAAGCTCATGCATGAGGACTTCCTGGCGAGGCGCACCCAGCGCAATCCATGCGAAGTCTGCACCCGAATCAGCGATACGTCGCGAAAGGTCTCGCTTCTCGCTGTCGGAGAGCGGTCGGAAAACCGAAGGCTCCATGCCAGCTATTTCCAGGCCCGGATATTCCTTTTGAAGTGAATTCTTGAGAGCGTCGAGATTCTTCTGCTCGTTACCGTAGAAGTAATGGCTCCATCCCTGCTGCAAGGAAATGCTGAAAATCTCTCGCATTAGATCGGGTCCAGTTACACGCCCCATTGACTCTATTGTTTTACGTCCAACAACAGATAAAGGCTTGCCGTCGGGAACGGACATGAGGGAGTCCGCTTGGCAGGCCCAATAGGAAGGGTCGTCATGAGCCATAACCGACGTGTGAGCATTGGATACGCAAATATACTCGCCATGTAGCTCATCTATATGACGAGTGAGAAACTCGACGCACTCAGACATATTGGTTCCCGTGATCGGAACATCGATTACGGGAACACGCTTGAGCTCAACGAATTTTGAATAGTCCCGGAGCATTAGCACACACCCTTACCGGTGATGACCTCGATCACCGTGAGAGCGACGATCTTGAGGTCCGTAACGGGACCGCGCTTGGCGATGTACTCCAGGTCGCGCTGAACCATCCCGTCGAAACCCGTTGAGTTGCGCTCCGTCACCTGCCACCAGCCGGTGATCCCAGGCTTCACGGCCAGGCGCTGCAGGTCGTACTCGGTGTACTCGGCCACCTCGTTCGGCAGCGGCGGGCGCGGGCCGACGACGGACATCTGGCCCAGGAACACGTTCAGGAACTGGGGGAACTCGTCGATGGAGTGCTTGCGGATGAACTTGCCGATCTTCGTTACGCGCGGGTCGTCCTTCATCTTGAACATGGCGCCGGCGATCTCGTTTTGCCCCTTGAGCTCGGCGAGGCGCTCGTCGGCGTCTTTGTACATGCTGCGGAACTTCCACATGCGGAAGGTGGACAGGCCGCCGTCGCGGTGGGTCTGGCCCACGCGGATCTGGCTGTAGAACGGGTTGCCCTCGCTCTCCAGGCGGATGGCCGCGGCCAGCACAAGGCTCGGTATCGCGATGACGGCCAGCACGCAGCCGCTGAACACGATGTCGAAGGCTCGCTTGGCGGTGCGGTAGGCCAGGCGCGTGCGGTCCCAGTCCTTCACGGCCTGCATGGCCTTGTAGCGCATGCTCGCGCCGTCGCCGCTCATTGCCTGGGCAACAAGCGCGGCCCCCGCCGGCGCTCCTGCTGAATATTCAGTTTTATCTGACACTATTTCCTTCAAACCTACGTCCCCATCCCCGGGGATCCTCCCTGTCCCGTTAAACAGTCGCCCGTAATTAGGCGATCGCTTTTTTAAGGTTTCGCATTACGCGCTGCTCGGCTGAAAGCACCGCGAGGCCAACGCGGGTGGTTACACGCCGGCCGCAAAGGTCGAGCTCCAAATAAGCAGTGCTCTTGCGTCTGTTAGTGTTTTTGATAAGGCCCTCGTGGCCCAGTAGAGGACCTGCCGTCACTACGACCTGATCACCGTCTTTTAGGGCTTCGCTCATGGGAACCACGCGGGCTCCCCTATGCGTAAAGCCGCCAATAAGCTGGACCTCTTCTTTTGCCAGCGGCACAAACCGACCGTCCTGGGATAGCACCCGGGCAAAGTCGTCCATACGCAGCAGATACTGTTGCACGGTGCGGGGATCTGCCGTATCGCAGATAAGGTAACCGGGAAAGAGCAACTTGGTCGTGTTGACCCATTCGCCGTGTACTTTAATCTCGGTTTGAAATTGGGGGTAAAAGAGCTCCTGCATGGCGCCAGCCGGAACCATACGCTCTATGCGCTCGCGCATTACGTCTTCGCGACCGTTAATGACCTGAATCACATACCACACGAGCACCATCCCCTTGCTGTCTTACGTATGGCTCACGGGGTTTGGGTATGGCTTCGCCAGGGCGTTTGTGCGCGAAGGCGCTCCATATTCAAACCCTGAGCCCAGTTAGACAAGCACGTGGCTCTGCCCCACCGTGAACGCTATGTATGAGTGCAGCGGCTAGAGACGCGGACGTGTATCGCAAAAAAGACCGCGTCCCCAGCTGGCTGCGTGCGAACCAGTAAAGCGGGAACAAAACTGGACCGCTCGCAAACAGCTGTAGGACTGCTGAGATTTGTCATGAAATATCAATTCGAAAGAACAGTTTGCACATACACAAGAACAAAATCATTCGATGCGATACGCATGACGACGCTATTGGAGCTCGTGGTTTTTCTGGCACCGCCGTTACGGCCGGATGCTGATCGACCCTGCGCTTTGCGGCTTGCTGGAGCCGTGAACACAGTTGAACCCATGTAACGTTAATTATCCTAGCACAGCAGGTAGCCCATACGTTTTGGGGTGTGTTGAGCAACATATTGTTTATTTGCCGTGGTTATGGGAGATATTGTGCCGTCTTGCACGCATTGCCGCAGGTTTATGGGGGTGTGTGCGTTGATGAGCACCGCCTGAGTTGTATTGCTGAGGGCGTGAATTGCTCAAACTATTAAGTTTGGCTAACAAACTTTGTACAAAACCGGGAAGGTAATTGCGCAACTTTTTATGGGGTGGGCGCGGGTGTACGCGTCACTTTGGTTTGTGGGGTTGATGGGTATGAAAAAAGCCACCGGGTACCCGGTGGCCTTTTGAATTCACGATGGTGGAGACGAGGGGGATCGAACCCCTGACCTCTTGACTGCCAGTCAAGCGCTCTCCCAGCTGAGCTACGCCCCCGTGACGAGGAAGTACTATAGGGGAAGATCCTCGGGGATGCAAGGGGGAATTTTGGATTGATTTTCCGCCTTACGGGTTTTCCTGGAACGGAATAAACCCTAATGCAGCAAATAACCGATTGCGATTCCTTGGTGGACTTGGATCTTGGCCGTTTTGCTGACGACATTTGAGATGCCCGTGTCGGCTAGCAGGGCTAGGGGGCTGTGATCTAACTCCCATTCTAGGCCGCGTTCGCTTACCTGGGTGTTGGGAGCGATGGCGATGATAGAAAAGGTTTTGCCCTCGGCGCCCTCGATGGTCCAGGTCTCGTCCTGATGCAGGATTCTGGCCGTCACTTCGTCTTCTTCAATCCAGACGGGAGCGTCCGTATAGCGTGCCAGTAGCCCTAACACAGACAGGGCCATGTCGGGGCGGCCACCCGTGGCGCAAGTCGCAACCACTTCGGCGCCCGGCCAGCGGCGGCGAACGGAATCGAGCGCCAATGCCAGATCGGTATAGTCCTTGTAGGGGTTGTGACGCTCCACCTCAAAGGCTTCGGCGGCATCGACCAACGCGCGACCCGCGTCGCTCACCGTATCGGCATCTCCTACATATACGTCGCAGCCCAGACCCGCGCCCAGCAGCGCATCGAGCCCGCGATCCACGGCTACAACGTGGTCGCACTCCCCTACCAGACGACGCAGCAGATCCGCGCTCGCCACCAACGGCGAGCCGCAAACCACTGATACTTTACAAGCCACGGCCCTCGCCTAGCCTTCAAACGAAAACACGCGGGCCAGGTCCAGGTCCTCATAGCTGTCGATAAAGATGTCACAGTTGGCACGCACCTCGTCGCGCTCCATACGGCCGTGCGGGTCATAGATGCCCACGCGTTTAAATCCAGCGGTGCTGGAGCTCTTAAGCCCAAAGACCGCGTCCTCAAACACCCACGCGCGCTCAAACTTGTGCCCGTGGCGCTCTTCCAGGCGACGCAACGCCAGCTCGTACACATCGGGGAATTGCTTGGAGCGCCCCGCCTCGCCCGTCGTGGTAATAAACTCCATATAGCGATCAAGGCCAGCACCAGCAAGCGCAGACGTAACCAGCTCGGCCGGCGTGGATGTGGCAACGCACATGGCAATGCCCGCCGCCTTCGCCTGCTCCAAAAATGCAAGCAGGCCCTCGCGCGGCGGCACCTTCGAGTACCCATCAATCAAAATCTCGCCCAGCTCGCGATACAGCTCCTCGCCATTCGCGCCAATGCCCCACGTATCGTGGTAGGCCTGGCACTCATCCTCGAGCGACAAATGCTCAAACTGGGCAAAATCGTCGACCGTCACATCAATACCATGACGGCGCAATAACTCGGTCTGCGCATGGCCCCAGACGGGAGAGCTATTAACCAGTGTTCCGTCGCAATCGAAAATAAAAGCAACACTTGGAGCAGCGATGTGGTTCATAAACGAGCCTTTCGATGTCAAATGGTAAACAACCTGCTAAAAACGTTTTACCAAACGTAAGCCTATCAGTTTTGAAACCCTAATTGGTAAAACTGTCAAGGGTTTTACCACGGCAATTCTGCCAGTGGTATAAACATGTCGCTTACCGATTAAACGCCCTCGCAAATCCGATTTCGTCCATAAAACTAACGTACAGGTGTTATCGTAGTTTCTGCCGAAAGTTCCACCGAGCACGCGAGGTGGAACGAATCATAGAACTATCGCCGTCCCCTCGATTCGTGCAGCCTTGGACCTTTCGCATCTAGTCACCAAGGCAACACGCTGCCGCGTCATGATGGGATCAAACGTGAGCGATACAAAGCTAAAGCCAGCAACCAAAAAGCCTGCTACCCGCAAAGCCGCCCCGCACGCACCGGAGCTCACCAAGGACGATGTCTATCTGTTTGGCATTGGTACGTGGGAGCGCAGCTGGGAAAAGATGGGCGCGCACCCCGACACGCAAAACCGTACGCGCGGCTGGCGTTTTTGCGTTTGGGCGCCCGACGTAAAGAGCGTCCATGTCATTGGCGAATTTAACGACTGGGATGAACAAGCCAACCCGCTGGTGCCCATGCATACGAGCGCTATTTGGGAAGGCTTTATTCCTGGCGCCGAACAGGGCCAGCTCTATAAGTACCTCATCGAGACCAACGAGGGCGAAAAGCTCTACAAGGCCGATCCGTATGCCTTTAAGGCCGAGTGCCCTCCGGGTACCGCCAGCGTGCTGTGGACCCTCGATGGCTACCAGTGGAACGATGCCGTATGGCTCAAGCGCCGCGCCAGCCATAACCACATGTCTCAGCCCCTTAACATCTACGAGGTGCATATTGGCTCGTGGAAGCGCCACGGCGACGCGCCGCAGGGCGAGCCGGACGAGTACGGCAACTACCCCGGCCCCATGGATCCCTTCCCCGCGCAGCGCGGCGAGTTCTACACCTACGACGACCTGTCGGTGGAGCTCGTGGACTACGTGCGCGACATGGGCTATACGCATATCGAGGTCATGCCGCTCATGGAGCATCCCTTCGACGGCTCCTGGGGCTACCAGACGACCGGCTACTACGCCGCCACGTCGCGCTACGGCAACCCGCAGCAGCTCATGCACTTTATCGATGCATGCCACGAGGCGGGCATCGGTGTGATCATGGACTGGGTACCCGGCGGTTTTTGCGCCGACTCCCACGGCCTTGCCACCTTTAACGGCCACATGCTGTTTGAGCACGAGATTCACCCCAACTGGGGCACGCACAAGTTCGATTTCGCCCGTGGCGAGGTCCGCTCCTTCTTGGTCTCCAACGTGCTGTACTGGCTCGAGAACTTCCACGTTGACGGCATTCGCATGGACGGCGTGTCCAGCATGCTGTACCTCAACTTTGGCATCGACGATCCGGGCCAAAAGAAGTTCAACAAGTACGGTACCGAGGAGGACCTCGACGCCAGCGCGTTTATCCGCCAGGTCAACTGCGCCGTGGAGGCACACTACCCCGACGTGATGATGATGGCCGAGGAGTCCACCGCGTGGCCGCTCGTGACCTATCCGCCGCAGGACGGCGGCCTGGGCTTCCACTACAAGTGGGACATGGGCTGGATGAACGACACCCTGCACTACATGCAGACCGATTTTCCGTGGCGCCCCGGCAACCACGGCCTGCTCACGTTCTCCATCATGTATGCCTTTACCGAGAACTTCATTTGCCCGCTGAGCCACGACGAGGTCGTACACGGCAAGTGCTCGCTCATCGGCCGCATGCCGGGCGACTGGTGGCGCCAGTTTGCCGGCCTACGCACGCTTGCCTTCTACCAGATGACGCACCCCGGCGCCAAGCTCAACTTTATGGGCAACGAGATCGGCCAGTTTATCGAGTGGCGCTACTACGAGTCCATCCAGTGGTTCCTGACCGAGGAGTACGAGACTCACCGTCATCATCAGGCGTTTATCAAGGCGCTCAACCACCTGTACACCGCCGAGCCCGCCCTGTACGAGCGCGGCTACACCGACGACGGCTTTACCTGGATCGATGCGGACAACTCCAAGCAGTCCATCGTGAGCTTTGTGCGCCAGGGCGAGGACATCGACGACGATCTGGTAATCCTGATCAACTTTGACCCGGCGAGCTATGAGAGCTTCCGCGTGGGCGTGCCGCGCGAGGGTGACTGGGAGGTCATCTTTGACTCCGACCGTCCCGAATTTGGCGGCAGCGGCTATACCGGCGAAGAGCCTTACACCTGCTCGAGCGAGCCCTATCCCTGGAACGGGCAGATGGACTCTATTGAGATTAAGGTGCCCGGCCTGGCTGGCGTGGTGCTTAAGCGCCGTGGCCCCAGTAGCTACAAGCCGCCGGTGATCGAGGCCCCCAAGGCTGCGCCCAAGAAGCGCACGTCCTCGGTGAAGCCCAAGCCCGCGGCAGCCAAGAAGGCTCCTGCTAAGGCAAAGGCTACGACGACAAAGGCCAAGGCTACCGCGACCAAGAAGCCGGCTGCCAAAAAGGGCGCTACCAAGGCCAAGTCTGCTTCTGTTAAGTCGTCTGCCAAGGATGCGTAACAAAGCCGTTACAGCTGTAATTACCCGCCCCGCCGGGGCGTAGGATATGAGTCATAACCGTTCCGGGAGAAACATCCCCGGGGGAAAGGAACGCATGAATAAGATCTTCGACAACAAGCAGGAGTTTACCGAGCTCTATCGCGATGCCGTCATGAGCATCAGCGGCAAGAGCGTCGAGGCCGCCAGCGACCTCGACCGCTTTAACGCCCTGGCCAAGCTCGTGGCCGAGAAGGCACGCACCGTTGCCACCAAGAGTGACGCCCGTGTGACCGCCGAGGGCAAGAAGCGCGTGTACTACTTCTCGATCGAGTTTTTGATCGGCCGCCTGCTCGACAACTACCTGCTCAACTTTGGCGTGCGCGACATGGTCGCCGAGGCGCTCGACGACATGGGCTTCGACCTGTCCGTCATCGAGAACCAGGAGCCCGATCCGGCGCTGGGCAACGGTGGCCTGGGCCGTCTGGCAGCGTGCTTCCTTGATTCCATGGCAGCCGAGGGCATTGCCGGCTACGGCAACGGCATGCGCTACCGCTACGGCCTGTTTAAGCAGGAGATCGTCAACGGCAGCCAGGTCGAGGCCACCGACGAGTGGCTCACCCACGGCTACCCTTGGGAGGTCCGCCGTCAGGACAAGGCCGTGACCATCAAGTTTGGTGGTCACGTCGAGGGCTTTGAGGAGGACGGCCGTACGTTCTACCGCACGGTGGACACGCAGGACATCCTGGCCGTTCCCTATGACATCCCTGTGGTGGGCTATGCCGGCGAGACCGTCAATAAGCTGCGCGTCTGGGCTGCCGAGCCGGTCGTGGAGCACTTTGACCTTGAGGCCTTCAACCGCGGTGACTACGCCCTGGCCGATGCCGAGCGTGCCGAGGCCGAGGCCATCAGCGCCATCCTCTACCCCAACGACGCCGGCGAACACGGCCGTCTGCTGCGCCTGAAGCAGGAGTACCTGTTTGTCTCGGCCGGCATCTACAGCCTGCTCGACACCTTTGAGAAGGAGCACGGCGCGAACTGGGAGCTGTTGCCGCAGTTTGTGGCCATTCACACCAACGACACGCACCCCGCCATGTGCGGCCCCGAGCTCATGCGCATCCTCATCGACGAGAAGAAGCTCGAGTGGGACGACGCCTGGAACATCGTGACGCAGGTCGTGAGCTACACCAACCACACCATCCTGCCCGAGGCTCTGGAGAAGTGGCCCATCGGCACGTTCTCCAAGCTCCTCCCCCGCGTGTACCAGATCATCGACGAGATCAGCCGTCGTTGGCACGAGTCGTTCGACACCACGCAGGAGGGCTGGCAGGAGCGCCTGCGCCAGACCGCCATCCTGTGGGACGGCGAGATTCGCATGGCCAACCTGTCCGTGATCTGCAGCCACAGCGTTAACGGCGTGGCCAAGATCCACTCCGACATCATCAAGAACATCGTGCTCAAGGATTTCTATGCCTTAACGCCCGAGAAGTTCAACAACAAGACCAACGGCATCTCGCATCGTCGCTTCTTTGCCGAGGCCAACCCCACCTACGCCAAGCTCGTGACCGAGGCCATTGGCGATGGCTGGCTGAAGGACGCCTTTGAGCTGGAGAAGCTCAAAGAGTTCCAGGATGACACCGAGTTCCTCAAGGCCGTAGGTGCCTCCAAGCGCGCCAACAAGGAGCGCCTGGCCGCCTACGTTAAGGCAGAGACCGGTCTGGTCATTGACCCCAACACCGTCTTCGATGTTCAGGTGAAGCGCTTCCATGCCTACAAGCGTCAGCTCATGAACATCATGAAGGTGATGGACATCTACAACCGTCGCATCGCCGATCCCAATTTCCACGTAACGCCGACGACCTTCATCTTTAGCGGCAAGGCTGCCTCGAGCTACACCTTTGCCAAGGAGACCATCCGCCTGATCAACTCGGTGGCCGAGGTCGTCAACAACGACCCGCGCGTCAACGAGGTCATGAAGGTCTGCTTTATCCCCAACTTCCGCGTGAGCAACGCCCAGCTCATCTACCCCGCCGCCGAGATCTCGGAGCAGATCTCCACGGCCGGCAAGGAGGCCTCGGGCACGTCCAACATGAAGCTCATGATGAACGGCGCCATTACGCTGGGAACCCTCGACGGCGCCAACATCGAGATCGCCGACCTGGCCGGCCGCGAGAACGAGGCCATCTTTGGCCTGACCGCCCCCGAGGTCGAGCAGCTCTGGGCATCCAACAGCTACTTTGCGTGGGATACCCTCAACGGCGACCGCGAGCGTCTGGGCCGCGTTATGGACGAGCTCAAGGACAACACGTTCGCCGGGCTTTCGGGTAACTTTGAGAGCATCTACAACGAGCTCATGAACAACAACGACCCCGACCTGGTCATGGCGGACTTCCGCAGCTACGTGGATGCGTGGGAGGCGCTCACGGGCAGCTACGGCGACCAGGAGACCTGGAACCGTAAGGCCCTGCTCAACACCGCCTCGAGCGGCTGGTTCTCGTCCGACCGTACCATTCGCGAGTACCGCGACGAGATCTGGCACGCGTAAAGGCGCGCGAGCTCCCTTTGCCGCACGGCATTACTCGACGGGCGCGACACTGCGCCGCGCCCGTCGTCAATGGGTTTAGGAACATCGATGACAGAAGGAGAAATCGATGAGTAAGAAAGAATGCATCGCGATGCTCCTCGCAGGAGGACAGGGCAGCCGATTGGGGGCACTCACCCAAAAGATCGCCAAGCCGGCGGTTAGCTTTGGTGGCAAGTTCCGCATTATCGACTTTTCGCTCTCCAACTGCTCCAACTCGGGCATCGACACGGTGGGCGTTCTGACGCAGTACCGTCCCTACCTGCTGCATGCCTACGTGGGCTCCGGCGAGGCTTGGGATCTGGACAGCCGTGACGGCGGCGTGTCGATCCTACCGCCGTACGAGACGCAGACCGGCGGCGCCTGGTATGCGGGCACGGCCGACGCCATTACGCAGAACCTCGACTACATCAAGGCCAACGACCCCAAGTACGTCCTGATTCTTTCGGGCGATCACCTGTATCGCATGGACTACCGCAAGATGCTCAAGACGCACATTGAGAACAACGCCGACCTCACGGTGAGCGTTATGCCCGTGCCGTGGGAGGAGGCCAGCCGCTTTGGCATCCTGACCACCGACCCCGAGGACGGCCGCATCACCAAGTTCACCGAGAAGCCCGAGAAGCCCGATTCGAACCTTGCGTCCATGGGCATCTACATCTTCTCGGCCGACGTGCTGATCGAGGCGCTCGAGGAGGACGCTCTGGACCAGCGCTCGAGCCACGACTTTGGCAAGGACATCATCCCCAAGCTGCTCGGCGAGAACAAGCGCCTGTACAGCTACGAGTTCCACGGCTTTTGGAAGGATGTTGGCACCATCGCCAGCTTCCACGAGACCTCGATGGACCTGCTGGGCAACAACCCCGAGTTCGATCTGTTCGACAAGAACTTCCCCATCATGTCCAACATCACCACGCGTCCGCCGCACTACATTGGCCCGGACGGCCGTCTGGACGACTGCCTGGTCTCCAACGGCTGCAAGATCTACGGCACCGCTCGCCACTCGATCCTTTCGACCGATGTCATCATCGAGGAGCGCGCCGTGGTCGAGGACTCCGTGCTGCTGCCGGGTGCGCACGTTAAGAGCGGCGCGCACATCTGCCGCGCTATTTTGGGCGAGAACTCCACGGTCGAAGAGGGCGTGAAGCTCGGCTCTGTCGATACCACCAAGGATACGGCCGTCGTTGGAAATGACGTCGTTATCGGGAAGGGGGAATGATCCGATGATCAATCGCAAGGCCATCGGTTACATCACCGCTAACTACTCTTCGACCTACGGCAGCGTGCTGCTCAAGGACCGCCCCATCGCGTCCGTTCCGTTTTTGGGCCGCTACCGCCTGATCGACTTCCCGCTGTCCAACATGATGAATGCCGGCATCAAGACCGTCGGTGTCGTCATGCCGGGTAACTACCGCTCGCTGATCGACCACGTGGGCTCGGGCAAGGACTGGGGCCTGGACCGCAAGAAGGGCGGCCTGTTCATGGTGCCCGGCAACGCGTATGGCACCACCAAGGGCGGCATGCGCTTCCTGCTGCGCGACATCATCTCCAACAAGACGCTGTTCCAGCGCTCGGAGAATCCCTATGTTGTGATGATGGGCACCAACATCATCTTTAACATGGACCTCAACACCATCATCGAGGCGCACGAGAACTCCGGCGCCCAGATGACCGTGGTGTACTGCAAGGCCACGCGCAATGTCGAAGACGAGACCAAACTCGAGATTAACGAGAACGGCCGCCTGACGGGCGTGAGCGCCGGCGTCGCGTACGGCGACAACGCCTCCATGGACTGCTGCATCGTCAACCGCGAGACGCTCCTCGAGATCATCGACCACTACCAGGCCGCCGACTATCTGGACCTGCTCGAGGCACTCCAGGGCGACTTTGGCAACATCGACGTGTGCAGCTACGAGTACAAGGGCGAGGTCGTGGGCGTGTTTAGCGAAAAGTCGCTGTATCGCCGCAGCATGGACCTGCTCGACCAGACCGTGGCCGACCAGCTCTTCGTTCCCGAGCGCCCGATCCTGACCAAGGCTCACGACGTGCCGCCTTCGCGCTATGCGACCGGCAGCCACGCGTGCAACTCGATCATCTCGGCCGGCTGCATCATCAAGGGCACCGCGCGCAACTCGATCCTGTCGCGCGGCGTCGTGGTCGAGGAAGGTGCTTCGGTGACCAACTCGATCATCAACCAGAGCTGCATCATCAAGAGCGGCGCCCGCGTCGAGAATGCCATTCTGGACAAGAACAACGTGGTTCCCACCAACACCGAGCTTCGCGGCACGCCCGAGAACATCCTGGTGCTGGGCAAGGCTCCGTTAACTTCCGACACCACCATCGTGCGTTAACGTTGGCACCGCAACATCGCTCGTAACATGTAGAATAGCCGCCCGGTTAGCGCCAGGCGGCTATTCTCGAATTGCAACATGGGAGACAATATGGCAGATTCCAGCAAAAAGATGCAGATCGTGTTTGCCTCGGCCGAGTGCGCACCGTTTGTTAAGACCGGTGGCCTGGGCGACGTGGCGGGCTCGCTGCCTGCGGCGCTTGTGCGAGCCGGCGCCGAGGTTATCGTGATGGTGCCCAAGTACGCCACCATCAAGGACGAGTACAAGGCGCAGATGGAGCACTTCTCCGACTTTTACGTGAGCCTGGGCTGGCGTAATGAGTACTGCGGGCTCGAGAAGCTCGAGCACGACGGCGTCACCTATATGTTCATCGACAACGAGCGCTACTTTGCGCGCGACTATCCGTACGGCTTCTTTGATGACGGCGAGCGCTTTGCGTTCTTCTCCAAGGCCATCACCGAGAGCCTGCAGCACCTGCCGGCCGGTTTTGAGTGTGACATCCTGCACTGCAATGACTGGCAGACGGCACTGGCGCCCGTGTTCTTGCGCGAGTTCTACCAGGGCCTTCCGCTGTACGACCGCGTCAAGACCGTGTTCTCGATCCACAACGTGGCGTTCCAGGGCCAGTTTAGCGACACCGTGATGGAGGACATCCTGGGCGTGGCGCATATACCGGCGGCCGCCTCGCAGCTGCGTTGCGACGCCTGCAGCATCAACTACATGCTGGGCGCGCTGCGCTATGCCGATGCCATCACCACGGTGAGCCCCACCTATGCCAACGAGATCCAGACGCCCGAGTTTGGCGAGGGCCTGGACGGCGTGCTGCGCGAACGCTCCTACGCGCTGCAGGGCATCCTTAACGGCATCGACGTGGCGGGCTTTGACCCGGCGACCGACAAGCGCATTGCCGCCAACTACACGGTTGAAGACCGTTCTGGCAAGGCTGTGTGCAAGGCCAAGCTGCAGGAAGAGCTGGGGCTCGAGGTTCGCGACGACCGTCCGCTCATGGTGATGGTCACGCGCCTGACGCGCCAGAAGGGCATGGACCTGGTTATGTACGCGCTCGACCGCATCCTGGCCGGCGGCGTACAGGTGGCCGTACTGGGTACCGGCGACCGCGACTACGAGGACGGCCTGCGCTATTTCCAGGACAAGTACCCCGGCACCATGGCCGCGCGCATCGAGTTTGATCCGGCGCTGTCGCAGCGCATGTACGCCGCCGCCGACATGTTCCTGATGCCTTCGAAGTTTGAGCCCTGCGGCCTGTCGCAGATCATCGCCATGCGCTACGGCACCCTGCCCATCGTGCGCGAGACCGGCGGTCTGAAGGATACCGTGCAGCCGTACAACGAGTTTACCGGCGAGGGAACGGGCTTCTCGTTTAGCAACTTTAACGGCGACGAGATGGGCGACGCCGTGTTCCGCGCGGCACGCCTGTTCTGGGACAACCGCGATGCCTGGAACCAGCTGGTCACGCAGGCCATGAGCCAGGACTTTAGCTGGACGCGCTCGGCCGACAAGTATCTGGACCTGTACTTCTTTATGCATCCGGAGATTGAGAGGCCGGCGGCTGTTGTCGACGAGCCTGAGGCTGTTGCTGAGCCGGTGGCCGCTGAGGAACCCAAGGCCGAAGAGAAGCCGGTTGAAGCTGAGCCCGTTAAGGCCGAGTCTGAGGTGAAGGTCGAGGCTACTCCCAAGCCCGAGCCCGAGGTGAAGCCTGCAGCGAAGCCTGCGGCAAAGAAGACCGCGACTCGTAAGACGACGGCTAAGAAGACCACGACCACGAAGGCCGCTGCGAGCAAGACCACCGCTGCCAAAACAACGACCACGCGCAAGCGCACCACCGCAGCTGCCAAGAAGGCCGCCGAGTCCGAGGCTGCTCCCGAGGTAAAGGCTGAGGCTGCCGCCGAGGCAAAGCCTGCGGCAAAGGCTCCGGCCAAGACCGCTGCCAAGAAGACGACCGCGACCAAGAGCACAACCAAGACCCCTGCCGCCAAGAAGGCTACAGCTACAAAGGCGACGGCTACCAAGGCCACTACAACGAAGGCTGCCCCCAAGGCGGCCGAAAAGCCGGCCGCCAAGGTCGAGGAGACACCTGCCGAGACCAAGGCGGAGGCAACCGTCGAGGCCAAGCCCGCCGCCAAGACCACCACGCGCAAGCGCACGTCGGCAACCAAGAAGACAACGGCAAAGACCGCAACTCCCAAGGCAGAGACTAAGCCCGCTGCTGCCAAAGAGGAGCCCAAGGCCGAGGTAAAGGCCAAGCCCGAGCCCGCCAAGAAGGCCCCGGTCTCCCCCGCCGCTCCCACTGAGGAAAAGGCTCAGACCAAGAAGACCTCCGTACGCAAGGCAACGGCCACCCGCAAGCGCCGCTAGCCCACAGACGATCTAAAACCTAATCAAAACACCAAACAAGGGGCGCTCCAACCGGGCGCCCCTTCTCTGTAGATAGTTGGTAAAACGATTTTCTAGGACAACCGTTCGCCGATGGTAAACGGATGTTGTTTATACACCCTGTGTACAACAGATATACTTATAACCTGTGCGTAAAGCCCATGGCCAGCAGGCCATGATTCTATTGAACTGGACCGTACTATGAGATTGATTCACAACAGCCGTCTGCCGCAGTTTCGCACTCCGTTTGGCGCTGTGACCACTGGAACTTCCGTTGCTCTCTCGGTAATTTTGGAGGATGCCGATCCCAACCAGGCAACGCTTACGCTGCGCACTTGGGTCGATGAGATCGGTGAGTCTCTGTATCCCATGACGCACGAGGGCGACGGCATATTTACCGTAGAGCTTGAGTGCACCGAGCCCTGTCTTATCTGGTACAGCTTTATCTGCAATATCGAGGGCCAGCCCGAGGTTCGCCTGGGCGCACCGCAGGGCCGCACCGGCGGCGAGGGCGTAACCTACGACTACGCCGAAGTGCCATCCTTCCAGATTACCGTCTACAAACACCGCGAGAACCGCCCCACCTGGTACGAGCGCGGCATGGTGTACCAGATCTTCCCCGACCGCTATGCCCGCGACGAAAACTGGCGCGAGCGCACGCTGGCCGAGGTTGAAAAACCGCGCAACGGAATCCAGCGCCGCATGATCGAGGACTGGAACGAGCCGCCCGTGTACGAGCGCGCCGAGGACGGCTCAATCAAGACCTGGGACTTCTACGGCGGCTCGCTCAAGGGTATCCAAAATGACCTGCCCCGCATCGCGGAGCTGGGCTTCACGGCCATCTACCTCAACCCCATCTTTGAGGCCGCGAGCAACCACCGCTACGACACGGCCGACTACACCAAGATCGACCCGATCCTGGGCACCGAGCAGGACTTTACCGAGCTGTGCCAGGCAGCCGAGAAGCTGGGCATCTCCATCATCCTGGACGGCGTCTTTAACCATACGGGCGATGACTCGATCTATTTCAACCGCTACGGCAACTACCCCGGCGTGGGCGCGTGGCAGAGCGAGGATTCGCCGTGGCGCGATGCGTTTTATTTCCACGAGGACGGCTCGTACGACTGCTGGTGGGGCGTGGGCAACATGCCCGCCATCAATGAGAGCTCCGAGCTGGTACGCGAGCGGCTCCTGGGCAAGGATGGCGTGATCCGTAAATGGCTACGTGCCGGCGCTCATGGCTGGCGCCTGGACGTCGCCGACGAGCTTTCGGACGATTTCCTAGCCGAGATCAAGAAGGCCGTACTTGCCGAAAAGCCTGATGCGCTGTTGCTCGGCGAAGTCTGGGAAGACGCCTCAAACAAAATTAGCTACGGCCATCTGCGCCGCTATCTGCAGGGATCCGAGCTGGACTCTGCTATGGATTACCCCTTCCGCGACATGGTCATCGGCTTTTTGATGGGCTACAAGAACGCCTACGAGGCCGCCGAGGATATCGAGACCCTGCGCGAGAACTACCCGAGCGAGGCATTGTCCTGCGCGCTCAACCTGCTGTCGAGCCACGACCGCCCGCGCATCATCTCGGTGCTCGGCGGCGGCCCCGACGAGTCGCAGCTACCCGAGCGCGAGCGCAGCAAGTGGCGTCTGGACGAGAACTCGATGGGCCTGGCCAAGAGCCGTTTTTGGCTTGCAACGCTCATGCAGATGACCTTCCCCGGCGTGCCTTCGATCTACTACGGCGACGAATACGGCCTGGAGGGCCTTACCGATCCGGGCAACCGCCGCACCCTGCCGACCAAGGACCAACTGCACGACTTCGACACGCTGGCTATTGTCAAGAACGCCTCCGCCGTACGCCGCGCACTGCCGTTTATGATCGACGGCGAGATTAAGGCCTTCGCGCTCAACGATGAGGTGCTGGCCTACAACCGCACGGGCAAGGATGGCGAGTCCGCGACGGTTATCATCAACCGCAGCCTGCGCAATTCGCACCGCGTGACGATTCCGGCGCTCGGCGAATGCGCGAGTGACGTCATCAGCGGTCACGAGTGCGAGATCCACAACGGTACGGTCACGCTCGATCTGTATCCGCTGGGCTCGTCGATCATCTATCATCATGCCGAGCAGCGCCTGCAGGAGCCGCTCGATCACGGCGCGGGCGTCGTGTGCCACATCACCTCGGTGCCGACCGATGACGGCAAGCCCGGCACGATCGGCGCACCCACGCGTCGCTTTATCGACCATCTGTCCGCTATGGGCATGCGCTACTGGCAGGTCCTGCCTGTCAACCCGACGGACTTCTTCCGCTCCCCATACGCTGGGCCTTCGGCTTTTGCGGGCAATGTTGACCTGCTGCCCGAGAGCAAAGTGGAACTGGCGGCCGACTTTGAGACTTGGAAGGCCCGTGGCGGCGAGGATGCAGACCCGCTCTACACGGCGTTTAAACATCGCAACGCCGATTGGCTCGAGAAGTACTGCGTCTACATGGCCGTCAAGAAGTACTTTGAAGGTGAATCGCGTCACGATTGGCCGGCCGATGTCGCGCGCTACAACGAGCATCTGATTGACGACAAGCGTTTCCACGACGAGGCAGAGCTGCAGGCGTACATGCAGTACCGCTTTGACCTTGCCTGGTGCGAGCTCATGAACTATGCGCACAAGAAGGGCATCGAGGTCATCGGCGACATTCCCATGTACGTTTCGGACGATTCGGCCGACGCGTGGAGCGAGCCCGAAAACTTCTGGCTTTCCGATACCGGCAAGGCAATCGAGATCTCCGGTGCGCCGCCCGATAACTTTGCGCCCGAGGGCCAGGTGTGGGGCAATCCGACGTTCCGCTGGGACCACATGAAGCAGAACGGCTACCGCTGGTGGATGGACCGCCTGCGTCGCGCGTTCTCGCTCTACGACCGTGTGCGCCTGGACCACTTCCTGGGCTTCCACAGCTACTTTAGCATTCCCGCAGGCAAGGCCTGCGCCGACGGCCGCTGGCTGGCGGGTCCGGGCAAGGACCTGTTCCAAACCGCCTTTGACGAGCTGGGTCCGCTCAACTTTATCGCCGAGGACCTAGGCTACCTGACGCCCGGTGTTCGCGCCATGGCTTCGACCTGCGGCTTCCCCGGCATGGACGTGCTGGAGTTTAGCGATTACGACGTTCGCTGCGGCGTGTGTCCCACGCCGGGCAAGATTCTATACACCTCGACGCACGATACGTCGACGCTCGCCGGTTGGTGCACGCGCTCCTTCGCAGGCGGCGACGAGCCGAGCGGTGTTGAGGTGGCGGCCAAGCTGATGAACGACGCGCTGGCAAGCGACGCTCCCCTGGTGATGATGCCGCTGCAGGATGTCCTGGGGCTTGGCGACGATGCACGCATGAACGTGCCGGGCGTGGCCACGGGCAACTGGACCTGGCAGGCCGACGAGGCCGACGTTGCGGCCGCCGAGGGCAAAACTGCACAGCTCCTGCGCAACACCCATAGATTCTGGGGCGAAGCGTGATAAAACCCCCGATATAGGGTACAGTTACAGCTGTTTGAATTTATGCGGGCAGAGCGATCTGCCCGCTTTGTGCTGAAAAGGAAGTATTATGGCGCGCTACGATTACAAGTGCTCGAGCTGCGGCAACGTATTTGAGGTTGAGCATCCCATGTCCGAGACCCCCGAGGTCGTGTGCCCGAGCTGCGGCGCTCCGGCGGCCAAGACGTTCTCGGCCAGCGGCATCAAGTTTGAGGGCAGCGGCTTCTACAACACCGACCAGCGCAGCGGTGGTTCCAGCACCAGCGCCACCAGCGGCTGCTGCGCCAACTGCCCACACAGCCACTAACAGCCGAGCGGTCTCGTTGCCATGTGAGTAGTCAATTTGGGGCCGTGCCACGAAAACGGCCCATCTACTACGTTTGACACGTATTGGTCGAGCATAGCCGCCTTTTTACAAAATCGACGAGCCGTCTACCTGCGGTTTTGATTTCACAAAATTCGGCATGAATGAGGACAACCGGTTAAACGTAGTAGATAACCACATTTCATGGCGAACGAATCGAAGAGGCACAAAGTAGCTAAAATAGCCCCGTCCCAAATTAGCTGATTTGGGACGGGGCTTCGATTTACTGGCGGACCAGGCGGGCGCAGAAGTGGCCGTCGTAGGAGTCGGCGTTTACGGGGACGCTTTGGAAGAGTCCGCGGTCGTTTTGGCGAACGGCTACCAGCTTCTTGGCCTGTTCGAACTCGGGGAGCTGCAGAATCTGGGCTCCGGAGAGGGGTGCCACGGTAAAGCCGCCGCCCTCGGGAGAAGCCAGGAAGGCGTCCACGACCCGCGTGTTCTCTTCATCAAAAACCGAGCAGGTAGCATAGATAAGCTCACCGCCGGCAGCCACGCGCGCGGCTGCTTCCTTGAGCATCGTCAGCTGCAGGCGGGGCAACTCGGTCGTAACGTCGTTCTCGTTCAGGCGCCACGGAATCTCGGGATGACGGCGCATGGTGCCGGTGCCAGAGCACGGAGCGTCGATAAACACCGTGTCGAACAGGGCGGGCTCGCCAAGCATCGCATCAAACGACGTAAGCACCTCATTGAGCTCGCAGGCATCGCCCGACACCGTACGAACACCAGAGATACCCGCCTTGTGCAGGCGCGCGAGATTCTGATCGCACTTACGATCGTGCAGATCGAGCGCAGTATGCTGGCGCTCGTACCCGGCACGCTTGGCCTGGCACATCATCACATAGGTCTTGGTGCCGCGGCCGGCACCAATCTCCAGGCAACGCCCGGGACGCGTCGCCGCAGTGGCGATAAGCTGGGCGTTGAGGTCCGAAGCAACCGCGGCCGCACGCTCAAACACGCCCGATGCAACCGTGACCTGCGCATCGACAGGAGCATGACAGCCCGGGAAGACAGGCGCAACGAGCTGCGAGATATACGGGTCGGCCTTCGTTGCAAACGCATTCTCGTGCAGCGCAAGCGGCGCGGGCGCAAGATTACCGGCAAAGTTGAGCACGCCCTCGAGCGTATCGAACGACGCCATAATGCGGGCGCACAGCCAGCGAGGAAGACCCATCAAACGAGACAGGCGAACCAGACGGCGCTCGGACTCATCCACGTCGGATGCCGTGGCAAAGTCCTCAACGTTGTCCGCGACCTTGTGCAGCACCGCGTTAGCCAGGCCAGCGGCAGACTTAGCACCGCTGCGCACCAGCTCAACACCCTGACTTACGGCAACACGGCCCGGCGTATGCAGGTAGAGCATCTCGAAGGCCGAGATGCGAAGCGCCATGCGCACGCGCGGCGCGACCTTTTTGGGCTTATCGAGAAACTGATCAAGCAGTTCGTCCAAAATGCCCTGCGTGGCGGCAACACCGAGCGCCAAACGAGCGGCAAAAGCGGAATCGCGCTGGTCAATGGCCTTGGCGGAAGCACGGGAAGACAACACGTCGCGTGCGTACATACCGCGGCGATCGGCCTCCATCAACACATCGAGCGCAAGCTTGCGCGCGGGGGAAAGCTTGCTCATGACAAAACACCCCACGTCAGGTCGGCACCCTGCAGGCCAGCAGCCCAAGCAGAAGCAGACATAGCACGCTTGCCATCGGGCTTAACCTCGAGCAGCTCAACCGCTCCATCGGAAAGACCCAGGTAAACACGCTTGGCCTTAACGAGAACCTGACCCTCGCCAAGCGACACATCCGCCGCCGCAGCATCGAGAACGCGAACCGACTTGCCGGCAATCACACAACGGGCAGGCGCGGTATCGGACGAAGCGAGCACATGACGCACGCAATCGAGCGCCGCCATCTGCGGATCAAGACGCATCTCCTGCTTGGAAATCTTGGCGGCATGAGTGACGAGCGACTCATCCTGCTCAGTCCAAACAGCCGAGCCATCGGCAAGCGAAGGAAGCGTATCGGCAAGCAACTTACCGCCAAGCTCACCAAGCTCCATCGTGAGCGCCTCGGCATGCTTACCGGTAACCGACGTAGACGCCTGGGCGCAATAAGCGCCGGTATCCACGCCATGCCCAATGCGCATAATGGAAACGCCAGCAACCTCGTCACCAGCAAGAATGGCACGCTGAATGGGGGCAGCGCCACGCCAACGAGGCAGCAGCGAAGCATGAACATTCACAATACCAAGCGGCGCCATATGCAGCACCTCATCAGGCAAAATGCAGCCATAGGCAGCCACACAGAAAATATCAGCCTGGGCAGCCTGGAGCGTCTCAACAACCTCAGGCGTCATACGGTTGGCCTCAACAACCGGCAACCCCAGCTCAAGCGCCTTGGCCTTAACAGGAGACGGCTCAAGCTTCTTACCACGCCCACGAACAGCATCGGGACGAGTAATAACAAGCGCAATCTCGTTCCCAGCCTCAACAAGCGAAGTCAGCGAAGGCACAGCAAAATCAGGCGTACCCATAAACACAATACGCATAAAAGTAAGTCTCCTCTCAACAACGAGCCGAGACGGCTACAAAAGAAGCGTTCCAGGTCGCAAGCGCACCCAGCCGCCAGAACAGTCCAACAAAAACAAATATACCCAAAACCAAAGAAAGAGCCGCAATAAAAGCAGCTCTCTCTCAACAAAGCAATTATCAGCGAAGACGCCCCTCCCTGGCCCGACGGCACCCGGGCGAGACAAGCAGCGTCAACGTAGTCCCCGGGGCGCCCGCCTATATCGTCCCGCGCGCAGTTTCGCAGCGCAGCGAGAATGTTTGAGCACGGGATGATATAGGTATAGGCGGGCGCCCCGGGGACGGACAAACCTACTCCGTCTCGCCCGGTCGAGCGCCGCGGGCCAGGGCGTCCTGGTACTCCTTGACTGCCTTGATACGCTGCATCGGCTTGAGTCGCTCAAACATGGTGTTGCCGTGCAGGTGATCGATCTCGTGCTGCAGGCACACGCAGAACAGGTCGCCCGAGGCCTCGTAGCGAATCAGGTTGGCATCCAGGTCGTACGCCTCGACGACGACATGGTCGGGACGCTCGATCTCGCAGCTAATACCGGGAATGGACAGGCAGCCCTCGCTAAACGGCACCAGATGGTCGCTCTGCTCAACAATGACAGGGTTGATGAGCACGTAGGGATCGTAGTCATTCTTGTCGCTGTAGTCGCAGTCGATGGTGACGAGCTGAATAAGCTCACCGATCTGCGGGGCAGCCAGACCGCAACCGCCGTTGTCGAACATCATCTTCTTCATCTTCTCGGCAAGCGCCTCGATCGCCGGAGTGATCTCCTCGATGACGGCGCACTCCTGGCGCAGACGAGGGTCGGGCGACAGTACGATTCCGTTGGCTTCCATGGCCATCCTTTCGGGTTGTTACATCAAATCATAGGCGTCGACGTCAACGCTCACGCTCACGCCGCGCACGGAGCCAACCTCTTTGAGGCAGGCGTCGATATCATCAGAGACATGGTACCCTACCGGCGACTTTACAAGCAGATGGAAGCGGTAACGGTCCTTGGCTCTCTCGATTACACACGAAGCCGGACCAAGCACCTGGGGCACGGCGCTCCCCGCCCGCAAAAAGTCGGGCGCGGCGGCATGCCAGCGACGCTTGAGGAGCTTCGCGATGCGGCCGATGTAGTCCCGCGCGTCATCCGCATTCGTCGACCACACCAAGATGTTGGCCAAGCGCACGAACGGGGGATACAGGGCGTCGCGGCGCTGGTCCAGGTCGTAGTCGGTAAAAATCGAGCGGTCGTGCTCGGCGACGGCGCGAATGACCGGGTCCTCAGGCAGGTAGGTCTGGATGATAACCTCGCCGGGACGATCACCGCGGCCGGCGCGGCCCGCAACCTGCTCTAGCAGGTCGTAGGCGCGCTCCCCTGCGCGGAAGTCCGGCAGCTTGAGGGCGAAGTCGGCATTGACCACGCCCACGAGCGTGACCTCGGGAAAGTCGAGGCCCTTTGCGATCATTTGAGTGCCCAGCAACACCGCGCAATCGGCCGCATCGAACTGCTCGAGCAGCTTTTTGTGCGCGTCCTTGCCGCGCGTGGAATCGGCATCCATGCGAATGATGGCGACGTCGTCGGGCAGCATCTGGTGCAGCGCATCCTCGATCTGCTGCGTACCCAGGCCCATTTTAGCCAGGTAGCGGCTGCCGCACTTGGGACAGCGACTCGTGGGCGCCGGATAGGGTTGCACGCGCCAGGACGAACCGCAAGTGTGGCACTGCAGCGTATGGGTGCGCTCGTGATACGTGAGCGCGGTGGAACAGTGATTGCAGGTGGGGACGCAGCCGCACTCGCGGCACATAAGGAACGGCGCAAAGCCGCGACGGTTGTGCAGCAGCACGGCCTTCTCGCGGCGCTCGACTACGCGCTCCAGGCCTTCCATCAGCGGTTTTGAGAACATGGAGCGGCTGCCGTGCGAAAACTCGCGGCGCAGGTCGGCAATGCGGACCGTGGGCAGCACGGCATTTCCCGGGCGCTCAGGCATCTCGACACGAGTCCAGGTGGCACCGTTGTACGTGCCGCGGCGGCAGCGGTCGAGGGCCTCCGCAGAAGGCGTGGCCGAGCCCAACACGAGCGGGCAGCGATAACGACACGCCATCTCGGCAGCCACCTCGCGCGCATGGTAGCGCGGGCTGGAGCCCTGCTTGTAGCTGGTCTCGTGCTCCTCGTCGATGATGATAAGACCCAAGTCGCTGAGCGGGCAAAAGAGCGCCGAGCGGGCGCCCACGACCACACGCGCGGCACCGCTGGCGACCATATCCCACTGGTCCAGGCGCTCGCCAGCAGAAAGTCGCGAATGGAACACGGCAACCGTCTCGCCAAAGCGCGAACGGAAGCGGCCGACAGTCTGGGCCGTCAGCGAAATCTCGGGCACGAGCACGCAGGCCGAACGGCCGGCCGCCAGCACGCGCTCGATAGCGGAGAGGTAGACCTCGGTTTTGCCAGATCCGGTGACGCCATCGACAAGGACTACGTCGCCGTGGGCGTCAAGGCGGGCACGCTCAATCTGCGCGAGGGCCTGCTGCTGGCCGTTGGTAAGCGAGACCGGTGCTTTGCCGCTCGCGGAGGACAGCGTGGTCTGCTCGCTACAGCCACGCCACGCCCGGCGCTCCTCCACCACCACGACGCCGCGTTTTTCGAGCGCCTTGATGGTCGCCGACATGCTGTTGTAGAGCAGGTTGAGGTCGCGCGTCGTGACCGGGCCGCATTGGAGCGCCTCAATGAGCTGACGCTGGCGGACCGCGGTCTTGGGCGGCGTGTAGTCGAAACCCTCGGGCGTGAGCATGACCCAACGGTTTTGGATGGGTTTGACGGCGGGGCGCTCAACGGTCCACACGCCGTCATCGACCTTGACCACGCGCGGGCTTCCGCCCGGGGGCAAGAACAGGCGCAGGCACTCGGAAAGCGTCGCGACGTACTCGCGGCTCATCCAACGTGCGATACGGGCGGACTCGGCGGTAAATAGCGGCTTGCTGAGGATAGCCTCGATAGGCTTGATGCGCGCGGGATCGAGAGCGTCGTTACCTTGCAGGTTGGCAAGCTCGGGCGCAATGTCGACGATGTAGCCTGCGGCCGCACGGTTGCCAAAATGAACTAGGACCGTCGATCCGACCTGGGCCTCGTCGGCAAGGGAGTCGGGAATGCCGTAGGCAAACGGCTCGGACAGCGCACGGGTCGGGATGTCGAGGACCACGCTCGCGTAGGCGACGACGGGCTCGGATACGGGCTCGGGCTGCGCCGGGGCGGCGACGGGGGCCGCGGACTTCGGAGCTTCCTCCGGTTCCGGCGAACCAAACAGTGACAGTTGCTCGGCCATGGTCTCTGTACCTCCCATCCCATACGTCTTTAGAAACAAGAGCCCCGCTCGGGTGAACGGGGCTCGGATACATACGTTTGCGCAGCGATTACAGCGCCATCGTGCGGGCGCGGTCGATGCGCGCCAGGCAGTCGTCGCGGCCGACGAGCGCCATGGTCTCACCCAGCGGGGGGCTCACCATGTTGCCGCAGACGGCGACGCGCACAGCCTGGAAGACAACACGCTTCTTGAGGTCCATCTGCTCGGGCAGCGGCTCAAGCGCGGCGTCGATGTTGGCAGCCGTCCACTCGTCCACGCCCTCGAGCGCGGCCTTGGCGGCATCCAGAATGGCACCCATGCCTTCCTTGGCCAGGCCCTTGTTGACGGATTTCTCGTCATACTCGAGCGTCTCGGCCGTGGCAAAGATGGGAGCGGCGACAGTCACGGCGTCGGCCGGCATCTTGGTGCGCGGCTTAACGATGGCAGCGAGTGCGTCGATCCAGTCCTCGCCGTACTCGACGTTACCCTCGATGAGGCCTGCCTCGTGCAGCTCGGGGACCATGATCTCGTCGGCAAACTGAGCGTCGGACATGCCGTTGATGTACTCGGCATTGACCCAGTCGAGCTTCTTGGGATCGAAGGTCGCAGGGTTCTTGGAGATGCGGTCAAGCGAAAACTTGCTGGCCAGGACATCGCGCGGGATGATCGTGGTCTCGCCGTCGAGCGACCAGCCGAGCAGCGCCAGATAGTTGACGAAGGCGTCGGACAGATAGCCGGCGTCGCGGTACTCCTCCACCGAGGTGGCGCCGTGGCGCTTGGAGAGCTTCTTGCCGTCGGCACCCAAGATCATGGAGATGTGCGCGAACGTGGGCACGGGCGCGCCGAGGGCCTCGTAGACCATGACCTGGCGCGGGGTGTTGGACAGATGGTCGTCGCCGCGGATGACGTGGGTAATCTTCATCATGGCATCGTCGACGACGGTCGCGAAGTTATAGGTGGGCGTGCCGTCGGAGCGGAAGATGACAAAGTCGTCGAGCTCCTTGGCATCGAAGGTCACCTCGCCGTGGACGGCGTCATGGATAACGACGTCGCCGCGGTTCTCGGGCACCTTGATGCGCAGGACGTAGGGCTCGCCGGCCTCGATGCGGCGGCGGGCCTCCTCGGGATCGAGATCGCGGCAGCGGCGCTGATAGCCCTGGAAGGGGTCCTTGCGCTCCTGGGCGGCCTTGCGATCGGCATCGAGCTGCTCCTTGGTACAGAAGCAGGGATAGGCCTTGCCCTCGTCCCAGAGCTTCTGGGCGGCCTGCTTGTACAGGTCCAGGCGCTCGGTCTGTGCGTAAGGGCCATAGTCGCCGCCCACCTCGGGGCCCTCGTCCCAGTCCAGGCCCAGCCAACGCATGGCGCGCAGAATGATCTGCGTGTTCTCGTCGGTGGAACGGGTGGGGTCGGTGTCGTCGATGCGCAGGATGAACGTGCCGCCGTTTGCGCGGGCGAAAGCCCAGTTATAGATAGCGGTGCGGGCGCCGCCGATGTGCAGCTTGCCCGTGGGTGAGGGTGCAAAGCGGACGCGAACGTCTGATGCCATGGATATCTCCTCGATTGCAGGATGGATGTCTAACCGCATCAGTATAAAGCAACAAAGCAACCTCCGCACAAAGGGCACCGACCCACTCATTGGGGACAGACTTAAATGGCTACCCAATGAGCACCCGACTGGTCATTTAAGTCTATCCCCAATGAGTAGGTGCGGAAAGGGTGTGAATATTCGATTAACGCGATATGATGTGCCCTTACATATAGAGCTCGGCGGAATGGTAACGGTCGCCGGGACACGTATTTTGAAAGGGGCTATCATGCCAGAAGAACTTCGTTCCATCCCACCCCAACACGGGTCCTTTGTTTTTACGTCGGAGTCGGTGACCGAAGGCCATCCCGATAAGATCGCTGACCAGATCAGCGACGCCGTCCTCGACGCAATCCTCGCTAAAGAAATTGAGCTGCAGGAGCAGGGCTACATTGCGCCCAACGGCGTGCCCGCAAACGTTGAGAACGTCCGCTGTGCCTGCGAGACCCTCGTGACCACCGGCACCGTCATCGTTGCCGGCGAGATCCGCACCCAGGCATACGTCGACGTGCAGGAGATTGCCCGTGGCGTTATCCGCCGCATTGGCTACAACCGCGCAAAGTTCGGTTTTGACTGCGATACCTGCGGAGTTATGAGCCTCATCCACGAGCAGTCGCCCGATATCGCCCAGGGCGTCGACGAGTCCTTCGAGACCCAGACCGGCGCCACCACCGACCCGATCGATCTGATCGGCGCCGGCGACCAGGGCATGATGTTTGGCTATGCCTCCAACGAGACCAAGACCCTCATGCCCATGCCGCACTACCTGGCGAGCCGCCTGGCCGAGCGCCTGGCCGCCGTGCGCCACGACGGCACCCTGCCCTACCTGCGCCCCGACGGCAAGACCCAGGTCACGGTGCGCTACGAGGACGGCAAGCCCGTCGAGGTCACAACCATCGTCATCTCCACGCAGCATGCCGCCGAGATCGAGGACATGGGCAAGATCAAGAACGACCTCATCGAGCACGTCATCACCCCCGTCATGGCCGCCGAGAACATGCCGTGGGACAACGCCGACATCTATGTGAACCCCACCGGTCGCTTTGTCGTGGGCGGCCCCATGGGCGACACGGGCCTCACCGGCCGTAAGATCATCGTCGACACCTACGGCGGTTACGGCCGTCACGGCGGCGGTGCCTTCAGCGGCAAGGACTGCACCAAGGTCGACCGCTCCGCCGCATACGCCGCGCGCTGGGTCGCCAAGAACGTGGTGGCCGCCGGCCTGGCCGACCGCTGCGAGGTCGAGCTGGCCTACGCCATCGGCGTGTCCAAGCCGCTGTCTATCATGGTCGACACCTTCGGTACCGCGCATGTTGCCGAGGACAAGATCGTCGAGGCCGTCGAGAAGACCTTCGACCTGCGCCCGGGCGCGATCATCCGCGACCTGGATCTGCGTCGTCCGATCTACGAGAAGACGGCAGCCTACGGCCACTTCGGCCGCGAAGACGCCGACTTCACCTGGGAGCAAACAGACAGGGTCGACGAGCTCAAAGCAGCCTGCGGTCTATAAGCTAACGGCAAAAGCTGCAGCCAAATCGAAACGCACCAAAAAGAGGTACCGGACCAATCGGTACCTCTATTTTTATTAACCGGTGGTGAAGATGAGCCGACCTGGGACGCAGAATAGGTCACGAGCTCATGAATTTTGCAGCACGAGCGCCTCTACCATGTATCCTTAGTCCCGAGGGGCGGGGCATAAGGTCGATCGCGAGTTCCGCACGAGCCGGAGAGCACTTAATGTGCTCTCCGTGCGAGCAGGATTGTCCGAGCAGGCGACCTTATGCCCCGCCCCTCGGGACGACGAGATATAGAAGGAGCAGCCATGGCAGGCAAGCCGCAAACACTAGCTACGACCTCGGCATTCGAGATCTTGGGCCCCGTCATGGTCGGTCCTAGCTCGTCGCACACCGCCGGCGCCCTGCGGTGCGCCCAGGTTGCCGCCAGCCTGCTCGAGGGCCGCATCACCAAGGTTACCTTTGGCCTGTGGAACTCCTTCGCGCACACCTACCGTGGCCACGGCACCGACCGCGCGCTTGTCGCGGGCATCCTGGGCCTCGACACCGACGACGAGAATATCAAGCAGGCCTTCGACCTCGCACGCAAGCAAGGCCTCGAATATCACTTTGACATTAAGGGCGACGACGCCTCCATCCACCCCAACACCGTCGATATCGAGATGTTCGACGACAGGGGTGCCACGGCACAGGTCCGCGGCGAGAGCCTAGGCGGCGGCAAGATGCGCATCAGCCGCATCAACGGCGTCGGCGTCGACATCTCGGGCATGTATTCAACGCTCTTCGTGGCGCACCAGGATGTTCCCGGCGTGCTCGCCGCACTCACGAACCTACTCGCCTACGTACACGTGAACATCGCGTTTTGCCGCACCTACCGCACCGAGGTGGGCGGCCAGGCCTACTCTGTCTTTGAGACCGACGGCGTCCCCGACGATACCGTCATTCCCATGCTCCGCAAGCTCGACAACGTCGACTACGCCACCTTTATTGAACTCCCGGGCTCGGCATCATCGCTCTCCCCCGGCGTCTCGGCCAAGGAGATCTTCGATGACGGCGAACAGCTGCTCGACGCTTGCAAGGAGCTGGAACTCAGCATCGGCGCCGTCATGGCCGTGCGCGAAGCGCGTCTGACCGGCGAGGAGCACGCCGTCGCCGCGATGCGCCGCGTGCTCGACGTTATGCGCGAGGAGACCACGGCCCCCATCGCCAATCCGCAGCGCTCGCTCGGCGGGCTCATCGGCGGCGAGGCGAAGCTCGTCGATGCCACCGGCCGTAACGATTTGAGCACAAACCTGATGGGCACCGTTCAGACCGATGCCGTGGCCCGCGCGATGGCCGTGCTCGAGCGCTCCGCCACTATGGGCGTGATCGTCGCCGCCCCCACGGCAGGCTCCGCGGGCGTCGTGCCCGGCTGCGTGCTGGCACTTGCCGACCACCTGCAGCTCGACGACGAGCAGGTCATGGACGCCCTCTACTGTGCTGCCGCCATCGGCCTCAACCTCACCACGAGCGCTTGCGTCGCCGGCGCCGAGGGCGGCTGCCAGGCCGAGGTGGGAAGCGCCGCCGCGATGGCCGCCGCCGCGCTGGTGCAGATGCTCGGCGGCACCCCCGAGCAGGCACTCGACGCCAGTTCCATCGCGCTGAGCAATCTGCTAGGCCTCGTTTGCGACCCCGTGGGCGGACTTGTTGAGGTGCCGTGCCAAAACCGCAATGCCATCGGCGTGGCCGCGGCCTTCAGCTCGGCCCAGCTCGCGCTCGCCGGCATCAAGAGCCTGGTGCCGTTTGACCAGATGGCGCATGTGATGCTCTCGGTGGGCCACGCCCTGCCGGCAACCCTGCGCGAGACGGCCAAGGGCGGCATCGCTCAAGCCCCGGCCGCGCTTTCTGCCTGCGCCAAATGCGGCATATGCGGATAGGCAGACTTCTCCAAACTGATACTGTTTCCGCACCACAAACAACAGGCTAATCGCTATAATGCAAGCCCAGTTAAAACACGATGAGCCGCAAGCGAAACTCGAAGGAAATATAAACGATGTCGCAAATCGACCGCAGCAACATGATTCCCGATCCGCAACAACCGAGTAGGCATACTGGCGGCGTCCAATCGCCGCGCCCCATCGCGCCGGCCCACACCCAACAACACGGCCCGGCCAATGCCTCCCAGCGCCCGAATCAGCGTCAATACCAGCAGCATCAGCAATACCAGCAGCGCCCCGCACAGGGTCCCGCCCCCAAGCAGGGCCCTTCGCACACTCGCGCGGCAAGCAATCGCGGACCCGCGGACAAGCACACCAACAAAAGCAGCAAGTCGGGCGGAAAGACGGCCCTCTTTGTCGTCCTCGGCCTCGTCGCGATCATCTACATCGTAGGCGTCGTGGCGTTCTCGCAGGTCGCTTACCCCAACACCACCATCGCCGGCGTCGACATCTCGCTCTCAAACGCATCTTCGGCAGCCACCAAGGTCAACTCGGCATGGAAGCACTACAAGCTCACCGTGTCGGGCGATGACTTTAGCTGGACCTACCAGCCCGAGTCCGACGAGCCCATCGTCGATGGCGAGGAAGCCGCCCACGAAATTATCAGCAAAAACGAGCCGCTGCTGTGGCCGTCGCGCCTCATCGCGTCGCTCGGCGGCAAAACCGTTAGCGCCACCAAGAACGGCTCGGTCGACTTGGACCAGGACGTCGACCTGTCCATGCTCTCCGATGCCTTTGACCAAAAGCAGTTTGAGGAGGACCTGGGCAGCGCCATCGACGAGTTCAACGAGGGCCGCTCGGGTACCTTCGAGGCCACCAGCTCCTATGACGAGAAGGCCGGCAAGTTCACCGTTGAGAAGGCCCGTTCCAACGAGAAGATCAACCGCGAGCATGTCATCAAATATGCCGAGATCGAGCTCGCGTCGCTCGCCGAGAACGTCGATATCACCAAGATCGGAAACGACGCCTACGAACCGCTCAACGGCACCCTCACCAACGACCAGATTCAGGCTGCATGCGATGCCGCCAACAACTTCCTGGGCGTCAACGTGACCCTTAAGCTCAACGGCAATGATGCCGGTAAAGTGGACGGCAGCTCGGTGCTGCAGTGGATCAGCTTTGCCGATCCGGCCAACCCCACGCTCGATACGTCGCAGATCGGCAGCTGGGCCGCCGAACTCGCTAACGGCTTTAACACCGTGGGATCCACCCGCTGGTGGACACGCGCCGACGGCAAGGAGTGCGCTGTCGAGGGCGGCGATTTTGGCTGGTCCATCGACAGCGACACGCTCGCCAAGCAGGTCGAGGACGCTATCAATAACAAGCAGACCGGCGATATCGAGATTTCGTACTCCAAGAAGGCCGACACGTTTACCGCCAAGGGCGAGCCCGATTGGAAGGCCTATATCGACGTCGACCTGTCCGAGCAGCACGCGCGCTACTACGACGAGAACGGCAATATCGTGTGGGAGGCCAACTTTATTTCCGGCAAACCGGGCGAAGACGCCACCCCGGAGGGCGTGTGGCAGATCAACAGCAACGACGGCGCAAGCAAGCTCATCGGTGCTAAAGACCCCGAGACCGGAAAGCCCAAATACGAGAGCCCGGTCAGCTATTGGATGCCGTTCGAGGGCAATATGATCGGTTTCCACGACGCCACCTGGCAAAACGACAAGAGCTTCGACAATGCCGAGTCCTATAAGTGGTGCGGAAGCCACGGCTGCATCAACCTGCGCCTGGCCGATGCCAAGGCGCTCCACGACTGCATCAGCGTCGGCCTGTGCGTGGTCGTGCACTCGTAGGGAAACACGCCTTCACACAACGGGGAACTGACGCTCCAATCTAACAGTTCCGAAAGATACCGCTATATGCGCCCGGCCATCGCGACGGGCGCATATAATTATCGAGGAACTTTCTATTAAGGAGACGCCATGTCGAATGTCCCCACCATTACCCCGGGACCGAATGATGCCGAGCGAACGCCCGAGGGTGCCACCGAAACGCTTCCCCTCATAACAAACCTGCACGCCGCACAGCAAAACGGCAGCACAAGCGATGCAACCGAGATTTCTGACGAAGAGGCCTACGCCAAACTCAAAGCGAAGCGTGCCGAGCGTCGGCGCAAAAAGCTCATCCGGCGCGGCATTACGGCAGGAGTCGTGGCCGCCATTGTGCTCATCGCCGTTGTCGTGACCTTAGCCATCAACGCACGGCCCGCAGGTACCAACGGGCCGGTGACCGACATGGTCACCGAGGGCACATTTACGACCACCGTCGAGGCTAAAGGCCAGCTCAAGCCCATCTCGGCTTCGGTGGTCTCCCCTTCTGTCGACGGCACGGTGGCATCGATCAACGTGCAAGCCGGCCAGTCCGTCAACGAGGGCGACGCGCTCATGACCATTAAAAACGACGAGCTCGATCGCAACGTTGCCGAGGCGCAGCGCGCGGTGACAGCGGCACAGGAAGACCTCGCCAACGCGAAGAAAGCCGCAGCTGCCGCGCAGGCCGCCCCAACGACTGATGTCGATGGAGCTTCCGCAGCGACTGGCGTCTCCGCCGCATCAGCGGACACGAACGCCGTATCGGCCGCGCAGCGCAGCCTCGCATCGGCCCAGGCAAACCTCGATCAGGCTAACGCCAAGGCCGCCAGCAGTACGGTCACGGCCCCGAGCTCGGGCAGCATCGTGGAGCTCAACGCCAAGGTGGGCGCCACGGTAACAGGAGGCATGATCATGGGCGAAGGCGACACGAGCGGCGGCAAACAGTGCATGCAGATCGCCGACCTGTCCAAGATGAAGGTGACGGTTCAGGTGGGCGAAAAGGATATCGCCAAAATTGCCGTGGGCCAAAGCGCCAACGTGACCTATCCCGCGTTTCCCGATATCGTGAGCCAAGGCACCGTCACGGCTATCGCCTCGGTGGCAAACTCCGACTCCTCCTCCGGGAGCGGCGGCAGCGTGACCTTTAACGTCGACATCCTCATCGAAGCACCCGACAGTCGCCTTAAGCCGGGTATGACTGCCGAGGTCTCGGTAGTGACCGAGAAGCTCGACGACGTGGTGATGGTGCCGACCATGGCGCTGATGACCGAAGATGGCGAGCACTATTACGTCAATCTGGCCACCGATTCGGAAGGCAAAAAGACGCGCCGCGTGAAGGTGACCGTCGTGACGCAAAACGACAACGAGGCTGTAGTCGGCAAGACCCAGGTCACGCGCGACGACCAGGGCAACGAGATCAACCCAGACGTCCCGGTTACCAAGCTACGCGACGGCGACACCATCGTGACGGATACCGGCACGGGCATGACGGCAGACGGCGGCGACAACATGCCTGCCGACGAGGGCAAGTAATGCGTCCCGTCATCGACATCCGCAACGTGCACCGCATCTTTGAGAGCGAGGCCGGTTGCGCCCACATCCTGCATAACGTAAGCCTGGCAGTAGATCCCGGTGAGTTCGTCGCCATCACCGGCCCCTCGGGCTCGGGCAAGTCAACGCTCATGAACATCCTGGGCTGCCTGGACAAACCGACGGCGGGCGATTACTTCCTGCAAGGGCTCAACGTCGCCGAGCTCGACGATGATGAGCTCACCGAGGTGCGCGCGCTGAGCATCGGCTTTGTCTTTCAAAGCTTTAATCTGCTGCCGCGCCTGACGGTGATCGAAAACGTCATGCTGCCGCTGTCCTACACCAATGTGCCGCGTAGCCAACGCGAGATGCGCGCCGTGCACGCGCTGCAAGCCGTCACGCTTCCGGTCGACCATTGGGATCATCGCATATCGGAGCTCTCGGGCGGACAGATGCAGCGCGTCGCCATCGCGCGCGCCCTCGTCAACGACCCGCCCATCATCTTGGCCGATGAACCGACGGGAAACCTGGACTCCGCCACCGGAGCGCTTGTGATGGAGACCTTCCACAAGCTCCAGGAGCGCGGCAAGACCATCGTGCTCATCACGCATGATCCCGGCATTGCCGCCGAGGCCGACCGCGCCGTAACCATTCGCGACGGACGGATTCACGACGGCGCATATATCGCGCATGCACCGCAGACCCTGCGCGGCGCCATTGATAACCTGCCCACGATTTCCGCACTCGCCAATCCGACGAAAGGAGTGAAGGCATGAGCACGCGCGACCTTATCCAAGAAGCCCCTCACTCCCTCGAGGCCAACAAGGGACGCAGCCTGCTCACCATCCTGGGCATTGTTATCGGCATCGCCTCCGTCATAGCCATGACCTCGCTTATCGGCGGTATCCAAAACAGCCTGGTCAACAGTCTGGGACTCAACGCTGCGCGTATGGTGCAGATTTATTCGTCGCAAGAGCTTACCGAGTCGGACGTCGAGAAGCTTCGCAAGATGGTGCCGCAGATCGAGCAGATCGGCATCGTGGACAGCGCCTATACCGAGTACAAGGCCGGTGACAAAAGCTATACCGTCATGGCGCAGGGCGTCGATAGCGACATGCTCGACGCAGTGGGCGCCAGCAAGCTCGTCGCGGGGCGCACCTACACCCAGGCCGAGTCCCAATCTGGCGCACGCGTGGCGCTCATCAGCCGTGGCGGCGCCGACCAGCTGTACGGCAACGAGCAGGACGCGGTGGGCAAGACCATTAAGCTTTCCAACGGTGAGGTGCAGATTATCGGTGTTATCGACGGCGGCAGCGACTCCATGGGCTCGCTCAGCCTGTACATGCCGCGCGAGACCATCTCGGGTCTCTTTGGCGACGAGAACCCCTCTTTTCCCAGCGTAACGGCGCTCGCCGCCGAGGGCACGGACATGGATGAGCTCTGCAAGACCATCGAGTCCAAGGTGCGTAGCATAAAGGGCATCTCGAAGGACGACGAGTACGATAGCGTATCGGTAAGCTCCATGAAAAGCGCTATCGACTCCCTCAATTCCTTTATGGGCGCCTTCTCGCTCATCATGGGCGCCGTTGCCAGCATTTCGCTGCTCGTGGGCGGTATCGGCATCATGAACATGATGCTCACCAATGTGACCGAGCGCATCCGCGAGATCGGTATTCGCCGCGCGCTTGGTGCAAGCCGACGTGATATCACCTCTCAGTTTTTGGCCGAATCCTCGGCGCTGTGCATCACCGGTGGTCTGTTAGGTGTCCTGATTGGCTACCTGCTTGCCTGGGGTCTATCGATGTTCGCCGCGGGTTCCGGCGTGCTGAGCGAGCTCGGTGCCAGCGGTACCATTACGCCGAGTTTTTCGATCGCCACGGTGCTGCTGGCCTTTGCGGTTTCCGTCGGCATCGGCGTGATCTTCGGCTTCTATCCCGCCCGCCGGGCAGCAAAACTCGATCCAGTCGAGTGCCTGCGCTACCAGTAATGCAATCCCCCCGAGTTGCGGTGAAATAGGCAGTGTTTAAGCTGTTAAAAGGCCTATTCAGTCCTTATTTCACCGCAACTTAGAAGGTGTTGGGGCATGACACTTCGCCCCAAATCAAATTGATTCGTTGAATAGACACATTAGGGATTCTTTAGACGCATTTAATTCCACATATGGGTATTATCTCACACGAAGTACACGTGAAAGGATATGCCCATGTCGCTTACACAGTCAGCGGAGCGCGCAGCACTCAACAAACTCATCGATTATCTCGACGACAACCCGCAGGAAAACATCGACAAAATCATGGACCTCGTGAACAAGCTGGTCCCCGACCGCGTGTTTCCCGCGCAGCGCGAGGCGTTCACCAACGTCATCAAGAGCCGCGGCAATTGGTATGACCTGATCATGCGCGTTTTCACCCTCAATCCCAAGATGCGCGCCAAGTTGCTCAAGACGCTTATTGTCGACGGTAACCTGCTCGCTTGGCCGCAACAGGAGAAGAGCCGCGAAAAGTACCAGTGCAATATTCCGTGGGCCATCTTGCTCGATCCCACAAGCGCCTGCAACCTGCACTGCACGGGCTGCTGGGCAGCCGAGTACGGCTATAAGCAGAACCTCTCGTTTGAAGACATCGACTCCATCATCACGCAGGGCAAAGCGCTCGGCACGCATATCTACATCTATACCGGCGGCGAGCCGCTCGTCCGCAAGCACGACCTCATAAAGATCTGCGAAAAGCACCAAGATTGCGTGTTCCTCTGCTTTACCAACTCCACGCTCATCGACGAGGCATTCTGCGACGATATGATTCGCGTTGCAAACTTTGTTCCCGCCATTAGCGCCGAGGGCAACGAGCACACTACCGACGCCCGCCGTGGCAAGGGCACCTATGCCAAGATTGAACATGCGATGAAGCTTCTGCGCGAGCGCAACCTGCCGTTTGGCATATCGACCTGCTGGACGAGCGCCAACGCCGATACCGTCGCCACCGAGGAAAACATAGATTGGATGATCGACGAGGGGGCGCTCTTCTGCTGGTATTTCCACTTTATGCCGGTCGGGCGCAACGCCACCTCGGAGCTCATGCCCACGCCCGAACAGCGTGAGCACATGTATCGTTTTATACGCGAGATGCGCGAGAAAAAGCCGATCTTTACGCTCGACTTCCAAAATGACGGTGAGTTTGTTGGCGGCTGCATTGCCGGAGGTCGCCGCTACCTGCACATCAATGCAGCGGGCGACGTGGAGCCCTGCGTGTTCATCCACTATTCCAACGCCAACATCCACGATGTGAGCCTGCTCGATGCGCTGCGTTCTCCCCTGTTTATGAAATACTACGAGGGCCAGCCGTTCAACGACAACTACCTCAAGCCCTGCCCCATGCTCGAGAACCCCGACGTGCTGCCCAAGATGGTGGCCGAAACCGGTGCCACGAGCACCGACCTGGTCGAGAAGGAAACGCCCGAGCAGCTGCGCGAAAAGACCCGCGCCGCAGCCGAGGCCTGGGCGCCCGTGGCAGATCGCATTTGGAACGATCCCGACGATCCGCTCTACACCAAACGCCATGAGGACGAGACGCAGGGCATGGCCGACAGCGACATGCATAAGTTTGAACAACAGGGCCGCAAGCTCAAGAGCAACTGCTAGTGCCCGATAACGCAGTTGCCAAAGAAGGCGCTGGGCCACGAGATAGTCCTCGAGGCCCAGCGCCTTCTATATCTTCCAAAACCTCTTAAGTTGCGGTGAAATAGGGAGTGTTTAAGCTGTTCAAAGGCCTATTCAGTCCTTATTTCACCGCAACTCAAGGGGGATAAGGCGCTCGTGCTATTCGAAACGAGATTCCAGACTCGATAGTCCGTTCAACGTCAGATTGTTTGCGACCTCCGAAATGCGCTCAATGGGCACCGAGCCATCGGAGAGCGCCCACGTGCGGTAAATGCCGATAATACCCGAAAGCAAAAAAGCCAGGTAATAGTCGAACATCTCGTCCTTGAGGCCGTGGGGCAGCAGGTCGCGCTCGGCAATCTCGTGCTCGAGCGGCACGCGCAAGCGCGTCATAAAATCGTCGAGCGGGATGTTTTCAATCAGCTGACGATTGAGCACGAGGTTATTGCAAAGTGCCTCGTTGATGGTCTTAAAGAAGGTAGCCGCCGCTCCAAGGGCGCGCTCGTTGGGGTCACTGCCTATAGTGGAAAGCGTCTTTTCGACAGAGTCGACGATCATCTCGACCACATCGGCGGCAATGGCATCGAGCAGGCCGTCGACCGTGCCAAAGTGCACGTAGAAGGTCTTACGATCAACATTGGCCTCACGCGCGATGGCACTCACGGTAATATCGGCAAGCGGTTTATCCATCAGCAGGCGCTCAAACGCAGAAAGGATGGCATTGCGGCTGCGAACGATGCGGCGGTCGAGGCGCGGTTTGCTGGTGTCCATGGACGTGTCCCTTCGGAATGCAAGCATTCATCAACAGATGAGAGTTAATCTACGTAAGAGGATTATCCCCCATCCGGCACAAAAAAGCCCGGCAACATGAAGAACGCACGACCAACTGTTACGCCTTAGGGAGCTTCTTTTTGTTCAAAGCAGCCGGGGACACACGGATGCCGTCGCCTGTCTGACGCACATAAGTCTTATGCGAAGGTTTGGCGGCCACAGAAGCCTTCTGAACATGCTGATTGGGATCCACGGTAACCGCATTCACAGGATGGCGCTTTGCAGGCTTAGAAGACGTCTGAGGCGATCGTCCGAGCTTGCGCATCGCGCGATCCCAACGTGCATGGATACTCTCGTTGTGAGCGCTCTTAAGGCCCAGCAGGGGCGCGGCCAAAATAGTCGGCGCGATAAACGTAATGAGGCGCCATAGCAGATAACCGGCGGTCGACGCCGATCCAAAGAAATGACCCAGGAACAGTGCGAAGCCGCCCTCGGCGCCGCCGGTGCCACCGGGCAGGGGAACAGCAGAGCTCAGGAGCTGAACAAAGGCGCTCGCGGCCATGACCGAGAAAAAGTCGACTTCGTGGTGACCAAAGGCAAGCATCAGGAAATACGGCACGAGGTAGAAAAATGCGAGCTGCAACATGGTGATGACCACCGTGAGCAGCATGGACGAAAAGTGGCCGGCCGAAAGCTTGAACTTCTCGGAGAACGAGTAGATTTCGCCGTCGACAAACGTACGCCAGCCCTCGATCTTGGTGGCAGAGACGCCCATTAGCTCGAGCCAATTGATGATGCAGTGCGCGACGCGCGTGACGGTCTTGGGCATGAGCGCGACGGCAAAGATGCCAAGCAGAATGCAACAGTGTCCGCCAAAGCTAAAGACGCACAGCAGCGTCATGTCGCCATAGCGCTCGGCGAAAAACGGCATGCGGGCAAGCAGCAGAATGGCGCCCCAGGCAACGAGGCCAAACTGATACACGATAAAGCGCGTGAACTGCGTGGCACCGGCCTCGCCGACATTTTGGCCCGCCTTGGTCAGGCGGTAGATCTGGGCGGGCGTAGAGCCCATCATCATGGGCGTCAGGTTGCCAAAGAAGATACCGCTCGCCTCGACCGAGATCAGGTCGCGAATGCCGACGGGCGAATTGGGATCGAGCCAGACGGCGATCGCATAGGCAACGATGCCAAAGAACAGGTACAGGAACATGCAAAAGCATGCAGCAACGAGCCACGGCGCCTGAACGCTCGACATGGCAGCCCAGAACTGTCCCATCTGACCGGTCACAATCAGATAAACGATGTAGCCAACCAGCACGACGCCGATAAAAATGGCACCGCGACGTGCACCCTTGTTGTCATCGCCGCCCGAGGCCTCAACCTCGACCTGGGGCTTAGATGTATGCTGAGAGGACTCCGTCATGAGGCTCCTTCTGACCTTCCAAATATCTTGCATATTGTACCCGCAAGGGCCACAAGCAGAACGTAAAGCTATGGGCCAAATAGGAATTGCAGATGGTTTGCTCGGAAATAAAAAACCCGGACTTCCGCTGGAAGCCCGGGTCTCAGATTCATGGTAGCCCGTACCAGATTCGAACTGGTGATCTCCGCCTTGAGAGGGCGGCGTCCTAAACCGCTAGACGAACGGGCCATAAGCCTCAGCAGAAAAGAAATGGTAGCCCGTACCAGATTCGAACTGGTGATCTCCGCCTTGAGAGGGCGGCGTCCTAAACCGCTAGACGAACGGGCCACATGACATCTGCACTGCCGTGCTGCGAGGAAATATATTACGGGACAAAAAACGCAAGCGCAAGAAGAAATTCCAAATTGCCGAAATTTTGTCGCGAGGTTATGGAACGCGCAGGTCAACAAGGTAGCTAATTTGGGACGGGGCTATTTTTGCTACCCTAGGTGGAGATGAGTCAGGAGGGCTTCACGGGTGTTGGGGATGTTATCCTCGATCACGGCGTCGAGAGCAGCGTTGAGCAGCTGTCCCAGTTCCGGCCCTGGCTTGACGCCGGCGCGAATCAAATCGCCACCATTGATGGCAAGCATCTTGAGCGTATAGGGATCTCCCGCCTGCAGCAGATCGTGGGCGAGCGCGCGCATCTCCTCGATCGTCTCGACATAATAGAAGCACGAGGGCGCCTTGCCGAGCGTGTCGGCACGCTTAAGGTCCATGAGCTCGTCCATCAGACGCGGCGTATCGACACCCTCGCCCGAAAGCGCGCGCATCATATTGAGCAGGCAGGAGCGCTCGGGACGCAGCGGCTTGTCATGGTATTTGATCAGCAGGCACACATCGCGGACCAAATCATGCGAGAGTGCCAGGCGATCCATGATGACACGCGCCTTCTTGGCGCCGAGCTCGGGATGACCGTAGAAGTGTCCGCTGCCGGCGTGATCGACCGTAAAGCAATCGGGCTTGGAAACGTCGTGCAAAAACGCCGCCCACATAAGGCTCGACGAGGGTGCGACGCCGTCGCACAGCGCCAGCTCCCCTGCCACCGTCAGCACGCGGGCGATATGCTCGTAGACGTTAAATGCATGATAGACACTGCGCTGATCAAAGCCCCTGCCCGCAGCAAGCTCGGGCACGGCGGCGCAAACAAGCTCGGGGTAGCGCAGCATCGCGTCTCCCCCGTGGCCGGTCGAAAGGATGCCCTCAAGCTCAATACCCACGCGCTCGCGCGCCACGGCATCGAGCAGCGGCGCGCACTCGGCAAGCGCCTGTTTAGTCTTAGGCTCGATCATAAAATCCAGACGGCAGGCAAAACGCACCGCGCGCAGCATGCGAAGCGCATCCTCGTTAAAACGACGCTTGGGATCTCCAACGGCGCGGATAAGCTTGCGCTCCAGGTCGCCCTGGCCATCGTAGCGGTCGATAAGACCGCGCTCGGGATGCCAGGCCATAGCGTTAACGGTAAAGTCGCGACGCGCCAGATCGTCCTCAAGCGACGCCGCACGCTCCACACTCTGGGGATGGCGACCATCGGTGTAAAAGCCGTCCAGGCGGTAGGTGGTGACCTCAATGCGCTCGCCATCGCAAATAGCCGTAATGCCACCGAATTTAATGCCCGATTCAACCACGGCGATATCCGCTGCCTCGAGCGCCGCTTTGGACTCCTGCCACAGGCCGCTGCAGCACATGTCAACATCGTGGCTGGGGCGCCCCATCAGGGCATCACGTACCCAACCGCCTACGTACCAAGCCTCAAGACCGGCTGCCTCAAGCGCACGCAGGACACGGATGGAGGCATCGGTCGGCTGCGTACCGTTGAGCGAAACATTGCACATGCCTATGGCCTCCTGCACTTGCGAGCGTTAATCGATGGTTCTCAAGAAGTCTAACAAGAAACAGCCTCCGCTGCACACGCAAGTCCGATAAACAAAAACGCATCCGTCTTGGTCTAAGACGGATGCGAAATAATCGAACTATTCAGGCAAGGTGTCGGAGCTAGCAAACCTGACGGATGGCGATGCCCTTCTGATACTCATCGACCTTGGCAAAGTCGCCAAGACCCGGGCACTCGACCACGTTGGCACCGGTGGCCATCGAAAGGCGCAGGGCATCCTCGACGCGCTCAGGGGCGTCGTGCCACACGGACAGGAAGGCGGCCAGCGAGGAATCGCCGGCGCAGACCGTCGACAGCAGCTTGACCTCAAAGGTACGGTTGGCAAACCAGATGTGCTCGCCGTTGGAGAAGTACGCTCCGGCGCCACCAAGGGTCAGCAGCACGTTCTTGGCGCCCTTGGCATGAAGCTCGGCCATAGCGCCCTTGACGGACTCGTCGTCGCCACCGCTCACCTTAATGCCAAAGATGTCGAGCAGCTCGTCGTCGTTAGGCTTAATGAGGAGCGGCTCCATAGCAATGAGGTCGGCCAGCTGATGGCTCGAGATATCGAGCACGAACTCGGCGCCTTTCGCCTTCACGCGACGCAGGACCTCGGCCAGGAAGCCCTCGGAGGTGTTGGGGGGCAGCGAGCCGCTAATGACCAGGCATGTCATGTCGTCGAGTGAATCGATGAGCTCAAACATCTCCTGCTCGTTGGCAGCGTTGATGGCGGCACCGGCATTGACCATGTTGTACTCGGTGTCGGGACCGGCGTTGAGGAACACGTTGACACGAGTGATGCCGTCAGTCCACACGGGCTTGACGGGCACGCCCAGGGCCTCGGCGCCCTTAACGATGAACTCACCCGAGAAGCCGGCGAAGAAGCCCAAGATCGTGGTGTCGACGCCGTAGTGGTCGAGCGTAAACGAAACGTTGAGACCCTTGCCGTTGGGGGTGTAGACCGCGTTACGGGTGCGCGTAACGGTATTCGCGGACAGGCCATCGCAGGAGATGTTGTAGTCAATGGCGGGATTTGCAGTGAGCGTGTAAATCATGAATGTTCCTTTCACGTAGCAACGTGTTAATGAAAGTATATTCCACGCTTCGGTAAAAGGCTACAACAACTCGGCGAACGGTGTGGAAGCGGTGAAGGCGGTTTCATCTCACTTTTCCCACGAAAAAACGGCGCCCCGATCAAAACCGGGACGCCGCATGCGCACGAATTTGTCGCGTTTCGCTTACTTGCGATCGAGCTTACGGACAGCAACGCGCTTGCTGTACTCGTCAACGTGACCGAAGTCGCCGATGCCGACGGACTCAGCGACGTTGGCGCCGGTGGCCATAGCGAGCTTCATGGCCTCCTCGACGTTGTCGCGATTCTTGTACCACTTGTGCAGGAATGCAGCGAGGGTGCAGTCGCCGGCGCAGACGGAAGAGACCAGCTTGATGTTGAACTCACGCTTGGCATACCAGATGTCCTCGCCGTTGGAGAAGTAAGCGTCGCCGCGGCTGCCGCGGGTGAGCAGCACGTTCTGGACGCCGGCCTCGTGAGCGAGCTTCATGGCAACGCGGACCTCGTCGTCGGTATCGACCGGCACGCCGAAGATGGCTTGCATCTCGTGATGGTTCGGCTTGATGAGCAGCGGCTTCTTGTGAGCAAGCTCCTTGAGCTTGTCGGAAGACAGGTCCAGGACGACGTCGGCGCCACGGGCCTGAGCGTGCTCCATAACCTGGGCCAGGAAGTCAGGCGTGGCTTTGGGAGGCACGGAGCCGGAGACGATCAGGCACTCGAGATCGCCCGCGGTGTCCAGGATGTTGTAGAGCTCCTCCTGGTGCTGCGGCGTAATAGGAGCGCCGGGGTTGAGGATGCCGTACTCATGCTGGCCATCGTTGACGTAGGTGTTGATACGCGTGATGCCGTCGGTCCAGACCGGGCGGCACAGGCAACCCAAGTTCATGACCTCCTCGACGATGAACTTGCCCGTGAAGCCGGCGAAGAAGCCGAGCGCGACGGTGTCGACACCCATCTTCTTAAAGGCGAAGGACACGTCGAGGCCCTTGCCGTTGGCCGTGTAGCTGGCCGAGCCGGTGCGGACGTTCTCGTCGGGCTCGAGCGGAGAGCTCGAAACCGTCATGTCGACAGCCGGGTTAGCGGTTAGCGTGTAGAACATTTACAGTACCCCCTGTATATGTGAGGGCCGCGTGGCCGGCCCATTCCAACCACGCGGTTACCTCTGATACCAAATTAGCGAGCTGCGGACTCGAGCAGCGCCTTGACCTCGGCGGCGGTGTTGCAGGCGAGCGCCTTCTCGGCGAGCTCGTCGCATTCGGCCTTGGTCCACTGGCTGATGGTCTTGCGGGCGCGCAGGATGGACGGAGCGCTCATCGAGAACTCCTCCAGGCCCCAGCTGATCAGCAGCGGCTCAAGCAGCGGATCGGCAGCGGCCTCGCCGCACATACCGACCATGATGCCGGCCTTCACGCCGCTCTCGATGATGTTCTTGAGCGAGCGGAGCACGGCGGGATAGTACACCTGGTACAGGTTGGAGATGGTGTCGTTGCCACGGTCGGCACACATGGTGTAGCCGATCAGGTCGTTGGTGCCGATGGAGAAGAAGTCGGCGACCTCGGCCAGACGGTCAGCGAGCAGCGAAGCGGCAGGCGTCTCGACCATAATGCCGACCTCGATGTTCTCGTTGAACTTGCGGCCCTCTTCGGTCAGCTCGGCCTTGCACTGCTCGACGAGCTCCTTGACGGCCACGACCTCCTCGACGCAGGTGACGAGCGGGATCATGATCTTGACGTCACCAAAGGCGCTGGCGCGCAGCAGGGCGCGAAGCTGAACCTTGTACTGGTCGGGGTTGGCCAGGCAGTAACGCACGGCGCGGAAGCCCATGAAGGGGTTGTCTTCCTTGACCATGTGCAGGTACGGGATCTCCTTGTCGCCACCCACATCGAGCGTGCGGATGATGACCGGAGCGCCCTTGAGCGCGCCGGCGACCTTGCGGTAAGCGTTGAACTGCTCCTCCTCGGAAGGAAGCTCGGCAGAGCCCATGAACAGGAACTCGGAGCGGAACAGACCGATAGCCTCGGCATCGTGATCAAGCGCATTGGGCACGTCATCGGGGTTACCGATGTTGCATGCAATGATCTTCTTGATGCCGTCGGCAGTCACGGACGGCTTGCCGCGGAAGGCCTCGAGGGCTGCCTTCTCGGCAGCGAAGGCCTCGGCCTTGGCGGTGTAGGCAGCGAGCGTCTCCTCGTCAGGATCGGCCTCGACAACACCCTTGCCACCGTCGACGACGACGGTCATGCCGTTGCGAAGGGCGGTGCAGCTGTTAGAGACCGAAAGGACGGCCGGAATCTCGAGGGCGCGCGCGATGATCGCGGAGTGCGACGTGCGGCCACCGGTCTCGGTGACGATACCGGCAACGTGGGCCTTATCGATCGTGGCGGTCATGGACGGCGTAAGGTCGTGCACGACAACGACGGTGTTCTCGGGCAGGACGGAGAGGTCGACGACCTCCTTGCCCAGCAGCTCGGCCAGAATACCGGTGCGGATGTCGGCGATGTCGGCCGCGCGCAGACGGAACATCTCGTCGTCCATGGACAGGAACATGTTCTCGAACATGGTCGAGGTGTCCATGAGCGCCTGCTCTGCGCAGGTGCCGCCGTCGATGGCGGCGTTGATGGCGTCGGTCATGCCCGGGTCCTGAGCCAGGACAATGTGTCCGCTCATGATCTCGGCCTCGGCCTCGCCCACCGTCTCCTTCATGTGGTCGGCCTGAGCCTGGGTCTTCTCGCAGAAGACCGAAAGAGCGGTCTGATAGCGCTCCTTCTCTGCTGCCGAATCAGCGACCTCGTGCGGTTCAAACGTCAAGTCGGGATCGACGGCGACCATGACGGTGCCGATTCCGATGCCCTCGGATGCGTTGACTCCCTGATACATTCCCATTCCTCTCTCCGTGCCATGTGATAAAGCGTTTTGCCATATCCATGACAAAAGAGCGCAGCTACCTTGATGCAGGTCACTGCGCCCCCAAGTATGAACTTAATTGTTCAACATGCGACCCGTTTGAGTTCTACTCGCCAAGACCGCTCTTGATGAGCTCGATGGCAGCAGCCAGAGCCTCGGCCTCGTCGGCGCCGTCGCACTTGACCTCAACCTCGGTACCGCAAGGGATACCAGCAGCCATAAGGGCCATCGGGGACTTGCCGTTGACCTCCTTCTCGGGGGTGACGACCGTCACGTCGCAGGCGTACTTGCCCATGGTGGAGGCGAAGAGGCCAGCCGGACGCATGTGAAGACCCTGCGGATTGACGAGGGTAGCCTTCTCAGAAACCATAATTGACTCCTTTTTGTGTTTAACCCCTGTCGTGTATGCGGCAGGAGTCAGATTCACGACGTTGTTTATATTAACTCACATCAAACGGTTTTTCATTGTGTTTCGCACGAATTGTTGGACAGATGTGTTTGTCGTCCGCTTGCTCGCCCACAGGGGGCCGGGCGCGGCCAGTGAGATTTCCTGCTCTACAGTCCTGCTCGCACGAAGAGCACATTAAGTGCTCTTCGGCTCGTGCGGAACTCGCGATAAATCTCACAGGCCGCGCCCGGTCCCCTGTGGGCGAGCAAGCTGCGGAAACTCGGTCGGTCCAGAGCAATATCGTGCGAACGGAATTCTGGCTGAAAATTTGCCCGCACGGACGATCCTATAGACAGGCCGCGCTATCCCCTTCTTCTAACTTGCGGTGAGATAGGGACTGAATTGTGGGTTGAAACGGTTAAACAGTCCTTATTTCACCGCAAGTTAGAAGAAGGGGACGAAAAAGGCGGAGGCCCTGGTGAGGGTCTCCGCCTTTTTACAGGGGGCGATATTATTCGCTGACTGCTGGATTAGACCAGGCGGGCGTTGATCGTCTTGGCGATCTCGGCGGCGTCGTTGGAACCCTTGACGGTGGCACGGAAGTTCTCGTCCATGAGCGCCTCGGCGACCTTGGACAGGATCTTGAGGTGCGTGGTGCCAGCCTGAGCGCCCGGGATGAGCAGGGCGATGGCCACGTTGACGGGAGCGCCGTCCATGGTGTCCCAACCGGTCACGCCGGACTCGTCCTTGACGACGATGACGGCAGCCTCGGTAATGGCTTCGGACTTGGCATGCGGGATGGCGAAGCCCTCCATCATGCCCGTGGTGCCCTCGGCCTCGCGGGCCAGGAAGGCGTTCATCACGGCGTCGGCGTCGCCGGCGATACCGGCCTTGACGGCCTGGTTGGAGACAAAGCTCAGAGCCTCGTCACGAGAGGCGAAGTCCTCGGCGACAAAGACGTTCTCGACCTTCACGAAGTCGGCAGCCTCGTCCTTGGGAGCCTCGACGGCAGCGGCCTTGGGGTCCTCAACCGGCTTGGCTGCAGGAGCGACCTTCTGGTTCTTCTCGAAGTCGTACTTCTTGAAGGCCACAAACAGGATGCCACCGACCACGGCGCCGATGAGGATCGCGAGGACCCACAGCGGACCGTTCTCGACAACGGGCAGGACCAGGAAGCCACCGTGGGGCGCCGGATCGTGAACGTTGAACATAATGGTCAGGATCGAAGCGATGGAGGAGCCGAGCATCATGATGGGCATGACGGGCCAGATGTTCTTGGTCATGAACGGAATGGCGCCCTCGGTGATGTGGGTGCAACCAAGGATGAGGTTGACGACACCGGCGTCATGATCCTCCTGGCTGAAGTACTTCTTGCCGACGACGACGGCGAAGGTAGTGATCAGCGGCGGAACGATGCAGGCGGCGGAAACGGCAGCCATGAAGTTGGTGCCGAAGTTGTAGGTCTCGGTGCCAACACCGGCGGCCAGGGCCTCGGTGAGCATAGCGGTACCGGTGACGTAAGCAGCCTTGTTGACCGGGCCACCCATGTCAAAGGCGCACATGCAGCCGATGGCAAGACCCAGGACAACGGCGCCAGAGGCAGACAGGCCCTTGAGGAAGTCCATCATGGCGGTGTTGATGGCAGCCATGGGGCCGGAGATGCCGAGCATGACCAGACCGACGATGGCGGTCGAGAACAGCGGGTACAGGAAGATAGCCTTGAGGCCGTCCAGGTTCTTGGGCAGACCGGCAAAGACCTTCTCGAGCAGCAGGATGACATAGCCAGCGAGGAAGCCGCCGACGATGCCGCCCAGGAAGCCGAAGCCCACACCGGTGCCGCCAGCGTCAATCATACCGGTATCGGCGTTAACGGGCAGGCCCTGGATGGCAATCATACCGGCAACAAAACCGGGGACGAGTGCCGGGCGCTTGCCGATGGACTCGGCGATGTAGGCGGAAAGCACGGGAACCATGAGGTTCATGGCGATGCCGCCGATAATCTTGAGCATAGCGGCGAAGCTGTTGTAGTCGGCAGCCGTCGAATCGAAGGACGTGATGCCCCACAGGAACGAAACGGCGGTCAGAACACCACCGGCGACGACGAAGACCAGCATGTGGCTGACGCCATTCATGAGGTGCTTGTAGATGACGTGGCCGATAGACTCCTTCTCCTCGACCTCGTCCTCGACATCGGCGGCAGCGGCAACCGTATCGTCGCCCTTGGCGGCGAGCGCGCGGTCAATCAGCTTTCCGGCGGCCTCGACGGACAGGGCCTTGGAAACGCCGACGGAAACCATGGGCTTACCGGCGAAACGCTCAGCCTGGACATCCTTATCGGCTGCGACGACAACGGCCTTGGCACCAGCGATCTCGCTCTTGGTGAGCTCGTTCTCGACACCGACCTGGCCATGGGTCTCGACCTTAATGGTCAGACCGCGCTCGGCAGCTGCCTTCTCCAGCGCCTCCTTCGCCATGAAGGTGTGCGCGATACCGGTCGGGCAACCGGTGGCGGCGATGATGTCAAACTTAGCCATGTGTCCCTCCTTCTTGAGTACTGCGCCCGCAGGCGCTCCCCTACACGCGCGTCCTTGCGCGCTTTTCCACAACTGAAAGATACCAACCCAGCGCTTTCGCGGAAAGGAAAATGTCCCAATTCTCCGGTGAAAGGTTCTTTCATAACCGTAAACGGTAGGTGAAAGTTTACCATCAACACTTGAAACGGCAAGGTGTATCTTGTAATTGAAAATGCCCGTATACTATGGCATGAAAAACGAGTCCGATTTTTATGCCAACCAGGAGCCATCCATGACCGATAGCAGCAAGAGCGCGCTCTCCCTTATTAGCACTCATCAGGGATATAGTGGATCCGAACAGCGCATTGTCGACTATATATTGGAGCACCAGTCCGAGGCGCCGCGCCTGACGGCCGCCCAGCTCTCACAAGCCGCTGCCACGTCCGAGGCGACGGTTTCGCGCTTTTGCCGCAAGCTGGGCTTTGGCAGCTTCCGCAGCTTTCAATTTTCGTTGGCGCGCGACTTGGAGAGCCAGCGCAACGAGGGCCTGACCGACGAGGTCTCTCTCGACAACATGGAGCAGAGCCTTAAAAATATCCTCGCCGCCAAGGTGAGCGAGCTTAATGCGACCATCGACGGCATTGACCACGATACGCTAACGGCCGTTGTGCACGCGTTAAAGAATGCGGGCGTTATTGAGTTTGCGGCCGTAGGCAACACCAATGCCGTCGCGCTCGACGCGACGTTTAAGTTTTCGCAGCTGGGCCTTCGCTGCATGGCAAGCACCATCAGCGAGACGTCAATCGGCTTTGCGCTCACGTTGCGCCCCGGCGACGTTATCGTGTTGATCTCGAACTCTGGCAAGTCGCGCCGTCTGAATCGTATGGCAAAAGCAGCTCGCGACTGCGGTGCTACCGTAGTCGTCATCAGCAGCGACAGCAAGTCTCCACTTGCGCGCCTAGCCGACTACACCTTTAATACCGTCAATCACGAGGCGCTGCTGACAACGGGAGACTTCGCGTTCTCCAAGATGAGCGCCACGATGATCATCGAGGTTATCTACAACTTCCTGCTGCCCGAAATCGAAGACGCCCGAGAGCACATCAGCTACTACGAGGAGCTCATCCAACCGGATAAGGTCGTGGAGTAGACAATTTGGGGAGCCAACAAACGCCGCTCGGCACGAAACCGGCCCATCTACTACGTTTTATCCGTATGGCCCAACCACATACCGAAAATAGAAAAAACCGCAGGCATTCTACCTGCGGTTTTCTTTTTGCAATTCTTGGCGTGCTTGCCGATAGCCTATCAAACGTAGTAGATGGGCCGGTTTCGTGGCGGCAGGGTCGGACATGCATGTGGCGGCTCGGCCTAAGCGCGCGCTTCTTCCAGCATCTGCCTGGCGTGCGCCAGGCTTGCCTCGGACTGATCGCCGCTAAGCATGCGAGCGATCTCTGCGGTACGGGCGTCCCCAGTCACCTCGTCCAGGTGCGTCTGGGGAACATCGCCGGGCTCTTTACTGACCACGTAATGTTTGTCAGCCATGACGGCGACCTGTGCCAGGTGCGTTACGACGATGACCTGATGCGTGGCGGCAAGATCGGCCAGCACACCAGCAAGAGCACGAGCCGTAGAGCCGCCGACGCCGGCATCGACCTCGTCAAATACCAGCGTGTCGACGCCGTCCGCATTGCCGAGGACGACCTTGCTCGCCAGCATAACGCGGCTCAGCTCGCCGCCCGAGGCAATGCGGCGCAAAGGACGCGGTGTGAGACCCGCGCCGCTGCGATATAGCAGCTCATAGCTCGAAGGACCCGCGGGTGTCCACTCAGCGCGAGGAAGATCGCGGGACTCCCAGACCAGCTCAGCACCGCCCATCTCCAGGCGTGCCATCTGACGACCCACCTCGTGACAAAAACGCGGGGCTGCCGTATTGCGTGCACGCTTAAGCGCCTTGGCAGCGGCGAACAGTTCGCGCTCCGCCGCGCCAAGCGCTTCGCGCGCCTTCTTGATCTGCTCATCACCATCGTCTACCAGCGACAACAGCTCTTGCGAGCGATCGCGCATGGCAAACACGTCGTCCATGGTGGGACCCCACTGACGCAGCAGACCCTTGAGGTCGGAATAGCGCTCGCGCATACGAGCCAGCTCGCGCGGATCGAAGGCGACCCCATCGCGATAGGCACGCAACTCGTTGGCGCAATCCTCGAGTGAGATGCAGGCATCCGAAAGGGCATCGGCGATGTCGCCTAGCTTACGGTCAACGGTCGTCATGCGTGAAAGCTCGGCCACGGCGCTGTTCACGGCATCGAGCGCTCCCCCTTCGGCGGCAATCGATGCATGGGCTTCGTTAGCCGTGGCCACCAGCACCTCGGCATGCTCCGAGCGCGGCAGCAGCTCCTCGAGCTCCTCACACTCACCCGGCTTGGGGTCGACCTCAGCGATACGCTCCAGGGCGAAGCGCGCCTCCTCGACGCGACCCCCATGCGCACGCGACGCCTCCTCTACGCGACGGACCTCCTTGGCAGCCGCACGCGACGCCTTGAAGCAGGCACGGTACTTTTCCAGTGCCTCGAGCGCCGCGCGCCCAGCCCAGGCATCAACCATGGCAACATGATGTGCCGGATCGAGCAGGCGCTGATGTTCATGCTGGCCACACAAATCCATCATCACGCCGACGCGCTCGGAAAGCTCGCGAACGCTGGCGATGCGGCCGTCAATCTTGACGCGGCTGCGACCCTCGGCAGAAAGGCTGCGCTGAACGGTGAAGCCCTCCGTGTCGTGCGGGCCGTCGAACAGGCGCGCCTCGACGCTGGCAAGCGCCTCGCCCTCGCGCACGGTCGACGAATCTGCGCGTTCGCCCAAGATGAGCTTAAGCGCCGAAAGCAGCGCGGTCTTGCCGGCGCCAGTCTCGCCAGTCAAAACCGTTAGGCCCGCACTCGGAACCAACGTCGCCTCGCGAATGAGCGCGATGTTGGAAACCTGAAGCTCATCGATCATGACGCACTCCGTAGAACACGCGGCTCACCGAGTTGTAGAAGCTCTCGGGACCGTAATCCAGCAGCAGCACATCGCCGGGACCACGACGCACGGCCACGCTCTCGACCGTGCCATCGCAGGTAATAAACTGTCCGTCGATGGCGATGGCCGGCACGCTCGGGCGATCATCGGACATAAAGATCTCGACGACATCACTTGGCGAAGTCAAGAAAGCGCGAGCCTGAATGGTGTGCGGCGCGATGGGCACGCAAACCATACCAGTATAATCAGGGCTCACGATGGGGCCGCCGGCGCTCAGCGCATAGCCCGTAGAGCCGGTCGCCGTCGATACGACCACGCCATCGCCGCGCAAGCGATCAATATGGTGGCCCGACACGGTGATGTCGAACTCGACCATATCGGAAAGCGGCCCACGTGTGAGCGCCATGTCGTTGAGGGCGAACGAACGCACGACATCCTTCGTGCCGTCCTCACGCACGGAAACGATGTCTGCGGCGATGGTGGCGCGGCGGCTCACGTGGAGCTCACCGGACAGGGCATCGCTCACAACCTGCAAAATGTCACGTTCCTCGGGACTGGCCGCCGTCAAAAAGCCCAGGTGACCATAGGAAAGACCCAAAATGGGAATCTCACGGTAGTTGAGAATGCGGGCGGCCCGCAACAGCGTGCCGTCGCCGCCGAGCGTGATGACCAAGTCGGCATCATCAACATCGGGCGTGCTCTGAATCTTGGAGCGTTGGTCGGCCGCCCATGCGACCTCATAGCCCTGGCGCGAAAGCCAAAGCTCGAGCATCAGGCCACTCTCGACCGCCTCTTGCTTGTAGTAATTGGGAACCAGAAAGACCTTCATAGCGTTGCCGCTTTCTCGCTCAAAGCCGATACCCGGGATTGCAACTCGTCATCGGAGCGCTCTCTGGGGGCAAACCTCGTGCCGTGCAGGAAAAACTCGACGTTGCCCTTGGCGCCATGAATGGGCGACACGCACACATCGACCGGGAACAGCCCCTTGGCAGCAAAGAGTTCAATAGCCGCCACGAGCGTATCGTGGCGGACAGCAGGATCTGTCACGATACCGCCCTCGCCCACCAGCGCAGCCGGCGCCTCAAACTGGGGCTTTACGAGCGTGCAAAACGAACCCGAAGCCTTCAGGCACGCCAGCACGGCGTCGATGATATTCGCGATGCTGGTAAACGACACGTCGCACACAGCCAGGTCGATAGCGCTCTCATAGCCAAGATCGGGCAACTGCGTCACATTCGTGCGCTCGTGCAGCGTCACACGATCGTCCTGGCGAAGTGACCAGTCGAACTGGGCACGGCCCACGTCGACCGAAACGACTGTGGCGGCACCACGCTTGAGCAGGCAATCGGTAAAGCCGCCGGTAGAGCAGCCTACGTCCAGGCAAGCAAGGCCCGTCGGATCAATCCCAAACGCATCGAGCGCACCCTCGAGCTTAAGGCCGCCGCGCCCAACGTACGGAATGCGTCCCTTAACATGCAGCGGTAGGCCCGGTGTCACCTTGAGCCCCGGAGAGGTCAAACGCTCGCCACCGCTCGAGACCAAGCCGGCCATAAGAGTGCGAAGGGCATCCGCGCGATCGGCGCAGATGCCCTGTGAAATCAGTTCGTCATCGAGACGCACGCGTTTCATGAATGCCATCAACCATTCGTATCCGGGGATGCAGCCTGTCTATCTTGGGACTCGTTTGCCGCATCCTCATCGTATTCCTGCTCGAGCTTGTCGGCCTCACGCGGCGTCAGCTCAAACTTGTCGACCATATCGACCGCACGGGAGCCCAGCTCAATCGCCTCGTCAAACAAATCGAGCGAACGCTCCAGGGACGTATCCTTGGAGCGAACGGTGGCGATGATCTGGTCCAGGCGATCCGAGATCTCATCGAAGTTGCGGACGGAACCCTCTGGCATGGCTACTCCTCGACGGAGTCGGCCTCGACGGCCTCAGCAGCGTCCGGATCCTCGGCAAGTACACCGGCGGCAGCCTGAGCGGCAGCGACCTTGGCGGCCGCCTCGGCAGCCTGCGCCTCCTCGCGAGCGCGATCCTCGGCCAGCAGCTCTTGGTACAAATCCTCACCCGGCAGCTCCTCGCTGCGAGCGATCTTGCCCAGCACGCCGTTGACAAACGATGCGGACTGGTCGGTGCCATAAGCCTTAGCGATTTCGACGGCCTCGTTGATAACAATAGCGTCCGAGACCTCCTCGTCGGTGAGGAAGCGCATCTCGTAGACGGCGATACGCAGCAGGTTGCGGTCGGCGCCGGGCATGCGCATAAGATCCCAGTTCTTGGCGACGGCGCGCAGGGCACAGTCGATGCGATCGATATGCTCGTAGGCACCGCGACAAAGCTCCAGCGCATAGGGGTCGAGGGGACCCTTCGAGATCAGGAAATCGCCCTCGAGGACGCGCTCGAGCGGGCTGTCCGTGGCCTCGGCCTGGAACAGCAGCTGCAGCGCCTGACTGCGGGCAAGCGTGCGCCCGCGATAAACCTTAAGGCTCAAAGGTTACTCCTTGGGGAAAACGAGGCCGTCGATACAAACGTCAACGCGCTCGACCTCGACGCCCACCTGGGCATCGATGGCGGCGACCACGGCTGCGCGAACGGCCTCGGCGAGTTTCTTGAACGGATAGCCAAAGAACACCACGACACGCACGGTGAGTGCGAGCTTGTCGCCGACGACCTCGGCCTCGACCGCCGGCTCGGAAGCCGGGGCCTTGGACGAGAGCATCATGGAGACAAGGTTGGTGGCAAGGTCCTTGACGCCAACGGAGGCGATGCCCTCGACATCCGACACGGCGCGCGAGACGATGGCGGTCAGTACATCGGGCGAAATGCCGATGCCGTCAATCTTGATTTCCTGGGGCATGAGTCCTCCTAGAAGAGTTGGTTGCTAAACGCGGGAGACGAACTTGCCGTCGCGGGTGTCAACCTTGATGACCTCGCCCTCGTTGAGGTACATGGGGACCTGGATGACAGCGCCGGTGTCAATCGTGGCCGGCTTGGTGGAACCCTGGACGGTGTCGCCCTTAAAGCCCGGGTCGGTCTGGACGATGGTGGTCTCGATGAACATCGGCGGGGTCACGCCCATGAGCTCATCGTCGGCGAAGAGCAGCTGGCAGATATCGTTCTCGCGCAGCCACTTGGAGTTCTCGCCCACCATGTCCTCGGGAACGGGAACCTGCTCATAGGACTCGTTGTCCATAAAGATGTAGTCGGTGCCATCGTTGTAGAGGTACTGGAACTCACGGGTGGTGAGCATGACGCTCTCGAACTTAGTGCCGGCGTTGCAGGTGTTCTCGACGACGCGGCCGCTCTTGATGTCGCGGGTCTTGTAGCGCACAAACGCGCCGCCCTTGCCCGGCTTGACATGCTGGAACTCGACGATGGTGTAGACCTTGTCCTTAATGCGGAGACCGAGGCCGTTCTTGAAGTCGGCGGTAGAAATGGTAGGCATAGTGACCTTTCTTGTTATGGGCAGAACGCACAAGCGTCCAAATTACATACGACCAAAATTATACACTTGCAGACGGCGCCTGAAGCGAGCGCATAAAAAGAGAACGCGGGGCGTCCGAATCAATCCGGACGCCCCGCCCCAAAAATCTATCGAAATTGGCTAACAATCGATGACGTGAAGGTCATGCGGCGTCTTGGTGAAGGGCTCGTAGCCGTTCTCGGTGACCACACCGTAGTCCTCCAGGCGCACGCCACCCAAACCGGGCAGGTACACGCCGGGCTCCATGGTGATAACCGAGCCAACCTCGATGATATTCTTGCTGCGGTTGAAGTTGGGCAGCTCGTGGATGTCGATACCGACGCCGTGGCCCAGACCATGGTTGTAGTATTCGCCATAGCCGGCATCGCCAATGATCTTCTTGGAAAGCTTGAAAATGTCGTTGCCCTCGACGCCCGGATGGATGGCGGCGACGCACTCCTCGTGCGTACGGCGCACGAGCGCGTACAGGTCGAGCTGCTCCTGGGTGGGCTCGCCCATCACGACGGTACGCGTCATATCGGAGCGATAGTCGCAGTAGCCCGCGCCATAATCCATGAGAACGAAGTCGCCCTTCTCGATCACGCGGTCGCTCGGGACGGCATGCGGGTTGGCGGTATTGGGGCCGCTCGCCACGATGGAGCCGAAGGCCAGGCTGTCTGCTCCGTTGGCGAACATAAAGTTCTCGAGCTCGTTGCGAACCTGCTTCTCGGTCATGCCGGGTTTAATAAATCCGAGCATGTGCTGGAAGGCGGCGTCGGTAATCGACTGCGCATGGCGCATGAGCTCGATCTCCTCGGCGTCCTTGATAGCGCGCATCTTGCGAATGTCGTCATGCATCAGCGGCAGCATGCAGGCGACGGAACGATCCTCCAGACCACGCTGAATACCCTGGTAGAAGTTGATCTGCATGTCGTCCTCGACAGCGCAGACGCGGCACTTGTTGGCCGCGATCTTGCCGGAGACCCAACCGGGGATGGTGCCTTCGTCCATGTCGTAGACCCAGGGGCTGCCGGCAGGCGTGTTCTCCTCAAAGCTGTTGAGGTAGCGCGAGTCGGTATGGAACAGGCACTGGTCAGCCGTAATAAACGCCGCATGCGGGAACTCGAAGGTGTAATCGAAGACGCCCTTCACGCCCGTAAGCCAACGAAGATTGGCCTCGTCGCGCACGACGATGGCATCGTAGCCGCGCTCAGCCATCAGGGTACGGACACGCTCGATACGACCGGCAGGACCGGCAGCAAACTCAGACATGCAGATTCCTTTCTTATTGTCCTCATAAAAGCGGGACGGGTCTCGATCGGAAGATGGAATCGTATGCGATCCGCAACCGATTGAAAACCCGCCCCTCAACATGATACGAAAGACGATGGATGTCAATAAATCTTAGAGAAGTTCTTTGCGAGAAGCCAAGTAGGCGTGAGCATGGCGCTCAAGAACCTCGTCCTCAACGCTCGTTAGACGAATGGCGCCGAGTGCCGCGGGCAGCGGCAACATGCTACGGTTCGAGCGAACAAACTGCTGCCTGCGGAACTCCTCGATATATGCGGCAGGCACCAGATCGAAGGCAAGCTCCTCGATACCAAAGTCCTCCAGGCAGTCATCGACCTCAAAGACGTAATCGATATCGAAGTCGCAGGCATCGTGTGCTAGGCGCGCCTCAAAGCGCATGCCCTCGGACAACAGCTGGTAGGCAGGCACCTGCGAAGCGGCATCGCCCAAGCAGGCGCGCAGGGTACGCTCCCCCGTCTTGCCAAAATCGAGCGCATGGCGGGCGCTCGGGTTCGTAGCCATCAGCACGTCCTTGCGGGCAGTCTGAGACCACTGAACGGCATTGACGAGCGCGACCTCCTCGCCCGCGAGAATCTCGGGAACGGTCTCGGTAAACTGATTCCAGCGGGACTTACTACTCGAAAGCATGGTGCCAACAAGTACCGCATAGCCGAGCTTGAGGTCCTCGGGGGCCGCCTCGCGAACAAGGTCGAGGTCACACACGACCAAGCCCGGCTCGGGACGGAACGCGATAGCGGGAAGCGCATGCGCCGACGAGGCGACAAGCGGCTTCATAGTCGTCGCGACCGTGAGCATGGCGTCGAACGTCGTCGGCAGCAAGGCGCACTCGGTGCGACCGCACCACTGATTGGCACACCAGCAAACGACCGAGCAGGTCGCCGTGTCGCCGACAGCGACAACGAGATCGTCGCAGGTAATGCCGTTAGCCGACAGGGCGCCAAAGACAGTATCGGCATCGGCAAGCGTAGCACCAGCAGGTGAAACCTCGAGGACGAGCAGCGACACGGCAAAACCGGCGTCGATCAGCGCATGCTCGACGACCTCGCCAAATCGCTCGGATGTGGCGTCGTTCCAAACCACCATCGCGCGCTTGGGCTTGCCCACAGCCGAGGCAAACATGCGCGGCAGCTCCTCGAACGCGCCCAATCCGACGCGGACATCGACACTGCGGTTTTGGAAATTGATAAGTTGACGGCGAATCATAGCAGTCCACGCTCCAAAAGCATCTCGGCACAAAGGTAGGAAACGTCCTCGAAGGACTTGTTGCGAATATCAAGGGTAATATCGGCGGCCTGGCGATACAGCGGACGGCGATGCTCAAACAGGCGCGCAGCGTGCTCGGGCGAGCGGAAATCGGGCCGGGTATCGGAGCGGCGGATCTGGCGCAACGAGTCCTCAAAGTCACCTTCGAGGTACACGCACGTACCCATCTCGTGCATCAGCTCAATGTTCACCGGCGTCTCGACGATGCCGCCCCCGCACGATACCAGCAGGCTGCGCTCACTTTGAAGCGAACGGAGTGCCGAGGTCTCGAGCTCGCGAAAACGATCCTCGCCCTCGGTCTCAAATATCTCGGTCACCGACTTGCCGCATCGACGCACAACCAAACGATCGGTATCGATGAATCGACGCTTGAACATAGTGCCCACGTTGCGCGCAAGCGTCGACTTGCCCGCGCCCAAAAAGCCGATAAAGAAGATATGGTCGCAGCCGTGTTTGATGTGCTGAGACATGGCGAAACCTATTCCTCGCAGGGAAGGTCGCGCAGGGCCCGGCGCTCAAAGATACGGAAGATCTGCGTGTACCACAGGTCCTGGGTTGCCTGCGGCTTGACCAGAATAGTGTCAACGCCGGCAAAGTTACCGCTCCACACGTCCGTATAAAGCTGGTCACCGATCAGCACGGCCTCGTCGGCCGTGGCGCCCAGACGCTTAAGACCCGCCTTCAGGGCAAACGGGGCGGGCTTCATGGCGTGGCTGATGGCCTCGAGCCCCAGCTCGCGTGCCGATGCCATGACCTGGTCGCGATGCCAGTTATTGGACACCATACACAGCTTAAAGCCCTTGGCATGGGCGGCCTCGAGCCAAGCGGAAACCGCAGCGGGGACCTGCTCGGTATCGCGCGGAACCAGGGTGTTATCGCGGTCGAGTAGAATGGCGCGCTTGCCGTCGGCCCAGAGGGTATCGAGGTCGATGCGGTCGACTGAGGCAACATATCGTTTGGGGCTAAAAATCCTCATGATCAATTCCAAGACTGTTGGTGCTCTTCGTAGGTCTTCGAGAAATACTCCTCGTCCTGCGTAATGTAGAAATACAGGTCATCGGAGTCGGTCGGCTCAAGGGTGGCCTTGAGCGCCTCGAGCGACGGAGAGCAGATGGGCGTGGGCGGCAGGCCCTCGTGCTTATAGGTGTTATACGGACTATCGCTCTGCAGGTCGTCGGCGGTAACCTCTCCGCCGGTGACATACATCATGGTCGCATCGCTGTTGAGGTAACGCAGGCCATCGAGCTTGCCCGCCAGACGGTTATAGAAAACCGATGCCACATGCGCGCGCTGATCGGCGTTGAGGCCCTCGCGCTCGACGATCGAGGCAAGGTTAACGATGTCGTAATCGGACATCTCCACGCCATAGCGCTCCTTGATCTTGGCCTCGCAGCTCGCAAAGTCAAGCGACTTGTACTCGGTGTTGAACTGGTCAAGCATGGCGCGAATCACATCATCGGCAGAAGGGTCCTTACCCAACGAATAGGTCTTGGGGAATAGGAAGCCCTCGAGTGAATCGTTTGCAGCGCCCTCAAGGAAGCTATAGTCCTTCACATAGTTGGAGGCCTTTGCCTGATTGAGGAAGTCTTCCTTGGAGATGCTGTCGTAGGCCTTGGCGACGCGATCGGCGACCTGGTCGACCGTTAGGCCCTCAGGGATAGTCAGCGCATCGGAGCCCGCATTGGGGCCTTCCATGAGCTGCTGAACAACCTTGGTCGCGTCCATGAGCGTGGTAAACGAGTAGGCGCCAGGCTTGAGCGACATATCGGCATTGAGCTTTTTTACCGCCGCGTAATAATCCTTGGGGTCTTCGACGATATGGTTCTCGGAGAGAATCGAAGCGATGGTATCACCCGAGGCGCCATCGGGAATCGTGATAGTAACTTGCTGGCCAGCAGCGACTTTCGCATCCTCGCCGGCAAAGAAGCCCTTGACGGCTGGCACGACAAAGAAAACGATCGCGACAAGCGCAAGCACGGCGATGACGCCACCGATAATCATAGGCACCGGAGAGCTTTTCTTTTGGACGCCACGGAGGGCATGCGTGTTATAGCTCGAGCGCGTGGCCGGAGCAACGCCGTGCGAGCCATGAGCATGATGTGCGTGGGGGCGTGATTGCCGGGCCTGCCCCTGCGTGCGCTGGGCAGGAGCCTGCTGCTTAAAACGAGCGCCGCCAGCGGGCTGCACGGGACGAGCTGCGGGCTGTTGAGCGGCACGCTGAGCAGGTTGAGCCGAACGCTGCGTCGGCTGCGCCGGGCGCTGGCCAGGCTGAGCAGGGCGCGGCGCAGGCTGCCGTGTACGATTCTGCTGGCGCGGATCGGAAGCGCTAGGCATGCGAAACCTCCTCGTTTTTACGATCGAGCCATGTCTGCAAGAACAGGCTGGCGGCGATCATGTCAATCTTGCCCCTCATCTGCTTTTCGTTGAGTCCCTGCTCTCGCAGGATTCGCTTGGCCTCCTGCGAGGACAGACGCTCGTCCTCAAACTCCAGCGGAAGTTCGAGCTCGTCGGCAATCTTTTGGGCCACTGCGGCGACGCGCTCGGCCTGGGGGCCGGGCTCACCTGCCATGGTCAAGGGACGTCCACTTACCAGGATATCGGGCTCATAGTCCTCGACCAGGTAGCGAAACGTCTTTGCCATACCAGTGACCTCGGCAGCCGGAAGCACCTTGACAGGCATCGCCATCTTGCCATCACGGCTCGAGACGGCAATGCCAATCCTGGTCTCCCCTATGTCCAGTGCGAGCGCGACCACAGCGACTACTTAGGTTCTTAGGCGCCGAGCGCGGTCTTGGCGGCCGCGAGGGCATCGGCGATACCGGCAGCATTCTTGCCACCGGCCTGGGCCATGTTGGGACGACCGCCACCGCGACCATCGACCAGGCCCGCGATCTGCTTGATCACGTTGCCGGCGTGGAAACCGGCCTTCACGGCGTCATCGGAGCCGGCGGCGAGCAGGGCCGGGGTGCCCTTCTCGGTAACGCTGGCAACGACGCAGGCGACGGGGCCGGCAACCTTCTGGTGCACGGTATCCCACACATTGCGCAGGTCAGCAGCCTCAAGACCCTGAAGCTCAGCGACGACGAGCTTGTAGCCGTTCAGCTCGACAGCGCCCTCGATGGCGCCAGAGATAGCGTCGGAGGAGCCACCGGTGAGTGCCTTCTTGAGCTTGTTGGACGTCTCGCGCAGCTCGGCCTGCAGGTTCTCCACGCGGGCGGGAACCTCGTCAACACGGCACTTGAGCGCCGCCGCGGCGGCGTCAACGAGTGCCAGGCGGTCGGCCATGTAATCGAGAGCGCCCTTGGAGGTCACGGCCTCGATACGGCGGACATTTGAGCCCGTGGAGGACTCGGAAATAATCTTGAACAGGCCGATCTCGGCGGTGTTGGCGGCATGCGTACCACCGCAGAGCTCACGGGAGAACGGCTGATCCTCGGCGCCCACGGAGACGACGCGGACGACGTCGCCGTACTTCTCGCCAAACAGAGCGACAGCACCCGCGGCCTTAGCCTCGTCGATGCCCATGACGCGGGTCACGACCGGCTTGGAAGCGAAGATCTGCTGGTTGACCAGGTCCTCAACAGCCTTGAGCTGCTCGGAGGACAGGGCCTCGAAGTGCGTGAAGTCAAAGCGCAGGTGCTCGGGCGTCACCAACGAGCCGGCCTGGGAGACATGCTCGCCCAGGACCTGCTTAAGCGCGGCGTCGAGCAGGTGCGTGGCAGTGTGGTTGCGGCGCAGGAAGCCACGGCGCTCGGCGTCGAGCGCGGCGGTCACGGTAGCACCGACGGTCAGTGTGCCCTCGGCAACGTGCGCGACGTGAGCATACAGGCCATTGTGGTTCTTGGTGTCGGCAACAGTCAGCGCAACGCCCTCGGCGGAAAGCTCACCGGCATCGCCCTGCTGGCCACCCATCTCGGCGTAGAACGGGGTGCGGTCGAGCACGACCTCGACGTCCTCACCGGCGGAAGCAGACTCGACGGACTCGCCGTTGCGAACGATGGCGACAACCTTGGCGCCCTCGATGACGTCGTTGTCATAGCCGTCGAACTCGGTCGCGGCAACCTTGTCGGAAAGCTCGACCCACACGTCGTTGAAGCTGCCCCAGGCATCGCCCTTGGCGTTGGCGCGGGCGCGGGCCTTCTGGTCCTCCATGCAAGCGGTAAAGCCGTCCATGTCGACGTCGTGACCGGCAGTACCGGCGATCTCAACGGTCAGGTCGATGGGGAAACCAAAGGTGTCATGCAGCTTAAAGGCGACGTCGCCCGGAAGGACAGCGCCCTCGGCAAGCGCGGCCAGGGCCTCGTCCAGGTAAACGCGGCCGTTGTCGAGCGTCGTGGAGAAACGCTCCTCCTCGGAGGCGACGATGCCCTTAACGAGCGCGACGTTCTTGAGCAGCTCGGGATAGGCCTCGCCCATCTGAGCGTTGACCTCGTCGATAAACTTGGTCAGGAAGGCGCCCTCGATGCCCAGCAGACGACCGTGGAACACGGCACGGCGGAGCAGGCGGCGAAGGACGTACTCGCGACCCTCGTTGCCGGGCAGGATGCCGTCGGAGATCATAAAGTCGACGGCACGGGAGTGGTCGGCGATGATGCGCAGGGAGCGGCTGGCACCGGAGTAATCGTCGGCGTCATAGGTCTTGCCGCTGATCTTCTCACCGAGCTTGATGAGGTGCTGCATCAGATCGCCGTCGTAGTTAGCGGTCTTGTGCTGCATGATAGCGGCCATGCGCTCCAGACCCATACCCGTATCGAGGTTGCGGTGCGGCAGCTCCGGCATGGAGCCGTCCTCCTGGCGGTCGTACTGGGTAAACACGAGGTTCCAGAACTCAAGGAAGCGGTCGCAGTCGCAGCCGGGCTTGCAGTCGGGGCTGCCACAACCGACCTCTTCGCCCATGTCAAAGTAGATCTCGGAGCACGGACCGCAGGGGCCGGTGGGGCCAGCGGCCCAGAAGTTGTCGTCCTCGCCCAGACGCGAGATGTGATCCTCGGCAACGCCCAGGGAGCGCCACACGTCATGGGTCTCGTCGTCCTCGGTAAAGACGGTGAAGTACAGGCGGTCGAGCGGCAGCTTGAACTCCTTGGTGATGAGCTCAAAGGCCCAAGCGCAGGCCTGCTGCTTGGAGACGCCGCCAAAGGAGAAGTCGCCGAGCATCTCAAAGAAGGACAGGTGACGGCCGTCCTCGCCGATGCAGTCGATGTCGTTGGTGCGGACGCACTTCTGGCAGGAGATCGCGCCGATCTCCTTCATGGTCTTCTTGCCCTGGTAGTACTCCTTAAACTGGTTCATGCCGGCGTTGGCAAGCAGCAGCGAAGGATCGTCGGGGACGAGGGACGAAGAAGGATAGAGCTTAAGACCGCGCTCCTCGAAGAAGTTGAGGAACTTGGAGCGGATCTCGGCCGTAGTCATTGACGGGTAGTCAGCACTCATAGAGGGAATCTCCTCGGTTTCACATCGAAACAGTTCAAACGTAACGATATTACCATCCCACCGCGCCTGTGCAAAAAAGAGGGCCGCCAAACAGCGACCCTCCAGCGAAAGTGCACGTTATTTAGGTCTTTCAAATACTTTGAAAAAAAGATTTCGGTATAATTGCATATAAGAATCGTCCGGAAGGAGCGATCGATGAATAGCAAACGGTTTGTCGTGAATGCACTAACCTCAGTAGCACTTTTAGCAATCTTCGCTTACTCGAGCTGGTATGTGAACCAGCCGAGATTTGGCTACGCATTGTACGCAGTAACATCTGGCGATAAAGCGTATTACACCCTAAGCGCAATTGACGCCATCTTTTTCTATGTGGCTGGCCCCTTATCAATCGCTTTGATCGCGTTTATTGTTATTTACAACATCAAGAAACGCTAACAGGGCCTATTTGGAATCCGAATCGTCCATGGAGCCGTCGATGCCGGTTTTGGTGTCGTCGTCAGAGCTTGTGTCGTCGTCCTTGGCAAAGGGGTTCTTAAAGAAACCCGTCGCGTCGGGCTGCAGGCCTGAGAGCTTAATCCAGGGATTATCGAGCTCGGGCTTGGGCATTGCCTGGGCCTCGGGCGCGGTCTCGTTGCTGATGAGCTCGGACTCATAGATGAACGTATCGTCTCCAAGCGCGTCGTAGGCGGCGACCGGGTTGCCCTCGGTATCGCGATACGGCGTGCCCTTAAACACGGCGCCATCGTATGCCACGAGCTGGCGACCAGTCTCGTTCTCAAAGTAGTAGACGAAAATGCCCTTGAGGGCCGCGCACAGCGGAATGGCGATAACCATGCCGATGGGACCCATGAGTGCCGAACCGATAACGAGAGCCGTCAGGCTCATAACGGGATGCACCTGCACCGAGCTCTGCATGACCTTAGGCGAAATGACATTATCGGTGACGTTTTGAGCCACCATGGTCACGACAAGCGTCCATAACGCCAGCATAGGGCTGAACATAAACCCGAGCACCGTGGCGATCGCCGCGCTCACCCAGGGACCGACAACCGGAACCAAGTGCATAATGCCGGTGAAGATGGCCATAAGTGCTGCGTATGGATGGCCAATGAGCGTAAAGCCGATAAAAGCCAAAAAGCCACCGCAGATGGACGTCACGACCATGCCGCGCATATAGCCGCCGACCGAGCGTGAAAGGATGGCAACCATAAAGCGGTACGAGGTCTCTTTTTCCTGTCCGATGATGGTGCAGACCTCGTGGTGCATACGGGGATAGTCGCAGGCCAACCAATAGGCAAGCACCAAGCCCAGGAAGATGACGAACAGCTGCGAGGCCGTATTGGTAATGAGCGGGAATACACCGCGACCGAGCTCGGCAGCGATTTGCGAGACGTACTTGGACGCTACGGTAACCAGCGAAGAAAGATTGTCGTCCAGATACTCCTTGAGCGGCGTGTTGTTGAGCGTCTTGGCGTGCGAGAGCATCTCGTTGAGATCGCCACCCGCAACACGAAGCTGCTCGGGCAGGCGGCTCAGAACTTCCATGATTTGACCGAGCAAAATAGGCGAGAGGATGCAGACAACACCAACGAGCACCGCCACGACCACAATAAGCGCGATAAGCGAACCGATGCCGCGATTCACGCTGTGATGCTCGAGCCAGTTGGTGATCGGCGACATGACAAAAGCGATGATGGAACCGACTGCCAAAAACTCGATAACCGGCGCCAGGATGCCCATAAGGTTAAAGATGACGGCAGCGATAACAATGCAGCCGACGACGCCCCAAATGCGCAGCGTCAGAATACGGGTATCACGCAGCGTGCGGTCGATTTGTTGGGGGTGCTCACTCATGAACGAACCATCACTCCGTCGGGGTCGATCTTATCTTGAATCTTCTTAAGGGTACGGCGCAGCAGGCGCGAGACCTGCACCTGCGAGATGCCAAGCTTCTTGGCAATCTCGATCTGGGTCATGCCCTTAACGAAGCGCAGCTCGATAACCTCGCGCTCGCGCGGCGAGAAATCGCGGATGGCTTCCTCGATTACCAGGCGGTCATCGGTAAAGTCGAGCTCGTTGTCGTCGTCGGCATAGCGATCGAGAATCGAAGGCGCATCATCGGAATCGGACGCACCGGGGGCCTCGATGGGCACCGAGGTGTAGGCCGAGGACGATTCCATGGCTTCGAGCACCTCGTCGACGGTCACGCCAAGGTAATCGGCGATTTCCTCAACCTTGGGCGAGCGCTGAAGCTCGTTGGTAAGCTTATCGGTGGCCTGGTTAACCTTGGCAGAGAGCTCCTGCAGACGACGCGGCACGCGCACACTCCAGCCCTTGTCGCGGAAGTGGCGCTTAATCTCGCCCAAGATGGTGGGCGTGGCAAACGTCGTGAACTCGAGTCCGCGCTCGGGATCAAAGCGATCGATAGCCTTGAGCAAGCCCAAGTACCCGACCTGCAAAAGGTCATCGAGCGGCTCGCCGCGGTTCTTGAATTTGTTGGCAAGAAACCTTACCAGGTTCATATGGGACATGACGAGTTGCTCGCGAGCATCCGGATCACCGGTCTCCTTATAACGACGAAACAGCTCGCGGGTTTTCTCCTTGTCCCAAGCGGTCTTGCCGCTCCGGGAGCGTTCGGTCATATTAGATATCCGCCTTGAGGTCGAGGGAAAGCGTTAGGGGCGCTGTAGTCTTTTCGTAGGAGTCGCACACACTCGCCAAAATGAGCTCGGCATACACGGCAGCCTGGTCATCCTCATCGACAGTTGCCTGGTCGCCAAAGGTAAAGGTCATGCCCACATGCGATTCGTCGACATCGAATTTGATCGAGATATCGTCGGAATCAACAGCCGTGCAGCCAAAGATGAAGGCTTCTTCGGCAGCCATACGAATGTCCTCGATGCGATCGACGGACATAGAGCACAGGGCGCCGACGTTGGCGGCCGTCATGCGCACCAAGCGCGCGAGACGCGGATCACCGGCAACGCTCAGCGTAATGGGGCAGGTTGCTTCGCTACTCATCGCAGGACTCCTCGGAGGTCTCGGCAGGCGTATAGGTGTAATACTGAGCAGGCTTAGCAGCGGGCTTCTGAACATCATCGTCGTCAGCAGCGGCATCGTCGTCGCCAATCAGAACGCGCTCAGTGGGCTGCTCGGCCTCGGCGGCGGCAGCGGCGAGCTTGCGATCGGCGTCGGCTGCAGGAGCCTTCACCTTATTGAAGAGCTTCTGCACGGCGCCAGCAGCAGAATCAGTTACGCTCGATACGGCATTGCTGGCCTCAGCCACGCTGCCCGTGACCTCGGAGATGTCGCGAACGACCGCCTCAACCTCAACGAGGTTAGACGTCAGAGCATCAACGGCAGTCTTGCTCGACTTGAGGAGCGGCTCAACCTGTGCCAGCGCGGGGGTGAGCTCATCGACAGCGCCATCGAGCTTTGCCACCACGGGCTGTGCCTCGGCAAGCGTATTGTTAAGGTCGCTCACGGTCTTATCGAGCGAGTCAACGACGGTGCGAGTCTTACGCAGTGTGAGTGCAAGCTCAACGACGGCCCACACGCCGACAACAGCAAGCAGCAGCAGGGCGATTTGAATGGGACTCATACAAGCCTCCCAAAGGAATCGAAATACAGACGCTGTTCATGGTACCCCAAAGGGGACCGAACATGCCAAGCGTGAGATCCTGGGACAAAATAATCAGCAGTTACTTCGGAGCATTCCCGCTCCGGTCGCGTTCGCTTTGCTCCACACGCCACTCTTCCCAACCGCGGCCCGCAGGCTGCCAGAAGGCGCCACGCTCCAGCCCCTCGGGCAAATAGCGCTGATCGACCCAGCCTTCGGGATAATCATGTGGATACTTGTACACACCATATTCATCGCTGCCTGGGCGATGACGATCGCGCAGATAGCTCGGCACCTCACGCAAGCCACTGCTATGGATATCGGCCAGCGCCGCATCGATCGAAGCCTCGCACGCGTTGGACTTGGGCGCCAGGCACACATAGAGTGCAGCCTGAGCCAGGTTAATACGACACTCGGGATACCCAATGACCTCGGCAGATTTAAACGCAGCGTGCGCTATAAGCAGGGCCTGCGGATCGGCGTTACCGACGTCTTCGGAAGCATGGATCATGATGCGTCGGGCGATAAACTTGGGGTCCTCCCCCGCATCGATCATGCGCGCAAGCCAATAGATGGTGGCATCGGGGTCGCTGCCGCGCATGGACTTAATAAACGCACTAATGATGTCGTAGTGCATGTCACCGTTTTTGTCATAGGTAAAGCCACGACGCGGATTGGCAATCTTTACGTCATCCACGGTAATGGGATAGCGCTCCCCCGCCGTCGGTGCAGGCGTACCCTCGGTATCAGGGCGCGTCACGGCGATCTCACTTGCCAGCTCGAGCGTCGTCAGAGCCGAGCGTGCATCGCCCGCAGCCAGCGTGCAGATGGTCTTAACCGTATCCTCATCGGCCGAGAACTTGCCGTTCAAACCCTGCGGCGCCTCGAGCGCACGCTCAATGAGCGTGGCGATATCCTCGTCCTTCAGGTGATCAAGCTCTACCACGCGCCCACGCGACAACAGTGCGGAGTTGACCTCGAAGTAAGGGTTCTCGGTCGTGGCGCCAATCATAATGACGGTACGGTTCTCAACCGCATGCAAAAGCGCATCCTGCTGCGACTTCGAAAAACGGTGAATCTCGTCGATGAACAAGATGGTACGGCGGTCATACGTATTCAGGCGCGTCTTTGCCTCGTCGATCACGCGACGCAGGTCCTTCACGGTACCCGTGACGGCGCTGACCTCGACAAACTCACTCTTGGTATGGTTGGCGATAATATGCGCCAGCGTCGTCTTGCCCGTACCGGCCGGGCCGTACAGAATCACGCTCGACAGCACGTCATGCTCAATCGCGGCGCGCAGCCACGAGCCCTTACCGACGGCCTTTTGCTGGCCCACATACTCGTCGAGCGAATTGGGGCGCATACGCACCGCAAGCGGGGCATTCTGAAAAGAGCGCTCGCGCGTCGAGGCAGAAAAAAGGTCGTCCATAGCCATCCCGTGCATCAATCAAAATCGTTGTTGACCAACAGTATACCTAAAGGATACGAACTACCGTTCGTTAATATAGGTGCGGTGCGGAAACTCCAGACCAGGGAATAGCTTGCTCGTCAGCTCGCAGAAATAGTCGTCCGTCATGCTCGCGATGTAATCCACCACCGCTTGATCCTTGGCGTCCTGCCAAGCATAGGTGCGGCCATAATAGGAAAGCTGCTGCTCAATACGCGAAATGTGGTGCTTAAAGATGTAGGAGGACTCGTCACCCTCGTTTATATCCTGCAGGCAACGGTCGTAGAGCTTTTCGAAGGCCTCGCGCAGCTCCGCTTCGGAGTCGCCTTCAATGCCGCCCTTGCTATAGATCTTCTCGTAGTTCTCGCGCTTGGCTCGGCGGATCTCCTCAAACAGGTCCTCGCTCATCTCGATGCGTGGCTTGCCATAGCTGTGCTCGACGATATCGATGGAGGCATGCGTAAGAATCCAGCTGTTGTATCCTCCGCCCAGATCATCGTCAAACGCGTCAGGTGACAGAAGGCCTGCCGCAATGGCGTCTTGGCGATCGCGCCCAACGTAGGCAAGGATATCCGAGATGCGAACCACGCAGCCCTCGAGCGTCATGGGACGCAGGTGCTCAATCGCGCTATAGCCAGTGGCAATGCAATCCTCGACAGTTCGGTCGAACTGGTCAAAGGAACTCATGTCCGAAAGCTCAAAAACACGTTGCTCGTACTCGCCGTTATGGCACAGGACGCCGTCGAGCGTCTGGAGCGACACGTTGCGGCCATACAGCGCATCGAGCACGCGGACCGACTGCACGTTATGGAAAAAATAACGACCCGTGCGCTCGTGATAGATATCGTTGAGAAATCGCTCACCGGCATGGCCAAAGGGCGTGTGGCCCAAGTCGTGGCCCAGGCCAATCGCCTCGATCAGGTCGCAGTTAAGCCCCAGGGCGCGGCCGATATCGCGTGCGATGCGCGAGACAAGCTGCACGTGCAGGCCACGACGCGACAGGTCGTCGTTGCTGCGAAAACTGAAGACCTGTGTTTTGCCGGCATAGCGAGTGTACGCCGGAAGATGAAGAATCTTTTCGGTATCGCGCATAAACGCCGGACGCATGAGCGTGCCCTCGTCTGCGGCTCGATCAACGCGACGGATGACCTGGTCATCGTCGCAACGGTACGGGTTGACATAGCCCGAAGCACGATCTGCGGCAATGCGCTCGACAAGTTCGGGCGATAACGCCGAGGGAATACGGTCCATGCGCGCCTTAATGACGGCCGTTTCTTGATTAGTTGCCATGGCATGCTCCTTAAGAAGGATGCACAATCGGTTACAATGTGCAGCCCACGACCTCGATTATGGCAAAAATCGGCACCAAAAACGGCAGCAAAGGCAGGGAGCGCGATTTTGTGAAGAGGCAAGAGAGGGCAAGGGCCAGGAGCGCGACGGCAAATGCCACGATGCCGCCCATAGGGTCGAGCGTGCAAAGCGCGAAGAGTGCCTTGGCATCTCCCATGCCGATGCCCGTGGCTTGACGGAGGCGCCGCCAAAGCGACTCAGTCAGCACAAGAGAAAGGTACACGATGACCGCAAGGCCAGCGTGGTCAAGTGCCGTGTTCAAGCCCGCATCCAGCCAGACGCCCGCAAACGCCGCCACGGCACAGGCGGCCGCAAGCGCGTTGGGAAACCTTTGCTCGCGAGCATCGATCACCGCGCCGGCAAAGGCGCAAATCCAAAACGGTATATAGACCATCGAGCACCTCCCTGGAAGAGCCGGTCAAAAGCAAAAACCACCACAAAGGCGCCTGTCCCCTTTGCGGTGGTTTTGGTGGTGGTTATTTGGCGCCTTGCATGACCTCGTCGAGGGTAACGTTCACGGCGTGCTGCGTCGGGACCCAATCGACCTTTAGGAACAGTGCAGCCACCGTGATGGGGATATAGCTGAACATAAAGATCGGGAAGGTAAACAGGTTGGTCACCAGACGCCACTTTTGCGCACAATGAATGTGCTTGTACTCGAAGATGGTCGTAAGTAGCGCCAGGATAAAGAAGGTCTGGTACATCATCGCGAAGGTCATAATGAGCGAGGCGGCACAAGCCTGCATCTCGACCTCGGTAGCTAAGAAGCCGTGGGAAAGACCGCCAACAATGAGGAACGTCGCATTGGCAAGCATCGAAATCAGCGATAGCAGCATACCCGGTGCGATTGTCATGAACATGTCGTAGGCAGCGAAGCGATGATAGCGGAAGGTCGACTTGACCAGATGCTTACCGTAGGTAAAGAACACCTGGTAGAAGCCCTTAGTCCAACGCATGCGCTGTTTCCAGGACGCCTTAAACGTCACCGGCTGCTCGTCAAAGAACTCCGCCGGCGCATAACCGATGCGGATGCCGTGAATGGCGCAGAACGTGGTGAACTGGATGTCCTCGGTCAGTGTATGGAACTGCCAACCGTGCATGCCCTCGATAACACTTGCGGAGATGAGGTAACCCGAACCCGAGACAGCGCAGGAAGTCTTGCAGATATTACGCGCGTTGTTGAGGAAGCGGGCCTCACGCAGATACCAGGTGGCGTTGGCAGACGAAATCCACGAGCTGCCGAAGTTCTTGGAGTTACGATAGCTCGTGACCACATGGAAGCCCTGGTCAAAGGCATCATTCATCTTGGAGACGTAATCGCGGGAGATAACGTTGTCGGCATCGAAGATAAAGTAGCCCTCAAACGTGTCGGGATACTCGTTGAGAATGCGATCGAAACCAAAGTCCATAACCCAGCTCTTGCCCTTGCGGGCCAGGTCATTGCGCTCGTAAACAATGGCACCGGCCTCGCGCGCGAGCTGCGCCGTGTTGTCGGTGCAGGCGTCGGCAACGACAAAGACCTCGATGAGCTCGGACGGATAATCCTGGTCCTTGATGGAGCGAACAAGGTTGGCGATCACGGCCTCCTCGTTATGCGCAGCAATGAAGAAGGCGTACCGGTGGAGCTTTTTGGCCTTGGGAGGAGCGACCTCGCCACGAAGAGCGCCAATGACAAAGAAGACCACCTGGTACAGAAAGCAGACCGTGAGCAGCGTGACAACAACCTGGTTGAAGATCACGATGGGCGTGTTGGTTTGTAAAAAGGCGAGCATGCAGGCTCCCGAGAACGTGTTACGTAAACAACGGTATATCTTACCGCAGGCTAACCGAGTTCAAGAAACCACCTAATACTGGCTAGGCTTCGAGCAGACCGAGCTGCGGGACGATTTCGTCGCCTGCGGCAGTGCGGCCGAGCGAACGCGGGGCTAGGTCGTCAAGAACCGCAGCGAGATCCCACGGCAGCTCGTCGCGGCACTCGATACGTTCCCCCGTCACGGGATGGTCGAACGCCACGCGCCAGGAATGAAGGAACTGCCTGGTCAGACCCTGATCGACACGTACATCGCACTTGCCATAGAGTGGATCGCCCACGCAGGCGTGGTTGATATGGCGCATATGCACGCGAATCTGATGTGTGCGGCCCGTAAACAGATGGCACTCGACGAGCGTGTAGCCGTCGTCGAAGCGTGTGGAATCGAAGCGCTCGAGGACCTTAAAGGTCGTAATGGCCTGGCGCGCAAAGGGATCATCAGAAACCGCCATCTTGACACGGTCACGCGTAGAACGGGCAATGCCGGTGTTAATGGTGCCCTCATCCATAGCGATATGACCGTGAACGAGCGTAATGTAGCGGCGGTCGAGTGTGCGCGTGCGGATAAGATTTTGAAGCGCGCGCTGGGTGTCGTCGTCTTTTGCCGCGAGCATAAGGCCCGAGGTATCGCGATCCAAACGATGCACGATACCGGGGCGGTCCTCGCCCTGCACGGTGCCCAGATGGTCGATACCGCAGTGATAGACCAGGGCATTCGCGAGCGTACCGCTCTCATGACCATGCGCAGGATGGCACACCAGGCCGCGCTGCTTGGAGAGCACGATGAGATAGTCGTCCTCGTAGCGAATGTCGAGCGGGATGGCCTCGGGAATCACATCGGTGGGATCGTGCGGCTCGGGCAAATCAACCGAAATACGGTCACCGGCTCGCACGGCGTACTTTTTGGACAGGCAGGTCTCGCCATTGACCACTACGGCCCCATCCTCAATCAGATGCGCGCAGGCAGAGCGCGTAGGGCAGCCGTCATTGGCGCCCAGGTAGGCGTCAAGACGCTGACCAGCGGCATCGTCGGCAACAAGGATATGGATGTCGGCCATTAGCGCTCGGTCCTTTCGCGAATCTTGCGGGCACGCTCCCCACGTTGTTTGGCTTTGCGCTTGGCGCGGGCCTCATCACGGGCGTTAAGCTCGGCGGTCGCATCGACCTCACGGGCCGCGGGGCTCAAGAACATGTAGCCAAAGAGGGCGAGCACGACGCCCAAGGTAATGCCGATATCGGCCACATTGAAGACGGGGAAGTCGATGAAGGTGGTAGCAATAAAATCGGTCACGAAGCCAAAGGCCAAACGATCGATCGCGTTACCGATAGCACCGCCCGCAACCATCGCCATGCCCACAACCTCAAGATGGGCGAGCTGAGGTGCACGAACGAGGTACACAAAAATAGCGATAATGACCGCCAACGCCAGCACGGCAAACGCGATGCCATGCCCCTCGCCCATGCTAAAGGCAGCACCGATATTGCGGACAAACATAAAGTCGATGACACCAGGGATGACGGTCACATGCAAAGCGTCGCCCACGGCACGAACCGCAAGCTTGGTCAGCTGGTCAACAAGCAGCACAACGAGCGCTACCCCACCAGCAACACCCAACCGCCAACGCAAAGGCGGCGTCATATCCGCACCATGACCCAAAGAAATCCCCTACCCTCAGATAATCAAATTCCGTTTAACGCAAATCAATATCTTATATTGACCCGCAACGAAATAGCCGATGATTCGTTACCGACAGCGAAAACCCGCCAGAGCGAGCAAGGTGCCTTGAAACGAGGCGGCATTGACCTTTTGGTCATGCCGCCGAAGTTGAAAGGTAGATTGCCGCTCTGGCGGGTTTGCAGCGTCAACCGGTTACGCGGTTTGGTAAAACCGCGTAACTACAAGGCGTCCGCACACCTCTTGCAAATGTGAGCGTGGCCGTTGTACTCGCCAACGGAGGTGCGGTAGTTCCAGCAACGGTCACAGCACTCGCCCTCGGCTGCCTCGATGGCAACGGAAAGCTCCTCGCCCTGGGTCAGCTCAACATCGGAGACGATGTAGAACTCGGCCAGGTCGACCGCCTTGTCGCCGGTCAGCAGCGCGTACATCTCGGCGGGAACGACCGCCTTGACGCGAACCTGCTGGCTCTTGGTGAAGGTGCCGGCAGAACGGGCATCCTCAAGGGCCTTGGTCACGGCGCTACGGAGCTCGAGTGAAGCCTCGAGCACGCCCTCAAACTCATTGGCCTCGTCGACCGTGATGGGCGACTTGTACCAATCGAGCAGCGCAGCGTACTTCTGGTGATCGACGCAGCCGGCGGGTGCATAGGCCATGGCCTCGTCGACGGTGTAGGACAGGATCGGCTGCAGGTCGCGCATGAGCATCGAGAAGAGCTCGGCCAGCACGGTCTGGGCGCTGCGGCGCTCGAGCGAGCCGGGCTTGTCGCAGTACAGACGGTCCTTCAGGGCGTCGAGGTACACGTTGGAAAGCTCGGTAACCACGAAGTCGTAGAGTGCACGGTAGGCACGCGGGAACTCGTAGCTGGCGTAGGCATCGTCGACCTCGGCCTGGACCTGGGTCAGGCGGGCAACCATGAGCTTGTCGAGCGGCAGCAGGTCGGCAAAGGCGACGCCGTCGGTCTCGGGCTCAAACTGACCCTCGAGCTCGGAGAGCAGGAAGCGCAGCGTGTTGCGGAAACGACGGTAGGCATCGGACGTACGAGCGAGAATCTCGTGATCGATGGAGACGTCGGAGCTGGTATCGACCGAGGCGACCCACAGACGGATGATGTCGGCGCCCATCTCGTCACAGACCTTGTTGGGGTCGATGACGTTGCCGAGCGACTTGGACATCTTACGGCCCTGGCCGTCGAGGGTGAAGCCCTGCGAGACGACCGCTTTGTACGGAGCGTGGCCGTTGGCTCCCACCGAAGTGAGCAGCGAGCTCTGGAACCAACCGCGGTGCTGGTCGGAGCCCTCGAGGTAGACGTCCGCCGGGTACTCCAGCTCGGGACGGTACTCGCAGACGGCCTTCCAGGAGACGCCGGAATCCCACCACACGTCGAGGATGTCCTTATCGGCCTTGAGGTGATGGCCGCCGCACTTGGGGCAGACGCAGGCCTCGCCAAGGTAGCTCTCGGGAGCGTCGGTGAACCAGGCGTCGGAGCCCTTCTCGTGGAAGAGCTTGATGACGGCGTCAAGCGTGGCGTCGTTCATGACCTTCTCGCCGCAATCGGCGCAGGTGTAGCTGGGGATAGGCACACCCCAGTTGCGCTGGCGGCTGATGCACCAGTCGGGACGCTGCTCGACCATAGCGCCAATGCGGTTGGCGGCGTGTGCCGGATACCACTTGACGTTCTCGCGGACCTCTTTGCCAGCCTGCTCGCGCAAGCCGGTCTTGTCCATCGAGACGAACCACTGGTCGGTAGCACGGAAGAGCACCGGGTGCTTGCAGCGCCAGCAATGCGGATAGCTGTGCGTGATCTTCTTCTCGAGGACCAAGGTGCCGCGCTCGCGCAGGAACTCGATGATGTGCGGGTTGGCCTCGTCGGTGTCCATACCGCTAAAGGGACCACCGGTGCCAAACTCCTCGCCGGTGTAAAACTTGCCGTCGTCATCGACCGGCATGCAGATGTCGGTGATGCCCTCCTTGAGGCAGGCAAAGTAGTCGTCGACGCCATGGCCGGGCGAGTTGTGGACGATACCGGTACCGTCGTCGACACCGACGTAATCGGCCAGCAGCGCCACGCCCTCAACACCGTCAAAGATCGGCTGCTTGTAGTGGATGTGATGGAAGGTCTCAGCGGGAACCACGTAGGGCTTGCCATCGACCATAACCGGGGTATACTCCCAGCCAAACTCCTCGCAGCACTTGGGAGCCAGGTCCTCAAGCATGACCTCGGCACGACCATCGTGCTCAACGGCGACATAGGCGGCGCCGGGCTTGAGGGAAACGGCCTGGTCGGAGGGGATGGTCCACGGGGTGGTCGTCCAGATGATGAAGTCGACCGGGCCGTCGAAGTTCTCGAGGCCGGCGGGCTTGGAGGTCATCTCAAAGCGAACGAAGATAGAGGGGCTCGTCTCGTCGGAGTACTCAATCTCGGCCTCGGCCAGCGCGGTGTGGCAGTGCTTGCACCAGTGAACCGGCTTGTGACCACGATAGATCATGCCCTTATCGAACATGGCCTTAAAGACCTCGATGTCGGCGGCATCATGCTGGTGATAGAGCGTCAGATACGGGTTGTCCCAGTCGCCGAGCACGCCCAGGCGACGGAAGCCGGCCTTCTGAAGCTCGATGTTCTCGACAGCGAACTTGTTGCAGAGCTCGCGGATCTTAGCCGTGGAGGTCTGGTTGAACTTCTCGGTGCCGAGCTTCTCCTCGACCTTATGCTCGATCGGCTGACCATGGCAGTCCCAACCGGGGACATAAGGGACCTCATAGCCCTGCATCATCCAGTAGCGGTTGATCATGTCCTTGGAGATCTTGTTCATGGCGTGGCCGATATGGATCGGACCGTTGGCGTACGGAGGGCCGTCGTGCAGCACGAACTTCTTGTGACCCTCGTTCTTCTTCAGAACCTGCTCGTAGACCTTGTTGTCCTGCCAATCCTTGAGTCGCTTGGGCTCGGACTTGGAAAGACCGGCACGCATGGGAAAGCCGGTTTTGGGCAGATTCATCGTCTGCTTGTACTCGTTTGCCACGGTACCCCTTTCATGTCGTGGGCGCGCACGCCCTCTGGGCACCAAAAAAGCGCCCGTCCCTACAAGCTGGGACGAAGCGCCACAAAACGGACTATGTGCCCGCAAAAGCTCTTCGCTTAACCACCCAGCTTAGATGCCCTCGCCCGCATTACAGCGCGCTCGCATCCGTTACTCGGCTGGCCTGTATCGACGACCATCTCGGCGATGTCTACTAAGACGTGCCTGTACGGCGCGCCCGTTGGGACCGCAGCTCCGGGGTGATTTTCATCGGTCGCATGCACGGGCTCTCAGCGCTCCCCGCTCTCTGTGGCATGCGGACGGCCGACTACTCGTCCCCATCAACGCTTATGCGCTGTATGGTAGCACGGTCAACGCCGGCGAAAAACCCTCAACATTGGTTTCATACTTTAGAAATTTCTCACGGCCGCAAGCCTTCTCTTGGAGCAAAATACCTGAAAGCACTTTATCGAACGAAAGAAGGCTGCTATGCGCACGATTGGAATGAGCGACTATACCGTCGGCGAGGATTGCTTTGACGAGCTGTCCGGCGCGCTGGCCGAGTACGGAGCGGCCAAGGTCGCGATTATCGGTGGTAAACGAGCACTGGCCGCGGCGCTTCCCGGTATCGAAGCGGCACTGGAGGGCACCGACGTCGAGATTCTGGAGACGCGCGTCTACGGCACCAACAGTACGCGCGCCAATATCGACAAGGTTGTGAACTCCCCTGCCTGCCAAGAAGCCGACGTTCTCATCGCATGCGGCGGCGGCAAGGCGCTCGACACCGTCAAGACAGCGGCCATCGAGCTCAAGAAGATCGTCTTTACGGTACCGACGATCTGCTCCAACTGCTCGGCCGCGACCGCCATTGCCGTCGTCTACAACGACGACGGCTCGCTCGAGGGTTATTCGTACCCCAACCGACCCGCGCACATCTTCATCAACCCCAAGATCATCGCCGAGGCTCCGGCGGAGTACTTCTGGGCGGGCGTGGGCGATGCCCTGTCCAAGCAGCCCGAGGTCGAGTACGCCACGAGCGCCGGCAACCTGGAGCACACCGCCGGTCTTGGCCTGGCGCTCGCACACACCTGCTCCGAGCCGCTGTTTACCTATGGCGTGCAGGGTCTTGAGGACGTTCGCCAGAACCTGTCGACCGAAGCCGTCAAGCAGATCGCGCTCGATATCGTGGTCAACACGGGCTACGTCTCCAACCTGACCAACCAAAACGATTACTACTACAACTCGAGCGTGGCGCATGCGTTCTACAACGCCACCTGCAGCATTCCGCGCGAGGGCACCTACCTGCATGGCGAGGTCGTGAGCCTGGGCGTGCTCGTGCTGTTTGCCTACACGGGCGATACCGAGAACCTTGAGCGCTACGCAGCCTTTAACAAGCAGATGGGCTTGCCCGTGACGCTTGAGCAGGTCGGGCTTTCCGAGTCCGATATCCCGGCCCTGTGCGAGTTCGCACACGCCACCAACGAGTGGAAGCAGGGAAACCCCGAGCCCTTCACCGACGAAAAGTTCGCCGCCGCCATCAAGGCTGCCAACACCTACGGCCACACGCTCTAGGACTGGCCCAAAACCACCACAAAGGGGCACCTTTCTGGTCGTTTTTTATTGCTCCAGCATTCAGTTCGTACTCGAACCCGATTCTTTACGAGAAAGGGTTCGGGTACGTTTTTTGTTTATCGGAAATTCTGCGGAAGGACTACTCGGAACGGTAAACAGGAACGAACAGAGGCAGGGTATCATCGTGGTGATGGTATCCTGTCTTTTGTTTTGCGGGATCAAGGTCGCTTTATGCGAACTTGATCGCCACTTATATGGGGCATTGATGGCAATTGCTTCGTACGTGCATACCGGGAGCCTGTACACCTCTGGCAAGGCGTAAAACACTAGACTTTGTTCCAAAGTCCGTGTGCTAAGGGGGCAGGCCCCTTAGAATTCCTGTGGAGTGTGTACGCACGCACGCAGGAAAACGACAAAATTTCGCTCTATCAGGGCGTTCTTTCATTGGAGAGTATGGTATACACGGCTTAGTTCAACAAATAAGAATTTATATATAAAGGAGAATATTGATGAAACTGTTTTTATGTTCTCACTTTTCAAGTGTAGGAAGTCTGATAAAGGAAGAAATTGAAAATAAAAAAGTCGCATTTATTCCAACAGCTTCGCTGCGTGAAGGCTACACCGGTTATGTC